>DASPRP010000026.1:0-103357 GCA_035624385.1 Steroidobacteraceae bacterium | reverse complement strand
GTCGCGGTCGTTGGGGTTGTAGGCGGGCTGGTTCACCATGGCGAGCACTTCGCCGGTGGCGATGTCGAGCACGACGAGCGAGCCGGCGCGGGCGCGCTGATCGCGGATCGCCGCCTTGAGCTCACGGTAGGCGAGATACTGGATGCGCAGGTCGATCGACAGCACCAGGTCGCGCCCCGGACGCGCCGGGCGGATGCTCTCGACGTTCGCGACGATGCGGCCGTAGCGGTCCTGGATCACGCGCTTGGCGCCCGCCTCGCCGGCGAGCCAGTGATCGAAGGCGAGCTCGAGCCCCTCCTGCCCGGCGTCGTCCACGTTGGTGAAGCCGAGCAGATGGCCACTCACCTCGCCCGCCGGGTAGTAGCGGCGATATTCGCGCGAGGTATACACGCCGGGAATCCCGAGCGCCTTGATCTCGGCCGCCTCGGCCGGCTGGCGGCCGCGCGCGAGGTAGAGAAACTCGCGATCGAGATTGCTGGTGATGCGGCGCGCCAGCTCCTGGCGGTCGAGCCCGAGCGCACCCGCAAGGCGCGGGATCTGCTCATTGACGAGCGCGAGCTCCCCCGGGTTCACCCAGATCGAGTCGACCGGGGTGCTGACCGCAAGCGGCTCGCCGTAGCGGTCGGTGATGGTGCCGCGGTGCGCGGCGATCTGCAGCACGCGCGAGAAGCGCGCATCCCCCTGGCGGGCGAGAAAACTGTGATCGACCAGCTGCAGATCCACGGCCCGCCACAGCAGCGCCGCGCAGGCGAGCGTCAGAGCGGCAAGCAGCGCGCGGGCGCGCCAGCGGAACGAGCGCGGCGCCGGATCGCCACGTGCGCTGCGCATCCTCATGGCGCGATGACCTCGATGTCGTGGGGAGGCGGCATCGCCATGTGCAGCCGCGCGCTGGCGACGCGCTCGACGAACGCGTGGCTCGACCAGGCACTCTGCTCGAGCTGCAGCTGGCCCCACTCGATCTGCAGGTTGTCGCGCCGCGCGTTGAGCGCCTCGAGCTGGATGAAGAGCTCGCGTGCGCGGTGCTCGCAGTAGATCGCGCCCGCGCTTGATGCGAGCACCGCCAGCCACAGGAGCGGCACGGCGAGGAGCAGCAGGATGCGCTGCCTCACGCGATCTTCTCCGCGACGCGCAGCAGCGCGCTGCGCGCCCGTGGATTGCGTTTGAGCTCCGCTTCGCTCGGTCGGCATTTGCGGCCGATGAGCTTGAGTGCCGGCCGGGCCTGCGGCGGCAGCACCGGCAGATGTGCGAGCGCCGGGTCGGGCTGCGATTCGCGCTGCATGAAGCGCTTGACCGCGCGGTCCTCGAGCGAATGGAAGGTGATGACCACGAGCCGTCCGCCGATCGCGAGCGAGGCGAGTGCGCCGTTCAAGCCGCGCTCGAGCTGTCCCAGCTCGTCGTTGATGAACATGCGCAGCGCCTGGAAGGTGCGGGTGGCCGGGTGCTTGCCGGGCTCGCGGGTGCGTACCGCGCCCGCCACCACCTGGGCGAGCTCACCCGTGCGCGTGAGCGGACGCTCGTTCCGCGCCTCGACGATCGCGCGGGCCACGCGGCGCGCGAAGCGCTCCTCGCCGAAGCCGGCGATCACTTCGCGTATCTCGTCGACGCTCGCCCGAGCGAGCCAGGCCGAGACCGGTTCGCCGCGTGTCGGGTCCATGCGCATGTCGAGCGGGCCGTCGGCGCGGAAGCTGAAGCCGCGGCGCGCGTCGTCGAGCTGCGGTGAGGACACGCCGAGGTCGAAGAGCACGCCCCGGCAAGCACGACCTTCAGCGTGTAGCGGCACGAGCGCACCGAGATCGGCAAACGACGCATGGACGAGCGTAAGCCGCATTTCGTCGGCAAAGCGCGTTCGCCCGGCCGCGATGGCCTGCGGATCGCGGTCGAGTGCGAGCACGCTGCCTTCAGGGCCCAGGGCCTGCAGTATGAGTGCCGTGTGGCCGCCGCGCCCGAACGTCGCATCGACATAGTAACCGTCCGCTTCCAGGGCCAGCCCCGCAAGCGCCTCCGCGGCAAGCACCGGTGTGTGCTCATCCCCCATAGAAGCGGCGCGCCTTTGGCCCAAATCCACCCGAGGCGGCAGCCCGGCCGCCCCTCGTCTTCCGATTTACAGCGACAGCGACTCGAGCTCGGACGGCAGATCGGTCGCCACCTCTTCATTCTTGAGCCACAGGTCGCGCCGTTCGTTCCATCGCGACTCGTCCCACAGCTCGAAGCGGTTCCCTTGGCCGATCAGCATCCCGTGCCGCCCGAGCTTCGCGAACTCGCGCAGCTCCGGCGGCAGCAGCACCCTGCCGTGTCCGTCGAGCGGCAGATCAGTCGCGTGGCCCACCATCAGCCGCTGCAGTCGCCGGGCCGTCGGATTGAGGCTCGGCAGGCTCATCAGCTTGCGTTCGATCTGCTCCCACTCGGGCAGGGGATAGATGAGGAGACACTGGTCCTTGTCGACGGTGACCACCAACCGCCCCTGGGCAAGGCCCGCGATCTGGTCGCGATAGCGGGTAGGCATGACCATCCGCCCCTTGTCGTCCAGGGTGATCTTTGTTGCACCGCGGAACATGACCTGTAGGGCGATAGATCGCCCATTTCCCCCCACTTTCTCCCACCGGCCGCCACTATAGGAACCGGGCACGAACTATGTCAATTGGAAAAAGTGAGAAATTCGTCGCAGTCACAACGACTTATGTAGAAAAAACCAGTCCTGAGCGCCGCTCGTGCGCGCTCGGGTCTGATTTCATTCATAGCAATCAGCAGCTTGGCGGGCGAACTTTATACAGTGGCTCAGAAGCTCGCTGCCTGGACGGCTCCGCGCGCTTCGCCGGCCGGGAAACCTCGCGCACGCGCTCCGGGTGGGGCGGCATTCGCCGAAGCGACTCAGCTCACCTCGAAGGCATGCCGGATCCATTCGATCCGCGGCTCAGCGGCCGTGAGGTCCCCCACCACGATCACGTCGAATCTCACCGGAAGCCGCGCCAGGTCGGCTCGCTGCTGCAGGAGCTGCATCGCGGCGCGCGTGATGCGCCGCTGCTTGCGCCGGTCGACGCTCTCGGCGGCCGAGCCGAAGCGCGCTTGCGCGCGCGTGCGAACCTCGCCGATCACGAGCACGCCACCGTCCCGCGCCACCAGGTCGAGCTCGCCCAGGCGGCGGCGGTAGTTGCGCACGAGGATCTCGCAGCCGCGGGCGCGCAGGTACTCCGCGGCCAGATCCTCGGCGCGTCTCCCGGCGAGCTGTCGCTGCGTGAGCATCCGTGCCCGTCTCAGCTCAGGTCAGGGTGTCGCCGCCGGCAGCGCCCGCAACTCCCCGTCGTGCAGCTGCGCCCAGTTGAGCTCGCGGCGAATGCGGTGCTCGGCGTCGAAGCTCAGTCGTCCCGTGAGCCCCTCGACGCTGAGGTCACCGCGCCCGTTGCGCAGCGCCACCGCGAGGCGATAGGCATCGAAGCCGAAGGCGAACAGGCGGCTGCGCGACAGTCCGCCGTTCGGCCAGGCGTCCCGGGCCGCCGCGCGCACGGCGTCGGCGAGATCGCCGCCGAGCATCCACGGCATGTCGGGAAACATGAGTCCGTCGAGATCCTGGTTGGCGCGCACGTCCGGCTCGAATGCGCTCGAGGTGGCGTAGGTGGGTATGTCCCCGGCGAAATGAAAGCGCAGCTGCGGGCGCAGCAGCCGCTCGGTGTTGGCCGGCGCCGGACAGAAGATGAAGCCGATGTCCGCGCGGCGGCGCGGCTCGAACTGCAGCTTGGTGCCGAGGATCCCCTCCAGCCGCCGGTAACGCGCCTGGCTCTCGCTGATGCCGAGACTCTGCGTCACGGCCTCGGAGTAATCGGTGCGGCTCGCGTCGATGGTCGCGGCGCTGATCAACTCGCCCCCGCCGCTCTCGAGCTCCTGGCGAAACGCCGCCAGCACGCGCGTGCCCCAGTCACCTGCGGGCGTGAGCGCCACGCCGCGCCGGTGATGATCCGCGAGGACGCGCCGCGCGACGAGCCGCGCCTCGTCTTCGGGCGAAAGCGCGTACTGATAGAAGCGCGTGGGCGGCGGCGTCTCGGGCGGCAGGAAGTTGAGGGCCAGCAGCGGCGGACGCGCAAGGGCGTATTGCGCGGCGGCGATCACTTCCTCGCGCGTGAGAGGCCCGACGATGAGCTCGGCGCCCGAGGCCGCCGCGCTCCTCAGCGCCTCGGCGACGCTCTGCGTCCCGGTATCGTAGATGCGCACGCGCAGCCGCTCGGCAGCGGGCGCCTGGTAGTAGGCGGCGAGAAAGCCCGCGCGCACGCTCACGGCGGCGGCCGTGGTGCGGCCGGTGACCGGTAGCAGCAGCGCCAGGTGCGGAACCACCTGCGCCTGCTCGCTCACCAGGCCCTGCGCGGCTTCCGGGTGACCCGCGCCCATTGCGGCGCGCGCCTTCAGGTCGCGGTAGCGCGCGGCCTGCGCCGCGCTTGCGGGAATCGCCATGGCGGCGAGCTGGCGCCACGCCTCCTGGGTCTGGCCTCGCTCGAGCGCGAGCTCGGCGCCAAGCAGACCGCGCTCGGTCTGCTGGTCGGGATTGAGGCTGCCTTCGAGGCCCGCCAGCACCCGGGCCGCCTCGTCAGGGCGATGCGCGGCGAGCCAGGCATGCCCCGCGCGCAGCAGGTATCCGTTGCGGTCGGCTCCGCTGTTCTGCGCGGCGAGCCCTTCGTAGACGCGCGCGGCCCCGGCCGCATCTCCCGACTGCTCGAGGCTCGTCGCCCGATCGAGCGAGGGTGGTGGCCCCACCGCCGTCAGGCTCGGACAGCCGCTCAAGGCGAGAGCGGCCGCGACCGCGGCGCAGCGGGCAATCCAACGGGCGAACAGCATCGGTTGAAGACCCTTTCGTCGGCGCGCAGGATGACTGAACCTCAAGGGGGCGTGGATTATAGATGGTCAAGGCGCCTGGCAGGCTGCTCGTCGTAGCCACACCCATCGGCAACCTCGCCGATCTGAGCCCCCGCGCGCGCGAGACGCTGCAAGACGCCTCGGTCGTCGCTGCCGAAGACACGCGGCGCACGCGCTTGCTCCTCCAGGCCGCCGGTGTCGGCACGCCGCTGGTATCGCTGCACGAGCACAACGAGGCGCAGCGGGTGCCCGAGCTGCTCGCGCGGCTCGCACAGGGCGAGGACGTGGCTCTGGTGAGCGATGCCGGGACGCCGCTGCTGTCGGATCCCGGCTTCGAGCTCGTGAGGTGCGCCGCCCAGGCGGGCTTCACGGTCCACACGATTCCCGGACCCTCGGCCATCACCGCGGCGCTGGCCGTGGCCGGACTTCCGACGCATCGCTTCTGCTTCGAGGGCTTCCTGCCCGCGCGCGCCGCCGAGCGCCGTGCCGCGCTCGCGAGCCTCGCACACGAGACGCGTACGCTGGTGTTCTTCGAGGCGCCGCACCGTATCGAGGCGACGCTCGCCGAGCTCGCGGCTCAGTTCGGCGCCGACCGCCGGGCAGTCGTCGCGCGCGAGCTCACCAAGGCGCATGAGACGCTCTACCGCGGCCCGCTCGGCGAGCTCCTCACGCGCGCACGCGCGGAAGAGAATTTCGCGCGGGGCGAGCTCACGCTGATCGTTGAGGGAGCCCCGGTCGCGGCCGCCTCCGTCGGCGGGGCGGAGCTGCGCCGTACGATGGACATACTGCTGCGGGAGCTGCCCCCGGGCCGCGCGGCGGCCACTGCGGCAGCGCTGACCGGGGCCACGCGCGCCGCCGCCTATGCGCTCGCGACCCGCGGGGGCGGCGCCGGACTCGTGCGCGCGGCTCCGCCCCCCGATGACGAGGAGATGCCGTAGGGCAGTTGACTTCCGCCCCCGCCGCCCTATCTTGCCGCATAAGAGTCGGCCGGGCAGTCGCTGCTCCCGCCAGCAATGGCAGGGGTGGAGGAAAGTCCGGGCTCCGGCGGATCGGGTGCCAGGTAACCCCTGGGGGGCGCGAGCCCACGGAAAGTGCAACAGAGAGCAGACCGCCCAAGTCCCTCGCGGGACCGGCAAGGGTGAAACGGTGCGGTAAGAGCGCACCGCGTCGGTGGCAACACGCGACGGCACGGCAAACCCCACCTGGAGCAAGGCCAAATAGGGAAGCCGCGCGCGCCTTAAACGGCGGCGCGCAGCGCCGATCCGCGCGCGCTTCCGGGTAGGCCGCTAGAGGTCCACGGCGACGTGGATCCCAGAGGAATGATTGCCCTCGACAGAACCCGGCTTACAGGCCGACTCTTTCTATGCGCGCTGGCGCGCGCAGGATCTACGCGGTTCGCGAAGACGCGAACCGCGTACATATAGCCGGCGCGAAGACGCGCCGGGAAGAAAAAACGCGCGCTACTTGACGACTTTGAGCTGCGGGCGGCGAGCGCCGCCCTCCTCGGCCGGGGTTGGGTGCTTGGGCGGCTCGGGACCCAGGTCCTGCTCCGAGAACACCATGCCCTCGCCGGTCTCGCGCGCGTAGACGCCGAGCACCGCGCTCACCGGGAACCTGACGTGATGCACGACCCCGGCGAAGCGCGCGTCGAACTCCACATCCTCGTTGCCGAGCCGCAGGCGCTGCGTGGCGCCTTCGCTCAGGTTGAGGACGATCTTGCCGTCCTTGACGTAGGCGCGCGGCAGCTCGGCGCCGTCGCGCCCGGCATCGACGATCACGTGGGGCGTGTTGCCGCACTCGGTGATCCACTGATGCATGGCACGCAGCAGGTACGGCCGCTTCGGTAGCACCCGGGTCATGGTCAGCGCAGCAGCCTCATCTCCTGCTCCTTGTCGGTGAGGGCCTCGCGGAACGCCGGACGCGCGAACACCAGCTGCATGTACTTCTCGATCGGCTGCGCCTGCGGCGGCAGGTCGATCTCGTAGTGCGGCAGCCGCCACAGGATCGGCGCTATCGTCGCATCCACCAGCGAGAACTCATCGGAGAGGAAGAAGGGCTTGATCTTGAAGAGCTCCGTGCTCTGCAGGATCGTGTCGCGCAGGATCTTCTTCAGCTTCAGCGCCTGCTTCTTGTCGGGCTCCTGATCGATCTGCTTGGCGACGCTGTACCAGTCGCGCTCGATGCGATAGAGCGCCAGGCGGAATTGCGCGCGCGTGAGCGGGTCGACCGGCATGAGTGGCGGGTGCGGAAAGCGCTCGTCGAGATACTCGATGATCACCCGCGAGTCGTACAGGACCAGGTCGCGGTCCACGAGCGTCGGCACGCTGTGATAGGGGTTCAGGTCGAGCAGGTCCTCGGGAAAGCGGCCCGCCTCGACGCTCACGATATCGATGCTGATGCCCTTCTCGGCCAGCACGATGCGCGTCCGATGACTCCACGGGTCATCGGGTGCGGAGAACAACGTCATGATGGATCGTCTGCTCGACACGCTCCGCTCCCGCGGTCGCCCGCTGCGCTCAGTGGACGTCCTTCCAGTACTCGCGCTTCACGAGCCATGCCAGCCAGCTGAAGACCAGCAGGAACAGCACCACCCACACGCCGAGCGCCCGCCGCTCGAGCTGGATCGGCTCGCTCACGTAGTCGAGGAAGTTCACTATGTCGCGCACGAAGCCACCATATTCGGACAGGCTGAGCCGCCCGGGCGCAAGCGGCTCGAAGTGGTCGAATACCTTCTCCTCGGTCATCGCGCCGCCAGGCGCGCGGTGGACGACGTTGCGGAACTCCGCGCTCTTCAGTCCCTCGAGCTCGGAGAGAACGTGCGGCATCGCGGTCGACGGCAGGCGCAGGTTGTTGGCACCGGTCTGCCGCGTGGGATCGACGTAGAAGGTCGTGAGGAACTGGTAAATGTAGTCCTTGCCGCGCGCCCGCACCATCAGCGACAGGTCCGGCGGCGCCTTGCCGAACCAGGCCTCGGCGTCGGCGGCCGGCATGCGCGTCTCGATGTAGTCGGTCGCCTTGGCTCCCGGCGGCACCAGGTCCTTCGCGAGCAGCTCGCCCGGGATCTTCAGGTCGGCGCCGAGGCGCGACCAGCGCTGGTACTTGAGCGAGTGGCAGCCCAGGCAGTAGCTCACGAAGTTGCGGGCACCGCGTTGTACGGACGCGAGATCCGAGACGTTGGTATCGGCGCGCCAGCTCTCCCAGTCGGCGCCGAGCTTGCCGCCGGCCTCCTCGGCCGCCGGCAGCCGCTGCGGCGCGCAGGCCACCAGTGTCAGCAACACCGCGGCGAGCACTGCCTCAGTGCGCATGGTAGACCACCCTTTCAGGGACGGGCTTCACCGGATCGAGCCAGGTGTAGAGCGGCATCAGGAAGAAGAAGGCGAAATACAGCGCCGCGAAGATGCGCGCCAGCACCACGTACAGCCCCTCCGCCGGCTGCAGCCCGAGGTAGCCGAGCACCACGAAGCTCACCGCGAAGATCGCCAGCGCCGAGCGCGACAGCCAGCCGCGGTAGCGCATGGACTTCACCGGCGAGCGGTCGAGCCACGGCACGAACAGAAACGCCATCACCGCGATCAGCATCAGCAGCGCCCCCATGCGCTGGTCGGGCACCGCACGCAGGATCGCGTAGTAGGGAGTGAAGTACCACACCGGCGCGATGTGCTCGGGTGTCGACAGGGGGTTCGCCGGCTCGTTGTTCGGCGCCTCGAGGAACAGCCCGCCGAAGGTCGGCACGAAGAACACCGTGATGGACAGCAGCACCAGGAACAGGCCGATGCCGACGATGTCCTTGACCGTGTAATAGGGATGGAAGGGAATGCCGTCGAGCGGCTTGCCGTCGGCGCCGACCTTCTCCTTGATCTCGATGCCGTCAGGGTTGTTGGAGCCCACTTCGTGCAGCGCCACGAGGTGCAGCGCCACGAGTCCGAGCAGCGCCAGCGGGATCGCCGCGACATGCAGCGAGAAGAAGCGGTTGAGCGTCGCATCCGCGATGCCATAGTCGCCGCGGATCCACAGCACCAGCTCCGGACCGATCCCGGGAATGGTGCCGAACAGGTTGATGATGACCTGCGCACCCCAGAAGGACATGTTGCCCCAGGGCAGCACATAGCCCATGAAGGCCTCCGCCATCAGCGCGAGATAGATCAGCATACCGATGAGCCACAGCAGCTCCCGCGGCGGCTTGTACGAGCCGTAGAGGAAGGCCCGGAACATGTGCAGGTACACCACGATGAAGAAGAACGAGGCGCCGCTCGAGTGCAGGTAGCGGATCAGCCACCCCCAGTCGACCTCGCGCATGATGAACTGCACGGACTCGAACGCCGTCGCCTCGCCGGGCTTGTAGAACATGGCGAGATAGATGCCGCTGACGAGCTGCAGCACCAGCACCACGCCGGCGAGCGAGCCGAAGAAATACCAGATGTTGAAGTTCTTGGGCGCGTAGTACTCGGTGGCCTGCTCGGCGAGGAACTTCTCGACGGGCATGCGCTTGTTGAGCCACGCCCAGAGACCCTTCTGCGGCGCCGTGCCGGTCTTCGGCATGGGAGCGGCCGCGCCCGTGGCGGTCTTCACGGTCATCAGGCGGCTCCTTTCTCATCGGCACCGACCAGCAGCAGATGCTCCTTGGGATAGGAGTAGGGCGGCACGCGCAGATTAATCGAGGCCGGCGATCCCGCGAACACGCGCCCGGCGAGATCGAAGCGCGACCCGTGGCAGGGACAGAAGAAGCCGCCGGGCCACGAGGGATAGAGCTCCCCCGCGGCGAAGCGCTGCTTGGGCAGGCAGCCGAGGTGCGTACAGGTGCCGACCAGCACCAGGAACTCGGCGCTGCGCGAGCGCAACGGGTTCTTGGCGTATCCCGGCTGGACGGAGGAATCGGAGTTCGGGTCCTTGAGGTCCGCGTCGTGACCGGCGATGCGCGCGACCATGTCGGGGGTGCGGCGCACGACATAGATCGGCGAGCGCTGCCACACCGTGGTGGTCATCTGCCCGGGCTCGAGCTTGGAGATGTCGAGCTCGGTGGGCGCCCCGAGTGCCCGCGCCCGCTCCGACGGCGCCCATGACTCGATGAAAGGTATGGCGGCGAACGCCGCGCCCACCGCCCCGGTGGCGATCGTGGCTCGGGTGAGGAACTTGCGCCGGCTCAGGTCGACCTCGTCGCCGCCGGCGACCCCTGCGTGATCCGCCATCTCACCACTCTCCCGCGTTACTAACGACCCGCCGCAGCGTCGTGGCGCATCGCTCACGAAGCGGACTGCGCATGGGTGCAGTTTCGTACCTTGCGGGGGGCGGCGCATTATACACAAACGAACCTGCCTCCCCGGCGCGCCGCAAGCCGCGCGCGCGCGAGGCAAGCGCGGAGTTTGAGGCTTTGCCGGAGTCGTAATGCTGGAGCACCTGGGCCGCGGACTCGCTTTCGTGGCCGGTTCCGTCGTCGGGGGACTCGCCCTCGCCTTCCTGATCGTGGCGATGCGGCCGGACCTGATCGGCGGGCGCGGCACGCCGCTCAAGGCCCCCGCTGCCGCCGCCGCCCCCGCGCCGCCCCCCGCGGAGCCGGCCAGCGCCCCTCCGGCGGCCAGCCCCGCGCGCATCAGCTACGCCGACGCGGTGCAGCGCGCGGCCCCTGCGGTGGTCAACGTGTATACCGACCGGGTCGTCACCGAGCGCGTGTCCCCGTCCCTCGGGGAGCTGTTCGGGGAATTTCTGCCGCGCTACCGCCAGCGGATCGAGCGCACGCTCGGCTCCGGCGTGATCGTCGACGACTCGGGGCACATCGTCACCAACCACCACGTCATCGCCAACGCCGAGTTGATCCGCGTGCAGCTCGCCGACGGACGCATCGCCGAGGCGCATGTCGTCGGCAGCGACCCCGATACCGACCTGGCGGTGCTCAGAGTCGCTCTCAAGTTTCTGCCGGTAGCCCCGCTCGGCCGCTCCGATCAGCTCAAGGTGGGCGACGTCGTGCTCGCGATCGGCAACCCGCTCGGACTCTCGCAAACCGTGACACACGGCATCGTGAGCGCGGTGAGCCGGGCACAGCTCGGCATCGCTCCGGTCGAGGACTTCATCCAGACCGATGCGCCGATCAATCGCGGCAACTCGGGCGGCGCCCTGGTCGATTCGACCGGTGCCCTGGTCGGGATCAACACCGCGATGGTCGCCAAGAGCCTGGGCGTCGAGGGCATCGGCTTCGCCATTCCGGTGAACCTGGTGCGCGGGGTGCTGAGCGACATCATCGACCACGGCCGGGTGATCCGCGGCTGGATCGGCATCTCCCCCGAGGACATCTCCGAGAGCCAGGCGCAGCAACTCGGGCTTGCGCAGGGCGGGGTCGTCATCGCCAACCTCTACCTCGGCAGCCCCGCGCAGCAGGCGGGCCTCCTGCCAGGCGACCTGCTGCTCGCGGTCGATGGCGCGAGCCCGCACGGGGCGCAGGACGTCCTCGGCCGCATCTCCCGCCACAAGCCCGGCTCCACCGTCACCTTGCACGGGCTGCGCGGCCACCGCCCCTTCGAGGTGGAGGCGCGCGTCACGGAGCGTCCCCGGCCCCAACAGCGGGAGCCATGACCACGCTCGACACGCGCCGCTTCGCCTCCCGCTCCGCGCTCGAGTCCGCGCTCGAGGAGCGCCTCGCGCACTTCATCGCAGCTCCAGGCGCCGCTGCGCTCATGCTCTCGGGGGGCACCACGCCGCTGCCCGCATACCGCTCGCTCGGCGCCCGCCCCCGCCTGCCGCGCAGCGCAGAGCTGCACATCCTCTTCTCGGACGATCGTTACGTGCCGGCCGACTCGCCCGCGAGCAACTACCACCGGATCGAGCCGCTGCTCGCCGCCCTCGCGCTACCGTCCAGCGCGGTGCTGCGCGTGCGCACCGAGCTGCCGCTCGAGGATGCGGCGCGCGATTATGACTTTCAGCTCGCCGCGCTCCTGCGCTCGGGCGTCCGCATCCGCCTCGGCTTGCTCGGGCTCGGGGCTGACGGGCACACGGCATCGCTGTTCGGCGAGGCGGACCTCGAGCGCGCCCGCGGCCGCCTGGCGGTCGCGGTACAGCGCCCCGACGGCCTGTCGGCGGTGAGCGTGACTCCGGAGCTCCTCGCGCAGGTCGAGGAGCCGCTGTTCGTGGTGGCGGGCGAGGACAAGCGCGACGCCGTACGCGCGCTTCTCGCGCGGGATCCGACGCTCACGGCGTGGCGCGCGGTCGCCGGTTGCGAGCGAGTCGGGCTGTGGGTCGCATGAGCGAGCCCGAGCATCCGGCGCCGTTGCTGCGCGAAGCGGCGCGGCTCGAGCAGCTCGGGCGTCTGGCGGATGCCGCGACCCTCTACGAGCGCATCCTCGCTCGCTGGCCGGAGCTTGCGGACTGCTGGTACAACCTGGGGCTCCTGCAGCGCCAGTTGCGGCGCTTCGATGCAGCGCTCGCCTCCTACGCTCAGGCGCTCTCGCACGGAGTGCGGCAGCCCGAGGAGGTGCACCTCAACCGGGCCGTGATCCTCGCCGACCACCTCAGGCAGGAGACGGCCGCCGAGCGCGAATTGCGCGCGGCCCTGTCGCTCAACCCACGCTACCTCGCGGCGCTGCGCAATCTCGCGAACCTGCACGAGGACCTGGGCCGCCGGGATGAGGCGCTCGCCACCTACGTGCGGATCCTCGAGCTCGACCCCCGCTCCTATGAGAGCCTGGCGCGCTATGCGCTGCTGCATCGCGTCGAGCGGCCCGCTGACCCGTTGATTGCGCGTCTGCGCGCGGCGCTGGCCGACCCCGGAGCGTCTGCCTCCGAGCGCGCGAGCCTCGGGTTCGCGCTGGGTGCGGCGCTCGACTCCTGCGGCGAGTATGCGGCGGCCTTCGCCGCCTATGCGGCGGCCAACCGCGACAGCCGCGAGAGCGCTCCCGCGGCAGCCCGTTACGACCGCGCGGTGCAGGAGCGCTTCACCACAGAGCTCATACGCGCATTTCCCCAGCCTGCGCCGGCCAGCGGCACGCAGCCGCCCCCGGGCAGTCCCCGCCCGATATTCATCTGCGGCATGTTCCGCTCGGGCTCGACGCTCGCCGAGCAGCTGCTCGCCGCGCACCCGCTCGTGACGGCGGGCGGGGAGCTCGAGCTCCTGCCGGAGCTCGTGCGGACCGAGCTTGCGCCCTATCCGGCCGCGCTCGCCGCGCTCTCCGAGAGCCGCATCGCGGCGCTCGGGTCGCGCTACCTGAGCGGCCTGGCTCAGCTCTTTCCCGGCGCCACGCACGTGACCGACAAGCGTCCCGACAACTTTCTGCACATCGGCCTCATCAAGCGCCTGATCCCTCAGGCGAGGATCGTGCATACAACGCGCGACCCGCTCGACAACTGCCTGTCGATCTTCTTCCTGCACCTCGATCAGCACCTGGGCTACGCGCTCGACCTCATGGACACCGGTCACTACTACCGCGAGTACCGGCGGCTGATGGCGCACTGGAAGGCGCTCTATGCCGATGAGATCCTCGAGCTCAACTACGATGAGCTGGTGGCCGACCCGCGCCCGGCGGTCGAGCGGCTGCTCGCCTTCTGCGGCCTCCCGTGGGACGAGGCGTGCCTCGCTCCGGCGCCGCCCGGCGGGGCAGTGAAGACCGCGAGCGTGTGGCAGGTGCGCGAGCCGATCTACCGCCGCTCCTCCGGGCGATCGCGCCACTACCGCAGTGAGCTCGGCGCACTCGCGGCCTACCTGGCCCAGCCGTAGGATGCATTGAGACATGACCGCCCCGACCGCGCCCGCGACGACACTGATGCCGATCTTCGCGACACCCTTCGCGGAGGTTGCGCTGCCGGTCGACAGCGCGCTCAACGACTCACTCGCCGCGCTGCTCGCGGCCCGTGCCACCGAGGAGCGCCGCGATGCAGAGCGCGGACACGACCCCTTGTGCTACGTGAGCCGCGAGGACCTCTTCGAGTGGCAGGATGAGCCGGTCGCCGCTTTGCGCAGCGAGCTCCTGGCGGGCCTGTGCCCCGCAGTCCTCGCAACCACGCTGCACACCGAGGCGGAATTCGACCAGCTGGGAATTCAGGCGCGCGCGCGGTTCGTGATCATTCGGGCGGACGGCTGCCTTCCGGCCCGGAGCCTGCCGCTCGCCTCGTGGTGCGCCATCTACTGCGTGGCGGCCCCACCGGCGCCCGCCGGGCGCGCCGACAGCGGACTGCTGCGGCTCTACGAGAGCCGCCTCGGCAGCATGTTCGCCGACGCGACCACCTGGCGCATGCGCCCTCCGTTCGCAGGTGGCCACCACCTCTGGCGCCCCAAAGCGGGCTCGATGGCCGCGTTCCCAGCCCATCTCGCGCATGAGATCGCGCTCAACCGCGGCAAGGGCGACCTCGTGCTGGTGATCGCCCGCATCCGCTTTGCAAACCCGGGGCAGCAGGCGGCGCCCCCATGGTGAGTCCGCGGCTGGTGGTGAGCCCCGGTTTTGCGGTGCCTTTCGCTGAAGGGCGCCTCGTGCCCTGCGAGCGGCTCAACCGCGAGCTCGAGGACTTGTTCCTCGCCCGGGAGACCGAGGAGTACCGCAACCCCACGCCGAGCCATATTCCCCAGGCGGAGATGTTCGAGAGCCGCTTCAACCTGTTCCGCTGGCCGGAGCGCTGCATCCAGGAGCTGCGCTCCTTCATGCTGGACTCGGTGGCCCGCGCAGTGCTCGAGACCTCGACCCTCGCTGCGGAGGAGCTCGCTCGGCTCAAGATGCACAATCACACCTGGTACCACATCACCCGCTACGCCGGCTCCTTCGTCGCCCACAACCACCCGCTCGCCTCCTGGTCGGCCGTGTATTGCGTGCGCTCCGGCGAGGCAGTGCCCGCCCACCCGGGGAGCGGGCTCCTGAGATTCTTCGACACGCGCGCAGGCGCCGACAGCTACATGGACGCCGGCAATCGTGCCCTGCGAGCCGCCTTCGCCCCGGGCGCGCGCGAGCTGCGCCTCGAGGCGGGCCAGATCGTCGTCTTCCCCTCGTACGTCATCCACGAGGTGAGCCCCTTCTACGGGCGCGACACGCGCATCACCGTCGCCACGAACTGCTGGTTCAGCTGAGCCTGCCCCGGCTCCTCTCACCGCCGGATATTCCTTAATCAAAGTGTTGTTGCACAGCCGCAACAGAACTCGACGGTCTGGATCTCCATGCAGGAAAGCCCCGTTCCCGCTGCGGCCGTTCCGCGCTGCTGCTTGGCAACACGAAGTCAAGATGCTCTAATGCGGGCCGGTCCCGGGACGGCACCCCGGAAAGAGACTCGTAACCTGAGCCGTAAAGAGCGGGGCGCCGGGATGACTTATAGATTCGATTCGCATTTGCAGATCTATTCGCACTTCTAGTTAGGGGAGAAAACATGGCGAACAGTCGCAGCTTGCAACAGGCTGTGCGTTTTGCGCTTGCGACGATCACGGCCTCGGCCGGCGTCACGACGCTGCACGCTCAGACAGCTCCGGCCCAGCCCGCGGAGGCTACCGCGGCACCTCTGCAGGAGGTGGTGGTCACGGGATCGCGCCTGAAGACACCGAACGAGACGGCCATCAGCCCGATCTCGACGGTCACGGCGAGCGACATCACGGCGACCGGACTGACCCGCGTTGAGGACGTCCTCAACAACCTGCCGATGGTGTTCGCCGGCATGAACTCGACGACCTCGAACGGCGCGGACGGCACCGCGTCGATCGACCTGCGCGGCCTCGGCAACGAGCGCACGCTGGTGCTCGTCAACGGACGCCGCCTCGGCCCGGGCACGGGCGACGGGCGCAACTACTCCGACATCAACCAGATTCCCACCGCGCTCATCGAGCGGGTCGACATCCTCACGGGCGGCGCCTCCTCGGTGTACGGCGCGGACGCGGTCGCGGGTGTGGTGAACTTCGTGCTCAATACGCACTTCGAGGGCGTGGAGGTGCAGGCGGGCTACCACTTCAACCAGCACAACAACAGCGACAGCGCAGTCCAATCGGTCGTCGCGGCGCACAACTATCCGCTGCCCCCGAGCGAGGTCAACACGGCCTTCGGCAAGTACGCTTCCGTCATCATGGGGTCGAACTTCGCTGACAACCGCGGCAACGCCACCGCCTACGTCACCTACGACAACCAGGGCCCGGCACTGCAGTCGAAGTTCGACTACAGCACCTGTAACTTAGGCCCGGCGACCGCCACGACACTCGCGTGCGGCGGCTCGTCCACGTCCGCCGGCGGCTCGTTCCGCGCCTACAACAGCACCTTCGGGCGCCGTCTCTACAACCAAACGGTCGATCCGAGCACGGGTACCTGGCGTCCCTTCGCGGCGGGCGACCTCTACAACTTCGCCCCCGAGAACTACTACCAGGTGCCGAACGAGCGCTGGACCATGGGCGCGTTCGTGAACTACGAGATCAACTCCCATGCGACCGCCTACATGGAGCTCATGTTCACGCGCAACACCTCCGAGGCGCAGATCGCCGAGAGCGGTGACTTCGGCAACGGCCAGCTGGTTCCGTGTAACGACCCGCTGCTGACGGCCGCCGAGCAGTCCTTTATCTGCAGCGCGGCGAATCTCGCCGCTCAGGGCAATCCGACCATTGCTTACCCCGGGGCGCCCGGCGGAGCCGTGCCTGCTTCGCTCCTGTACATCCTGCGCCGTAACGTCGAGGGCGGCCCGCGTATCGCGACCTTCCAGACGAATTCCGCGCGCCAGGTCGTCGGCGTTCGCGGCGATTTCGCCGATGCCTGGACGTACGACGTCTACGCGCAGCACAGCTCGGTAGACGCTTCCAACGGCAACCTGAACTACATGTCGAATGCGAGCATCATCAATTCGCTGCAGGTGGTGCCCAACCCTGCCACCGGAGCCCCGACGTGTGTCTCCGTGCTCAACGGCAGCGACACCGCGTGCGTCCCGTGGAATATCTGGGCACCGGGCGGGGTCACTCCGGCGGCGCTCAAGTACCTGTCGGTCCCGCTGCTGGTCGATGCCACCACGACGGAGTACGTGGTCGACGGCTCGATCACGGGCGACCTCGGCAAGTACGGCGTGCAGCTGCCGAGCGCGAGCTCGGGCCTGCAGCTCAACATCGGCGCCGAGTACCGTTCGGAGTCGGCGAACTTCCTGCCCGACCTGCTCTCGCAGCAGGGCAACGCGGCCGGCTCCGGCGGTCCGACGCCTCCCATATCCGGTAACTTCCATGTCGGCGAGATCTTCACCGAGCTGCGCCTGCCGCTCGTCACCGACAAGACGGGCGCCGAGGACCTCTCGCTCGAGGGCGGCTACCGCTACTCGGACTACACCGAGGGCTTCACGACCAACACCTACAAGATCGGCCTCGAGTGGGCGCCGGTGAGGGACATCCGCATCCGCGGCAGCTTCCAGCGCGCCGTGCGTGCGCCGAACATCGGCGAGCTGTACACCCCGCAGACCGTGGGGCTCGACGGCTCGAACGATCCCTGCGCAGCGCCGCTCGCGGCGGGTTCGCTCACGACGCTCACCACCGGCTACACCTTCGCGCAGTGCGCGCTGTCGGGCGTGACCGCGGCACAGTTCGGCAACATCGCGCCGAACGCGGCCAACCAGTACAACGGCCTGCTCGGCGGCAACCCGTCGCTGGCGCCGGAGGTGGCCGACACCTACTCGGCGGGCTTCGTGCTGACGCCGCGCGTGGTGCCGAACCTCAGCATCTCGGTCGACTACTTCAACATCAAGATCGATCAGGTCATCGGGCCGATCGGCGGCGACGTCATCCTCAGCAACTGCCTGAACGGCGTGAACACCTCGTTCTACTGCCCGCTGGTGCACCGCGGTGTGGGCGGGTCGCTGTGGCTGACTCCGGCCGGGTATGTGACGGACGTCAACGCGAACCAGGGCGCGCTCCAGACCGAGGGCATCGACATCAAGGCGAGCTACCGGGTACCGCTGCCCAAGGCCGGTTCGCTGCTCTTCGGGCTCGAGGGCACGGACCTGATGAATCTGAAGACGACACCGGTGGCCGGTCAGGGGTCGTATGACTGTAAGGGCTACTTCGGCTCGGTCTGCGGCGCGGGAAGCCCCGGCTGGAGGCACGTGCTGAATGCGACCTGGTCGACGCCGTGGGACGCCTTCGACCTGACGCTGCGTTGGCGCTACATCGGCTCGGTGAGCTCCGAGCAGACGAGCAGCAACCCGTTCCTGACGGGTACTCCATATGCGCCGCTGTCGAAGATCTCCGCCTACAACTACTTCGACCTGACCGGCGCGTTCGACGTCTACAAGAACATCCGGCTGCAGATCGGCGTGAACAACGTCATGGACAAGGATCCGCCGCTGGTGGTCGGTGCCGACTGCTCGACGTCCAGCCCCGCCGGTGCGAACTGCAACGGCAACACCTTCCCGGGCGTCTACGACGCGATGGGACGGTACTGGTTCTTCGAGCTCACGGCGAAGTTCTAAGGATCCTCGAGCTGAGTTGAGACGGCGGACCCGAGAGGGTCCGCCGTTTTCTTTTAGTGGATGCGGCGCACGTGGTGCAGCCGCTTGGTCGAGGTCTCGAGCAGGAAGGAGCCGAGCGCCCCGCGGCTGATGGTCACCGTATCGCCGACGGCGAGCAGCGGATCGGCCTCATCGAGCAGCCACAGAGCGCCGCCCTCGAGCGTCACGGTCGGCCGGCCATCGATGGTCTTGCCCAGCGCCGTCACGCGAGCGCTCAAGGTCTCAGGGAGTGAGGGCGCGGTCGGGTGCTCGGCCGGGTACGAGCCGAAGGACTTGGCGTCCACGGGCGCGGCCGCGGGCTTCGCGGCCGCTGCCGGCGCGGCTGCCGCAGGAACCGCAGGCGCCGGGTATGCAGCTGCGGCCGGCGGGGCTGCGACCGCGGGCGGCGCTGCGGGCGCGGCCGGCGGCGGAGCTGCGCTCGCCGGCTTCGGCGCCGCCGGGGCGGGCGCCGCGGGGCGCCCGGCCAGCCGGTCGTAGCAGGCCAGGCGCTCGGCCGGGTCCGCGATGGCCCCGCAGGCGCTCAAGTCCTCCTGCGGCCCCGCAAGCGCCGGCGACGCCGCCACCACGGCGCAGGCCGCGGTGACCGCTCGAGCGAGCCTCGAGCGCTTCATGCGGGCCCCTGATCCGGCAGGTTGTAATAGCTCACGACGACTTCGGTGGCGGCCTTGACCATATCGCGCTCCGCGGCACTCAAGTATGGGTTCCAGATGTCGAAGATCAGGATCGCGCGCGGACTGTCCGAGAGATTCCAGGCCTCGTGCTCGATGGTGTCATCGAACACCCAGGCCTTGCCCGGAATCCACTCGCGCGTCCGGCTGCCGACACGAAAGCCGCATTTCTCGGGCACGATGAGCGGCAGGTGCACGATGGCGCGCGTGTTGGTGACGCCGGTGTGGGGAGGAATACGGGTGTTGGGCTCGAGGATCGAGAAGTAGGCGGTCGGGGCCCGCCGCTCGACCTCGACCTGCGGCACCTGCTTCAGCAACGCGACGGTGCGCGGGCAGCGCGCCATGTGGGCCGGCTGCGGCACGCTCTGGTTCCAGAGAAAATAGGCGCTCCAGCGCCGCGACTTGTTGAGATCCTTCCACTGATCGAGCGGGATGCCTTCCGGGTAGGCGACGTAGGGCTCGAGCCCCTCGCGATCCGAGATGAGCACCGAGAGGAGCTCCGCGCGAATCTCGTCGGTGGCCGCCTCGACCGCATCGAGCCAGGGAAAATCGCTGCGCTCGAAGAACTCCACGTCGGGGATTTCCGGGAAATACATGAAGGTCGGCTGCGAGGTGAAGCGGTTGCGCTTGCCGGTCAGGAGCTCGATGCAGCGATCGACGCGCCGGAAGCTCCCGCCGCCGTGGCGGTCACGCAGGCCCGCGAGTTTCTCCTCGATGGCGGCGCCGAGCGCGGCGTCGTCCTTCGCGATCACCTCGCGCGCGTGCCGCAGAACCTCGCCGACCGTCTCCGGTGGTGTGTCCCCGGAGCGGAGGGTGGCGAGCGCATTGCGATAGACACGCGCGGCGCTGCGTGCATCGCCCCGCTGCTCGATGTAAGTGCCCTTCTGCAGGAGGGAGGCCAGATGGCGCGGCTCGAGCGCCAGCGCCCGCTCGATCGCCTCCAGCTCCTCCGGCGCCTTGAGCGCATGCAGGCTCGCCGCCAGGTTCGACCACAGCGACGGGTGCTTGGGGTCGGCCCGCGTCGCGCGCTCGAACAGCTCCCGCGCGCGCGCCGGCTCACCCCGCTGCATCATGGTGAGGCCCAGCTCGTTGAGCACCGCCGGGTGGGTGGGCGCGAGCTGCGCGACCCGCGCCAGGAGCTGCTCTGCCTCGCCGCGCCGCCCGGCGGCGCCCGCCGCCCGGGAAGCCTGGATCATCGAGAGCACAGCCGCGTTGTCCGCAGGCGTAGCATTGGCGTTGGTCAAGAGCATCCCCTGTGCGTTAATACGCTCAAGGTGAATTCTAACGTATTGGACCTAGCGCTCATCCGGGTCGCCGCCCTCCTCGAGAGCGACCCGGCCGCCGCCGCGCGCGCGGCGCAGGAGCTCGTCCGAGAGCATCCGGGACATGCTGCCGCCGTGCTGCTGCTCGGCGCGGCCCGGCGCCGCAGCGGCGAGCTCCAAGCGGCCGCCGCCGCCTTCAGCGAGGTCGCCGCCACACAACCGGAGTCGGCGGCGGTGCGTCTCGAGCTCGGCCGTGCGCTCCTCGCGCAGGGGAAGCCCGATGAGGCTTTCGCCTCGCTGACCCGCGCGCTCGACCTCGAGCCCGATCTCGCGGAGGCCTGGCGCGAGCTCTCGAGCCTGCACGCATCACGCGGGCAGTGGCGCGAGTGCGATACCGCGTATGCGCGCTTTGCCGCTCTCACGAACCAGGACGGGCGCTTCGTCGAGGCGGCCACGGCGATCGCGCAGGACCGGCTCGACCATGCGGCGGCCCTCCTGCAGAAAGAGCTGACGCGTCACCCGGATGACGTGGCGGCGCTGCGCCTCCTGGCGCAGCTCGCGGTGAAGCGCGAGGACTTCGCAGAAGCGGAGCGCCTCCTCAACGAGTGCCTCAAGCTCGCGCCGGGCTACAGCCACGCGCGCTTCGATCTCGCCGAGATGCTGCACACGCAGCAGAAAGCCGCGCCGATGCTGCCGCTGCTCGAGCGGCTGCTCGTCCTCGAGCCGGGCAATCTCGACTACCGCACGCTCCAATCCGCCGCCTACAGCCTGCTCGGGCACAGCGGGCAGGCCGTGCGCATCCTCGCCGACGTGGTCGTCGAGTTCCCGGACCACCCGGTGGCGTGGATGTACTATGGACACGCGCTGCGCTCCGCCGGGCGGATCGACGAGGCGATCACGGCCTATCGCCGCGCCGCCGGGCTCAGCCCCGGGTTCGGCGAGGCGTGGTTCAGCCTCGCCAACCTCAAGACTTTCCGGTTCACGGCGGAGGAGCTCGAGGCGATGCGCGCGCAGCTCGCGCGCGCCGATCTCGGCGCTGAGGATCGCTGGAATCTCGAGTTCTCACTCGGAAACGCACTCGAGTCCGCGGGCGACTTCGCCGCCTCCTTCGCGCACTACGCCCGTGGCAATGCCCTGCGGCGCGCGGCGATCCAGTACGACCCCGAACGCACCACCGCGCTCATCGAGCGCAGCCGCGCCCTCTTCACGCGCGAGTTCTTCGCCGCGCGCGCCGGTGCCGGCCACCCCTCGAGCGAGCCGATCTTCATCGTGGGCCTGCCGCGCGCCGGCTCGACGCTCCTCGAGCAGATCCTCGCCAGCCACTCGCAGGTCGAGGGAACGCGCGAGCTGCCGGACGTCTCGGCTTTCGCGCGCGAGCTCGGCGTGTGGGACTCACCACCCACGTACCCTGAGTCCGTCGCGCGCTTGAGCCGCGCGCAGCTCGCCGCGCTCGGCGAGCGCTATCTGCGGCAGACGCGGCCGCATCGCCTGCTCGGGCGCGCGCATTTCATCGACAAGATGGGCAACAATTTCCTCGACGTCGGGCTGATCCACCTGATCCTGCCCAACGCGCGCATCATCGACGCCCGGCGCGCGCCGCTCGCGTGCTGCTTCTCGAACTTCAAGCAGCACTTTGTCTCGGGCGTGTGGTTTTCCTACAGCCTCGAGGACTTAGGCAGGTACTATCGCGACTACGTGGCCCTGATGGCGCACTTCGACAGCGTGCTGCCCGGTCGCATCCACCGCGTCCAGTACGAGAGCCTGATCGCGGATTTCCCCGGCGAAGTGCGCCGCCTGCTGGATCACTGCGGCCTGCCCTTCGAGGAGCAGTGCCTGCGCTTCCACGAGACGCGGCGCGTGGTGCAGACGGCGAGCTCCGAGCAGGTGCGCCGGCCCCTCTATTCAGAGAGTGTCGACGAGTGGCGCAACTTCGAGCCCTGGCTCGGCCCGCTCAAGCAGGCGCTCGGCGAGCTCGCACAGCCAGGGCGCTAAAGGGCGTCAGGCCGGCGGGGCCCTGAGGAGCTGATCGATCACTCCGGCCACCTCCTCGGCCCGCTTGTCACCCTTGTCCATCTCTCCGGGCACGCAGGCGTAGAGCAGCCCGTCGCGGCCGATGAGGCAGAACGTCGGCCAGTACTGCGCGTGCAGCGCGTTCCAGTAGGAGTGGTCGGTATCGATCATCACCGGGTAGCGGATGCCGAGCCGCACGACCGCCTTGCGCACGGCGTCCCGCGATCTCTCCGTATCGAGCTCCGGCGAGTGCACGCCGACCACTACCAGCCCCTTCGCGCCCGCGTCCTGCTCGAGTGCCTCGATCCAGGCCCGGGACTTGATGCAGTTATCGCACTCGAATGCCCAGAACTCGACCACCACCACCTTGCCCTTGAGCCCGGCGAGCGTCAGCGGCGGCGAGTTGATCCAGTCGTCCGCGCGCGAGTGCGTGAACGCGGGAGGCGTGCTCGGTGCAGAAGCGACCAGCGAGCCGCAGACCAGCAGCAGCAGAGCGAGGCTGATTCCTTTCATGTGCCATTCCTCCACCCGAGGACGTACTCGGTCAAGTCGTCCGGTGAACCTAGACCGGGCGTCGGATACATTCAAGGAGAAGTCATGACAGCCCACCATGTGGCACCCGAATATGGCGCGCACGTGGTTCTTGAGGGCATCGCTCCAGGCAGTTAGCGTGGATGGAGTTTGCCACCCGAAACCACAGCCTCGGTTCTCTCGACGGACAGCCCGGGTAGAGCGCTGCAGATCGCCAACATGGGTCATGTGGTCTTTGCGGCGACGATGATCGCCCTCGGGATCCTGGACCTGGTCAAGGGCGATTTCTTCACCGGGCTGTGGCTGCCGATACCGAAGGATCTGCCTACCCGCGCGGTTCTCGTTTATCTGTGCGCTGTCGTTTCCCTCGCCTGCGGCATGGGTCTGCTCTGGCGACGTACCGCCGTGGCCGCCGCTCGCGTGCTGCTCGGCTATCTCCTGCTCTGGACTTTGATGTTCAAAGCGCCCCTGATCGTCCTCCATCCCACCGTGGAGGGCGTCTATCAGAACTGCGGTGAGAACGCGGTGCTGGTAGCGGGCGCCTGCGTGCTGTATGACTGGCTCGCCACTGACTGGGACAGGCAGCGTTTCGGTTTCGTCACCGGCGAGAGCGGCCTGCGCGTCGCGCGGGTGCTTTACGCCCTGGCCATGATCGCCTTCGGTCTGTCCCATTTCGCCTATCTCAACCTCACCGCGCCGCTGGTACCGGGCTGGCTGCCGTGGCACGTAGCCTGGGCGTATTTCACCGGCTCGACCTACCTCGCCGCTGGCGCGGCGGTGCTCATTGGTGTGTATGCACGGCTGGCCACCACGCTCTCGGCGTTGCAGATGGGCCTGTTCACGCTGCTGGTCTGGGTACCGAAGGCCGTCGCGGGCGACATGTCCGTCTTCCAGTGGGGTGAGTTCGCCCTCTCCTGGGCCCTGACCTCCGGCGCCTGGGTTGTGGCCGATTCCTACCGGGATATGGCGTGGCTCGCCGTACTCCGGCGCTAGGGCCCTCGAGACGGTAAGATTTGTGATGGCCGGCGCGAAAGCGCCCTAGCGCTTTGGTAGCTGCTTGCTCCCCGCAGATTTTCGCCTGGACGGCCAAGGGGCTCTCTACGAGCAACTCGCTCGCGAGCTGAAGCGCGCGATTCTCGCGGGCTGGTTTGTCGCCGGAAAGAGCCTGCCGGCCACGCGGGCGCTGGCAGAAACGCTCGGCGTTTCCCGCAATACCGTGCTCGGCGCTTACGAGATGTTGTGCGCCGGGCAGCTGGCCGTGCCGCGCGGACGCGCGGGCACCTGCGTCACCGAGACCGTACGCCCCGGCAAAGTCGCCGACTCGCGGGCCGCGATCACAGCTCCGTCGCGCTACGCGGCCAGAATTCGTGCTCTCAGCCCGCCGCTGCTCGGAGCCAGGCAGCCGCAGCCGCGCTACGACCTCCACTATGGCGAGCCGATTGCCGATGCGCGCCTGCTCCATTCCTGGCGGAGAAAACTCGCCGCCGCCGCTCTGCAGGCGGGCCCGCGCTATCCCGAGTCATGCGGGTTTCTGCCGCTACGCCGTGCGATTCGCGATTACCTGGCGCGCCGCCGGGGCATCGTCTGCGGGGAGAACGAGATCCTCATCGTGGGCGGCACCCAGCAGGCCGTGACGCTCGTCGCGCGCGTCGTCCTCGACGAAGGGGATGTGGTCGTCATCGAAGACCCGCACTATCAGTACATCATGCAGACCCTGCTGGCACACGGCGCCCGCGTCGTGAGTGTCCGCACCGACAGGAACGGATTGGTGACGTCGGAAGTGCCCGGGCATCAGGCGCATCTGATCTACGTCACGCCGTCGCATCAGTTTCCCTCGGGGGCCGTGATGTCGCGGGAGCGACGCATCGAGCTGCTGCGGATCGCGTCGAGGGGAGATGCCTGGATACTCGAGGACGACTACGACAGTGAGTTTCAATATCACGGCCGGCCGCTCTCTCCGCTGCGCTCGATGGATCGCTCCGAGCGGGTGATATACGTCGGGACGTTCTCAAAGACGCTGTTTCCGTCTCTGCGGCTCGGCTATATCGTTTGTCCCGTCGGGCTGCGGGATGACCTGCGCGAGGCCAAGCGACTGGACGATCTCGGCAGCCCTGCGATCGAGCAGGCGGCGCTCGCGGCGTTCATGCGCAGCCGCCAGTTCGAGAAGCATCTGCGCAGATCGGTTGCGGAGTTGGGCCGGCGGCGCGCGGTCCTGCTGGAGGGTTTGCGCCGGCATGCCGCCGGCCGGGTCGAGATTGACGACAGCGGCTGCGGTGTGCACGTGGTCGTCTGGTTTCCCAGGCTGACTTTTCCGCAGCTGGATCGCCTCATCGAGATCGCGGCCCGGCGTGGCCTGGGCCTCTACCCGATCCATCCCCATTACCGCATGCGTCCCATGCGCCCGGGCATTCTGCTCGGATATGCGGGGCTATCCGCACCTGCGCTCGAGGCCGCGGCCGAACTGCTCGGCCAGTGTCTCGGGGAATTGGATCAGGACGCGGGTACTCAGCATCTGCGTGCCGGCTAGGCCCGCCCGCACGACCGCTGCCAGTCCTGCGGCTTCGCACCCGGGTTGTGCCAGCCACACGGCCCCTGCAGCAGCCGCTCGGCCTGCGGCGGCCCCCAGCTTGCCGCCGGGTACTCGATGGGCACCGTCGAGCCGCGAAGCAGCGGATCGACGATCGCCCATGCCGCCTCCACCTCGTCCTCGCGCGCGAAGTGCGCAGTATCGCCGATCAGCGCGGAGCTGATCAGCGCGGCATACGGGTCGAGGTCGTCGCCCGGCTGCTCGGCGACGTAGAGCTCCACGTCGCGCCCCGTCATCACCGGGCCGGGCCGCTTCGAGTGCGCACCGAGCGCGATCGCCACGTCGGGACCCAGGCGCAGGCGCAGGTGATTCGGCTGCTCGGGTCCGAGCTCCCCGAACACCCGCGCCGGCGGCGGGCGCAGCTCCACCACCACCTCGGTGGCGGTCACCGGCAGTCGCTTGCCGGCACGCATGTAGAACGGCACGCCGCTCCAGCGCCACGAGTCGATGTGCAGCGTGAGCGCCGCGTAGGTCTCGACGCGCGAGTCGGGTGCGACCCCGGGCTCGCTGCGGTAGCCGGCGAACTGCCCGCGCACCAGCTCCTCGGGCGCCGTCGGGCGCACCGCCCTCAGCACCTTGACCTTCTCATCGCGCAGCGATTCGCCCTCGGTATTCACCGGCGGCTCCATGGCGAGCAGTGCCACGATCTGCATGAGATGGTTCTGCATCACGTCGCGGATCGCGCCGGCCTCCTCGTAGAAGCGGCCGCGCCCGGCGACGCCGAGCGTCTCGGCCATGGTGACCTGCACGCTGGCGACGAAGTTGCGGTTCAGTACCGGCTCGAGGAAGGAATTGGCGAAGCGGAAGTACAGGATGTTCTGCACCGCCTCCTTGCCGAGGTAGTGGTCGATGCGGAAGATGCTGGATTCGGGGAAGTGCGCGTGCAGCGTCTGATTGAGCGCGCGCGCCGAGGCCAGATCGCGCCCGAAAGGCTTCTCCACCACGATGCGCGCGCCCTGCGCGCAGCTCGAGGCGCTCAGGTGCTCGGCCACCACCGCGAACATGCTGGGCGGAATCGCCAGGTAGTGCAGCGGACGCTGCGCGGCGCCGAGCGCCGCGCGCAGCGCGTCGAAGGTCGCACGCGCGTGGTAGTCGCCGTCCACGTAACGCAGCAGACGTACGAGCCGTGCCTGCACCGCCTCATCCGCCCCCGGCACGAACGCCGCGAGACTGTCGCGCACCCGTGCGGCGTACTGCTCGAGGTTCCAGCCCTGGCGCGCCACGCCGATGACCGGCACGTTGAGGATCCCGCGGCGAAGCAGCTGATAGAGCGCCGGGTAGATCTTGCGATAGCACAGGTCGCCGGTCGCACCGAACAGCACGAGCGTATCGCAGTCACGACGTTCCATGGCGACTCCCGTCAGTGGCCGCGCTCAGCCGCCCTGCTCGACGTGGCCTCCGAAGCCGAGGCGCATCGCCGACAGTAGCTTGTCGGCGAATTCGCCGCGGCCGCGCGAATCGAAGCGCGAGTAGAGTGCCGCGCTCAACACGTTGGCGGGCACGCCCACGTCGATCGCGGCCTGCACCGTCCAGCGGCCCTCGCCCGAGTCGGACACGCGTCCGGCGAAACCCTCGAGCCGCGCATCGCGCGCCAGCGCCGCCGCCGTGAGGTCGAGGAGGCGCGAGGCCACGATGCTGCCATGACGCCAGACCTCGGCGATCGCCGCGAGGTCGAGCCGGTACTGATAGAGGCGCGGATTGGCGAGTGGCGCGGTTTCCGCGTCTGGCGCCTGGGTGTCGAGTCCCGCGCCGGCATGCGCGAGCAGGTTGAGTCCCTCGGCGTAGGCGGCCATCAGCCCGTACTCGATGCCGTTGTGGACCATCTTGACGAAATGCCCGGCGCCGTGCGGCCCGCAATGCAGGTATCCGAGCCCCGCCGCCCCGAGTCCCGCCGCGCGGCCGGCGGCCGTGCCCGGGGCGAGTCGCCCGCCGGGCGCGAGCGTCGCGAACACGGGCTCGACCCGGGCGACCATCTCCGGCTCGCCGCCGATCATCAGGCAATAGCCGCCCTCGAGCCCGAGCACACCGCCGCTCGTGCCGACGTCGAGGTAGCGGATCCTGGAGGAGCTGAGCTCGGCGGCCCGCCGGATGTCGTCCTGGTAGTGGGAATTGCCGCCGTCGATCAGCACGTCGCCGGGCTCGAGCAGCAGACGCAGCTCGCCCACCACCGTGTCCACGACCGCCGCCGGCACCATGATCCAGACGGCACGCGGAGCCTTGAGTGAGCGCGCGAGCTCCGCGAGCGAGTGCGCACCGCGGGCGCCGAACCCGACCGCGGCCGCGACCGAGGCGGGGGACCGGTCGTAGGCCACGCACTCGTGTCCGCCCTGGGCGAGGCGCCGTGCCATGTTCGCGCCCATGCGCCCGAGTCCGATCATCCCGATCTGCATTGCGCCTCCTAGTTCGGTACCCGGCGGATCTGCGCCCCGAGCTGCGCCAGCTTCTCCTCGATCGCCTCGTAGCCGCGATCAATGTGATAGATGCGCTCGACGTCGGTGCGGCCCTCCGCCACGAGTCCCGCGAGCACCAGGCTCGCCGAAGCACGCAGGTCGGTGGCCATCACCGGAGCGGCGGTGAGCCTCGGCACGCCGTGAATGATGGCGGTGTTGCCCTCGAGGCGGATCTCCGCCCCCATGCGCCGCATCTCCAGCATGTGCATGAAGCGGTTCTCGAAGATGGTCTCGGTGATCGTGCCGACGCCGTGCGCCACGGTGTTGAGCGCGGCGAACTGTGCCTGCATGTCGGTCGGAAAGGCCGGGTACGGTGCGGTGCGCACGTCCACCGCCCTGAGCTCGCGGCCGCGCATGTCCACCTCGATCCAGTTGTCGCCGACGCCGAGCTTCGCGCCCGCCTCCTCGAGCTTGGCGAGCACGGCGTCCAGGTGGTCGGGGCGGGTGCTCTTCACGCGCACGCGGCCGCGCGTGATGGCGCCGGCGACCAGGTAGGTGCCGCTCTCGATGCGGTCCGGCAGCACCTCGTAGGTCGTGCCGCGCAGCCGCTCGACTCCGTGCACCACGATCTTGTCGGTGCCGGCTCCGTGGATGCTCGCCCCCATGGCGATGAGGAAGTTCGCGAGGTCGACCACCTCGGGCTCGCGCGCCGCATTCTCGATCACCGTCTCGCCTGCGGCGAGCGTCGCGGCCATCATGAGGTTCTCGGTGCCGGTCACCGTGACGGTGTCGAGCACCAGCCGCGCGCCCTTGAGGCGCGAGGCGCGCGCGCGGATGTAACCGCCTTCGATGGTGATGTCGGCGCCCATGGCCTGGAGCCCCGCGACGTGGATGTTCACGGGGCGCGCGCCGATGGCGCAGCCGCCGGGGAGCGAGACGTCGGCGCGCCCGTGGCGCGCCACCAGCGGCCCGAGTACCAGGATCGAGGCGCGCATGGTCTTCACCAGGTCGTAGGGCGCGAAGCACTCGCGTACCGTCGAGCCGTCGACCTCGATCCGCATGCGCTCGTCGATGGTGACCGTGGCGCCCATGCGCCCGAGGAGCTCGACGGTGGTGGTGACGTCCTTCAGGTGCGGGACGTTCGCGACCACCACCGGATCGTCGGCGAGCAGCGCGCCGGCCAGGATTGGCAGCGTCGCGTTCTTGGCGCCGGAGATGCGCACCTCGCCTTCGAGGGCGGTGCCGCCCTGGATCTGCAGCTTGTCCATGTTTATTGGGCGAAAGTCGCCTGCGGCGCTTTCGCCGGCCAAGCTCCCCACGATCTCGAGCACGCGGGCAAAGAACGTGGTTTTTGCCCGCGAACAACCTGCCGGTTGCGAGTCTTCATTATTTCAGCCCCGTTGCGCTTCTTCGGGGGTGAGCGCCTCGATCGACAATGCGTGAATCTCGCGGCCCATGAGCTCCCCGAGCGCGCGGTAGACGAGCTGGTGGCGCGCGAGGCTGCGCAGCTGCGCGAACTCGCGCGCAATCACCCTCGCGGCGAAATGGGTCTGATCATCGGACTGCACCTCGACCTGCGCGCCGGGCAGCCCCGCGCGGATCAGCCGCGCGACCTCTTCAGGGTTCATGGGCGGGATATTACATGGGCGCGGCGCACACGCGCCTATAATGACTTGCATGAACCCGCATTCCGCCGGGCACAAGGCCGCGGCCGACCCCGACGACGCGCAGCTCATCGCCTCGGCGCACCGCGCACTCGCCATCGAGGCGCGGGCGCTCGGGGCACTCGATGCGCGAGTCGGCGCGGCGTTCGCGCAGGCCTGCCGGTTGTGCCTCGCCTGTCATGGCAGGGTGGTGGTCACGGGCATGGGCAAGTCCGGGCACATCGCCGGCAAGATCGCCGCGACGCTCGCCAGCACCGGCACCCCTGCCTTCTTCCTCCACCCCGCGGAAGCCGGCCACGGGGACCTCGGGATGATCACCCGCAGCGACGTCGTGCTCGCGCTGTCGAACTCCGGCGAGACTCCCGAGCTCGTCGCGCTGCTGCCGGCGCTCAAGCGCCTCGGCGTGCCGCTCATCGTGATGAGCGGCAAGGCCGATTCCCAGCTTGCTCAGGCGGCGACCGTCACGCTCGATGTGGCGGTGGAGGAGGAGGCCTGCCCACTCAACCTCGCGCCGACGGCGAGCACCACCGCCACTCTCGCCATGGGCGACGCGCTCGCGGTCGCGGTGCTCGAGGCGCGCGGCTTCACCGCCCAGGACTTCGCCCGCTCGCACCCCGGCGGAAGCCTGGGCCGCCAGCTGCTGCTGCACGTCGAAGACCTGATGCGCACCGGAGCCGCGCTGCCGCGCGTCTTACCCACGGCGGCCTTGAGCGCCGGGCTTCTCGAGATGTCGGCCAAGGGCCTGGGCCTCGCCGTCGTAGTCGATGCGGACGAGCGCATCCTCGGCGTCTTCACCGACGGCGACCTGCGCCGTGCGCTCGAGGCGCGGGTCGACCTGCACTCCACCACCATGGGTGCGGTGATGACGCCGAGACCGAAAACCATCGGGCCGCGCGAGCTCGCCGCCGAGGCCGTGCATCTCATGGAGCTGCATCGCATCACCGCTCTCCCGGTGGCGGACGCGGCCGGCCGCCTGGTGGGGGCGCTCAACGTGCACGATCTATTCCGTGCCCGGGTGATGTGAGGCGCCGGGAGTGCGCAACGGGCACGCGATTCGCTTGCTGGTGCTCGACGTGGACGGGGTGCTGACGGACGGGCGACTGTACTTCGGGCCGCGCGGCGAGGCTCTCAAGGTATTCGACGTGCGCGACGGCTACGGGCTCGTTGCCCTGCGGCTCGCCGGTATCCAGGTGGCGGTGATTTCCGGACGGCGCTCCCGGGCCGTGAGCGCCCGCTGTCGCGAGCTCAAGCTTCGCCACGTGCATCAGGGAGTGGCCGACAAGCTCGCCGTCTTCGAGCGGCTGCGCGCGCGGCTCAGGATCGCGCGCGACGCCTGCGCGTGCGTGGCGGATGACCTGCCGGATCTGCCGCTCATGAATGCCGTGGCGGTGAGCTTCGCGGTCGCGGACGCGCATCCCGAGGTGCGACGCGCCGCCGTCGTCGTGACCCGCCAGCACGGTGGACGCGGCGCGGTACGCGAAGTGTGCGACCTGCTGCTCTCGAGGCGGGGCCGGGTGCGGCGGCGATGATCTATCGCTTGCTGGCGATAATGGCCGTGGTGGCGCTGGTCGTGGGCCTGATCGTGCTGTCGGGAGGAACGCGCGAAGTCGCCGCGCCGAGTGCGGCCGGAGCGCCGGCCCATGACCCGGGATACGCAGCTCTGGGCGCCCGCCTGGTGCAGACCGCCGGCGACGGTCAGCCGCTCTACACCGTCGACGCCGCGCGCATCAGCCAGCAGCCCGATGGCAGCACGGTGCAGATGACCCAGGTGCAGATGGGCTTTCGCGCCGCAAGCGGCGCGCAGTGGACGGCACGCGCCGATCGGGGTGAGCTGGGCCAGGACACGGGCGTCGTGCAGCTCGATGGCAACGTGCGCCTCGCGGGACTGCTGCCGGGCACGCAGGATCGGGCCGAGATCTCCACCGAGCACCTGTCCTTCGACACGCGCGAGCAGGTGGCGAGCACGCCCGAGCCGGTGACGCTTTCGATGTCGGGCCGGGAGCTGCAGGCCCGCGGGCTGGTAGCGCGCTTGAAGGAGGGTCGCGTGCAGCTAGAATCGACCGTGCATGGCTCGTATCTGCCGTAATTCCCCCGTCCTGCTCCTGGCCGGGGTGCTGCTGCCGGCGCTCACGATCTGCGCGGCGGCCCCGCCCGACTTCAGCGGACTGCCCGTCTCGGTGGACGCCGCCTCCTCGGAGGTCGACTACAAGAGCAACACGGTGGTGTTCAAGGACGTCGTCATCTCCCAGGGTGATATGCGCGTGCAGGCCGAGCACGCGCGCGCGACGGGACTCAACTTCGAGAACAGCCGCTGGAACTTCGAGGGCAATGTGCGCATCGACGCCGAGCAGCACGGCAATCTGCGCTCCGATCAGGCCGTGGTCGAGTTCCGCGACAATCACATCGCGCGCGCCACGATCACCGGCAAGCCGGCCGAGTTCGAGCAGAAGCGCGCCAACTCCGCCCAGACCGCGCGCGGTCACGCCGACCAGATCTTCTATGACGTGAGCGACGGCACCGTACGCCTCACGGACGACGCCTGGCTCTCGGACGGGCAGAACGAGATCTCCGGCCCGCTGCTCGTCTACAACATCCGCGAGCAGCGGGTGCAGGCCGTCGCGGCGCCCGGCGGCGCCGCCGACAGCGACCAGCGCGTGCACATCAGCATCGCTCCGCACGCCGGGGCCGCGGGCAAGCCCGAAGCCAGCAAGCCTGATACGGAGACCACCAAGCCCGGGCCGAAGCCGCCGCCCCCGCCGCCCGAGTCCGCTCCGAAGTCATGACGCTCCTCAGGGCTACGGGCCTGGCCAAGAGCTACAAGTCCCGTTCCGTGGTACGTGATCTTTCGCTCGAGCTCGCGAACGGCGAGGTCGTTGGCCTCCTCGGGCCCAACGGTGCCGGCAAGACCACCGCCTTCTACATGATCGTGGGCCTCATTCCCTGCGACGCCGGGCGCATCTACCTCGGCGATACCGACGTGACGCTCCTGCCGATGCACCGCCGCGCCCAGCTCGGGCTCGGCTACCTGCCGCAGGAAGCCTCGGTCTTTCGCAAGCTCTCGGTCGAGGACAACGTGCTTGCCATCCTCGAGACGCGCGCCGACCTCGAGCGGGCGGCACGCGAGGAGCGTCTCGAGCAGCTGCTCGAGGAGCTGCGGATCGGGCACGTGCGCCGCACGCTCGGCGTGTCGCTCTCCGGTGGCGAGCGGCGCCGGGTGGAGATCGCGCGGGCGCTCGCCGCCGAGCCGCGCTTCATGCTGCTCGATGAGCCCTTCGCGGGCGTCGACCCGCTGTCGGTGCTCGATATCCAGCGCATCATCCGCGAGCTCACCCAGCGCGGAATCGGCGTGCTCATCACTGACCATAATGTTCGCGAGACCCTGGGCGTGTGCAGCCGCGCGTACATCGTCAATCAGGGCACGGTCATTGCATCTGGAAGTGCCGAAGAAGTCCTTGCCAACAGCCAAGTCCGTGAGGTGTACTTGGGCGAGACGTTCCGGCTCTGAGGCTCCAGGCGCGACCCAGACCTAAATAATTTATAGCTTTCAATTAGTTACGAAATAGGACTCGAGGGCTAGGACGCCCCTTCAAGCCACCATGCTGAAACCCTCACTGCAGCTGAAGCTTGGTCAGCAACTGACCATGACGCCTCAGCTGCAGCAGGCCATCCGGCTGCTCCAGCTGCCGGCGCTCGAGCTCCAGGCGCATATCCGCGAGCTCCTCGAAACGAACGTGATGCTCGAGCCGCTCGAGGAGAACGAGGGCACGGGTACCTTCGAGGTCGTCGCCGTAGCCGAGCCTCCGCCCCCGCCCGAGAGCCGGCGGGAGAGCACCGTCGAAGTGCTGGACGAGCCCTGGAGTCAGCAGAACACGGGGCCGGCGGACACGCCCTGGAGCGGGGAAGACGAGGACCGCCAGCAGGAATACGCCGACGACGCCGGCGAGTCCCTGCAGGATCACCTGTTGTGGCAGCTCGAGCTCGCACGGCTCGCGCCGCGCGAGCTGGCGATCGCGAGCGCGATCGTGGATGCGATCAGCGACGATGGCTATCTCACCGAGTCGCTCGAGGAGATTGCGCAGACGCTGCGCCCGGAGGTCGAGTGCGCGGCGGAGGAGGTGCAGGCCGTGCTCGAGCGGGTGCAGGCGCTCGACCCCGCCGGCGTCGGCGCGCGCTCGGTCGGCGAGTGCATCGAGCTGCAGCTGCGGCAGATCGACCCCGCCACCCCGGGCTTCAACACCGCCCTCAAGATCGCCCGCCACCACCTCGAGCTGGTCGCCGATCGCGAGCTGTCGCTGCTGAAGCGCGAGCTGCGCGCCAGCGAGGAGGAGATCGCCAGCGCGCTGGCGCTCGTGCGCTCATGCCATCCCCGCCCGGGCTCGACCGTGAGCGCGGGCAACGCCCAGTACGTCGTCCCGGATGTGTTCGTGCGCCGCACCGAGCACGGCTGGGGCGTCGAGATCAACCCCGCGACGCTCCCGCGGGTGCGCCTCAACCAGGGCTACGCGAGTCTCATCGGGCGCGCCGCCAGCCACGCCAGCATGCGTGCGCAGCTGCAGGAGGCGCGCTGGCTGCTGAAGAGCCTGGAGATCCGTCACGAGACCCTCATCAAGGTGGCCCGCTCGATCGTCGAGCGCCAGACCGCCTTCCTCGAGCACGGCGAGGAGCACATGCGCCCGATGATCCTGAGGGACATCGCCGAGGCCGTGGAGATGCACGAGTCCACCATCTCGCGTGTGACCTCGGGCAAATACATGCACACCCCGCGCGGCGTGTTCGAGCTGCGCTACTTCTTCTCGAGCCAGGTCGAGGGCGCCGACGGCTCCGGCACGTCCTCGACCGCGATCCGCGCCAAGATCCGCAAGCTCGTCAAGGACGAGGATCCGGAGAACCCGCTGAACGACGGCCGCATCGCGCAGCTGCTGTCGGGCGAAGGCATCTCCGTGGCGCGCCGCACCGTCGCCAAGTACCGTGAGGCCATGGGAATCCCCGCGTCCAGCGAGCGGCGGCGCGCCGGTACCGATCAGCTCTGAACGTATGCAAAGGCTATTCACGATCGGAAGTAATTACAAAACAGGAGACGGACCATGCAGCTCAACGTCACCGGGCACCACGTCGAAGTCACGCCATCGCTGCGCGGCTATGTCGCGAAGAAGCTGCAGCGCATCGGCAGGCATTTTGACCGCGTCATCGATGTGCACTGCGTGCTGACGGTGGAGAAGCTGCGACAGAAGGCCGAGGCGACGCTGCACGTGAGCGGCAATGCCATCCACGCCCATGCGACCCAGGAAGACATGTACGCGGCCATCGACCTGCTGGCCGATAAGCTCGATCGCTCCCTGAAGAAGCACAAGGAAAAGCGCGCCAACACCCGCACGGCACGCCCGCGCACGACGCGCACGACGCGCGCCTGAGGCGCTCCTCGCCGCGCTTGCGGCAGGCGGTGCGGTGGATGAACATAGCCCGGTGCGCATCGTCATCCTGAGCGGCTTATCCGGGTCCGGCAAGAGCGTGGCCCTGCACATGCTCGAGGATCTGGGGTTCTACTGCATCGACAACATCCCCGCGGCGCTGCTCAAGCCCTTCATCTCCTACACGGTACGCAGCCCCGAGCGCACCTATGAGCGCACCGCCATCGGCCTCGATGCGCGCAACACCGCCGCCGAGATCGCCAGCGTTCCGCAGCTGATCGATGAGCTGAAGCGCAGCGGGCTGCAGGTCGAGGTGATCTTCCTCATCGCCGGGGAAGACGAGCTGCTGCGGCGTTTCGCCGAAACCCGACGCCGCCACCCCTTGAGTCGCAGCGACGTGGGCCTGCGCGAGGCGATGGCCCTCGAGCGCCGGCTGCTCGAACCGGTGGTATCCGCGGCAGACCTGGTGATCGACACCTCACGCATGGGTGTGCACGGGCTGCGCGAGATCATCCACCAGCGCGTCGAGCAGCGCGCCGCCGAGCGCCTGTCGATCACCTTCGAGTCCTTCGGCTTCAAGGACGGCATTCCGGGGGATGCGGACTTCGTGTTCGATGCGCGCGCGCTGCCAAACCCGTACTGGGAACCGAGCCTGCGCCACCTCACGGGGCGCGACGCCGAGGTGATTCGCTTCCTCGAGACCCACACCGACGTGGCGAAGCTGATCGCCGACATCGCCCGTTTCGTGCGCGCCCGGGTGCCCGAGTACCAGGCGAGCAACCGCGGCTATCTCACCATCGCGGTCGGCTGCACCGGCGGACAGCACCGCTCGGTCTACATCGTCGAGCGCCTCGTCGAGGACTTCGCCGGCGAGTTCCCCAACGTCACCGCACGCCACAGCGGGCTGCCGGATGCGGGCATGTTCCGGGCGCGGCCGCGGGTGGCGGCTTCCTAGTCAATTGACGGAAATCGCCTGCGGTTAATCTGCCGGCCTGAGGAACCCGATCTCCACGAGCTTCTGGGCGAGCGAGAGCCGCACCTCGTCGGCGACCTCGCCCGGGACGTCCCTCACCCGGAATCGCGGCGTGTTCACCATGTAAAGGAGCGCCTGCTCGGCGCCGCGGTGGATGTAGATGTGTCCGCCCGGATAGCTGAAGTCGATCTTGTCGGGATTGGCGGTGAGATGGCAGAACGCGAGCTCGCCCTGGGTGAGCTCGGAGCCGAGATCGAGTGCCGGGAGTGGCTTTACCACCGGCAGGGGGGCGAGCGTTGCGACCACCCGGGACGAGCGCCGTTGCAGCGCCGCGGCGAGAAACCCCGGCGTGCGGCACGCGGCGCGCAGCCGCTCGATACCATCCAGCACCGGCCCCGCGAGCCGCTCGAGTCCCACGCCCCGCAGGTGGTAGGCCAGGCGGCCGCCGACCGTGTTGCGCAGCGCCTGCTCGACGTCCGAGAGCTGATCGAGCGCGGCCATGAGCGCCTCACGGACCGTGAGCGGGGTGAAGCCGATGGAGAGGTGCAGGGACTCGGCGGTCGAATCGACGCTGTGCAGCGTGCCGCGCGGCAGGTAGACGAGGTCGCCGGGGCTCACGTCGAAGGTCGTATGCGGCCCGAGCTCGACCGTATCGGCCGGTATTCCCCTCCAGGTGTTGGGGAGCTCGGAGGAGTTGGCCACATGCCAGCGCTTGGCTCCGAGCAGCTGCACCACGATGAGGTCGTGGTCGTCGTAGTGCACCGGCGCGCGCATGCCGCCCAGGCTCCAGAACACCGAGGTCGTCACCGGCTGATGCAGCACGACCTCGAGCGCGCGCGCCAGCCGGTCGAGCTGCGGCCACAGGGGGCGGAGCTCGGGAAAGCGCACCGAGTAGTTGCGCGCGTGGAACTGCCCGATCCGCGCGCGGAAGTCGTCCGCGTCGCGCACCCCCTCGAGTGAGGGCGGCGGACCCAAGGCGTTTGCCGAGTGGAAGGTGAGCTTCGGGGCCAGCTGAAAGGCCGCTGCCAACACCGTGCGCGGATCGGGGCCGAGCAGCGCGCAACGCTCGGCGGCCCCGCCCGCCTCCACCCGGTGCAAGCCGCCGCTCAGGGTCTTGTCGAGGAACTCATCGAGCGTGAGCGGCGCGAGGAACTGCTGCAGCATGCGCTGCGCGTCTGTGAACAGCATGCCCGGGATTGTCGAAGGCTCAGGTCGCCTGCGCAACTCCGGCTGCCGTCAGCACCGCAGGCAGCCGCGCGCCGCTCATGAAGGCGACGAGCGCCGCGCGCGCCTCCATCGCGTCGCGATAGCCGAGCTCGATGAGCGCACGCGTATAGCCGGCCTCGAAGATCAGGTAGCTCACGAGCTGCGAGCCGGAGACGTCGCGCCCGCCGATCACCCGCAGCAGCGCGCGCAGTCCCCGCGGGATCTCGGCGACGTGCCGCGCGGCGATCTCGCGCGGGTCGACGCTCGGGGCGAGCATCAGCGTCTCGACGTGGCGCTCGCCGCGCACGGCCTCGGGGGCGGTCTCCACCAGGGTGTTGATACGCTCGAGCTGCTCGAGGTCGCCGTAGATCTGGTCGGTGAACAGGGTGTCGAGCATATAGCCGAAGATCTCACCCGGCGTCGGCATGGCCGGCTGCAGGCGGTCGACCGTGACACCGGCGGCGCGCCGGGCGCGCACGCCGATGATGAGCAGCCGGTCGGCGCCGAGGTGAATCGCGGGGCTCAGGGGGTTGAGCTGGCGCATGGCGCCGTCGCCGAAATATTCGTCGTCGATCCTCATGGGCGGGAACAGCAGCGGGATCGCGACGCTCGCCATCAGGTGATCGAGGGTGAACTCGCAGCGGCGGCCGACACGCTGCGCACGCGACCAGTCGCGGATCGACTCCACACCGTCGAAGAATGCCACCGACTGGCCGCTCGCATAGCTGGTCGAGCACAGGGCAAAGGCGCGCAGGTGTCCGCGGGCGATGCTGCGGCGTACGCCGGCACAGTCGACATGGCGGTCGAGGAGCTCGCGCAGCGGTGTGTTGTCGAGGATCGACTTCGGCGGCGCGAGCACCAGTCCGCCCGAGAGCAGCGCCAGCACCCAGTGGGCGCCGGCACGCAGCATGTGAGGCGCGTCGACGTGGAAGACCTGGCCCGAGCGGAAGTTGGCCCACACCCGCTCCAGTCCCGCGACCGCCCGGCGCCAGCGATGCGCCTCCGCGGCGAGCACGCTGGCCGCGACGGCGCCGGCGGAGGTTCCCACGATGACCTGGAACGGGTTGCGCGAGCGCGGCAACAGCTCCGCGAGGGCGAGCAGCACGCCCACCTGGTACGCCGAGCGCGCGCCGCCGCCCGTCAGCACCAGGCCGACGGTCGGCCGCTCGGCCGGCCAGAGCCCGGTTTCGCCGAAGCCATCCATCGTGATCCTATCCAGCTCCTATTATGGAGCCCGCCAGGCTGAACCCCCTGTGACGGGAGTCGCGCCGGTGGCGGCCCCGGACGCCGACGGCGTCACCCCGCGAGATCAGTTGGGCTTCACGGTCAGAGTGTGCTCGGCGGGACCCGGCAGGAAGGGCTGCGGCTCGCCACGCGCCCAGGCAAGAAATCCCGACCGGTAGTAGGGCGACAGCGGGTGGCCGCTCTGCCCCCCCGGCAACAGAAAATAGCCCTCCTGCTCGTGGCCTGGGGACACCGCGAAGCGTTCCGAAGCGCCGAAGGCGACCTGCTGCACGCGGGGCATGTAGGCATCGCCCGGCAGGGCGAGCGGCGGCATGTCCAGGAATCGCGCGAGCGCGGGCAGAGCCCCGGAGAGTGGATGGCGGACGCGCACCACGTTGCGCTTTCCCCAGGTGCACCTGGCGAGCTCGGGGCACCCCTGGCCGAGAACCGCGATGGTGATATCGAGCTGTGCCTCGAGGAACGCCGGCCAGTCGGCGTACTCCCGCGCGAGCAGGTGCTGAGGCTGGCGGCTCACCATCTGCCACAGCGGGCCCTCGAACTGCGCGGGCGGCCCGACATCGTATTCCGGCGGTATACCCAGGGCGGCGATCACCATGTCCCAGGCCGCCTCCTGGGTCTGGTCGCGGAAGCTGCGCACCAGGCGATAGCCCACCGAATCGACGCCGGCACGCGCATCCCACGCCTCGAGCAGGCGCCGGAACTCGGCGCGCTGCGGATGCGCGTGACTGTCGACGTCCATCAGGTGCAGCAGCAGCTCGCGCCAGCGGGTGAGAAAGAGCGCGCGGTCATCGAGCTGCACGTGCAGCATGTCGGCCGGCTTCTCGTTCCCGGCGAGAGCGAACAGGTCGCCGCGGATCTGGCGGGCGCGCGCGCCGAGGACGTAGTTCGCTCCGTAGGGCGCCTCCGACCCGCCGATGAGCGCGAGCTCCCCGGGGTCGGCGCTCACGCGCGCGTTGGCGGTCCAGATGCGCCCGCGCGGCGGATCGATGAGCTGCGGATGCGTCGCCGCGGTGGTCCACTCGAGCTTGCCGAGGGCGCGTGCCGCGCCGCTGCCGTTCGGGATGCGCCCGTAGATGCTCCAGCCGATGTGCCCGTCGCGGTCCCCGACCACGAAGTTCTCGTGCGGAATTCCGATCTCGGGGGCGAGCGCGAGCGCTTCGGCCACGGTGGCGGCGTGCTCGAGCCCCATGAGATTCAAGTTGGTCGCCTCGGGCTGTTGTGCGAGCCAGCCGATGAACCAGCAGCTCTGTCGCTCGGGGTCCGCCTGCCACAGCACGCCCGCCGGACCCGACTTCACTTCGAGCTCGGCATCGGCGCCGCCCTTCACGTGGATGCGCTCGTGCACCACGCTGAGCGCAAGGCTGCCGGAGGCCGTGGTGAGCTTGTCAGCCCCCACGGCGGTGCAGGGCACGCGCGTCACGCTCGTCCAGTTGCCGGCGCTGTTGGTGAACCCCCAGGCGATGTGCGTGTTGGATCCGACCACCAGCAGCGGCGCCCCCGGGAGCGTCGCCCCGATCAGGTCGAGGCCGGCGCCGCCGCCCTGCCCCGTGGATCGCAGCCGCGCCCGGTACCACACGATCGGCACGCGCAGGTTGAGGTGCATGTCGTTGGCCACCAGCGCGGCCCCGGTCGTCGTGAGGCGTCCGGTCACCGCCCAGTTGTTGCTGCCCGCGAGCATCTCGGACTCGGCGGGCACGGCGGTGGTCAAGCGGCCCGCAGCCGCGGCCGGCGCCGGGTGCGCGTCCCTCACGTTGAGCGCCTCGGGACCGGGAATGTCGGCGGGCACGGCCGCAGTGTCGAGCCCGACCGGCGCGTCCCATTCGGTGCGCTGCGGATAAAAGAACGCGAGGGCGCACTTCGCGGCGCCGCATTCGGGGCCGCCGAGACGCGCGTTCACTTCCTGCCTCAGCCGCTCGTAGGCGAAGTCCCCCGACTGCAGGTCCCACCACATGGCGTAGGTGACCAGAACCGTATCCTCGGGCTGCCACGCCACGGGTGGCGCGCCGAGGACCCAGTACTCCCACGGGCGGGACCTGAGGCTCGCGAGGCCCGCGTTCACCCCGCGCGCATAAGACTCGAGCAGCGCGCGCTGCGGCTCGCTCGCCTGGGTGAGCACCTCGCGGGCCACGCTGCGCAGGCGGAAGAGACGCGTCCTGCGGTCCTCATCGAGCGCCACTGAGCCAAAGAGCTCGGCGAGCTCCCCGGCCGCGAGGCGCCGCGACAGATCCATCTGGAAGTAACGGTCCTGGCCGTGGACGAAGCCGGTGCCGTAGGCGAGATCGGCACGGTTCGCGGCCTCGATGGTCGGGACACCGAGCGCATCGCGCGTAATGCGCACCGGGGCCTTGAGCCCCGAGGCGCGGATCGCGCCATCGAGCCTCGGGAGCGATGCCCGCAGCATGCCGTACGGCACGGCGAGCACGATCAGGACGAGGAGCGCGGCCACCGCCCCCAGGTACGCCAGCAAGCGCAGCAGGCGGCGTCGGTCGAGGGACGTCAGTCGAGCACCACTTTCAGGATCTGCATGGAGTTGGTGCCGCCCTGAACGCCCGACAGCTCGCCCTTGGTGAGGATGACCAGGTCGTGGAGGTCGACGAGCCTGAGCTCGAGGAGCCGCGCGAAGAGCGCGCGATAAAGCGCTTCGACGGAGGCGAACCGGGTCACGTCGAAGATCACCGGATAGACTCCCCGGTAGAGCGTCACCCGGCGGCGCGTCGCCTCGTGGCGCGTGAAGGCGTACACCGGGATGTCGGAGCGGATGCGCGACATCCACAGCGGGGTCGCGCCGGATTCGGTCAGCGCCACGATGGCGCGTACCTTCATGTGGTTGGCCGTGTACATGACGGCCATCGCGATCGCCTCTTCGGTGCCCCTGAATACACCCTCGAGCGCGCGCTGCCGGGCGCGCGGGTGGGTGAGCTGATACTTCTCCGCACCCTCGATCACCTGGGCCATGGCCTCGACGGCCTTGACCGGATAGCGGCCGGTGGCGGTCTCCGCCGAGAGCATCACGGCATCCGTGCCGTCCATGACCGCGTTCGCGACGTCGCTCACCTCGGCGCGCGTCGGCACCGGATTCTGGATCATCGACTCCATCATCTGCGTGGCGGTGATCACCACGCGGTTGCGCGTGCGGGTATCGTGGATGATGGTCTTCTGCAGCCCGGTGAGCTCGGCGTAGCCCATCTCGACGCCCAGATCGCCGCGCGCCACCATCACGACGTCGGAGGCGTCGATGATGCCGGCGAGATTCTCCACCGCCTCGTGGCGCTCGACCTTGGCGACGATGCGGGCATCGCCCCCGGCGGCGCGCACCAGCGAGCGCGCCTGCTCGATGTCGGCGGCGTCGCGCGCAAACGACACCGCCATATAGTCGACCCCCTCTTCGGCCACGAAGCGGATGTCCTCGCGATCGCGCTCGGAGATCGCCGGCGCCGAGATGCCGCCGCCCTGGCGGTTGAGTCCCTTGCGGTCGGAGAGCGCCCCGCCGACCCGCACCCGCGTGTCGATGGTCGTCGTACCGACGCGCTCGACGTCGAGCACGATCTGGCCATCGGCCAGCAGCAGCGCGTCGCCCGCCGACACGTCGCGCGGCAGCTCCTTGTAGGCGACGCCGACCCGCTCGCTGGTGCCGGCGGCCGGATCGAGCGCGGTGTCGAGCGTGAAAGCCTGGCCTTCGGCGAGCTCGACGCGACCCTCGCGGAAGCACTCGATGCGGATCTTCGGCCCGCCGAGATCGAGCAGCACACCCACGCAGCGGTCGGCACGGTGCGCCGCCTGGCGAGCCGCGCCGAGACGCCGCCGGCGGTCCTCGACCGTCCCGTGCGAGGCATTGAGGCGCACAACGTCGAGGCCCGCGCGAATCATCTCCGTCAGCACCTCGAGGTCGTCGGTGGCCGGTCCCAGCGTCGCTACGATCTTGGTGCGCCTCAGCACGGTAGCTCCTGCGCCATCAGCCCGCGGCACGCTGCTCGAGCACGGCGACCGCCGGAAGAGTCTTGCCCTCCACGAACTCGAGGAAGGCGCCGCCGCCGGTCGAGATGTAGGAGATACCGTCCTCGACCCCGTACTTCTCGATGGCCGCGAGCGTGTCGCCGCCGCCGGCGAGCGAGAAAGCCTTGCTGCGCGCGATCGCCTGTGCGACGGCGCGCGTGCCTTCACCGAACTGCTCGAACTCGAACACCCCCACGGGCCCGTTCCAGATGATGGTACCGGCGGCCTTGAGCAGTGCGCTGCAGCGGTCGGCGCTGTCGGGACCGATGTCGAGGATCATCTCGTCGGGGCGCACCTCGCTCACCGCGCGCACGTCGGCATGCGCCGTGGCCGCGAACTCCTTGCCGACCACGACATCCGACGGCAGCGCAATCGCCGCGCCGCGCGCGCGCGCGCGGTCCATGAGGCGGCGGGCGACGTCGAGCATCTCCGCCTCCTGCAGCGATTTGCCCACCGCGACGCCGGTAGCGGCCAGGAAGGTGTTGGCGATGCCCCCGCCGACGATCAGCTGATCCACCTTCTCGAGCAGCGACTCGAGCACCAGGAGCTTGGTCGAGACCTTCGAGCCGCCGACCACCGCCACCAGCGGACGCGCCGGCTGCTTGAGCGCCCGCTCCAGCGCCTCGAGCTCGCCGACCAGGAGCGGTCCGGCGCACGCCACCGGCGCAAAGCGTGCCACTCCATGAGTGCTGGCCTCGGCGCGGTGCGCGGTACCGAAGGCGTCCATGACGAACACCTCGCAGAGCGCCGCCATGCGCCGCGCGAGCTGCTCGTCGTCGGCCTTCTCGCCCTTGTTGAAGCGCACGTTCTCGCACAGCACGGCGGTGCCGGCCGGGCAATCGACGCCGCCGAGCCAGTCCTTGCGCAGCGGCACGGGCTTGCCGAGGAGCTCGGAGAGCCGCGCGGCCACCGGCGCCAGCGTGAGCGCGGGATCGTCCACGCCCTCCTTGGGGCGTCCGAGGTGCGAGAGGATGAAGACCCTGGCGTGCTGATCGAGCGCGTAGCGGATCGTGGCGAGAGCCGCGCGGATGCGCGCATCGCTCGTCACGACCCCGTTCTGCACCGGAACGTTGAGGTCCTCGCGGATCAGCACCCGCTTGTTGCGCAGGTCCGCATCCGTCACGCGCAGCAGCTTCATGAGGCCTTCGACCACGCGAGCGTGGTGTCGATCATGCGGTTCGAGAATCCCCACTCGTTGTCGTACCAGGCGCACACCTTGACGAGCGTCCCGTCTATCACCTTGGTGAGGGTGGCGTCGAAGATGGCGGAGTGCGCATCGTGGTTGAAGTCGATGGACACCAGCGGCTCGGTGTTGTAGGCGAGGATGCCCTTCATGGGGCCGGCCGCCGCCGCCTTCATCGCCTGGTTGACCTCCTCGACGGAGGTCGCTCGCCTCGCGCTGAAGGTGAGATCGACCAGCGAGACGTTGATGGTGGGGACGCGCACCGCGAAGCCGTCGAGCTTGCCCTTGAGCTCCGGCAGCACGAGTCCCACGGCCGCCGCGGCCCCGGTCTTGGTCGGAATCTGCGACATGGTGGCCGAGCGCGCCCGCCGCAGGTCCGAGTGGTACACGTCGGTCAGCACCTGGTCATTGGTGTAGGCATGGATGGTGGTCATGATCCCCGCGGCGATACCGACCTTGCCGTGCAGCACCTGGGCGACGGGCGCCAGGCAGTTGGTGGTACACGAGGCGTTGGAGATCACGCTGAAGCTGCTCTTGAGCGTCTGGTGGTTGACGCCGTAGACGATCGTCGCGTCGACGTCGTCGCCGCCGGGCGCTGAGATCACCACCTTCTTCGCGCCGCCCTTGAGGTGCGCGCCGGCCTTCGCCTTGCTGGTGAAGAGTCCCGTGCACTCGAGCACGTACTCGACCCCGAGCTCCCCCCAGGGGAGCTTGGCCGGATCGCGCTCCGCCAGCACCCGTACGCGATCGCCGTTGACGACCATGCAGTCGCCGTCGACCTGCACTTCGCCCGGGAACTTGCCGTGCGCCGTGTCATAGCGCGTCAGATGGGCGTTGGTCTTCGGATCGCCCAGGTCGTTGAGCGCCACGATCTTGAGCTCAGCGGTGCGCCGGCCCTCGTAGAGAGCGCGCAGCACGTTGCGCCCGATACGGCCGTAGCCGTTGATCCCGACCTTGATTGCCATCAGACCTCCAGCAGTGCGCGCAACTGTTGCGCAATATTATCGGCGGTGAAACCGAAATGAGTGAATAGGTCGGCCGCCTTGCCCGAGGCGCCGAAGCGGTCGATGCCGAGGACCCGGCCCTGCGCCCCGACGTAGCGCCACCAGCTCTGGGTCGCCCCCGCCTCGACCGCCAGCCGCCGCGTGACCGCGCGCGGCAGGACCGTCTCGCGCCACGCCTCGTCCTGGGCATCGAAGGCGTCGCTGGACGGCATCGACACGAGGCGCACGCGGGCGCCGGCGGCGTTCAGGGCGTTCACCGCCTGCGCCGCGATGCCGACCTCGGAGCCGGTGGCGATGACGAGCGCCTCCGCAACGCCGGCGCAGTCGATCAGCACGTAGCCGCCGCGCGCAATGTCGGCGCGCTGCGCGGCCGTGCGCGGCTGCTGTGGGATCCCCTGACGCGTCAGCACCAGGGCGGTCGGTGCGCGCCGCTCGAGCGCCAGCATCCAGGCGACCGCGGTTTCCGCCGCATCGCACGGGCGCCACAGGCTCAAGTGGGGCAGCGCGCGCAGGCTCGCAAGCTGCTCGATCGGCTGGTGGGTCGGGCCATCCTCCCCGAGGCCGATGGAATCGTGCGAGTACACCAGGATCACGCGCTGCTGCATCAGGCAGGCGAGGCGCACGGCGCTGCGCGCGTAGTCGGAGAACACGAGGAAGGTGCCACCGTAGGGGATGAGGCCGCCGTGCAGCGCAAGGCCGTTCATGATCGCCGTCATGCCGAACTCGCGCACGCCGTAATGCAGGTAGTCGCCCGCCTCGTCCTGCGGCGTGACGGTGCGCGCTCCCTTGAAGAGCGTGCTGTTCGACTGGGTGAGATCGGCCGAGCCACCGAAGAGCTCGGGCAGTGCGGGCGCGAGCGCGTTGAGCACCGCCTGCGAGGAGGCGCGGGTCGCTTGGCTCCCGCTCTGTGTCCCGAGCGGCTCGAGAGCGTGCGCGGCGGCCTCGCGCCAGCCCGCAGGCAGGGTGCCAAGCATGCGCCGCTCGAACTCTCTTGCTTCAGCCGGATACGCCTCCGCATAACGCCCGAAGAGAGCGCGCCACTCGGCTTCGCGCGCCGCGCCCTGCGCCCGGTGGTCCCACGCCGCGCGGATCTCCGCGGGCACGACGAACGGCGGGTGCGGCCAGCCGAGGGTGGCGCGCGCCGCGGCCACCTCCTCCGGGCCGAGCGCCTCGCCGTGCGCCTCCTTCGTGCCCTGCTTGTGAGGCGCGCCGTAGCCGATGATGGTCTTGCAGCAGATGAGCGAGGGGCGCCCGCTCTCGGCGCGCGCGGCGCGGATCGCGCTCGCGACCGCCTCGCCGTCGAGCCCGTCGACGCCCGGGATCACGTGCCAGCCGTAGGCGGCGAAGCGTTTGGGCGTGTCATCGGTGAACCAGCCGGCGACCTTGCCGTCGATGGAGATGCCGTTGTCGTCGTAGAAGGCGATGAGCTTGCCCAGCCTGAGCGTGCCGGCGAGCGAGCATGCCTCGTGGGACACGCCCTCCATCAGGCAGCCGTCGCCGCAGAAGACGTAAGTATGGTGATCGACGAGCGCGAACCCCGGGCGGTTGAAGCGCGCCGCCAGGAGCTTCTCCGCGAAGGCCATGCCGACTGCGTTGGCGAGCCCCTGCCCGAGCGGCCCCGTAGTGGTCTCGACGCCGAGCGGCAGGTCGTACTCGGGGTGCCCGGGCGTCTTGCTGCCGAGCTGGCGGAACGCCCTGAGGTCCTCGATGGTCACTGGGTAGCCGGTCAGATACAGCGCCGAGTAGAGCAGCATCGAGCCGTGGCCGTTCGAGAGCACGAAGCGGTCGCGGTCCGCCCAGGAGGGATTCCCGGGGTTGTACTTGAGGAAGTCACACCACAGCACCTGGGCGATGTCCGCCATGCCCATCGGCATGCCGGGGTGGCCGGAATTCGCCCGCTGCACCGCGTCCATGGAGAGCGCGCGGATGGCATTGGCGAGTTCGCGGCGAGTGCTCATGCGGTGCCTTGGGCGGCTCGAGCCGCGGTGCCTGGCGGCCGTGCAGGGGCGCGCATTCTCCCAAAGGCGCGCCCGATGCTCAAATCACGCGCCGAGACGCGCCTCGTCCCGGCGACCGGACGATGCGACTTAAGTTCCCGCCCGTGCGCACAGGCCGCGGACATGCTTCACATTATGAGCGCTGCGGAACGCGCAGCGTGTCATGGCTGTCGGAGTTGTCCGACGCGCGCGGTGAGGAGCCGGCGACTTGGTTCACTGCCCGCGCAGACTGTCTCTGCTAGGCTTATTTTTGCTCATGAGCGTCGTTCGCCTCACGCACTTTACGGACCCCCATCTCTACGGCAGCGAGACCGAGCAGCTGCGTGGAGTGGCGACCCTGCCCGCGCTCAAGGCGGCGCTGGCCCGTGCGCAGTCGCACGACTGGCCGCCGGATGCGCTGCTCGTGACCGGCGACATCGTCCAGGACGATCCGGCCGGCTACCCGCACTTCCGCCGCCTCTTCGGCGCGCTGGGGCTCCCGGTACTGTGCATTCCCGGCAATCATGACGAGCCGGAGGCGCTGCGGCGCGAGCTGGCCGGCGCGCCCTTCGTCGTCGGCGGCCACGTCGACCTCGGTCGCTGGCGGCTCGTCCTGCTCGACAGCTGCCTGCCCGGCTCGGCCAGCGGTCGCGTGAGCGGTGAGAGCCTCGCCGCGCTCGAGGCGGCGCTCGCCGGCGCGGGCAACCGCCACTGCCTGGTGTGCCTGCACCATCATCCGGTGCCGATGTCGAGCCGCTGGCTCGACCGCGTCGGCCTCACCAACGCACCCGAGTTCTTCGAGATCATCGACCGGCATCCGCTGGTGCGCGCCATCGCCTGGGGCCACGTGCACCAGGCGTACGACGGCCTGCGCAAGGGAGTGCGCCTGCTCGCCACGCCCTCAACCTGCGCACAGTTCATGCCCAAGGCCGACGACTTCGCGGTCGATCCGCGGCCGCCGGCTTATCGTACGCTCGAGCTGCGCGCCGACGGCTCGCTGCTCACGGAGGTCGTGTGGCTCGATCAGCATCGTGGTGGCTTCTCGCGCTCGGCCTGCTCGGCTGCCTGAACGCACCGGCCGCGAGCCCCGTGTGGGCGATCCGCGGCGCACATAACACCGTCTATCTCGCCGGCTCGATTCACCTGCTGCCCGAGGCCGATGCGTCGCTGCCGCCGGCCTTCGCCCGCGCCTACGCCGACTCGTCACGCCTCGTGATGGAGATCGATCTCGGCAAGCTCGATCCGGCCGAGGCGCTCGGCGCGCTGCTCGAGCACGGTGGTCTGCCCGAAGGCAGCAGCCTGCGCGAGGTCCTAGGCGCGGCGCGTTACGCGCGCACCAGCGCCGCGGCCGCGGCGCTCGACCTGCCGGCCGTCTCGATGGATCACGAGGCACCGTGGATGGTCGCCCTGCAGCTCACCGAGCTCGAGTACGCACACCTCGGCTTCGACCCCGAGCGCGGCGTCGAGCAGCAGCTGCTGCGGCGGGCGCTCGCGGATCACAAGAGCACCGGCGGACTCGAGAGCCTGGCGGACGAGATGGGCGCGTTCGAAGCGCTCACGCCGGCCTCGCAGCTGCGCTTCCTCGACATGGTACTCGACGATCTCGACGATACCGGCAACGAGACGCGCGCGGTGCTCGCAGCCTGGCGGCGCGGCGACGCCGCGCGGCTCGCCACGCTGCTCGCGGCCGAATACGGCTCCTTCCCTGCGCTCTATGACGCCCTGGTGATGGATCGCAACCGGCACTGGCTGCCCGAGATCGAGCGGCTGCTGCAGGGTCACGAGAATTGCCTGGTCGTGGTGGGAGCGCTGCATCTGGTCGGCAAGGGGGGCCTGCTCGAGGCCCTGCAAACAGACGGCTACAAGGCGGAACAACTCAACTGAAACGGCCGCGCGAGACCGCCCGTGCGACGTAGAAGCGCCACAGCGGCACGGCGAGCAGCACCGTCCAGGCGAGCACCAGCCAGCCGACGAAGCCGTCGAAGCGGCTGAGCAGAAATCCGAGCGAGGCGGCGCGGCGCGGCGTGCTCAGCTCGTGCGCCACCAGCATGACCCATACCCAGCCGGCATGCAGTCCGAGGCACGCGGCAATGTTGCCGCTCGCCTGCCGGATGAGCGCCAGCACCACGCCGACCGCCACAAGCGCGAGGAAGGCATCGGCGATGCCGGCGAAGTGCGCGAAGGCCTGCAGCGACTGTCCGAGCAGCGCGAGCCCGCTCCAGGGCGTCACATCCTCCGGGGCGATGCGCACCTTGCCGAAAAAATGCGTCGCCGCGTACAGCAGTGCCGTGAGGAGCACCGCGGTGCGCGCACCCGACTCGCGCTCGATGGCCGTGTACATCGCCCCGCGCAGGAACGTCTCCTCGATGAATGCCACGGCAAGCCCGCTCACCAGGCGCGCGGCGAGCAGCTGCGCCAGCGCCCCCGCACCCATGCCGGCCGCCTGCGACCAGTCGAGGAGCCCGAGCCCGGTCATCGCCGCCACGATGGCCAGCATGGTGGCGACACCGAGCGCGAGCGCCAGCAACAGCTCGCGCATAAATGCCCGCCGCGGCAGCCCGTAGCCGAGACTTGCGCGGTCGGCGAGCTTCAGGTGCCGCGCCACGAGCACGAAGCCCGCCGCCAGCGCCAGCATGCCGATGCGCTCGCCGATGCGATGAAAGGGGAAATCAAAGTGCGGGTGCAGCAGCAGCCAGGCCGGATAAGCGCCGAGGGCAACTGCCGCGAACGCCGCGGCCATCAGCAGCAGGAACCAGGCAAAGGCACGCACGGCGGGCGTCCTCAGAGCGCGAGGTGGCTGCGCCACTCGCCGGCGATCACCGACAGGCGAAAGCGCGCATCGGGCGCGACTCGCGGCCGCTCGCCGGCGCGCCAGCTCATGATGCGCTCGATGCAGCGGTCGAAGAGCCCGAGGCGGTCGGCCAGCAGCGCGGGAGCGGCGCGCCAGCGCGGCTCGAGGCGGTGCAGTGGTGCCTCGTAGGCGCGCTGCGCCCACGTGACCGGCAGCAGCTCGCGCGTGTCGCCGAGCACCTCGCGCGCCGCTCCGCAGTCGTGCGTCAGCACCGGCGTGCCGACCGCGTGCGACTCGGCGAACACCAGCCCAAAGGTCTCGGGGATCACGAAGTTGAGGCTGAAGGTGCAGAGCGCCGCCCGCACCTGGCTGAGCACGCGCGCGTGCGGCAGCGAACCCAGCCACTCGACCCCGGGGATTCCCGTGGCGGCGAAGCTCTTGTACCCCGGATTGCCGACGCACAGCCGCAGCTCCGGCATGCGCCGCCGCAGCGCGCGAAAGGCATCGAGCGCAAAGCGCAATCCCTTGTTGGGAGAGGAAAAGAACACGAGCTTGGTCGGGTCGACGGGCGTGCCGTCGGGAACGATCGCGTCGTCGACCGGGTTGTAGATGCGCCGCACCACGAGACCCTCGCAGCCGGGGAGTCCCGCCACGGTGGCCGCAACGCGCTCTCGCTGGTAGTCCGACACGCAGACGATGGCGGGCTGCAGGCGGCGCAGCTCCGGTACCGCGCGCGCGAACCAGTGCGCGCGCGAGGAGCCCGGCTCGATGCGATCGTGGACCCACAGCGTGAGGCGCGCACCGGGAAAGAGGCGCGCCGCCGCCTGGAGCGCCCGCGGGTCGCGCAGCACCACGACGTGACTCACGTGCGCTACCGCGCTCGGCGGCCGGTAGCGGCCCTGCGCCTCGGTGCGGTTGTGTTGCGCCACCCAGGCGTCGAGCGCCTCCGCGATCCGCACCGTGCTCGCCTCGGTCCCGGCCAGCCCCGCCTCACGCAGGCTCTCCTCGCCGTAGGGGCGGGGGCACAGCGGATCGAAGAACAGGAGCGGTGCCATCGTGCGGCTCGATCCTTCAGCGGCGCGCGGCAACACGCAGCGGGAGACTTGCCGGAGGGCGGTACTCTACCATTCGCAGCTGTGTCGACCCCGCGCGCCCGGTTGTTGTTCATTCCGGTATCCGGACCCCGGGGTATGGGCGAGTACGCACGCTGTCTTGCGATCGCCACGGCGCTCAAGCACCGTGCACCCGGAGTCGAGCCGTATTTCGTGTTGAGCCGCGCGGCGCCCTATGCCCGCGACACGCCGTTTGCGACCGCGCTGTTGCCATCCTCGGCCACCTTCCACCCACGCGAAGTGAGCGCGCTGATCCGTGAGCTCGCCCCGCGGGTGGTGGTGTTCGACAACGCCGGCCGCACGGCGCAGCTGCAGGCGGCGCGCTCAGCCGGGGCGCGCGTAGTCTTCGTGAGCTCGCGCCGCCGGCAGCGCCGCAAGGCGTTCCGTCTCAGCTGGATGCGCCTCATCGACGAGCATTGGATCGCGTACCCGCGCTTCATCGCCGGGGCGCTCACCCCCCTCGAGCGACTCAAGCTCAGGATCCTCAAACGGCCGGGCGTGCGCTACATCGACAGCTTGCTGCCGCCGCCGGACCCGGCGCGCTCGGCCCAGTGTCTGGCACGCTTCGCGCTCGAGGCGTACCGGTACGTACTGATCGTGCCCGGCGGCGGCAGCGCGCACCCCGGGGCGGAGAATGCCCCGGCGATCGTCGCCGCTGCCGCGCGCGCCATCGCGCGCCGCGGCCAGCCGACGCTGCTGGTGGCCCCGGAGGCCGCCGCCGCTGGCGACGAGCATCCGCCGCTCCTCGGGGTGGCGCCGCGTCTGCCGCCGGCGGAGCTCATCGAGCTGATCCGAACCGCGCGCCTGGTCGTCTGCAATGGCGGCGACACGCTGCTGCAGGTGCTCGCCTGCGCACGTCCCTGCATTGCGGTGCCGATCGCGCATGATCAGCCCGCCCGCATCGACTGTTGTGTGCGCGCCGGCCTTGCGGTGCGCGCCGAGCTCGCACCAGACGCCATCGAGAGCGCGGCGTTCGCCGCGCTCGAGCCCGGGCCACGGAGCGTGGAGCCTGGCTCGCCTGGCGCAGAGCCCCTGGTTCGCAACTGCATGGACGAGGTGCTCGAGGCCCTTACGAGGATGCTTGCAGTTCCTTGAGAAGCTTCTCGTGCAAGCCGCCGAAGCCGCCGTTGCTCATGATGAGGACGTGATCGCCGGGGCGCACGGCGCGCGCGAGCTGCTGCGCCAGCGCACCGACCTCGCCGGCGCAGTGGGCCCGCGGTCCGAGTGCCTTGAGCACCACGCTCGCATCCCAGCCGAGATCCGCGGGCGCATAGAGCCAGACCTCGTCGGCGCCGGCGAGCGACGGCGCGAGCGTGTCGCGATGCACGCCCATGCGCATGGTGTGCGAGCGCGGCTCGAGCACCGCGACGATGCGTGCCGCGTTCCCCACGCGGCGGCGCAAGCCGTCCACGGTGGTGGCGATGGCGGTGGGATGGTGCGCGAAGTCGTCGTACACGCGTACTCCGCGCACCTCGCCGCACAGCTGCAGGCGGCGCGCGACGCCGCGAAACTCCGCGAGCGCCTCGATGGCGCGCGCGACCGGCACGCCGGCATGGCGTGCGGCGGCGATCGCCGCCAGCGCGTTGTCGACGTTGTGCGCGCCCAGCAATTGCCACGCGACCGTGCCCTGGGCGCGCCCCGCCTCGAGCACCTCGAAGCGCGAGTAGTCCTCCGCCCCCGGCAGCGCCCGTGCGCTCCACACGGCCTCTGCGTGGCCGGCACGGGCAAAGCCCTCGAGCGGCGTCCAGCAGCCCATGGCGAGCGTCTCCTTCAGCCGCTCGTCGGCCGCGTTCCACACGATGCGTCCGCCCCCCGGGATGATGCGCACCAGGTGGTGGAACTGGCGCTGGATCGCGCCGACGTCGCCATAGATGTCGGCGTGATCGTACTCGAGGTTATTGAGCACCGCGGTCCGCGGCCGGTAGTGCACGAACTTGGCGCGCTTGTCGAAAAACGCCGTGTCGTACTCGTCCGCCTCGATGACGAAGAACGGCGCACTGCCGAGGCGCGCGCTGCGCCCGAAGTTCGTCGGCACGCCGCCGATGAGGAAGCCGGGATCGAGGCCGGCGTGCTCGAGTATCCACGCGAGGAGCGATGCGGTCGTGGTCTTGCCGTGCGTGCCCGCCACCGCCAGCACCCAGCGGTCCTTGAGAACCTCGCGCGCCAGCCACTCTGGTCCCGAGACGTACGGGCGGCCACTCTCGACCAGCGCCTCGACCACCGGCATGCCGCGCGTCATCACATTGCCGACCACCACCATGTCGGGGGCGAGCGCCAGCTGCTCGGCGCCGAATCCGGCCGTGACCTCGATGCCGAGCGCCTCGAGCTGCGTGCTCATCGGCGGGTACATGTCACGATCGGAGCCGGTGACGCGCCAGCCCGCCGCGCGCGCGATCGCCGCCACGCCGCCCATGAACGTACCGCCGATGCCGAGAATGTGAACGTGCACGCCGTGCCTCCTCAGGCGGGGCCGGGGGGAAACAGCGCGAACAGCAGCAGCTGTGCGGCGACGATCTGCAGGATCACCAGCGCCACGCTCGAGGCGCTCGACCAGTCGAGCGCGGCCTTCACCACGTGGCTGTTGGCCGCGATCAGCCATATCACCAGCGCGAGTCCCCCGACCGCGATCGGCAGCTGCCAGGTCGTGTCCTGCCCGAAGCGGCGCATGAGCCACTCGGAGGCGATCAGGAGCGGCGACAGCACCGACTGGAAGCCGAACACCGCGGTGGCGGTCTGCAGGAAGCGCTCGCGCCGGCTGGCGAGCCGCAGCAGCGCCGCATACCAGGCGAGCGTGAACAGCACGTCGATGGCCAGCTGCGGCTCCCAACCGGCGCTCGGTGGCAGCAGGCTGCTGACGAGCGCGTTGACCGCCGCGTATCCGCACACGGTGAGAACGAGCAGCAGGCGCGAGACCGGCAGGTCCTGCGGCCCGCGGCGCAGCAGCGCGATCTGCACGTACAGACGGATGACCTCCCGCATGACTTTCGATACCGGCGCGGTCTGCGCATAATTGCGCCGATCCGATTGTACAGATCATCGCCGTTGCGTTTGCAGACGACCGTCACGACAGCACCAGCCCTGGCCGATATCTGCGCGCGCCTTGCCGCCGCGCAGCGCGTCGGACTCGACACCGAGTTCCTGCGCGAGCGCACCTACCACGCGCGCTTGTGCCTGGTGCAGCTGGCCGCGCCCAGCGAGGCGCTGTGCATCGACCCGCTCGCGTTCACCGAGCTCGCGCCGCTCGCGGCGCTGCTCGCCTCCCCGGGCACGGTCAAGGTCATGCATGCCTCGCGTCAGGATCTGGAAGTGCTGTACCCGCTCGCCGGCCTGACGCGCCCGGTGTACGACACGCAGCTCGCCGCGGCGCTCGCCGGCTTTCCCGCCCAGGTCGGCTACGCCGAGCTGGCGCGCCGGCTGCTGCAACGCGAGCTGCCCAAGTCTCACACGCGCACCGACTGGTCGCGGCGGCCGCTGTCGCCGGAGCAGATCGAATACGCGCTCGACGACGTGCGCTATCTGCTGCCGATCGCCGCGCAGCTCGATGAGCGGCTCGCGCGCCTCGGGCGCCTCGCCTGGCTCGCCGAGGAGCTCGCCGCCCTCGAGGAGGCACGCGGCTTCGTCACCGAGCCGAACGAGGCCTGGCAGCGCGTGCGCGGCTTGCGCGGACTCGACCCGGGGCGCGAGCGCCTGGCGCGCGGCCTCGCCGCCTGGCGCGAGCGGCGCGCGCTCGAGCGTGACCGCCCGCGCGGCTGGATCCTCGAGGACGGCGCCTTGCGCGAAATCGTGCTGCGCGTGCCGCGCACCACGGCTCAGCTCGCCGCGATCGCCGAGCTGCCCGCCGGCGTCGTGAAGCACAGCGGCGCGGAGCTCCTTGAGTGCGTGGCGGCGGCCGACATCCCCGATCCCACCCCGCCGGCCCCGGCCAAGCCGCAGTCCGACCCCGAGAGGAACGCGCTCGTCAGGAAGCTCGGCGGAATCAGCCAGGCGGTTGCGGCGGAGCTCGGCCTGGCTCCCGAGGTGCTGGCGACGCGGCGCGAGCTCGAGCTCCTTGCCGATGGGCGGCGCGACGGCGCGGTGCTGCGCGGCTGGCGCCGCAGCGTGCTCGGCGAGCGGCTGCTCGCGGCGCTTTGAGCCGGCCGCGGCGCTCGCAATGCTCGCCAATGCCCTCGCCCTCGTGCAGCTGGTGGCGCGCCCCGGTGGCTTCGATGCGCAGCTCGAGGGCTCGCTGCGGCGCGAGGTGCGCCAGCTCCTGCCCTAACGCAGGCGGATTCTCCGTCAGCGGCGCGTGCGAGGCCGCCCGCCGGACCTGCGGGCGCGCGCGGGGGCCGCGCGCTTCTTGCCCGCGGCACGCGTGCGCTTTCTCTTGGCTCGCGCCTTGCTCGGCGCGGAAGCGCGCGCGGCCGCCTTGGGACCCGCGGCGCGCTTTGCCACCGCCGGCTTGCCGCGCGCCGCGCGCCGCGCGGCCGACTTGCCACGGCGGGCGGCGGCTGCGCGCGGCGTGAGCCCGAGCGCCTGCGTGAGGCGCTGCGTCACCGCATCGACGTCGCCCGCGGCGTCGATGACGCGCAGCAGGCCACGCGACCGGTAGAAGGCGATCAGCGGCCGCGTCTTTGCCTCGTACACCCGCAGCCGCTCGGCCACGGTGCTCTCGTTGTCGTCGGCGCGCTGGAACAGCCGGTGCGCTGCGCCCGTCTGGGGACAAATGGCCGCGGCCCCGGTCGGTGGCGGCGAGGTCAGCACGTTGAAGACGCGCCCGCAATCGGCGCAGCTGCGGCGGCCGGAGATCCGGCGCACCAGCTCGGCGGGGTCCACCTCGAACTGCACCACGGCATCGAGCGGCTGCTTGAGCTCCGCCAGCAGGCCGTCGAGGGCCGCAGCCTGCACGAGGGTGCGCGGGAAGCCGTCGAGGATGAAGCCGGCGCGCGCGTCCGGCTCGGCGAGGCGCTCGCGGATCATGCCGAGCACGAGGGAATCGTCGACCAGGCGCCCGCCCTCCATGGCCGCCTTGGCCTCGAGACCGAGCTCGGTGCCACGTGCGACGGCGGCGCGCAGCAGGTCGCCGGTCGAGATCTGGGGAATGCCGCTCCGCTCGGCCAGGCGTTGCGCCTGGGTACCCTTGCCCGACCCCGGAGCCCCCAACAGGACGATGCGCATGCTGTATTCAGTGCGAGACCGCTGCTCTTGCAGCACAAAGGTGCGCCACGTTACCGAGCGCTCACCGCCGGGTCAAACGCGCTCACCAAGGCGCGCAGGGCTGCGCTATTCTTGGCGCGATCCCCGCCCGGCAGTTCCCAAGTCATGAAAAAGACCGTCCGCAGCAACGCCTTCTACGCACAGTCCGGCGGAGTCTCCGCCGTCATCAACGCCTCGGCCGCCGGTGTCATCGAGACCGCCATGCGCTCGAAACACATCGGCAAGGTGTTCGCCGGCCGCGACGGCATCGTCGGCGCGCTCACCGAGGATCTGATCGACGTCTCGCGCGAGAGCGCGGCGACCATCCGCGGACTCAAGTACACGCCGGCGGGCGCCTTCGGCTCGGCGCGCTTCAAGCTCAAGGGAATCGAGCAGAACCGCGCCGAGTACCAGCGGCTGATCGACGTGTTTCGGGCGCACGACATCCGCTACTTCTTTTATAACGGCGGCAACGACTCGATGGACACCGCACTCAAGGTGTCGCAGCTCGGCGCCTCGCTCGGCTTCAGCGTCATCTGCGTTGGAGTTCCGAAGACAGTCGACAACGATCTGCCCCATACCGACTGCTGCCCCGGCTTCGGCTCGGTGGCTAAGTACGTTGCGGTGTCGACGCGCGAAGCGGCGCTCGACGTGGCGTCGATGGCGCGCACCTCGACCAAGGTGTTCGTTTTCGAGGTGATGGGACGGCACGCCGGCTGGATTGCCGCGGCCGCCGGGCTCGCCGGGCGCGGCATGGACGAGCCCCCGCACGTCATCCTTTTCCCCGAGGTGCCGTTCGACGGGCGGCGCTTCCTCGATCGCGTCAAGCAATGCGTGACCGACTACGGTTACTGCGTCATCGTGGTCTCCGAGGGCGCTGCCTATGAGGACGGTAAGTTCCTCGCGGACGCCGGCACGCGCGACGCCTTCGGGCACACCCAGCTCGGCGGCGTGGGCCCGGTGGTCGCCAACATGGTGCGCGAAGCGCACGGCTACAAGTACCACTGGGCGGTCGCGGACTACCTGCAGCGCTCCGCGCGCCACATCGCCTCGCGCGTCGACGTCGAGCAGGCCTATGCGGTCGGCAAGGCGGCGGTCGAGCTCGCCGTGAAGGGAGTGAACGCCGTGATGCCGACCATCGTGCGCAAGTCCTCCCGGCCCTACCGCTGGGTCATCGGGCACGTACCGCTCGCAGAGGTCGCCAACAAGGAAAAGAAGCTGCCGGCCGAATATCTGCGCGCGGACGGCTTCGGCATCAGCGAGGCGTGCCGGCGCTACCTCGAGCCACTGGTGGCCGGCGAAGCCTATCCCCCTTACCGCAACGGCCTGCCCGCGTACGTACGCATCCGCGGCATACCGGTCCGCCGCAAGCTCAAGGAGGACTTCAAGGTATAGCTTGCTGCGCTGCGGCGCAAAACCGCCGTGCTATAGTTCGCGGCCTTTTTTTGGGAGGTTTCTCGATGGATGTCAGCATGTGGCTGTGGGTTGCCGTCGGCGCCGGCGTGCTCGCCGTACTCTATGGCGTGTTCTCCATGGCGGCGATCCTGCGCCTGCCGGCGGGCAACGCCCGCATGCAGGAGATCGCCGCGGCCGTCCAGGCTGGCGCCAAGGCGTACCTCAACCGCCAGTACAGCACCATCCTCATCGTCGGCCTCGTGCTGTTCGTCGTCATTGGCTTCTCGCCGCTCGGCTGGCCGACCGCCGGCGGCTTCGCGGTGGGGGCGGTGCTCTCCGGCCTCACCGGCTACATCGGCATGAACATCTCGGTGCGCGCCAACGTGCGCACCGCCCAGGCAGCCACCAGCGGACTGAATGCCGCCCTCACCGTCGCCTTCCGCGGCGGCGCCATCACCGGCATGCTGGTGGTAGGTCTGGCGCTGCTCGGCGTCGCCGGCTACTACGCCGTGCTGCGGCAATTCACCTCATCGGGCGCCGAGGGCGCGCTGCACGCGCTGGTGGGACTTGCGTTCGGCGGCTCGCTCATCTCCATCTTCGCGCGCCTCGGCGGCGGCATTTTCACCAAGGGCGCCGACGTCGGCGCCGACCTGGTCGGCAAGGTCGAGGCCGGCATCCCCGAGGACGATCCGCGTAACCCGGCGGTGATCGCCGACAACGTCGGCGACAACGTCGGCGACTGCGCCGGTATGGCCGCCGACCTGTTCGAGACCTACGCGGTGACCATCGTCGCCACCATGCTCCTCGGCGGGCTGCTGTTCGCGCGCCGCGGGGCCGACGCGGCCTATGCCGCGGTGATTTATCCGCTGGCGCTCGGCGCCGCCTCGATCGTCTCCTCGATCATCGGCACGTTCTTCGTCTCGACGCGTGAGGGCGGCAAGATCATGAACGCGCTCTACAAGGGCGTCATCGTCTCCGGACTGGCGTCGGCGGTGGCCTTCTACTTCATCACCCGGCAGATCATGCCGGCGCACTCCGGGGAGCTGTTCGGCTGCACGCTCATCGGCCTGGGACTGACCGCGGCGATGATCATGATCACCGAGTACTACACCGCCACCGAGTACAGCCCGGTGCGCAAGGTGTCGGCCGCATCCCAGACCGGACACGCCACCAACATCATCGCGGGCCTCGGCGTCTCGATGAAGTCGACGGCGCTGCCGGTGGTTGCCGTGTGTCTCGCCATCTGGGGCGCCTACACGCTCGACGGCCTGTACGGTATCGCGATCGCCGCGACATCCATGCTGTCGATGACCGGCGTGATCGTGGCGCTCGATGCCTACGGCCCGATCACCGACAACGCCGGCGGCATCGCCGAGATGGCCGGCCTGCCGAAGGAGGTGCGCAACATCACCGACCCGCTGGATGCGGTCGGCAACACCACCAAGGCGGTGACCAAGGGCTACGCGATCGGCTCGGCGGGCCTCGCTGCTCTCGTCCTGTTCGCCGACTACACCCGCAACCTCGAGGCGGCCGGCAAGGCCGCCAGCTTCTCGCTCTCGGACCCGGCGGTCATCATCGGGCTGTTCATCGGCGGCCTGGTGCCCTTTCTGTTCGGCGCCATGGCCATGGAAGCCGTGGGTCGCGCCGCCGGCTCGGTGGTGAACGAGGTGCGGCGCCAGTTCCGCGAGATCAAGGGGATCATGTCCGGCGCCGAGAAGCCCGATTACTCGCGCGCGGTTGACCTGCTGACGCGGGCCGCCATCCGCGAAATGATCGTGCCCTCGCTCCTGCCGATCCTGGTGCCGATCGTGCTGGTGCTCGTCATGAACGCCCTGATGGGCGGCGGTGCCGGGGTGCGCGCGCTGGGGGGCCTGCTCATCGGGACCATCGTCACGGGACTCTTCGTCGCCATCTCCATGACGACCGGCGGCGGCGCCTGGGACAACGCCAAGAAGTACATCGAGGAAGGCCACTTCGGCGGCAAGGGCTCGGACGCGCACAAGGCTGCGGTCACCGGCGACACCGTGGGTGACCCGTACAAGGACACCGCCGGTCCCGCCATCAACCCGCTGATCAAGATCATCAACATCGTGGCGCTGCTGCTGGTGCCGGTGTTGTAGGCGAGCCGCGGCGGCGGCGGCTCACTGCAGAGGAGCGAGCCCCCCGCGCGAGAGCGCACGACGCGCCTCGCGAAGCGGTTACGCCGCGACGGCGAGCGCCAGCGGCTGCGGCTTGCCGATGGCGAAGCCCTGCAGGTAATCGACCCCCATGCGCCGCGCCGCCTCGACCGCCGCGGTGTCCTCGACCTGCTCGGCGATCACCTTGAAGTTGAGCGTGCGCGCCAGCTTGATCATCGCCGTCACCATCGCCTGATTGACGGTGTCGCGCGCCAGGTTGCGGATGAAGGAGCCGTCGATCTTGAGGTAGTCGAGCGGCAGGTTCTTGAGATTGGAGAACGAGCCGACGCCCGAGCCGAAGTCGTCGAGGGCGAACTTGCAGCCCATGCCATGCAGCACGCCGACGAAGCGGCGCGCATGCTCGAGATTGGCGACCACCGCGCTCTCGGTGATCTCGAAGCAGATCTGCCCGGGCGCGACCCCGGTGCTGTCGAGGCACTCGACGACGAACTCGAGGAACTGCACGTCGCCGAGCGTCTGGCCGGAAATGTTGATCGCGAGGCTCCTGTCGGGCTGCAGCGGAATGGCACCGCGGCCGAGCGCCGCGAGCGTCGTCTGCACCACCCAGCGGTCCACCAGCCCCATGAGCCGATAGCGCTCGGCGGCGCGCATGAACTCCGCCGGCGGCAGTTCCTGGCCGTTCTCGTCGCGTAACCGTATCAGCACCTCCATCGCCGGCCCGCCGTCGCTGCCGTGCGCGGGCACGATGACCTGGTGGTAGAGCTGGAAGCGGTTCTCCTTGAGCGCGCCCTGCAGGCGCTGCAGCCACTGGATCTCGCCGCTGTGGCGCGCGAGAGCCTCATCGCGCGCCGAGTAGACTGCAACCCGGCCGGTGCCCTGCTTCTTGGCGACGTAGCAGGCGGTATCGGCCGCGGCCATCAGCTCCTCCAGCGTGCCGCTCTCGCGCGAGATCTCCACCAGCCCGATCGACACGCCGATGTTGAAGATGCGGTCCTTCCACACGAAGCGGTAGTCGCCGACCGAGCGGCAGACGTCGTCGGCGATCTGCCGCGCCTTCTCGAGCGGGCAACCGATGAGCAGCATGCCGAACTCATCGCCCCCGAGGCGCGCGACCGTGTCGCTGTCGCGCACCGCGTCGCGCAGCAGCTTCGCGACCTCGCGCAGCATGCTGTCGCCGGCCAGGTGGCCGCTGGTGTCGTTGACGAGCTTGAAGCGGTCGAGATCGAGATAGCACAGGACGTGCTGGCCATCGCCGCGATGGCCGCTCTCGATGGCCTCCTCGAGCCGCCGCTCGAACTCGCGGCGGTTGACGAGGCCCGTGAGCGCATCGTGGGTTGCCTGATAGGACATCTGGCGCGCGAGCCCGCGCAGCTCGGTGACGTCGTGCAGCAGCAACGCCGCCCCGACCAGCTCCTTGGCTTCGTTGCGCACCGGCGAGGCCGACAGCTCGATGGAGCGCTCGCTGCCGTTGCTGCGCGACAGGAGCAGAGCGCGCCGGCCGAGGCTCACCGGCACACCGCTGGTGAGCGCCTGGCGCACCGGGTCGGAGAGCAGCCGCCGGTCCGACTCGTCGACCAGGCTGACGATCTCCTCGAGGAGCTTCCCCGAGGCCTGCACGGCATCGCTGCCGGTGAGCCGTTCGGCGGCCGGGTTCATGAAGGTGATGCGGCCGCGCTCGTCCGTGGCGATGATGGCCTCGGCCAGCGAGTTGAGCGCGAGCTGCTGCGGAGTCGGCGTGCCCTCGGCCACCAGGCGCAGCGCCGGAGTCGTCTGCGTCGGAATGATCTCGACACCGGTGATGAGCAGCGCGTTGCCCTTGTCGTAATCGACCACCGTGGAGGCGATCTCCAGGCGGCTCATCTGGCCCTGCAGCCCGACCATGTCGATCTCGTAGCGCTCCGCGGCCGACTCTCCCGCCAGCCGGCGGCGGATGTTCTCGGTCACGAGGTCTGAGTACTCCGGCGGCACCAGGTCTCCCAGCCGCCGCCCGATCAGCTCGACGCGGTCGACGCCGACGAAGCTGGCGAACTGGCGGTTGGCGTACAGGATTACCTCGCGGTGGACCAGCACGGCCTCGTGGATGCGCTCGCCCAGGTCGGCAAACAGCCGTGGCGCCTGTGCGACGTCGTGCTCGGCGGCTCCGGAGCGGGTGAGAAGGTGATTCACGGCGGTGACCAGCGCTGCAACCTCGGGCTTGTCGCTATCGACGTCGACCCGGCCCGGCAGCCGCCCGCCGATGGCAATGCGCTGCAGCTGCTGCGAGAGCTGCTCGACGCTCCTCAGGTCGCGCCGCGCCAGCCCATAAAGCACCAGGAACAGAGCCGCGATGAGCGCGAACAGGAGGCACAACAGCCCAACGATCGACATCTAGAGTACTTCTCAAGCCCTTCCGCTTGGGTTGGGTACACGCCCCTCGCGGCACTCTGATTTGACTTCTCGTGCCGGGGGTCGTGGGCTCGGCCAAGCATAACGCGGTGCAGCCACGCCCCGTCGGGATTTCACCATATCTCGTCGCATTCCCGCTTGGCAGAACCACTGAAAACCCTTAACTTCTGCGGCCTTTTCTCACGTCAGCGTTAAGTGAAGTCAGCGGAGTCTCAGCTCATGCAGCCGGCCGGGCCCCTCGAGCAGATGATCGAACAGCAGGTGCGCGCCTGGGAGGTGCTCGACGAACGCGTGCTGGCGACGCTGCGCCAGGTGCCGCGCGAGGCGTTCGTGCCGCCGCCGCAGCGCTTCCGTGCCTACGCCGACGCCGAGGTGCCCCTGCCCGAGGGGCAGCATATGCTGCGGCCGAGCGTCGTCGGGCGGTTGCTGCAGGCGCTCGAGCCCACACCCGGGTCACGGGTGCTCGAGGTGGGCGCGGGCTCGGGATTCGTCAGCGCCTGCCTGCGCGCCGCGGGTGCCCGGGTGCGCTCGCTCGAGCTGTACGCGCAGCTGGCGGAGCTCAGCGCGCGCAACCTCGCCGCCTTCGGCATGGCCGACGTCGAGATCGTGAACGCGGATGCGCTCAACGCCGATACGGGCGCGCGCTACGACGCCATCGCCGTCACGGGCTCCTTGCCGATCTACGACCCGCGCTTCGAGCGCCAGCTCGAGATCGGCGGCCGCCTGTTCGTGGTGGTCGGCGAGGCGCCGGTGATGGAGGCGCGTCTGGTGCGGCGCATCAGCGAGACCGCCTGGGCCACCGACAGCCTGTTCGAGACGGTGATCGACCCGCTGGTGAACGCGCCGCGGCCGGCGCGCTTTCGCTTCTGAAGTCCATGCCGCAGGGAATCACCACCGTGAAACGTGCCGCTACTCTCGCCTGTCTGCTCGCCGGCTTCGCCGCGACCGCGCAGCCGAAGGACCTGGTCGGCGTGTTCGAGGACGCGCTGAAGAGCGATCCCGTGATCCGTCAGGCGGATGCCAATCGCCTGGCGGCGCGCGAGTCGCGCCCGCAGGCGATCGCCGCCCTGCTCCCGCAGCTCAACGGCTCAGCCGGGGTGACCCGCGACCACAACTCGGGATTCGCGGATCAGATCTTCGAGATCTCCAACCCCGCCAATCCCAACGGGCCGCCGCTCACCGTGGTCGTATCGCAAGGCGAGACGATCGACACCACGACCAAGGCCTGGGGCCTCAACCTCAAGCAGAACCTGTTCTCGTGGTCGAACTGGATGACGCTCAAGGAGGCCAACGCCCAGGTCGCGCAGGCCGAGGCCACCTATCAGGCCGCCGAGCAGCAGCTGATCCTCAGAGTCGCGCAGGCCTACTTCAACGTGCTGACGGCCGACGACACGCTCGAGGCGGACCAGGCGGCGCTCGAGGCCATCTCCCGCCAGCTCGACCAGGCGACGACGCGCTTCGACGTCGGGCTGATCGCCATCACGGACGTCGAGGATGCCAAGGCGGCGCGCGACACGGCGGCGGCGACCGTGATCGCCGACAAGCGCACGCTCGCGACCGCCGAGTATCAGCTGCAGGAGATCACCGGTCAGAAGTACGACCGGCTCGCCAAGCCCGGCGGCGACATGCCGCTGCTCAATCCGGAGCCCGCGGACGAGGGCCGCTGGGTGGACATGTCTCTCGAGCAGAACCCGACCCTGGTCTCGAGCCGCCTGGCGGCCGACATCGCCCGCGACAACGTCCGCGTCGCGATCGGCGGCCACCTGCCCTCGCTCGATGTGCTCGCCGGCCGCTCCTACACCGACTCCACCGCGGACTACCTGTTCCAGGGCACGCCCTACAACGGCATCGAGAGCCGGTTCAATGACCGGCAGATCATGCTGGAGCTGACGGTGCCGATCTTCGCCGGCGGCTACACCCAGTCCAAGGTGCGCCAGGCCGAGTACCTGTGGATCGCCGCCAAGGAAGGCGTCGTGCAGAGCTCGCGCGCCACCGAGCGCCAGGCGCGCGATGCGTATCTCGGCGTCATCAGCGGCATCTCGCGGGTGCAGGCGCTGCGCCAGGCGCTCGCCTCCAACCAGACGGCGCTCAAGGCCACCGAAGCCGGCTACGAGGTCGGCACGCGCACCTCGGTCGATCTGCTGAACGCGCGCCGCAACCTGGTGCAGGCGCAGACCAACTACGCGGTCGCCCGCTACGACTACATCGTGGAGGTGCTCACGCTGCGCCTCGCCGCCGGCACGCTCGACCGGCCCGAGCTCGTGTCAGTCAACGACTGGCTCACCACCAGCGCGCCGACCTCGCCCGCCGTGCCGACGCCGGAGACGCTGGCGCCGACCATCCCGCCCGCGGGCGCACCGCCGCCGCCGCAATCCCCGCCGCAGGGCCAGCGGCGCTGATCCCCTGCTGCGCAGCCAATCAACTATTCAGCAAGGGCTCGATCAGCGCCAGGAGCTTCTCGAGCGCACCGCGGCTGCCCGCCACCGAGGCGCGGCCCGCAGCCCCGATGCGCGCGCGCTCCGCCGGATCCGAGAGCAACGCGCTCACCCGCGCGCCGAGCTCCTGCGGGTTGTGGACGATCTCGGCGGCGCCGCGCGCGACGAGCAGCCGCGCCACGTCGGCACCGTTGGAATTGTGGGGGCCGGTGAGGACCGGCAAGCCGAGCGCGGCGGGCTCGAGCAGATTGTGGCCGCCCACCGGCACCAGGCTGCCGCCGACGAAGGCGACGTCGGCCGCCGCGTAGAACTCGAGCAACTCGCCGAGCGAGTCGAGCAGCAGCACCTCGGGCCCCTCGGCGGAGGCTGACACGCTGCTGTCCGAGCGGCGCGCCAAGCGCACCCCGGCTGCCGCGAGCTGCTGCGCCACCGCCGCGAAGCGCGCCGGGTGCCGCGGCGCGATGACCAGCAGCGTCCCGGCGTGCATGCCAAGCACCGCGCGTTGTGCCTCGAGCACCGCCGCTTCCTCGCCCTCGTGAGTGCTGCCCGCCACCCACAGCGCCCGCCCCGGCGCGTACTGCGCCCGCAGCCGCTGCCCACGCTCCGTCAGGCCCTCCGGCAGCTCGAAGTCGAACTTGAGGTTTCCCGTCACGTGCGTGCTGTCGGCGGCAGCGCCGAGCGCACGGAACCGCGCCGCGTCCGCCTCGCCCTGGGCCGCGACCACCGCGGCCTGCGACAGCGCGTCGCGGAACAGCGCGCCGAGACGCTGGTAGCGGCCGAGCGAACGCTCCGAGATGCGCGCGCTCGCCAGCACCAGCGGTACGCGCCGCCGCCCGCATTCGCGGTAGAGATTCGGCCAGAGCTCGGTCTCGAAGATGACCGCGAGCTGGGGGTCGACGCGCCTGAGGAACCGCCGCACCGCGCCCGGCAGATCGTAGGGCACGTAGCGCACCTCGGCGATGTCGCCGACCAGCGAGCGGGCACGCGCCGCGCCGGTCGGCGTGAAAGTCGTGACGGTGAGCGGTACTCCCGGATGGCGCCGGTAGAGCGCGCTCGCGAGCGGCGCGCACGCCTGCACCTCGCCGACCGACACGGCATGCAGCCACACGCCCTGCGGCGCACGCGGCGGCCCGAAGCCGAAGCGCTCGCGGAAATTGTGCCAGTAGCTGCGATCGCGCACCCCGCGCCACAAGAGCACGATCGAGATGATCGGTGCCGTGAGATACACCGCGACGAGGTAGAGGAAACGCAAGGCGCGCGGCCTTCAGGCGGCCGGTGGCAGCTCGGGACTCGGGCTGCCCGAGGACTGCCGGTAACCGTCGAGCAGTCCGTGCCAGTCGGCCTCGCCGAAGCGCTCGGGCGGCAGACCCCAGGTGATCTTCTCGAGCGAGCGGCGCAGGCGCACCAGGTTCCCGTCACGCCATAAGCCGGCGCCGCGCAGCTGGCAGCGGTCGAAATCGACGAGGTAGACCTGGTCCTCGGCGAGCAGCACGTTGTGCGCGTTGAGGTCGGCATGGCACACGCCGAGGTCGTGGAAGCGGCGGATGCAGCGTCCGATGGAGATCCAGGTGAGGATCGAGAGCGCGCCGGTGCGCAGACACTCGGCGAGCGAGCCCACCGTCGCGAGACGCTCGGTGATGAGGTCGCCGGTGTAGCTGAGTCCGCGGCGCTGATAGCGCGCCGCGATCGGCGCCGGTACCGGGAGTCCCGCACGATGCAGGCTGTAGGTCATCTGCCACTCGGCAAACGGCCGGGTGCTGTTCTCGCCCCGCCAGAGGTAGTGGTCGGCGCTGAGATGCGCCGCCATTCCGCCGCGGCGGTAGTGGCGCAGTACGTAACGTCGCGTCTCGGCGCTGAGAAAATAGGCCGCGCCACGCCCGCCGGCGCTGCCGTCGAGCGCGCCCAGCGACTGCCAGTACCCGGGCGTGAACCACTCGGCGCTCAAATTGCTCACCCGGGAACCGTCATATAGCATGGCGCCGCCCGCGAGAGCGCCGCGTTTCACCTCCGGTCCGAGCGCCCAGCGCCCATTCACAAACCTGACTCCATCATGCTGCCTCTCGCCGAACCGCCGCGCAGTGTCTGCATCCTCAGGCTGTCGGCGATCGGGGATACCTGCCACGTCGTGCCGGTCGTGCGCACCCTGCAGCAGGCCTGGCCGGCGACGCAGCTGACCTGGATCGTCGGGCGGACCGAAGCGCGCCTCATGAGCCTCATCGAGGGCGTCGAGTTTATCACCGTGAGCAAGGGCGCAGGACTCGGGCCGTGGCGCGCGCTGCGCGCGCAGCTGCGCGGCCGGCATTTCGACGTGCTGCTGCACATGCAGCTGGCGCTGCGCGCGAGCCTCGCGGCGCTCGTCGTGCCCGCCACCATCAAGCTCGGCTTCGATCGCGCGCGCGCCCGCGAGCTGCAGTGGCTGTTCACCAACGCCCGCATCGCAGCGCAGTCGCGCGAGCACGTGCTCGACAGCCTGTTCGGCTTCCCCGCGGCGCTCGGCATCCGCGAGCGGCTGCTGCGCTGGGACGTGCCGCTGCCGGCCGCGGCGCGCGCCTACGCCGAGCGCCTGGTACCGGATGCGCAACCGACGCTGGTGATCAGTCCCTGCTCGCGTCACGCGCGGCGCAACTGGAGTCACGAGCGCTACGCGGCCCTCGCCCGGCATGCCGTCAGCCGGCATCGCATGCGGGTGATACTCGCCGGGGGCCCGAGCGAGACCGAGCGGCGCGCCGGTGAGGCGATCGCGGGGATTGCGGGCGTTGCGCTCGTGAACCAGATCGGACAGGACACGCTGCCGGAAATGCTGGCGCTGCTCGCGCGCGCCACCGTGCTGCTGAGTCCCGACTCAGGCCCCGCGCACATGGCGACCATGGTCGGCACGCCCGTGATCGGGCTGTACGCGGCGACCAACCCGGCGCGTTGCGGACCGTATCTGTCGGGGCGCTGGTGTGTCGACGCCTACGCGCGCGCGGCGCGCGCCTTCCGCGGCTGCGAGCCGCAGGAGCTCCCCTGGGGGCACAAGATCGAGGAGCCGGGTGTCATGGACCTCATCCAGGTCGAGGAAGTCACCGCCCGGCTCGACGAGTTGCTAGGATCGCGCGCATGAACGACATTCTCGTGCCGGTCTCACCGGGCGAACTGCTCGACAAGATCACCATCCTGAGGATCAAGGCGGCCCGCATCCCCGATGCCGCCAAGCTCGCCAACGTGAGAACCGAGCTGGCGCTCCTCGAGACGACCTGGCGCGACTCCGGCTGCGCCGAGCGGGGCCTCATGCAGGAGGAGCGCGCGCTGCAGCAGGTGAACGAGCGGCTGTGGGACATCGAGGATCGCATCCGCGACAAGGAAGCGAAGCAGACCTTCGACCGCGAGTTCATCGAGCTGGCGCGCGCGGTGTACGTCTCGAACGACGAGCGCGCGGCGATCAAGAGGCGTGTCAACACCCGGCTCGGCTCGCGCATCGTCGAGGAAAAGTCCTACCAGCAGTACCGCTAGCGCGCGCCCCCGGCGGCGGGAATTTCGATTCACCCGCCGAGGGTGTATCGTGCGCGGTCAAAATAAACACAGGGCCAAGACCGTGCGCCTGAACCCAACGACCTCCATGGCGATTCTGCCCCTCCTGGCGCTCGCCATCGCCTCCGGCACCGTCCCCGCGCAGCACCAGCCCGCGGGTGCTTACGCGGAGCTCAGCTGGCGCATGATCGGACCCGCGCGCGGCGGCCGCACGCGGGCCGTGGCCGGCGTGCCGTCGCAACCGAACGTTTTCTACATAGCCGCGGTCAACGGCGGCGTGTGGAAGACGCGCGACGCGGGCCGCACCTGGCAGCCGGTCTTCGACCAGCAGCCGACGCAGTCGATCGGCGCGATCGCGGTCGCGCCCTCGGATCCCAACGTCATCTACGCGGCGAGCGGCGAGGGCCTGCGGCGGCCGGACCTGTCGATCGGCAACGGCGTTTACCGTTCCGCCGACGGCGGGCACACCTGGACCCACGGCGGGCTCACCGACGGTCAGCAGATTCCCGAGCTCGCGGTCGATCCCCGCGACCCGAACCATCTCTTTGCCGCGGTACTGGGCCACCCCTACGGCCCGAACGAGCAGCGCGGCATCTACCGCTCGCGCGATGGGGGCGCGACCTGGGACCGCGTTCTTTACCAGGATGCCGATACCGGCGGCTCGGCGGTGGCGCTCGATCCGCTGCACCCGGACGTGGTGTACGCGGCGCTGTGGCAATCGCGTCTCGGGCCGTGGGAGGACAAGAACGAGTTCGAGGGCACCAACGGCGGCCTCTTCAAGTCAACCGACGGCGGTACGACCTGGAAGCGCCTGCGCGCCGGTCTCCCCGAGAATCTCACCCAGATCAACTTCTCGATCGCCGCGAGCGCGCCGCAGCGCATCTACGCCGCGGTCGGCACCACGGAGCCGGGCGATTACCAGTCGGCGGCGGGCCTCGGCGTCTTCCGCTCCGACGACGCCGGCGAGCACTGGACGCGGATCACCACCGATCCGCGCGCCTCGCTGCGCATCGGTGGCGGTGATCTGACGGTGCTGCGCGTCGACCCGACCAACGCCGACATCGTCTACAGCATCGGCATCGTCACCCTGAAGTCCGCCGACGGCGGCAGGACCTGGACGCCGCTGCGGGGGGCGCCGGGCGGCGACGACTACCAGAACCTGTGGATCAGCCCGAGCGACCCGCGCGTGCTCGCGCTGGTGAGTGATCAGGGCGCGGTGATCACCGTGAACGGCGGCGAGAGCTGGAGCAGCTGGCTCAACCAGCCGACGGCGCAGCTCTATCACGTGAGCGCCACGCCGACTTTCCCCTACCGGGTGTGCGCCGGCCAGCAGGAGAGTGGCTCAGTCTGCATCGCGACGCGCGGCAACGACGGCTCGATCACCGACCGCGACTGGCACCCGGTGGGCGTCATCGAGTACGGCTACGTCGCCCCCGATCCCCTCGACCCGGATGTCATCTACGGTGCCGGCCGCACCGAGGTGTCGAAGTTCCACGTGTCCACCGGACAGGTGCAGAACGTCACGCCGGCTCCGGTGCGCGGCCCCGACGTGCGGGCGGACCGCACGCAGCCGCTGCTGTTCTCGCCGCTCGACCCTCATGTTCTTTACTACGCGCTCAACCGGCTGTGGCGGACGGCCGACGGCGGCATGACCTGGACGGCGATCAGTCCCGACCTCGCGCGCGAGGCGGGCGCCGTGCCGGCGAGCGTCGCCACACAGCACCCCAAGGGAGCGGAGCAGCAGCGCGGCGTCATCTACGCGCTGGGGCCCTCGCCGAAGAATATCGACACGCTCTGGGCGGGTACCGACGACGGCCTCGTCTGGGTGACGCGCGACGGCGGCAGTCATTGGAGCAACGTCACGCCTGCCGAGCTCATCCCCTGGAGCAAGGTGACACAGATCGAGCCGTCGCATTTCGATGTGGACACCGCCTATGTCTCGGTGAGCCGCCTGCGGATCGACGATCTGCGCCCCTTCATCTATCGCACGCGCGACGGCGGCAAGAGCTGGCAGCCGATCGCGGCCGAGCTTCCCGGCGATGCGCCGGTGAACGCCGTGCGCGAGGACCCCGTGCGCCGCGGGCTGCTGTTCGCGGCCACCGAGAAGGCCGTGTGGGTCTCGTACGACGACGGCGAGCATTGGGACTCGCTGCAGCTGAATCTGCCGCACACCTCGATGCGCGATCTGCTGATCCATGACGATGACCTGGTCGTGGCGACGCATGGCCGCTCCTTCTGGGTACTCGACGACATCGCGCGGCTGCGGCAGCTGACGAGCGCGCCCATGCGTGATGCGGTCCTGTTCCGTCCCGCCGCCGCCTACCGCGTGCATCGCAGTACCTGGACCGACACGCCCATCCCGCCCGACGAGCCGCTCGCCGCCAATCCCCCGGCCGGCGCCGTCATCGAGTTCTTCTTGCCGCACGACGCCAGGCAGCCAGTGACGCTCGAAGTCCTCGACAGCGCGGGCAAGCTCGTGCGCCGCTTCCGCAGCGACGATGCTCCCGTGCCGTCGGCGGATGAGCTCGCTCGCGAGCTGATCCCGGCCTACTGGCTCAGCGCACCGCGCGTCCTGCCGGCGAGCGGCGGTGTGCACCGCTGGGTGTGGAACCTGCGTTACGCCGACCCCGTGTCCGCCACGCACGGTTATCCGATCTCGGCGGTGCCGCACGCGACGCCGCGGCAGCCGGAAGGGCCGCTGGCGCTGCCCGGCAGCTACCTCGTGCGTCTCACGGTCGACGGCCGCAAGCTCGAGCAGCCGCTCACGCTGAAGGCGGACCCGCGCGTGCGGCTGCCCGAGGGCGCGCTCGCCGAGCAACTGCGCCTGGCGACCGAGCTGGCCGGTCTCCTCACCGACAGCTCGCAGGCGCTTCTCGCAGCTCAATCGGAACAGGCGCAGCTGCAGGCCCTCAAGCCCGCCGGCGCCGCGGCGCAGGCCGTGGCTGACTACCAGGCACAGCTCAGCGCGTTGCTCGAATCGAAGGAGGAGAAGAGCGAGCCGCCACAGAAGCCGGCAGGCGAAGCCGTGCTGCTGCCCGGCGTGCAGGGCCACATCAGCGCGCTGTACGCGGAGCTGCTGCGTGGCGATGCGCCGCCGACCGCGGCGCAGCTGGCGGCGACGGCGATCGCCCGCGAGAGTCTCGCGGGCCTGCTGGCCGAGTGGCGCGGGCTGCAGGCGCAGCTTCCGGATCTCAACCGGCAGCTGAGGGCCGCGCGCCTCGCCCCGGTGCGGGCCGACCTCGCGCCGCCGCGCGATGTCAACGCCGCGGACGAAGATTGAGCGCCGGAACGAAGGGATCGAGCGCCTGAAGGAACGTGACGCGGCTGGTGCCCTCGCGGGCAGCAGCGCATCATAGAAAGATCCACCGAAGAGACACTGGAGTTAAGCGCATGCGCTTGTTTGCCGCTGTCGTGCTGCTCACCGCAGCATCCTCTGCTTTCGCCTATACCGCCGACGAGCTCGCCGCCAGGAACGTCGCGGCCAAAGGCGGCGCCGACAAGCTCGCCGCCCTCCACTCGCTGCGGCTCACCGGTAAGGTGCTGGTGAACGGCGACACGCTGCAGCTCGGCTACCTCGCCATGGTCGCGCGCCCGGATTCGGTCCGCTACGAGGCAACGCTTCAGGGACTGACATTGATCCAGGCTTACGACGGCACGCAGGGCTGGAAGGTCAATCCGTTCCAGGGCCGCAAGGACCCCGAGAAGATGTCGGCCGACGACGCCAAGGAGCTCAGCGAGGATGCGGCCGACTTCACCGGCGCACTGGTCGACTATAAGGCCAAGGGCTACAAGCTCGACTATCTCGGCACCGAGGACGTCGACGGCACGGATGCCTACAAGCTGCGCGTCACGCGTCCCAACGGCGATATCACCTACGTATTCCTCGATCCCGATTACTTCCTCGAGATCCGCACCATCAACCGCCGTATCCAGCACGGGATACCCAGGGAAACCGTCACCGACTATGGCGACTACGAGCAGGTGAACGGCGTCTACTTTGCCTTCGCGCAGTCCTCCGGGCCCAACGGCTCGAGCGATCGCCAGAAAGTGCAGTTCGACAAGGCAGAAGCCAACGCGGCGCTCGACGGCGCGCTGTTCCGCTTCCCGGCAACACCGCCGGCCACTGTCGCGACGAAATAAACTCTCAGGGAGACAGACCCATGCGATTCTCATTCCTGGCGCTGGCCGGCGCGCTGGTCCTTGCCGCCAACATTCCCGCGGTCGTGCCTGCCGAGCCGGTGGCCGACTCGGGGGTGATCTCCGGTCTCGGCTCGCGCAACATCGGCTCCGCCGCGATGAGCGGGCGCATCGCAGCGCTCGACGGCTACAACGACGCCTCCGGCAAGCTGACCCTGTTCGTCGCCGCAGCGAGCGGCGGCGTGTGGAAGTCGACCGACGGCGGCACGATCTTCAAGCCGGTGTTCGACAAGCAGCCGGTGCAGTCGATCGGCGCGGTCGCGGTCGATCCCACCCACCACGAGAACGTCTGGGTCGGCAGCGGCGAGTCCTGGACGCGCAACAGCGTCTCGGTGGGCGACGGGATCTACAAGTCCACCGACGCCGGCGAGACCTGGACCAACGTCGGACTGAAGAGCTCGGAGCGCATCTCGAAGATCGTCGTCGATCCGCGCTCGTCCGATACGGTCTACGCCTGCGTCCCGGGGAAGCTCTGGAGCGACTCCCCCGACCGCGGCCTCTACAAGACCACCGACGGCGGCAAGAGCTGGCAGCTGATCCTCAAGGGCGCGAACCTCTCGACCGGCTGCGGGAGCGTCGCGATGCAGCCGGGCAGCCCCGATGTGCTGCTCGCGAGTCTCTGGGATTTCCGCCGCAAGGGCTGGACGTTCCGCTCCGGCGGCGACGGTCCGAAGGCGGCCTCCGGCAGCGGCCTGTTCCGCAGCGCCGACGGCGGCAAGAGCTGGACCGAGCTCACCGTGGAGGCCAACAAGGGGCTCCCCGCCAAGCCCTATGGGCGCATCGCCATCGCCTACGCGCCGAGCGAGCCGCAGACCGTCTACGCCTTCGTCGAGTCGACCGACTCGGCGCTCTTCATCTCGCACGACGGCGGCGGCACCTGGGAGCGCGGCGACAAGAGCACCTGGATGGTGTGGCGCCCGTTCTACTTCGCCAATCTGATCGTCGACCCGAGGAATCCCAAGCGCGTGTTCAAGACCGACGGCGCGCTGATCCTCAGCGAGGACGGCGGCCACAGCTTCACGACCGTCGGCGGCTTCAACGGCGCGCACGGCGACGTGCACGACGTGTTCATCGATCCCGCCAACTCGCAGCACGTGTTCAACGGCGACGACGGCGGACTGTGGACCTCCTACGACGGCGGCAACAAGTGGTGGAAGTCGGACAATCTGCCGCTCTCGCAGTTCTACCACGTGAGCGTCGACAACGCCGATCCCTACCGTGTCTACGGCGGCCTGCAGGATAACGGCTCGTGGCGGGGTGACTCGGCCTATCCCGGGGGTATCACCAGCGCGCGCTGGGTGGCGCTGTTCGGGGGTGACGGCTTCTGGATGCACCCCGACCCCTCCGACCCCGACTATGCCTACGCGGAATCGCAGGGAGGCACGGTCGGGCGCGTCAACATGCGCACGCTCGAGACGCGCGACATCCAGCCGCGGCTCGGCGCCGAGGATCTGAAGCTCTACAAGAAGCTGCGCTTCAACTGGAACACTCCGATCGCCCTCTCTCCCAATGATCCCGCCACGGTCTATATCGGCTCGCAGTTCCTCTATCGGTCGCGCGACCACGGCCAGAGCTGGCAGCGGATCTCTCCGGACCTGACCACCAACGATCCCAACATGCAGAAGCAGGAGCAGTCGGGCGGCGTCACGGTGGACAACTCGGCGGCCGAGATGCACACCACGATCTACTCGATCAGCGAGTCGCCGCTCAGCAAGGGAACGATCTGGGTGGGCACCGACGACGGCAATGTGCAGCTCACCCGCGACGACGGGCAGCATTGGGAGAACGTGGCCGGCAACGTGCACGGAGTGCCGAAGGGCTCGTGGGTGAACTGGGTGCAGGCCAGCAGCTTCGACGCGGCCACCGCCTATGCCGCCTTCGACCGGCATACCTTCGGTGACATGACCCCCTACGTCTATGTGACCCGCGACTTCGGCAAGACCTGGTCGCCGCTCGTGACTTCGCAGGAGCCGAAGACCGTGCGCGGCTATGCGCATGTCATCAAGGAGGACACCGTCGACAAATCCCTGCTGTTCCTCGGCACCGAGTTCGGGCTGTGGATCTCGGTGGACGGCGGCGCCCACTGGGGTCAGTTCAAGGGCGGCGACATCCCGGCGGTCGCGGTCCGGGACGTGGCGGTGCAGCGGCGCGACAGCGATCTGGTGCTCGCCACGCACGGCCGCGGCATCTGGATCATCGACGACATCACCCCGCTGCGTCAGCTGACGCCGCAGCTGCTCGCCCAGGATATGACCTTCGTGTCGGCGCGCCCGGTGCAGCAGCGTATCGAGGCCGACGGTGGCGCGCCCACCGGCGCCGCCGCCTTCATCGGCGACAACCCGACGGCGGGCGCGGTCATCACCTACTACCAGCGGACGCGGCACCTGTTCGGCAAGCTCAAGATCGAAGTGCTCGATGCGGGCGGCCACGTGGTGGATGAGCTGCCGGCGAGCAGCCGGCGGGGCCTGAACCGCGTGCTGTGGACGATGCATCTGCCGGCGCCGCACGTGCCGCCTGCCGTGCAGGTCGCCTTCGCGGCCACCCAGGGACCACGCGTGCTGCCGGGCGCGTACACCATCCGCATCGAGGACAACGGCAAGACCTACGACACCAGGATCGATGTCGGGCTCGATCGGCGCGTCACCTGGACTGCGGCGGACCGCAAGGCGCAGTACGAGGCGGCGATGAAGGTATACACGCTCTTCAACGACGAGACGCAGTTCTTCGCGCAGATCGTGGGACTGCGTCAGCAGGTCGCGGCGGCCAACAAGGGCCGGCCGGCGAGCGATCCGCTGCAGAAAAAGCTCGCCGACTTCGACCAGCAGCTCGACAAGATCCGCAAGGAGATCGTCGCGACCACGGAGGGCGGCGCGATCACGGGCGAGGAGCGGCTGCGCGAGCACACCGATCAGCTCTACGGCGCCGTGAATTCCTGGGAAGGGCCGCCGTCGGCCTACCAGCTCGACAATATCGCCGGGCTCCGCAGCCAGCTCAGCGACGCGGCCGGCGAGTTCTCCAGGCTGACCTCGAAGGAGCTGCCGGCGCTGAACGCGGCGCTCAAAGCCAAGGGTGGACCGACGCTCGCGGTCCCGGCCCCGACGGCCTTCGACGATGAGGGCGCGCCGGGAGGCGGCGGCCGCGCCGCTGGCGGCCGGCTCGACCCGGACGCCGTGGGCGAGATCCGGCTACCGGCGGACTTCAGGCTCTTCAACTGACGGCGCGCTCTTGACTCAAGCGGCAGTGATGCCATGGCGCCGCCGCCCGCGGTCACTTCCGCAGCGTGTACTCCGCGCTGCAGTACGGACATTTCGCCCACCCGGTTTCCCTGATCGGCAGGTACACGCGCGGATGCGAATTCCACAGGTACATCTGCGGCATCGGACACGCGAGCGGCAGGTCCTCCTCCGTCACGTCGTACTGGTTCTGTGCGTTCGGTTGGATGAGCGGCCGTGCGGGGGCGACCATGGAGGAGTCTTTCGCTGAGCGTGCGCTTCGGTGGCGCAGATTATACCTGCCCCGCAGATGACTCCGCGCCCATGGCCGAGTCCCAGATGCGGGTGACCTCGGCGCGCAAGGTGCGGAACTCGCCCGGGGAGGTGAGCGGTGGCTGGCCGGCGAGCGCCAGGTGGTGCGCCGTGGCGCGGTAGGCGCGATAGGCGCCGGTGAGGACGTCGACGTCAGCCTGTGGCACGAGATCCGCGGAGGCCACCGACTCGAGCTGGCGGATGGTGTCGGCGAACATCACCACCGCCGCGTAGCGCTCCGCCCACTTGAGCGCCCAGTACTGCGCCAGGAATTCGATGTCGGCGATGCCGCCCGGATCCTGCTTGATGTCGAATCGCGACTCATCGCCCTTGGAGAGCTCGCGGCGCATGCGCTCGCGCATGGCGCGCACTTCGCTGCGCAGGCTGTCGCGGCGCACGTGGTGGCAGAGGACGTCGAGCCGCACGCGCTCGAGCTCGGCGCGCAGCTGCGGCGAGCCGGCGACGCTGCGGGCGTGCAGCAAGGCCTGGTGCTCCCAGGTCCAGGCCTCGCGGCGCTGGTACTCGGCGAAGGCCTCGATGTTGGTGACCAGCAGCCCTCCCTTGCCGCTCGGCCGCAGCCGCACATCGACCTCGTAGAGCCGCCCGGCCGCGGAATGCATGGTGAGCAGGTGCACGATGCGCTGCGCCAGGCGTACGAAGAACAGCTGGTTATCGATCGGGCGTGCGGCGCTGGTCTGCTGACGCTCGCCGTGCGAGTCGTGCAGGAACACCAGGTCGAGATCCGATGAGTAGCCGAGCTCCATGCCGCCGAGCTTGCCGTAGCCCAACGCGCAGATATTCACCGGCCGGCCGTCGCCGCAGGTCGGCACCCCGAACTGGGCGGTCATCTGCCGCCATGCGAGCTCGAGCGCGCGCTCGATGATGAGCTCGGCGATGTCGGTGAGCCGATCGCTCACCTGCATGAGCGGCATGGCGCCGGTCAGGTCGGCCACCGCCACACGGAACAGGGCCGCGCTCTGGAAGTGGCGCAGCGCCTCCACTTGGTGCTCCGGCTCCTCATCGTGCAGCTGGCCGAGACGCTGCCCGAGCTCCGCCGCAAGCGAAGCACGGGTCGGCAGCTGTGACAGCAGGCGCGCGTCGATCAGCTCGTCGAGCAGCAAGGGCTGCGCGGCGATCTGTGCCGCCAGGAATTCGCCGTGCCCGACCAGCTCGACGAGGCGTACACGCGCCGCGACGTTCTCGCGCAGCAGCGCAAAATATGCCGAGCGCTTACCCGTCGCCTCGATGATCTTCAGGATTCGGCGCAGCACCGGCAGCTGCGCACGGCTCTTCGCCACATCCGCGAGCAGCACCGGCAGCAGCGCCTGCAGCCGCCTGCGGCCCGGCTCGTCGAGCTTGCGCACCAGGCTCGATGAGCGCAGCTCGAGCAGCAGGCGGGCTGCCTCGGCGCTGTCGCCAAAGCCGGCATGAGCGAGCGACTCGGCGAGCGCCGCCGTCTCAGCCCGGCTGTCCCAGAACCGCCCGAGGTCGATCCGCACCGCGGCATCGTGCTCCGCACCGCCTCCGAGAATGACCTCGCGGAAGTGCCCGCGCACGCAGTCGCGGTGCCGCTTGAGCTCATCGAGCAGAGCCGGCCAGTCGCGCGCACCCATGCCGAGCGCAATCCGCGCGCGCGCCAGCGGCTCCACCGGCAGTGCGTGCACCTGGGCGTCGGCGAGCATCTGCAGGTGGTTCTCGAGCCGGCGCAGGTAGACATACGCCGCTTCGAGCTGCGTAACCACCTCGGCCGGCAGGATGCGCGTCTCCCCGAGGCGGGCCAGCGCGACGCGCAGCGCGGGGGTCTGCAGGCCGCGATCGCGCCCGCCGCGCGTCAGTTGCAGCGCCTGCACGATGAACTCGATCTCACGGATGCCGCCCGGGCCGAGCTTGATGTCATCGGCGAGCTCGCGCCGCTCGACCTCGCGGGCGATGAGCGCCTTCATCTCCCGCAGGCTCTCGAATACGCCGTAATCGAGATAGCGGCGATAGACGAACGGGCGCACCGCCGCAGCCTCGATCTCGGCGTAGCGCTCGCGAGCGGTGAGCGCGCGCGCCTTGACGTAGGCGTAGCGCTCCCAGTCGCGTCCGTGCCTCGGCAGGTAGTCCTCGAAGGACGCGAAACTCGCCACCACCGGCCCGGAGTCGCCGAAGGGCCGCAGGCGCAGATCCACCCGCAGCACGAAGCCTTCCGGGGTCGGCGCCTCGAGCAGCCGCACCAGTGTCTGCGCGAGGCGCGTGAAGAACTCCTCGTTGGCGATGCCGCGAGCGCCGTCGGTGTCGCCGTGCTCGGGGAACAGCAGCACCAGATCGACGTCCGAGGAGAAATTGAGCTCCCCGCCGCCGAGCTTACCCATGGCGACGACTACGAGCGGCTGGACCTGTCCAGCTGGGGAGCGCGGCTCGCCATAGCGCGCAACGAGCCCATGACGGGCATAGGCGACGGCCGTGCGGATGGCTGCATCCGCGAAAGCGGTGAGATCGGCCAGGGTCTCCTCGAGATCCGCCCAGCCGGCGAGATCACGCCACGCGATACGCGTGAGCTCGTAACGCCGCCAGCGACGCAATGCGCGCTGGGCCTCCGCCTCCGCGGTCGCCTCGCTCAGGTGCGGCGCGCGCCCGCCGAGCTCGGAGGGCGGGAGGCGCCGCATGAGCTCGCCGCGCGAGAGCAAGGCTTCGAGGAGCCGTGGGTCGCGGGCGCAGGATTCGGCGACGAAGTCGCTCGCCGCCAGCACCCGGGTCAGCGACGCGCGAATCTCGGCGGGCGCCCGCGCGAGCGCCACCCGTGCGGAAGCATCGGCCTCGAGCGTCTCGAGGGCGCGCCCGACGAGCTTCTCGAGCTCGGAGCCCGCGTCAATTCCAGACATTGCCCCCGAGGTCGTGCACGGCCGCGGTGTCGAGCTGGCGGCTCAAGCCACGGAATCTCGAGGAGGCGGTGTAGATCTGTGCGCCGTCGGAGGCATCGATCGAGGCGGCGTCACCCTCGATCAGGCTGTTGTCGATGTGGACGTTGGCGGCGCGCGCCGAGACGCCCACGCCGGTCGCGCGGATTCGGCTGTTGGTGATGTGGATCTCGCAGCCGTCCTCGGCGCTCACCGCGTCGCCCTCGAACTGGAGATTGAGGTTGTCGATGTGCAGCAGCCGCTGACCCTGGCACACGATGGGCTCGTGACGAAGCTCGACGGCGGCGCCGCTCGCACCGGGCTCGCGCGCCGCGGGGGCGGCCGCCGGGCCCGAGCCCGCCTCGATGGTGTAGCCGGGCCCGGCCTCGAGAATCTGTCCGGGCACCGGACGGGCGGGACTACCGGGATGCAGGGCGCGGGAGGCGAACACCGGGGGCTCCGGCGGCGGGCTCGGAGCCGCCGCCTCTTTGCCTCGCTCGTTGGCCGCTTCGGCAGCAGTGGCAGCCGGTGCACTCTTGGCGGAGCTCTCTTCGGTCTCCGTGCCCGCCGGAGCGGTGGCCGCAGCGGTCGGCGCGGGTGCCGCGCCGGCAGCCGGCGAGCCCAGGGGCGCCGTCGTGGGCGAGCCGATCAGCTGGTCGGCGTGCACGATGGTGAGCTGGCCGGTGTCCTTGCTGCGCACGGTGAAGGTACGGGCCTGCGGGTCGGTCGCCACGATCTCGACGCGATCATTTCGCTCGAGGGCGGCGCGAGCCCAGCTCATCTCATCCTGTTGCTGGCGTGCGCACGCGCCGAGCGCGAGGCAGCCGACGCACCCTGCGACCAACAGTGCGCGCGTAAAAGCGCTCGCGTAAGCCATGGCGAATCTCCTCGGAGAGGATCCTCGCAGCCACGATAAACCAAAAAAACAGGCCCCACGAGGGGGCCTGCGAATGATGCGCGGAATAGGGGGTCTTGTTCCGCGTCTTTGGGGGCAGCGCCCCGGCTGGGAGCCGGGGCGCGAACCCCTAACCGTTATGTAAAGCCTATCGGCTCACTGTTACAGAATCGATACCTCTTTAGAGGGGGTCCTTACATGTCCATGCCGCCCATGCCGCCCGGCGGTCCCGCATGGCTGTGCTCCTCTTCCTTCGGAGCCTCGGCCACCATGACCTCGGTCGTGAGCAGCAGGCCCGCCACGGAGGCCGCGTTCTGCAGTGCAAGACGCGTCACCTTGGTGGGATCGAGGATGCCCGCCTCGAGCATGTCGCCGAACTCGCCCTTGGCGGCGTTATAGCCGTAGGCGCCCTTGCCCTCCTTGACCTTGTTGAGGATCACGGCGGCATCTTCGCCGGCGTTCTCGACGATCTGGCGCAGCGGCTCCTCGATCGAGCGCGACAGGATGCGCACGCCGACCGCCTGGTCCTCATTCGCGCCCTCGAGCTTCTCGATCGACTTCTGCACGCGGATCAGCGCCACGCCGCCGCCCGGCACCACGCCCTCTTCGACCGCCGCACGCGTGGCGTGCAGCGCGTCCTCGACGCGGGCCTTCTTCTCCTTCATCTCGATCTCGGTCGCGGCCCCGACCTTGATCACGGCGACACCGCCGGAGAGCTTCGCCACGCGCTCCTGCAGCTTCTCCTTGTCATAGTCGGAGGTGGCCTCCTCGATCTGCTGGCGGATCGACTCGATGCGCGCCTTGATGTCGGCCGGCTTGCCGGCGCCGTCGATGATCGTGGTGTTCTCCTTCTCCACGATGATCTTCTTCGCCTCGCCGAGGTCGTTCATGGTCGCCTTCTCGAGCGACAGTCCAACCTCATCCGAGATCACGGTGCCGCCCGTGAGGGTGGCGATGTCCTGCAGCATGGCCTTGCGGCGGTCGCCGAAGCCCGGCGCCTTGACGCCGGCCACCTTGAGGATGCCGCGGATGTTGTTGACGACGAGCGTCGCCAGCGCCTCGCCCTCGACGTCCTCAGCGACGACCAGCAGCGGGCGGCCGCCCTTGGCCACACCCTCGAGCAGCGGCAGCAGCTCGCGGATATTGGAGATCTTCTTGTCGACCAGCAGGATCACCGGCTTTTCGAGCTCGGTGGTCTGGTTCTGCTGGTTGTTGATGAAGTACGGCGAGAGATAGCCGCGGTCGAACTGCATGCCCTCGACCACTTCCAGCTCATTGGTGAGGCCCGAGCCCTCCTCCACCGTGATGACGCCTTCCTTGCCGACCTTCTCCATCGCCTCGGCGATGGTCTTGCCGATCGATTCGTCGGCGTTCGCCGAGATCGTGCCGACCTGGGCGATGGCCTTGGAATCCTTGCAGGGCTTGGAGAGCTTCTTGAGCTCCTCGACGGCGGCGATCACCGCCTTGTCGACACCGCGCTTGATGTCCATCGGGTTGCGGCCCGAGGAGACGGCCTTGAGACCCTCGCGGATGATCGCCTGGGCGAGCACCGTAGCGGTGGTGGTGCCATCGCCGGCCTCGTCGGAGGTGTTGGACGCGACTTCCTTCACCATCTGCGCGCCCATGTTCTCGAACTTGTCCTTGAGCTCGATCTCCTTGGCGACCGACACGCCGTCCTTGGTGACGGTAGGTGCGCCGAAGCTCTTCTCGAGCACGGCGTTGCGGCCCTTGGGACCTAAGGTTGCCTTGACGGCATTGGCGAGGACATTCACGCCCCTGAACATGCGGGAGCGCGCGTCATCGCTGAAGCGGACTTCTTTGGCTGCCATTGTCGTGATTCCTCGTTACTTGCCTTCGATCACGGCCATGACGTCTTCTTCGCGCATGACCACGAGCTCTTCACCGTCGACCTTGACCTCCGTCCCGCTGTACTTGCCGAACAGGATCTTGTCGCCGACCTTCACATCGAGTGGCCGAACCTGGCCGTCTTCGAGGATCTTGCCCTTGCCGACCGCCACGATCTTTCCCTGAACCGGCTTCTCGGCCGCGGTGTCGGGGATCACGATGCCGCCCGGGGAGGTACGCTCCTCTTCCAGGCGCTTCACGATGACGCGGTCATGAAGAGGACGAATCTTCATGGGTGTTCGCTCCTTAAAACTCTTGATGATTGGATGGTTATTCGCAGGGCGGAGCTTATTAGCACTCCCCCGGCGCGGCTGCTAATGATAGGGAGGAGCCCTATGAATTCAAGACGTCAGCGGAGTTTTTTCGCGAGGAGGCCGTTTTCGCGATCGTGGGGCGGTCTTCTCAAGGGATGAACCCCAGTTCCTGCCACTCGTCCAAAGCTTGCGCTATAAAGGCCGGCATATGCCTGTGTGCATTAGACATATTCTTGCAGCGGCTCTCATCCTTACGGTACCGGTTTCGGTAGTCTCAGCCGAGCCACCGGCCCCGGCCTCTGCCGCCTCCCCAGCGGCCGCAGCGCCCTCCGAGAGCCTGCGCTCGATGCTCGCGTCGGTGAAGACCACGGGCGACGACTTCCTGCCGGCGGATCAGGCTTTTCGCTTCGACGCCCTGGCGGGGGGAAGCGATCGGGTCGAGCTCAACTGGGAGATTGCCGAGGGCTACTACCTCTACAAGGCACGCATCAAGGTCGCGACCGCGAGCGCGAGCGCCGAGCTAGGCGCGCCGCAGTTCCCCGCCGGCCAGTTCAAGACCGATGAGTACTTCGGGCGCCAGGAGATCTATCACCATGAGCTGCGGGTCACCGTGCCGGTGGCGCGCGCCGCCGGCGGCGCTTTCCCGCTTGCGCTCGAGGTGACCTATCAGGGATGCGCGGACAAAGGTCTGTGCTACCCGCCCGTCACCAGGACGGTCAACGTCTCGCTGCCCGGCGGCGCCGGGGCTGCGAGCGGCAGTGCCGCGACCGGCGATCCGGGGACAGCCGGGCCTTCCGAGCAGTCGCGCTTCGCTCGCCTGCTCACCGGTAATTTCCTCCTGATGGTCGGTGGCTTTTACCTGGCCGGACTGCTCCTCGCCTTTACCCCGTGCGTGCTGCCGATGGTGCCGATCCTCTCCGGCATCATCGCTGGCGGCGGCAGGCGGCTGACGACTGCGCGCGCCTTCGCCCTCTCGGTCACCTATGTGCTCGGCATGGCACTGACCTACACGGCCGCGGGCATCATCGGGGCCGCGATGGGCCACCAGGTGCAGGCGCTGTTTCAGCAGTGGTGGGTCCTGACGCTGTTCGCCGCGGTGTTTGTCGCCATGGGCCTGTCGATGTTCGGTCTCTACACCGTGCAGATGCCGGTCGCGATTCAGAGCCGTATCGCCGACGTCAGCAACCGCCAGTCCGCCGGCACCTTCGGCGGTGTGGCGGTGATGGGTGCGCTGTCGGCCCTGATCGTCACGACCTGCGTAGGTCCCGCGCTGGTCGCGGCGCTCCTGGTCATCAGCCAGACCGGCCAGATCGCGCGCGGCGGAGCTGCGCTCTTTGCCATGAGCATCGGCATGGGGACGCCGCTGCTCATCGTGGGCGCGTCCGCCGGGAAGCTCCTGCCCAAAGCCGGCCCCTGGATGGACCTCGTCAAGAAGCTCTTTGGCGTCATGATGCTCGCGGTGGCCGCGTGGATGCTCGCGCGCATCGTCCCCGACCGCGTGGCGCTGCTGCTCTGGGCGGTGCCCGCACTCACGCTGGCCGGCCTCCTGTGGTTCGGGATCAAGGCGCGCCCGCGCGTGGTGTGGACGGTGCGCTTCGCCGGGCTCGCCGCGGGGCTCTACGGCGTAGCGCTCGCCGCGGGCTCTGCGCTCGGTGGCACCGACCCCTTCAGTCCCATCCCTGCTCTCGCGCACCAGGCGCGTGAGCTGCCGTTCCGCCGGATTCGCACCGTCGCCGATCTCGATCGCGAGGTGCGTGAGGCGAGCGCGCAGAGGCGCGGGGTGCTGCTCGACTTCTCCGCCGACTGGTGCACGTCGTGCAAAGAGATGGAGCGCTACACGTTCACGGATCCGCGCGTTCAGCGCTCGCTCGCCAATGTCTCGCTGCTGCGCGCCGATGTGACCGCGGACAACGCCGACGATCAGGCGCTGCTCAAGCATTTCGGAATCATGGGTCCCCCGACCATCGCCTTCTACGGTCCGGACGGGCGGGAGCGGAGTCAGTATCGCGTGGTCGGGTACCTGAAGGCGGACGCCTTCGCGGCGCGGGCGCGCGAGGCGCTGCAAGCGCCGCCGTGAGGAGCGCCAGGCGCCCGGCCGCCGCCGTGCTGGCGGTCGCCGGTATCCTGCTCGGCGCCGGTACCGCCGGCTTTGTTCTCGAGCGCCTGATTGCCTCCCAAAAACCGACCCTGCGGTACGCTCCGGCGCCGAGCGTGCCCGCCCCGGCGGCGGCAGCGCGGGACTTGACTCCCGAGCGACGAGCGATCCCCGATCAGCTCCCGGATTTCTCGCTTCCGGATCTCGAGGGAACCCCGCACCGGCTCAAGGACTGGCAGGGGCGGGCGCTTGCCGTCAATTTCTGGGCGACCTGGTGCGAGCCCTGCCGTCGGGAAATCCCGCTGCTGCAGACAATTGGCCAGGAAAAATCAGCAAATGGCTTGAAAATTGTCGGTATTGCCATCGATCACCCCGATAACGTGCGCAAATTTGTCCACGAGCTCGGCATCGGGTATCCGATCCTCGTCGGCGAGCAGGGAGGACTCGAGGCCGTGGCGGCGTTCGGGATGGACACGGTCCTGCCCTTCACGGTCTTCGCCGACACGAAGGGCCGGGTGGTGACCCTCAAGGTCGGGGAGTTGCATCGGGACGAGGCGACGTTCATTCTCGCGCGCCTGACGGACCTGGACGCGGGGCGCCTCAGTCTGGCGGCCGCCCGGGAGCAGATCGGCGAGGGGGTCCGCCGGCTTGCGGCAGCCCGTGCGCAAGGGGCGGGGGGCAAGGGGAGCGACTGAGCCAGGTCCTGCGAGATCCAAGCAGATCCCGTCAAGTACTATCCCAAATACCGGCGAATTAAGGTACATTCGCCGCGCTTGCGTGACCCACGCGCCCCGAGAAGACGCGCCCACTCATGGCCCGAGTGCTGCTGTTGAACGGCCCGAACCTGAACCTGCTCGGCACCCGCGAGCCGGAGATCTACGGCACCGACACGCTCGATTCCATCGAGAAGCGGGCGGTGGCGCTCGCGCGCGAGGCCGGGCACGAGCTCATCACGTTTCAGAGCAACGCCGAGCACGAGCTCATCGGGCGCATTCAGCGCGCGCCGACCGAGGGCGTCAGCTTCCTGATCATCAACCCCGGTGCCTTCACCCACACCAGCATCGCGCTTCGCGACGCGCTGCTCGGGGCGCACCTGCCCTTCATCGAGCTGCACCTTTCCAACACGCAGGCTCGCGAGCCCTTCCGCCGGCACTCGTACTTCTCCGATATCGCGGTGGGCGTGATCGCCGGTTTCGGCGCCTTCGGTTACGAGCTGGCGGTGCGCGCGGCCGCGCACCAGCTCCCCCGCGGCACCTGATCCGAGGACACACCCGGCATGGACATACGAAAAATCAAGAAACTGATCGAGCTGCTGGAGGAGTCCGGCATCGCGGAGATCGAGATCAAGGAGGGGGAAGAGGCGGTGCGCATCAGCCGCATGCCCGCCCCCGGCGCGCTCGCTCAACCGGTGACGCAGGTGGTGCACGCGGCGGCGGCGCCGCCGGGCGCTGTGGCGGCGCGGGTGCCGGAGCTGCAGCCGGCTGCGCTGGCCGAGGCCGCCGGCGCCAAGCCCAAATCGAGCGAGCACGTCATCACCGCACCCATGGTCGGCACCTTCTATGCGGCCCCCTCCCCCGGGGCGAAGCCGTTCGTCGAGATCGGGGATGAGGTCAAGGTCGGACAGATCCTCTGCGTCATCGAGGCGATGAAGATGATGAACCAGATCGAGGCCGACAAGGCCGGGCGCATCGCCTCCATCATGGCGCGCAACGGCGATCCGGTCGAGTTCGGCCAACCGTTGTTCGTCATCGAATAAGCCGGCCATGATCGAGAAGCTGGTCATCGCCAATCGCGGCGAGATTGCCTTGCGGATCCTGCGAGCGTGCCGCGAGCTCGGCATCAAGACGGTGGCGGTGCACTCCACCGCCGACTACAGCCTGAAGCACGTGCTGCTCGCCGACGAGTCGGTGTGCATCGGCCCGGCGCCCTCGAGCGGCAGCTACCTCAACATGCCGGCGATCATCTCGGCGGCGGAAGTCACCGACTCGGTCGCGATCCATCCCGGCTACGGCTTCCTTTCCGAGAACGCGGATTTCGCCGAGCGCGTCGAGAACAGCGGCTTCGTGTACGTCGGCCCCAAGGCCGAGACCATCCGCACCATGGGCGACAAGGTCTCGGCCATCAAGGTCATGAAGTCGCACGGAGTGCCGTGTGTGCCCGGCTCCGACGGCCCCCTCGGCGAGGACGGCGACGAGAACCTGCGCGTGGCGCGTGACATCGGCTACCCGGTCATCATCAAGGCCTCCGGCGGCGGCGGGGGTCGCGGCATGCGCGTGGTGCACACCGAGGCCTCGCTGCTCAACGCCATCGGCATCACACGCGCCGAGGCGCGCGCCGCCTTTGGCAACGACCAGGTATACATGGAGAAATTCCTCGAGCGGCCGCGCCACATCGAGTTCCAGGTGCTCGGCGATGCGCACGGCAACGTCATTCACCTCGGCGAGCGCGACTGCTCGATGCAGCGCCGTCACCAGAAAGTGATCGAGGAGGCTCCCGCTCCCGGGATCACCCTGAGGCAGCGCAAGACCATGGGAGACCGGTGCGTCGAGGCCTGCCGCGCGGTCGGCTACCGCAGCGCCGGCACGCTCGAGTTTCTCTACGAGGACGGCGAGTTCTTCTTCATCGAGATGAACACCCGCATCCAGGTGGAGCATCCGGTGACCGAGCTCATCACTGGCATCGACCTGGTAAAAGCCCAGCTGCTCATCGCGAGCGGCGAGCGCCTGCCCTACTCGCAGAGCGACGTGCAGATCCGCGGTCACGCCATCGAGTGCCGCATCAATGCCGAGGACCCCAAGACCTTCATGCCCTCGCCCGGACCCATTCGCCTGTGGCACGCCCCCGGCGGGCCCGGCATCCGCGTCGACAGTCACGTGTACTCCGGCTACAACGTGCCGCCCTACTACGACTCGCTCATCGCCAAGCTGATCTCGCACGGCGACAGCCGCGATACCGCCATCGCGCGCATGAAGAATGCGCTGGCTGAGATGGTGATCGAGGGCATCAAGACCAATGTCGCCCTGCACCAGGAGATCTTCAACCACGCAGCGTTCCAGAAGGGCGGCACCGACATTCACTACCTGGAGCGGCGGCTGGGTCTGCGGTGAGCGCCTCGCAGCGGGGACCGGACGACCGCCGCGCGTGATCGGCGCATGAGCTCGCTCGTCCAGGTGTCTTTCGATCTGGGAACGCTCGATCCCGCGGAGGCGGAGCGCGCCTGCTTCGCCTGTGGAGCCGCCGCGGTCAGCTTCTCCGACGCGCGCGCGAGCCCGGTGCTCGAGCCGGCGCCGGGCGAGGTGCGCCTGTGGCCGGCGACGCGCCTCACGGCGCTCTTCGTCGACGCCGGCGACCCGGGCGCGCTCGCGCTCACCCTCGCCGCGGCCGTGGCCCTGCCTCCCGCGCTGGTGAGCGCCGCGGTGCTCCCCGACCGCGCCTGGGAGCGTGAGTGGCTCAAGGACTTCCATGCCATGCGCTTCGGCGAGCGCCTGTGGGTGTGCCCGCGGCACGAGCAGGTGGCAGATCCCGCCGCCGTAGTCGTCACGCTCGATCCCGGGCTCGCCTTCGGCACCGGGACGCATCCGAGCACGGCGCTGTGCCTCGAGTCACTCGATACGCATGCGCATCAATTGCGCGGGGCACGCGCCATCGACTACGGCTGCGGCTCGGGCGTGTTGGCCCTCAGCTGCGCCAAGCTCGGAGCAGCCGAGGTTCACTGCTTCGATATCGACAGCCAGGCGCTCCTCGCCACGCGCGAGAACGCACTCGAGAACGGCGTCGCCGCCGTCGTGCGCGTCCACGAGCGCGCGGCCGAGCTCCCCGCGGGCGTCGATGTCCTGATGGCGAATATCCTCTCGGGCCCGCTCTGTGCGCTCGCCCCGCGTTTCGCCGCGCTCCTGCGTCCCGGCGGCGAGGCGGTGCTCGCCGGCCTGATGCGGCACGAGGTGCCCGACGTGACAGGCGCTTACGCCGCGTGGTTTGATGTTGAGGGGTGCGGAGAACGGGGCGACTGGGCCTGCCTGAGAGCGCGCCGGCACTCGAGGCACTCCGGGGCTTGAGGGTTCGATGTTCACAGTCTGTCCCAAGTGCGCGCTGACGCTGGTCGTGACCGCCGCGGACCTGCGGGTCGCGCAGGGCTACGTGCGCTGTGGCCGCTGCTCGAGCGTGTTCAATGCGCTGGCGCAGCTGTCCGACGAGCGCGCCGCGCGCGGCGGCGAGGCGCCGCTTGCGGAGCCCGGTCCGCAGGAGCCCGCCAGCACGCCGGCCGCAGCGCGCCCCCGCGCCGCATCGCACCTCGCCCCGCCGCCGCCCGCCGCGGAAGAGGAATCGATTCCCGAGGACGCGCTCGAATTCGATCCCGAGACTACGGATGCGGCCTCGGTGTTCGTCGCAGCGTCGCCGACTCCGGAGTGGACCGCCGCGACGGGCTCCTTCAAGGCGCTGGTCGCCGCCAACCAGGAGCCGGTGACACCGCCCGGGCCCGCCGCAGCGGGTGATGAGGTCGACGTGGAGCTCGACGCGGCCTTGTTGTCGGACATCATGAGAAGCGCGCCCGCCCCGGGAAGCCCCCCCGCTCCCGCGGCGCCGCGCGAGACCGCGTCCACCCCGGCCCGCGAGCCTGCCGGCTCGGCTCCCGCGCCGGCGCAGCGGCCCCCGGCCCACGATCGATCCGCGTCCGCGCCACCCAGGCCGGCGCAGGCCGAGCCCGTGCCGCAGCGCGCCGAAGCTCTCTCGGAGGAGGAGGACGCGGGGAGCTTGCCGCCCCTCGAGACCGCCGCCGAGCGGCCAGCCGCGCGCGGCGCGCTGCTCTGGGCCGTGGGCGCGGCGCTGCTCGCGCTCGTACTGCTTGCGCAGATCCTCAACCATCAGCGCGATACGCTCGCCACCGACCCGCGCCTCAACCGCCCGCTGACCGCGCTCTACGCGGCGCTCGGAATCACGCTCATGCCGCGCTGGGACCTGCGCGCCTACGATGTGCGACAGCTCGGCGCCACCGTGGACCCGGGGAGCGCCGGTGCGATCACCGTGCGCGCCAGCATCCGCAATACGGGGCAGGGGCCGCAGCCGCTGCCGCTGCTGCGTGTAACGCTCCAGGACCGCTTCGGTAATCGCCTGGCATCGCGCGACGTGCAGCCGCGCGATTACCTGCCGCGCAGCGTCGCACCGACGGCGCTCATGGCCCGCGATCAGCGCATCGACGCCGAGCTCGCGTTCGTGGACCCGGGGGCGAACGCCGTGGGCTTCGAGCTCGATGCCTGCCTGCCGATGAGCGGCGGCGTCGCCTGCGCCAACGAAGCCAGCGCGCGCTAGCAGCGCTCACCATGCGGATCGGGCCTTACGTCCTGCCCTCGCCCGTCGTGCTCGCGCCCATGGCGGGCGTAACCGACCGGCCGTTCCGCATCCTGTGCCGCACGCTCGGCGCGGGACTCGCAGCCTCCGAGATGCTCACCGCGGACACGCGTCTGTGGACCACGTCCAAGTCACGCCACCGCATGAACCATGAGGGTGAGCCCGAGCCGCGCGTCGTGCAGCTCGCCGGCGCCGACCCGCAGGCACTGGCCGAGGCGGCGCGTCTCAACGTCGCGCTCGGCGCGCAGATCATCGACCTGAACATGGGCTGTCCTGCGAAGAAAGTCTGCGGGAGACTCTGTGGCTCGGCGTTGCTCACCGACGAGCCGCTCGTGGCGCGTATCCTCGAGGCGGTGGTGCGCGCGGTCGATGTACCCGTGACGCTCAAGATCCGCACTGGCTGGGACCGCGAGCATCGCAACGCCGTGAACATTGCATGCATCGCCGAGCGCTGTGGCATCGCAGCGCTCGCCGTGCATGGCCGCACGCGCGCGGATTTCTACGCCGGGACGGCGGAGTACGCGACGATTCGCGACATCAAGGCGCGGGTATCGATTCCGGTGTTCGCCAATGGCGACATCGGCGACGGAAAAAAAGCGCGCGAGGTACTTGATTTCACCGGTGCGGACGGAGTAATGATCGGCCGCGCGAGTCACGGGGCGCCATGGATTTTTCGCACTGTCAACGGGGAGCTGCCCGGCGGATTTGCGACGCCGGCACTTCTGCGCGGCGACCTGCGTGATATTATCCTCGCGCATCTCGACTCGGTGTACTGCTTCTACGGCGAGGAGACCGGAGTCCGGATCGCGCGCAAACATCTCGGCTGGTATTGCGGGCAGCTGCTGGGTGAGCCGGCGGAAGCCCGGCGGGATCTGATGGGGGCCGCGAATACCGTCGCACAGTTCGCGCAGGCGCTTAAGCATCTCGACGAATGGGTGGGCGAGGCCGCCGTGGCGGCCTGACGAACGGTTTTTCCCTGGGGGGTCTCACATGACGGCAAAGAAGAAGACTCGGACTCGTGAAGCCGCCGCCGCCAGAGTGAATGGACGCGATCTGCCGCTGCGCAATCACGCCGAACGCGCGCTCAGCGAGTACTTTACGAGCCTGAACGGTCATCGACCCGCCCATCTGTACGACTTGGTGCTGCGCGAAGTCGAGGAACCTCTGTTTCGCGTGGTGCTCGACTACGCGCAGGGCAACCAGAGCCGCGCCGCCGGTATCCTCGGCATCAATCGTGGCACGCTGCGCAAGAAGCTGAAGCAGTTCGGACTTGCAGGCTCCTGAGCCTTTGGTTCCCACCGGCGCGAACCCAGGCGCCGGCCGCCGTGAGGGCTGAAGCCCATGTCGTCGCCGCCCGTGCGCCGTGCTCTGCTGTCGGTTTCCGATAAGACCGGGCTCGTCGAGCTGGCGCGCGCGCTCGAGCTGCGCGGCATCGAGATCCTCTCGACCGGCGGCACGGCGCGGCTGCTGGGCGCGGCCGGCGTCTCCGTGCGCGAGGTCGCAGCCTATACCGGCTTTCCCGAGATCATGGACGGACGGGTGAAGACGCTGCATCCGAAAATCCACGGTGGACTCCTCGGCCGCCGCGGTGTCGACGATGCGGTGATGGCGCAGCACGGCATCGCGCCCATCGATCTGCTGATCGTCAATCTCTACCCCTTCGCCCGGACCGTGGCGCGCCCAGGCTGCACCTATGCCGAGGCGGTCGAGAACATCGACATCGGGGGCCCGGCGATGCTGCGCGCCGCGGCCAAGAACCACGAGTCAGTGCTGGTCGTGGTCGATCCGGCCGACTACCCGCTCCTCCTGAAGGAGCTCGACACGCACCAGGGCGCAAGCGACGCCGCGACGCGCAAGCGCCTCGCCGCCAAGGCCTTCGCTCATACCGCAGCCTACGACACCGTGGTGGCCGCGTGGCTCGATACGCACTCCTCCGAACAACCCGCGGCAGCCGAGCCCTCCGTAGGAAGGCGGGCGCAGGGGCTCGATACGCACTCGCGTGAGCCGCAGGCGTCCTTCCCCGGGACGCTGCCGCTGCTGTTCGACAAGATCGGGGACCTGCGTTACGGGGAGAATCCGCATCAGCGCGCGGCCTTCTACCGCGATCCGGCCGCCCACGGCGCGAGCGTCTCGCGCGCCGAGGTCCTGCAGGGCAAGGATCTGTCCTTCAACAATATCGCCGACGCCGATACCGCGATCGAGTGTGTGCGGCAGTTCTCCGACCCCGCCTGCGTCATTGTCAAGCACGCGAACCCCTGCGGTGCCGCCGTCGCCGCGACGGCGCTCGAGGCCTACGAGCACGCCTACCGGACCGATCCGACCTCTGCGTTCGGCGGCATCATCGCGTTCAACCGCGAGCTCGATGCGGCGACCGCCCGTGCCATCACTGCCCGCCAGTTCGTCGAGGTTCTGGCCGCGCCCTCGGTCCACGCGGATGCGGCCGCGGTGCTCGCCGCCAAGCCCAATGTGCGCGTGCTCGCCCTCGGCGACCTGAGCACTCACCCGGGCGACGGCCGCGAGCTGCGCAGCGTGACCGGGGGCTTGCTGGTGCAGTCGCGCGACCTCGAGGATCTGCCGCACGGCGAGCTGCGCGTCCCGACCCGCCGTGCACCGACCGACGCGGAGCTCCGCGACTTGAGGTTCGCATGGACGGTATGCCGCTTCGTGAAGTCGAACGCCATCGTGCTGGCGCGCGAGCGCGCCACGATCGGCGTGGGCGCCGGCCAGATGAGCCGCGTGTACTCGACGCGCCTCGCCGCCATGAAGGCCGCGGACGAGAAACTGCCGGTGGCAGGTGCGGTAATGGCCTCCGATGCCTTCTTCCCGTTCCGGGACAATCTCGACGTCGCTGCCGGTTACGGCATCCGCGCGGTCATCCAGCCGGGCGGGAGCCTGCGCGACGCCGAGGTCATCGCCGCCGCGGACGAGCACGGCATCGCCATGGTGTTCACCGGCATGCGGCACTTCCGGCACTAGGCACGAGCTGCGATGAGAGTCCTCATCGTCGGCGGGGGCGGCCGCGAGCATGCACTCGCCTGGAAGTGCGCGTCCTCGCCACGCGTGAGTGCGGTGCTGGTGGCACCCGGTAACGCCGGCACGGCTGCCGAGCCCAAAGTGAGCAACGTGGCCGTAGAGGCGGAGGACGTCCCGGGCCTGAGGCGCCTCGCCCTCGCCGAGCGGGTCGATCTCACCATCATCGGACCCGAGGCGCCGCTGGTGGCCGGCGTAGTGGATGCCTTCCAGGCCGCAGGCCTCAGGTGCTTCGGACCGACGCGCGCCGCCGCACGGCTGGAGGGCTCCAAGGCCTTCGCCAAGGAGTTCCTGCGCCGTCACGGCATTCCCACCGGCCGCTCGGCCACTTTCACCCGTGAGAGCTTCGATCCCGACTGGCTGCGCGCGCAGCCCGCGCCGCTGGTCGTCAAGGCGAGCGGGCTCGCGGCGGGCAAGGGGGTCGTGATCGCCGCGACGGTGGACGAGGCGCTGGCCGCCGTGCGGGCGATGTTCGCGGGCCGCTTCGGCAGCGCGGGTGAGGAAGTGGTGATCGAGGAATTCCTCTCCGGCGAGGAGGTGAGCTTCATCGTCATGGCCGATGGCGCGCACGTCCTGCCGCTCGCCTCCTCCCAGGATCACAAGCGGCGCGACGACGGCGACCGCGGCCCGAACACCGGCGGCATGGGCGCCTACTCGCCCGCACCGGTGGTCACGCCCGTCCTGCACCAGCGCATCCTGCGCGAGGTCATCGAGCCTGCGATCCGCGGACTCGCGGCCGACGGCCTCCCCTACACCGGTTTCCTGTATGCCGGTCTCATGATCGCCCCCGACGGCACCCCCAACGTGCTCGAATTCAACTGCCGTCTGGGAGACCCCGAGACGCAGCCCATCCTGATGCGCCTCGAGTCCGATCTCACCGCGCTCATCGAGGCAGCGCTCGATAAGCGGCTCGACGGACTGCGCGCCGAGTGGGACGCGCGCGCGGCGCTCGGTGTGGTCATGGCGGCGGCGGGCTACCCCGAGAGTGTCCGCAAGGGCGACTTAATCGAGGGGCTCGAGCGCGCCGCGCAGCTGCCCGGCAAGATTTTCCATGCCGGCACCCGCCTCGAGGGGGGCAAGGTGCTGACCCACGGAGGGCGCGTGCTGTGCGCCGTGGGTCTCGGCGCGAGCGTCGCTGCGGCGCAGCGCCAGGCCTACGCGCTCGCGGACACGGTGCGCTGGGCGGGAGTGCACTATCGGCGGGACATCGGCTACCGCGCCGTTGAGCGCGAGCATACCGGCGCTTGAGGGGCTGATGCCCCTCGAGCACGCCTCCCCTCACGTCATCGAGCTCGAGGTCGAGGCCGCGGACATCGACGCCTACGAGCACGTCAACAACGCCGTGTACCTCACCTGGTTCGATCGCGCCGCCTGGTCGCACTCGGCGGCGCTCGGCCTGCCCCTCGAGCGGTGCGTCGCGCTGCGGCGCGGAATGGCGGCGCTGCGGACCGAGATCGATTTTCTGCGCGCGGCGCTGAGCGGTGATCGCGTTCGCGTGGCCACCTGGATCGCCGACAGCGACGGCCGGCTGCGCGTCGAGCGGCGCTTCCAGGTGGTGCGTGCGGCCGATGGGATCACCCTGGCACGCGCACGCACCGAATACGTGTGCATCAATCTCGACTCCGGGCGCGCGGTGCGCATGCCGGAGCTGTTCGCGCGCGCCTATGTAGTGACCGGGGAGTGACGTCCGCCTAAATCAATAGCTGAAGCGGATGAAGGCCTCCGGGCCCTTGAAGCTCATGTCCACGACCCCGGGGACAGTGTTGGCGTCGCCGCTCAGATCGAGGCGCATGCTGGTGAAGCCCACGCCGAGCGAGAAGTAGGGATTCCAGCGGTACTGCAGGTCGCCATGCAGCTCCGTGTAGGAGCCGTTGAAGCCGTTGAGCGCGGCCTTCACGTAGTTGCCACGCGCGGTGACGGAAAAGCGCCGCGAGATGCACCAGGTGAGATCGAGCGGCAGTGTCGGCAGAGGCTCGGCGGCGGACTTGTCCGTCGCCTGCCCGGTCGCCGGCACCGCGCCCATGGTCTCGGCTTCCATGAAGAACACACCCAGGCCGGTACCCACCTCGAAGCGGTCGCTGCGATAGAGGGAATAGGTATACGTCAGGCCGAAGGTGCGCCAGTTGACCGAGCTCTGCACCACCTGGCCGGCGAGGAAGGTCTGGTCCCCGAAGACGATGTTGTTGGCGAGCTGCTGGGTGGCGGAGCGGTCCGCCTCGTAGTACTCGACGCGCAGCTTGTTGCGCTCGCGCAGGCGGAACATGAACTCGACCCGGCCCTGGTGCAGGCGCGACGGCAGCCCGAGATCGCGCTCGGCGTTTACCGGCGTGCCGAGCGTGCCGGGAGGGACGCCGGTCGTCGGGTCGATGCGCACATTGGTGTGCACCACGGGCGAGTAGAACGCGCCGAGGATGTAGAAGTGATCGTGAATCGGGCTCGAGCGCTCCGGCTTCTGCGGCGGCTCGGGCGCCCCCGAGAGCTTGTCGCGGTCGGCATGCGCGAGAGGCGCCTGAGCCGCGAGAACCACCGCGGCGACCGCGAGCCAGATGCGCATGCGAGCGTGCACTCCCTACCCGCAGCCGGAGCGGGGTTCGCCGAATCTTACTTAGGGGTGGCGCGCCTGTGCCAGCGTCGCCGGACGCCGACGTGACGCCCCGCACACCACTACGCGGGCGATGACGGGGGCAAGAGAGCCGTCGGCGGCGGGGTCGGTATGACCCCTTAGCCCAGGACTGGAAGCCGGCACGGGTCTCGCGTGGCCGGCATCCGCATCAGCGCTTCATTGCCTCGAAGAACTCGCCGTTCGACTTGGTGTCTTTCATCTTGTCGAGCAGGAATTCGATCGCGGCCAGCTCGTCCATCGGGTGCAGGAGCTTGCGCAGAATCCACATCTTGGCGAGCTCGCCCTGATCGGTGATGAGCTCCTCCTTGCGCGTGCCGGAGCGGTTGATGTTGACCGCCGGGAACACCCGCTTCTCGGAGATGCGCCGGTCGAGATGGATCTCGCTGTTGCCGGTGCCCTTGAACTCCTCGTAGATGACGTCGTCCATCTTCGAGCCGGTGTCGATGAGCGCCGTAGCGAGGATCGTCAGGCTGCCGCCCTCCTCGATGTTGCGCGCCGCGCCGAAGAAGCGCTTGGGGCGCTGCAGCGCGTTGGCGTCGACGCCGCCGGTCAGCACCTTGCCGGACGACGGCACCACGGTGTTATAGGCGCGCGCCAGGCGCGTGATCGAGTCGAGCAGGATCACCACGTCCTTCTTGTGCTCGACCAGCCGCTTGGCCTTCTCGATCACCATCTCGGCCACCTGCACATGGCGGGCGGCGGGCTCGTCGAAGGTGCTCGACACCACCTCGCCCTTCACCGTGCGCTGCATCTCGGTGACCTCCTCGGGCCGCTCGTCGATGAGCAGCACGATGAGGTACACCTCGGGATGGTTGGCGGTGATCGAGGTCGCGATGTTCTGCAGCAGCATCGTCTTGCCGGCCTTCGGCGGGGAGACGATGAGTCCACGCTGCCCCTTGCCGATCGGGGCGACCAGATCGATGGTGCGCGCGGTCAGGTCCTCGGTCGAGCCGTTGCCGCGCTCGAGTTTCAGACGCTTGGTCGGATGGAACGGCGTCAGGTTCTCGAACAGCACCTTGTTGCGCGAGCTCTCCGGGGAGTCGAAATTGATCTCGCCCACCTTGAGCAGCGCGAAGTAGCGCTCGCCGTCCTTGGGCGGACGGATGAGACCGGAGATGGTGTCGCCGGTGCGCAGGTTGAAGCGGCGGATCTGGCTCGGGCTGACGTAGATGTCGTCGGGGCCGGCGAGGTAGGAGCCGTCGGCCGAGCGCAGGAAGCCGAAGCCGTCCTGCAGGATCTCGAGCACGCCGTCACCGTAGATGTTCTCGCCCTGGCGCGCGTGCGCCTTGAGGATCGAGAAGATGATGTCCTGCTTGCGCGAGCGCGCCAGGCTCTCGAGACCCATGGTCTCGGCCATCTTCACCAGCTCGTGAATCGGCTTCGCCTTCAGCTCCGTCAGGTTCATGGAGCTGCGCGACTGCGTGAGCTCCGCCGGGCTGATGATCTCGGAGTCGTCGGGCTCGAACGGCTCCGGCTCGTGCATCATCTCATCGGGACGTCCACCGCCGTTGCCCATAATGCGGTTGCCGTCGCGGTTGCCGTGGCGCGGGCCCTTGGGCCGGTTGCGGCCCTGATTACCGAGGTAGCCTCTCACAGGTTGCTGTCCAGAAATGCCGAGAGTTGTGACTTGGACACGGCCCCGACCTTCTGGGCCTCGACCGTGCCGTTCTTGAAGAGAATCAGCGTGGGTATGCCGCGGATGCCGAACTTGGGCGGCGTCTGCGGGTTCTCGTCGATGTTGAGCTTGGCGATCTTGATGCGGTCCTGGTACTCGCTCGCGATCTCATCAAGTATCGGGGCGATCATCTTGCAGGGTCCGCACCACTCGGCCCAGAAGTCCAGCAGCACCGGCTTGTCGGATTTGAGGACGTCCTGTGTAAAAGTTGCGTCGGTGGTGTGCACGATGTGCGGGCTACTCACGCGGTTCAACCTCCGTTGATACAGAGTGTGAAAAACTCATGCTTGTTGGAGACTTGCGAAAAATCGGGGCGGGTCGGCACAAGTGCAGAAAAGCGCTGCCAGTTGCACCCGTCAAACGGTTACACTAACTCGTCGGTTGAGTATCAGACCCCTAGGGGAAAAGGATTACCGGCTGGCGGGTGCGGACCTGTTTGGCCCGCTGACTGAGACACTTTGTAGCGCTTCCGGGCCGCTTTTTCAAGTCCCTGAGCGCTTTTCGCATAACACTCCGGCCATAAGTGATGACTGATCCACACTCGCCTTCGGTGACCTTCGCATCCCTCGGCCTGCGGGAGGAGGTCATGCAGGGAGTGCGCCAGGCCGGCTTCACCCAGTGCACGCCCATCCAGGCGCAGACGCTGCCGATCGCGCTCGCCGGCCGCGACGTCGCCGGACAGGCGCAGACCGGCACCGGCAAGACCGCGGCGTTCCTGATCGCCATGTACCAGGCGCTGCTCAGCCGCCCGGCGAGCCCGGGCCGCAGCGCCACCTCGGTGCGCGCGCTGATCGTGGCGCCGACGCGCGAGCTCGCCGTGCAGATCCACCGCGATGCGCTTGCGCTCGGCGCGCACACGGGACTGAAGCACTCGGTAGTGTTCGGCGGCATCGACTATGACAAGCAGCGCCAGGAGCTCGCCGCCGGCTGCGACGTGCTGATCGGAACGCCCGGACGGCTGATCGACTACTTCAAGCAGTACGTCTACGACCTGCGCCACGCGCAGGTGATGGTGCTCGATGAAGCCGACCGCATGTTCGATCTGGGGTTCATCGCCGACATTCGCTACATACTGCGCCGTCTGCCGCCGCCGCAGCGGCGCCAGTCGATGTTGTTCTCGGCCACGCTCTCCTACCGGGTGCTCGAGCTCGCCTACGAGCACATGAACAACCCCGAGCTGGTGCGCATCGAGCCCGACAAGCGCACCGTGGACCTGGTGCGGCAGATCATCTACTACCCGTCCATGGAGGAGAAGGTGCCGCTGCTCATCGGGCTGCTGCATCAGAGCGAGGCCCACCGCACACTGGTGTTCGTCAACACCAAGCGCAGCGCCGAGCGGCTCGAGAGCGTGCTCCGGGCCAACGGCTTTCACGCCCAGGCGCTCTCGGGCGACGTACCGCAGGCCAAGCGCCTCAAGTTCCTGCGCAATTTCCATGACGGCGAGCTCGCGGTGCTCATCGCGACCGACGTCGCCTCGCGCGGGCTGCACATCCCCGACGTGAGCCACGTGTTCAATTTCGATCTGCCGCAGGATCCGGCCGACTATGTCCACCGCATCGGACGCACGGCGCGCGCCGGCGCGGAGGGCGACGCCATCAGCTTCGCCTGCGAGGAGTACGCGGTGGCGCTGCCCGAGATCGAGGAGTATCTCGGCCACAAGATCCCCGCCGGCTCCATCGGGCCCGACGCGCTCGCCAAGGAGGTCCTCCCGGGCAGCCCGCCGGCCCGCTTCCATCGTCCCCACCACCCGCAGCGCGGCCGACCGGGCGGCGGTGCCCGGGGCGGCAAGGGCCATCGCCCGGCACGCCACGCCCGGGGCCGCTAAGAGCTTGAAAACGCGTGACTCAGGGACGCGTCAGCCGGCGATCTCCCCGGCCGTGGCACTTGGAACGCCGCTCGGCTAAGCTCCCCATGGGGGCCGCCGCCAGCAGCTCCAGGCCGTCCAGCCCGCATTCCTGAGATTGGGCCCACCGCATGGCGGAAATCGAAGACAACGTCGACCGCGAGCTGTTTCGCAACGTGGAAAAGCTGCGTCAGTTGCGTATCGAGCATCGCGACCTCGATGAGGTCATTTCCCGGCTGTCGCTCGACCTGCACGTCAACGAGCTGCAGCTGAAGCGCCTGAAGAAGCGCAAGCTGATGCTCAAGGATCAGATCGCACGCCTGGAGAGTCAGCTGATTCCGGACCTCAACGCCTGATGAACAGCGCCGACAGCGCCGCGAGCGGCGCGCTGCAGCAGCTCACCTCGCCGCAGATGCTGGCCGCCGGGCTGGCGATCCTGGCTGCGGGTGCGATAGCGATCCTGGCCGCACGGCTGATGACGCTGATGGTGGCGCGGATGCTGCGGGCGCGACATCAGGCGCGCGATGCCGTGACCGGCCTGCCGCCGCCAGCGGCGCGCTCGCGGGACCAGGTCGTGGCGACTGCGGTGATGCTGGCGCCCTTCCTGGCCGGGTTCGCGACTCTGCTGGCAGCCGACGTGGTCGCGGCTGCGTTCGGTGCGCCGACCGACGCGATCGGCGGCGCGGTGCGCCTCGGCGCGGTGCTGCTGGCGCTGCGCCTGGGCGTGCACATCGTCGGCCTGCTGCTCGGGCCGGGCTCCTGGGTCCGCACCCGCGAAGGCCGCATTACGTTCGCCCTGTGGCTGATCGCAGTGATGGCGATGCTCGGCTGGCTCGATGTGATCGAGGCCAGCCTGAATCGCATCAGCCTGGTGCCCGGCAAGACGCAGTTCAGCTTGTGGGCGGTGCTGAAGGGGCTGGTGGTGGTGACGGGGTTCGTCCTGGTCAGCAGCCTGATCGCACGTGCAATCGAGCGCCAGGTGATGCATGTCGACCAGCTTGCGGTCTCCACCCGAGTCGGGATCTCGAAATTCACCCACTTCCTGTTGATGGGCCTCGGCGTCCTGCTGGGCATCAACGCCGCCGGCGTCGATATCACCACGCTCAACGTGCTCTTCGGCGCCATCGGTCTGGGGCTGGGCTTCGGACTGCAGGCCGTCGCGAGCAACTTCGTCAGCGGCTTCGTGCTGCTCATGGACAAGTCCATCAAGCCGGGCGACGTCATCAGCTTCAGCGTGGACACCAGCGGCAGCAGCGATAATTTCGGCTGGGTGCAGGAGCTGCGCGGTCGCTACGTGGTGGTCCGCGACCGCGACGGCATCGACACTCTGGTTCCGAACCAGAACCTGATCACCAACTCCTTCATCAACTGGAGCTACTCGAACCGGCTGGTGCGCCTCAAGCTTCCGGTGATCGTGAGCTACGAACAGGATCCAGAGGTCGCGCTCAAGCTGCTGGCGGAAGCCGCCCAGGATCACCCGCGGATCCTCAAGGATCCGCCACCCGTGTCGCGTCTCATCAGCTTCGACGCCAATGGCATGCGGCTCGAGTGCCGTTTCTGGATCGCCGACCCGGTGAACGGGGTCAACAACGTGCGCTCGGACGTGAACCGCGCGATCTGGCGCATCTTCCATGCCCACGGCGTGCGCATGATTCCGACGCCGCAGCACGAAATGCGCTTTCTCGAGGCGCGCATGCCACACGCAGCAGCGGACGTCGGGGCTCGGCCCCCGGCCGGACTGGGCCGGGCCGCCGAGTAAGATCGTTCGCAGTCTGGCAACCGTGCAGCCGTAGAGCAGGGAAGCCGTGCCGCTGCCCGTCGCCCCCGGCGTCGAGATTCCCGACCGCGAGCTGAGGCTGTCCTTCGTGCGCGCGCGCGGTCCCGGCGGACAGAACGTCAACAAGGTCGCCACCGCGGCGCAGCTGCGCTTCGATCTCGAGCGCAGCGCGGCGCTCACGGACGCCGTCAAGGCGCGACTGCGCGCCTTGAGCGGACGGCGGCTCACCGCCGACGGCGCCATCCTCATCGTCGCGCGCAACCACCGCACCCAGGAGCACAACCGCCGCGAGGCGCTCAGCCGCCTCGCCGAGCTCATCCGTCGCGCCCTCGTCACCCCCAAGCTGCGCAAGGCGAGCGTGCCGTCGCCCTCGGCGCACGAGCGCCGGCTCGAGCACAAGACTCGGCTCAAGCACAGGAAGCGGCTGCGCGAGCGGCCGATGTGGGAGGAGTGACCATCTACGCGTGGTGATCCTCGCGTGCGCCGCGCTCATGGCGCGCGGTTTCGGGTTCCGGCACTAACTCCCGAGCTTCGTCATGGCCGCGATCCCGGGGTCGTCACGCTCCGCAGCGAGAATTGCATCGTCGCGAGATCGCCCTCCGCCCATGTGGCGGGGCCGCCGACGCCGGCGACCGTGCCGGGGTTCACCACCCAGCTGCTGTGGCCGCTCGCCGCGCGCTCCTGGTAGATCTTCCCCTCATGCGAGTGGCCGCAGCAGACCAGGTCGAAGTCACCCGTGCAGGCCATGCCGTGCGCGATGTGCGGATAGTGCGTCACGTAGATCGTGCGTCCGCCGAGCGCAAGCGACGCGTCAAACCCATGGTAGCGAAGTCTTCCGCCGGACTCGCCCGCCATCTTCATCAATGCCAGCGGGTCGCCCAGGTTGTTGCCGTGCACGACGTGCATCGGGAGGCCGATCTCGAGCGCCTTCTTGAGCGTTTGCGCGCCGATGACATCTCCGCAATGGATCACCGCCTGTGCGCCGGCCCGCTGCGCCGCGGTGACGGCGGCGGCCAGCATCTCAGCGCGATCGTGACTGTCGGAGACGATGCAGATCTTCAACCGGAACCCGCCTCGGCCGGCCAGTGAGACAGGCCGATGATCAATAGTCGCACACACGCGCCCCCTGGAGGAGGGTGGTCAGGCGCGCCGCCTAGGTATTTTTCCGATTACAAGAGCTTAAGATAAATCAACTAGCATGACAGGTGCCTTCGAGGGGTATTATTTTTAGATAATCAAGGCATTGCGGTGGTGCACTGGCGTATGTGCGGACCCGGCCCGAAGAGTCTCGAGCACTATGGGTCCAGTGGCGATCGAGAATCCCGAACCAGACTTCCTCCAGGAGGCGTCAGCTGATGTTCACCAGCAATCCATTCGCCGAGCTCTCGGCCTCCGTGTCGCCTGCCGTCATGCAGACCTACGTCGTGCTCATGGCCGTTCTGGTCGTGGTGGGCACGCTGTTCGACATCGTTCATAAGAGGAGCGCCAGGTACTTCTTCGAAAGCTGGCGTCAATCCAGGAAGAAGGCCAGGCAGCCTGTTGGCGGCGGCGAGATGATCTCGATCGTGGCGCAAACTGCCGTGGTGGACGTGATGTTGTCGGGCGAATTCTGCAACGCCCGGCGCAGGATCGCCCATCTTCTGGGCATGTACGGCTTCATCACCTATGTCGTCAGCACCGCCATCATGGTGTTCGCCTATCCAACGCCCGCCACGCCCACACCACCCGCGCTCGCGGCCTTGTGGTACATCGGCGCACTCATGGTCTGCCTCGGCGGCTATTGGTTCTGGTTCTTCATTCGCGTCGACGTCGCCGCGGAAGGCAATTCGCCGTTCCGCTTCGTACGCGCCGACCTGTTTATCGTGACTCTCGTCCTCGGCACGACGTCCGCTCTGATCTGGGCGTGGCTGCAGACGGCGGGCAAGACGACTTGGGCAAGCGTGTTCCTGTCTCTCTGGTTCATCGACACCACGGTGCTGTTCGCATCAATTCCGTGGTCCAAATTTGCGCATATGTTCTTCAAGCCGGCCGCGGCCTTCGAGAAACGTGTGTCTGAGGCAAACGGCACGCGCAGTAACCTGCCAGCGCCCGCCGATGCACCCGCGAAGCTGGGCAGCGTCGTCAAGCACGCACATCATTACTGAGGAGATAGGGGAATTTCATGCCGACCTTCGTGTACATGACGCGTTGCGACGGTTGCGGGCACTGCGTCGATATCTGCCCGTCCGACATCATGCACATCGACAAGACTTATCGCCGCGCGCTCAACATAGAGCCCAATATGTGCTGGGAGTGCTACTCCTGCGTGAAGGCCTGCCCGCAGTTCGCGATTGACTGCCGCGGCTACGCGGATTTCGCGCCACTCGGCCACAGCGTGCGCGTGCGTCGCGAAGAGGGGAAAGGGATCATCTCCTGGAAAATCCAGTTTCGCGACGGTCGCGAGAAGAATTTCGTCTCTCCAATCAGGACCACACCCTGGGGCTCGATCCCGTCGCCCGCCGGGCTCGCGCAGCCGACCACGGCAATGCTGAAATCCCAGGAGCTTGCGCACGAGCCGGAGGCTCTCAAGGTTCCCGCGTTGCCGGCGCTCAGGCCTGATCAACTCAAACGAGGATTGCCGTGATGCGTCGTCCGAAGACTGTTTACGTCGACTCAGACATCCTCGTCGTCGGTGGCGGCATGGGCGGCTGCGGGGCCACCTATGAATCCCGCTATTGGGGCCGGGACCTGAAGATCGTGTGCGTGGAGAAGGCAAACATCGAGCGCAGCGGTGCCGTCGCGCAAGGGCTCTATGCCATCAATTGCTACATGGGCATGCAGTGGAACGAGAACAAGCCCGAGGACCATGTCCGCTATGCACGCAACGACCTGATGGGCCTGGTCCGCGAGGATCTCGGCTACGACATCGCTCGTCACGTCGACGCGACTGTGCACAAGTTCGAGGAGTGGGGTCTGCCCATGATGCGCGACCCGAAGACCGGGAGGTACCAGCGCGAAGGCAAGTGGCAGATCATGATTCACGGCGAGAGCTACAAGCCCATCGTCGCAGAGGCCGCGCGCAAGGCCGCTACCGAAGTCTACAACCGGATCATGGTGACCCATCTGCTGATGGACAAGTCGCGCAGGCGGGTTGGCGGCGCTGTTGGCTTCAACGTCCGTACCGGAGATTTCTACGTCTTCCGCGCCAAGGCAGTGATCGTCGCCGCGGGCGGTGCCTCGCACATTTTCAAGCCGCGTGCGGTCGGCGAGGGCATGGGCCGCACCTGGTACGCGCCGTGGAGCAGCGCCTCCGCTTATGCGCTACCGATCCTGGCCGGCGCCAAGATGACGCAGATGGAAAATCGGATCGTCCTCACGCGCTTCAAGGACGGCTACGGTCCCGTAGGCGCTTACTTTCTGCACCTGAAGACCTATACGCAGAATGCCTATGGTGAGGAGTACGAGTCGAAGTGGTACGAGGACACCAAGGCTCTGGTCGGCGACTATATCGACCGACACCCGGTCCCGACCTGCCTGCGTAACCACGCCATTCTCAGAGAGATCGCAGCGGGACGCGGTCCCATTCGCATGGTGACCAAGGAGGCCTTTCAGGACCCGCACAAGGAGACGGTCGGCTGGGAGAACTTTCTCGGCATGACGATCGGGCAGGCGGTGGTCTGGGCCTCCCAGAACATCGATCCCAAGCACACCAATCCCGAGCTGACCACCTCGGAGCCTTACGTGATGGGCTCGCACGCGACCTGCTCGGGTGCCTGGGCAAGCGGTCCGGAGGATTACGCGCCACCGGAATACCAATGGGGCTACAACCGGATGATGACGGTCGAGGGTTTGTTCGGCGCCGGCGACACCATCGGTGGGACCGCCCACAAGTTCTCCTCCGGCTCCTTTACCGAAGGCCGCATCGCCGCCAAGGCAGCGGTCAAGTACGTAACCGAGAAAGGCAGGGATCAGCCGCAGCTCAGCGAGACGGAAATCGAAGACTTGAAGAAAACCGTCTACAAGCCGATGGAGCACTACG
>DASPRP010000013.1:0-38659 GCA_035624385.1 Steroidobacteraceae bacterium | reverse complement strand
GGCGCGCCTGCCCGGCGGCGCGGAGGTCGTGGTCAAGGTGCTGCGGCCCGGGATGCGCGCCGTCATCGAGCGCGATCTCGAGGTGCTGCGCGCCCTCGCCGAGCTCGCGCAGCGCTACTGGCGCGAGGGCCGGCGACTGCGGCCGCGCGAAATCGTCGCCGAGTATCACAAGACCGTGCTCGACGAGCTCGACCTGATGCGCGAGGCCGCCAACGCCTCGCAGCTCAAGCGCAACTTCGCGGGCTCGGACCTGCTGTACGTGCCGGAGGTGTACTGGGACTACTGCCGCACCGACGTCATGGTCATGGAGCGCATCCACGGCGTGCCGATCAGCGACCTTGCCGCGCTCAAGGCCGCGGGCACCAACATCGCGCGGCTCGCTGAGAACGGCGTGCGCATCTTCTTCACCCAGGTGTTCCGCCACAACTTCTTCCACGCCGACATGCACCCGGGGAACATCTTCGTCCTGGTCGACGATCCGCGCCGGCCGCGCTACGCCGCGGTCGACTTCGGCATCGTCGGCACCCTCGATCCGCGCGACCAGCAGTACCTTGCCGAGAACTTCCTCGCGGTGTTCGACCGCGACTACCGCCGCGTGGCGCAGCTGCACCTCGAGTCCGGCTGGGTCCCCCCCGGCGCGCGCATCGACGAGATGGAGTCCGCGGTGCGCACCGTGTGCGAGCCGATCTTCGACCGGCCGCTGAAGGACATCTCCTTCGGCCGCATCCTGCTGCGCCTCTTCGAGATCTCGCGGCGCTTCGACGTGCAGATCCAGCCGCAGCTGCTGCTGCTGCAGAAGACGCTGCTCAACGTCGAGGGCCTGGGGAGACAGCTCTATCCCGAGCTCGACATCTGGAGCAGCGCGAGCCCGATCCTGCGCGAATGGATGCGCGAGCGCACCAGCGTCGGCGCGCTCGTCCGCAGCGTGCGTGCGCACGCCCCGGAGATCCTCGAGGCCCTGCGCGGACTGCCGGCGCTGCTCGCCGCGCAGGTCCGACGCGGACAGCTGAGCGAGCGCGCCGCACCCGCGCCGGATCCCGCGGCGCTGCTCAGGGAGCTCAAGGCCGAAGGACGCCGGCGCGATCTGGTCACCGTGGGCGCGGCGCTGCTGCTCGGCGGAATCGTGTGGCTCGCCATCTCCGGCGCCCACACGGTCACCGGCTGGGCGCTGCTCGCCGCGGGGGTCGTAGCCTTCCTGGCGGGCGCGGGCCGCTAGGTGCAGCGCTCGCTCATCGAGGGGTCGATCCCCATCACGCTCTTCAGGTTCGCGCTGCCGATCCTGTTCGCCAACGTACTGCAATCCCTCAACGGCTCGGTAAATTCCGTCTGGGTGGGACGCTTTCTCGGCGAGGCGGCGCTCACCGCCACCTCCAACGCCAACACGGTGATGTTCCTGCTGATCGGCGCGGCGTTCGGCGTGGCGCTCGCGGCCACGATCCTCGTCGGCCAGTGCATCGGCGCCAACAACGTGCCCGAGACCAAGCGCGTGGCGGGGACCAGCGCCACCTTCTTCACGGGCATCTCGGTCGCCATGGCGATCGCGGGACTGGCGCTGTGCCGGCCGCTGCTCATCGCCATGAGCACCCCCGCCGACTCGCTCGACCTCGCGGTGGCCTACATGCGGGTCATCTTCCTGGCGCTGCCCTTCCTGTACCTGTACGCGTTCGTCGGTGCGATGCTGCGCGGCGCCGGCGACTCGAAGACGCCCTTCTACTTCATGCTGCTCTCGGTGGGCCTCGACATCGCGCTCAACCCGGTGTTCATCTTCGGCGTCGGCCCGATCCCCCGCCTCGGAATCGCCGGCTCCGCTCTCGCCACCTTCGTCGCCCAGGCGGTGAGCCTCGTCGCCCTCGTCCGCCACCTGTACCGCCGGCGGCACCTGCTCGTGCTGCACCGGGACGAGCTGACGCTGCTCAGGGTCGACTGGTCGGTGGTCGCGGCGCTGGTGAGGAAGGGCGTGCCGATGAGCGCGCAGATGCTGGTGATGTCGCTGTCCGGCGTGCTAATGATCACCCTGGTCAACCGCTTCGGCGTCGACACCACCGCGGCTTTCGGCGCGGCGCTGCAGCTGTGGAACTACATCCAGATGCCGGCCTTCGCGGTCGCCATGGCCATGTCGGCCATGACGGCGCAGAACGTCGGCGCCGGCCAGTGGCAGCGGGTGACGCGCATCGCCCGCTGGGGCGTGCTCTATAACGTGGTGCTGTGCGGCGGCATCGCGCTGGCGATGGAGCTGCTGGATGCGCCGCTGTTCGCGCTGTTCCTGCCGGCGGGCTCGACGGCACGGGTCCTCGCCTCGCACCTGAACCACGTGGTCACGCCGTCGTTCGTGTTCTTCGGGGTAGCGGTGGCGCTGTTCGGCGTAGTGCGCGCCACCGGCGCGGTCATGGCGCCGCTCATCATCCTTACCATCACGCTGCTGGTGGTGCGCTTCCCGCTCGCGGAAGCCTTCCTCGACCGCTACCAGGTGGACTCGGTGTGGTGGAGCTTTCCGATCTCCTCGGCGCTCTCGGCGCTGCTCGCCGTGCTCTACTACAAGTGGGGCGGCTGGCGCAGGTCCCACATGCGGCCGGCGGCCCCGGCGCGCGCTTAGCGCCCTCTCTCTGCCGAAGTGAGTATTCGTGCCCGCGACCGGCGGGCGCAGAATGAGCACCCACCCGCCCTCTGAGGAGCAGCACGCATGCAGACGCGCACACTCGGACCCAGGGGGCCCGCCGTATCGGCGCTCGGTCTCGGCTGCATGGGGATGAGCGAGTTCTACGGCGCGCACTCGGACACCGAATCGATCGAGACGCTCGAGCGTGCACTCGAGCTCGGCGTCAATTTCTTCGACACCGCGGATGCCTACGGGCCGTACACCAACGAGGAGCTGCTCGGGCGCGTCTTCGCCGGCAGGCGGGCGCGGGTCTTCCTCGCCACCAAGTTCGGCTTCGTGCGCGATCCCGACGACCGTGCTGCCCGGGCCATCGACGCGCGTCCGGCCCGCGTGCGCGAGGCGTGCGAGGCGAGCCTCAGGCGTCTGAACGTCACGTATATCGACCTGTATTACCTGCACCGCGTCGATCCGCAGGTCCCGATCGAGGACACCGTCGGCGCCATGGCGCAGCTGGTGCGTGCCGGCAAGGTGCGGCATCTGGGCCTCTCCGAGGTCGCCCCGCGCACCCTCGAGCGCGCGCATCGCGTGCACCCGATCGCAGCGCTCCAGAGCGAGTACTCGCTGTGGACGCGCGATCCGGAGGACGGCGTGCTCGAGACCTGCCGGCGGCTCGGAGTCGGCTTCGTACCCTACTGCCCGCTCGGGCGCGGCTTCCTCACCGGCCGCATCCGCAGCCCCGACGACTTCGCGCCCGATGACTACCGGCGTGAGAATCCGCGCTTCCAGGGCGAGAATTTCGCGCGCAATCTGGCGCTGGTCGGCAAGGTCCAGGCGCTCGCTAGAGAGAAGGGCTGCACGGCCGCGCAGCTCGCGCTCGCCTGGGTGCTGGCGCAGGGCGAATACCTCGTGCCCATTCCAGGCACGCGCCGCGTCGGGAATCTCGAGGAGAATCTCGGCGCGCTCGAGGTGCGGCTGTCGCCCGAGGAGCTCGCCTCCATCGACGCGGTGCTTCCGGCGAGCGCGGTCGCGGGCGCGCGCTACGCCGAGAACATGATGCGCCTCGTGCGCGGCTAGCTGGCCGACTCCGCCGGCGGCGTACGCTCTACAGGCCCTGAGCGGTCTCGACCGCGGCGCGCGGCTCGATCCACAGCGCGCGGGCCCGGCCGCACAGCTCGCCCTTGCCGTCGAAGAGCGCCGTGCCTGCCTCGTGCTTGCGCCCGCTCGAGCCGAGCTGCCAGCCCACCACGGTGCAGGACTCCCCGATGTGCACGCGGCGGTCGACGTGAACGGTGAGCTCCGCGAGCAGCATGATGCGGTCATCCGGCGCGACCGCGAAGTAGCCCGGGCAATCGAGCGCCGCCGACATGAACTCGGCGCGTACCTTGCCGTCACCGGCGTCGAGCGATGCGTCCGGCACCCAGGGAGCCGCGACCAGGCCGCGCTCGGCGATGGGACCGGCGAAGATGCGCAGGCCATCGCCCCGGACCCGGTGCGTGCCGCAGACGAAGCAGCCCGGGAAGCGGTGGTAGCGGAACCCGGCGTAGTGGCGCGAGGCTTCCACCGCTTCGAGGTAATCCGGAGCGGTGCCGACCTCGAGCTCGAGAGCGGCGGGGCGCGCTTCGCCCACCGCCTCGGTGCCATCGAGCACCTGGAGCGCACCGCCCCCGAGCTCGGCGATCGTGAGCTGCCGCTCGAGCGGCGGCGGCAGCAGCAGCCGTACCGTCACGGTGCGTGCGGCGCAGCTCGCGACCATGCCGGCGAAGTAGCCGCCGTTCGCGGAGCCCGGCGGGCCGCAGAAACGCGCCGCGATCGTCAGGGTGCTCATGCGCGCAGCTCCCTGAGCCACGCACCCGGATCCGCGCCGCGCTCGAGCAGCTCCACCAGCGCCGAGCCGACCACGACTCCGTCGACGTGGCCCGTGAGCCGCGCCACCTGCTCGCGCGAGCGGATACCGAAGCCGGCGCACACCGGCAGCGTGGCGTGCGCGCGCACGCGCTCGAGGTAGGCGATCACCTCCTCCGGCACCGCGACGTTACGGCCGGTGGTACCGGTCATGGTGACGGCATAGACGAATCCCTGGCTGCCGGCCGTGAGCGCCGCGAGGCGCTCAGGCTCCGTGACCGGGGTGACCATCTGCACCAGCGCGATGCCGTGCGAAGCGAGCGCCGCCTTGAGCTCGCCGCTCTCATCGAGCGGCAGGTCCGGCACGATGAAGCCCGCAACGCCGGCGCGCGCGGCACTGTCGGCGAGCTCCCTGACCCCGAAGGCCAGCAGCGGGTTGAGGTAGCTCATGAGAAGGAGCGGGGTGCGGACACTGACGAGCCGCGCCACCTCGGCCAGGATCCACCTGAGGGTGACGCCCTGCGCGAGGGCCCCGAGGCTCGCCCGCTGGATGGTGACACCGTCGGCCATGGGGTCGGTGAAGGGCACGCCGATCTCGACCACATCCGCCGCGCCCGCGATGGCCTCGAGATTCGCGGCGAACTGCTCGCGCCTCGGGTAGCCCGCGGTGAGATAGGCGACGAGCGCCGGCGCGCCGCCCGCGGCAGCCGCACGGATGGCGCTCGTGATGCGCTCGTGCGCCTTCATGGGCCCTCCGCGGCGAGCAGTGTCCGTTGCAGCGTCGGCATGTCCTTGTCGCCACGCCCGGAGAGGCACACGAGCACCGTCCCGCCCGGATGCGCGCGCGCCCAGCGCTCTGCGGCCGCGAGCGCGTGCGCGCTCTCGATCGCCGGCAGGATTCCCTCGAGCTCGCTCAACGCGCGCACCGCCGCGAGCGACTCCTCGTCACTCGCGGTCCGATAGCTCACCCGTCCAAGCGCTGCGAGCAGGGCGTGCTCGGGACCGACGCCCGGGTAGTCGAGTCCCGCCGACACCGAGTGCGTCTCCTGGATCTGGCCGTTCTCGTCCTGCAGCAGCAGGGAGTAGGTGCCGTGCAGGACCCCTGGCCGCCCGTAGGCGACCGTCGCGGCATTATCGCCGAGCGCCGCGCCCCGGCCGCCCGCCTCGACGCCGATGATCTCGACGGCGGCGTCCGCCAGAAAGGCGTGGAAGGCGCCGATCGAGTTCGAGCCGCCGCCCACGCAGGCGATGACCGCATCCGGCAGGCGGCCCGCGGTCTCGAGCATCTGCGCGCGGGCCTCGCGTCCGATGACCGCCTGCAGCTCCCGCACCAGGTAGGGATAGGGATGCGGGCCCACCACCGAGCCGAGGAGGTAGTAGGTTCCGAGCGGATCCGACACCCAGTCGCGCAGCGCCTCGTCGATCGCGGCGCGCAGCGTGCGATCGCCGCTCGTCACCGGCACGACGGTGGCGCCCAGCAGGCGCATGCGCCCGACGTTCGGCGCCTGGCGTTCCATGTCGATCTCGCCCATGTACACCGTGCACGGCAGCCCGAGCCGCGCGCAGGCCGCGGCGCTCGCCACGCCGTGCTGCCCGGCGCCGGTCTCCGCGACGATGCGTCGGGCCTCGAGCCGCCGCGCCAGCAGCGCCTGACCGATGGCGTTGTTGATCTTGTGGGCGCCGGTGTGCGCCAGATCCTCACGCTTGAGCCAAACGGAAGCGCCCCAGCGCTGCGAGAGGCGCCGCGCGTGGGTCAGGGCCGTGGGCCGGCCTACCCAGGAGCGCAGCTCCGCGCTGAGCTCCTGCTGGAACTCACCCGTGTGCAGGTGCTCGCGCACGCCGCGCTCGAGACGCTCGAGCGCCGGGATGAGCGTCTCGGGAACGTAACGTCCGCCGAAAGGACCGAAGCGGCCGCGCGCGTCGGGGAAGCGCCCGGCGAGCAACTGATCGAGCAGGCTCGCGGCATCAGGCAAGGCGACACTCATACGGCATCCTCACTCGGTGGTGCGGCGACCGCGGCCCGTGCCGCGAGCGCGAACTGCATGATCTTCAGCGGACTCTTCACTCCCGGGCGCGCCTCGACACCGCTCGACACGTCGACGCCGAAGGGCCGCACCGCGCCTATCGCCGCCGCGACGTTGCCCGAGTCGAGTCCGCCGGCGAGGACGAGCTGCGTGCGGCGCGCCAGGCGGCGCGCGGCGCCCCAGTCGCTCGCCGTGCCGGTACCGCTCGCGGGCCCCTCGAACAGCACGCGCGGCGCAAGCCTCGCCGGCATCGCCGCATCGCTCCGCACCACCGGCAGCAGCTCGAGCGTCGCCGGGAGATCGAGGCCGCCGAGGTCGGATGCGTCGGTCTGCAGCACGTCGGGCCGGAACACCCGCAACATCTCGTCGACCTCGAGCTGCGTGGGGTGGCGCGTCACCGCAACGCAGCGCACCCGGGCACGCGCCGGGCGCGAGAGCTGCGCCGCCGCCTCCGGGGTCAGCTGGCGCGGCGAGGCGGCGAACACGAACCCGATCGCGTCCACGCCGGCTTCGATCGCGGTGGCGATCGCATCGGGTGTGGTCAGGCCGCAGATCTTGATCCACATCGCCGTGCGTCCCGCTAGTGCGCCGCCCGCGCCGCGCGGCCCGCCCCGATCAGCGCCTTGGTGAGCCCGCCGGGATCGGCGCCGCGCATCAGCGCGCTGCCGACCAGCGCCACTGAGTAGCCGGCGGCGGCGACCGCGCGCGCATCGGCTTCCGAGGCGACGCCGCTCTCGGCCACGCGCGGCACGTTGGCCGGCAGGAGCGGCGCGAGCTCGAGCAGCCGCCCGGGGACGACCTCGAGGGTCGTCAGATCGCGGCAGTTGACGCCGGCGAGCAGCTGACTCGCGCCGCGGTGCGCGTGTACCAGCTCGTGCATGAGCTCGACGTCGCGCGCGTCGAAGGCCTCGAGCAGCACGAAGAGGCCGAGCGCGCCGGCGCAGTCGATGAGCGCGCGGGTCGCCTCTCTCGGCAGCATGCGCAGGATGACGAGCACGCCGCCCGCGCCGGCGGCGCGCGCCTCGAGCACCTGGTACGGATCGACGAGGAAATCCTTGCGCATCGCGGGCACGCCGAGCGGCGTCAGTACCCGCGTTGCCTCGCCGAGGTGCGTGAGCGAGCCGTCGAAGCGGCTCGGCTCCGTGAGCACCGAGACCGCGGCCGCGCCGGCGCGCGCATACGCGCCGACCCGCGCCGCAACGTCCTCCCCTGCGGGCCCGAGCTCGCCCGCGGCCGGCGAGCGGAGCTTGAGCTCCGCGATGAGGTCGAAGCCGCTCGCATCGAGGCGCAGCGGCGGCGGCACGGGAGCGAGACGCGCCGCAGACTCGAGCCCCGCGAGCGAGCGGCGGGTGAGGGCACTACGCACCCGGGCGCGGCTGCCTGCGGCCATCTCCTCGAGGAAGGCGCTCATGCGCTGCGCCCCGCCGCGGCAGGGCCTGCGTCGGCGGCCCGGGCACGCAGTGTCTCGAGCAGCCGCCGGGCCGCACCGCCGTCGATCGCGGCGGCGGCGCGTGCGAGCCCCTCGCCCGGGTCCGCCGCCACCGCCGCGACCTCGAGCGCGAGCGCCGCGCCGAGCAGCAGGCAGTCGCGATGCGCGCCGCGGTCGGTGCCTGAGAGCACCGCCTCGAGCGCACGCGCGTTGTAGGCCGCATCACCACCCGCGAGCGCCGCCGGACTGCACTGGGCGAGTCCGTACTCGGCGGGCGAGCGTACGGCGACGGTGACCTTGCCGGGACGCACGTCGAAGACGGTGAACGGACCGACCGGTGTCGGCTCGTCCCAGCCGCCCGCGCCGTGCACGACGAAGCTGCGCTCGATGGGAAGCCCGGCGAGCGTGTCGGCCATGAGGCGCGCTACTCCTAAGCTGTACGCGCCGATAAGGTGCAGCGGCGGCTGCGCCGGGTTCACCAGCGGACCTAAGATGTTGAACACGGTGCGCACGCCGAGCGCGGCACGGATCGGCGCGACGCGCGCCGTCGCCGGGTGATAGTGCGGAGCGAAGAGGTAGGTGAAGCGCGTGGCGGCCAGACAGGCGCCCGCGGCCGTGCCGTCGCGCGGGATCGCCACGCCGAGCGCCTCGAGCACATCGGCGCTGCCGCTGCGGCTCGAGACCGAGCGGTTGCCGTGCTTGACGACGGGCACGCCGCAGGCGGCCGTGAGGAGCGCGGTACCGGTCGAGATGTTGAAGCTGCCGGAGGCATCGCCGCCCGTCCCGACGATGTCGATGGCGCGCAGCTCCGGCGGCACGTCGGGACGGCGCGCCAGGCGGCGCATGGTGAGCGCGAAGCCGCGCACCTCGTCGGCGACCACGCCCTTGGTCGAGAGCGCCGCGAGCAGCGCCCCCGCCATGGCGGGCGGGAGCTCGCCGTCGGTGAGATGCGCCAGGAGCTCCCCGGCCTGCGACTCGGTGAGGTCGCGCCGCTCGGACAGCTGCTGCAGCAGCTCACGCGGCGCCGACATCGCCCGCTCCCTCAGCCGTTGCGCCGCGCGAGCGCTCGCCGGCGGAGTACCGGAGGAAATTCCCGAGCAGCTTCGGCCCCTGCGGCGTCAGGATGCTCTCCGGGTGGAACTGCACGCCCTCGACGACGAGGGTGCGATGGCGCACCGCCATGATCTCGCCCTCATCAGTCTGCGCACTCACCTCGAGCGACTCCGGCAGCGTCCCGGGTGCGGCGATCAGCGAGTGATAGCGCCCGACCTCGCAGGGCTGCGGGAGTCCGGCGAACACCGTACGGCCGTCATGGCGCACCAGCGAGGTCTTGCCGTGCATCAGGCGCGCGGCGCGCACCACCTGGCCGCCGAACACTTCGACAATCGACTGGTGGCCGAGGCACACGCCGAGCACCGGGATCGATCCGGCGAAGGTGCGGATCATGTCCATGGAGACGCCGGCGTCGTAGGGAGTGCCGGGGCCCGGCGAGATGCACAGGTGCGAGGGCGCAAGCGCGCGCGCTCGAGACGGGGTCAAGGCATCATTGCGGTAGACGCTCACCTCGGCACCCAGCACCAGGAACGCCTGCACCAGGTTGTAGGTGAAGGAGTCGTAATTGTCGATGAGCAGGAGGCGCGGCTTCGTCACAGCCCCTCCTCCGCGAGCTCGAGCGCCCGCACCATGGCCGCGCTCTTGGCGAGCACCTCCTCGTGCTCGCTCAGCGGAACGCTGTCGGCGACGATGCCGGCGCCGGCCTGGTAGCTGTACTCATCGCCCCGGAACACCAGCGTGCGGATAGTGATGGCGTGGTCCATGTCGCCGCGCGCGCCGAAATAGCCGACCGTGCCGCCGTAGAGCCCGCGCCGGGCCGGCTCGAGCTCGTCGATGATCTGCATGGCACGCACCTTCGGCGCTCCGACCAGCGTGCCGGCCGGGAAGGCCGCCGCGAACAGGTCGAAGGCGTCGCGCCCGGCGGCGAGCTCGCCGTGCACCCCGCTCACCATGTGCATGACGTGGCTGTAGCGCTCGATCGCGCGATAGGGCTCGACCGCCACGCTGCCCGCGCAGGCGACCCGGCCCAGGTCGTTGCGGGCGAGATCCACCAGCATCACGTGCTCGGCGTTCTCCTTGGGGTCGGCGCGCAGCTCCGCCGCGCGCGCAGAATCGGCCGCGGCATCCGCGGCGCGCGGCCGAGTGCCGGCGATGGGACGCAGCTGGGCGCGGCGGCCGGAGAGCTTCACGAGCGCCTCGGGAGATGAGCCGACGACGGCCACGTCGCCCAGGGCGCAGTAGTACATATAAGGAGAGGGGTTGATGAGGCGCAGGGCGCGATAGGCCTGGAACGGATCGAGCTCGTGCCGTCCCGCGAAGCGGCTCGCCAGCACCAGCTGGTAGACGTCGCCCGCGGCGATGTATTCCTGGGTACGCCGCACGCCCGCCATGTAGGCGTCGCGCGTGTAGGCCGCCGTCGGCGGCGCGTAGCGCCCCGGACGCGCAGCCGTCGGCAACGCGCCGCGCAGCGCCTGCACCACCTCGCGCCTGAGCGCGCGCCGCTCAGCGTCGCTCCCCGCATGCAGCAACGCGATGCCGCGCGTCAGGTGATCGAACACCAGCACCGAGCGGGGAGCCACGTAATGCAGCGCGGGCACGCCCTGGTCGCTGCGCGTCCGGGCGGGCAGCGGCTCGAAATAGCGCACCACGTCGTAGGCGGCGTAGCCGACCAGCCCCCCCGCGAGCGGCACGCCGGGAATGTCGGGCCTGGGCTGCGGCGCGGCGGCGAGCGCGGTGCGCAGCCCCGCGAGCAGCTCGGCGCCGTCGGCAGGCAGAGCGCGGCGCTCGGCGCCGATCATCAGCCCGGTCCCATCGAGCCGCACCTCGAGCCCGTCACCGAAGCCGATGAAGGAGTAGCGGCCGAGGCGCTCGCCGCCCTCGACGCTCTCGAGCAGGAAGCGCGGCGCAAACGCGCCAAGCTTCATGAACGCCGAGACCGGCGTGTCGAGGTCGCCGGTGATGTCGAAGGCCGTTTGCAAAGCTGTAAGGCTCCTAACGTGTGCAGACAACAAAAAACCCATCCCGGGGTCATCCGGAGATGGGTTTCTGGTGCCGTTTATGCGCTTAAGTCGCGGGGAAAAAGCTAACCGTCAGCCCACTCCGTCATGAAGTGCGCCACCACCAGGAAATGCCGACGGGCCGGTGCGACATGCTGCGAACGAGTATCCCTGCGGCGGCCGAGGGCGTCAAGCTGGCGCCGACGCCCCGCCCGACGGCGCAGCATTCCGCTAGAATGCGCGCCCGGCGATGTCGCATCGCCGACCCCAGCCACCCCTTAGGCAAACTGAAAGCAACCCGTGAGCTTCAAAGAGCTGCTCGAGAGCTGGCGCGAGACCGCGGCCGCGCCACGGACGGCGCGCAGCTTCGCCGTGCACCTGCCGCTCGATGAAGCCGCGCAGCTCGCAGCGCTCGCGGAGATGTTCCCGGGGCGGGCCCCCGAGCAGCTGATCACCGAGCTCCTCGGCGCGGCGCTCCAGGAGCTCGCGGCCGCCATGCCCTACGTCGCCGGCAAGCGTGTGATCTCCACCGACGAGCAGGGCGACCCGATCTACGAGGACGTGGGTCCCACACCGCGCTTCATGGCTCTCACCCGCGCGCACCGCCAGAAGCTCGCGACCGGCCGCCAGCGACCGTTGCGCGCGCCGCGCGCGGCCGTGGCGGCGAAAGCGGCGGGAACGGCGAAGAGATCCGCGCCACGGCGCCGCGGACGCTGACGCTCCATGCCCTCTTTCGACGCCGTCTCCGAGCTCAACGCCCACGAGGTCGCCAACGCGCTCGACCAGGCGAATCGCGAGCTCTCGCAGCGCTTCGACTTCAAGGACACGGGGGCGCGCTTCGAGCTCAAGGAGTTCACCGTCACGCTGCATGCGCAGGTGGACTTTCAGCTGAAGCAGATGCTCGAGATCCTCAAGCTGCGGCTCGGGAAGCGCGGCATCGACCTGAAGTGCCTCGAGGTGAAGGAGCCGCAGACGACACTCTCGGCCGCACACCAGGAAGTGCTGCTGCGACACGGGATCGATGCGGAGACCGGCAAGCTCCTCACCCGCCTCATCAAGGACTCGAAGCTCAAGGTGCAGGCGAGTCTCCAGGGGGACAAGGTGCGGTTGAGCGGCAAGCAGCGCGATGACCTGCAGGCGGCGATCGCGCTGCTGCGCGGCGCCAAGCTCGACCGGCCGCTGCAGTTCAACAACTTCCGGGACTGATCCTCACGCCCGCCGGCTCTTGCCGGCTAAGTACCGTGCCGGTTTACGGGCCTGCGCGGGTGACGCCGGCGATCGCGCGGCACAGCGCCTCGGTCGCATCGAGCACGCTGGGACCGAGGCGGCTCAGACCCTGATCCTCGAACGCCAGCAGCCGGCCGCTGCGCACGGCGCTCAATGTGCCGAAGCGCTTCCAGTCGGTCAGCCAGCCGGCGCTCTCGCCCGGCGGCCCCGCCGCGACGATGATGTCGGGATCGCGGGCGATGACCGCCTCGATGTCGATTACCGGCCCGGCCTCGGGGAGGTCCGCGAACACATTGCGCGCACCGCAGAGCTCGAGCGCATCCGTCATGAGGTGCCGGCCGCCGACGGTGTAGATGGGGCGATTCCACACCTCGAGCAGCACGCGCGGATGGGCGGTATCCGCGGCGCCGGCGTAGGTGCGCTCGAGCGCCGCCAGGCGCGCCTCGATGCCGTGCGCGGCGCGCTCGGCTTCGGCGCCGGTGCCGGCGAGCGTGCCGAGGCGCCGCAGCGAGGGCGCCAGATCCGCGAGCCGCCGCGCCTCCTGCTCGTAGACCGGGATTCCGAGCCGTGCGATCTTCTCGCGCTGCGCGGGGTTGCCGCCCGAGGGCCAGGCGACGACCACGTCCGGGTGAAGGCGCACGAGCCGCTCGAGATCGATCGCGACGGCGTCGCCGATGCGCGCCACGCGCCGCGCCTGCGGCGGCACGTCCGAGTATTCGACCGTGGCCACGACCTGCGAGCCCGCACCCGCGGCGAACAGCATCTCGGTCCCGCCGGGCGAGAGGCTCACGATGCGCAGCGGCGGCGCGCGCACCGTCAGCGCCTTGCCGGAGTCGTCGGTGACCGTGCGCACGGCGCTCGCGCGCTCGGCGGCGCCGGCCAGCGGGCCGGACGTCAGCGCGACGATAACAAGGAGGCCGAGTCGGGGCGGCACAGTGTCAGTACTCTACTCGTCCTGCCGAGCGCTGCGGGGACGGCAACCTGCACGCGATCGGCTAGGCGGCGCGCGTCCCGGCGAGCGCCGCCTCGCCGCCGCTCGTCTCCAGCACCCGCGCCACCGCGTGCACGGTCGCCGCGATGCGCACCGCGCTCTGCACCGCCTCGCGCTCGAGCCCGTGCGCGCGCAGCTGCCGCTCGTGCGAGGCGACGCAGCTGCCGCAGCCGTTGATGGCCGAGGCCGCGAGTGCGAGCAGCTCGAAGTCCGCCTTGGCGATCCCGGGGCTGCCGAGCGCGTTCATGCGCAGCCGCGCCGGGAGCTTGGCGTACTCGCCGTCCTCCACCAGATACAGGAAGCGGTAATAGACGTTGTTCATGCCCATGATCGCCGCCGCGGCGTGCGCCGCGGTGACGTGGGCGGCATCGAGGCGCGCGGCGGCGAGCGCTCCGAGGTCGCGGCTGAAGGCCGCGTTGCGCGAGGCGAGCGCGCTCACCAGCGCCACCGCCCAGATCTGCCGCTCGGAGAGGCCCGGCGCCCCCGCGGGGGTGAGCACCGCACCCAGGTTCAGCTGCAGATCGCGCGCGTACGCCGGCAGCGACTCGCGAATGGCTTCCAGGGTCTTCACCTCAAGCCGCCTTCAGGGTCTCTTCGCCCTTGTGCCAGTTGCAGGGGCAGAGCTCATCGGTCTGCAGGGCGTCGAGCACCCGCAGCACTTCCTCGGGGCTGCGGCCGACGGAGAGGTCGGTGACGTACACGAAGCGGATCACGCCCTGCGGGTCGACGATGTAGGTGGCGCGCTGGGCGACCCCGGCCTGCGGATCGAGAATGCCGAGGCGGCTCGCGAGCTCGCGCTTGATGTCGGAGAGCATCGGGAACGGCAGGTCCTTGAGCTCCTCCCTGTCGCGCCGCCAGGCAAGGTGCACGTACTCGCTGTCAATGCTGACGCCGAGCAGCTGCGCATCGCGCGCACGGAACTCGCGCTCGAGCTTGCCGAAGGCGGCGATCTCCGTCGGGCACACGAAGGTGAAGTCCTTGGGCCAGAAGAACACGACCTGCCACTTGCCGGGGAAGCTCTCGTGGGTGAAGGGACGGAACGCCGTCCTGGCATCGCTGCTGACGACAGCGGTGAGGGCGAACTCGGGAAAACGCTGACCTACGCCTGACATGCTCGGATACTCCTTGAAGCGGGATGTGGCGCCATCCTGCGGCACGCGGTCTTATCAATCCAATCGATTGATTTTATAATCTCGATAGATGATATATATCGCGCCGGGGAGCGCCGAGATCACATGGCCGTGGACCTGAAGCTCAAGGACCTGCGCTACCTGGTGGCGGTGGCCGACCAGCGCCACTTCGGCCGCGCCGCCGCGCGCTGCTTCGTCAGCCAGCCGACCCTGTCGGCGCAGCTGAAGAAGCTCGAGCAGAGCCTCGGGGTGCAGCTCATCGAGCGTGCGCCCCACAAGGTATCGCTCACCGAGGCCGGCGCGGAGATCGCGGCGCGCGCCCGGCGCATCATCGAGGCGAGCGAGGAGGTGGTGGCGCTGGCGGCCGAATGGCGCGACCCGCTCGCGGGGAAGCTGCGCGTCGCGTTGCTGCCGACCATCGGTCCCTATCTCCTGCCGCACGTGACCCGGGCGATCCGCAGGAGCCTGCCGCGGCTCGAGCTGCGCCTCTACGAGTACCAGACGGCCCCGATGCTCGAGAAGCTGCGCGAGGGTGAGCTCGACCTCGGGATCCTCGCGCTGCCGGTGGAGCTCGCCGGGCTAGAGGCGCGCGAGCTGTACCGCGAGCCGTTCACGCTGGCCGTCCCCGAGCACCATCCGCTCGCCGCGCGCGCGGCGGTGCGAACCAGCGATTTGAAGGGCGAGACGCTGCTGTTGCTCGAGGAGGGCCACTGCCTGCGGGATCAGGCGCTCGAGGTCTGCGGCCACGTGGGCGTGAGGCCGAGCGAGGACTTTCGCGGGACGAGCCTCGAGACGCTGCGCCAGATGGTGGCGGCCGGCGCCGGCGTGACGCTGCTGCCGGAGCTGGCGAGCGGCGGCGCCTACGGCCAGGCGCGCGGCGTCAAGGTGCGGCCCTTCGTGCGGCCCGCGCCTCTGCGGCGCATCGGCGCGGTGTGGCGCCGGACGACGCCCCGGCGCGCCGCCATCGATGCCGTGGCGCGCCTCATCGCGGAGCACGCGCGGTGAACGGCGCGCTTTCCGGGAGCCAGGCGGCAGCGGCAGCACCCGAGCCGGTGACTCTCACGGCCAGCGACGGCCGCACGCTCGCCGGCCTCTACTGCGCCTCCGCCGCGGCGCACGGCGCGCTGGTCGTCAACGGCGCGACCGGCTTCCCGCACGAGTTCTATCGCAAGTTCGCGGACTACTGCGCCGCGCGCGGCTACCACACGCTGCTCTACGACTACCGCGGGATGGGCGCCTCGGCCAGTCTGCCGCACGCTGCCGAGACCGCCCGCATGAGCGACTGGGGCCGCCTGGACATGCCGGCGGCGCTCGGCTGGCTCGCGGCGCGCTGCCCGCGGCTGCCCCTCGTCACGGTCGGCCACAGCGTCGGCGGACAGCTGATCGGCTGCATGCCCAACCAGGCCGCGGCCCGCGCTCACGTCATGGTCGCCACCTCGGTGGGCTACTGGCGCTGGCACCGCGTGCCGCTGCGGGGCGTGGCGCTCCTCTTCTGGAAGATCTACGGCCCGCTCGAGCTCAGACTCCGCGGCTACGTGCCGCGCGGGACGCTGTGGCGCGGCGATGCGCTGCCCCCGGGCGTCTTCCTCGAATGGCGCAAGTGGTGCCTCAGCCCCGAGCACTTTGCGCCGGACCTCGCCGGCGACCCGCGCGACGGCCCCTTCGCCGCGGTGCGCGCGCCGATTCTTTCCTCGAGCTTCAGCGACGACCCGATTGCAACCCCGCGCGCGGTCGAAGCGCTGCTCGCGCTCTACCCGAATGCACGGATCGAGCGGCGCTGGACCACTCCGGCGGCCGCCGGGGTGCGCGCCATCGGCCACCACGGCTTTTTCGCCGAGCGGCACCGCGAGACGCTCTGGCGCGAGACGCTCGACTGGATCGACGCGCGCCTGAGCTGAGGTCCTCAGCCCGGCGGCGCGGCGGCCGGCGCCGGCCGCGGACCGCGCGCCGCACGCGCCAGCGCGATGGCGCTGAGCACGATCACACCGCCGGCGAGCTGCAGCGGCTGCAGCCGCTCCCCGAGCAGCAGCCAGGCGTACAGCGCCGCGGCGATCACCTGCAGATACAGGCCCACCGAGCCGAAGGTCGGGCGCAGGTGCGCCAGCGCGTACGCGATCAGGCTCTGCCCGAGCGCCTGCGCCGAGAGTGCCAGTCCGGCGAGCAGCAGCCAGCCGCGCCCGGTGTCGGGCAGAAACTTCTCCCCCATCGCGAACGGCAGCGGCAGCAGCAGCACACTGAAGATGAGCGTGCTCACGAACATGACGATCGCGGTGCCGTGACGGGCGCGCAGCCGCGCGACCGCGAGGATATAGGCGGCGTAGAACCAGGCGGCGCCGAGCGCCAGCGCATCGCCGGCGAGCCCGTGACCGCCGGGGACGAGCTTCGGGCTCACGATCAGCAGCATGCCGCCGAAGGCCAGCAGCGTCGCGAGCAGGAACGCGAGCCGCGGCCGCTCGCCCCACACCGCCCAGGCGAGAATCGACACGACGATCGGCGCGGTGTTGGCCTCGAGCGTCGAGGCGGCGACCGAGTTACGCGTGAGCGACAGGTGCCACAGACCGATGTCCCCGGCGAAGAACACTCCGGCCCAGAAAAACAGCGGATCGAGGAGCGGGGCCCGCGCGCGGGCTGCCGGCGCGCGCCGCTCGAGGAGCACCCACAGCGCGAGCGGCGGCAGCGCGAGCGCACCGCGCCAGAAGGCGCTCGCCACCGGTCCGGTCTCCGAGACGCGCACGAAGATCCCGGAGCTGCCGATCGCCAGCGCGCCGGCAAACAGCGCCAGCAGTGCCGTGAGCTCCGAGCGTGCGGACTTCGTCATGGGTGAGTGCGGGGAATCATAGTCGGTCACGCGCGGACCGTCTGGCATAATCGCGCGGTGCATGTGCCACGCTCTCCAGGGTCGCTCGGCGCCGGACTCGCGATGCTGCTCGCCTGCGCGGCGCTCGGCGTGCCGGCGGCGGCGCAGCCGAGCGCGCCCGCGAGCGCGCTCAGCGTCACGGACGCGTGGGTGCGCGCCATTCCCGGCGCCGACGTGGCGGCAGCCTATATGCGCCTCACCAACGGCGGCACGCGGCCCGTGCGGGTGGACGGCGTGCGCTCGGCGCTGGCCGGCCACGCGATGATTCACGAGACGCGGCTCGAGAACGGCGTCTCCACCATGCGCCCGCACGAGCCGCTCGTGATCGCGCCCGGCGCGAGCGTCGAGCTCAAGCCCGGCGGACTGCACCTGATGCTGCACGAGCTCGCGCATCCGCTGACAGTCGGCGAGGAGGTGCCGCTCGAGTTGCTGCTCGAGGGCGGCGGCAGCATCGCGGTGAGCGCGCGTGTGCGACCCTTGAGCGCCGAGTGAGCTCCCCGGACGCGCCGCGCGATCACGTCACTCCCTACGATCGCTTCGCGTGGAGCGACGCGCAGATCGAGACTTGGCTGGCGCAAGGCGCGCACGCCGCCGAGCTCAGCGCCTACTTCGGTGCCGCCGAGTACCGCGCGCTCAGCACGCTGGCGCGCCGTGCCCAGCGCACGCCGCTCGGCCCGCAGGCGCTGCGGGTGCTGATCGTGCCCGGCATCATGGGCTCACAGCTGGGACTGAAGCGCGCCGCACCGCTGCCGCACGACATCGTGTGGCTCGATCCCATCGACATCCAGCAGGGGAGGCTCGCGCTGCTGCGCGTCGGCGGCGGAGCGCCGGTCGTACCGCTCGGCGCGGTGCTCTACTCGCATCTGCGCCTGAAGCTCGCGCTGCGCGCCCGCGGCCTTGCGGCCGAGTTCCACGACTATGACTGGCGGCTGTCGATCGCCGATCTCGGGCGCGCGCTCGCGGCGCGCCTTGCTGCGGAAGGGCGCATCGCGATCGTGGCGCACAGCATGGGCGGCCTGGTCGCGCGCGCCGCGCTCACCCACCCCGGCACGCGGCACGTCGCGCGCGTCGTGCTGCTCGGCACGCCGAACCTCGGCTCCTGCGCCGCAGTGCAGGCGCTGCGCGGCACCTACGCGGTGGTGCGCAAGGTGGCGCGCCTCGCCGCGCAGCCCTCCGCCGAGGCGCTCGCCACCGAGGTCTTCAGCAGCTTCCCGAGCCTGTACGACCTGCTGCCGACCGGGGCGTGGAGCGGGCGCGCGGACCTGCTCGATCCGACGGCCTGGCCGCGCTCGGGACCCCAGCCGCGCCGCGTGCTGCTCGCCGCGGCGCGCGCCACGCAGGGCCGGCTCGCGCCCGCCGATGCGCGTTTCGCGGTGATCGTCGGCGTCGGCCAGGAGACCGTCACGGCGGTGGCGCGGTGGCGCGACGATTTTATCTACACGCTCACCCGCCATGGCGATGGCTCGGTGCCGGCCGCGAGCGCGGCGCTCGCCGGCGCCCCCTGCGCTTATGCGCGCGTCGCCCACAGCGATCTGACGCGCGATCCGCGGGTGGCGGCCGCGGTGGTGGACCTGCTCGAGCGCGGCGTGACCGCGCGGCTGCCGGCTCGCTGGCGGAGCTCGAGCCGCGCCACGGCACGGATCAGCGATACGCAGCTGCGCCGCACGCATACCGACAAGGTCGACTGGGGCGCGCTCTCGCCCGAGGCGCGCCGCGCGTTCCTCGAGAACCTCAACGAGCCGGCGCAGCTGCCGCTGCACGTGCGCGTGCGCCGCGCGCGGCGCTGAGACCTCAGGCGAGCAGTGCCGCGATCGCCTCGCGCTGGCGCCGATCGGGCAGCCGCCCGACCCCGGCCGCGAGGTTGTCCCTGAGATGCGCCACGCGGGCGGTCGCGGGAATGATGCAGGTGACCGCGGGGTGCGCGGCGATGAACTTGAGGATCAGCTGTCCCCAGCTCGTGACATCGAGCTCGGGCGCGAACGCCGGCAGCGGTTTGCCGCGCGTCCTGACGAAGAGCTCCCCGTCCTCGAAGGGGCGGTTGACGAGCACGGCGACACCGCGCTCGGCGGCGAGCGGCAACAGGCGCCGTTCCGCCGCGCGCGTCAGCGGAGAGTAGTTGAGCTGCACGAAGTCGAGCGACTCGCGGCTCACCACGCGCTCGAGATCGGCCTGGCCGCTCACGGTGTAGTGCGTCACGCCGACGTAGCGGACGCGCCCGGCCGCCTGCCACTCCCTGAGCGTCGCGAGCTGCGTGTCGAGATCGAGCAGGTTGTGCACCTGGATGAGGTCGAGCCGCCTGACCCTCAGCAGCTCCTCCGAGTGCGCCATCTGCTCGAGCCCCGCCCGCTTGCCGCGCGTCCACACCTTGGTGGCGAGGAAGGCACGCGCATGCATCTCGGGCGTGAGGAGCTCACCCAGCACCTGCTCGGCGGTCGAGTACATGGGGGAGGTGTCGATGAGGCGGCTGCCGGCGGCGAAGAAGGCCGCGAGCACCTCCCGCAGCGGCTCGCGCCCGGTCGCGGAAGCGCCGACCTCGAAGCTGCGCGAGGTGCCGAGCCCGATGATCGGGATCTCCTCGCCGCTCGAGGGGATGCGGCGCGTGAGCGGCATGCCGCCCGCGGCGGCGGCACGCGCGCTGAATGGGGTGGCAGCGGACAATCGCGCTTGCGCTCCCGAGCAGCTCGCGCCGCTTCACGGCGCCCGCACCCGCTCCCAGACGATAGTGCGCACGGTGGACCGGCCGCTCGCCGGATCGCGCGAGGGCTGGGTCGTCAGCGTCAGCCGTTCGCCCTCGAAGCGGTAAGTGCGCACGTGCGACTCCCCGGTGCGGGTCTGATCCCAGGACACATCGATGTGGTGCGTGACGGTGTGCGCGGCGGTGTCGAGCGTATAGGTGCCGGCGTAGGCGAGGAGACTGCTGAGGAGCGCCTGCGCTTCGGCGGGCGTCGCCACGGGGCCGGCGGGCTTGCGGCGGTCCGTCCCGACGACGATGACGATCATGCGGCCATCGCGGCCGTAGTTGATGTACCCGGAGGGATGGCTGCCCATGACCTCGGTCCGGGTCCCCGTGACCACGTCCTCGCCGACGTAGGAGACCAGCATCCAGGTGCCGAGGATCTGCTCCGCGGCAGAGGGAGCGGCCGCCGTCTGCGCGGACGCGCGTGCCAGGACCAGCAGGGCGAGACTCAGCAGCAGGCCGCATCGCTTCATCGGAGCATCCCCGCGCCGCGTCGCCGGCGCCGCGATTCAGATGAGCGCCGCGTCGGTCTCCGCAACGCTCGCCCCGCCGCTCTCGACCACGCGCGCCAGCGCGGCCGCGGTCGGCAGCACCTGCGCGGCGTAGAACGCCGCGGTGTGGATCTTGGCGTTGTAGAACTCGCGCTCGGCGCCGTCAACGCGGGCTGCGGCGAGCACCGCCGACCTGGCGAGGAGCCAGCCGCCCGTCACATAGCCGCAGAGCTTCAGGTACGGCACCGACACGGCCTGCGCCAGCTCGGGCCGCGTGGCAAGCGCCCTGCCGAGCGCCTCGGTAGCGCGGCGCAGCAGCCCGACCGCTTCGAGCGCCGCCCGGCAGATCCCGTCGACCCGCTCCTCGGTGGCCGCAAGGCCCTCGAGCTCGGTCTGCATCTCGATGAGGAAGGCGATCATCGCCGCGCCGCGATCGCGCGCGATCTTGCGGCCGATGAGATCGTTCGACTGGATGCCGGTGGTGCCCTCGTAAATGGTGGTGATGCGCACGTCGCGCACGTACTGCGCCGCGCCAGTCTCCTCGATGAAGCCCATGCCGCCGTGGACCTGCACGCCGATGCCGGCCACCTCGTTGCCGACCTCGGTGCACCAGCCCTTGACGATCGGCGTCAGCAGATCGCCGCGCGCGAGCGCTGCGGCACGCACCGCGGGATCGGGACTCCCCACGGCGAGATCGAGCTGCATCGCCGTGTAGAGCGTCAGCGCCCGCGAGGCCTCGGTCTGCGACTTCATCATGAGGAGCATGCGCTTCACGTCCGGATGGTTGACGATCGGCGCGGCGCTGCCGCGCGCGGCGCCCGGCGGGCGCCCCTGCACGCGCGTGCGCGCCCACTCAGCGGCCCGCTGGAAGGCGCGCTCCCCGACTGCGTAGCCTTCGCTCCCGACCGAGAGCCGCGCGCTGTTCATCATGATGAACATGTATTCGAGGCCACGGCCTGGCTCGCCGACCAGATAGCCGACGGCACCCGCCTTCTCGCCGAAGGCGAGCACGCAGGTCGGGCTCGCGTGGATGCCGAGCTTGTGCTCGATGGAGAGGCAGCGCACGTCGTTGCGCTCGCCGAGCGAGCCGTCGGCGTTCACCAGCACCTTCGGCACGATGAACAGCGAGATCCCTTTCACTCCGGGAGGCGCCCCCTCGACGCGCGCCAGCACCATGTGGATGGTGTTGGCGGTGAGATCGTGATCGCCCCAGGTGATGAAGATCTTCTGCCCGAAGAGGCGGTGATGGTCACCGTCGGGCACGGCGCGGGTGCGCACCTGCGCCAGATCCGAGCCCGCCTGCGGCTCGGTGAGCACCATGGTGCCGCTCCACGCGCCGCTCACCATCTTCGGCAGGTACCTGGCCTTCTGCGCCGCGGAGCCCGTGAGCTCGAGCGCGCGCACGGCGCCGTGGGTGAGCATCGGCCCGAGCTTGAAGGCAAGATTCGCCGAGCCCCACAGCTCCCCGACCGCGCTCACCAGCACGCGCGGCACCGCCTGGCCGCCGTACTCGGGCTCAGAGCCGAGCGCCGGCCACCCGCCGGCGACGAATTGCTCGTACGCGGCGCGAAAGCCCGGCGCCGCGACCACGCCATCCGGGGTCCAGCGCGCGCCCTGGGTATCTCCGCTGCGGTTGAGAGGATCGAGAAAGGTCTCGGCGAAGCGCCCCGCTTCCTCGAGCACCGAGCGGCCCAACTCGTCGGAGTACTCGGCGAACGGCGGACAGGCGCTCAGGCTGCCCGCCTCGAGCAGCTCCTCGAGCACGAAACGCAATTCCCTCAGCGGTGCACGGTACATGGCCGATCCTCTTGCGGAACCCGCCGACCCACGCGGCGGGCGGCTCCCTCGAAGCCGCAGGTGTTTCAGTGTACCGGGTCTTCAGCCGCGGGCGGCAGCCGCTGGAGCGGCGAGCGCCGGAACGATGTTCGCGGCCAGGAAGTCCACGAACTGCTGCACGCGCGGGTCGGACTCGAGCGTCGCCGGATAGAGCGCGTAGAGCGCATCCGCCGGCGGCAGGGTCCACTCGGGCAACACCGCCTTCAACCGCCCGGTGGCAAGTCCCTGGCGACAGAGGAACTCGGGCAGCAGCCCCACGCCGAGGCCGGCGGCGGTGGCGGCGTGCAGCACCGCCGGGTCATCGACCGCGAGCTTCGGGACGAGCGGCACTTCGGCACGCTGCGCGCCGCGCGCGAGCTGCAGGCGGTACTCGGGCTGCCCGGATACCTCGGGCGTCAGAACGTCGTGCGTGCGCAGATCGTCGGGCCGGGCGGGAGCGCCGCGCTGCTGCAGGTAGGCGGGCGTGGCGCACAGGAGCGCGGGCGGTGCCCCGAGCACGCGCCGCGTGAGGCCGGCATCGGCCGGGGGCCGGGTGCGGATGGCGACGTCCCATGCGCCGTCGGCCAGCTGCTGCGCATCGAGCGCGACTTCGAGCGGCACGTGCGCGAAGGCTTCGAGGAAGCGCGGCACGAGCGGCGAGAGCAGCACGCGGCCGTAGATCGGATCGGCCACGACGCGCAGCGGCCGCGCCTCGGGAGTCTTCAGCTTCGCGATCGCGCCGCGCGCGGCGTCCGACTCCTCGCCGACACGCCGCGCATGCGGATAGACGAGACGCCCCGCAGAGGTCAGCGCGATACGGCGCGTCGTGCGCTCGAGGACGCGCACGCCGAGCGTCTTCTCGAGATCCGCGACGGCGCGGCTCACCGCGGCCTTCGGCACGCCGAGCGCGCGCGCCGCGGCGGAGAAGCCGTTCAGATCGACAACCTTGGCGAGCATCGCGAGCTGAGCAGGTGTCCAGATCAGGCTCATGACAGGCTCAATTTGTAGGCGAGGCTAGCCTATTGTTTCACCAGAGAGGCAGGCACGCCAGTCCCCTCGAGGCTAGAATCTGCGCCCCCACTCAGCCAGGGACGAAAGGGAGCCCATGAAGATCTCGGTGCACGCAATGTCGGTGGATGTGTTCACCCATACGCTCGGCAATCTCACGGCGCTTCTCGAGAAGGGCGTGGCGTATGCCCAGCAGAGGAAGTTCGAGCCCGCAGTGCTCCTCGCCTCGAGGCTCGCGCCCGACATGTTCCCGCTCACGCGGCAGGTACAGATCGCGTGCGATCTCGCCAAGAACTCCGTGGCACGCCTCACGGGGCAGGAGCCGCCGCGCTTCCCCGACACCGAGACCAGCTTCGAGGAGCTGCATGCGCGTATCTCGCGCACCATCGATTACCTGAAGAGCATTCCCGCGAGCGCGCTCGAGGGAGCCGAGACGCGCGACATCAAGGTGCCGGCCGGCGAGCGTACGCTCGAGTTCAAGGGGCTGGACTTCCTGCAGCACTGGGCGATCCCGAACGTGCTCTTCCACGTCACCATCGCCTACGCGATCCTGCGTCACAACGGCGTCGAGCTCGGCAAGCGCGATTTTCTCGGCGGCAGGCGCTGAGCGGTCGCGCGTCGCGCGGCGCGGCACCGGCGGCACGCGAGCGGCCGCTGGTGCAATGCGGCGCGCACCCCTTTTCTAGCTGTGCCGCGCCCGACCACTCAATATGACAAATGGCCGTGGCGCACGCTGTCGCCTTTTTGCGAACAGAACGCGAGGGAAATCACGGCAAGGCGCACCGTGTGCTGCCACCCTGACGTCCGAGGGAAAGCGCTGCGCTTGAACGGCGCACGCTGGGTTTGCGAGTCCAATACCGGGAAGAAGCCTTGCTGCAGAAATTCAGGGCCGCGCGCGCGGCTGCCAAATCGCCCGCCGCGCCCGCGCCGACACCTGTACCGCCGCCCGCGGGACCTGCGACCGTCGAGTCGCTGGGCCAGCAGCTGCGCGAAGTGCTGCCCGCACGCCGCCTGCAGTCGGTCTCGCTCTGCGATCACGAAGCGAATGTGCTGTGGCTGAGCGAAGGGGCGCTCGGACCCGATGAGCACATGCTGGTGATGGAGGCCCTCGAGATCCTCGCCGCCGACTCCTCGCTCCCCTGCCACGAGACCGCGCTCGAGGATGGGCGTCTCGCCGTCTTCCTGCCGGTGCGCGCCCCGATGGGCAGCTTAGTCGGCGTCGCCATGATCCTCGCCGACAGCAAGTCCGTCGGCGACGACACGCTCGAGCGCATGACCGCAGCGCCGGTGCGCACGATCATGCAGCGCCTCGCGGTGCTGCTGAAGCCTTCCGGCGTTCTCGAAGGCCCGATACCGGTCCTCGATGGTCCCGAGCTTCCCGAAACTGAAGTCGCGCAGGCCGAGGCCCTCGACGCTCTCGAAGCTCTCGAAGCTCCCGAAGCTCCCGAGCCCGTGGAGACCGCGGCGGTCGAGATCGAGCTGGCGGCAGTCACCGAGGTGACGGTCACTGAGGTGGAAGTCGGGCTGCCGCCCGCGCCGGCCGCCGAGCCTGAGTCCGAGGAGATCTCAGAGACCATCATCACCGCGGCCGAGATCGCCCACATCCTCGAGCTCGAGCTCGTCCCCGACGAGCTGCCGCCGGTGGCATCGGCTGCACCCGCTCCCGCACCCGCTCCCGCACCGGCTCCCGCACCGGCACCTGCCAAGCCCGCCAAGCCGGTGGCGGCCGCACCGGCGGCGGACAGCGACGTCGCCGACTCGGGGATGCTCAAGCTCGAGTTCCTCGCCGAGCCGCCCGTCGTGCGCCCGGCTCCGAACCCCACCGCGGTCGCGAAGAAACTGCAGGCCGCCTCCAAGGCCGCCCAGGTCGCGCCGACGCGCGCGCCGCGTCCGCTGCCGACTCCGCCCGCGCCGCCGCCCCGCGCCGCTGCATCGGCACCGGCACCCATCGAGCGACCGGCGGCCGCCCCCGCCGCGGCGCCCAAAGGCAAAGCCTCCGCACCGGCCGCCGCGCCACCCGCCAAGGCGCTGCCGGCGACCCCGGTGCGTAACCCCTTCGAGCCCGTGCCGGCTCACTCGCGGCTGTCACTCGAAGCGCCCGACGATGTGGTGGTGCTATTCGAGTCCGAACCGGTCTCTGTGCCGGCGCGCCCGGGAGTACCGGCCGCCAAGGCACCGCCCCCGGCGCGCAATGCTCCGCCGGCCAAGCCCGCGCAGCCCACGCGCATTCCGGTCAACCGCATCGTGCCACCCGCGCGCACGGCGCCCGCGGTGCGCACCCCTCCCGCTCCGCGCCCCGCCGCCCCCGTGGCGCGCGCACCGGCACCGCCGGCGGCGCGCATGGTAGCGTCGGCTCCGGCCGCGCCGGTCGCAGCCGCTCCCGTTCCGGTCGTGGTCCCCGTGGTCGTCGCGGCTCCCTCGCCGCCCGCGCCGGCCCCGATCGTGGCGGGCGTGCCAGCCGCGGCAGTGGCGGCGGCCGCGGTGTCGAGCAGCGCGGTCGATGCCGGCCCGTCGATCGACCTGCTTCCTTACGCGAAGCTCCGTGCCGGCGGTCAGACCCGACGCTTCCAGGTGCAGCCGCGCGCCGCCGCGAGTGCGCGCGATGCCGTGGCGCTCGATGAGCAGATGCTGCAGCAGCTGCTCGCCTGGCTCGCGAGCAATCGCGCGCAGTGGAGCTCCGTGCCGACCAGCTTCACCGTCAACCTCTCGATTGCGACACTCGAGGACGAGCGCTGGCTGCACAAGGTCGGCGCCGCGCTCAACACCCACGGCATCGCAGCCGACATTCTCGGCTTCGAGATCGCCGAGTCCCTGTGCGCCCAGCAGCGAGCCAAGGTCGAGCGCTTCATCGCGCAGTCCGAGAAGATCGGGACCTGGATTGCGATCGACGATTTCTCCTTCGACTCGCAGCTGCTGCCGCTGCTGCGCTCCAAGGCGCTGCGCATGCTGAAGCTCGACGCGCGACTCACCGCCGCGGCGCTGCGCGACAAGCTCTCGCAGGCGATGGTGGTCGCCACCGTGCAGGCAGCCAAGGTCCTGGGCATTCACTGCTCGGCCAAGAAAGCCGACTCGCAGGCCTCGCTCCAGTACCTCGCGGCGATCGGCCTCGACTTCGCGCAGGGCGCCGCGCTCTCACGTCCGGTGCCGCTCGATGCGATCGCCACGGTCACCGATGGCCGCCTGAGCGGCGCTCTGGCGGCCGATAATATGGAATAAAATCAATCTCTTATATCTCCTGAGACCTCCGACGGCCGGCCCGCCCCCGGGCCTCAGCCTGCGACGAGTCGAGCCCCGCGCGCGCCGGAGGAGACGGCGCCCGGCACAGCACATGCCCTAAGCTTACCGGATGGGCCCTGTGCGTCTTGTCGCGTACCGGGCGCACCGTCCTATGAAGATGCCGACGCTCGAGCAATTCCGCAGCAACCGCAACGTGCTCTTCTGGAGCCTGCACGCGGCGGGCTGGGCGGCATACGGCATCACCCAATACGTGGGCGCGCTCTTCTACGACAAGCCCGCGAGCTATGCGCGCGCGCTGCTGGTCGCCACCATCGCCGGCTTCGTGCTCTCGGCACCGATGCGGTACATCTACCGCCGCCTCTGGGGCAGCGCGCCACGCACCATCATCGTCGGCGTGCTGGTCACCTGCTACGTCACCGCGCTCGCGCTACGAGTGGTGATCAACCTCGCCTACATCAAGTTCGTCGCGCCGGACTGGGAGATGCAGACCCGGTTCGAGATCTTCGGCGGCGCGCTCTCCACGGCGTATCTGCTGCTGTGCTGGAGCGTGCTGTACTTCGGCATCAAGTTCTACGAGTCCAAGCGTCAGCAGGAGGAGGCGATGCTCAAGGCGGTGGCGCTCGCCCAGGAGGCGCAGCTGAAGATGCTGCGCTACCAGCTGAACCCCCATTTCCTCTTCAACACACTGAACGCCATCTCGACGCTGATTCTCGACAACCAGAACCGCAAGGCGAACCATGCGGTGGCACGGCTGTCGGAATTCCTGCGCTACACGCTCGACCAGGACCCCATGAAAAAGGTCACGCTGCGCCAGGAGCTCGAAGCGCTCGATCTGTATCTCGGCACCGAGCGGCTGCGGTTCGGGGAGCGGATGCGCCTCGAGTACGCGATCGAGGAGCCGGCCCTCGAGGCGCTGGTGCCGAGCCTGCTGCTGCAGCCGCTGCTGGAGAATTCGCTGAAATACGCCGTATCGGCACGCGAGCAAGGGGGACTCGTGCGCCTCGAGGGGCGCACCCGCGAGGGGCTGCTCGAGCTCTCGGTGATCGACGACGGCCCAGGACTGCCCGACGGACCACCGCCGAGCGACCGCCGCGGCGTCGGCCTCGCCAACACGCGCGAGCGGCTCAAGGTCCTGTACGGCGGGAATTGCCGCTTCGCGGCCCTCAACACGCACCCGGGACTCCGGGTCGACATGGCGCTGCCGCTCGAGACGGCTCCGCCCGAGGAGAGAGCTCTCCAGCGGACGCGAAGCGCGCGACTTCCGGGAGGCGTCCACGCATGAAGGTGCGTACGATCATCGTCGACGACGAGGTGCTGTCACGGCGCGGGATCGAGATCCGCACGCGCGACCTGCCGGACTTCGAGATCGTGGCGCAGTGCGCCAACGGGCGCGAGGCGCTCGCCGCCATCCAGCAATACAAGCCGGACGTGGTCTTCCTCGACATCCAGATGCCGGGCATGTCGGGCTTCGAGGTGCTGGCCGCTTTGCCGCAGGAGTCGCTCCCGGTGGTCGTGTTCGTCACCGCCTACGACCAGTACGCGATCCAGGCCTTCGAGGCGCGCGCCATCGATTATCTGCTGAAGCCGATCGACGAGATGCGCTTCGCCGAGGCGGTGAGCCGCGTGCGCCAGCACCTGCGGGCGCGCAGCGCCGCAGCGCAACGCGACCGGCTCATGCAGATCATCGCCGAGATCACCGGCTGCGGGCAGCTCGCGCTCGATCAGCTGCTCGAGAAGGGCAGTAAGGCGCTCACCGGGAGCCGCCCCGAGGTGCTGCCGATCCGCCAGGGGCGCGAGACGGTGCGCGTGCCGGTGGCAAGCATCGAGTGGGTGGATGCGGCCGGAGACTATATGTGCATCCACGCCGCCGGGGAGACCCACATCCTGCGCGGCACCATGAAGGAGCTCGAGGACCTGCTCGATCCGAAGCTCTTCCAGCGCGTGCACCGCTCGACCATCGTGAATCTGCGCCTGGTGCGCAGCCTGCGCGCGCACATGAACGGCGAGTACTTCCTCACGCTCGAGGGCGGGCATGAGCTGAAGCTCTCGCGCACCTATCGCGACAAGATCGAGTACTTCCTCTCAGGCTCGACCAGCTGAAACGCAGTGACCTGCGTCGCAGCGCGTGGCGTCGGACCCGCGATTGAGACCTGCGTCACGAACCGCGCGGCCTCTGCCTCGTTCTGTGAGCCACCCCGACGCCGCCTCCAGACGGCGTTGCTTAGATATGTCCCCTATGGAAGCTGCGCCTCGCCCGTCCAGGGAGCCCCTGCCTGATTTGCCGGTCGAGGAGCCGGAACCCGGCGCCGTGCCCATCGTAAAGCCCGCTCAAGGCGCCTCAGCCGGACCCGCGGACGCGACCCAGACGGTCGAGTTCCTCAACCCCGAGCTCCTCGACGCCTCAGAGGAGGCGCCGGCCGCCGCTGCGCCTGCCCCGGAGGCCGAGAAATCCACCGAGTCGACCCAGACGCTCCTGAAGCCCGAGTTCCTGCTTGCGGCAGACGAGCCGCCCGCTGCGGCTGCGGCTGCGGCCGCCGCCCCGGAGCCCGAGGCCCATCAGGTCCTCGATGTCGATCCGGATGCGCCGCTCTCGCTCGAAGACACCTTCGAGGTGGACAAGATGCTGTCGGCGCCGCCGCCTGCTCCGTCCAAAGCCCCGCCAGCCGCGCCCGCGCGCATGGCTTTGGCCGCGGAGGAGCCGCTGACGCTACTCCCCGAGTCGGGCGCCGCATCCTCGAGACACGCCCCGGACCCGGCAAGGCCCGTGCGCGCCAGCGCCAGTTCCTCGACGACCGCCAAGAGCGCCGAGGCGGCACCCCCGGCCGCACCCGCGCTGGTGCCGCTCGCCAGGCGAGCCTCGCTCTCCGCTGCTGCCATGAAGCTCGCAGCCGCCTCGACCGCCAAGCCGCCGAAGCCGGCGGCTCCGCCCGCAGCCGTGGCACCCCTGAAGCCGCGCGCTCCGGCGGAAGCTCCCGCCCCGGCTACGCCGACACCCAAGCCTCCGGCTTCCGCCGCGCCGAGTTCCCCGGCCGCGCCCGAGGCGCCACCCGCGCCTGCAGCACCCGCGGCACCCGCGGCCACTCCGCCGGCGGACGCTCCCTCGCTCGCCAGCTGGGCGAACGCGCGTGCGGCCGCCTCCGCCAAGGCCGCCTCGAGCCCGGCACGCGCGAACACGAGCGCGGTAAAGCCCGCGACTCCGGCACCGGCCGAGAAGCGACGCTCGGCTTCGTCCGCTTCGTCCTCTTCGTCCTCCGCCAAGTCCGCCGCATCGTCCGCCGTGCCGGCCCAAGCGGCCGCAGCGGCGAGCTCCGCGCCGCGCGGCATGGACCGCGATTTCATCGCGCGCAACCAAGTGGTCGAGCGCTACCTCTCGGGCAAGCTCCCGATCAAGGCAGCGACCGATTTCGAGCGTTACTGCAAGGAGCATCCGCAGCTCCTCGATGAGATGGGACTGCCCGAGCGCGTGAACGCGGGGCTGCGCCTGCTCGAGGCGAGCGGCAAACCCGAACCCTGGCAGGAAGCGTCGCGGCCGATCTGGCAGCAGCCGGTGGCGATGCTCGGCCTCGCCGGGTTCGCCACGGTGCTGGCGCTCTCGCTCGCGATCGTCGCCGCCAGCAGCTCGAGCAAGAGCCGCAAGATTCTCGACCTGCAGAGGCAGGTCGTCGAGCGCACTCTCGACGCCGCCACCAGCACCCGCATCATCCGCCTGCTACCGAACCGCTCGGGCGCCTCCAACACACCGGCCATCGTGATCGGCGGCCGCGATGCGCAGCTCATCGACTTCCGCATCGATGAGTCGCGCTCGCCCTACAAGGATTTTCGCGTGACCATCGACCGCATCGACCAGGGACGGGTGATGATCATCGACAACCTCGCCAAGGACTCCAACGGACACCTGCGCGTGGCGGTCAACAGCTCCGCCTTCGGCCCCGGGAACTACCTGCTGACCATCGAGGGCCTCACGATGCGCCTCGAGCCCCAGCCCGACTCCTGGGTCACGATCGGGATCGCGCAGCGCTGAAGCTGCGCGGCGCCGAAGCGACGCTCGACAGCCAGGCGGATAGCGTCGGCACTCCCTGACCTGCCGGCGGAGGGAGCCGGGCAGCTCGTCATCCGCTCGGTAGTTTCCACGACGACGCTCCGGCGCCGCCAGTGCCATCATTTCGGGCGGTTTTCCGCTCCGCCAGGACGTGGCCTCGGCGGTCAGATGAAAAGAGACTCCGGATTTGACGCGATCGTCATCGGCTCGGGAATCGGGGGCCTCGCATGCGCATGCGCGCTGACCCGCGCCGGCCGAAAGGTGCTGGTCCTGGAGCGTCACTTCTCGGCGGGGGGACTGACCCAGACATTCAGCCGCAAGGGATTCACCTGGGCGGTTGGGCTTCATTATCTCGGCAACATGGGCGAGGGCGATGCGGCGCGGCGCATCATCGACTGGCTCTCCGGAGGTGCGATCCGCTTCGCGCCGAGCGGCCCGGTGTACGACACCGTGCACCTGCCCGAGGGGTTCGAATTCCAGTTCGTGCGACCGCAAACGGCACTGGTGGCCGAGCTGAAGGAGCGCTTCCCCGACTCGGTGGAGCAGATCGATGCCTTCTTCCGGGCATTGGCAGATGCGGAACAGGCCGGTCGCACGCTCCTGGAACAGCGCGCCATGCCGGCGCTTCTCGGCCGCGCGGCTCGATTCCTCCACCAGGGGGCGATCGACAAATGGTGGGGCCGGACGACCGGCACCGTGCTGAATGAGATGATCTCGGACCCGCGCCTGCGCGCCGTGCTCGCGGCGCAGCGCGGTGACTACGGGCCCGATCCCACGGAGTCGAGCTTCGGCCTGCACGCGGTCATCATGCGCCACTACATGCAGGGCGCGTACTTCCCGATCGGGGGCGCCGATTCATTCGCACAGGGCCTGGTGCCGGTCATCGAGGACGGCGGCGGTGAAGTTCGCACGCGCGCACCCGTCTCCGAGATCCTGATCGAAGGAGACAGGGTCAGCGGCGTGCGCCTGAGGAGCGGTGCCGAGGAGCGCTGTCCGCTCCTCATCTCCGACGCCGGCGCACGCAACACCGTGCTGCAGTTGCTCCCCAAGGCGCTGCGCGATTCCGCGTGGGCACGCGAGATCGCCGGGCTGCGGCCCTCGGCATGCCACATCGGCATGTATCTCGGCTTTGAAGGCGATATCCGCAATCGCGGAGCCACGAGATCGAACCACTGGTTCTACGAGTCCTGGGACATCTCGCAAGGCCTATGGGACCCGCTGCGGCAGCCCTCGGCTCCGGCTCTGTACGTGACCTTCCCGTCCCTGAAGGACATGAGCGGCGGCAACATCGCCGGGAAACACACCGCTGAGCTGGTCACCTTCACGGACTGGAACGTCTTCAGTCCCTGGGAAGACTCACAGCTCGGGCGTCGACCATCCGACTATCTCGAGCTCAAGGCAGCGATCACCCGCCAATTGACGGCGCAGTTCGCGCGGCACTTCCCCGCGCTGGCGCCGCTCATCGCGCACACCGAGCTGTCCACGCCTCTCTCGAGCGTGGCTTTCACGGGAGCGGAGCACGGCGGCATCTACGGCCTGGAGGCGAGCCCGCGCCGCTTCCTGTCGACGGCGTTGCGCGCCAAGAGCCCGATCGAGGGACTGTACCTGACCGGTCAGGATGTCGGCAGCACCGGGATCACCGGCGCCATGATGGGCGGACTGCTGACGGCGGTCGCGATCGAGCCGAAACTGCTGGCGCGGATCGCGTGACTCGATCAATCCCTCAGGCCCGCAGCGTTCTCAGCGGCGGCTGGTTGACCACGCTACGGGTGGCGAGCCAGCCCCCGGTCGCCACCAGCAGCGCTCCGCCGGCGACTCCAACTCCCCAGGGCACCAGATCGAACGCGTACCTCAGCTCGAGCCAGCGCGTCGTGAGGAAATAGGCCGCGAGGGAGGCCCCGGCGGCGGCGATGAGTCCCGAGAGCGTCCCCAAGGTCACAAACTCCGCCAGCACGCCCTGCACCACCGTGGCGCGGCTCGCGCCGAGCGTGCGCAGCATCGCGCTCTCGTAGCGGCGCTCGTCGCGGCTCGACTGCACGGCCGCGAGCAGCACCGTGAGCCCCGCGAACAGGGTGAAGACGAACACGCTCTGCACGGCGAGCGCCGCCTTATCGAGCACCGCACGCACCTGGGTGAGGAGCTCGTCGATGTCGAAGATCGAGACGCTCGGGTAGCGGTGGGCGAGCTCGGCGAGCGTGCGCGCGGTGCCGGGCGTGAAGTAGGCGCTGGTCATGTAGGTGCCCGCCACGCGATCCAGCACTCCCGGCGCGAACACGATGAAGAAGTTCGGCTGGAAAGTGTCCCACTTCACCTTGCGGATGCTCGCAACCGTCGCCTCGATCGGCTCGCCGCCGATGTCGAAGCTCAGGCGATCCCCGAGCTGCGCGCCGAGCGCTTCCTGGAACTCGCTCGCGAGCGACACCAGCGGCCGCCCGAAGTCCGCGGAAGTCCACCAGCGTCCGGCGACGATGCGGTTGTCAGCGCCCAGGTCGGTCGTCCAGGTGAGGTTCTGCTCGCGCGTCGCGAAGCCTTCCTCGTCGCCCCGGCCGCCGCGGCGCCCCTCCTCGACCGGCCGCCCGTTGATGGCGGTGAGGCGCCCGCGGATCATCGGCAGCACCCGCGTCGTGCGCGCGCCCTGTCCCTCGACGAAGCGGATGAAGCTGTCGCGCTCTGCGGGCGGGATGTTGATGAAGAAGTAATTGGGAAGGTCCGGCGGGAGCGTGCGGCGCCAGTCGCTGTTCAGATCGTCGCGGATGATGCCGAGGAGCAGCAGCACCATGATTCCGGTGCCGAAGGCGACCAGCTGCACGACGCTCTCGGCGCGCCGCCGGCTCAAGTTGGCCACCCCGAAGCGCCACGCCACTCCCACACGCCCGCGCAGCCGTCCGGCGAGCAGCACGAGTCCCGTGCCGGCGAGCGCGAGCACCGCCAGAAACAGCGCGAGCCCCACGGCGAGATAGAGCAAGAGTCGCGCATCGCGCACGACCCAGTAGATGAGGATGAGCACCACCGCGGCGGCCGGACCAAAGGCGAGCAGCTGATAAGGCGGCGGCGGACCCACGTCGCGACGCAGGACGCGCAGCGCCGGCACCCGCCCCAGCTGCACGAGCGGCGGGAGCGCGAAGCCGGCCAAGACCGCGATGGCGGTCATGAAGCCCAAGGCGAGCGGGGCGGCGCTCGCGCCCGGCAGCTCCGTCACGGCGAGAAGCCCGCGGATCGTGCGCAGCAGCCATTCCTGCGCCAGGAATCCGAGTGCCGCGCCAAGCAGCGCCGCGACCAGCGCCAGCGCGAGGAGCTGCAGCACCGCGACCGCGAGCGTGAAGGCGCGCGTCGCCCCGAGCGTCTTCAGCAACGCCACCGTGTCGAGGTGGCGGTTGACGTAGCGCCGCGCCGCCATCGCCACCGCGATCGCGCACAGGAGCACGCTCACCAGGCTCGCGAGGCTCAGGAACCGGCCGGCACGATCGACGGCGTTACGCACCTGTGGGCTCGCGTCGGTGATGTCGCGCAGCCGCTCGCCGCGCTGCTTGTGGACCGAGAGCCACGCCTTGAAGTCCTCGATCGCGGCGCGCTCCCCGGCAAAAAGGCCGGCGTAACTGACGCGGCTGCCGGGCTGGATGAGGCGGGTGGCCGGAAGATCCGCCGCGTTCATGATGAGGCTCGGGGCGAGCTCGGCGAAGGTGCCACCCTGGTCCGGCCGCGAGATGAGCACGCGCGTCACGCGAAAAGTCGCCGCGCCGATCGTCAGCTGCGAGCCGACCGTCCCGCCCACGGCGGCGAGGAGCTTCGAGGCGGGCCAGACCTCGCCGGGCGCGGGAATGCCCGGCGCCGGCGTCCCGGGAGCGAAGGGCTCGCCGGCCAGGAGCAGCCGGCCGCGCAGCGGATAGCCGGCCGTCACGGCCGTCACGTTGGTGAGCTGGCTGGCATCGCCGTTGAAGACCACCGAGAGAAGCGAGGTGCTGTGCGCCGCGCCGAGCCCGCGTCCCTCGGCCTCGGCAAAGTACTCGTCGCTGAGCGGCCGGGTGCTCCCCAAGCGGATGTCGGCCGCCAGCACCGAGCTCGCCTGCAGCGCCACCGCAGCACTGATACGCCCGACGAGAAAGCCGACGCCGGTGAGCGCGGCGACCGCCACGGTGAGGGCAAGCAGCAGCACACCGAGCTCGCCCGAGCGCCACTCGCGCGCGAGCGTTCTCAGGGCGAGCCACACGGCCCTCATACGATGCGCCCGGCTTCCATCCGCAGCATGCGGGCGCAGCGTGCGGCGAGATCGCGGTCGTGCGTCACGAGCACGAGCGTCGTGTGGGCGTTGGCGTTCAGCTCAAAGAGCAGCTCCCCCACCCGCGCGCCGGTCGCGGTGTCGAGGTTGCCGGTCGGCTCGTCCGCGAACAGCACGGCGGGCCGGGTGACGAAGGCACGGGCGAGGGCGACGCGCTGCTGCTCGCCCCCCGAGAGCTGGCGCGGATAGTGTCCGGTGCGGCCCTTGAGCCCCACCCGGGTGAGCGTCTCAGCCGCGGCGCGGCGTGCATCGCTCCGCCCCGCGAGCTCGAGCGGCAGCATCACGTTCTCGAGCGCGGTGAGCGCCGGGATGAGATGAAAGGACTGGAACACAAAGCCGACGCGCTGCGCGCGCAAGCGCGCGCGCCCGTCCTCATCGAGGCTCGTGAGGTCGGTGCCCTCGAGCAGCACGCGCCCCGAGGTGGGGACGTCGAGGCCGGCGAGCAGCGCGAGCAGCGTCGATTTGCCGGCCCCCGAGGGGCCCGCGACCGCGACCGACTCGCCGCGGGCGATCTCGAGCGACACCGCATCGACAATGGTCAGCGCGCCTTCGGGGCTGCTAACCTGCTTGCAGAGGTTTTCCGCCGTGAGAACGCTGTCGAAAATCGCGGGCGCCTGCGCACTCGGCGTGGGGCTGCTGCTCATCGCGCTCGGAGCCGAGGCAGCCTCCAGCCGCACGATCCTCGTCTTCGGGGACAGCCTGAGCGCTGCATATGGACTCGCTCCGCAGGAGGGTTGGGTCGCATTGCTCGCGCAGCGACTGCTTTCCCAAGGGTACGGATACCAGGTGGTCAACGCCAGCGAAAGCGGCGAGACGAGCGGTGGCGGCCTCGAACGGTTGCCGCGTGCGCTCGAGCTGCACCGCCCCGGGCTCGTGATCCTCGAGCTCGGCGCCAACGACGGGCTGCGCGGGCTCCCGGTCACCGAGATGCGGGCGAACCTCGAGCGCATGGTGCAGCTGTCGCGTGCGGCCGGCGCGCGGGTGCTGCTCCTCGGCATCCGCATCCCGCCCAACTACGGACCGCGCTACACGCAGGAGTTCGAACGCGTGTTCCCGGAGCTGGCAAACCAATATCATCTGCCGCTGGTGCCGTTCCTGCTGGAGAAGGTGGCGCTCGACCCCGAGCTCATGCAGGGCGACGGCATGCACCCGAGTGCCCGCGGAGAGGCACCCGTGCTCGATACCGTATGGCCGTATCTGGTACCGCTCCTCAAGAAGAAACATCCGATCGGGGGAAGCTGATGGAGAAGATCTGGCTGAAGTCGTACCCGCCTTACGTGCCTGCGGAGATCGACCCCGCGAGGCTGCGCTCGCTGAAGCAGCTCCTCGAGGAAACCTGCGCCCGACACGCCGACCGGGTCGCTTACATCTACATGGGCGCGACGATCACCTACGCGCAGCTCGACGCACTGTCGCGCGCCTTCGGTGCGTGGCTGCAGCACGCAGGGTTCCGCAAGGGCGACCGCCTCGCCATCATGCTGCCGAACAGCCCGCAGTATCCGATCGCCATGTTCGGGGCGCTGCGGGCCGGGCTCATCGTCGTCAACACCAACCCGCTCTATACCGCGCCGGAGCTCGAGCATCAGCTGACCGACTCGGGGGCGACCGCCATCGTCGTGCTGGAGAACTTCGCGCACGTGGTGGCGAAGGCGCTGCCGCACAGCCAGCTCAAGACGGTGCTGGTGAGCACCGTCGGCGACTACCTGAGCTTCCCCAAGTCCGCGATCGTCAACTTCGTCATCCGCCGCGTCCGCAAGCACGTGCCGCCCTGGCAGATCGCCGGCGCGAGCTCGTTCAAGGCGGCGGTTCGGGCGGGAATGCAGCTGCCACTCGCCCCGGTGGACCTGGGTCCCGACGACCTCGCATTCCTCCAGTACACGGGCGGCACCACCGGGGTCGCCAAGGGCGCGATGCTCTCGCACGGCAACGTGAGCAGCAACGTGCTGCAGGCGGAGGCCTGGATCGGCGAGAGCCTGCCGGATCACGGGACGCTGCTCACCGCCATTCCGCTCTATCACATCTTCGCGCTCTCCTGTAACTGCATGGTGTTCTCGCGCCTCGGGTGGCGGAACCTGCTCATCATCAATCCGCGGGACATCAAGTCCCTGATCGACGACATGCAGCGCTATCCCTGCAATTTCATCTCGGGCGTCAACACGCTCTTCAACGCCATGCTGCACGCTCCCGGCTTCAAGGAGATCGATTTCAGCGGACTCAAGATCTCGCTCGGCGGCGGCATGGCGGTACAGGGCGCGGTCGCGGCGAAGTGGAAGGAGGCGACCGGCAACGTGCTCTCGCAGGCCTGGGGCCTCACCGAGACCTCACCCGCCGCCTGTATCAATCCGCCGAGCGAGGAGTTCAACGGCTCGATCGGCGTGCCGATTCCCTCGACCGAGATCGCCATCAAGGACGACGCTGGAAAGGACCTCCCGCTCGGGCAGATCGGCGAGATCTGCGTGCGCGGCCCGCAGGTGATGAAAGGCTACTGGAACCGCCCGGACGAAACCGCGAAGGTGATGCTGCCGGACGGGTTCCTGCGCACGGGCGACGTCGGGCACATGGATCAACGCGGCTTCGTCTACATCGAGGACCGCAAGAAGGACATGATCCTGGTCTCGGGCTTCAACGTCTACCCGAACGAAGTGGAGGCAGTCGCCGCCGCGCACCCCCGAATCCTCGAAGCCGCCGCGGTCGCGCAGCCCGATGAGCGCTCGGGCGAAGTCGTGGCGCTCTTCGTGGTGCCCAAGGACCCGGCACTCACCGAGAAGGATGTCGTCGAGTACATGCGCCAGTCACTCGCGGGCTACAAGCTGCCGAAGCATGTGTATTTCAAGAAGGAGCTGCCGAAGTCGAACGTGGGGAAGATCTTGAGAAAGACGTTGAGGGAGGAAGCCGGGAAAACTTGATAACGCCGTTTCAGGTTCGCATGGAATCGACAATGCGCGAAGCAGATAGGCCCCGAGAACACAACCGGCGTAATGGGGCCGTTATCAGGGCTGTAGAGGCCGTGTTTATCCCTTTAGCGCGGGTGCTGGTCGAGCACGGAATCACTAGCCCAGAAGCCGAGAGCTTATTGAGAGCAGTTTGCGTTCATCAGGTCGCAAACGCTCAAGGTATTCGTGGAAAAAGGCCAAACGCATCGCGGATCGCGTTTGTTACAGGCTTACATCGAAAGGAAGTTGCTCGAATCTTAAAGCGCCCTCCGAGTATGGATCTCGCATTGGAGACGCGCTGTCACCCCGCGAATAGGGTTCTTGCTGGCTGGTACGCCGACCGGACCTTCGTCCGGGACGATAAGCCCCTGGTACTTCCGATTAAGGCTACAGAACGCAAACGCCCGAGCTTTTGGAAGTTGGCAAATCGTTATGCTCCAGACGTGTACCCTGGCTTGATTCTCAGGGAACTGTCTCGCATCGGCGCGGTGGAGGAGTTGCGAGATGGCCGGGTGCGGGCCCGCCTGCGGCGCTACGGACCCAAGGGACTCAACAAGAAATATCTGGGAGAAATGCGCAAGCGTGTGCGCGATTTGCTGGTAACCAGCGAGGTCGTGAGCCGACCTCGCTAAGTGCCCAAGATCCTGGGTGCAAATAAAAAACCCCGCGGCATTATTCGTGCCGCGGGGTTCCAGTTCGCACTGACTAGCGCAGTTTGATATTTCGCTGTTGCATAACCACCCTGTTGCCGGCTACTCCCCGACTCGTTCCGCCGCGGAAGACAAGCGAGCCACCAAACCCGTGAGCGAATGGCGACCGGGTCATACCGCCGCTGCCGCTGATACCGCCGCTGCCGCTGATACCGCCGCTGCCGCTGATACCGCCGCTGCCGCTGATGCCACCGCTGCCGCTGATGCCACCGCTGCCGCTGATGCCACCGCTGCCGCTGATGCCACCGCTGCCGCTGATGCCACCGC
>DASPRP010000018.1:0-22081 GCA_035624385.1 Steroidobacteraceae bacterium | reverse complement strand
AAGAGGATCGACGTCGAGACCGACGACGACTCGATCGGCGGCCATTTCCTGCACCTGCTGCACGGGAAGGAACCCTCGGGTCTGTGGGTGCGCGCGATGCATACGTCGCTCATCCTCTACGCCGAACATGAGTTCAACGCGTCGACCTTCGCCGGCCGCGTCATCGCCGGCACCGGTTCGGACATGTATTCGTCGATCACCGGCGCGATCGGCGCGCTGCGCGGCCCGAAGCACGGCGGCGCCAACGAAGTCGCGCTGGTGATCCAGCAGCGCTACGCGACACCGGACGACGCCGAGACGGACATCCGCCGCCGCGTGGCGAACAAGGAGATCGTCATCGGCTTCGGGCACCCCGTCTATACGACGGGCGACCCGCGCAACAAGGTGATCAAGGCAGTCGCGGAGCGGCTCTCCAAAGAGCAGAACAACATGACGCAGCAGCAGATCGCCGAGCGCATCGAGTCGGTGATGTGGAACGAGAAGAAGATGTTCGCCAACCTCGACTGGTACAGCGCCGTGTCCTACAGCCGCATGGGCGTGCCGACGCTGCACTTCACGCCGCTCTTCGTCCTCGCGCGCACCAGCGGCTGGTCGGCGCACGTCATCGAGCAGCGCGCCGACGGCAAGATCATCCGGCCGGCCGCCAACTACATCGGCCCCGAAAGCCTGAAGTTCGTCCCCATCGAGCAGCGCAAGTAAGGCGCGCGAGACCGCCCATGTCCGCCCACGATGTGAAGTCCGCCGCACGGCCGGCCCCCGACGCCGCGCTCACGGCCATCGCCGAGTACGCGCGCAATTTCCGTGTCGAGAGCCAGGCCGCCTACGACACCGCCCGCTACTGCCTGATGGATACGCTCGCCTGCGGCTTCCAGGCGCTGAAGTACCCGGCGTGCCGCAAGCTCCTGGGTCCCGTCGTGCCGGGAGCGGTGATGGCGGGCGGAGCGCGGGTGCCCGGCACCTCCTTCGAGCTCGATCCAGTCCAGGCGGCTTTCAACATCGGCGCCATGATCCGCTGGCTCGATTTCAACGACACCTGGCTCGCCGCCGAATGGGGCCACCCGTCCGACAACCTCGGCGGCATCCTCGCGGTGGCCGACTACCGCGCGCGCCTCGCGGTGATGTCGGGCCAGGCGCCGCCCACGGTGCGCGACGTGCTCACCGCCATGATCAAGGCGCACGAGATCCAGGGCGTGCTGGCGCTCGAGAACAGCTTCAACCGCGTCGGGCTCGATCATGTGCTGCTGGTCCGGGTCGCCTCGACCGCGGTGGTGACGGCGATGCTGGGCGGGAGCCTCGAGCAGGTGGTGAACGCGGTCTCCAACGCCTGGATCGACGGCGGGGCGCTGCGCACCTACCGCCACGCGCCCAACACCGGCTCGCGCAAGAGCTGGGCGGCCGGCGATGCCACCAGCCGCGCGGTGCGCCTCGCCTTCGTCGCGCTCACCGGCGAGATGGGCTATCCGTCGGCGCTGTCGGCCCGGACCTGGGGGTTCTGCGACGTGCTCTTCAGGGGCAAGCCGCTGTCGCTGCCGCAGCCCTTCGGCTCTTACGTGATGGAGAACGTGCTCTTCAAGATCTCCTACCCGGCGGAGTTCCATGCGCAGACCGCGGTCGAGGCGGCGATGACGCTGCACTCCGAGGTCGCGGATCGCATCGCCGACATCGAGCGCATCGTCATCGAGACGCAGGAGCCCGGAGTGCGCATCATCGACAAGGTGGGTCCGCTCGCCAATCCCGCCGACCGCGACCATTGCATCCAGTACATGGTGGCGGTGCCGCTGCTCTTCGGCCGGCTCACCGCCGCCGACTACGAGGACGCGGTGGCGCGGGATCCGCGCATCGACGCGCTGCGAGAGAGGATGCAGGTGCGCGAGAATCCGCAGTTCACTGCGGAGTACTACGCCCCCGACAGGCGCTACATCGGCAACGCCGTGCAGGTCTTCTTCAGGGACGGCAGCCACACGGCTCGCGTGCAGGTGGACTTCCCCATAGGCCATCGCAAGCGCCGCGCCGAAGGCATGCCGGTACTCAGGAAGAAGTTCGAGGCCGCCGTGGAGGCGCACTTCGCGCCTAAGCAGGCCGAGCGCGTCAAGGCGCTGTTCGTGAAACCGGCAGGGCTGGATGCCCTGCCGGTCAATGAGTTCGTCGCCGCGATGGTGACGAACGGGACTTGAGTCCGGGGCGCTAGCCCACCCTCACCGGCACGAAGATCCGCGCCTCACCGCGCTGGATCAGAAGCGCGATGTGCCCCTTGGAGCTCTCGATCGCGCTCTTGAGCGCCGCCGCGCTCGACACCGGCGCGCCGTTGGCCGAGAGCACGATGTCGCCGGGCTGAATGCCGGCCTCGGCCGCCGGGCCGGAAGACCGCTCGACCAGCAGCCCACCCTGCACGTTCCCCTGACGCTGCTCATCGCTGCTGAGCGGGCGCACGGCGAGCCCGAGCTTGCCACCCTCGTGCTGCGGCTCGCGGCTCGTGGCGGTGCGCTGGTCATCGACCGAGCCCAGCTTCACGGTCACGGTGCGCGCTGCGTGGTTGCGCCAGATCTCGAGCTCGACCTGGGTGCCCGGGCTCAGGGCGGCGACCTTCACCGGCAGCTCGTTCGAGCTCATGATCGGCTCGCCGTTCAACTTGAGGATGACGTCGCCCGGCTCGACACCGGCGTGCGCCGACGGGCCATTCTTCTCGACGCTCGACACCAGCGCACCCTCGGGCTGCGGCAATCCGAAGGAGTCGGCGAGCCCCTGAGTGACGTTCTGGATCACGACGCCGAGCTTGCCCCGCGTGACGTGGCCGGTGGCCTGCAGCTGCTGCTCGACCTGCATCGCGACGTCGATCGGGATCGAGAACGACACGCCCTGGTAGCCGCCGCTGCGGCTGTAGATCTGCGAGTTGATGCCGACCACTTCGCCGCGCATGTTGAAGAGCGGCCCGCCGGAGTTGCCCGGATTGATCGGCACGTCGGTCTGGATGTAGGGGACGTAGCCCGAATCGAGCGCGCGGCCCTTGGCGCTGACGATGCCGGCGGTGGCGCTGTTCTCGAAGCCGAAGGGAGCCCCGATGGCGAGCACCCATTCACCCACCTTGAGCGAGCGCGAGTCGCCGAGCTTCACCGTCGGCAGATCCTTGGCCTGGATCTTGATCACCGCGATGTCGGACTTCGGATCGATGCCGATCACTTTGGCGGTGTACTCGCGGCGATCGGTCAGTCGTACCGTCACCTCGCTCGCGCCCTTCACGACGTGCGCGTTGGTGAGGATCAGCCCGTCGGAGCGGATGACGAAGCCGGAGCCCTCGCCGTGCATCGGCTGCGGGCGCGGCATCTGGAAGCCAAAGCCGCGGAAGAACGGTGCGAACGGGCTGTTGGGCCCGAAAGGATTGTCGTTGCCGCCGTTGCCGCCGTTGCCCCCGTTGCCCCCGTTGCCGCCGTTGCCGTTACCCTCATCGCTCTCGTCACTGTCGTCGCCCGGCCCGTTCCAGGACGTCGACACCTTGGTGGTGACGCTGATGTTTACCACCGCGGGTCCGTACTTCTGCACCATCGCGCTGAAGTCCGGCAGGGAGATGGTCGGGTTGGAGGCGGGTGCGGAGGCGCTCGCGCCGGGCGCGGAGGCGACCTGGCCCGCCGGGGCCGGCGCGGCGTGCGCGGCGCCGGAGTAATACAGCGCGCCGACCGGCACGGCGACGGTCGCGGCGCCGAGCATCGCGATGACGAGCGGCTTGCGGACAAACGAGACGAGATGCATGGAAGGCTCCTCAAAAAGCTCAGACTGCTCCATGGGCGAACGATAGACGGGCCGGCTTAACTGAGTCTTAAGGCCGGTCATCGCTGGCCGTCGTCACGGAGCGCCGCATTTGGAAGCCCGGGCGCGCGGAAAGTTCCGGGGCCGGCGGCGGCCCGGGCGCACGAGCCCCGCAGCCCGGGAGGATCAGTCGGCGCCCAGGCGCGTGTAGGGCCGTGGCTCGGTGCCGAGCGAGGGGGTGAGCCTGCTGAAGTAGGTGGCGATCTGCGCAATGTCCTCATCCTTGAGATTGGCGGCGAAGCCCTTCATGACCGGGTTCTTGCGCCCGCCGTGCTTGTACTCATTCAGCGCCCGTACGATGTAGTCCTCGTGCTGCCCGGCGAGCGAGGGGTAGATCGGCGCCACTGCGATGCCGTCCTGGCCGTGGCAGGAGACGCACAGCTGCGCCGCCGGCGGCGCAGGGCCCCCCTTGCCGCTCGAGACGAGCGGCTTGCCCGCAAGGAAAGCGGCAACGTCGGCCATGTCCTGGTCGGAGAGCGACTCGGCCTGCGAGTGCATCGTGATCTGCGAGCGGTCGCCGTCGCGGTAGCCGTGCAGCGCGATCACGAGGTACTCGGGGTTCTGGCCACGCAGCTCCGGCACGCTGTACATGGGATAGGCGTTCTTGTAGCCCTCGATCCCGTGGCAGCCGAGGCAGGTGTAGGAGACGGCTTTGCCGTGCGACGCGTCGGCGGCCGGCGGCGCCGGGGTGGCGGCGGCGGGCTGTGCCGGCACGGCCGCGACCGCAGCCAGCGCACCGGCGGCGATCAGCGCGATCACCAGCGCACGCACTCGAGAGCCTTTCCCGCGCCCCATTCCGCTGCTCCCCGCCCGGCAAGAACGCCGCAAAAACGGCCCCGAATCTTACGGACTCGCCACGCCAAATGCCACACGCGGAAAAATGCCACACAATCCGTGTCGCCATGATCGGCCTCATTCAACGTGTCGCGAGCGCCGAGGTGCGTGTCGAGGGGGCGCTGGTCGGCGCGATCTCGCGTGGTGTGCTCGCCTTCATCGCGGTGCGGCGCGAGGACACGCCGGCCGCGGCCGAGCGGCTGCTCGAGCGGCTGCTCGACTACCGCATCTTCCCCGACGCCGGGGGGCGCATGAACGTCTCGCTGCGCGAGGTGCGCGGCGGGCTGCTGCTCGTGCCGCAGTTCACCCTCGCCGCCGACACCAGCAAGGGCACGCGCGCGGGGTTCTCGAGCGCGGCGGACCCCGAGCAGGCGCGGCGTCTTTTCGACTATCTCCTCGAGCGGGCGCGGAGCTCGTATCCTCATGTTTCCGCTGGCGTATTTGGCGCCCATATGCAGGTGTCGCTGATCAATGACGGCCCCGTGACGTTCTGGCTCGAGGCGGTGGCTCGCTGAGCGTGAAATGGCTAGCGGAATTGAGCGAACTTGTGGGGCCCGGGGCGCTCATTTGACCTATGATTCCCTTCTTTTCGCCGCGCGGGCGGACTCACGTGGAGCGTTGACGTATGGGTATAGGAATGCGCGAGCTGCTGATCATTCTGCTCGTGGTGCTCGTGGTGTTCGGCGCCAAGAAGCTGCGCACCGTGGGCTCGGATCTCGGCGCGGCGGTGCGTGGGTTCAAGAAGGCGATGAGCGAGGGCGAGGAGGAGCAGAGCGCCCCGCAGAAGCAGATCCGCTCCGAGAAGGCGGACGCGGAGTTCGACGAGGTCGCGAGGAAGAGCGAGGCCCAGCCCAAGAGCGACCGGAGCGTGTGACCTGTTCGAAGGGCGCTTCTCCGAAGTCCTGATCATCTTCGTTCTGGCACTCGTGGTGCTGGGACCCGAGAAGCTGCCGCGCGTGGTCGCCGAGGTGGGCCGCTGGGTCGGACGCGCGCGCGCCATGGCGCGCCAGTTCCGCGAGCAGCTCGAGGAGGAAGTGCAGCTCGAGCAGGCGCGCCGCACGCAGGCGCAGAATCCGCCGACGCCCGACACCCAGGCGCCGGCGCACAACCCGCCGCCGGGCGCCGCTGCCAGCACCTCGGCTGCGAGCACGCCCGTTGCGAGTCCGACCGAGCCCGAGCGGCCCCCGACGTTCTCGCACGCGCATCCCACCGACGCCACCGGCGCCAGCACACTCGCCGCCGCACCGGCCACAGCGACTCCGAGCGCCGATGAGCGAGGAACCTGAGAAGCTCGCCGAAGGCACCCTGATCTCGCATCTGCTCGAGTTGCGGGACCGGTTGCTGCGCTCGATGATGGCCGTGGGAGTCGCCTTCGTGCCCTGCGTCTTCTACTCGAACGACATCTTCACCTTCGTCGCTTCGCCGCTGCTCGCCAAGCTCCCGCCCGGGAGCAATCTGATCGCGACCGGCGTCATGTCGCCGTTCACGACGCCCTTCAAGCTCTCGTTCTTCGTCGCGTTGCTCGCGGCGATGCCGTACATCATCTACCAGCTGTGGGCGTTCGTAGCTCCCGGGCTGTACCGCAACGAGCGGCGCTTCGCCGTGCCGCTGCTGCTCTCCTCGATCCTGCTGTTCTACCTCGGTATCGCCTTCGCCTACTACTTCGTCTTTCCGGTGATGTTCCAGTTCTTCGCGGCCACGACGCCGAAGGGCGTGGCCATGATGACCGACATCAACCAGTACCTGGACTTCGTGCTGACGATGTTCTTCTGCTTCGGCGTGGCCTTCGAGGTGCCGGTCGCGGTGGTGCTGCTGGTGGTGATGGGCATCGTGCGCATCGAGAAGCTTCAGCGGAATCGCGGCTACGTGCTCATCGGCATCTTCATCCTCGCCGCGCTCCTCACCCCGCCCGATGCCATCTCGCAGTGCTCGCTCGCGATTCCCATGTACCTCCTCTACGAGGGCGGCATCCTCATGGCGCGCATCCTGTCGCGCGCCAGGAGCGCCGCGGACGCCGAGAAAGTCGGAGAGAGCTGAGCGCGCGCGAGGCGCGCGCTGCCGCGGCCGTTTGCGCCCCTGGCGGCGCCTGCGTCAGACTCGGCTCGCAGGGCGCGACGCAGAAAGCGCGCTGGGGGGTGCGCGAGTGTCGCGAGGCCACACATGAAGCAGTCCGCCGCCGCCACGCTTGCTCCGGCGACTCCCGCGCGCACCCTCCTCGGCCAGCCGCTCGGGCTGGCGACACTGTTCCTCACCGAGGTGTGGGAGCGCTTCACCTACTACGGGATCCAGTCGCTGCTGATCCTGTTCATGGTGGCGCCGGCGGCGAAGGGCGGCCTCGGTCTCGACGACAAGTCCTCCGCATCGATCTACGGTCTGTACGTGGGGGGCACCTATCTCCTCGGGCTCCTGGGCGGCTGGATTGCCGACCGCCTGGCCGGCGCACAACGCGCGGTGATCGCCGGAGCGATCCTCATCGCCGCCGGCAACACCCTGCTCGCCCTCGGCACGACCGCGATCTTCTTCGTGGGCCTCCTGGTCATCGCCATGGGCGTGGGGTTCCTCAAGCCCAACGTGAGCGCGCTGGTGGCGGCGCTCTACCCCGAGGGTGGCGCGCGGCGCGACGCCGGCTTCTCCATCTTCTACATGGGGATCAACATCGGAGGGTTTCTCGGCCCGGTGGTGGTGCCGCTGGTCGCCACGGCCTTCGGCTGGCGCTTCGGCTTCGCTCTCACGGCGCTCGGCATGGCGCTCGGCGTCGTCTGGTTCCTGTGGGCGCGCCGCTTTCTCGGCGCCGCGGGCACGGCCGTCGCACCCGAGCAGCGCGCCTCGTGGACTCCGGTGGTGCTGCTGCTCGCCGGGCTCACCGCCGTCGTGCTGCTGGCCTTGGGCGGCGCGCTGCCCATCGACGGCGCGCGGCTCGCGTCCTCCGCCTCCTGGGCGTTCTCGCTGCTCGCGGTGGCCTACTTCGCCTACCTGCTGTTCTTCGCCGGGCTCACCGTGACGGAGCGCAAGCGCGTGCTCGTCATGGTGACCCTGTTCCTCGGCTCGGTCACCTTCTGGGCGGGGTACTTCCAGCAGGGCGCTTCCTTCAACCTCTTCGCCGCCCGCTACACCGACCTCGACATCTTCGGCTGGAGCATGCCCCCGGGCATACTGCAGGCGGCGAACTCGCTGTTCGTGATCATCCTCGCCGGAGCGTTCGCGGCGCTGTGGCTCGCGCTCGGCAAGCGCGACCGCGATCCGCCGTCAGCCGCCAAGTTCGGCGTGGGGCTGCTGCTCCTCGGGCTCGGGTTCCTCGTCATGTACTTCGCCGCGCAGCACGTGCGCGCCGGCCACCTGGTGCTGCCCACCTGGCTCCTCGGCACCTACTTCCTGCATGTCTGCGGGGAGATGTGCCTGTCCCCGGTGGGCCTGTCCAACATGAGCAAGCTGGTGCCGCCGCGCTTCGTCGGGCAGGCGATGGGCATGTGGTTCCTGTCGCTCGCGCTCGGCGGCAATCTCGCCGGTCAGCTGACCGGTGAGTACGACGCGAGTCACCTCGAGACGCTCCCGGCGCTGTTCCTGAAGATCTTCTGGTACGGCGTCATCGCCGGGCTGGTGATGCTCGCCCTGACGCCGCTGGTAAAGCGCCTGATGGCCGGCGTGAAATGAGCGGGGTGCGGCGCACGCTCAGGCGCGCGCCGCGCTTCGGCGCGCTCACTCCGTGACGCGCAGGTCGTCGACGAAGTACTCGGTCTCGCCGAAGCACGAGGTGGGAACCCAGCGGTGCTGCTGGTAGTGCAGCGCCATGCGCTTGCCGACGTTGGCGTTGAGCCTGGCGGCCACCGCATCGCTCGGCACGGTGAAGAGGAACTTCTCCGCCACCGTTCCCGGCATAGTCACCATGGCCATCTCGCCTTCCCAGGTCTTGCAGATGAAGCCCTTCTTCGAGAGCTTCTGCACGTAGCCGGCGCGCTCGCCTTCCGAGTACGACCAGTGCAGCGTGATCCAGGTGAAGCCCGCGAGGCCGAGCAGCGCGATAGCCAGCAAAACGACAAGCACCCTGAGCATGGCCTTTGACCCCCGCGTGCCGCGCAGGCGGCAAGCATAGCGCGCGGCTCGACCGCGAGGCTAAGATGGCCGCATACATAACAGCAACAACTTTTCGGGGGTTCCCGTCATGAAGACCGAAGCGCGCGCCGAGCTGACGCTGCGGGGCCTGGTTCTCGGCGTGCTGATCACGCTGGTATTCACCGCCGCCAACGTCTACTTCGGCCTGAAGGCGGGACTCACCTTCGCCACTTCGATTCCCGCGGCGGTGATCTCCATGGCGGTGCTGCGCGGCTTCAAGGGCGTGACGATCCAGGAGAACAACATCGTGCAGACGGTCGCCTCGGCGGCCGGCACGCTCTCCTCGGTCATCTTCGTGCTGCCCGGCATGGTGATGATCGGCTGGTGGAGCGGCTTTCCCTACTGGGTGTCGTGCGCCATCTGCGTGTTCGGCGGCACGCTCGGCGTCATGTACTCGATCCCGCTGCGCCGGGCGCTGCTCGCGCAGAAGGATCTGCCCTTTCCCGAGGGCGTGGCCTGCGCCGAGGTGCTCAAGGTGGGCGGCGGCGGGCAGGCGCAGGGCGTGGAGGAGACGCGCGCGGGGCTGCACGCGCTCCTGTGGGGCTCGGTGATCTCGGGCGCCTTCTCGCTGATTACCGCGACGCGCATCTTCGCCAGCGACGTCGCGCGCACTTTCCGCGTGGGCGAGCGCAGCGTGTCGGGCTTCGATTTCTTCCTGTCGTTCGCGCTCTTCGGCGTCGGGCACCTGGTGGGACTGTGGGTGGGAGTGGCGATGCTCGTCGGCGCACTCATCGCCTGGGTGTGGGGCATCCCACATTTCTCCGCGCTCAGCGACGCGGCGGTGAACCTCAACGACCCGGGAGCGGTCGCCGCGCTCGCGCGTGCCACCTGGAGCCACAAGGTGCGCTTCGTCGGCGCCGGCACCATCGGCGTCGCCGCGATCTGGACGCTCGCCAAGCTGACGAGGCCGGTCGCGGCCGGTCTCGCCTCGGCGATGGCCGCGGCCCGCACGCGCGCCGCGGGCAATGCGGCGCTCCTGCCGATCACCGAGCAGGACATGCCGATCGGCACGGTCGGGATCGTGTCACTCGTGTGCGTGCTGCTCTCGGCCGTGCTGCTCGCGCAGTTCGTCGGCCAGAGCGGCCTCGGCGGCCACTTCCTCCTGCTCGTGATCGCGGGGGCGCTCTACATCGCGGTCATGAGCTTCCTGGTGTCGGGAGTCTGCGGCTACATGGCCGGCCTCATCGGCGCATCCAACAGTCCGCTGTCGGGCATCGGCATTCTCGCGGTGGTCGGCTTCGGGCTGATCCTCGTGTTCGGCATGAGCCCGGGCTCGACTCCCGATGGCGGCAAGTCCCTCGTGGCCTACGCGCTGTTCGTGACCGCCGTGGTGTTCGCCGCCGCCGCGATCGCCAACAACAACCTGCAGGACCTGAAGACCGGCCAGCTGGTCGACGCCACGCCGTGGAAGCAGCAGGCGGCGCTCGTGGTCGGCGTGATCGCGGGCGCCGTGATCATCCCGCCGATTCTCGACCTGCTGAACCATGCCTACGGCTTCGCCGGCGCGCCGGGAGCCCACGAGCATCCGCTGCCGGCGCCGCAGGCGGGCCTGATCTCCGCCCTAGCGCAGGGCGTGATTCAGAACAACGTCGACTGGAGCCTGATCGAGACCGGCGGCGCGATCGGAGTGGTGCTCATCGTCATCGACCTCGTGCTGCGCCGGGCGGTGCCCGGTGCGCACTGCTCGCCGCTCGCCGTGGGTCTCGGCATCTACCTGCCGACCCAGAGCACGCTCATGGTGGTGGTCGGCGCGGTGTGCGGCTGGCTGTACGACCGCGCGGCGGAACGGCGCACGCGGCCCGAGGCCACCAAACAGCTCGGCGTGCTGCTCGCCTCCGGGATGATCGTCGGGGAGGGACTGGTCGGCGTGCTGGTGGCGGCGCTGGTCGCCTTCTCGGGCCAGGACTTCCCGCTGTCGCTGGTGCCCGACTCCTTCGCCGACAACGGCGCCGTATGGCTCGGCGCCATCGTCTTCACCGTCGTGATCTATGCGCTCTACCGCCGGGTGGGCCGGGCGCTCAAGGCCTGAGCCTCAGTCGCGGAACACGTCGGTGCTGAGGTAGCGCAGCCCCGAGTCCACCGCGATCGTGGCCACCGTGGCGCCGTCCCCTAAGCGCTCTGCCACGGCGAGCGCCGCCACGAGGTTGGCGCCGGTCGAGGTGCCGGCGAAGATCGCCTCCTCGCGCGCCAGGCGCCGCGCCATGGCTTTCGCCTCCAGCGTCGGCACGGGGAGGACCGTGTCGACGTCCTGACGGCGCCACAGGGGCGGCACGAAACCGATGCCGATGCCGTCGATGTTGTGCGCCCCCGGGGCGCGCCCCGAGAGCACCGCCGACTCCGCCGGCTCGACCGCGACCACCTCGAGGCGCGGGTTATGCCGGCGCAGCGCATGCGCGCTGCCGTGAATCGAGTGCGCGGTGCCGACCGCCTGCACGAAGGCATCGACGCGACCGCCGCTCTGCTGCCAGAGCTCCTCACCGAGCGCGTGATAGCCGGCCTCGCCGTCGCGGTTGTTGAGCTGATCGCAGTACCAGTGACCGGGTCGCAGGCCGAGCTCCGCCGCCGTGGCGATCATCGCCTTGATGAGCCGCTCGGTGATCCTGCCGTCCTCGCTCGCGACGTCGGTGATGGCCGCGCCATAGGCGCGCATGGTCAGCCGCTTCTCGGGGCTGAAGGCGTCCGAGAACACGAAATGGGCCTTGAAGCCGAGCGCGGCGGCGACCAGCGCGAGCGAGATACCGGTCGTGCCGGCGGTGTATTCGACCACCGTGTCGCCGGGCTTCAGGCGTCCGCTCGCGACCGCAGCCTCGATCATCGAGCGCGCGACGCGATCCTTCATGCTGCCGGTCGGATTGGCGGACTCGAGCTTGACCACGATGCGCGCCGAGCCCGCGCGCGGCAGGCGCTGCAGCTCCACGAGCGGCGTGTTGCCTATCGCTGCAAGTACCCCGGTCAATGGCACGGTGCGGCCCTCCCAGGCCTGCAATCCATGAGTGTCAGCGGCGCGGGTAGCGCTCGATGCCCTGGTGGCCGATGAGCGCCGAGCCGAGCCAGCCGGTGAGCCACACGATGATCCAGGTCAGCAGCGCGGACCTGAAGCCCCCGTAGAGGTGGAAGCCCGGGAGCAGCCAGGCGACCAGCGCCACCATGGCGGCGTTCAGCACCAGCAGGAACAGCCCCAGCGTCACGAGGGTGATGGGCAGGGTGAGAATGAAGGCGATCGGCCGCACGATGGCGTTCACGACGCCGAGCAGCAGGCCGGCGAGGAGCAGCGTCGGCACGCTGTCGAACCCCACGCCCGGAACCCACTGGCTCGCGAGCCACAGTCCAAAGGCGGTCAGCAGCGCCCGCAGCAGGAATCCGGTCACTGTGCCGCTCCCGCGCGGTTCTGCGCTTCGACCAGGACCTTGAGGCGATTGAGCGCCTGCAGCCAGGAGGTCCGCAGCCGCCAGTACTGGGTATCCCACTCAGGCTCACCCGGGACGCCCGAGCCCAGGAGCCGCACCACGGTGCCCCCGGGCACGGCCTCGACGATGAGATCGTCGGTGAGCACCGAGTCGCAGCGCGGCAGCGCCGGGTTCGGCAGATAGATCAGCCGCACCCGCCGGCCGGCGTCGAACACGTCGATATGCGCCTCGAGCTCGGTGACCCGGTCGACACGGGCGCGGAACAGCCCGCCCTGGCGCGGCTGCAGCTGCGCCTCCGGAGAACACCAGCGTGTGAGGCTCTGCGGCTCGGTGATCGCCCGCCACACCCGCACGGAGTCGGCGGCGATGTCGACCCGGTGTGCGTAGCCCCGGACTCTTTCACCCATGCGTTTATTGTGCCACCGCTCGCCCCGCGCCGGGGCCTGTGCGCCCCGCCGCCTGCCTGCCAGCTCGTCTATCCTAGGCGGCGGGAGGGTCCATGCCATACGTTCATATCGTGCTCGCGCTCGCGCTCATCGAGTTCTTCCTGTTCAGCCTTGCGGTCGCGCACGCGCGCGAGACCTACCAGGTGCCGGCGCCCGCCACCACGGGCCACGAGGTCTTCGAGCGCTACTTCCGTGTGCAGATGAACACGCTCGAGCAGCTCATCATCTTCGTGCCGTCGATCATCCTGTTCGCCCGCTATGTGAGCACGTGGCTCGCGGCCCTGCTCGGCCTCGTGTTCATCATCGGGCGCGCGGTCTACTTCAGGGGCTATGTGCGCGCGGCCGAGCGGCGCCACATCGGCTTCATGCTGAGCGTCGTTCCGAACGTCACGCTGCTCGCGGGGGGACTGCTCGGCGCACTGTGGGCGCTGCTGCACCACGCGGGCGGCTGAGGAGCGCTAGCGCGTTGCGGGCGCGCGCCGGAAGAAGGCCACACCTAAGGGCACGAGCGAGGCCACGATGATCGCGATCGTGACCAGCCCGAAGTGCTGCTTCACGAGCGGGATGTTGCCGAAAAGATATCCGCCCCAGATGAACAGCAGCACCCACGCACAGCCGCCGGCGAGGGTGTAGGCGAGGAATCTTCCCCAGGGCATGCGGCCGATGCCGGCCACGAACGGCGCACAGGTGCGGATGATCGGCATGAAGCGTGACAGGAGGATCGCGAGCGCACCGTAGCGCAGGAAGAACGCCTCGGTGCGCCTCAGATACTCCACCTTGAGGAGTCGATAGCGGCCCGAGAAGGCGGGGGGGCCGATGGCGCGTCCGATGCTGTAATTCACGGTGTTGCCGAGCACCGCCGCCACCGCGAGGGTGGCGCTGGCGAGCGGCGCCGTGAGCGTGCCGCTCGTGTCCACCGCGGCGAGCGCACCCACGGCGAACAGCAGCGAGTCTCCCGGCAGGAACGGGGTCACGACGAAGCCGGTCTCGGCGAAGATCACGGCGAAGAGGATCGGGTAGATCCAGGCGTGATAGGCCGCGAGCAGCTCCACCAGGTGGCGGTCGAGATGCAGGACGAGATCGATGAGCCAGGCCAGCATGCCGGCGAAGGATAGCGGGAAGCGCGGAAGCGCAGGGCCCCAAAGTCGCGCCTTTGGGACCCGGTAACGAAGCTGAGGTCCGAAAAATCGCCGCAGGCTTCCGGAGGCGATTTTCCCAAATTAACTAGGGCACGAGATCGCGTGCGCCGGGCAGAGCACCGGCCGCGCGCGCGGTGAGGGCGCTGCGGCTCTTCAGCGTCTCGAGCCCGGTGTGCACGTCGACATCGCGTGCGGCGAGCGGCAGGCCGCTCTTGCCGTAGTCCGCGGTGGAAGTCTCGCTCGGCCCCTTCTCGACGATGTCGGGAACGATGCCCTTGCCCTGGATCGAGGCGCCCGACGGGGTGAAGTAGCGCGAGGTGGTGAGCTTGAGCGCGCCGCCGTGCGCGAGCGGCATGACGGTCTGCACCGAGCCCTTGCCGTAGGTCGTGCGCCCGACGAGTAGCGCCCGCCCATGGTCCTTGAGCGCACCCGCCACGATCTCGGAGGCGGACGCAGTCCCGCCGTTCACGAGCACCACGAGCGGCGCGCCATTGATGAGGTCTCCGCGGTGGGTCGCATCCATCCGGAAGCGCGCCTCGGGGGTACGCCCGTCGGCAGAGACGATCACGCCCTGCTCGAGGAAGTCATCGGCCACGGCGACACCCGCCTCGAGAACACCACCAGGATTGTCTCTTAAATCCAGGACTAAACCCTTCAATCCGCCATTATTGTCTCTTTTGAGGCGCAATATGGCGTGGCTGACGTCTTCCGCCGTCGTCTCGGTGAAGCTCGTGATCCGCAGGTATCCGTAGCCTGCCTCGAGCGTCTCCGCGAGGACGCTCGGGACCTCCACCTGGGCCCGCCGCAGCGCAAACTCGAGAGGGCCAGGGGCGCCCGGGCGACGAATGGTGAGTCTGACCGTGCTGCCCGAGGCGCCGCGCATGCGCGCGGTGGCACCGGCAAGGTCGGCGCCGATCTCTACGCCGTCGATCCTCACGATCTCATCGCCACTCCTGAGGCCCGCGCGCTGCGCGGGCGAGCCGTCGATCGCGTGAAGCACCCTGACCGCCCCGTCCCCGGGCGCGACCTCGATGCCGACGCCGGGATAGGAGCCCATGGTGCTGAGGCGTATCTCCTCGAACTCCTCGCTGTCGAGGTAAGCCGAATGCGGATCGAGCGCGGTCACCATGCCGCGCACCGCCCGCTCGATGAGCTGGTGGTCATCGACGTCCTCGACATAGTCGCGCTTGATGCGCTCGTAGACTTCGGCGAACAGGCTCGCCTCTTCCCAGGAGAGCGTGCTGCGCGCGGCCGCGGCCGCCGGGCGCAGCTCGCTCGAGCGCTCGGCGAGCACGCCGCTCGCGAGCGCGCCGCAGAAGCCGAAGGTGGCCCCGGCGATCAGCGCGATCAGGGTCCGCGAACGGCTGGACATGCGCTCGAAACTCCCTTCACGGCGTCGCTCCTGCGTACCACATGATGTCGTTCGGTCGTCGCTCCCCACCGGCCGTATCGCTCGGCAGGGGCAGCTCGTTCAGCAGCTCCGCGAGCGCGATCGGCCTGCCGATCGCAAAGCCCTGGCCGTAGTCGACCCCGAGCTCGGCCACGTGAGTGCTGATGGCCTCGGTCTCGATGTACTCGGCGACGGTGATGACCGACATGCTGCGGGCGAGCTCGGCGATGGCGCGCACCATGGACTCGGCGCGCTTGTCCTTGAGAACGTCGCGGATGAAGCTGCCGTCGATCTTGAGCATGGTGATCGGCAGCTGCCGCAGGCACGAGAGTGAGGACAGGCCCGTGCCGAAGTCATCGAGCGCCACGCCGCACCCGAGCTTGCGCAGCCGCCGCATCAGATCCTCGGCGCGCGGCAGATGCGCGACGGTGGCATTCTCGGTGAGCTCGAAGCAGAACAGGTCCGGGTCGAGGCCGCTCTCGCCGATCGACTTGATGAGGAAGTCGGCGAAGGTGTCGTCATCGAGCGATTGCCCGGAGAAGTTGATGGTGAAGCCGAGAGCCTTCCCCTCGAGCACGCCGGCGCGCGGCTTCAAGGCCTCGATCACATGGTTGATCACCCAGCGGTCGATGACCGGCATCAGCTGGTAGCGCGCGGCGGCGGCGAGGAAGCTGTCCGGACCCATGGTGAGCCCGTCGTCGTTGATCATGCGCAGCAGCAGCTCGTAGTGCGGCCGCGCGCTCTCGGCGCCCGAGAACGGCAGGATGAGCTGCGCATCGAGCCGCATCCGGTCGTTGTCGATGGCATCGCGCAGCTGCGCGGCTACGCTGATGTCCGCGAAGCGGCGCACGATGCTGGTATCGCTCGACTGGTAGACCTCGACGCGATTGCGGCCGCGATCCTTGGCGGCCTTGCAGGCGCTCTCGGCGGCCGCGAGCACGTGGCCGAGCTCGCCGCCCTCGGTGTCGAGCAGCGCGACGCCGACGCTGATCGAGACCGGCGGGCGCGATTCGCCCGGATTCGGCACCAGCTGCTCCGCTCCGGCGCGCAGCGCCTGGGCGAACTTCTCGGCATCGTCCACCTGCGCCGGCAGCAGCACGGCAAAACGGTCGCCCGAGATGCGCGCGCCGAAAGCTCCCGGCGGCAGGCGCTTGCGAAACAGCTCCCCCAGCTGCCCGAGCACCGAGTCGCCGACGTGCATGCCGGCCTTCTCGTTGATGGCGTGCAGCTGGTCGACGTCGATGTAGAGCGCGCTCCACTGCTGGTTGCCCTTGCCGTCGGTCACGACCGCGGCGAGGCGCCGCTCGAAGGCGGGGCGGGTGTACAGCCCGCTTAGGGCGTCGTAGCTCGACTCGACGATGTCGAGCGCCTTGCGGGCGAGGATCTGCGCGATGTGCGCGTCGCGCTGGCTGAAGTGCTCGCTCGCCTCGTCGCGCAGCAGCGCCAGCATGCCGATGCAGCGCCCGGCACGCGAGCGCAGCGCACAGGCGAGCACGCGGTAGGGGTAGGTGTCGGCGAGTCCGACGTCGACGTCGTTGACGATGAGCGGCTCGCTCTGCGCCTGTGCCAGCGAGAGGAGCTTGCGGTGCGCCTTGGTCATGAAGCGCGCATCGGCCGGACTATCGCCGTTGGCGCGCAGCAGCGTCAGGTTCTTCTCCGGCACGAGCAGCGCCCCGGTGCTCGCACGCAGGTGCTCGATGGTCTGCTGCAGCAGCAGCTGCAGGTCGTTGGCGCCGTCGGGAGTGGGCGCGTCGGCCGCGCCGTGCGAGAGCACCAGCTCGAGATCGCGGTTGAGCGCCGCGAGCGCGCCGTTCAGCTCATCGATGTTGGCGTGGGCGATGAAGTCCCGCCGCAGGCACTCGAGCGCCGGGGCGAGCAGCGAATTGGCGAAGGAGAAGTCCTGGTGCTTGCGGTCGCCGCCTTCATTCGGCCGGCACACCACCGCGACGATGGCGAGGAGACTCTTGGCGTCGTCGCGCAGCGAGCAGAGGTAGACGGGGAGGTTGCCGGCGAGCGTGCGCAGCTGCCCGGCCCCACCCTCGTTGCGCGCGCTGATGAGCGCGTCCTCGACGACGTTCATGAGGTCCGGCCCGGTCATGGTCTCCGAAGACCAGAGCAGCTCGCCCCCCTGGCTGAAGATCGCCAGGCTCGAGGCGCGCGGCAGGAGCGAGCGCACCAGGCGGAAATAGGGCTCGAAGCGGGCGGCGGGCTGCCCGGCCGAATCGCTTATTTGGGGCGCGCTCATGAGGTCGTGGGTGTCGCCACGGACAGCTGTGGGGGCCAGGCGACACCATTGCGCTTATGTCCTCGGCGATCCTTGCGCGAGTTGGCGAATCGGGCGCTTCGGGGCGGATGCAGTACGCAAAAGGTTGACGGTTGTCACACCCCCGGGGGGGCCGAAGGGCGCCCGGCCGCAGGGCGCCGGACAGGCGGCGCGGGCCACCCCGGGTCGCTCGGACTAGGGGTCCGCGGCCTTGAACCAGGGGCGGGGGTCGACGGGCTTGCCGCCCTTGCGGATCTCGAAATAGAGCTCGGTGCGCCCGCTCCCGCCGCTGTCCCCGGCGGCCGCGATGGCCTCGCCCGCTGCGACGTGCTCGCCGGCCCCCTTGTAGAGCCGCTCGTTGTGGCCGTAGAGGCTCAGGTATCCGTCGCCGTGATCGACGATGGCGAGCAATCCCAGGCCCGGGAGCCAGTCGGCGTAGATCACCCGGCCCTCGCACACCGCCTTCACCGGCGCGCCGCGCTCGGTCGCCACCAGCACCCCGTCCCAGCGCACCCCGCCGGCACGAGAATCGCCGAAGCGCGCCACCAGATGCCCGCTCACCGGCCAGGCGAGCTTGCCGCGCAGCCGCCCGAAGGCATCGTTGGTATCGAGCGGGAAGCGCTCCATCGCGGCGCGCAACTCGCGCAGCAGCTGCTCGAGCCCCGCCTGCTGGCTGCGCAGCCGCTCGAGATTCTGCGCGCGGGTGCGTGACTCGGCCTCGAGCCCCGCGAGCACCTGCGAGCGCTGGGCGCGCGCCTCCTCGAGGTGAGCGAGCTCGGCGCGCTGCTGCTGCTCGAGCCGGGCCAGCTCGGCATCCTCGGCGTCGACCTCGGCGGTGAGCTCGGCGATGCGCTGCACGTCGTCCTCGATCAGCTTGATCTGTCCGGCACGCGCCCGGCCGAAGTAGCCGTAGTAGACGAACATGCGCCCGGCGAGCGCCGGATCCTCCTGGTTGAGGAGCAGCTTCAGCGGCTCCTGGCGGCCGATGGTGTAGGCGGCGCGCATCTGACCGGCAAGATCGGCGCGATTTTTATCGAGCTGCGCCTGGCGCTCGCGCTGCTCCGCGGCGAGCGCGGCGCGGCGCGCGGCGTGCTCGGCCCGGTGGCGCTTCAGGTCACCGAGGCTCTCCCGGGCATGGCCCACCGAGAGCTCGGCGCTCTTCAGGTCCCGCGTCAGACGGTCGCGCTCGATCTGGGCGTCGCTCACCGCCCGGGTGACACGCTCGATCTCGGACTTGACCGCCTTGAGCTCCTCTTCGGCCTTTTTGGCGTCCGCCTCAGGCTTGGGGCCGGCGGCCGCGGCGGCCAGTCCCGCGGCGAGGATGAGCAAGGCGGCAGCGAGGGACCGGACGGCCGAGCGGGGGGCGCCGGGGCAGACCGGGGCGAAAGGCTGGGGCGCGCGGGCGGGGGCGCTATAATGCGCGGCCTTTTTTGCCGTCAGTCCGTGTCCTCGCCCCATGGATCGCCTGCTCGAATTCGTCACCGTTCACTACTGGTTAGCCACCGGCACCGCCTTCGCCGTGGCGCTGATAGTTGTATACGAGATGCGGGCGCGGGCGGAAAGCCAATTTTCGGTATCGCCGCAGGAGCTGATCCGGCTGATGAACCAGGGGGCCCTGGTGCTCGACCTGCGGCCGCAGGACCAGTTCGCGGCCGGGCACCTCGCGGGCGCGCGGCAGATGAGCGGCGAGGCACTGCTCGCCGCCGGCGATACGCTGAAGAGGCACAAGGAAAAGACCGTGGTCGTCTACGACGATACCGGCTCGCTCGCCGCCTCGGCGGCCCGCCAGCTCGCGGCGCAGGGCTTCAGCCGCGCCTTCACGCTGCGCGGGGGGCTCGCCGCGTGGCGCGCGGACAACCTGCCCCTGTCGCGGGCCTGAAGCTGAATGCGCGCCCCGTGAGCCCGCCTGAGGTCCTCATGTATACGACCGACTGGTGCCCGTATTGCGCCCGCGCACGCAGACTGCTCGAGTCGAAGGGCGTCGTGTTCACCGAGATCGACGTGGACGCGATACCCGGGGCGCGGAGTGAAATGATGGCGCGCGGCGGCGGCGAGACCGTCCCGCAGGTCTTCATCGCGGGCAAGCCCGTGGGCGGATGCGATGAGCTGCATGCACTCGATGCAACCGGGTGCCTCGATCCCCTGTTGAGAAACGGAGCCTGAAATGGTGAATGAGACTGCCGGCGCGGCGCCGGCCAATGAAATGGCCGCGGACGCTCCGGTGCTCGCGCTGCAGACCGTGTACCTGAAGGACTGCTCGTACGAGGCGCCGAACGGCCCGCGCGTCGATGGCGCGTGGAATCCGCAGGTGAATCTCGATCTGCAGACGGGCACCACGCTCGTCTCGCCGGATCTGCGCGAGGTGGTGCTCACGGTGACGGTGTCGGCCAAGCAGAACGACGTCACGGTGTTCCTGGTCGAGGTGAAGCAGGCGGGACTGTTCCTGGTGCGCAATCTCGCCGAACCGGACCTGAAGCGCGCCGTCAGCACCGTCTGTCCCGGGGTGCTGTTTCCCTACGCCCGCAGCGCCGTGTCGCAGCTCGTGAGTGCGGGCGGCTTCCCGCAGTTCCTGCTGCCGCCGGTGAATTTCGACGCCTTGTATGCGGCCAACCAGGGGCAACAGCCGCCACCGGCGCAGACCAACTGAGGCCGGCTCGAAGCCGACCCGTGGCGCCCGTCCGAGCGCACCCATGACCGCACGCGCGCCGCAGGGTTCGGTCGCGGTCGTGGGCGCGGGCTCGTGGGGCACGGCGCTCGCCATCCAGTTCGCGCGCGGCGGGCGCACCGTGCGGCTGTGGGGTCGCGACGCCGAGCGTCTCGCTGCGATGGCGCGCGCGCGGCGCAACGAGCGCTATCTCCCGAGCGCGCCATTTCCGGATACGCTCGAAGTCCAGGCAAAGCTGCCGGCCGCGCTCGCGGCGGCGCGCGACGTGCTCGTCGTCGTGCCGAGCTCGGCGTTCCGGGACGTGCTCACGCAGCTCGCGCCGCACCTCGAGCCCAGCATGCAGGTGGCCTGGGCGACCAAGGGATTCGAGCAGTCGAGCGGCCTGCTGCCGCACGAGGTGGCGCGCGAGGTCTTAGGTCCCGAGCGGGGCATCGCGGTGCTCTCAGGTCCCACGTTCGCGCGCGAGGTCGGCGCGGGGCTGCCGACCGCCATGACGGTCGCCTCGCCCGACGCGGCCTACGCCGAAGCGCTCGCGCTCGAGCTGAGCTCCGCGAACTTCCGCGCCTACACCTCGACCGACATCGTCGGCGTCGAGATCGGCGGCGCGGTGAAAAACACGCTCGCGATCGGGGCCGGGCTCTCGGATGGCCTGGGCTTCGGCGCCAATACCCGCGTCGCGCTCATCACCCGGGGACTGAAGGAGATGACGCGCTTAGGGGTGGCGCTCGGGGCCGATGCGCGTACGTTCATGGGCCTCGCAGGGCTCGGCGACCTGGTGCTCACCTGCACCGACGATCAGTCGCGCAACCGGCGCTTTGGCCTGGCGCTCGCCGCGGGCGCAACTCCCGAAGCGGCGCTCGCCGAGATCGGCCAGTCGGTCGAGGGCTACGCCGCGGCGCGCGCCATCCGCACAGTCGCCGCCCGCACCGGGGTCGAGATGCCGATCTGCGATGCCGTGTACCGCGTGCTCCACGAGCGCATGCCGCCCAGGGATGCGGTGCGCGAGCTGATGAGCCGGCCGCTCAAGGCCGAAATCGCCTGAGCCTCGAGAGGACGACGCAGCCGCCGTGAAGCCACCGCGTGGCTCGTGTGTACTCGGGCTCGCACCGCACTCGGGATGGGCGGCGGTGGTGGTGATCGGCGGCACCGCGGGCAAGCCCCTGGTGCTGGCGCGCGAGCGGCTCGAGCTCGCCGACCCGAGCCTCGCGGGATCCAGGCAGCCCTACCATGCGATCGAGGGACTGCCGCTCGCCGTGGCGCGTGTGCGACTCGCCGAGCTCGAGGCTTGCGCAGCGCGGCTCGCCGCTGCGGCCATCCGCACGCTGGTGCAGACGGCGCGCGCCGCGGGCATCGAGCCCGTCGCCGCCGGAATTCTCGACTCCTCGGGACGCGAGCCTCCGACGCTCGAGGCGATCCTCGCCTCGCACGCGCTGATTCACACCGCCGACGGCAACCATTTTCGCGCTGCGCTCGCCGCCGCGTGTGCCCGGCAGAAGCTCCCCTGCGCGCGCATCCGGCAGCGCGACCTGGCGGCGCAGGCCGGGCGGACCCTCAGGCGCACACCCGAGGAGCTCAGCGCGGCGGTGGCGCAGCTCGGGCGCGATGTGGGCTCGCCGTGGGGCGCCGACCAGAAGGGGGCGGCGCTCATTGCCTGGCTGCTGCTCGCGCGCGGGATCTGAAGACTCGAGGCGCGGCGCCTCAGGACGAGGGTTTCTGCACCGGGGCCGCAGCCCCCGCGGCGGCGCCGGGTGAGTGCGCGAGCAGCCACTGCTCCGCCCCGTCGATCGTGCGGAACACGCGCACCGGGATCCCGCGGTTGACCGCCACGTCCTCGGCGAAGCGCATCACCCCGCCCTCGGCGTTCATGTCGACGAACGCGAGCGCTTCGAGCATGCCGTGGTAGCGCTTGGCGCCCGCCGTCACGATGGTGAACACCTCCATGGTGCCGAGGCGCGGCCCGTCGAGGTGCTCCTCGATCAGGACCCGGAAGCAGCGCCGCGCCGCGCATTCCTGCATCACTTCCTGC
>DASPRP010000007.1:0-24394 GCA_035624385.1 Steroidobacteraceae bacterium | reverse complement strand
CGGGTCTCGACGCGGATGAGGATGGGATTGGGGCAGCTCTGCGCGGCCTGCAGCGCCGCGGCGAACTTGTAGCTGTGCCAGGGCACGACGCGATCGTCGTGGTCCGCGGTGGTGATGAGCGTCGGCGGATAGCAGGTGCCCTTCTTCACGTTCTGGTAGGGGGAGTAGGCATACAGCGCCCGAAACTGCCGCGGATCCTCGGCGAGTCCGAAGTCCGATGACCATTGGCGCGCGTTGGCGCTCGCGGTCTGGTAGCGCAGCATGTCGAGCACCCCCACCGCCGGCAGTGCCACCCCGAAGAGCTCGGGATGCTGCGTGAGCACCGCGCCGACCAGCAGCCCGCCGTTGCTGCGGCCGTGGATCCCGAGGCGTGCGGTGCGGGTGTAGTGCTCGCGGATCAGGTACTGCGCCGCGGCGATGAAGTCATCGAACACGTGCTGCTTGTTGGCGAGCGTGCCGGCCTTGTGCCAGGCCTCGCCGTACTCACCGCCGCCGCGCAGGTTGGCCTCGGCGTAGACGCCGCCCATCTCGAGCCAGGCCTGCACCTGCGGCCGGTACTGCGGCGTGAGCGAGACGTTGAATCCGCCATAGCCGTACAGCAGCACCGGCTGGTTGCTGTCCTTGACCATGTCGCGCCGGTGCGTGATGTACATCGGCACGCGCGTGCCGTCCTTGCTGCGGAAGAACACCTGCTCGGTCACGTACGGAGCGGTCGAGGCGGGGATACGCGGCTCGCGCCACAGTGTCGCCTGGTTCGCGGGAACATCGAGACGATAGATCCGGTGCGGCGTCAGGTAGTCGGTGTAGCCGAAGAAGGTCTCGCTCTCTCGCCCCTCGCCGCGGAAGCCGTCGAGCCCGCCCTTGCCGGGCAGCGGCACCTCACCCACCGATCGCCCGTCCCGCTCGTAGACCCGCGCCACGCCGCGCGCGTCCTCGACATAACGCGCGATGAGCCGGCCGCCGATGTAGCTCGCCTCCTCGAGTGTCGTGCTGCCTTCGGCGATCACGGTGCGGGGGCTGGGCGGGGCGGCGCGCGCATCGACCGCGATGACGCGTCCGAAGGGCGCATCCTTGGTGGTGCGGAAGTAGAGCTCCTCACCCCGCGAGCCGACGAAGGTATAGAGCGCATCCCACGCGGTGAACAGCGGCTGCGGCTTCGCGCCGGCTGAGCGCAGGTCGAGGAGCTCGACGCCGTTCTTCTCGTAGCCGTCGAACAGAGTGATGACGAGGTAGTTGCCGTCCTCGGTGACGCGGCCGGAGGGGATGCGCGTCGGGTGATCGGTCACCTCGTACACCAGGCGGTCCTCATCCTGCGAGGTGCCGAGCCGGTGGAAGTAGACCGCCGGCCGCGCCGCATCGTCCCCGCGGCCGCCGGCGAGTGTCGGGTAGCGGCTGTAGTACACGCCCGACCCGTCGTGCGCCCAGGACACTCCCCAGAACTTGGTGAAGCGCACGACGTCCGTGAGGTCGGCCGCATCGCTGACGCGCCGAAAGCGCCAGATCTGCCAGTCGGTTCCCCCGTCGGAGATCGCGTAGGCGACGACCTCGCCCTGCTCGTCCGGCGTGAATGCCGAGAGCGCCACGGTAGCATCCTCACGCACCGCGTTGGGGTCGAACAGCACGCGTCCCGCCGAGTCGAGCCGCTCCGACACGTACAGCACGCTCTGGTTCTGCCGGCCGTCGTTGTGCATGAAGAAATAGTGCGGACCGCGCCTGACCGGCACCTCGTAGCGCTCGTAGTTCCACAGCTCGGTGAGCCGCGTCTTGAGCCAGGCGCGCTGCGGCAGCTCCTCGAGCCGCGGCCGCGACACGGCATTCTCCGCCGCCACCCACTGCTCGACCGCGGGCGAGCCGAGATCCTCCAGCCACCGGTAGGGATCCGCGACGCGAGTGCCGAAGTAGTTCTCGCTGGTGCCGACCTGGGCGGTCACTGGATAGACTGGCGCCTGCGCGACCGCCGGCAGGCCGATCACCGCATCAGGCGCGGTGCGCATGGGCTTGCCGCCCGGCCCGGGACCTTCGGCCGGTTCGCGGTTGCCGAACTGAGCGCCCACGCAGGCCGCCAGCAGAGCGGCGCCGAGGAGCGAGGCGGCAGTTGTCGCGGCGATCCACGGGGAGCGCTCGGGTGTCATGGCTTTCCTTGGCGCGCGCCGCACCCGGCACGCATGCGGGACTTCAGGGAAACTTGATCTTGCCGCCGCCGGCCCCGGGTGCAGCCCCGGGACCCAAGCCCCCGCCGACCTCAGGAACCACGATGCGCGAGGCCGCCTCGCGGCGCAGCTCCCGCGCCTCGTCGATCGCCTGCTCGAGCGCGACCTTCACCCCTTCCGGGAACTTCTTCAGCGCTTCCTCGAGCGTCCGCGCCTCGATCTCGAACCCGAGGGGCAGGATGCCCGCGGGAGTGAGCAGCTGCGTCTGACCGGAGAACAGCACCGGGCGCGCTGCATCGGGCGAGCCGTCGGCCGTGACCGGCGTCAGGCGGCGGATGCTGCCCGCGCGGCGATCGGTGAAGACGTCCTCGCGATAGAGGTTCTTGGGATCGAGCTCGACTTCCGGAAGATCGTTCGGCGCTGCCATGTCGATTCCATCAGGTGATTGTCGCCATTGTACCCGGCGGTGGCAGGTGTCGCAGCGCCTCGGTAAACGGCCGGTCGGCCTCGAGCAGATCCTCGTGCCCGAGGTCCGCAGGCGCGACCCAGCGAAGCTCCTGCCCGTCGAGTCCCTGCGGCGCGCCGCCAAAGCGCTCGACGATCCACATCGAGAGCTCGACGCTGCGATCTGGGTAGTCGTGCTTCAGCCGCATGAAGGGCCGGCATGCGCTGACCTCGATCCCGAGCTCCTCGCGCAGCTCGCGCACCAGCGCGGCGGATTCGGACTCGCCCGGCCCGACCTTGCCGCCGGGAAACTCCCAGCGGCCCCCCTGGTGCTTGCCCCGCGGCCGCTGCGCGATGAGGACGCGCCCGTGCGCATCGTAGAGCGCCGCCGCCACGACGAGGATCATGGCCGCGCAGTCCGCCCCGGGCTATTCCACGCTCGAGAGCGCGCCGTGGCAGTGCTTGTATTTCTTCCCGGAGCCGCAGGGGCAGGGCTCGTTGCGTCCGACCTTGCGCTCGCCGCGCACGAAGGGAGCGGCGGCCTCCGGCAACGGCGCCGGCAACGGCGCCGGCGGCGGCGCAAGCCGGACTCCGGCGCGCTGCGGCGCGGCGGCCGCCGCCGCGATCGCCGCCTGGGCCTGTGCTTCCGTCGTCGCGCCATCGCCGGCGAGCAGCGATCCGACTTCGGCGTGCTGCGCCTGCAGCGCCCGCATCAGACGGCGGTAGCGCTCCTCCTCCTCGCGCTGCAGCTCCTCGGGCGTGCGGATCTCGATCCTCGCCATGAACGAGGACGTCTCGTACTTGACCCGGTCGAGCATCGCGGCGAAGAGCTCGAAGGCCTCGCGCTTGAACTCGTAGCGGTAGTCCTTCTGCGCATAGCCGCGCAGGTGGATGCCCTGCTTCAGGTACTCCATCCCCGCCAGATGCTCGCGCCAGTGCTGGTCGAGCTTCTGCAGCATGACTTCCTTCTCCGCCAGGCGGAGGTTGCCCGCGCCGACGCGCGCCGCCTTGGCCACGTACGCCTCGTCCACGGCGCGCAGCACGCGCTCGCGCAGCGCCTGCTCTTCGAGCTCCGGCTCCTCACCGAGCCAGGCCTCGGGGTCGATCCTCGTGTTGAAGTCGCGCAGCAGCGCCGCGGCCAGCCCCTTCAGGTCCCACTCGGCGGGCGCCGCGTGCTTGGGCATGTGCTCATCGAGCAGCCCCCCCACCGAGTCCTCCATCAGGCCGCGGATCGCCGCCGACAGATCCTCGGTGCCCATGATCTCGGTGCGCTGGTGATAGACCACCTTGCGCTGATCGTTGGCGACGTCGTCGAACAGCAGCAGCTGCTTTCTGATGTCGAAGTTGTGGGACTCGACCTTGCGCTGCGCCTTCTCGATCTGGCGGGTGAGCATGCCGCTCTCGATCACCTCGCCTTCCTTCATGCCGGCGATCTGCAGCAGCCGCTTGGTGCGCACCGGGTCGCCGAAGATGCGCATCAGGTTGTCTTCCATCGACAGGTAGAAGCGGCTCGAGCCCGGATCGCCCTGGCGGCCGGAGCGGCCGCGCAGCTGATTGTCGATGCGGCGCGACTCGTGGCGCTCGGTGCCGACGATGTGCAGCCCGCCGGCGGCCACCACCTGGCCGTGCCGCGCCCGCCACTCAGCGCGCAGCCGCTCGCGCGCCGCCTCATCGATCTCGCCCGCGGCGGCGAGCTCGGCCTCGAGATTGCCGCCCAGCACGATGTCGGTGCCGCGGCCCGCCATGTTGGTGGCGATGGTGACGGTTCCGGGGCGGCCCGCCTGGGCGACGATGTGCGCCTCGCGCTCGTGCTGCTTGGCATTCAGCACCTGGTGCGCGACGCCCTCCTTCTGCAGCAGGCCCGAGAGGTACTCCGAGGTCTCGATCGAGGTGGTGCCGACCAGCGTCGGCTGGCCGCGCTCGACGCAGTCGCGGATGTCCTCGATGATCGCCTGGAACTTGTCCTTCTGCGTGAGATAGACGAAGTCGGAGTTGTCCTTGCGCACCATCGGCCGGTGCGTCGGGATGACCACCACCTCGAGGCCGTAGATCTGCAGGAACTCGGGCGCCTCGGTGTCGGCGGTGCCGGTCATGCCCGAGAGCTTCCGGTAGATGCGGAAGTAGTTCTGGAAGGTGATCGAGGCGACCGTCTGGTTCTCCTCGCGCACCCGTACGCCCTCCTTGGCCTCCACCGCCTGGTGCAGGCCATCGGACCAGCGCCGGCCGATCATGGTGCGCCCGGTGAACTCATCGACGATGATGATCTCGCCGTTGCGCACGATGTACTCGACGTCGCGCTTGTAGAGCGCGTGGGCGCGCAGCGCCGCATTCAGGTGATGCATCAGGCGGATGTTGGCCGGGTCGTACAGGCTCTCGCCCTCGCGCAGCAGCCCGGCATCCAGCATCAGCCGCTCGACGTGCTCGTGCCCGGCCTCGGTGATGTGCACCTGCTTGGTCTTCTCGTCCACGGAGAAGTCGCCCGGTCCCTCCTCTTCCTTCTGGCGCGTGAGACGCGGCACCAGCTGGTTGATGCGCAGGTACAGCTCGGTCGACTCCTCGGCGGGGCCGGAGATGATGAGCGGCGTGCGGGCCTCGTCGATGAGGATCGAGTCGACCTCGTCGACGATCGCGAAGCTCAAGTTGCGCTGCACCCGGTCCTCGAGCCGGAAGGCGAGGTTGTCGCGCAGGTAGTCGAAGCCGAACTCGTTGTTGGTGCCGTAGGTGATATCGCAGGCGTAGGCGGCGCGCTTCTCCGCCGGGGTCTGTGCGTTCTTGATGACCCCCACGGTGAGCCCGAGGAAGCGGTAGACGGGGCCCATCCAGTCGGCATCGCGCTGCGCGAGGTACTCGTTGACGGTGACGATGTGCACGCCCTCGCCGCTCAGGGCGTTGAGGTAGGCAGGCAGCGTCGCCACCAGCGTCTTGCCCTCGCCGGTGCGCATCTCGGAGATCATGCCCTTGTGCAGGACGATGCCGCCGATCAGCTGGACGTCGAAGTGGCGCATCTTGAGCGTGCGCCGCGCGGCCTCGCGCACCACCGCGAAGGCCTCCGGCAGCAGGTCATCGAGGGTCGCGCCCTGCTTCAGGCGCTCGCGGAACTCGTCCGTGCTGGCGCGCAGCGCCTCGTTGGTGAGGCTCTCGATCTGCGGCTCGAGCTCATTGGCGGCGCGCACGTAGCGTGCATAGCCGCGAATGAGCCGCTCGTTGCGGCTACCGAAGATGCGCGTGAGGAAGTCGAGCAAAGGCGATCCGTGAAAGAGAGAAAATATCTTGCCCGACAAGCACTTATCGATCGCCGGGGCTCAGGGAAGCGGCGTATTGTACGCAATAGACGCTAGAGAAGCCCAATTGGTTCTTGGGCGATGGAATTCAAGGCGGGAAGGCCCCTCGAGGGCCTGCAGGGCGTCGGCGGCTCGGCTCAGCGGCCGATGAAAGACAGCGGGTCGACCTGGCGGCCGTTGTGCAGCACTTCGAAGTGAACGTGCGGTCCGGTCGAATGCCCGGTGGAGCCCATGAGCGCAATCGCCTCGCCGCGCTTGACCGTCTGGCCGACGGAGACCAGGGTGCGCTCGTTATGCGCGTAGCGGGTGGAGTAGCCGTCGCCGTGGTTGATCTCGACGAGCCGGCCGTAGCCTGAGCGCTCGCCGGCCCAGGTAACGACTCCGGCGGCCACGGACACCACGTCGGCCCCCAAGTTGCCGGCGAAATCCACGCCCTTGTGGAAGGCCTCGCGGCCGTCGAAGGGATCGGCGCGCTCCCCGAAGTAGGAGGAGATGTAGCCGGTCGAGACTGGGCGACCCTCCGGGTGAATCGCCTCCTTCAGCTCCCTCGTGAGGATCACGTTCTCGAGCGCGGCGAGCTGCGATTCGCGCAGATCCGCCCGCTGCTCGAGGCGGCTGAGCGTGGCCGAGAGATCGGGAATCTGCGCGCTCACGCCCTCGCCGTCGGCGGGACCACCGCTCGGGGGACTCCGGTCGAAGTCGAACTCGCGGCTGTCGATGTCCGCCATCTCCGTGAGGCGCTTGCCGAGGGCATTCAGGCGAATGATGTGGGCATTCACCTCGCCGATGCGCATCGCCATGGCATCGATGCGCAGCTGCAACTGCTGCCGGAGGCCGGCGATCTCCTGCTTCTGCTGGGCGAGCAGCGCCGCGAAACGCGTCGTCTCGGCGAGCGCCACCTCGTGGTGCACGCCCTTGCCGAGCTGCAACCCGAGCGTGAACGCGCCCCCGACGACGACCGATGTCACCGCGAGGACGACGCCGAGCGTCAGGGGCTTGGCCAGGTTGAACTGCCGTGCCCTGCCGTCGCGCCGGGATAGAAGAATGACGTTCATGCCATGCGTTCCGGGTGCCTTATGTCACCACCGGCCTCGGAGCGGTGCCGAGCCCCCGAGCGTGTATCGCCCTGTTCTCGTTCAGATAATTCTCTGTACGATGCTGGCAACCCCGCCGTCATGGCTCCTCGCTTTAGACCGGTGGCTTTGCGTCCCCGCCTTTCAGCGGGTTTGCCGATACAGCTGTCGGGTCAATATGCCCAAGAAGAACTCGCGAGACAAGCGTGGCAGCTCACCAGTGAGGAGTGGTGCCGGGCGCACTTCGCGCCGGCCGGATTCTGTAAAGGACCTGCTTTCGCGGCGCGCGCCGGCCTTGATGCGCGTCACAACTCAGGCGGCGCGCGCGAACTTCTGGAATGCATGGCTGTCGGAGCGTCTTCCGGCGGAGATCCGCGCGCGCCTCTCGGGCGTCGTCGAGCGCGAGGGCACATTGGTCATATTCGCGGAGTCCGCCGCCTGGTCCGCACGGCTGCGCTACGCCGTGCAGGAGCTCGAGCCCGAGATCCTCGCGGCCGCGCACGGCCTCAGCGCCGTGCAGGTTCGGGTGCGCCCGCGCGAGTGAGACTGCTGCAGCGCGGCAACGCCGTGCGCCGCTCTCAGCTCCGCCGGCCCGGAAGCGCCGGCGCCTCGATGTAGGAAATCGGCGCGTCGGCGTAGGACTCGAACACGACCTCCTCCCAGGTGGAAGTGTCGGCGAGCAGCATGCGCAGCAGCTTGTTGTTGAGCGCGTGGCCGGACTTGTGGCCGGAGAATTCCCCGATGAGGCTGTGCCCGAGCAGGTACAGGTCGCCGATGGCATCGAGGATCTTGTGCTTGACGAATTCGTCCTCGTAGCGCAGCCCGTCCTCGTTCAGCACGCGGAAGTCGTCGAGCACGATGGCGTTATCCAGATTTCCGCCGAGCGCGAGATTGCGCGCCCGCAGCGTCTCCAGGTCGCGCATGAAGCCGAAGGTGCGCGCGCGGCTGACCTCCTTCAGGAACGAGGTAGTGGAGAAATCCATCGAGGCGCGCTGCGCGCGGCGCTTGAAGATCGGGTGGTTGAACTCGATCTCGAAGTTGACCTTGAAGCCGTCGAAGGGGTCGAACTGCGCCCACTTGTCGCCGTCCTCGACGCGCAGCCGTTTCTTCACGCGGATGAAGCGCTTCGGCGCGCGCTGCTCCTCGATGCCGGCGGACTGCAGCAGGAACACGAAGGGTCCGGCGCTGCCATCCATGATCGGCACCTCGGGCGCCGACAGCTCGACCACCGCATTGTCGATGCCCAGGCCGGCGAACGCCGACAACAGGTGCTCGACGGTCGAGACGCGCGCTTCGCCCTTGCCGAGCGTGGTGCCGAGCATCGTGTCGCCGACGTTCTCCGCGTGCGCGCGGATGTCCACCGGGTGCGCCAGATCAGTGCGGCGGAAGACGATCCCGGAGTCGGCGGCCGCCGGCTGCAGGGTCATCAGGACCTTCTTGCCCGTATGCAGTCCGACCCCGGTGGCACGAATCGAGTTCTTGAGCGTTCGCTGTCCGAGCATGCTGTTGGCTTGTGTTTCGTCCTCGAACGACTGGGGAGGCCCACCGTCGCCTGGTGGGCCGCTCCCGAGCGTTATGTAAGACGCGCTACCGTATCACATCAGTCCGCCTGCCGCCGCAGGAAAGCCGGGATATCCAGCAGCTCCTCGGTCTCGGCCTCCGCGCGCAGTCCGTCGCCGACCGCCCGCTGGCGCTGCACCGTCGGCTTGTCGAGCGCGGCATAGTCGCTGTGCGAAAGCGGCGTGCGGCGCACCACGCGCATCGGCGGCTCGGCGCGCGCATCGCGCGGGTCGCGCACCTGCGTCTCGCGCGGCTGCGCCGCGCGCGCCGCGGCGGCCGGCCTTCCCAGGCCCGTCGCCACGACCGTCACGCGCACCTGGTTGCTGAGCTCCGGGTCGATCACCGTGCCGACCACGACCGTCGCATCCTCCGAGGCGAATTGTTTCACGATCTGCCCCACCTCCTGGAACTCCCCGATGGAGAGATCCATGCCGGCGGTCACGTTCACCAGGATGCCGTGGGCGCCCGCGAGGTTGATGTCCTCGAGGAGAGGCGAGGACACGGCGCTCTCGGCGGCCGCGCGGGCCCGCCCCTCGCCGCTCGCCGCCCCCGATCCCATCATCGCCATGCCGGTCTCCGCCATGACCGTGCGTACGTCGGCGAAGTCGACATTGATGAGGCCGGGGCGCGTGATGAGCTCGGCGATGCCCTGCACCGCGCCCTGCAGCACCTGGTTGGCCGCCTTGAAGGCATCGAGCAGCGTCGTCTGCGGTCCCAACACCGTCAACAGTTTCTGGTTAGGAATTGTAATCAGCGAGTCGCAGAACTTGGACAGCTCGGCGATGCCGCTGTCGGCGACGCAGTGGCGCTTGTTGCCTTCCATCTCGAAGGGACGGGTGACGACCGCGACCGTGAGGATGCCGAGCTCCTTGGCCACCTGCGCCACCACCGGAGCCGCGCCCGTGCCGGTGCCGCCGCCCATCCCGGCGGTGATGAACAGCATGTCGCAACCCTCGACGAGCTCGACGATGCGGTCGCGATCCTCCATGGCGGCCTGCCGGCCGACCTCCGGGTCGGCGCCCGCACCCAAGCCCTTGGTGATGTTGCAGCCGATCTGCAGTGCGGTCTTCACCTTGGCGTGCTTCAGGGCCTGCGCGTCGGTGTTGATGCACATGAAGTCGACGCCGTCGATGCCGGCGGTGAGCATGTGCGCCACGGCGTTGCCGCCGCCGCCGCCGACGCCGATCACCTTGATGACGGCGCTCTGGCTGTATGCGTCCATCAGTTCAAACATGTGGTAGCTCCTTACACGAATACACGGTTGGTTGAGTCTGGGTCGTCACGTCTGTCAGCTTCAGAAATTCCCCTGGAACCAGGCACGCATGCGCTCCAGCATCGACTTGCCGTTGACGCCGAGGGCGTGTCCGCGCCGCGCAGGCATGAGGTTGTCGCGGGCGTAGAGCAGCAGTCCCACGCCCGTGGAGAAGATGGGATTGCGCACCACGTCGGTGAGCCCGGCGACCGCCTGCGGGACACCTAAGCGCACCGGCACGTGGAACACTTCCTCGGCGAGCTCGATGGCGCCCTCCATCTTGGCGCTGCCGCCGGTGAGCACGATGCCCGCGGCGATCATCTCCTCGAAGCCCGAGCGGCGCAGCTCCTCGCGCACCAGGCCGAAGAGCTCCTCGTAGCGCGGCTCGACGATCTCGGCGAGGGTCTGGCGCGCGAGGCGCCGCGCCGGGCGCTCGCCCACGCTCGGCACCTCGATGCTCTCGTCGGGATTGGCGAGCTGCGAGAGCGCGCAGGCGTAGCGGATCTTGATGTCCTCGGCATACTGGGTCGGGGTGCGCATCGACACCGCGATGTCGTTGGTCACCTGGTCGCCGGCGATGGGAATGACCGCCGTGTGGCGGATCGCGCCGTTGGCGAACACCGCGAGGTCCGTGGTGCCGCCGCCGATGTCGACCAGGCACACGCCGAGCTCCTTCTCGTCCTCGGTGAGCACGGCGAAGCTCGAGGCGAGCTGCTCGAGCACCACGTCCTCGACGTCGAGCCCGCAGCGCTGGATGCACTTCTCGATGTTCTGTGCGGCCGAGTCGGCGCCAGTGACGATGTGCACCTTGGCCTCGAGGCGCACGCCGGACATGCCGATCGGGTCGCGGATACCCTCCTGGCCGTCGACGATGAACTCCTGCGGCAGCACGTGCAGGATCTTCTGGTCCGCGGGAATAGCGACCGCCTTGGCGGCATCGATGACGTGCTCGACGTCGCCGTGGGTCACCTCCTTGTCGCGCACGCCCACCACACCGTGCGAGTTCAGGCTGCGCACGTGGCTGCCGGCGATACCGGCGAACACCGAGTGGATCTCGCAGCCGGCCATGAGCTCGGCCTCCTCGACCGCGCGCTGGATCGATTGCACGGTGGACTCGATGTTGACGACCACGCCCTTCTTGAGTCCCCGCGATGGCTGCGAGCCGACGCCGAGCAGCTCGATCGAGCCGTCGGCGCCCGCCTCGCCGACCAGCGACACGACCTTGGAGGTGCCGATGTCGAGGCCGACGATCAGGTTTCGTTCCGAGCGCTTAAGCATTGCGGCCACCTTCTTTGCCCGCGGCGTGACCGGCGGTGCCGCGCCAGCCGATGGCAAACCCGTTTGTGTAACGCATGTCGACGTAGGAGATTTCCTCGCCACGCTCGGTGACGAGCTTCAGCGCGGTGCTCATGAATTTCTCGAAGCGCTCATCGACCTGGCGCCTGCCTAAGCGCACCGTGACGCCGTTGGCCAGGTCGAACTCCCAGGCGCCGCGCGCATCGAGCCGCAGCGCGGTCAGTCGCAGCCCCGCCTGCGTCAGCCGCCCGGCGGCGGCGAGGTAGCGCTGCGCCACGATGGCCTCCTGCTCCGCCGGCCCCGAGAGCCGGGCGAGCTCGGGCGGGATGTGGCGGGCGTCTCCCGCGAACAGCTCGCCGCGCGTGTTGACCAGGCCCTCCTCGCCCCAGCGCGCCGCGGCCGTCTGCTCGATGACCAGCACGTTGAGACCGCGCGGCCAGGCACGCTGCACGCTCACCGCGTCCACCCACGGCAGCCGGTGAATCGCGCGCCTGACGGCGGCGAGATCGACCGACAGCAGGCCCGTGCCGTGCAGCTCAGCTTTCACGACTCGCTCGACGTCGCCCGGAGACACGCGCTGGAAGCTCCCCTCGACCGACACCGAGCGGACCGGCTGATCGAGCGCCACGAGGAGCGCGGCGCAACCCAAGCCGATGGCAGCGAGTGCGCCGAGCACCGCCCCGAGCCTGCGCCAGTTGACGGCCGGGAGCCTGAGCGACCGCTCGGCGGGCCTACGCCGGTTCTTGCTGCGTCTCAGCATCTAGGAGCCTTTCGCCGCGGAGTGCGCCACGGCGCGCCGCGTCAGGCTGGTCTCGAGCACGCGCCACGCCAGCTCGTCGAAATCGATGCCGACGGCGCGCGCGGCCATCGGCACCAGGCTGTGGCTGGTCATGCCCGGGATGGTGTTGATCTCGAGCAGCAGCGGCCGCCCGCTGCCATCCATCATGAAGTCCGCGCGCCCCCAGCCCGAGGCGCCCGCGGCGTCGAAGGCGGCGAGCGCGAGGCTCGCGAGGTGCGCCTCGGCGGGAGCCGACAACCCCGAGGGGCAAAAATAGCGGGTGTCGTCGCGGAAATACTTGGCCTCGTAGTCGTAGAAGGTCCGCGGCGTCTCGATGCGGATCGAGGGCAGCGCCGCGCCCTGCAGGATCGCCACCGTGTATTCGCCGCCCGTGATCCAGGGCTCGGCGAACACCTGCGTCTCGAGCCGCGCCGCGGCCTCGAAGGCGGCCGGCAGATCCTCGGCACGGTCTACTTTGGTCATGCCGACACTCGAGCCCTGCGTCGCCGGCTTCACGATGAGCGGGAGCTTCAAGCGCTCGAGCGCGATCCCGAAGTCCGCGGGGCCGCGCAGCACCACGAAATCCGCCGTCGGCACACCATTGCTCGCCGCCAGGCGCTTGGTGCGCAACTTGTCCATCCCGATGGCCGAGCCCATGACGCCGCTGCCGGTGTAGGGAACCCCGAGGTAGTCGAGCGCGCCCTGCAGCGTTCCGTCCTCGCCCCCGGGTCCGTGCAGCGCGATCCACACCCGCTCGAAGCGCCGTGCGAGCAGCTCCCCGAGCGGCAGATCGCGCGGATCGAAGGCTTGCGCGTCGACGCCGCGGCGCTTCAGGGCCTCGAGCACCGCGTTGCCCGTGAGGAGGGAGATCTCGCGCTCGCTGGAGTCGCCACCGAGCATGACGGCCACGCGGCCGAAGTCCTTGGGGTCCGTGACGTGGCGCAGCAGTTGCGGCTGGTAGGTGAGACGCATGGCCTTAAGGCACTCCCACGATGCGCACCTCGGGGTGCAGCGAAACGCCGTGCACCCGCTCGACCGTCGCACGCACGTGCTCGATGAGGCGCTCGAGGTCGGCGGCGCGCGCCGTGCCATGGTTGATGATGAAATTCGCGTGCTTCTGCGACACCGAGGCATCGCCGATGCGAAATCCCTTGAGGCCGGCGGCCTCGATGAGCCGCGCGGCGTGATCGCCTTCCGGGTTGGTGAACACCGAGCCGCAGCTCCACTCGCCGATGGGCTGCGACTCCTTGCGCCGCACGAGGAGCTGGCGCACCTCGCCCGCGTGCGCGGCGGGGCGGCGCTCGAAGCCGAGCGTAGCGCCGACGAACCACTCCTCGGGCGCGGGCGCGGTGACGCTGCGGTAACCGACGCGATACTCGCTCGGGCGCCGCACCCGCTCCTCGCCGTGGCGGTCGATGGTCTCGACCTCGAGCACGTGCTGCCAGGTCTCGCCGCCGAAGGCGCCGGCGTTCATGGCGAGCGCGCCTCCCAGGGTGCCGGGAATGCCGGCGAAGAACTCCGCGGGGCCCAGGCCCCACTTGATGCACTGGCGCGCGATGCGCGCGCAGGCGACGCCCGCCCCGGCGCGCACGCTGGTCTCGCTCAAACGCTCGAGCGCATCGAGGGTTCCGTGGGTGCTGATGACGACCCCGGGGAGCCCGCCGTCGCGCACCAGCAGGTTGCTGCCGAGGCCGATCCAGTAGATCGGCACGTCCGCGGGCAGGCCGCGCAGGAACGCGGCGAGATCCGCCCGGTCGCGCGGATTGAAGAACACCTCCGCCGGCCCGCCCACGTGCCAGGAGGTGTGGCGGCTCAAAGGCTCGCGGCGCCGTACGCGCGTGCTGAAGCCGGCGGCGACCGCGACGGTCATGAGGGCATCCCCGGCGGCAGGAGCCTGGCAAGCGCCGCCGGCAGCCCATGCGCGACCGCGCTGATGTTGCCCGCGCCCATGGCGACGATGACGTCGCCGTCCTTCACGAGGTCGCGCAGCGCCTCGGGCAGCTCCTCCACCTTCTCGATGAAGAGCGGCTCGAGCTGACCGCGGCCGCGCACCGCGCGGCAGATGGCGCGGCCGTCCGCGCCCGCAATCGGCGCCTCGCCCGCCGCATACACCTCCGTCACCAGCAGCACGTCCGCGAGGCTCAGCACCTTGCCGAAGTCGTCGATGAGATCGCGCGTGCGCGTATAGCGGTGCGGCTGGAAGGCGAGCACCACGCGCCGCCCCGGATAGCCCTGGCGTACCGCTTCCAGTGTCGCCGCGACCTCGGTCGGATGATGCCCGTAGTCGTCGATGATGCTGATGCGGCCCACGGCCGTGTCGGCGTCGCCGATGTGCTGCAGCCGCCGGTCGACCCCCTGGAAGCCCGCGAGCGCACGCAACAGCGCCGCATCCTCGATGCCGAGCTCGGTGGCGACCGCGATCGCGGCGAGCGCGTTGCGCACGTTGTGGGTGCCGGGGAGGTTCAGCGTCACGGCGAGGCTCGCCGCGCCCGGGCGCGCGACCTCGAAGTGGGTCTTGAGGCCTGAGTGGCGCACCTCGTGGCCGCGCACGTCGGCGCCCGGGTCGAGACCGTAGGAGAGGACGGGGCGGCCGACCTCGCTCACGATGCTGCGCACCTCGGGGTCGTCGACGCCGAGCACGGCAAGCCCGTAGAAAGGCAGGTTGTGCAGGAAGTCGACGAAGCTCTGCTTGAGCAGGCCGAAGTCGCCGCCGTGGGTGACGAGGTGATCGTTGTCGATGTTGGTGACGATCGCGATCAGCGGCTGGAGGTGCGTGAACGAGGCATCGCTCTCGTCCGCCTCGGCGACCAGGTAGCGGCCCGCGCCGAGCTGCGCGCCGCTCGCGGCGCTCTTCAGGCGCCCGCCGATCACGAAGGTCGGGTCCTCGCCGCCAGCGGTGAGGATGCTGGCGAGCAGGCTCGTGGTGGTGGTCTTGCCGTGCGTGCCGGCGACCGCGATCGAGTAACGGAAGCGCATCAGCTCACCGAGCATCTCCGCGCGCGACACGACCGGAATGCGCGAGGTCAGCGCCGCCTCCACCTCCGGGTTGCCGCGCGGTACGGCGCTCGAGGCCACCACGACGTCGGCGCCGGCGACGTTGGCGGCCGCGTGACCGATCGCGATGCGGGCCCCGAGCGCACCGAGACGCTGCGTCACGGCGCTCTCGCGCGCATCCGACCCCTGCACCGCGTAGCCGAGACTCAGGAGCACCTCGGCGATGCCGCTCATGCCGCTGCCGCCGATGCCGACGAAGTGGATGGTGTTGATGCGGCGCATGCGGTCGCGGCGGTCGGGATGCACGCGCCGCTCGATCGCGGGACGTTCGGGCAGGGTGCGCCGCTCCTTCATCACGCTGCCCTCGCGATGAGCGCCAGGCAGGAGTCGGCGAGCTCCTCGGCGGCGTGCGGGGTCGCGAGCTGCCGGGCCCGCTCCGCCATGGCGAGGAGCTTGCCGCGCCCGGTGCACAGCCGCTCGAGCTCGGCGGCGAGTCTTTCGGCGGTGAGCTCGCGGTCGGCGATGACCACGGCGGCGCTGGCGCGCACCAGGTACTGCGCGTTGTGCGACTGGTGATCGTCCACCGCGCCGGGGAACGGCACTAGCACCGCGCCGATGCCGACCGCGGCGAGCTCCGAGATCGTGAGCGCTCCGGCGCGGCAGACGACCAGGTCCGCCCAGGCGTAGGCCTCGGCCATGTCCTCGATGAAGGGGCGCACGTCGGCACGCACGCCGGCGCTCGCGTAAGCCGCGCGCCCCTCGGCCAGCCAGCGCTCACCCGCCTGATGGCGCACGTCGAAGGCCAGGCGCCCCGAGAGGCGCGCCAGCGCGAAAGGCACCACCGCGTTCAGGCGCGCGGCGCCCTGGCTGCCGCCGAACACCAGCAGCCGGATCGGACCGGAGCGGCTTGCAAATCGCTCGCGCGGCGGCGGCACCGCGCTGATGTCGCGCCGTACCGGGTTGCCGATGACGCGCGCGTGCACCTCGCGGCCGAAGCTCTCCGGAAAGGCCTCGAGCACGGTGCGCGCCAGATGCGCCAGAATGCGGTTGGTGAGGCCGGCGACGGCATTCTGCTCGTGAATCACCAGCGGCCGGCGCGTCAGCCAGGCAGCGACCCCGCCGGGACCGGCGACGAAGCCGCCGAGCCCCACGACCACCAGCGGCTGATGGCGCCGCATGATTCTCAAGGCCTGCAGCAGCGCCACCGTGAGGCGGAACGGCGCGGCGAGCCAGGCGAGCACGCCCTTGCGGCGCAGCCCCGCGACCGGCAGCAGCTCGAGCGGGATGCCTTCCGCGGGAATGAGGCGCGACTCGAGCCCGCGCTCGGTCCCGAGCCACACGACATCCAGGCTGCGCTCGCGCAGCAGCCGCGCCAGCGCCAGCGCCGGAAAGACGTGACCGCCCGTGCCGCCGGCCATGATGAGGATCGGGCGGCTCATGCGCGCACCGTGGCCGCGCCGCGTGCTTCGCGCATGGCCTCGTGATAGACGCGCAGCAGCAGCCCCACCCACGCGAGCGTCACCACCAGGCTCGAGCGCCCGTAGCTCATGAGCGGCAGCGTCAGGCCCTTGGTCGGCAGCACGCCCATGTTGACGCCGACGTTGATGAAGGTCTGGATGCCGACCCAGAGTCCGAAGCCGGCGGCGAGATATGCCGGGAACTTGAGTCCCGCGTCCGAGGCGAGGCGCGCGATGTGGAAGGCGCGCCAGATGAGCGCGAGGAACAGCGCCAGCGTCAGCACCACGCCGATGAGGCCGAGCTCCTCCGCGAGCACCGCGAACAGAAAGTCGGTGTGGGCCTCGGGCAGATAGAACAGCTTCTGCACGCTCTCGCCGAGGCCGACGCCGAGCCACTGGCCACGCCCGATGGCGATCAGGGACTGGGTGAGCTGGAAGCCGCTGTGGTAAGGATCGGCCCACGGGTCGAGGAAGGCCGTGAGGCGGCGCACCCGGTAGCTCGAGCCGAGCGCGAGCAGCGCGAAGCCGCCCGCGGCGAGCGCCATCATCGCGAGCACGTAGCGCAGCCGCGCGCCGGCCAGAAACAGCAGCCCGAAACCCGCCGCGAACAGCACGGTCGCGGCGCCGAAGTCCGGCTCCACGACGAGCAGCGCTGCGGCGAGGGTGAGGAGCGCGAGCGGCTTCGCCAGCCCGGCGAGACTCGCGCGCAGCTGCGTCTCGCGCCGCACGGCGTAGCTCGCCACGTAAGTCAGCACCAGCACGCGGGCGAGCTCCGACACCTGGAAGTTGACGGCGGCGATGCGCAGCCAGCGGCGGCTGCCGTTCACCGCGTGCCCGAGTCCCGGCACCAGCACCAGCACGAGCAGCGCGAGCGCGACGACCAGCAACGGACCCGAGGCGCGCTCCAGCCACTCGGTGCGGATCGAGAACACCAGCGCGGCACACGCCATACCCACCGCGACCAGCGCGACCTGCCGCTCGAGGTAGTAGAAGGGCTCACCCGTCTCGTGGCCGGCGATCGAGACCGAGGCGGAGGTCACCATGACCAGGCCGAGCAGAGTGAGGGCGAGCGTGAGGGCGATCGTGACCGAGTCGAGATGCACACCGCCGGCGCGGCCGGCGGAGCGCGCGAAGCCCATGAGCGATGGGCCGGCGACCGCGCTCATGCCGCCAGCTCCCCGACCGCTTGCGAGAACACGGCGCCGCGCTGCGTGTAGTCGCGGAACATGTCGAGGCTCGCGCAGGCGGGGGACAGTAGCACCGTGTCGCCGGGGTGCGCCGCGCGCGCCGCGGCCTGCACCGCCTCGGGGAGCGTTGCGCAGGTCTCGAGCGTGCAAACGCCCGCGAGCGCGCGCTCGAGCCGCCCTGCATCGCGGCCGATGAGCACCGTGTGGCGCACCTTGCCGCGAAAGGCGGCGGCGAGCGGTGAGAAGTCCTGATTCTTGCCGTCGCCGCCCGCGATCATGACCAGCGGCCCCGCCATGCCACCGACCGCGGCGAGCGTCGCACCGACGTTGGTGCCCTTGGAGTCGTTGATGTAGGTGACGCCGCGCACTTCGGCCACCCACTGCGAGCGGTGCGGCAGGCCCGGGAACTGCTCGAGCTCCTCGAGCATCGCCGTGCGTGGCAGCTCGAGCGCCTCACCGAGCGCGAGCGCGGCGAGCGCATTGGCGGCGTTGTGCAGCCCCTTGATCCGCAGGTGCGCCAGCGGCAGCAGCGGCTCGGCGCCGCGCGTCAGCCACCACCCGTCCCTGGTACTGGCCACCGCATAGTCGGCGCCGACCGCCGCACGCAGCGAGAAGCTTAAGACGCGGCGTGCCGCGCGCGGCATGGCCATTACCAGCGGGTCGTCGAGGTTGACGACCGCGGTGTCGCAGCGGGCGAAGATACGCGCCTTGGCGGCGGCGTACTCGCCGATCGAGGCGTAGCGATCGAGGTGATCGGCGCTCACGTTGAGCACCGTGGCGGCGCGGCAGGCGAGCTGCGTCGTGGTCTCGAGCTGAAAGCTCGAGAGCTCGAGCACGTAGAGCGCGGTGCCGGGAGAGAGCAGATCGAGCGCCGGCTCGCCTAAGTTTCCCCCGACGCGCACCGCGAGCCCGGCGCGCTGCGCCATGCGCGCGAGCAGCGTCGTGACCGTGCTCTTGCCGTTGGTGCCGGTGATGCCGGCCACCGGAGCATCGGCCGCACGCGCGAACAGCTCGATGTCGCCGACGATCTCGAGGCCGCGCGCGCGCGCCTCCTCGAAGAAGGGCTGCGCGAGGGGCACCCCGGGGGAGGCCACGACGCACAGCGCCCCCTCGAGCAGCGATGCGTCGAGCGCACTCAAGCGCACCGGGATGCTGGTATCGAGCGCTGCCAGCGCGGCGAGCTCGGGGGGTGCGTTGCGCGTGTCGGTGACCGCGAGGCGCCAGCCCTGCGCGCGCAGGTAGCGCGCCGCGGACAGCCCGGTGCGGCCGAGTCCCACGATCACGGCATAGGGACGCTTGTCGGTGGCGCTCATCATCATCGCAGCTTCAGCGTCGCGAGCCCCGAGAGCACCAGCAGCAGCGAGATGATCCAGAAGCGCACGATCACCTTGGGCTCGGCCCAGCCCTTGAGCTCGAAGTGATGGTGGATCGGCGCCATGCGGAAGATGCGCCGCCCCGTCAGCTTGAAGGAGGCCACCTGCAGGATCACCGAGGCAGTCTCGAGCACGAACACCCCGCTCATCCACAGCGTGACCAGCTCCTGCCTCACGATCACGGCCAGCACGCCGATCGCCGCTCCAATCGCCAGCGCGCCGACATCGCCCATGAAGACCTGGGCGGGGTAGGAGTTGAACCACAGGAAGCCGAGCCCGGCGCCGGCGAGCGAGGCGCAGAACACCAGCAGCTCGCCCGCCCCGCGGATCTCGGGAATCTGCAGATAGTGCGCGAACACCGCGTTGCCGCTCGCGTAGGCGAAGATGCCGAGCGCCGAGGCCACGAGCGCCGCCGGCATGATGGCGAGCCCATCGAGGCCGTCGGTGAGATTCACCGCATTGCTCATGCCGACGATCATGAGATAGGCGAGCACGATGAAGGGGAAGGCGGTGAGCGGGGTGTGGAAGGTCTTGAGGAACGGCAGGAACAGCGTGGTCTCCGCCGGGTCGGTCGCGGTGTAGTAGAGGGTCGCGGCGGCGGCGAGTCCCGCGACCGACTGCCAGAAGTACTTCCAGCGCGCCACGAGTCCCTTGGGGTTGCGCACCACGAGCTTGAGGTAATCGTCGTAGAAGCCGATCAGGCCGAAGGCGAAGGTGACGGCCAGCACCATCCACACGAGCTTGTTGGAGGGCTCCGCCCACAGCAGCGTGCTCACCAGGGTGGTGATGAGGATCAGCGTGCCGCCCATGGTCGGCGTGCCCGCCTTGAGCAGGTGCGTGGGCGGGCCGTCGTCGCGCACCACCTGGCCGATCTGCCCGCGGACCAGCCGTGCGATGAGCGGCGGGCCGACGATGAGCGACAAGCCGAGTGCCGACACCGTCGCGAGGATGGCGCGGAAGGTCAGGTAGGCAAAGACATGCGCGCCCGGGATGTGGCCCGCGAACTGCTGTGTGATCCAGTAGAGCATTTCAATGCCCGCCCGTGCTCGCCGGCGCATCGCTCGCCACGGCCTCGACCACGCGCTCGAGGCGATTGAAGCGCGAGCCCTTGACCAGCACGCGCACCTCCGGACCGGCCTGCCCCAGCGCGCCGCGCAGCGCCGCGGCGAGCGAGGGCACGTCGGCAAAGGACGCGGCCCCCGCGCCGAAAGCTTCGGTCGCGCGCGCCGCGAGCGCCCCGGTCGCGTACAGCCGCTCGATCCCGTGCTCACGCGCGAACTCCCCGAGTCGCACGTGCTCATCGAGCGCAAACGCGCCGAGCTCGGCCATGTCCCCCAGCACCAGCCAGCGGCGTCCGGGGAGCGAGGCCAGCACCTCGATGGCGGCGCGCACCGAGCTCGGGTTCGCGTTGTAGGAATCGTCGATCAGCCAGCCGCCGCCGAGGCAGCGGCGGAACTGCAGCCGCCCGGGCACGGCACGCACCTTGCTGAGGCCGGCGACGATGTGCTCGAGCCCGGCTCCCGCGCTGGCGGCGGCGGCCGCGGCGGCCAGTGCGTTGGCGACGTTGTGGGTTCCTCCTACGCGCAGACGGATCGCGGCCGCCCCCATCGGGGCGGTGAGGCGGAAGCGCGTGGCGAAACCGTCCGGCCCGACCGAGGCCGCGACTTCGCTCGCCGAGAAGTCCGCGCTTTCGCGCACGCCGAAGGTCACGACACGCGCCGGCGTCGAGGCGCGCCACAGCGCAGCGTAGGCATCGTCGGCGTTGATCACCGCGGTGCCCGAGGACTGAAGCCCCGCGACCATCTCACCCTCGGCACGCGCCACGCCCTCGAGGCTGCCGAAGCCCTCGAGGTGCTCGGCGCCGGCGTTGGTGATCAGGCCGACGGTGGGGCGCGCCACCTCGACCAGATGCGCGACCTCGCCGGCGCGGTTGGCGCCCATCTCCACCACTGCGAAACGCTCATCTCCCGTCAGGCGCAGCAGTGTGAGCGGCACGCCGATGTGATTGTTGAGATTGCCGCGCGTGGCGAGGCACGGGCCGGCCTCGCCGAGGATCGCAGCAGTCATCTCCTTGGCGGTGGTCTTGCCGTTGCTGCCGGCGACGCCGACCACGGCGCCGGTGAACTGCGCGCGCCAGGCGCGCGCCGCGCGCTCGAGCGCCGCCTGCGTGTCGGGCACCACGATCTGCGCGAGCGCCACGCGCTGCTCGCGCATCACGACCGCGCCGGCGGCGCCGGCGGCCGCGGCGGCGGCCACGAACTCGTTGCCATCGAAGTTCGGTCCGTGGAGCGCGATAAACAGCTCCCCGGCCGCGAGCGTGCGCGTGTCGCTCACGACATTGCTGTAGGCGCGGTCGGCGCCGACCAGGCGGCCGTCCGCGAGGCGCGCGAACTCCGCCAGCGTGCGCTTCATGCCGGCAGCTCCCGCAGCGCGTCCGTGACCACGGCCTGGTCGCGGAATGGCCGGCGCTCCGTTCCGACGATCTGATAGTCCTCGTGGCCCTTGCCGGCGATCAGCACCACATCCTCGGGTGTGCTGCTGCTGAGACTCAGGCGGATCGCCAGCTCCCGGTCATGCTCGACGACGTGGGGCGTGTGCCCGGGGATTCCGGCGAGGATGTCCGCGACGATGCGTGCCGGGTCCTCGGTGCGCGGATTGTCGTCGGTCACGATCAGGTCGTCGGCGAGCTCCGCGGCAACGCGCCCCATCAGCGGACGCTTGCCGGCGTCGCGGTCCCCGCCACAGCCGAACACCACGCGCAGCTTCCCCGCGCAGTGCAGCCGCGCGGCACGCAGCACCTTCTCGAGCGCATCGGGACTGTGCGCGTAGTCGACGATCGCCAGCGGCGTGAGTCCCCGCCCGCCGAACATCTCCATGCGGCCGCTCGCGGGGCGGCAGCGGCCAAGCGAGCGCGCGGCCTTCTCGAGCGGCACGCCCCACGCGAGCAGCACCGCGAGCACGGTGAGGCAGTTATCGACGTTGAACTCGCCCATGAGGCGCACCGCGAGCTCCGCCTGCCCGTAGCTCGAGTCGACCGCGATGCCGAGCCCGGTCGGGTCGGGGGTCACACGCAGAGCGCGCACGAACTGCGCCCCGCCGAGCGCTTGCGCCGCGACACGCGTCGTCACCGTGAGGCGCCCGGGTGCGGGCTCGGCGGCGAGCGCCGCGCCGAGCGGGTCGTCGATGTTGATCACCCGCTGGACGAGGCCGGGAAAGCGGAACAGGCGCGCCTTGGCCGCGCCGTAAGCCTCCATGGTGCCGTGGTAGTCGAGGTGATCGCGGGTGAGATTGGTGAAGGCGGCGGTGTTGAAGCGCACGCCGTTGACGCGCCCCTGATCGAGCGCGTGGCTCGAGACCTCCATGCTCACGCACTCGGCGCCGAGGGCGCGCAGCGTCCGCAGCTGGCGCTGCACGCTCACCGCATCGGGCGTGGTATGGACCGTCGGCGTGAGCTCTCGCGGGCGGCCGAATCCGAGCGTGCCCATGTAGGCCGCCGGCTTACCCGCCGCCTCGAGTGCCTGCGCCAGCAGCCACGCGCACGTGGTCTTGCCGTTGGTGCCGGTAATTCCGGCCACGGTGAGCTCCGCCGAGGGCGATCCGTAGAAGCGGTCGGCGATGACCCCGACGTGCTCGCTCAAGCGCGCAAGTCCCGCCACGAAGGCGCCGGGGGGAGCCTCGGGAAGGGGCCCGGCGTCCATGCCGCCCGGCTCGTAGAGCACGGCGCGCGCGCCGCGTCTCAAGGCCTCGGCGGCGAAGCGCATGCCGTGATGCGTGCGTCCACGGCAGGCGAGGAACAGCGCCCCCGGAGTCACTGCGCGACTGTCGGCCGTCACATCGCTCACCACGACTCCGGCCGGAACGGTGAGCAGCCCCGCGGTGAGCTCGCCGAGGGCGCGCGCGCTGGCGGGCGGCGGCTGCGGGCTCATCGCAAGGCCGCCGTGCGCAGGGGATCGGGCGCGCGGTTCGCCGGCAATTCCCCGGGTGCGCTCACGGGCTGATCGGGCGCGACCGCGAGGAGCCGCAGTGCCCCACCCACCACACGCGAGAACACCGGGGCCGAGACCTGTCCGCCCATGTGCTGACCGGCGCTCGGCTCGTCGATCACCACCACGGCGGCCAGGCGCGGGTTGGTCGCGGGGGCGACGCCGCCGAACACGGCCATGTAGCGGTCGGTCGAGTAGCCGCCGGCGGTCGCCTTCCACGCGGTGCCGGTCTTGCCCGAGACGCGGTAGCCGGGAATCGCCGCGAGCTTGCCGGTGCCCTCCGCCGCGACCACCGACTCGAGCATCCCGAGGAGCTCACGGCACGCGCCCGTCTCGAGCACGCGCGTGCCGGCGGCGGGGGCGTCGGCCGCGAGGTACGACACCGGCCGCGCGACGCCGAGCGAGCCGATGGTGGCGTAGGCATGCGCGAGCTGCAGCGGGGTCACCGACAGGCCGTAGCCGTGCGACATCGTCACGATGCCGATCGGCCGCCACTGCGAGTAGGCAGGCAGGAGGCCGGCGGACTCGCCCGGGTAGCCGCTGGTGGTGACCTCGCCGAAACCCAGCCGGGTGAGCGTGGTCCACACCTGCTGCGGAGCGAGGGTGAGCGCGATGTGCGCCATGCCGACGTTCGAGCTCTTGGCGAGCACGGTGGCAATGTCGATGGCGCCGAAGTTGCGCTCGTCCTCGAAGATCTTCACGCCGACTTTGAAGAAGCCGGGCGAGGTGTCGATGATGCTGCGCGAGTCGTAGCGGCCGGCGGCGATGGCCGCGGCCACCCAGAAGGGCTTGATCGAGGAGCCGGGCTCGAAGATGTCGGTGGCGGCGCGGTTGCGGTAGTCGGCGGCCTGGATCTGCTCGCGGTCGTTGGGGTTGTAGGCGGGCTGGTTCACCATGGCGAGCACTTCGCCGCTGGCGACGTCGAGCACGACGATCGAGCCGGCGCGCGCGCGCTGCTCGCGCACCGCCGCCTTGAGCTCCCGGTAGGCGAGGTACTGGATGCGCAGGTCGATCGACAGCACGAGGTCGCGTCCTTCGCGCGCCGGGCGGATGCTCTCGACGTTCTGCACGATGCGCCCGTAGCGGTCCTGGATCACGCGCTTGGCGCCGGCCTCGCCGGCGAGCCAGTGATCGAAGGCGAGCTCGAGTCCCTCCTGCCCGGCGTCGTCGACGTTGGTGAAGCCGAGCAGGTGTCCGGTCACCTCGCCCGCGGGGTAATAGCGGCGGTATTCGCGCGAGGTATAGACCCCGGGGACCCCGAGCTGCTTGATCTGCTCGGCCTCGGCCGGCTGGCGGTGCCGTGTGAGGTAGAGGAATTCGCGGTCGAGGTTGCTGGTGACGCGCCGCGCGAGCTCCTGGCGGTCGAGTTTCAGTGCCGTGGCGAGTCGCGGGATCTGGTCGTTCGCGAGCGCGAGCTCGCCCGGATTCACCCAGATCGAATCCACCGGCGTGCTGACCGCGAGCGGCTCGCCGTAGCGGTCGCTGATGGTGCCGCGGTGTGCGGCGATGTCGAGCACCCGCGAGAAGCGTGCATCGCCCTCACGGGCGAGGAAGCCGTGGTCGACG
>DASPRP010000006.1:0-2695 GCA_035624385.1 Steroidobacteraceae bacterium | reverse complement strand
GAGATCCTGCGCGCGGCGGCGCGGGTGTTCCGCCGCATGGGCCTGGGCGCCGCGGGCATGCGCGAGATCGCCGACGAAGCCGACCTGTCGATCGGCAACCTGTACTACTACTTCCGCGGCAAGGACGAGATCCTGCTCTACTGCCAGGAGCGTACGCTCGAGCACATGCTCGCCGCGGTCGAGGCCGCGCGCGCCATGCCCGCGAGCTGCGCGGAGCGGCTGCGCGCCGTGTTGCGCGCGCACGTGCACGCGATGCTCGACGAGCTGGAGGGCGCCACGGCGCACCTCGAGGTCGAGGCGCTGCCCGAGTCGCTGCGCGCGCCGGTGATCGAGAAGCGCGACCGCTACGAGCGCGCGGTGCGCGCGCTGGTGGTGGACGGCGTGCGCGCCGGCGAGTTTGCGCGCGTAGACGCCGCCCTCGTGACGCGCGCGATGCTCGGCGCGGTCAACTGGACCGCGCGCTGGTTCCGGCCCGACGGGCCGCAGACTTCGGCCGAGGTCGCCAATGCGCTCTCGGACTATCTCGTGAAAGGACTGCTGAAATGAACGCCGTTCCCGACCGTGTCCACATGAAGCTGCGCGTAAACGGCGAGGAGCTGCCGGTCTCGTTCGCGCCCTACAAGACGCTGCTCGAGGTGCTGCGCGAGGACTTGAATCTCACCGGCACCAAGCACGGCTGCGAGCTCGGCGAGTGCGGCGCCTGCGCAGTGCTGGTCGACGGCGAGCCGCTGCTGTCCTGCCTCGAGCTCGCGGTGCAGTGCGAGGGCCGCGACATCCGGACGATCGAGGGCCTCGCCCGGGGAACGGAGCTGCATCCGCTGCAGGCGGCCTTCGCCGACCACGGCGGCTCGCAGTGCGGCTATTGCACTTCCGGCATGGTGATGACCGCCAAGGCGCTGCTCGACAAGGAGCCGGCGCCGAGCCGCGAGCGCATCAAGGAAGCGCTCTCCGGGAATCTGTGCCGCTGCACCGGCTACCAGCAGATCTGGGAATCGGTCGAGGCGGCGGCGAAGGAGATGCGGGAGGGTAAGCGATGAACGCGCCGCTCAGGCCCGAGCAGAAGAAGCGCTTCGACACCATCGGCAAGCCGCGACGCCGCGTGGACGGCCGCGCCAAGGCGATCGGCCAGACGCGCTTCGCCGACGACCTCGTCCTGCCGCGCATGCTGCATTGCAAGCTGCTGCGCTCGCCGCACCCGCACGCGGTGGTCGAGTCGGTCGACGTTGCGCGCGCCGAGAAGCATCCGGGCGTGCACCTGGTGCTCACCGGCGCCGAGTTCCCGGTTCCGTACGGCATCATGCCGGTGTCGCAGGACGAGCACCCCCTCGCGCGCGAGCGCGTGCGCTACGTCGGCGATCCGGTCGCCGCGGTGATCGCGGTCGACGAGCAGACCGCGACCGAGGCGCTGCAGCTGATCGAGGTGAAGTACCGGCCGCTGCCGACCATCGCCTCGCCCGAAGAGGGCCTCGCCAGCCCGGAGCCGCGCATCCACGACTACGGCGAGCGCGGCAACATCCACCGCAACCAGTCCTACGAGTTCGGCGACGTCGAGGCGGCGCTGGACAAGTCCGACCTTGTCTTCGAGGACATCTTCTTCTACGAGGGCAACACGCACCTGCCGATGGAACAGCAGGCGTCGCTCGGCTCGGTCGAGGGCGACGGGAAGCTGCTCTTGCAGGCCAGCACGCAGAACCCGCACTACCTGCACCGCCAGCTCGCGCGCGTACTGCAGGTGCCGGCGGCGCACATCCGCGTCATCGCCACGCCCAACGGCGGTGGCTTCGGCGGCAAGTGCGATCCCGGCAACCACGAGTTCGTCGTCGCGAAGGCGGCGCTCATGCTCGGCCGGCCGGTGAAGATCTGCCTGACGCGCGAGGAAGTGTTCTACCAGCACCGCGGACGGCACCCGGTGCTGATGAAGCTCCGCACCGGCGTGACGAAGGACGGACGCCTCACCGGCATGCACCTGCAGACGCTGCTCGATGGCGGCGCCTACGGCTCGCACGGGCCGGCGAGCACCTTCTATACGGGCGTGCTGACGCCCGTCACCTACGAGCTGCCGCGCTTCAAGTTCGACGCCTGCCGCGTGTTCACCAACAAGCCCGCCTGCGGCCCCAAGCGCGGCCACGGTACCCCGCAGCCGCGCTTCGGCCAGGAGGTGCAGCTCGACAAGATCGCCGAGCGCCTCAAGCTCGATCCGGCCGAGCTGCGCCTCAGGATGGTCACCAAGCCCGATTCGCTCACCGCGAGCTGGCTGCGCGTTGGCTCCACCGGCCTTGCCGAGTGCATTCGCAAGGTGGTCGAGATGTCCGGCTGGAAGGAGCGCCGCGGCAAGCTCGGGCCGGGCAGGGGCCTCGGCCTCGCCTGCTCGACCTACATGTGCGGCGCGGGCGTGTCGATCTACTGGAACAAGATGCCGCACTCGGCGGTGCAGATCCTGCTCGATCGCAGCGGGCAGGTCACCGTGTATTGCGGCGCGACCGAGCTCGGCCAGGGCTCGGACGACGTGCTCGCGGGACTGGTCGCGGAAGCGCTCGGCATCGATCCCTCGTGGGTGCGCTGCGTGACCGGCGACACCGGCATCACGCCGATCGACCTCGGCTCGTACTCGAGCCGCGTCACCATCATGATGGGCAACGCCGCGCTGCAGGCCGCCGGCCGCTTGCGCGAGTCGCTCGCCGCCGCGGCCGCCGAG
>DASPRP010000002.1:0-81265 GCA_035624385.1 Steroidobacteraceae bacterium | reverse complement strand
TTTCCGCCGAGCCAGCGACCGGCGTCGTTTACGATCGACCAGGCAATGGAGAAGCTTAAGCAGGGCATCCACAGCAATTAGAGGGCCCGATAGCCAAGACGCGACCGACCGGTGTGGGTCGCAAGCCGGCATCCGGGCAGGCGCCCTCCGTCCGCGCGAAGCGGATAACTCACGGCTCGTAGCCGAGATTGGCTGACAGCCAGCGCTGCGCCACCTCGAGCGTCATCCCCTTGCGCCGCGCGTAATCCTCCACCTGCTCGCGATCGATCTTGCCGAGTGCGAAGTAACGCGCCTCGGGATGCGACAGGTACCAGCCGCTCACGGCCGCGGTCGGGTACATCGCATAGGAGTCGGTCAGGCGGATGCCGGCGTTGTGCTCGACGTCGAGCAGCTTCCACAGCTTCGCCTTCTCGGTGTGGTCCGGGCAGGCGGGGTAGCCCGGCGCCGGGCGGATGCCGCGGTAGTCCTCGCGCACCAGCTGCTCGTTGGTGAGCGTCTCATCGGCCGCGTAGCCCCACAGCTCGCGCCGCACGCGCTCGTGGAAATGCTCCGCGGCCGCCTCCGCCAGGCGGTCGGCGAGCGCCTTGAGCATGATGGCGGAGTAGTCGTCGTGGGCGCGCTCGAAGCGCGCCACGTGCTCCTCGATGCCGAGACCGGCCGTCACCGCAAAGGCGCCGAACCAGTCGTGCAGGCCGCTCGAGCGCGGCGCCACGTAGTCGGCCAGGCATTCGTGCGGCTGGCCTTCCGGCTTGCCCTTCTGCTGGCGCAGGAAGTTGAGGGTCGTCAGCACCGCGCTGCGCGACTCATCGGTGTAGATCTCGACGTCGTCGCCCACCGAGCTCGCGGGAAACAGGCCGAGCACCGCGTTGACCCTGAGCCAGCGCCCGGCGATGAGCTCCTTCAGCATGCGGCGGGCGTCCGCGTACAGGTTGCTCGCCGCCTCGCCGACCTTGGGGTCGGTGAGGATGTCGGGGAATTTCCCGGAGAATTCCCAGGCGTTGAAGAAGGGCATCCAGTCGATGTAGGCCAGCAGCTCAGGCAACGGGTAGTCGGCGAAGCGCTGCACTCCGGGCAGCCGCGGTTGCGGTGCCAGGTACGCGCTCCAGTCGATGGGGCGGCGATTGGCGCGCGCCGCGGCCAGCTTCAGCTCCGGCACCTTCACCTTCTTGGCGGCGTGTTGCTCGCGGCGGCGCTCGTGCTCGGCACGCACCTCGGCGATGAAGGCCGCGCGTGCGGTCGGCGCACTGAGTGTCTGGCACACGCCGACCGAGCGCGACGCGTCCTTGACGTACACCACCGCGCCTGCGTACTGGGGCGCGATCTTCACCGAGGTGTGCGCCGGCGAGGTGGTGGCGCCGCCGATCAGCAGCGGCAGCGCGAAGTCCTGGCGCTGCATCTCGCGCGCTACGTGCACCATCTCGTCGAGCGAGGGCGTGATGAGGCCCGACAGGCCGATGAAGTCCACCTGCTCGCGGCGCGCAGTCTCGAGGATCCTCTCGCACGGCACCATCACGCCGAGGTCGATCACCTCGTAGTTATTACATTGCAGCACCACGCCCACGATGTTCTTGCCGATGTCGTGGACGTCGCCCTTGACGGTCGCCATGACGATGCGGCCGTTGGAGCGCTGTGCGCCCGCGTCCTTGCTCTTCTCGATGAACGGCACCAGGTGCGCCACCGCGCGCTTCATGACGCGTGCGCTCTTCACCACCTGTGGCAGAAACATCTTGCCCGCGCCGAACAGGTCCCCGACCACGTTCATGCCGTCCATGAGCGGGCCCTCGATCACCGCCAGCGGCCGCTCGGCCGCGAGCCGCGCCTCCTCGGTATCCGCGATGATGAAGTCGTCGATCCCCTTGACCAGCGCGTACTCGAGCCGCTTGCTCACCGGCAGCCGGCGCCATTCGAGATCCTCGCGGCGGCGCACTCCGCCCTCGCCCTTGTAGCGCGCGGCGATCTCGAGCAGCCGCTCGGTGGCGTCGGGACGGCGGTTGAGGACCACGTCCTCGCAGGCCTCGCGCAGATCCGCCGGCAGCTGCTCGTAGACGCCCAGCTGCCCGGCGTTGACGATCCCCATGTCCATGCCGGCGGCGATCGCGTGGTAGAGGAATACCGAGTGCATCGCCTCGCGCACCGGATCGTTGCCGCGGAAGGAGAACGACACGTTGCTCACCCCGCCCGACACCAGCGCATGCGGCAGCTCGCGCTTGATGCGGCGCGTGGCCTCGATGAACGCCACCCCGTAGGCGTTGTGCTCCTCGATACCGGTCGCGATCGCGAAGATGTTCGGATCGAAGATCAGGTCCTCGGGCGGGAAGCCGACGCGCTCGGTGAGGATGCGATAGGCGCGCGCGCAGACGTCCAAGCGGCGCTCGAGCGTATCGGCCTGGCCCTGCTCGTCGAATGCCATGATGACCGCGGCGGCGCCGTAGCGGCGCACCCGGCGCGCATGCTCGATGAAGGTCTCCTCGCCCTCCTTCAGGCTGATCGAGTTGACGATCGCCTTGCCCTGCACGCACTTCAGTCCCGCCTCGATCACCGACCACTTCGACGAGTCGATCATCACCGGCACGCGGGCGATGTCGGGCTCGGAGGCAACCAGGTGCAGGAAGCGCGTCATTGCCGCTTCCGAATCGAGCATGCCCTCGTCCATGTTGACGTCGATGATCTGCGCGCCGCTCGTGACCTGCTGGCGTGCGACCTCGAGTGCGGCCGCGTAGTCGCCCGCCTCGATGAGCTTGCGGAACTTCGCCGAGCCCGTGACGTTGGTGCGCTCGCCCACGTTGACGAACAGACTCTCGTCGTCGATGTTGAGCGGCTCGAGCCCGGAGAGCCGGCACTTGACCGGTTGCGGCGCCACGCGCCGGGGCGCTCGTCCCGCGACGCCTTCCGCGAGCAGGCGGATGTGCTCGGGCGTCGTGCCGCAGCAGCCGCCCACGATGTTGACCAGCCCCGACTCGGCGTATTCGCGCAGAATGTCGGCGGTCTGCGGCGGCGCCTCGTCGTACTCGCCGAAGGCGTTGGGCAGGCCCGCGTTCGGATAGGCGCACACGAAGGTGTCGGCGACGCGCGCGAGCTCCTCGATGTAGGGCCGCAGCTGCGCGCCGCCGAGCGCGCAGTTGAGCCCGACGAACAGCGGCTCGGCGTGCCGGATCGAGTTCCAGAAGGCCTCGGGCGTCTGACCCGAGAGGATGCGCCCCGAAGCATCGGTGATCGTGCCGGACACCGCGAGCGGCACGCGCACCCCGGTCTCCTCGAAGAGCGAGAGCGCCGCGTAGATCGCCGCCTTGGCGTTCAAGGTATCGATCACCGTCTCGATCAGCAGCAGGTCGACCCCGCCCATGAGGAGCGCGCGCGCCGCCTCGAGGTAGGCGGAGCTGAGGTCATCGAAGCTCACGCTGCGGTGCCCGGGGTCGTTGACGTCGGGCGAGAGCGAGGTCATGCGGGTGGTGGGCCCGAGCGCCCCGGCGACGAAGCGCGGCGTGCCCGATTGCCGCGTGAACTCGTCGGCGGCGGCGCGCGCCAGCCGCGCGGCGCGATAGTTGAGCTCGGCAGTGAGCGCCGCGGTGCCGTAGTCGGATTGCGAGATCGCGGTCGAGTTGAAGGTGTTGGTCTCGATGATCTCGGCCCCGGCCGCGAGGTAGGCGCGGTGGATTCCGGTGACGATGTCGGGGCGCGTCAGGGTGAGAATGTCGTTGTTGCCGCGCAGGTCGTGGCCGTGGTGCACGAAGCGCTCGCCGCGGAATCCGCGCTCATCGAGCCGGTGCTGCTGGATCATGGTGCCCATGGCGCCATCGAGCAGCACGATGCGCTCGCCGAGCTGACCCTTGAGCCGCTCGATGCGCGTGCGCCGCTCGCTCTCGTCCACCGGCTCGACGGCAAAGGGCGCGGCGGCGGCGGGCGCCGCCGCCTGCTTCGCCTCGCGATCGGCGCGGGCCCGCGCGGTCTGCGCCGCGCACTGCGCGTGTGCGCAGCCGCTCACGCCGGCTCTCCGACGCGGGCCACCGGCCGCGGCAGCGGCCGAAGCCCAAGCGCATGGCAGATCGCGTAAGTCAGCTCGGCCCGGTTGAGCGTATAGAAGTGGAACTCGCGCACGCCGTGGCGCCCGAGCGCCTCGACCTGCTCGATCGCGACGCTGGCGGCGAGCAGGCGCCGCGTCTCGTCATCGGTGTCGAGGCCGGCGAAGCGCTCCTGGAGCCATTGCGGGACGCTCGTGCCGCAGCGCGCGGCGAAGCGCAGCACCTGGGGAAAGCGCGTGATCGGCAGGATCCCGGGCACGATCGGCGCGCGGATGCCGGCCGCGGCGCAGCGGTCGCGGAAACGCAGAAAGATCCCGATGTCGAAGAAGAACTGGGTGATGGCGCGGCTCGCGCCGGCGTCGATCTTGCGCTTCAGGTTGTCGAGGTCCGCGTCCGCCGAGCGGGCTTCCGGGTGGACCTCCGGGTAGGCCGCGACCGAGATATCGAAGGCCGCGACGCGCTTCAGTCCCGCGACCAGGTCTGCCGCGTACGCGAAGCCACCCGGATGCGACTGGTAGCGAACCTCGCCGCCCGGCGGGTCGCCGCGCAACGCGACCAGGTGGCGGATCCCCTCGTCCCAGTAGCCGCGCGCGATATCGAGAATCTCGCCGCGCGGGGCGCCGATGCAGGTGAGGTGGGGGGCGCCGGTGAGGGAGGTCTCCCGCTGGATGCGCGTCACGACCTCGTGGGTGCGCTCGCGCGTCGAGCCGTCGGCTCCATAGGTGACGGAGACGAAGTGCGGCGCGAGCGGCGCCAGCCGCTCGATGGATTTCCACAGAGTTGCCGCCATGGCCGCATCGGCGGGCGGGAAGAACTCGAAGGACACGCGGATGGGCGGGCGCGCCCGTGCCGTCGCGGCTGCTGACTCGGGTGGCCTGCTCATCGGCCTCCGCTCGCGGCGCGCTGCGCGCCGCCGGCCGACCGAACCGCTGCCGCGAGCACGTGCTCACCGTCGGCCTCGATGGGACTCAATCGCTCGCACACGAGCCCGGCCGCATCGAGCAGCCGCCGCAGACGTGCCAGCGGATGCTCGACGACGCGGTCGCCCGAGCTCTCGAGCGACTCGTAGCGCTGGAAGATCCACAGCCGCCCACCGGAGGCGGCCAGCCTCCGGGCCGCGGCGAACCGCTGCGCGACCGCTTGCTCGCCTCCCGGCTGATGAGCCAGCAGCACGACATCGAACGGGCCGCCCGCGCGAGCGAGGTCGGCGTCGCTCAGCTCCCCGGGATCGGCCAGGGTGAGCACGCGGCAGGCGAGCCTGCGGCGCTCGGCGAAGGCACGCGCCGCCTGGGCGGCGCGGCGCGAGTGTGCGATCACCGTGCAGGCGCGCGCCGTAGGCGCAAGACTCGAGAGCAGCTCGAGGTGCATCGTGCCGACCATCAGCACGCGGCCGCCGGTGGCGCCGCCGCCGCTTGCCTCGACAAAAGCCCGCAGCGCCCGGTCGAGACGCGAAGGGGAGTCTGTCGGCACGCTGGCGCTCTCGGGTACGGCGGCCGCGCGCGCCTCGGAGCGGTCGCGTACCAGTGCAGGATCGCGACGGTCGAGCTGCGCGAGCAGCTGCCGGACGAAAGCCGCTGCGCGGATCTCGTCCGCGAGGCGGTAATGCACCCACTGGCCCTGGCGCAACCGGTTGAGCAGTCCCGCCTCGCAGAGGATGCGCAGATGCCGCGACACCCGCGGCTCGCTCTGCCGGAGCGCCTGCGCCAACTCGGAGACGCTCAATCCACCCTCGGTACAGAGCGCCAGCAAGCGCAGTCTGCTTGGCTCACCTGAGGCCCGAAGCCAAGCGACCAAGTCGGAGGAACCCACTTCCATTTCATTATTCTACATGTCTTTAATTATATGGATTAGATATTATCCCGCCAGTGTCTTTACATGTACAAATAAGACAATTAGAGAGAATTGTGAGTCTAGTGGATCTCTGGTGATCCACTCTGGGGCTGGTGGCCCTCAGGAAAGAGCGCCTCTACGGCGGCTGCATCAAATCGATAGGGTCTCGAGCAGAACTCGCAGGTCACGGTGACCGATCCCTGCTCGCGCAGGACATCGCGGACCTCCTCGGCCCCCAGCGCCCGCAGGAGTCCCGCCACCCGTCCCTCCCCGCAGCGACATTCGAAGCGCACCGGCGCCCCCCGGAAAAGACGCAGGTCGTAGTCAGGGAAACCGCGTGCCAGGAGCTCCTCCACCGGACACTCGAGCAGCTCCGCCGCCTTGAGGCCGGCAACGCCGCGCTGCGCGCCCCGCCAGGCTGCGCTCGACTCCTCCTGGCTGACTTCGCCAGCGCCCGGAAGCTTCTGCACCAGGAGGCCTGCACCCCCGGCGGCGTCGGCCGCCAGCAGGACGCGCGTCGGCAGCTGCTCGGAGGAGGCGAAGTACGCCTCCAGCGATTCTGCGAGCGAGCCGCCCTCGAGCGGCACGACGCCCTGGTAGCGTGCTCCTTTCTCATCGGCCTCGATCGTCACGGTGAGACGACCGCCGGACCCGACCAGTCCGCGGAACAGAGCACCCTCGGGGACGCCGGCCGTCAGAGCGCCGAGCGCCGCCTCGTCGTAGCGCGCGAGCGCCCGCAGCCTGAAGTCGTGAGTGCACTGCGCCACCAGCAGACGCACGATGCCATTTCCCTGGAGCTGGAACGTGAGGGCGCCCTGGAACTTGAGGCTCGCGGCCAGCAACACCACCGCGGCTACTGCCTCGCCGAGCAGCCGCTCCACGGGCTGCGGGTAACGCGCGTGCGAGCGCAGGTCGCGCCAGGCGCTCCTCAGCTGCACCCAATGTCCACGCACGGGCTGACTCTCGAAGATGAAGCGTCGCACCCGGTCGGTACCTGCGGTTTGGAGATGGGCCATCGCTCCACAATGGGGCAGGCCCGCGCGCAACTCAACCCGCTCACCGGGCCGGGTATGCGGCCATGCAGCCGCGATACGTGAGTCGCGTCACGTCGGGTACGGAGGCCATCATGGCAAGGTCGCCTGCGTGCCTAAGGTATTGATTTACGAAACCCGACGCCTGGTGCTGCCGCTCGAGACGGTGGTCGACGCCATCCTCGAGCTCGACCGCGAGCGCGGTGGCCGGCTCTCGCTCGCGGCGATCACGGATGCGCGCATCGAGGCCGGCGAGAGCCCGGGGCTGGTACTGGAATTGCAGCACCCGGACACGGTATCGCCCGAGCCGCGCCGCTACTCCCTCCCCGCGATCGCCGCGGCGGTCATCCACTACTGCTGGAAGACCAAGATCCCGCTGCCGCGCAACTGGACCAAGAGCATCGAGGTCGTGCCGGAGGGCTTTGCGCTCGCGCTGCAGGGCACCGTCGAGATTCAACGGCGTCACACTGGCTTCTCGACCAACGCGCCCGCCGAGGCGGCGCCGGGGGCCGCGCAGGCCGCGGCCACCATGGCCGAGGAGCCTTAAGCGGACCCGCCGAGCTTCCTCTTCAGCAGCTCGTTGAGCTGTGCCGGGTTCGCCTTACCGCCGGTCGCCTTCATGACCTGGCCGACGAAGAACCCGAACAGCTTGTCCTTGCCCGCACGGTACTCGGCGAGCTGGCCCGGATTCTTCTGCATCACCTCGTCGATCACCCGCTCGATGGCGGCGCTATCGGTGATCTGCCTCAAGCCCCGCGCGGTTATCACCGCGTCGGCCTCCGTGCCACCGGACCACATGGCCTCGAACACCTCCTTGGCGAGCTTCCCGGAGATGGTCTGGTCGGAGATGCGCTTCAGGAGTCCGGCGAGCCGCTCGGCGGTCATGCGGCTCGAGCCGATCTCGAGGCTCTCCTTATTCAAGGCCGCGGCGAGCTCACCCATGACCCAGTTGGCGGCGAGCTTGGGGTCCGCGGGCGCGGCGCGCGTCACCGCCTCGTAGTAATCGGCGAGCTCCCGGCTCGCGGTGAGCACCTGGGCGTCATAGCCCGGCAGGGCATACTGCGAGACGAAGCGCGCCGCCTTCTGATCGGGCAGCTCCGGCAGAGTCGCCCGCACCGACTCGATGAGGGCCGCGTCGATCGCCACCGGCAGCAGGTCCGGGTCGGGGAAGTAGCGGTAGTCGTTGGCCTCTTCCTTGGATCGCATCGAGCGCGTCTCGCCCTTGTCCGGATCGTAGAGACGCGTCTCCTGCACGACCTTCCCGCCACCCTCCAGGACGTCGATCTGACGTGCCACCTCGTAATTGATGGCGCGCTCGACGAAGCGGAAGGAATTCAGATTCTTGATTTCCGCGCGCGTGCCGAAGCGGTGCTCACCCGCGTGGCGCACCGACACGTTCGCATCACAGCGGAACGAGCCCTCCTGCATGTTGCCGTCGCAGATCTCGAGGTAGCGCACCAGCGTGTGCACCTTCTTCATGTAGGCGACCGCTTCCCTGGCCGAGCGCAGGTCGGGCTCGGAGACGATCTCCACCAGCGGCGTTCCGGCGCGGTTCAGGTCGACGCCGGTCACTCCCGGCAGCCCCTCGTGCAGCGACTTGCCGGCGTCCTCCTCGAGGTGCGCGCGCGTGATGCCGATGCGCTTCACCTTGCCGTCGTCGAGCACAATGTCGAGCGCGCCGTGGGCGACGATCGGCAGCTCGTACTGGCTGATCTGGTAGCCCTTGGGCAGATCTGGATAGAAGTAGTTCTTGCGGGCGAACACCGAGAGCGGCGCGATCGTTGCGTTGATCGCGAGCCCCAGCTTCACCGCCATGCGCACCGCCGCACCGTTCAGCACCGGCAGCACGCCCGGGTAGCCCAGGTCGACGAGATTCGCCTGGGAGTTGGCAGGCGCGCCGTAGGCGGTCGCGGAGCCGGAGAAGATCTTCGAGCGCGTCGCCAGCTGCGCGTGGATCTCCAGCCCGATGACGGTTTCCCAGTCGCTCATGCGTAGCCCGCCGGAATGCGCCGGTGCCAGTCGGTGGCCCGCTGGAAGGCATGCGCGGCGGCAAGCAGCCTGGCCTCGGAGAAATGCGGCCCGACGATCTGCAGGCCCACCGGGAGCTCGGACACGAAACCGCACGGAATCGACACCGCCGGCAGCCCCGCGAGGTTCGCCCCGATGGTGTAGATGTCGTTGAGATACATGGTGATGGGGTCGGAGGTCTTGGCGCCGATCGGAAAGGCGGGCGTGGGCGTGGTCGGTCCCATCAGCACGTCGACACCGGTGAACGCACGGGTGAAGTCGGCGCTGATGAGCTGCCGCACGCGTTGCGCCTTCAGGTAGTAGGCGTCGTAGTAGCCGGCCGACAGCACGTAGGTGCCGGTCATGATGCGGCGCTTGACCTCGGCGCCGAAGCCCTCGCCGCGCGTGCGCCGGTACAGGTCCGTGAGATCGCGCGGCTTCTCGCAGCGATGGCCGTAGCGCACGCCGTCGAAGCGCGCCAGATTCGAGGAGCATTCGGCCGGCGCCACCACGTAGTACACCGGCACCGAGAGCGGCAGGTTGGGCAGGCTCACCTCGCTCAAGCGCGCGCCGAGGCTCTCGAACACCTTGAGCGCAGCGCGAATGCGCTGCTCGTTGCCCGGCTCCAGGCCCTTGTCGAAGAACTCCTGGAGCAGCCCCACCCTGAGACCCGCGAGCGGCGCGTCGAGCTCGGCGACGTAGTCGGGCACCTCGCGCTCGACGCTGGTCGAGTCGTTCGGGTCGAAGCCGGCCATCTCGCGCAGCATGAGCGCGGCATCGGCAGCGCTCGCCGTCAGCACCCCGCCCTGGTCGAGGCTCGAGGCGAAGGCCACCATGCCGTAGCGCGACACGCGCCCGTAGGTGGGCTTCAGTCCCGTGATGCCGCAGAGCGCCGCGGGCTGGCGAATCGAGCCGCCGGTATCGGTCGCGGTGGCGCCCGGCACGAGCCGCGCCGCGACGGCGGCGGCCGAGCCGCCCGAGGAGCCGCCCGGCACCAGGCGCGGATCCCAGGGATTGCGCACCGGTCCGTAGTAGCTCGTCTCGTTCGACGAGCCCATGGCGAACTCGTCCATGTTGGTCTTGCCGAGCATGACGGCGCCGGCGCTCTTGAGCTTGGCGACCACCGTGGCGTCGTAGGGCGAGACGAACTTATCGAGCATGCGCGAGCCGCAGGTGGTGCGCACGCCCTTCGTACAGAACAGGTCCTTGTGCGCGACCGGCACGCCCTCGAGCGCGCCCCCCGTGCCGGCGGCGAGCGCCCGGTCGGCCGCCGCGGCCTGCGCGAGCGCCGCCTCGCGCGTCACCGAGATGAAGGCGTTGAGGGCGCCCTGGCTCGCCTCGATGCGCTTGAGGAACGTCTCGGTGAGCTCGAAGCTCGAGAAGCGCCGCGCGCGCAGCCCCGCGGCGAGCTCGGCGAGGCCCATGTGATGCAGTTCACTCATTGACCGCTCACTCGATGACCTTCGGCACCAGGTACAGCCCCGCGGCCACCTGGGGCGCGTTCTGCTGGTATTCGGCGTGGTGGTCCTGCTCGGTCACGACGTCGGGCCGCAACCGCTGCGACAACCCGGGCAGCGGATGCGCCATGGGGGTGACGCTCGCGGTATCGGCGCGCTCCAGGGCGCCGACGAACTCGAGGATGCGCGACAGGCTGTCCTGATAGACGGGGAGCTCCTCGGCGGTGAGCTCCAGGCGCGCCAGAGCGGCGATGCTCTCGATCTGCTCGCGGGTCAGGGCCATGAGAGTACCCTTCTAAGGAGGGCGGCGAGGTGCGGAAAATGAGCGGAAAATCATACATGTTGCCTTGCTGAATGTCCTGTCGGTTGCTAGATTACCGAGCACTTTCGGGGTCTTCCCCCACTTTCCGGTCGCTTCATGCTGAAACGTCTGCGCGGTTATTTTTCCAGCGATCTTTCGATCGACCTGGGTACGGCGAATACGCTCATTTACGTGCGCGACAAAGGCATCGTGCTCAACGAGCCCTCCGTGGTCGCGGTGCAGGACGAGCCCGGGCGCGGCGGCAAGGTGATCGTCGCGGTGGGCACGGAAGCCAAGAGCATGCTGGGCCGCACGCCGGGACACATCACGGCGGTGCGCCCCATGAAGGACGGCGTGATCGCCGACTTCACCTACACCGAGAAGATGCTCCAGTACTTCATCAACAAGGTGCACGGCAATCGCATGCTCAAGCCCTCGCCGCGCGTCCTGGTGTGCGTGCCCTTCGGCTCGACGCAGGTCGAGCGGCGCGCCATCCGCGAATCGGCCGAAGGCGCCGGCGCACGCAACGTCGCGATCGTGAGTGAGCCGATGGCGGCGGCGGTCGGCGCGGGGCTGCCGGTACACGAGGCGCGCGGCTCGATGGTCCTCGACGTCGGCGGCGGCACCTCCGAGGTCGCGGTGCTGTCACTGAACGGCGTCGTGTACGCCAACTCCGCGCGCATCGGCGGCGATCGCTTCGACGAGGCGATCATGAACTACGTGCGCCGTAACTACGGCATCCTGATCGGCGAGGCGACCGCCGAGCGCATCAAGATCGAGATCGGCTCGGCCTACCCGGGGCAGCAGGTGCGCGAGCTCTCGGTCAAGGGCCGCAACCTCTCCGAGGGCGTACCGCGCAGCTTCACGCTGAACAGCAACGAGATCCTCGAGGCGCTGCAGGAGCCGCTGCAGGCGATCGTGAGCGCCGTCAAGCAGGCGCTCGAGCAGACGCCTCCCGAGCTCGGCGCCGACGTCGCCGAGCGCGGCATCGTGCTCACCGGCGGCGGCGCACTGCTGCGTGATATCGATAAGCTCCTCACCGAGGAGACCGGGCTTCCCGTCGTCGTGGCCGACGATCCGCTCACCTGCGTCGCGCGTGGCGGCGGCCGCATTCTCGAGCTGATGGATGAGCTCGGTCCCGGGCACTTCGGGCTTGAGTAGCGCAAGGAGCGCGCGAGCCTAAAGTGGCGGCGTTCGGGACAGCAGCCGGCAGACCGCTGCAGGGGCGGGGCGGCTCTCCCGGCTTCCGCTTCACGCTCTATGCTGTGCTCGCCGTCGTCATCATGTACCTCGACCAGCGCGGGCATTACCTCGAGCCGGTGCGCTACGCGCTGCAGTCGGCCGCCTATCCGATCCAGCTGGCCGTAAACTCCCCGCCGACCGCCTGGCGCTGGATCAGGGAGAGCTTCAAGAGCCGCGAGGCGCTGCGCGCCGAGAACGAGCGGCTGCGGTCGCGGCAGCGCGATCTCGAGCTGCTGTCGATGCGCTATGAGGCGCTCGCCCATGAGAACGGCGAGCTGCGCGGGCTGCGCGACGCGCTGCCGCCGGTCGCCGATCGCTGGCTGCCGGCGGAGATCATCAATATCCAGCTGAGCGGCCTGAGGCAGCGGCTGCTGATCAACCGGGGCGCCACCAACGGAGTGCTCAAGGGCCAGGCGGTGCTCGATGACCGGGGCCTGATCGGGCAGACGACCCACGTCGGTCCCTGGAGCGCGGAGGTGATCCTGATCACCGATCCCGAGCACGCGGTTCCGGTGCGGGTCGAGCGCACGGGACTGCGCACCATCGCCGTCGGCGGCGGCGACGGGAGCTCGCTCGCGCTGCCCTATCTGCCGGCCAACGCCGACATCACCAAGGGCGATCTGCTCCTCACCTCAGGCCTGGGCGGCGTGTTCCCCGAGGGCTACCCGGTGGCGCGCGTCAGCGAGGTGCACCGGGATGCGGTACAGCCGCTCGCCCAGGTGCGCGCCACCGCGCTCTCGCACATCGACAGCGACACCGAGGTCATGCTGGTGTGGTTCCGCGAGGGCCACCCGGCAGCCCCGGTCGCCACCACCAGCAATGCCGCCGAGGTCAAGAGCGGCAGCGCTGCCATGCAGCCGCTCGCGGCACCGCCGCGCGCGAGCGCGGGGCCGCGCGCCGACGCCGCCATCACGACTCCGCCGCCACCGGCCGCAACGGCGCACGCTCCAGCCCCGGCGGCACGCCCCGCCGCGCCGCAGCCGCGCGTCGAGCCCCCCGTGCCGGCGCCGGACGCTGCCGAGGAGTCCCCGCCGCCGCCCGCGGAGCAGCCCGAGGTGCCACCGCGGTGAGGCGCACATGATGACCGTCACGCAGGTGCGGGTGCGCATCGCGCTCACGGCGCTGATCGCGCTCATTCTCACGGTGCTGCCGCTGCCCATGTGGCTCGACGTGCTGCGCCCCGCGTTCCTCGTGCTCACGGTGCTCTACTGGTCCATCAACGTTCCGCGCGCCGGCGGTATCGGGCTCGGCTTCGCCGCGGGGCTCATGCTCGATGTCTTTCAGGGACCCGTGCTCGGGGAGCATGCGCTGGCACTCGCGATCGTCACCTACATCGCGGTGCGCGAGCATCAGCGCATCCGCTCCAAGCCGGCCTTCCAGCAGTCGCTGCTGGTGTTCGCGGCGCTCGTCTTCTACGAGTTCGTGGTCTTCGCGATCGACGGCTGGACCGGTCATCCGGTCACGAGCCCGCTGCGCTGGCTGCACTGCCTGACGGGCGCCATCGTCTGGCCGCCGGCCGCCGCCCTGCTCTCCTATAGCGAGGGACGGATGGCTTAAAGATGCCCGCGGTACGCATCAAGGACCATTGGCGCGAGCAGCGCATGTTCGACCGGCGCGCGCTCCTGGTCGGCGCGCTCATGGCGCTGGCAACGCTCGGGCTCATCGCGCGCCTCATCCTGCTGCAGGTGGTGCGGCACGACTATTACTCCGAGCTCTCGCAGGGCAACCGGGTGCGCACCGAGCCGATCCCGGCCGCCCGCGGCCTGATCCTCGATCGCAACGGCGAGGTCGTGGCGGCCAACCAGCCCGCTTACCAGCTCGAGCTCGTGCCCGAGGAGGTGCCGAACATCCGCGAGACGCTCAAGCGGCTGGTGGTGCTCGGGCTGCTGCGCTCCGAAGAGACCGACGAGCTTATGCGCACCATCGCCTCGAGCCGCAGCTTCGACAGCGTGCCGATCCGGCTGCGCATGTCGGACGACGACGTGGCGCGCTTCGCGGTGCGGCGCTTCGAGTTCCAGGGCATCGACATCAAGACCCGCCAGACGCGCTGGTATCCGAACGGCGACCTCGCGGTGCACGCGCTCGGCTACGTGGGCGCGATCAGCGAGCAGGACCTCAAGCACATCGACCGCGCCGCCTACGCCGGCACGGCGCTCATCGGCAAGCTCGGCGTCGAGAGCACCTACGAGCAGCAGCTGCACGGCAAGAACGGCTTCCGCGAGGTGCTGGTCAACGCGCAGGGCCGCTCGGTCGAGCGCCAGGGGGCGTTCGTGCCCAACCTGCGCACGCGGGCGCCGGCCGCGGGCGAGGACCTGCTGCTGTCGGTCGACCTGAAACTGCAGCGCGCTGCCGAAGCGGCGCTCGCCGGTCATCGCGGGGCGGTGGTGGCGCTCGATCCCGCCAACGGCGACGTGCTCGCGCTCGTGAGCCTGCCGGGCTTCGATCCCAACCTGTTCGCACGCGGCATCACCGCGGCCGAGTACGGCGCACTCGCCAACGACATCGACCTTCCGCTCTTCAACCGCGCGCTGCGCGGTGTCTATCCGCCCGGCTCGACGGTGAAGCCGGCGATGGCGCTCGCCGCGCTCACCTTTCACGTCATCGACCCGCAGGCGCACCGCTACTGCGCCGGCCAGTTCCACCTGCCCGGCAGCTCCTTCATCTACCGCGAGTACCACAACGAGCACCACGGCTACGTCGATCTCGACGATGCCGTCGTGTTGTCGTGCGACGTGTACTTCTTCGCGCTCGCCGACACGCTCGGCATCGACCGTATCGCCGCCTTCATGGCGCCGTTCGGCTTCGGCTCGCTCACGGGAATCGACGTCGGGGGCGAGAAGTCCGGCATCCTTCCCTCGAAGGAATGGAAGGAGAAGGCCTTTGCCCGGCCCGCGGACCGTGCCTGGTTCCCGGGCGAGACGGTGAGCATCGGCATCGGCCAGGGATACCTCTCCGTGACGCCGCTGCAGCTCGCGCACTACGCCAGCATCATAGCCGCGCGCGGCAGGATCTGGAGGCCGCGCCTGGTCACCGGCTTCCGCGACCCGCGCACGGGTCAGGTGCAGCGCCTGGCGCCGGCGTCGGGCGGCGAGGTGACGGGCATCGCCCCGGCCGACTGGGAGCGCGTGGTGCGCGACATGGTAGGCGTTACGCAGCGCGGCACCGCGGCCGCGATCGGCGCGCACGCGCCCTACACCTTCGGCGGCAAGACCGGCACCGCGCAGGTCTTCACGGTGGCGCGCACCGAGCACTACAACGCCAAGAACATCAACGAGCGGCTGCGCGATCACTCCTGGTTCATCGCCTTCGCGCCAGCGGACTCGCCGCGCATCGCGCTCGCCGTGATCGAGGAGAACGGCGGCGCGGGCGCGAGTGCCGCCGCCCCCATCGCCCGCAAGGTGATGGACGCGTATCTGCTCGACGCCGACGGCCGGGTGAAGCCGGCGCCCGCGCCTCAAGCCCCGGCCAGCGCGCCCTCCGCCCCGCCGGTCACCGCGCCCGCGGCGACCACCGCCACAACGACCGCCGCCGCTGACGCCGGAGCCGCGGCCCACCACACATGATCTACGAGGAACTCCCCTACGGCTCGCGCACCCGGCGCACGCTCACGGGAGCGGCGCGCGTGCTGTTCGCGCTGAAGATCGACGGCCCGCTAGTGGTGGGACTGGCGCTGATCGCGGCCTTCGGGCTCATCGTGCTCTACAGCGCCTCGGGGCAGAGCACCGGCACGGTGGTGCGCACGGTCATGCGCCTCGTTCTCGGGACCGTGGCGATGCTGCTGCTGGCGCGCGTCAATCCCAACTTTCTGCGCCGCTCGACGCCCTGGCTGTACGCCGCCGGGGTGTTGTTGCTGCTGATCGTCGCCGCCTTCGGTCACACCGGCCTCGGCGCGCAGCGCTGGCTCAATCTCGGCCTGTTCCGCTTCCAGCCCTCCGAGCTCATGAAGCTCGCCGTGCCGATGACCTGCGCCTGGTACCTGCACGAGCGCGCGCTGCCGCCGAGCCTGCTGTCGCTGGCGGCGCTCGCGGGTGTGATCCTCCTGCCCGTGGCGCTGGTCGCGCTCGAGCCCGATCTCGGCACGGCGGCGCTGATCGCGGTCGCGGGCGCCCTGGTCATCGTACTCGCGGGGCTGCGCGTGCGGGTGATGGCGGCACTCCTGGCGCTCGCCGCGGTGGGCGCCTGGTTCGGCTGGAGCTTCATGCACGACTACCAGCGCCGCCGCGTCCTCACCTTCCTCAACCCGCAGACCGACCCGCTCGGCGCGGGCTATCACATCATCCAGTCGCAGATCGCGATCGGCTCGGGGGGCGTGTTCGGCAAGGGCTGGATGAACGGCAGCCAGGCGCAGCTCGAGTTCCTGCCCGAGCGCTCCACCGACTTCGTATTCGCCGTGGTGGGCGAGGAGTTCGGCCTGCTCGGGCTGCTGCTGCTGTTGCTGCTCTACCTGTTCGTCGTGGCACGCTCGATCTATCTCGCCACGCAGACGCAGGACACCTTCGCACGGCTGCTCGCCGGCAGCATCGCACTCACCTTCTTCGTCTACGTGCTGATCAACGCCGGCATGGTGACGGGGCTGCTGCCGGTGGTCGGCGTGCCGCTGCCGCTCGTGAGCTACGGGGGCAGCTCGGTCGTGACGCTCCTCGCCGGCTTCGGTATTCTCATGGCGCTGTATTCGCGGCGGAAGCTCGTCGGCTCCTAGGCACCGACCCGGTTCCGCCGGATGAAGGGAAGCGCCGTCCTTTGAGCCGCTGCCGCCGTCTCCTGATCGCGACACTCGTGTGCGCCCCGCTCGCGGCGCAGGCGGCCGCGATGCAAGCCCAGCCCGCGCCGCCACCGTCCGCCACGCAGCCCGCGCCGGCAACACCGGCTCCGGAGCCGACCGCGGCGCCCTTCGACTTACACCGGCCGGAAGTCGCGCAATTCATCGACGAGGTGGTGACTCATGACGGCTGGAGCCGCACGGCCGTGGTGGCGCTGCTCGCGCAGGCGCAGCCGCAGCCGAAGGTTCTCGAGATCATGGGCCGGCCGCTCGAGCGCGTCGCTCCGTGGTGGGAGTACCGCGAGCACTTCCTCACCGAGGAGCGCATCGACAAGGGCGCCCAGTTGTGGCTCGATCACCGGCTCGTGCTCGAGCGCATTGCCGCCGAATACCACGTACCACCGGAGTACCTGGTGGCGATCATCGGCGTCGAGACCTTCTACGGACGCACGACCTGCAGGTACCGTGTGCTCGATGCGCTCGCGACACTCGCCTTCGACTATCCGCCACGCGGCAGCTACTTCCGTGGCGAGCTCGAGCAGTTCCTGCTCCTCACCCGCGAGAACAAGCTCGACCCGCTCACCACCTGCGGCTCTTACGCCGGCGCCATGGGCGTACCGCAATTCATGCCCTCGGTCTACCGGCGCTATGCCGTGGATGCCGACAGCGACAGGAAGCGTGACCTCTGGGACAACTGGGACGACATCCTCGCGAGCGTCGCGAACTACCTGCACGAGTGGGGCTGGACGCCGGGAGCGCCGGTACTGGCCGAGACCGCTCTCGATCCCGACCCGAGCTTCAAGATCGAGCCGCACAACCTCGAGCTCAACGAGACCGTGGGCTCACTCGGCGCACATGGCGTCAAGGTCGAGCTGGACGTCCCGGCCGACACCCCGGCGATGCTGATCTCAGCGGAGCAGCGCGATGGCCCCGCCTACCGCGTCGGCTTCCACAATTTCTACGTGATCACCCGCTACAACCACAGCGCGCGCTACGCCATGACCGTACACGATCTCGCCACCGCCGTCGCGGCGCGCGTGCGCGCAATGCCCCCGTGACGCGCGCGCTGCGTTTCCTGCCGCCGCCGCGCGCGGCCGTCGCCGCACTCCTGGCGCTCACGCTGGCCGCCTGCGCCACCACCGCGCGCCGGATCCCTGCGCCGCTGCCCGCACCCGCACCGCCGCCCGCCGACATCGCCGCCGTCCCCGAGCCCGTGCCGCACGCCGAGCCACGCAGCCTCCACGGCAACCCGCCGTTCTACGACGCTCTCGGCCGGCGCTACTTCGTGCTCGCATCCGCAGACGGCTACCTCGAGCGCGGCGTCGCCTCCTGGTATGGCCCGACCTTTCACGGCGGCAATACCTCGAGCGGCGAGCCTTACAACATGTACGGCATGACGGCCGCGCATCGCACGCTCCCGCTGCCCACCTACGCGCGCGTCACCAATCTCGTCAACGGCAGGAGCGTCGTAGTGCGCATCAACGACCGCGGCCCGTTCGTCGCCAACCGCATCATCGACCTCTCGTACACGGCGGCGGCGAAGCTCGACATGCTGCGCGAAGGCACCGCCATGGTCGAGGTACAGGCGCTGACGCCGGCAACGCACACGGCAGCGTCGTTGCTGATGGACGGCGCGCCGCCGGCGGCGTCGCCCACGCCGCCGCCTTCGCGCGCGCTGCTGTACGTACAGACGGGCGCGTTCGCCGATCCCGCCAATGCCGAGCGCGAGCTCCGGCGGCTGCAGGCCGCGGGCCTCGCGAGTGCCTTCGTGGTGCCGCCGCCCGCGGGCCGCTCGCAGCTCTACCGTGTACGCGTCGGCCCGGTCGGCAGCGTCGCCGAGTTCGACGCGCTGGCGGCCCGGCTCGCCGCCCTGGGCATTCCCGACGCCCGTCTGGTGACCGACTGAGCTAGACTTTGCGGTTTTCCGCAACCGAAGGAATTCCTGCGGTGACAGGTACGCGTCTCGCCCTACACGGCGCCGTGCTGGCGCTCGCCGCGGCCGCGCCGCTCACCGGCCGGGCCGCCGCGCCGCCGGTCCCGGCGCCGCCCACCGTCAACGCCCGCGCCTGGATACTGGTCGATCACTTCACGGGCAAGGTGCTCGCCAATCGCAATGCCGACGCCCGCGAGGAGCCGGCGAGCCTCACCAAGCTCATGACGACCTACGTGGTCTTCCAGGCGCTGGTCGACGGCCGGCTCAAGCTCACCGACGAGGCGGTGATCAGCAAGCACGCCTGGAAGGCGGAAGGCTCGCGCACTTTCGTGCAGGTCGGCACGCGGATTCCCGTCGACATCCTCGTCAAGGGCATGATCGTGCAGTCGGGTAACGACGCCACCATCGCCCTCGCCGAGAAGCTGGGCGGCACCGAGGAGGCCTTCGCGCAGGTGATGAACGAGTACGCGCGCCGTCTCGGCATGAGCTCGACCCACTTCGTCAACAGCGACGGCCTGCCGGCGCCCGAGCACTACACCACCGCGCGCGACATGGCGACGCTCGCCAGCGCGCTGATCCGCCAGTTCCCGCAGTACTACGGTCTCTTCAGCCTGCGCGAGTTCATGTGGAACAACATCCGCCAGGGCAACCGCAACACGCTCCTCAGCAAGGACCCCACGGTCGACGGCCTGAAGACCGGACACACCGAGACGGCAGGCTTCTGCCTGGTGAGCTCGGCCAACCGCGAGGGTATGCGCCTGATATCCGTGGTCATGGGTGCGCCGAGCGAGCGGGCGCGCGAGGAAGCGAGCGCCGCGCTCCTGAATTACGGCTACACCTTCTTCGAATCCCTGCACGTCAAGACGGCAGGCACGACCGTGCTGAAGCCCCGCGTCTACAAGTCGGCATCCGAGTTCGCCGCAATCGGCGTGCCGGCGGATGTCTACGCGCTGGTGCCACGCGGTCAGGGCGCCGCGCTCACCACCACGGCGCGCCTCGATCACGAGCCGCTCATCGCGCCGCTCGCCCCGGGTGAGCGGCTCGGCGAGCTCACGGTCACGGACGGCTCGGGCGAGGTGCTCGCGCGCGCCCCGCTCGTGTCGCTCGCGGCGGTGCCGCAGGGAGGGCTGTGGACACGCCTGGTGGACAGCATCGCACTGTGGTTCCGCAAGAAATGACCTCGAGCACGCGAGCCCTGGGGAGCTGAAAGCCGTGGCCGATCCGTTTCCACTCTGTTATCTCAACGGAGCCTACCTGCCGCTCAGGGAGGCGCGCATCTCGCCGCTCGACCGCGGCTTCCTCTACGCCGACGGCGTCTACGAGGTGATGCCGGTGTACGGCGGGCGTCCGTTCCGTTTCGACGCCCACGCCGGGCGGCTGACGCGCAGCCTCGGCGCGCTGCGCATGGAGGATCCGCATACGCGACCTGAGTGGCGCGCGATTCTCGGCACCCTGCTCGAGCGCAACGGCGGCGGCGATCAGTACATCTACTGGCAGGTCACCCGCGGCGCGCAGAGCGGCCGCACCCACGCGCCGCTTCCGGACATTCCGCGCACCGTGTTTGCCTTCTGCGCGCCGCTGCCGCCGATCACGGCCGAGCAGCTCGCGAGCGGGGTCGCCTGCATCAGCGCCGCCGACATCCGCTGGGCGCGTTGCGACGTGAAGTCGGTGGCGCTGCTCGCGAACGTGCTGCTGCGCCAGGAATCGGTCGACGCCGGCGCGAGCGAGACGATCCTGCTGCGCGACGGGGAGCTGACGGAGGCCTCGTCCTCGGCGGTGCACGTGGTGGTGGGGCGCGAGCTCCTCACGCCACCCAATTCGCGCCGCATCCTGCCGGGCACTACGCGCAGCGTGGTCGAGGAGATGGCCACGCGCGCGGGGCTCCCCTGGCGCTCCTCCCCGGTCACCGCGGCGCAGCTGCGCGATGCGGATGAGATCTGGCTCTCCGCCGCCACGCGCGAGGTGCAGCCGGTCACGCGCCTCGACGGCCGGCCGGTCGGCGCGGGCCACCCCGGACCACAGTGGCGCGCGGTCTACGAGGAGCTGCAGCGCTACAAGCGCGAGCTCGCCGGGACGCCGTGGTAGCTCCGTGAGCGAAGGCTCCCGCGCCGTATTCATCAGCTACGCTTCACAGGACGCCGAGGCCGCACGGCGCATCGGTGCGGCGCTGCGCGCCGCCGCTATCGAAGTGTGGCTCGATCAGAGCGAGTTGCGCGGCGGCGATCTCTGGGATCAGACGATCCGGCAGCAGATTCACGACTGTGCGCTGTTCGTCCCGGTGATCTCGGCCAACACCGCGCAGCGGCCCGAGGGCTACTTTCGGCTCGAGTGGACGCTCGCCGATCAGCGCTCGCAGCGCATCGCCCGCAGCAAGTCCTTCATCGTTCCGGTGAGCGTCGATGCCACGCCGCTCGCCGCAGCCGATGTGCCCGAGTCCTTCGCGCGCGTTCAGTGGACGCGGCTGCCCGGCGGGGAGACGCCCCCCGAATTCGCGCAGCGGATCGCGACACTGCTCGGCGCACCGGCAGCCGCTCCCCCGCCGGCGCCGGCGGTGATCGCATCGCAGGGTGCGCCGGCCTCGCGTCAGTCGCGCCCCAGGTGGCCAGTGATCGCGGCTGCGGCGGCCGTGCTCGTCCTCGGCGCGTTCCTCGCGCTGCGGCCGTGGCGCGCGCTGACAGACCGGGCGGGCGTCCCCGCGGCGCCGGCCGCGGGCAGCGCCGCGGCGCCCACCGCAGCGCCAGAGCGCTCCGTGGCGGTGCTGCCCTTCACCGATATGAGCGAGCGGCACGACCAGGAGTATTTCTCCGACGGTCTCGCCGAGGAGCTGATCGATGTGCTCACCAAGGTGCCGCAGCTGCGGGTCCCGGCGCGCACCTCCTCCTTCTCCTTCAAGGGCAAGGCGGTGACGATCGGCGAGATCGCGCGCACGCTCGGCGTCAGCCACGTACTCGAGGGAAGCGTGCGCAAGTCGGGCGATCACATGCGCATCACCGCGCAGCTGGTACGCGCGGACGACGGCTTTCACCTCTGGTCGCAGACCTACGACCGCGACGTGCGCGACGTGTTCGCCGTGCAGGACGACATCGCACGGGCGGTGGCCGATGAGCTCAAGCTCGCCCTGCTCAGCGTCGGCAAGGGGGCCGAAGGCCGGACCACCAACATCGAGGCTCACAACCTTTACCTGCAGGCGCAGTACCGGGTCGCGCGCGACACGATCCCGGATCTCGAGCAGGCGGTGCAGCTGTACCAGGAGGCATTGAAGCTCGACCCCGACTACCCGGCGGCCTGGGCGGGACTGGCCTACGCGCACACCCGGCGCGTCGCCAACGGCCTCGAGACCACCGGTGGCGCATACCGTAAGGCGAGCGCGGCCGCGACCCGTGCCATCGAGCTCGATCCGCAGCTCGCCGACGGCTACCTCATGCTGGCGACTGCGAAGATGCAGTACGAGGGCGATTGGCAAGGAGGCGCGGCGGCGCTCGAGAAAGTCGCCACGCTCGATCCCAACAACGCCTTCGCCGAGCAGATGCGGGGGCACCTGACGGTCGCCATCGGGCGCATGAGTGAGGCGCTGGTTCACTTTCACCGCGCCGTCGACGGCGATCCCTTGAACCTGGTCACCCGCAAGTATCTGGGCAAGGCCTTGCACTATGCGCGCCGGACGGCGGAGGCGGAGGCCGTGCTGCGCGCGGCGATCGCCGAGAACGAGCGCTTCCCGGCCCTGCATTACGAGCTCGGGCGCACCCTGCTCCTCGAGGGCGATCGCCAGGGCGCGCTGGCGGCATTTCAGGCCGAGACCGACCCCGCGTGGCGGAGCTTCGGCCTGCCGCTCGGCTATTTCGCCAACCAGCGTCGGCGCGAGGCCCAGGCGGCATTGCAGGCCTTGCTGGCGCACTCGGAGGGCGCGGAGTTTCAGGTCGCCGAGACCTACGGCTTCTTCGGCGATACGGAGAAGGCCTTCGAGTGGCTCGATCGGGCGGTGACGCAGCACGATCCGGGGATCCTCTACCTCAAGCGCGATGCGCTGCTCGTGCGCCTCGAGGCCGATCCCCGCTACCCGGCCCTCCTCAAGCGGACCGGCATGCCGCCGGTAGCGAAGGACGACTGACGCCTGAGGCGGGCGCGGCGCCTCGACGCCGCGAGCGGCGGCGTCGGGCCGGCATCAGATGAGTCCGAGCGTGCGCCTCAGATGTGGCTCGAGCGCATCGGCGCACTCTGAGACCGAGCGCGGACCGCCGAGCCAGGCGAGCTGCGTCATCTCGAGGCCCCGGTATCCGCAGGGGTTGATGCGGGTGAAGGGCTCGAGATCGAGCGCCACGTTGAGCGCCAGGCCGTGGTAGCTGCCGTTGCGGCGCACGCGCACGCCGACGCTCGCGAGCTTCGCTCCATCGACATACACCCCCGGGGCGCTGCGGCGCGACTCGGCCCCGATACCGAACTCGGCAGCGAGATCGATCACCGCACGCTCGAGCGCGGTGACGAAGTCGCGGACACCCAGGCCAATACGCTTGAGGTCGATGAGCGGGTACACCACCAGTTGCCCGGGGCCGTGGTAGGTAACCTGTCCGCCGCGGTCGATCTGCACCACCGGGATGTCGCCGGGCGAGAGCAGATGCGCACGGCTGGCGTTGGCGCCGAGTGTGTACACCGGCGGATGCTCGAGGAACCAGATCTCATCGGCTGTCGCTGCGCCCCGCTCCGCGGTGAACCGCTGCATCGCGCGCCAGGTGGGCTCGTACTCCACGAGCCCGAGGTGGCGGCTCAGCGCCGGTGGCATCGCGGCCGGGACGCGCGCCGAGGTCACCGCGGCGCTGAGCAGCTCCGCCGCGCTCATGGCCCGAGACTCCGATTGTCGAGCCCGGCGTTGTTGCGATGGAGCGCCTGTTCCGCCCGATAGCTCGAGCGCACCAGCGGCCCCGAGACGCACTCGAGAAAGCCGAGCGCGAGCGCCGCCCCGCGGTAGCGGTCGAACTCCCCGGGCGTGACGAAGCGCTCGACGGCCAGGTGGTTGAGCGTCGGGCGCAGATACTGCCCGAGCGTCACGATGTCCACCTGCGCCGCGCGCAGGTCGGCGAGCGTCGCGGCGATCTCCCCGTCGGTCTCCCCGAGCCCGAGCATCAGGCTGCTCTTGGTGAGCACCTCGGGCCGGTGTCGCTTGGCGTGCGCGAGCACGCTGAGCGTCTGCTCATAGCCGGCGCGCGGATCGCGCACCGGATGCGTCAGCCGCCGCACCGTCTCGATGTTCTGCGCGAACACCGCCACACCCGAGTCGACCACCGTGGCCACGTCGGCGAGCACTCCCTGAAAATCGGGGGTGAGCGCCTCGACCGCAACTTGCGGGTTGCGCGCCCGGATGGCGCGCACGCAGGCGGCGTAGTGAGCGGCGCCGCCGTCGGGCAGATCGTCCCGGTCCACCGAGGTGAGCACCACGTACTTGAGCCTCATCAGCTCCACGGTGCGTGCGGCGTTCTCGGGCTCGTCCGCGTCCAGCCAGCCGTGGGGGTTGCCGGTATCGACCGAGCAGAAGCGGCAGGCGCGCGTGCACACTGCGCCCATCAGCATCAGCGTCGCGGTGCCGGCGTTCCAGCACTCACCGATGTTGGGACACTTGGCCTCCTCGCACACCGTGGCGAGTCGGTGCTCGCGCACGACGGCCTTCACCCCCTGAAAGCCGTTGCCCGTCGGGGCCCGGGCCCGGAGCCAGGGTGGCTTGCGCGAGGGCGGCGCGGGCGGGTGCGTGCGGGCCTTGATGCCATCACGAATGGCGGTAAACCCTTGAGGCGTAACGTATTTTTCCCCGCTCCGCGGGGTCGCCGCGTCATCCGTTACGACCGGAATTCCCTTGAGCTCGCGCATCGGCTCATTGTAGCGCACGCAGCCGCGCGTCCAGCGCCGCGAGCCGCTCGGTGGTTCCAACATCGCTCCAGGCCCCGCAGTGCAGCTCGCCGCGCACGCGCCGCGCCGCGATGGCGCGATTGAGGAGCGGCAGCAGCGGGAAGCGCTCGCCGCCGCAGTCCGCGAAGAACTCCGGCCGATAGACTCCGATACCCGAATAGGTCAAGCGGTCGCTGTCGCGGCTCACCACCCGATTCCCCTCGAGCCCGAAGTCCCCGCGCAGGTGGTGCGGCGGGTTGGGCACGAGCACCAGGTGCGCGTGCGCGTCCGGCTCGAGCGCGAGGCTGGCGAAATCGATGTCGGTCCAGGTGTCGGCGTTCACCACCAGGAAAGGTCCCGGCCCGAGCAGCGGCAGCGCACGCAAGATACCGCCACCGGTCTCGAGCGGCACCGGACCCTCGTCGCTCCAGCTGATCGAGACGCCCCAGGCGCTGCCGTCACCGAGCGCGGCGTGCAGCCTTTCCGCGAGCCACGAGGTGTTGACGACGATCTCGTGGAAGCCGGCGCGCGCGAGCGCGGCGAGATGCCAGGCGATGAGGGGCTTGCCCGCCACCGGCACCAGGGGTTTGGGAAGCGCATCGGTGAGCGGGCGCAGGCGCTCGCCCCGGCCTGCCGCGAGCAGCATGGCCTTCATGCGGGCGGCGCCGCGCCGGGCAGCGTCGCCAGAACCCGCGCGTTCGAGCGCGGCAGCGCTGCGGCGACCGCTCGCTCGAGAAAGCGCCCGAGCGGCTTAAGCTCCGCGTACTCCTCGCAGGTCTCACGCACGTAGGCGAGCACGCGCGGCAGATCGGCGAGATAGCCGCTCTTGCCGTCGCGGTACCACAACCTGCAGAAGATGCCGAGCACCTTGATGTGGCGCTGCACGCCGACCAGGTCGAACCAGCGCAGGAACTCCGCCGCGCTCGCACCCGCCGGCCCGCCCAGGCGCGCGAGCTGCGCCCGGTAGCCGTTCACCCAGCCCACCACGCGTGCCCGCGGCCAGGCGATATAACAATCCTTCAGCAGCGACACCAGGTCGTAGCCTACGGGTCCGCAGAGCGCGTCCTGGAAATCCAGCACGCCGGGATTGCGGGCGCTCAGGAGCATGAGGTTGCGCGAGTGGTAATCGCGGTGCACGAACACCTCGGGCTGCGCGAGCGCCTCGCGGATCAGGAAGGCGAAGCTGTCGGCAAGCACCTCGGTCTCCGCAGCCGAGAGCACGAGCGCCAGATGCCGCTGGAGCAGCCACTCGGGCATCAGCGCCAGCTCGCGCTCGAGCGCCGCGTGGTCGTAGGGGGGGAGCTCGCGGCGCGCCTCGCGGCCGCGCACCTGGATGACGGCGAGCGCGGCCAGCGCATCCCGATACAGCGGCTCGGGATCATCGCCGGCGTTCAGACGATCGAGGTACAGGGTGCTGCCGAGGTCCTCGAGCAGCAGCAGCCCCCGGTCCGTGTCGGTCTCGTGCACGTGCGGAACGTGCACGCCGAGCGACTCGAGCAGCCGCGTCACCTTGAGGTAGGGCCGCACGTCCTCCTTGAGCGGCGGCGCGTCCATGACGATGTAGGTGGCGCCGCCGGTAAAGACGCGGAAGTAGCGCCGGAAGCTCGCATCGCTCGAGGCCGGCTCCAGGCGCACCGCCGGCAGACGCAGCTCGCGCGACAACCAATCAGCGATCAGCGCAAGTCGCGCGTCGTTATGGGACATGTGGCTGTCATTATAATGCCGCCCTTAATGCTGCGTCCGGGCCCACTGTTCCTCGCCATCGCCGCGCTCGGCAGCATCCTGCCCGCTGCCCGGGCCGAGGATCCGCCCTGTCCGTCACAGAGTGCGCCGCCGGGCGTGCCCGCGGCGGCCGCGCCGGCCCACCACGCTCCGCGCGGCGTCGGCAACATCGAGATCACCAGCGACAGCGCCGACGTCGGCGTCGACGGCCGCGGGTCGCTCAAGGGCAACGTGGTGGTGCGCCAGGGCGAGGTCGAGCTGCGCGCCGGCGCGATGCAGATCGACAAGCCCAACCAGTACGTGAAGAGCGACGGGCGTATCGAGTACACCGACCCCTCGGTGCACGTGACCGGAGCGGCCGGCAGCTACTCGGCCGCCTCCGGGGCCGAGTTCCAGGGCGCGCAGTTCGAGCTGCGCGAGCGCAGCGCGCGCGGCGCCTCGAGCAGCCTGCAGCTGACGCCGCAAGGCGTGCTGCGCCTGAAAGACGTCACCTTCACGAGCTGCCCGCTGAGCCACGAGGCGTGGCAGCTCAAGGCCGACAGCATCACCCTCGACACGCGCAACCAGGTCGGCACCGGGCGCGACGCGCGCGTGGATTTCTTCGGTGTGCCGCTCATGTACCTGCCGTGGGTGTCGTTCCCCTTGAGCAGCGAGCGCAAGAGCGGCTTCCTCTTCCCGAGCATCGGCAGCACCTCGAGCAGCGGCTTCCAGCTCGCCGTGCCCTACTACTGGAACATCGCACCCAACGCCGACTTCACCTTCCAGCCGGTCGGGTACACCAAGCGCGGCTTCGACCTCGGGGGCGACCTGCGCTTCCTCACCGAGAGCCAGCATGGGGAGCTGCAGTGGAATTACCTGCCGGACGACACGACCTACGGTGGCAGCCGCAGCCGCGTGCAGCTCAACGACGTGGCGCAGCTGCCCGCCGATCTGCGCCTGACGCTCGATGCGCAGGCCGTGAGCGACACGCTCTACTTCCAGGATTTCTCCCAGAGCCCGGCCGGCACCAGCACCCTGTTCCTCGACCGCAGCGCCACGCTCTCCTACCGCGACGAGCACTGGCGCGTGGACGGCCAGGCACAGCAGTACCAGACGATCGACACCACGCTGTTCGTCGTCGAGCGTCCCTATGCGCGCGTGCCGCAGCTGGTGGTGGACAGCGACTACACTCTGCTCGGCGTCGTGCACTACGGCTTCGACTCGGAGATCGTCGACTTCCAGCACTCGCCGATTGCGCCCGGGCTGCCGCCGCTGCCGAACGGCTGGCGCGAGGATGTGACGCCCCGGGCGTCGCTCGATCTCGCCGGCCCCGGCTACTTCCTCCGCCCGGCGCTCGCCTGGCGCGGTACCTTCTACCAGCTCGCCGATACCCTGCCGGGTGCGCCGACCTCGCTGTCGCGCACTCTGCCGCTCGCGAGCGTCGACTCCGGCCTCGTGTTCGAGCGCGAGTCCGGCTCGCAGGGGCAGCGCACACTGACCCTTGAGCCGCGCGTCCAGTATGTCTACGTCCCCTACCGCGACCAGAACGCGCTACCGGTGTTCGACACGGCTCTCCCCGACCTGAATCCCGTGCAGCTGTTCCGCGTCAACCGCTACGTGGGGGCCGACCGGGTGAGCGATGCCAATCAGCTGACGACGGGGCTCACCAGCCGGCTGCTCGATGCGCAGAGCGGCCGGCAGTTCCTGACCGCGACCATCGGCCAGAGCTACTACTTCACGACCCCGCGCGTGACGCTGCCGGGCGAGACGCCCATCGCCGCCCCGCACTCCGACTTCGTCGCGCAGGTGGCCATTACCGCCTTCGCGAACTGGAACGCGGACGCCGCCGTCCAGTGGGACCCCGACAACCAGCGCAGCGAGCGCACGCAGTTGAACCTGCAGTACAAGCCGGCGCCCGACGCGGTGGTCAATCTCAGCTACCGCTACGAGCGCTTCGTGCAGGTGCCGGAGTTCGTGCAGGGGGTGGAGCTGCCCTGCGACCCGGCGGCGGTCGTGCCGGGGGTGCCCTCGGGGTGCGATGCCCAGGGCTTCGACCAGGTCGACGGCTCGCTGGCCTGGCCCATCCACCGCTCCTGGAACATCTTCGCGCGCGAGGTCTACGACCTGCACAACCACGAAGAGCTGGAGCGATTCGCCGGCTTCGAGTACCGTGCGTGCTGCTGGCGGCTGCGGCTCGGCGCCCGGCGCTATGTCAGCAGCTTCACCGGCTCCCGGGACACGGGAATCTGGCTGCAGCTGGAACTTGCGGGCCTGGCCGGTGTCGGATCGGCGTCGGACACCTCGCTGAGCGAGGAGATCCGTGGCTACACTCCCGCGGATACGAGTGCGCAGAAGATCAAGGCTCCCTGAGGGCCTCATCAGAACCCACGAGGAACGAAGCGATGCGGCGGATGGTGACCCCGGCCCTCACCTTTATTGCAGTGAGCGTGACGGCGCTCGCCGTGTGCGGACGCGCGGCAGCTCAGACCCGCGAGCTCGACACCCGCGGCGCGCTGCTCGATCGCATCGCCGCCATCGTCAACGACGGCGTGGTGCTCGACAGCGACCTCGAGACGCAGGTCGAGGTGGTGAGCGAGCGGCTGCGCGCGCAGAAGCTCGAGCTGCCGCCGCAGAACGTGCTGCGTCAGCAGGTACTGGAGCGGCTGGTGGTGCAGGAGATACAGGTGCAGCGCGCGCATCACGACGGCATCAAGGTCGCCGACGAGACGCTGAATGCCGCGCTCGAGGACGTCGCGCGGCGCAACAACCTTACCCTGTCGCAGCTGCCGCAGGCGCTCGCCGCCCAGGGACTCGAGTACACGGCCTATCGCGAGGATCTGCGCAAGGAGATCACGCTCTCGATGCTGCGGCAGCGGGACGTGCTGGAGCGCATCGTCGTCACCCCGAAGGAGATCGATCAGTACCTCGAGAAGCAGGCGAAGATGCCTTCGCAGAACAACGAGTACAACGTCTCCCACATCCTGATCGCGGTACCGCAGGAGGCGACGCCGGCGCAGCTGGATGCCGCCGCCAGCCGCGCCGCCGAGGTCTACCAGAAGGCCTCGGGCGGCGAGGACTTCGCGCGCCTTGCGGTCGCCTACTCCAACAGCCAGACCGCGCTCGAGGGAGGCTCGCTCGGCTGGCGCAAGGAGACGGAGCTGCCGACCTTTCTCACCGACGTGGTGGCAAAGCTCAAGCCGGGCCAGGTGAGCCAGCCGATACGCACGCCGACCGGCTTCCACTTGGTGAGGCTCAATGAGGTCCGCGGCTCCGAGGTCAAGGCCATCGAGAATCAGGTCCACGCGCGCCACATCCTCATGAAGACCAACGAGCTCGCCGACGATGCCACCGTCAGGCAGAAGCTCAACACGCTGCGCGAGCGGATCCTCAAGGGTGAGGACTTCGCCGGCCTCGCCCAGACCAACTCCGAGGATCCGGGCTCGGCCGCTCAGGGCGGGGATCTGGGCTGGACTGGACCTAACACCTTCGTGCCCGAGTTCGAGCAGCAGCTCGCGGCACTCAAGGACGACGAGATCAGCGAGCCGTTCAAGACGCAGTACGGCTGGCACATCGTGCAGATGCTCGGCCATCGCCAGTTCGACAACACCGACGAGGTCAAGCGGCGCAAGGCCATGGAGTCGATCCGCGCCAGCAAGGCGGACGAGGAGACCGAGATCTGGCTGCGGCGCCTGCGCGATGAGGCGTACGTAGAGTACAAGTCCTAAGCGGCAGGGGCGCGCGCCCCCCATGATTCCCCGCATCGCGGTCACTTCGGGAGAGCCGGCGGGGATCGGTCCCGAGCTGTGCCTGACGCTCGCCAGGCGCGAGCTCGCCTGTGAGCTCGTGTGTCTCGCCGACGTCACGCTGCTCGGCGAGCGTGCCCGTCTCACGGCTGCGGGTATCGAGCTGCTCCCCTACGCGGCGCACGCCCGTACTGCTGCCGTGCGGCAGCGGCACCGGCCGGGCACGCTGCTGGTGGAGCATGAGCCGCTCAGGGCAGCGAGCGCGCCCGGGCGGCTCGATCTGCGCAACTCGCCCTACGTGCTCGCGCTTCTCGACCGCGCCATCGACGGCGCGCTCGCCGGGGAATTCGACGCCGTGGTCACCGCACCCGTCCACAAGGGCGTGATCAACGATGCCGGGGTGGCCTTCCTCGGCCACACCGAGTATTTCGCGCAGCGCGCTCATGCTGCGCATCCCGTCATGATGCTCACCGCCGGAACGCTGCGCGTGGCGCTCGCGACCACGCACCTGCCGCTCGCGGCGGTCAGCGCTGCGATCAGCGTGGATTCGCTGTGCGACACGGCCGCGATCCTGGCGCGCGACCTCGAAAGGTGGTGGGGCATCCGCGCGCCGCGCATCGCCGTCTGCGGCCTGAATCCGCACGCCGGCGAGGGCGGCTACCTCGGGGACGAGGAGCTGAAGGTGATCGGGCCCGCAGTCGCGAGAATGCAGCGCTCGGGCCTCAAGGCGAGCGGCCCGCTGCCGGCCGACACGGTGTTCGTGCCGCGCCTGCTGGCGGACTTCGATGCGGTGCTCGCGATGTATCACGACCAGGGGCTGCCGGTGGTCAAGCACGCCGGCTTCGAGAGCGCGGTGAATGTGACGCTGGGACTGCCCTTCGTGCGCACCTCGGTGGACCACGGTACGGCCCTCGAGCTGGCCGGCACCGGCAGGGCTGACGCCGGCAGCCTCACTGCCGCCGTGCAACTCGCGATCGAGCTCGCCGCGCGGTAGCGCCCGTGGCGCGCGCCGCACGCTCGAGCCGGCCGCCGCGCCGCAAGCGCTTCGGCCAGCATTTTCTGCACGATCGGGGCGCGATCGAGCGCATCCTTGCGGCGCTGGCGCCGCGCGCCGGTGACCACCTGGTCGAGATCGGACCGGGGCGCGGCGCGCTCACCCGGCGGCTGCTGGCGTACGAGGACTGCACGCTCGATGCCATCGAGATCGACCGCGACCTCGCCGCGGCCTTGAGCGCCGCCTTCGGCGCCGCGGCCCGTCACACGCTGCACGTCGGCGACGCCCTGGACTTCGACTTCACGCAGCTCGCCGCGCTGCGCGGCGGGCGGCTGCGCATCATTGGCAACCTGCCCTACAACATCTCGACCCCGCTGCTGTTTCACCTGAACAGGCACGCGGACGCGATCGCGGATGCCCACGTTATGTTGCAGCGGGAGGTGGTGACGCGCCTCGCGGCGGAGCCGGGCGGCGCCGATTACGGGCGGCTCACGGTGATGCTCGCCCCGCGCATGCGCGTCGAGCGGCTCTTCGACCTGGGTCCCGGCGCCTTCCAGCCCCCGCCCAGGGTGTGGTCGGCGGTGGCGCGCCTTACGGTGCTCACCCAGCCGCGCTTCGCAGTGAGTCCACACTACGCCGAGGTGGTGCAGGCCGCCTTCGCGCACCGCCGCAAGACGCTGCGCAACGCCCTCGCGCGCCTCATGAGCCGTGAGCAGATCGCCGCCTGCGGGCTCGATGCGGGCGCGCGCCCCGAGACCCTGCGACCTGAGGACTTCAACACTCTGGCGCTGGCGCTCGACCGGGAACGCGTCTGACGTTAGGCTTAAGCTATCGGGGGCGAGCTGCAGGGAGACTCTGATGACGGTGTACCGTCGCATCCTGCTGGTCGTGGATCTGACCGAAGACAGCCTGATCCTGGGGCGCCGGGCCGCGGCGCTCGCCACGGCGCTGGCCGCCGAGATCGAGCTGCTGCACGTCGTCGAGTTCGTGCCGGTCGAGCCGATGGGCGAGACGCTGATGCCGTCGGTGCCGATCGAGGAGGAGCTGCTCGAGCGCGCCCGGCAGCGCCTCACCGCCCTCGCGGCCGACCTGGGGCTGACCGGGGCGACCTGCCAGGTAGAGAGCGGCAATGTCAAATCCGAGATCGTGCGCGTGGCACGCGAGCACCACACCGATCTCATCGTCCTGGGCAGCCGCGAGCGCCACGGTCTCTCGATACTGGTCAATCTCACCGAGGACACGGTGCTGCACGCCGCCCCGTGCGACGTGCTCGCCATGCGGGTCGGCCGCAGCTGAAGCAGAATTGCTAGAATCCGCCACATGACGCATCCGGACCACAAGATCCGCGTCGATGTCGAGACCAGCTATCTCGACGAGCAGTCCGATCCGCGTGAAAGCCGTTTCGTCTTCTCCTACACGATCACCATCCGCAACGAGGGCCAGGTGCCGGCGCGGCTGCTGACCCGGCACTGGGTGATCACGGACGCCAACGGCAAGGTGGAGGAAGTGCGCGGCGACGGCGTGGTGGGCGAGCAGCCTTACCTCAAGCCCGGGCAGGGGTTCCGTTACTCGAGCGGCGCGGTGCTCGAGACGCCGGTCGGCGCCATGCAGGGCAGCTACCAGATGCTGGCGGACGACGGTGCGCACTTCGATGCGCCGATCGAGCCATTCCGCCTCGCCATGCCCGGCATCGTGCAGTGACGCGCTATGCGATTGGCGACGTGCAAGGCTGTCACGAGGAACTGCGGACACTTCTCGCGCGGCTGAAGTTCTCGCCGGATCGCGACCGGCTGTGGTTCGTCGGCGATCTCGTCAATCGCGGACCGCGCTCCCTCGAGACGCTGCGCCTGGTGCGCGCGCTGGGCGACAACGCCGTGGTCGTACTCGGCAACCACGACCTGCACCTGCTGGCGCTCGTGCACGGCAGCCGCGGCAAGCGCAGGACCGACACCCTGGACGAGGTGCTGGCGGCCCCCGACCGCGACGCGCTCATCGAGTGGCTCCTGGCCCGCCCGCTGGCGCACAGCGAAGCGGGCGATCTCATGGTGCACGCCGGCATCCTGCCGCAGTGGACCGTCGCCCTGACACTCGAGCTCGCGCGCGAGGTGCAGGCGGCGCTCGAGCGCGACCCACGCCGGCTCTTCGAGCACATGTACGGCAACGAGCCCGATGAGTGGAGTGCGGAGCTCTCGGGTCCGGCGCGACTGCGCTTCGCGATCAACGTGCTGACGCGCCTGCGGGTATGCACAGCCGAGGGACGCATCGACCTCTCGCTCAAGGGCGCGCCGCCGCTGCCGCCCTCGCCGCTGCGGCCGTGGTTCACGTTCGAGGCGCGTGCCAGCCGTCCGACGCGCATCGTCTTCGGGCACTGGTCGGCGCTGGGCCTGGTGCTGAGCCACGGCGTGGTCGGGCTCGACAGCGGCTGCGTGTGGGGCGGAGCCTTGAGCGCGCTCGATCTGGATGCGGGGCGTGCCCCGGTCACCGTGCCCTGCGCCGGCTACCAGCGGCCCGACGACTAGGGCTGGGCCGCCTCGGCCGGCCCCCACGACACGGTGATCTGCGGCGTGCTGGCCGTGTAGATATCCGGCGTCAGCTCGAGGTCCACGGGTCCGGTCCCCGAAGGCTCGATCGGCAGCACCGAGCGCGCCGCGCCGCGCACGTCGAGCGCCCCGAACGCGCCCGGTGTCACCCTGAAGGCGAGCCGCACCGGCCAGGTCGAGCCCGCCGCCGGCGCTAGCACGATGTGACCTGCGCCGCTCGCGGCACTCAGGTCGATGAGCAGCGTGTTGCGCTTCCAGTACTGGGCCGGCGTCACCGCGCCGCTGATGTCCAGCGCGTGCACCGGCGCCGGAGGCGGCGGCGGCGCCTTGTGCCACGGCCAGTGCAGGTGGCTGCAGGCTCCGAGCGCGAGCAGCGCGACGAAAACGCCGCTGCGCGCCATGGTGGCCGTTGCCCGCCCCGAGTGCATGGGATACTCCTTGCTTTGCCGCAGCGCGTACCATACGCGAAAGACGCGGAGGACACATGCCATCCCTGCAAGCGTTCAACTTCCGGCAGTGGATCGACGCCAACCGGACCGCACTCAAGCCGCCCGTGGGCAACAAGCGCGTATTCCGCGATGGCGACTTCATCATCATGGTGGTGGGCGGACCCAACGCGCGCAGGGACTATCACGTCGACCCGGGCGAGGAGTTCTTCTACCAGCTCGAGGGCGACATGGTGCTGAAGACCATACAGGATGGTCGTGCCGTGGACGTGCCGATCCGGGCCGGCGAGGTCCTGCTCATTCCGCCCGGGCTGCCGCACTCACCGCAGCGGCCCGCCAACACCGTGGGTCTCGTCATCGAGCGCGCCCGCCGCGCCGGCGAGCTCGACGGCTTTCAGTGGTATTGCGAGCGTTGCGGCAACCGTCTGTACGAGGAGTTCTTCCAGCTCACCGACATCGAGAAGCAGTTCCCCCCGGTGTTCGAGCGCTTCTACTCGAGCCACGAGCGGCGCACCTGCCCGCGTTGCGGCGCGGTGCTGGAGCGCCCCGCGTGAACGCGCGCATCGTGCTCAACGGACGGGAGGCCAGCGTCGATACGGCCGGTCCGGTGAGCCTCGCCGTGCAGCTCGAGTTCGACGGGCCGCAACCGCGGCACTTCGGCGCACCGCCTGCCAGCGCCCGGCCCTTCGAGGCGCCCGGCTTTCCGGGCACGGTGCTGCGCGGCGCGAGCTGCAACTGCGAGGTGATCTCACTCGTCCCGCACTGCAACGGCACCCACACCGAGTGCGTGGGGCATCTGACGCGCGAGCGGCTCGACGCGAGCCGTGTCGCACCGCTTGGGTTCCTGCCGGCGCTGCTGGTGAGCGTGGCTCCTGAGCCCGCCGCTGCCACCGCCGAGGACAGCGATCCGAAGCCGCGCGCTGCGGATCTGCTCGTCACGCGGCATGCGCTCGAGCGCGCCTGGCTTAGCGCACTGCCGTTCGCGCCGCGCGCGCTCATCGTGCGCACACGGCCGAACGACGCCGACAAGCGCACCCGCGACTACTCGGGCGAGACGCCCGCGTACCTGACGCGGCAGGCGGCGGCACTGCTCGTCGAGCGCGACATCGCCCACCTGGTCGTCGATCTGCCGTCGATCGACCGGACGCACGACCAGGGGCGCCTCACCGCCCACCGGATCTTCTTCGGGCTGCCTCCCGGCTCGAGCGCGCTCGGCGAGGCGGCGCGGCCCGCCGCCACCATCACCGAGCTGGCCTTCGTGCCGGACGAGGTGCCGGACGGCGCCTGTCTGCTCGAGATCCAGGTGCCGGCGCTCGGCGGCGACGCGGTACCGAGCCGGCCGCTGCTCTACCGCCTGAGCTCATGAGCAGGGGCTCGATCGACACCGGGGTGCTGGCGCAGGCGCGCGCGCGCGATGCCGCGGATCCGTTGCGGCACTTTCGCGGGCGCTTCGCGCTGCCGGTGGACGAGCGCGGCGCGCCGCTGGTGTACCTGTGCGGTCATTCCCTCGGCCTGCAGCCGCTCGCCGCGCGCGAGCTCGTGCTCCAGGAGCTCGACGAGTGGGCGCAGCGCGCCGTCGAGGGGCACGAGCACGCGCGCCGCCCGTGGGTGCCGTATCACGAGAACCTGCGCACCGGGCTCGCCGCACTCACCGGCGCCCGGGAGAGCGAAGTCGTCGCGATGAATTCGCTCACCGTGAATCTGCACCTGATGTTCGCGAGCTTCTATCGTCCCGAGGGCGAGCGGCGCCGCATCCTGATCGAGGCCGGCGCCTTCTCCTCCGACCGGCACGCCGTCGCCTCGCAGATCGCCTGGCACGGCCTCGACCCGCAGGACAATCTCCTCGAGCTCGCCCCCGCTGCCGGCGCCGACCTGGTGGACGAGCGCGCCATCGAGGCGTTTCTCGCCGAGCACGGCAGCGAGATCGCGCTCGTCTGGTGGCCGGGCGTGCAGTTCCGCACTGGCCAGGCCTTCGATATCGCGCGCCTCGCGCGCGCCGCGCACGCGCACGGCTGCCTCGCTGGCTTCGATCTCGCACACTCCATCGGCAACACCCCGCTGGCGCTGCACGACAGCGCCGCAGACTTCGCTGTTTGGTGCAGCTACAAGTACCTGAACGCCGGCCCCGGCGCGATCGGCGGCTGCTTCGTGCACGAGCGGCACACGGGTGCGCTGCCGCGCGGCGCACACCGTGGCACGCTCCCCGGCGCGCGCCTCGCCGGCTGGTGGGGGCACGAGGCGAACACCCGCTTTCTCATGGAGGCGCGGTTCCACGCCGCCGCCGGCGCCGACTCGTGGCAGGTGAGCAACCCGCCGATCCTGGCGGCGGCGCCCCTGGTCGCATCGCTGGCGCTGTTCGCCGAGGCGGGCATCGAGCCGCTGCGCGCGAAGTCGATCGCGCTCACCGGCTTCATGGAGGAGTTGCTGCGGCCGCTCGAGCCACGGGTGCAGCTCATCACGCCGCGCGAGACCGCCGCGCGCGGCTGCCAGCTGTCGCTGCGTATCGCCGGCGGCGCGGGCCGGGGCAGGCGGGTCTTCGAGCAGCTGCGCGAGGCCGGCATCGTGTGCGACTGGCGCACCCCGGACATCATCCGCGCGGCGCCGGTGCCGCTCTACAACCGCTTCGAGGACGTCGCGCGCTTCGCCCAGTGCCTGGCGCGCGTGCTGTGGAGCGGCGAGTGAGGAATACCGGCACGTCCGTCAACATCGTCGGCGCCGGGCTCGCCGGCGCGCTGCTCGCGGTGCTGCTGGCGCGGCGCGGCCTCGGCGTGACGCTCTACGAGCGCCGCCCGGATCCGCGTCAGGCGCGACCTGAGCGCGGCCGCTCGATCAACCTGGCGCTCGCCGCGCGCGGCATCCGCGCTCTCGAGCGCGCCGGCGTCATGGAGCAGGTGCGGCCGCTCACCATCGCCATGCGCGGGCGCATGGTGCACGAGCGCTCGGGAGCGAGCTCGCTGCAGCCCTACGGCCAGCGCGAGCACGAAGTCATCTACTCGGTCGGCCGCGCGGACCTCAACCGGGTGCTGATCGAGGAGGCGCTGCGTCATGCGAATGTGACGGTGCGCTTCAACCAGCAGTGCACGCGAGTGCAGCCGGCCGCCAACCGGCTGCGGCTGCGCGACACCGCGAGCGGCACCGAGCGCGAGCTCGAGCTCGCTCCCGCGATCGCCACCGATGGTGCGGGCTCCGCCGTGCGGACGAGCCTGGCCGCCGCCGGCCTCGTCACGGTGCGCGAGCAGTGGCTCGACCACGACTACAAGGAGCTGACCGTTCCGCCGCTCGCCGGCGAGCCGGCGCTCGAGACTCACGCGCTGCACATCTGGCCGCGCGGCGGCTTCATGCTGATCGGGCTGCCGAACACCGACGCGAGCTTCACCGCGACGCTGTTCCTGGCGCGCGCCGGCGCCGCCGGTTTCGCCTCCCTCGACAGCGGCGCGGCGGTCTCGAGCTTTTTCGCCGAGCAGTTCCCCGACGCCGTGCCGCTGCTGCCGCGTCTCGTGGAGCAATTCGCCCAGCACCCGCAGGGTCAGCTCGGCACGGTGCACACGCAGCCCTGGTGCGTCGGTGGCAAGCTGCTGCTGCTCGGCGATGCCGCGCACGCCATCGTGCCCTTTCACGGCCAGGGAATGAACGCCGCCTTCGAGGACTGCCGGGTGCTCGACGAGCTCCTGGACTCGCACCAGGACTGGGAGCCGCTGTTCGCTGAGTTCGAGCGCCTCCGCCGCCCCAACACCGAGGCGATCGCGCAGATGGCGCTGGAGAACTACGTCGAGATGCGCGATACGGTGCTCGATGCGCGCTTCGTGCGTCTCAAGGGCCTCGCCATGGCGCTCGAGCGGCGCTTCCCCGACCGCTTCATCCCGCGCTACTCCATGGTGATGTTTCACCCGGAGATCCCGTACGCCGAGGCGCTGCGCCGCGGCGCGGTGCAGGCGCAGCTGCTCGAGGAGCTGGATCCCGGCGATGCGCCCGGCGCCCGGCTCGATCTCAAGCGCGCCGCGCAGCTCATCACCGAGCGGCTGCCAGCTCTCCTGTGAGGGAACAACCCCGGGGCGCGCCTCAGCGCGTCCGGGGGTCTTGCTTGGGTGGCCGGCGATCGTTACGGCTTGATGCGCGTTGCCTTCGCAGTGCCCGGCAAGTCCGCCAGCAGGTTCCCAGCGAGATCGTAGAGCTTCGTCTCGTTGTGGCCGCTGTACGAATTGCCGTCCCAGGACACGACGTCGGTCTCGGTCTCGATGAAATGACCCGCCAGTACGCCGTCGTTGTACAGCCATCCGACGTGGTAGCGATACACGTGGGTCGCATCGAGTGACTTCCACGAGCCCATGCAGATGTTGCCACCCAGAATGGGAAAGTTGATGTTCTCCCACTCTGTGCCGTCGCTATGCCACTGGATGAACGCTTCGCCTCCCGGTGCACCGGCCGTAGTGTAGGTCACGTGCCAGGTGCCGACGACGGACGCGCCGCCGCGGTCACCGTGGTCACCCTCGTCACTCACGCTCAGGAGACCGGGCGCACTCCACAGCGCCACCGGGCGCAGCGCCGCCTGCGGCAGTTCGTTCAGCTGCTGCACACATGCCGCGTTCGCTGAGACGGCGAAGCCGGCTGACACGGCGGTGAGCAAACTCAAGGCCAGGAGCTTATTCATGATCAGACTCCCTTTTAGATGTTGTTGGTGCTGATCAGCAGACAACGGTGGCGCGACTCTACGCCCTCCGGAGAGATAGCGCCAAGGCTCGCCTTGTTGCAGCGCGCTACACCCAGGCAGAACCTCGCAGGCCTACAGCAGCCCGGCCAGCACCCCCGGAATCTTGTTGCCGACGGCCTGGGTGACCGCCTGGCTCACCAGCGGGTCCGAAGCCGCCTTGCTGAGCGCGGAGTTGAAGTTATCCGTGATGGCCTTCGACTGGGTGGGCGTGAGCTTGCTCGCCGCCGACGCCACCTGCGAATTCGTCAACGGTGCCTTGCAGCCGCCGCCGAGCAGCGCGCACAACTCGTCGGACACCTTGGCGGAAACTGCCGCAGGATCGACGTTCTTGCCCTTCAGCAGCGAGGCGAGCCGCGGATCCTGCATCGCCGAGCCGACGAAATTGCCGGCCATGCTGGAGACGGCCTGGCTTCCCCCGAGCATCTGGAACGCACTGCCACCGAGCGAGCTCAACGATGGGAGCTGCGCCCATCCGGTGAGCAGCTTCAGAGTCATCGCGATGGCACAAGCCGTGATTGTCAGTTTCTTCATGACCGCTGACCTCCTTCCCGCAGGCGAATGCGGCGGGCTGGCGATGTTAACGCCGCGGCAGCCTGCCTGGCATCGCAGGCGCGCCACCGCCCGAGCTCGTGTCAGTGCGGCCGCGGCGGCGCAGGCGCGTTGCGCCGCTCGAGCGTCACGAAGGTGACCGGATAGGCGTGGCGCTCGTCGGCGGGATGAGTCTGGTATTCGACGTCGTCCCATTGGGCCGGATCGAACGCCGGAAAGTACGTGTCGCCGGGAATGTCGGCGTGCACGTGAGTGAGATAGATGCGCCGCGCCAGCGGCAGCAGCAGCCGGTAGATCTCCGCGCCGCCGATCGCCACCAGCTCATCGCAGGTGCGCGTCTGCCGCAGCGCCTCCTCCACCGAGTGCACGGGGATCACGCCCGGAGCGTGCCAGTCGCGATCGCGCGTCAACACCAGGTTGGCGCGCCCCGGGAGCGGACGGCCGATGGCTTCGAAAGTCTTGCGCCCCATGAGGATGGGCTTGCCGAGCGTGAACTCCTTGAAGCGCTTCAAGTCCGCGGGCAGCCGCCACGGCAGCGCATTGTCGCGGCCGATGACGCCGTTCTGCGCCATGGCGACGATGAGGGAGATCAGCGGCGCCTTGGAGACGCTCATGTGACGGCATTATGACAAGCCGTCCCTCAGATCTCCACCGCGGTATTGAGGATCACGACGTCGCGGAACGGCATGCGGAAGAACTCCGCCGCCTGCGTGCTGTATTGCTGCATGCGCGCAAACAGCCGCCGCTGCAGGCCGCGCAGACCGGGCAGCGGACGCGCGCGTACCACGTGGCGCCCGACGAAGAACGAGCTGTCCTCGGTGAAGACGCGCAGCCCGCGCGTGCGGCAGGCCTTGAGCGCCTCGGCGACGTCCGGGGTCTCCATGAAGCCGAAGCGCGCGCTGATGTAGTACATCCCCGGCACCGGCTCCTCGATGTTGAGCCGTCCAGCCGGATCCTGGCGCGGGGTATCGACGATCTCGACGTTGAGGATGATCACGCGCTGGTGCACCACGCCGTTGTGCTCGATGTTGCGGATCAGCGCCGACGGCACCAGCGTGGGGTTGCTGGCGAGAAACACTCCGGTGCCGGGCACGCGCTGCACGCCGGCCACGAGCTTCGGCAACTCGCTGCGCGGCACGGCGAGCTTGGCGAGCGCGGCGCGCAGCTCGAGACGGCCGCTGCGCCAGGTCATGAAGATGAAGTACAGGATCGCGCCGAGCGTGAGCGGGATCCAGCCGCCCGCCGGTACCTTGGTCATGTTGCCGGCGATGAACGCGGTGTCGGTAATGAGCATCAGGCCGAAGAGTCCCGCCACCTGCCACTTGGGCCAGTTCCACTGCGTGGCGGCGACGAAGGCGCCGAGCACCGTGGTGACCGCCATGGTGCCGACCACGGCGGCCCCGTAGGCGCCGCCGAGCGCGTCCGAGGAGCCGAAGCCCACCACGAAGAGGATGACCGCGGGGAACACCAGCCAGTTGACGATCGGCACGTAGATCTGGCCCTGCTCGAGCGCCGAGGTCTGCAGCACCTTGAGCCGCGGCAGCAGATCGAGGTGCACCGCCTGGCTCGCCATGGAGAATGCCCCGGAGATCGTGGCCTGCGAGGCGATGACCGTCGCGGCCGTCGCCAGGATCACGAGCCACGGCAGCACCGCCGCCGGCACCAGGTGGTAGAGCGGATGCTCGACCGGCCGGCCGAGATCGAGCAGCAGCGCGCCCTGGCCGAAGTAGTTGATCACCAGCGCCGGTCCCACCAGCGCAAACCACGCGATGCGCACCGGGCGCTTGCCGAAGTGTCCCATGTCCGCGTAGAGCGCCTCGCCGCCGGTGATGGCGAGAAACACCGCACCGATGATCGCCAGGGCCACAGGCGGCCGGTGAAACAGCAGCGTGAGTCCGTACGCGGGGTTGAGCGCCACCATCACCTGCGGGTTGCGCGCGACCGCGATCGCGCCGATCACCGCGATCGCCCCGAACCACACGACCATGATGGGCCCGAACAGCGCCGCCACGGTGGCCGTGCCGCGGTGCTGGTGGGCAAACAGCACCGCGATGACCGCGATCGTCACCGGGATCACCCAGCTCTTGAGCTCCGGGTCCAGTACCTCGAGTCCCTCGACGGCGCTCAGCACCGAGATCGCCGGCGTGATGAGCGCGTCGCAGAAGAAGAAGGCGGTGCCGGCCAGCGCGAGCCCCACGGCGACCTTGGCCCAGGTGCTGCCGGTGATCAGGCGCCGCTGCGCCAGCGCGAACAGCGCCAGGATTCCGCCCTCCCCCTGGTTGTCGGCCCGCATGATCACCGTGAGGTACTTGAGGCTCACCGAGATCGCGAGCGCCCAGAAGATGAGCGACAGCACGCCGAGCACCGCCTCGGCGTCGAAGGGACCGGAGGCGCCGAGCGCCGCCCCCATGGTGTAGAGCGGACTCGTGCCGATGTCGCCGTAGACGATGCCGGTGGCCGCGACCACCACCGCCAGGCGCAGCGGGCGTGCGGGGTTCATGCCCTCAGCGCCGCGCGCTCCGGCGCGCGCGCTGCGCACGCCGCGGCGGCCACATCATGGTGCCGCGGCAGCGCGCCAGGCCGCAGCGGCAGGCGAAGACGGCGTCGATGTCGGGCGGATCGTCGGCCTCGCGCTGGATCTGGTAGTCGTAAGTCAGCTCCTCTCCGGGGGCGATCGTGCGGATGGCGTCGATGAACACCCGCGAGCTCTCGATCACCGACTCGCAGTTGGGGTCGCAGGCGTGATTGACGAAGCGCGCCTCGTTGCCGTCGACGCCGGCGTCGATGACCGTGGCCGCGTCGGCGATGAAGAGGAACGTGTGATTGTCAATGGCGCTCTTGCCCTGGTAGCGCCGGTCGGCCTCCTCGTGGGAGATACGCTCACCCAGGTACTCGATCACGCGCGTGCCACGCGCGATGCGGCGCAGCGCGAACACGCCGAGTCCGTGCAGCGTCGAGGGCCGCACCTCGATGAGCGGCCCGCCGGCGCGCGGGGTCCGGCTCATACCGCCACCGGCGCCCTGATGGTCGCGTGAGCGCGGTAATCCACGAACTCGAAATCCTCATACTGGTAATCGAAGATGCTCGGCGGGCGGCGCCGGAGCCTGAGGAGCGGCAGCGGGTACGGCGTACGCGACAGCTGCAGGTCGGCCTGCTCGAGGTGATTCAGGTACAGGTGGCAGTCGCCGCCGGTCCACACCAGCTCGCCCGGCTCGAGATCGCACTGCTGCGCGAGCATGTGGGTGAGGAGCGCGTAGCTGGCGATGTTGAAGGGCACGCCGAGAAAGAAATCGCAGCTGCGCTGGTACACCTGCAGCGACAGCCGCCCGGCGGCCACGTACAGCTGGAACAGCAGGTGACACGGGGCGAGCGCCATGGACCCAAGCTCGCCCACGTTCCAGGCGCTCACCAGATTGCGCCGCGAGTTGGGATCGCTTCTGAGCCGCTCGACCGCCAGCGCGATCTGGTCGATGGTGCGGCCGTCGGCCGTGCTCCAGGCACGCCACTGCTTGCCGTACACCGGCCCGAGCTCGCCACGCTCGTTGGCCCACTCGTCCCAGATCGTCACGCCGTGCTCGTGCAGCCAGGCGACGTTAGTGTCGCCGCGCAGAAACCACAGCAGCTCGTAGATCACCGCCGGCAGATGGATCTTCTTGGTCGTCAGCAGCGGAAATCCCTGCGCGACATCGCAGCGCAGCTGCTGCCCGAAGAGCGACAGCGTGCCCGTGCCCGTGCGGTCGTCCTTGCGCACCCCCTCGGTGCGGATGCGGCGCAGCAGCTCGAGATACTGCTTCATGTGGCGACGGCGTAATTGCCCGACGGCGTGCGGCGGCGATAGGCCCAGGCCAGCATGGCGAGCCCCGCCACGATCATCGGCACCGACAGCAGCTGCCCCTCGGTGAGCCAGCCGCCGGCGAGATAGCCGATGTGCTCATCCGGCACGCGCACGAACTCGATGAGCGAGCGCACCAGGCCGTAGATGGCGAGAAACAGGCCCGAGGGCGCCCAGCGCGGCCGCGGCCGGGCCGTGAACCACCAGAGCACGGCGAACAGCAGCAGTCCCTCGAGTGCCGCCTCGTACAGCTGCGAGGGGTGGCGCACCTGGCCATTCACCTCGAAGCCCCACGGCACGGTGGTCGTCTTGCCCCACAGCTCGCCGTTGATGAAGTTGCCGATGCGCCCGAAGAACAGCCCGAGCGGCGGCAGCGGCGCGGTGAAGTCGTACACGTCGCCGACGCTGCGGCCGCGGCGCCAGGCGAACAGCATCATCGCGGCGGCCACGCCGAGCAGGCCACCGTGGAAGGACATGCCGCCTTCCCAGATCTTGAGCGGGTACCAGACATCGCCCGCCCAGAATTTCAGTCCGTAGAACAGCACGTAGCCGATGCGCCCGCCGAGGATCACGCCCAGCATGCCGAAAAAGATCAGGTCGTCGACATCGCCCGGCTTCCACGTGGAGCGCGGCGTCGCGGCCCGCCGCCGCGCGAGCCACCAGGCGCTGGCGAAGCCGAGCAGGTACATGATCCCGTACCAGTGCACCCTGACCGGGCCGAGACGGAATGCGATCGGATCGAAGCCGGGGAACTTCAGCATGAGGCGCGTAAGTTTAGCCGACCTCGCGCGTCACGCGGCAGAAGAACGCTTTGAGGTATCGCGTCTCGGGAATCGCCGGATGCACCGGGTGGTCGGGCGACTGCCCGCCCGCCTCGAGGATCTGCACGAAGCGCCCGGTGTGGCGCGCGGCGCTCTGGATGGCGCTCACCAGATCGTCGGCGGCGAGATGGTAGGAGCAGGAGCACGACACCAGCAGCCCCTCGTCGGCGAGCAGGCCGAGGGCGAGCTGATTGAGCTTGCGGTAGGCAGCCTGCCCCTGCGGAATGTCCTTCTTGCGCTTGATGAAGGCCGGCGGGTCGAGAATCACCACCTCGAAGCGCGCGCCGGAATCGCCCAGGCTCTTCAGCGCGTCGAAGGCATCGGCACGCAACACCTCGACGGCAAGGCCGTTGCGGGCCGCGTTCGCCTGGGCGTAATCGAGCGCCGCCTGCGAGGAATCCACGCAGCAGGCGCTCGCCGCACCGGCGCGCAGCGCCGTGAGCGCCCACGCGCCGACGTACGCGCACACGTCCAGCACCCGCGCGCGCGGCGCAGTGTAGCGCGCGAGCCGCGCGCGGTTGGCGCTCTGGTCGTAGAACCAGCCGGTCTTCTGCCCGTGCACGAGCGGCGCCGCGAAGCTGAGCCCCGACTCCATCACGGTGAGCTCGTCCGGCACCGCGCCGAAGGCCAGTTGCGCCTCCTGCGGCAGCTGCTCGAGATCGCGCGCCGCGGTATCGTTCTTCCAGTAGAGTCCCGCCGGGCTCACCACCTCGCGCACCGCCGCCGTCACCTCGTCCTTCAGCGCCTCCATGCCGGCGGTGGCGATCTGGCCGACGACGACGTCGCCGTAGCGGTCGAGCACCAGCCCCGGTAGCGCATCGGACTCGCCGAACACCCAGCGGTAGTAAGGCGCGGCATGGAGCCGCTCGCGCAGCGCGAGCGCGGTGGCGAGGCGCCGCCTGAGGAGCGCGCCGTCGACCGGATGCGCCGCATCGCGCGAGAGCAGGCGCGCGCAGATCAGCGCGTGCGGGTTGACATAGACGTAGCCGACGAAGGCGCCGCGGTGGGTACGGAGCTCCGCGAGTGCGCCGGGCGCAAAGGCACCCAGCGGGCTGCGCCCGGTGTCGATCTCATTGCTGAACACCCACAGGTGGCCGGCGGCGAGGCGCCGCTCCTCGCCGCGCTTGAGCACCAGCGTGCGCGCGGCAATGCCCGGGTCAGTGGGCTCGGGAAGCATCGGTTGCAAAGCCAGGGATCCGCAGCGCTGGGGGCCGCAAGTATACAATTGCCGCCTCTTGCTCCGAGGTGCAACGTGTCCTCACCGCGCAGCGCCGTGGCGCTCCTCTCGTTTCTGTCGTGCCTCGGGGCGCTGCCGCTCGCGGCCGCAGCCGAGCAGCCGCTGCGACCGCTGCTCACCGGGCTGCAGTGGCGCTCCATCGGGCCGTTCCGCGGCGGGCGCGTGCTCGCGGTCGCGGGCGTGCCCGGCGAGCCGAGCCACTTCTATTTTGGCGCCGTCAACGGCGGCGTGTGGGAGACGCGCGACGCGGGCCGCACCTGGACGCCGATCTTCGATGCCGCGCCGGTCGGCTCCATAGGCGCGCTCACCGTGGCACCCTCCGACAGCCACGTCATCTACGTCGGCACCGGCGAAGCCGACATGCGCTCGGACATCGCGCAGGGGACGGGGCTCTACCGCTCGCGCGATGCAGGGCGCAGCTGGCAGGCGATCGGGCTGGCGGATTCGCAGCAGATCGGCCGCATCGCGGTCGATGCTCACGATCCCGACGTCGTGCTGGTCGCCGCGCTCGGACACCCCTACGGGCCAAACGAGACGCGTGGCGTGTACCGCTCGACCGACGGCGGCGCGAGCTGGCGCCGCACGCTCTACCGGAACGCCGACACCGGCGCGATCGATCTCGCGTTCGAGCCCGGCAACACCGGCGTGGTCTACGCGGCGTTGTGGCAGACGCGCCGGCCGCCGTGGAGCGTCTACCCGCCCTCGAGCGGACCCGGCGGCGGCCTGTTCCAGTCGCGCGACGGCGGCGAGACGTGGGTGGAGCTCGCGGGTCACGGTCTGCCGGCAGCGCCGGGCCGCATCGGCATCGGCGTCTCGCCCTCTCAGCCGCAGCGCGTCTATGCGCTCGTCGACGCGGCCGAGGGGGGCCTGTACCGCTCCGACGACGCGGGCGCAAGCTGGAGCCGGGTGAGCGATGACCCGCGGATCTGGAAGCGCGGCTGGTACTTCGGCGGCGTCACGGTCGACCCGGGCAATAGCGATGTCGTCTACGTCTGCAATACCGCGTTGCACCGCTCCACCGACGGGGGCCGGAGTTTCCTCCCCGTCAAGGGCGCGCCGGGAGGCGATGACTACCACGAGCTGTGGATCGATCCGCGCGACCCGCAGCGCCGCATGCTCGGTGTCGACCAGGGCGCGGTGGTGACGCTCAACGGCGGCGCCACCTGGAGCTCGTGGTTCAACCAGCCGACCGGGCAGTTCTATCACGTCGTCACCGATGACCGCTTTCCCTACTGGGTGTACGGGGCGCAGCAGGATTCGGGCGCCGCCGGCGTCCCGAGCCGTACCGACAACATCGACGGCATAAACTTGAGCGAGCTCCGCGAGACTGCGGCCGGCGGCGAGAGCGACACCATCGCGCCCGACCCGCTGAACCCGCAGATCATCTTCGGCGGGCGCGTCGACAAGCTGGACCTGCGCACGGGACAGAAGCAGAGCGTCGCCCCGACGCTGGCGTACCCGGGGCTGTACCGCGGCACCTGGACCCTGCCGCTGGTGTTCTCGCGGGCCGACCCGCACGCGCTGTACTTCGGCAACCAACGCATCTTCCGCACCGTCGACCGCGGTCGCCACTGGCAGGCGATCAGCCCGGATCTCAGCCGCGAGAATCCCGCGACGCCCGCCAGCCTCGACGCCGCCACCGTCGCCGACCACGACAGCAACGGACCGCGCCGCGGCGTGGTATACGCGATCGGACCCTCGCCGCTCGATCCCGCCCTCATCTGGGCGGGCACGGACGACGGGCTCGTGTGGCGCAGCCCCGACGGCGGCGGCCATTGGCACAACGTCACCCCCGCCGCGCTCACCGACTGGTCGAAGATCGGAGCCATCGAGCCCTCGCACTTCGACGCCGCCAGCGCCTACATCGCCGTCGACCGCCATCGCCTCGACGATCCCCGGCCGTACATCTACCGCACGCATGACGGTGGCGCGAGCTGGACGCTGATCGCCGCGGGGCTTGCCGACGGCGGCGTACACAACTCCGTCAACGTGGTGCGCGAGGACCCGGCGCACCGCGGACTCCTCTATTGCGGCACCGAGCGCGGCGTGTACTTCTCGCTCGACGACGGCGCGCACTGGCAGCCGTTGCAGCAGAACCTGCCGCGCACCTCGGTGCGCGACCTCGAGGTGCATGGCGGCGATCTCGTCGTCGCGACCCATGGCCGCGGCCTGTGGCTCATGGACGATATCGCGCCGCTGCGCGCGCTCGCCGACGATGCGGGCGGCGGCACGCGCCTGCTGGCGCCTGCTCGCGCGGTGCGCGTCCGGCCCACCGGTTTCATCGGCTCGCCCATGCCCAAGGACGAGCCGATGGCAGCCAACCCGGCCCCCGGCGCCTACATCGACTACGTGCTCGACGGGGCCGCCGCCGGCGCAGTCGCCGAGCTCACCATCTCCGACACACGCGGCGCGGCCGTGCGCACCTTCAGGAGCGACGATCGACCGCCCCAACCCGATCCCGCCAAGGTGGTGATCGCACCCGAGTGGATCACCGCGCCGGCCGTGCTCGCCTCGGGCACCGGGGCGCATCGCTTCGTGTGGGACCTGCACTACGCGCCATGGCCGGGGCTCGTCGCCGAGGATCCGGAAGAGCCCGAGGAAGGCGTGTGGGCGCCGCCCGGTGAGTACCTTGTGGCGCTCAAGGCGGGCGGCCGCATCTACCGGCAGACCCTCCTCGTCACCGCCGACCCGCGCCTCACGCTGCCCGCCGCCGCCTACGCGCGCCAGTTCGCGCTGGCACGCGACATCGAGCGTGCACGCGCCGAGATCGCCGCGGCGCTCGCCGCGGCGGGACGTATTCACGGCGCCGTCGCCGAGCGCCGCCAGGACGCCGGCGCCGACCTGACCGCGGCACTCGCGGCCGCCGATGAGGAGCTGCTCGCGATCAGCGACCTCGCACCCCCAAAGCGCTCGCCGGACTCGATCGGCCCCCCGCCGGCCCGCGCCACCGGCCTGCGCTACCTCGCCGCCGCCTTCCACGATCTCGAGCGCGCCGTCGACGGCGCCGACTCAGCGCCCAGCGTCGATGCGGAGCGCGGCTACCTGCGCCACCGGACGCTGCTCGATGAGGCGCTGGCGAGGTGGGCGACGTTCAAGGGTGGCACCCTGGCGCGCCTCAACGCGCAGCTCGAGGCGAACGCCGCCGCGGCCATCGCCCCGTAGGCGCCGCGCGACCGGAGCACGACCGATGCACAGTGCGAAGTACACCAACCATCTCATCACCGAGACGAGTCCTTATCTGCGGCAGCACGCCCACAACGCGGTGGAGTGGTACCCGTGGGGAAGCGAGGCGCTCGAGCGGGCGCGCCGCGAGGGCAAGCCGATTCACCTGAGCATCGGCTACGCCGCCTGCCACTGGTGTCACGTGATGGCCCACGAGAGCTTCGAGGACGAAGCGACGGCGCGCCTCCTCAACGACAACTTCGTCAACATCAAGGTCGACCGCGAGGAGCGCCCCGACATCGACCGCATCTACCAGATTGCGCAGCAGATGATCACCCAGCGTGGCGGCGGCTGGCCGCTCACCATGTTTCTGACGCACGACGACCAGCGCCCGTTCTTCGGCGGCACCTATTTCCCGCGCGAGGCGCGCTACGGCCTCCCCGCCTTCCCGGATCTGCTCAAGCGGGTGGTCGAGTTCTACCGCACGCACGAGCCCGAGATGCGCGCGCAGAATGCCGCGCTGGTGGCGGCGCTCGCCGACATCAACTATCCGCCGGCGCCGCCCGGGACCGAGCTCACGGACGCGCCCCTCAGGGCCTGCCGCGCGCAGCTCGCCGGCAGCTTCGATAAGCGCAATGGCGGCTTCGGCGGCGCACCGAAGTTTCCGCAGCCGAAGGCGCTCGAGCGGCTGCTGCGCGACTGGCGCAGCAGCGCGCCGGGCGATGAAGCGGGCCTCGCGTCGCTCTACATGGCGAGCTTCAGCCTGCGGCGCATGGCCGAGGGCGGCATCAATGATCAGCTCGGCGGGGGCTTCTGCCGCTACTCGGTCGACGAGCGCTGGATGATTCCGCACTTCGAGAAGATGCTGTACGACAACGCGGCGCTGCTCGCCGTGTACGCCAACTCCTCGCTCGGAACCGCCGACGGCTTCTACACACAAGTGGCGCTCGAGACCGCCGGCTGGGCGCTGCGCGAGATGCAATCGCCGGAGGGCGGCTTCTACTCGAGCCTGGACGCCGACTCCGAAGGTCATGAGGGCAGGTTCTATGTCTGGGACCGCGAGGAGGTGCGGCGCGCGCTCAGCCCTGAGGAGCTCGCGGTGTTCGCGCCGCGCTACGGCCTCGAGCGGGAAGCCAACTTCGAGGGACACTGGCATCTGTACGTCAACGCGACCGTGGAGCAGATCGCCGCGGTACTGCAGCGCCCCCCCGCCGAGGTGAGTGCGCTGCTCGGGAGCGCCCGCGCCAAGCTGCTCGCTTTGCGCGCGCAGCGCGTGCGCCCCGGGTGCGACGACAAGATCCTCACCTCCTGGAATGCGCTCATGATTCGCGCCCTGGCGATCGCCGCGCGCGTGCTCACGGCCGAGCGGCTGGCCGCCGCCGCGAGCCGGGCTCTCGATTTCGTCCGCAGTACCCTGTGGCGCGACGGGCGCCTGCTCGCCACCTGCAAGGACGGCCGGGCGCATCTCAACGCCTACCTCGACGACTACGTCTACCTGGTGGATGCGGTGCTCGAGCTGCAGCAGGTGCGCTTCCGCGCCGAGGAGCTGGAGTTCGCGCGGCAGCTGACCGAGGTGGTGCTGGCGCGCTTCGCCGACGGGGAGAAGGGCGGCTTCTACTTCACCTCCGACGACCACGAGCAGCTGATCCACCGCTCCAAGACCTTCAGCGACGATGCCATCCCGTCCGGCAACGGCATCGCCGCCTTCACCCTGCAGCGCCTCGGACATCTGCTCGGTGAGCCGCGCTATCTCGCTGCGGCCGAGCGCACGCTGCGGGCGGCGTGGCCGGCGCTCGAGAAGTCTCCCCTGGCGCACGTCACGCTGGTCACCGCGCTCGAGGAGATGCTGCAGCCGCCGGAGATCGTGATCCTGCGTGGCGAGGCGCAGGCGATCGAAGCCTGGCGGCGGGAGCTGGCGCGCAGCTTCACCCCGCGGCGCCTGGTGCTGGCGATTCCCGCCGACGCCACCACCCTGCCGGCGGCGCTCGCCGACAAGACACCTCGCGGTGAGTCGGTCGCCTACATCTGCCGCGGCAGCACCTGCTCGGCGCCGGTGGATTCGCTCGCTGCGCTGCTCGAGCAGCTGCACCCGGGCGGCGCGCGCTAGCGGCCGGGCCGCCGCCCGCCCGCCGCCTTGCGATCCAAGCTAACTCGGGCTCAAAGGAACCACTCGCACCCGACGCCCGCCCTGTGGGTACTACTTCACCCACTCATAGAGAGGCTTGCCCTTGTCGACGACGTGCACGCTCAGGAGCTTGAGCGGCTGATCCCCTACCACGGTGAACCCGGCGTGCGGTACGTCCCGCAGATTCATGAAGGAGCTTCCGGTCTGCATCAGGGTCGGTGGCTGGCCGGGAAGCTGCACCATCGTTCCCTGCAGCACGTAGCCGGTCTCGATGCCGTGATGCGTGTGACGCGGCAGGATCTCGCCCCTCCTGATCTCGCTGATCGATGTGATGACCTCCACCGCCGTGTCCGGGAATGTCGGGAGATCCGCGCGCCTGAGCTCCTGCCGCTGAGGCAGATCGCCCGGCGTGCTGTCCGCCCACACGGTGGCCATCACCGCGCAGGCCGCAAGGATCACTGTCGGCCGCAAGAATCGCATACGGTTACTCCGGCAGCGTCTCGCCCGAGCCGCCGAATTCCTTGGGGAAGTCCTTGAGCTTCGGCAGCCCGTCCCGCATCCGCAGCACCGTCTCCTGGTAATTGACGTGAACGCCGGGCGTGAACTTGAGCCCCGGCAGCAGCGCCGCGAACACGTCCGTCAGTTTGAGCGGCGGGTGCTCGGCGAACAGGTGCCCGCCACAGGTCTTGCACCACTTGCGGTAGCTCGCCGGCGTCTTGTTATAGGTGCCGATGTTGTCGGCACCCCGGGTCACCTTGACGGCGCTCGGCTGCCACAAGGTGAACGCGTTCACCGGTCCCCCGGACCAGTGCCGGCACGATTCGCAATGGCAGTAGCCCATCGCCGCCGGCTCGCCGCTGACGGTGAACTCGACGGCGCCACAGAAGCACTTACTCTTATATTCACTCATGGTGGTCTCCCCTAGGAAAGCAGCTCGACGTTGCCGCCGATCGCCGCGGTGTTGATCGTGAGCGTTCTCTCGGTCGCGAAGCGCAGCAGGTAGTGGGGTCCGCCGGCCTTCGGACCGGTACCCGACAGGCCCTGGCCGCCGAAGGGCTGCACGCCGACCACCGCGCCGATCATGTTGCGGTTCACGTAGGTGTTGCCCACCGGCAGGGACTGGAACACGTGCTCTGCGACGCTCTCGAGGCGGCTGTGGACCCCGAGCGTCAGTCCGTAGCCCGTGCCGCGGATCGCTGCCAGCACCTGCGGCAGCTGGTCGCTGCGGTAGCGCGCCACGTGCAGGATCGGCCCGAACTCCTCGGTCTGCAGCTGATCGAGCGAGCGCAGCTCGAACATCTGCGGCGGGAAATAGTGCCCGACCGCCGCCAGGGAGGGCTCGAGCTCGCACGCGTATACGAGCTTGGCTTCGCGGCGCATGCGCTCGGCATGGAGCGCGAGCCGCGTCTTCGCCGCCTCGGAGATCACCGGGCCCACGTCCGTGGCGAGCTCGGCCGGTGGGCCGATGTGCAGCTCCCGCATCGCGCCGGTCAGCATCTCGATGACGCGCTCGGCGATCTCCTCCTGCAGGTACAGCACCCGCAGCGCCGAGCAGCGCTGACCCGCGCTCGTGAACGCGGAGGTGATCGCGTCGTCGACGACCTGCTCGGGGAGCGCCGTCGCGTCGACCACCATGGCGTTCACGCCGCCGGTCTCGGCAATGAGCGGCACGATGGGGCCGTCGCGGCTGGCGAGCGTGCGGTTGATCGTGGCCGCGGTCGCAGTCGAGCCGGTAAAGGCCACGCCGGCAAGCGCCGGATGCGTCAGGGCCACGGCGCCGAAGGCCGGCCCGTCCGCGGGCGTGAGCTGCAGCACCGCGGCGGGAATGCCCGCCTCGTGCAGCAAGCGCGTCATGGCATGCGCGATCAGCGGCGTCGCCGGCGCGGGTTTCGCCACCACGGCGTTGCCGGCCGCGAGCGCCGCAGTGATCTGGCCGGTGAAGATCGCCAGCGGGAAATTCCACGGGCTGATGCACACGAACACGCCGCGGCCGTGAAGCGAGAGCGTGTTGCGCTCACCGGTGGGCCCGGGCATCTCCACGGGCGCGCCGAAGAGCTCGCGGGCGCGCGCGGCGTAGTAGCGGCAGAAGTCCACCGCCTCGCGCAGCTCCGCCACCGCATCCGGCAGGGTCTTGCCCGCCTCGCGCACCAGCAGGCTCAGGAACCGCCCGCGCCGCTCCTCGAGGAGCTCAGCCGCACGGGTCAGGCACGCGGCGCGCTCAGCTGCCGCGGTGGCATCCCACGCGCCCTGGGCGCGGGCCGCCGCCGCCATCGCCTCGCGAATCTCCTCGGCGGTCGCATCGCGCGTGAAGCCGACGGTCTCGCGCGTGTCGGCCGGCGAGACGACGCGAACCTCGGCGTCGCGCACCGTACGGCCGCTCAGCAGGGGTCCGCCGCGGTGGCTCTCGGCGGCATGCGCGCGCAGCTCGCTCTCGAGCAGGGCGAGCGTCGCGGGATCGCCGAAGTCCTCGCCGGCGGAATTGGTGCGCTCCGCGCCGAAGAGCGCCGCCGGCTCGCGCACGCGCGCGGCGCCGGACGATCCTGCGTCATTCAGGGACGAGATGGGGTCACGCACGACCTGCTCCACGGGAATCTGCGGATCCATGAACTGGTGGACGAAGGAGCTGTTGGCGCCGTTCTCGAGCAGCCGCCTGACGAGGTAGGGCAGCAGCTCCTCGTGCGTACCGACCGGCGCGTATACCCGCACCGGCGGCAGGTCCGGCAGCTCGGCGCGCGCCGCCGCGTAGAGGGCTTCGCCCATGCCGTGCAGGCGCTGAAACTCGTAAGCGACGCCCGCCGGCGCAAGCGCCAGCACCGCCGCCGCGGTGTAGGCGTTGTGGGTGGCGAACTGCGGATAGATCACGTCGCTCGCGGCGAACAGGCGCCGCGCGCCCTCGAGGTAGCTCACGTCGGTGGCGGCCTTGGAGGTATAGACCGGGAAGCTCGCGAGTCCCCGCTCCTGGGCGCGCTTGATCTCGCTGTCCCAGTAAGCCCCCTTCACGAGGCGTACCGTCATGCGCCGGCCCGAGTCGCGGGCGAGCTGCGCGACCCAGTCGAGCACCAGCGGCGCGCGGCGCCCGTAGGTCTGCACCGCGAGTCCGAGTCCCTCCCAGCTGCGGGTCGCGCCATCGCGCGCCAGTGTCTCGCTGATGTCGAGCGACAGGTCGAGCCGGTCGGCCTCCTCGGCGTCGATCGTCATGCCGATGCCGGCCCGCGCGGCGCGGCGCGCCAGATCGAGCATGCGGGGGCCAAGCCGCTCGTGCACCCGGCCGCTCTGCAACTGCGTGTAGCGCGGCTCGAGCGCCGAGAGCTTCACGGAGATCGCGGAGCGCGCATGCACCGTACCGGGCGACTGACCGCCCAGCGCGTCGATCGCGTGCGCGTAATCCTCGAAGTAGCGCTCGGCGTCGGCCTCGGTGCGCGCACCCTCGCCGAGCATGTCGAAGGAGCACAGCGCCAGGTCCGGCTCCGCGCGGGCGCGCTTCAGCGCCGCGTCGATGGTCTCACCGACGATGAAGGCATGCCCGAGCATCTGCATCGATTGGCGCAGCGCCGCGCGCACGATCGGGGCGACCACGGGCTTGGTGAGGCTCGCCGCCGAGACTTCCCCGGAGAGCTCGGCCGAGACCTCGGGGAGGAGCCTGCCGGCGGCGCCGAGCAGGGTAAACCCGGTGCGCAGCAGCAGATCGGTGTCGCCGCGCACGCCGGCGTTGCGGATGGCGACGAGCCGCTCGGCGATCAGCTGGTCGGCGCGCTTCGAATCGGGTGTGCGCAGCAGCGCCTCCGCCAGGCTCATGAGCGCCCTGCCCTGCGCGCTGTCGAGGGGAAACTGCTCGAGCGTGCGCTCGATGAGCGGGCGAGCGCGCGGGTCGGCACGCGCCGCCTCGACCCAGCGCGCGGCACGCTCGCGCGCCTGCGCCAGGGCCGTCTGCAGGTCGATCAGCCCGGTGAGCATCTCGCTGGAGGCGCCGGCCTCCGGGCGCAGCGTCGCCTCGCGCAGCAGCGCCCGCAGCCCCGCGAGGCTGTGCGCCTGCGACCCGCTGACGGCGCTCATGTCAGCGGCTCGCCGCGCCCTCGAGCACCGCGGCCACCGAGCGCGCGAAGTATTCGAGATTCTCGCGCCGCAGACCCGCGATGTTCATGCGGCTGTCCCCGATCATGTAGACATGATGGCGCGCGCGCAGCTCCTGTACCTGCTCGCTGGTGATCCCAAACAGCGAGAACATGCCGTGATGGCGCGCGATGAAGCTGAAGTCGCGGCCCGGACAATACTCCGCAAGGTGCCGCACCACCTCGCGCCGCAAGCCCTGGACACGCTCGCGCATGAGATCGACCTCGGCGATCCACTGCGCGCGCAGCGCCGTATCGCTCAGGATCCCGTGGACGATGGCGGCGCCGTGATCCGGCGGCATCGACCACAAGCCGCGCGCCAGGCGCACCAGCTGACTCATGGCGGCGTCGGCCTGCGCCGGCGACTCGCACAGGATGCCGAGCGCACCGGTGCGCTCGCGGTAGAGGCCGAAGTTCTTCGAGCACGACACGGCGAACAGCACCTCGGGCAGCTCGGCGCAGAAGAGGCGCAGACCGAAGGCGTCGGCATCGAGTCCCTCGCCGAGGCCCTGGTAAGCCATGTCGATGAAGGGCAGCAGCCGCCGGCGCTTCACCAGCGAGAGCAGCTCCCGCCACTCACCCGGCGACAGGTCGGCGCCGGTCGGGTTGTGACAGGAAGCGTGCAGCAGCACCGCGGCCCGCGGCGGCAGCCGCTCGAAGGCCGCCAGCATGTCGGAGAACAGCACCCCGCCCGACGCGGCCCCGTAGTACGGATAGTGCTCGAGCTTGAGCCCGCTGCCTGAGAGGAGTGGCACATGGTTGACCCAGGTCGGCGTGCTGAGCAGCACCACCGAGTCGGGCGAGGCGAAGCGGATCAGCTCCGCCCCGAGACGCAGCGCCCCGCACCCGCCCGGACTCTGGATGATGCGCACCCTGCCGGCGCCGAGCGCCGCGTGCTCGCTCCCCAGCACCAGCCGCGCCATCTCCTGATTGAAGCCGGGGTTTCCCGCCGGTCCTACGTAGGTCTTGGTGGTCTGGCGCTCGATGAGGGCACGCTCGGCCTTGCGCACGGCCGCCGGTACCGGCGTCTCGCCCTCGGCGTCGCGGTACACGCCGACGCCGAGATCCACCTTGCGCGGATCGGGGTCGGCGCGGAACGCGGCCATGAGGCTGAGGATGCTGTCGGCCGTGATCAGCTCGAGCCGTTCAAACATGGTGGTGTCCTCAGCGCAACGGTAGCACGTTACGGACCCGTCACCACCGCCCAGGGGCCTCTGCCGGTGGCGACCCGGGCCGTCACGGCCGCAGTTGCGGTGTCGACGATTGCCACGTCCCCGGCCGGACCGTCGGGGCTGTAGAGGCGCTGTCCACTTGCCGCCAGCGCGATCCCCCACGGGCGTCCGCCACAGGCGACCTCGGCGACGAGGCTGGGTCCGTCGATCGCCACGACCGCCACCGTGCCGGCGCGGCCGGTCCCCACGTAGAGGCGTCCGCGCTGCGTATCGAGCGCCACGCCCATGGGACGCGCCTGCGGGGCCAGCCTGAAGAACTCGCCGCTGGGAGCGCCGGCGGGGACCGTGACGCGATAGATGCTCGCGTCCGCCTCTCCGGACACGTAAGCCAGGCGGCTGTCGGAGGTGAACGCCAGGTCGCGCGGGCGTGCCCCGACGGTGGCCCTGGCCAGGATTGCGTAGGAGCTCGCGTCGACGATGGTCACGCTGTTGTCCTCCTCACTCGTGACCAGCACCCAGCGCCCGTTGGGCGAGAGGCGCACGCCCTCGGGCTCGCGGCCCACCGCCACGGTCGCCAGCACCCGGCCGCGCGCCGCATCGACGACCGCGAGCCGCGCGGCGTCCTCCTCCGAGACGAACAGCCGGCGGCCGTCGCGGCTCACGGCGACGCGCTCCGGGTCGGTGACTCCCGTGAGAAGGCGCGTGCGCGCGAGCGCCGCCGTGTCGATGACCGCGATACCGTCGGCGGAAGGGTCGCGCTTGAGCTGCGCGCACTGCGCGTCCGTCAGCGGCGGCGGGCACTTCGGCACGCCGCTCACCGCGACGTACAGCAGCCGGCCGTCGGGACTCAGCGCCAGGCCCCGCGGGCGCTTGCCGACGGCGATCGTGGCGATTGCCGCGCTGCGATCGGCGTCGATGACGGTGACCGTCCCGTCGTCCTCGTTGCTGACGTAGGCCCGTTCCGCCTGCGCGACGGGCGCCAGCGCCAGCCAGGCAACGGCCAGGCCCAGGCACTGCCACGGCAGAGCTTCCCCCCTCGCCGCGGCGGGGTCACGAATCGGACTCATGGATTTATCGTAATGCCAATAAGACGCAAGTCCCACTTCCGGGGGCCGGCCATGTTAACTTACGCCGCCCTGCCGATAAGGATACCGAGCCGCCTCATGCCGCAAGCCTCCGCCGCGACAAAGCCACCGCTGATCTGGGCGAACGCCCTGATGTTCGCCCTCACGGCCGCCGCCGCGGCGGTGCTGGTGCCCTGGTACGGCCTGCGCTACGGCTTCACGGCCGCGGACTGGGGCATCTTCGTCTTCTTCCTGGTCGCGAACGGCATATCGATCACCGGCGGCTATCACCGCCTGTGGGCGCACCGCACCTACGAGGCGCATCTGGGCTTGCGCATCTTCTATCTGATCTTCGGCACCATGGCGCTGCAGAACAGCGCCTTCGTCTGGTGCAGCGGGCATCGCAGCCATCACCTCTACGTCGACGACGTCGATCGCGACCCGTACTCGGCGCGGCGCGGCTTCTGGTTCTCGCACATCGGCTGGATGCTGCGCGAATACCCGAGCGGCAAGCCGGACTTCGCCAACATTCCCGACCTGAAGAAGGACCGGCTGCTCGCCTTCCAGCACCGCTACTACGTGCCGCTGGCGGTGGCGCTGAATTTCGGCCTGCCGCTCGCCGCCGGCCTCGCGTTCCACGACGTCTGGGGCATGCTGATCCTCGCCGGGGTGCTGCGCCTCGTGTGGAGCCACCACGTCACCTTCTTCATCAACTCGCTCGCCCACATGTGGGGCAGCCGCCCGTACACCGAGGACAACACCGCGCGCGACAATCCGGCGCTCGCCGTGATCACCTACGGCGAGGGCTACCATAACTTCCACCACATCTTCGCCCACGACTACCGCAACGGCGTGCGCTGGTGGCAGTGGGACCCGACCAAGTGGCTGATCGCCGGCCTCGCGTGCGTCGGGCTCACCCGACGCCTCAAGCGCACCCCCTGGTTCCAGATCCAGCGCGCGCTGCTCGCCATGCAGTTCACGCGCGCCGAGAAGCGCCTGGCCGATCTACCCAGCGTGGGCCACTCGCACATCGAGCAGCTGCGCGCGCGCATCGCGCACGAGTACGAGGCGTTCCTCGCCGCGATCGCCGACTGGGCGCGCGTCAAGGAACAGTGGCTCGAGGAGAAACGGCGCGCCGTCATCGAGCAGTGGCAGCACTCGGAGCTGCAGGGCAAGCTCCGGGACATCGAGCGCGCGCTCGGCCGCCAGCGTCGGCGCATGCGGCTGCTGCAGGCGCAACTCGCCTAGGCGAGCCGAAAAGTCCTGCGGGCTTTTCCGCAGGCCACCCACTCGCGGATAAGCACTCGCCGGCAAGAGGCGGGGCTGCGCCGCGCTACAATAGCCCGCCATGGGGCGCATCTTCGAAGTCCGCAAGCACACGATGTTCGCGCGGTGGAACCGCATGGCGAAGCAATTCGCCCGCATCGCGAAGGACATCACCATGGCCGTCAAGTCGGGTGGCCCGGATCCGGCCTCCAATCCCGTGCTGCGCCGGACCATTCAGAACGCGCGCGCCGTCAACATGCCCAAGGACCGCATCGAGGCCGCGATCAAGCGCGCCTCGGGGCGGGATGCCACCAACTATCACGAGGTGCTCTACGAGGGCTACGCGCCGCATGGCGTGGCGCTGCTGGTGGAGACCGCGACCGACAACCCGACGCGCACGGTGGCGGCGGTCCGCAACGTCATCACCAAGAACGGCGGCAACCTCGCCACCAGCGGCAGCGTCAGCTTCCTGTTCAAGAAGATGGGCGTCTTCCGGCTCGATCCCGCCGGCATCGACCAGGATGACCTCGAGCTCTATCTCATCGATCACGGTCTCGAGGAGATGGGCGAGAGCACGGGTGAGAAAGGCGAGCCGCAGCTGGTGATCCGCTGCGCGTTCGCGGATTTCGGCAAGCTGCAGGAGGCGCTCGAGGCGCGCGGCCTGACGCCGCTCTCGGCCGAGCATGAGTACATCTGCACCGCGCCCACGGAGCTGCCCGAGGCGCAGGCCACCGAGGTGCTCACGCTAATCGATCGCCTGGAGCAGGACGACGACGTCCAGCGGGTCTTCCACACGCTCGCCTGAGGACCACCGTGCAGGACTATCGCCTCGAGCCAGCCCGTGTCAGCGATGCGGCGCGGCTCGCGGCCATGTCGCATGAGCTCATCGAGTCCGGCCTGCGGCCGGCGTGGGGCGCCGAGCGCATCCGCTGGTACGTGCGCCATCCCGAGAGCGTGGTGCTGACCGCGCGCAGCGACCGCACCATCGCCGGCTTCGCCATCATGCGCTACGCCGACGAGGCCGCACACCTCAACCTGCTGGCGGTCGATCCCGCGTACCGCCGCCGCGGCATCGCGCGGCGTCTGGTGACCTGGCTCGAGGAGACCGCGCTCACCGCTGGTACCTTCATCGTCGGGCTCGAGCTGCGCGCGCTCAACGAGCCGGCGCGCGACTTCTACCGCGCGCTCGGCTACCGCGAGGTGGGACACGTACCGGGCTACTACCAGGGAATCGAGGCTGCGATCCGCATGGAGCGCGACGTGCGCGTCAGTCGGCCGGCCGCGGCTCGATCCTGAAGTCGAACTCGTAGGAATGGGCGCCGTCGGGCGCCACCTTGATGCGCATGCTGCCGGTGAGGCCCGTGAGCTCGCCGGTGCCCGAGTCGGGCACGACCGTGATGGTCGATTCGGGCGCGCCGCGCCTCATGGTGGCGCTGTGCAGCAGCACGAAGCTGCCGGCGCGGCCCTGGAGCTTGCCCGTGACACGCTCGAGCGCCACGTAGCCGGCCGAGCCCTTGACCTCGCTCTGGGTGGCGAGCATCTCGCCCTTGGCGCTCGCCTCGAGATCGCCGTGGAAGCGCTTGTCGATCGTCAGCCGCCCGAGGTTGGCCGAACGCGCGATCTGCGTGTCGGGTTTCTGCGGCGTGACCTTGACCTCGAAGGGCCCGCTGGCGTGATGAGTCATGCGAGTCTCCTTGGGGCTCATGGGCTCAGCCCGGCATGGGCGTCATCTGCCCGGCGAGCACGTCCTCGAACCCGAAGTTGCGCAGGTCCCGCACCCGCTGCGGATAGAGTATGCCATCGAGATGATCTACTTCGTGCTGCACGACGCGCGCGTGAAAGCCTTCGACCGTGCGGTCGAGGGGCGCGCCGCAGGCATCGAAGCCCTGGTAGCGCAGCCGCCGGTAGCGCGGCACCAGGCCGCGCATCCCGGGGACCGAGAGGCAGCCTTCCCAGCCCTCTTCCTGCTCCTCATCGAGCACGGTGAGCTGCGGATTCACCAGAACCGTGTAGGGCACGGGCGTCAGCTGCGGGTAGCGCGGATTGTCCTTCAGCTCGAAGATCACCACGCGCAGGCTCACGCCGATCTGCGGCGCGGCGATCCCGGCGCCGCTCGAGGCCCTCATGGTGTCGTCCATGTCGCTGACGAGCGCGGCGAGCTCGGCGTCGAAGCGCGTCACCGGGGCCGCCACCTCCCGGAGCAGCGGCTCGCCCATCCTGAGCACCCGGCGAACGGCCATCGCGCCCGACCTCAGCGCGCCGCCGGCGTGCCGCGGTGCGGCTCGACCGCGATCGAGATGCGGTGGTCGCGAAAGATCAGCGGTGCGGCCGCGGCGTGCTCGGCCTCGGCCACGGCCGCGGTGACGAGATGATGATGCGGCGAGAGTTCACACACCGGATCCGCATTGGCGGCGTCGCCGGTCAGAAGATAGGCCTGGCAGCGGCAGCCGCCGAAGTCCTTCGAGCGCTCGGGGCAGCTGCGGCACGGCTCCTTCATCCACGCCTCGCCACGGAAGTGATTGAAGGCCGGCGAGTCGTACCAGATCTCGCGCACGCTGTGCGCGCGCACGTTGGGACACTCGAGCCCCGGCAGCATGCGCGCGGCGTGGCAGGGCATGGCGAGGCCGTCGGGCGCGATCGCCAGAAACACGCTCCCCAATCCGTTCATGCACGGCTTGGGGCGCGTCTCGAAGTAATCCGGCACCACGAAGTACACCTGCATCGCGGGGACGCGCGCGCGAAACCGCCGCGTCACCTCTTCCGCGCGCTCGAGCTGCGCACGGCTCGGCAGCAGGTGCGCGCGGTTGAGCCAGGCCCAGCCGTAGTACTGCGTGTTGGCGAGCTCGACGTACTGCGCACCCATGCGCTCCGCCATCGCCAGGATCTCGTCGACGTGATCGATGTTGAGCCGGTGCAGCACCACGTTGAGCACCATCGGATAGTCGTACCTGCGGATGAGCTCCGCCACCCTCGCCTTAAGCTCGAAGGTGCGGGTGCTGCTCAGGAAATCGTTCAGCTCGCGCGTGCTGTCCTGGAACGACAGCTGGATGTGGTCGAGGCCGGCGCGCTTCAGCGCACGAATACGCTCCTCGGTCATACCGACGCCGGAGGTGATCAGGTTGATGTAGTAGCCGAGCGCGTGCGCTTCCGCCACGATGGACTCGAGGTCCTCGCGCACCAGCGGCTCGCCCCCCGAGAGCCCGAGCTGCACGGCCCCGAGCGCGCGCGCCTCGCGCAGCACCCGCGTCCATTCCGAGGCCGGGAGCTCCGCGCCCACCGCGGCGAAGTCGGTCGGGTTGTAACAGAAGACGCAGTGCAGCGGGCAGCGGTAGGTGAGCTCGAGCAGCAGCCACAGCGGTGGGCCCACGCCATGCGACCTCTCCGGTGGGCCCACGCTCATGCGCGCAGCTCCAGCCAGCGCCGCTCGAGGGCGAGCTCGACAAACGCCGCGACGTCGTCGCCGAGATCCGCAGCGCCGTAGGTGCGCTCGAGGTCCGCGACGATCTCCGCCAGCGTACGCACCCCGTCGCAGCGCGCGAGGATCGCCCCGGCGCTGCCGTTGAGCTTCACCATGCCCTCGGGGTAGAGGAGCACGTGCGCCTCCTGTGCCGGCTCCCACTGCAGCCGCAGGCCGTGGGCGATCGCGGGCCGCGCGCTGGCGCTCAGTGCGCTCACGGCGTCACTCCATACGCAAGCGCCATCGCATCGTTCATCTGCCAGAGGATGTCGAGCTTGAGCTTGAGGACCTCGAGCGCGCGCTCCTGTGCCGGACGCGTGCTGAAGCGCTCGAGGGTCACGGCGAGGGCGAACTCGACATCGCGCCGGGCGCGGCTCATGCGACTCTGGAAATAGCCGAGGCCCGCGGGATCGATCCACGGGTAATGCTGCGGCCAGCCTGCCAGGCGCTGGCGGTGGATCTCCGGCGCGAACAGCTCCGTGAGCGAGGCGCACACGCCTTCCGGCCAGGGTGCGCGGCGCGCGAAGTTGACGTACGCATCGACCGCGAAGCGCACGCCGGGCAGCAGCAGCGAAAGGCTCTCGACCTCGGCACGCTCGAGGCCGACGGCCTCCGCGAGCCGCAGCCACGATTCGATGCCGCCGGGATCCTCGCCGTAGCCGTCATGGTCGAGGATGCGCTGCACCCAGTTGCGGCGTACCCCGCGCTCGTCGCAGTTGGCGATGATCGCCGCGTCCTTCAGCGGGATGCTGACCTGGTAGTAGTAGCGGTTCGCCACCCAGCCACGGATCTGCTCGCGGCTCGCCTTGCCGGAGTTGAGCATGATGTTGAAGGGGTGATGGATGTGATAAGCGCGGCCGCGCTCGCGCAGGCGCGCCTCGAAGTCCGCGCGCGACCAGGCGGCCTCGCTCACAGCGCGATCTCCATTCCGTCCCAGGCGACCTCGACGCCGGCCCGTGCCAGCACCGCGCGCTCGGGCGAGTCTTCGTCCAGGATCGGATTGGTGTTGTTCACGTGGATGAGGATCCTGCGCGTGGCGCGCGGCAGCTTCCCGAGCCACTCGAGCATGCCGCCGGCGCCACTCTGGGGCAAATGGCCGAGGTCGCGGGCGCGCTTCGACGCCAGGCCCTGCGCCATCATCTCCTCATCGCTCCAGAAGGTGCCGTCGATGAGCACACAGGCCGCCGCCTCGAGCGCGCGCCACAGCGCCGGCTCCATGGCCCCGAGCCCGGGCGCGTACACCGCGGCCCGGCCGGTCGCGGTATCGCTGATGACGAGCGCCACGTTGTCGCCCGGGATCGGAGCCGCGCGATGCGGCGAGTACGGCGCGGGCTTGCTCGCCACCGCGAGCGCCCGCCAGCGCACGCCCGCGACTCCGTCGACCGCGAACTCCTCGCCCGAGCTCGCCATGCGCCGCCGGTCGATGCCGCAGTAGTGCCCGAGCACCCTGAAGATCGGATTGCCGCCGCTCAAGTCGGCGTAGGCCGCGTCGGTGCACCAGATGGCGAGCGGCGCCGTGGACTCGCGCAGCATGAAGAGCCCGGCGGTGTGATCGATCTGCGCATCGACCAGCACGATGCCCGCGATCCCGGTGTCGCGCGGCGCCCGTGCGGGCTGCAGCTCGGGGCAGCTCTTGAGCTGCGCGAGGATATCGGGAGATGCGTTGACGAGCGCCCAGGCGTCCGTCCCGGAGCCGGCGACGGCGATCGAGGACTGCGTCCTCGGCGCGGCACGCACCGTGCCGCGGCGCACGCCCGAGCAGTTATGGCAGTTGCAATTCCACTGGGGAAACCCGCCGCCGGCGGCAGACCCCAGTACCCGGATTCTCACGATGCATCGAGCTTAAGGCGCGACCATTCCGGGCCGGTGCCCGGCCGCCTGCAGCCAGGTACTAGCGCCTGGCGATATACATCGTGACTTCCATGCCGAAACGCAGCTCGACCGCCCGCGGAGTTTCCCAGCGCATTCCGATGCTCCTGTTGCTGTAGCGCACCAAGATACCGAATTACCCGGGGCGCCGCAAAGGCACCTGTTTCTTACTTATGGAGGCTCAAGCCTCGCCGCCGCGGCCCACCGCCACGCGGCGGGTGAGGCGCTCGAGCGAGCGGCGCGCCGCGGCCTTGGCGATGTGCTTGCACCAGAGTGGCTCGCGCTGGCCCGCCTGGCGGCGGAACTTGTCGCAATCGCAGGTCCAGAGGATGTGATCGTCCTGGGTCTTCAGGACCTGGACCGTCCGGCTCGGAAAGCTGTAGGTGCCGAGCACTTCGTTCTCGACCGGCTTCTGCCGGCGCAGGCGGATCGCGACCATGGCGGGGAGACTAACGCACCTCTCCTGTGGATCGCTTGTGGATTAGCTGTGTATAGAGCGCTCAGGGGGAGACGATCTTGGCCTTGATCGCCTCGTACTCGGCGTCGGTGATGAGCCTGGCATCGAGCAGCCGCTTCGCCTCCTGCAGGCGCCGCACCGCATCATCCCCGCCCGCCGCGGCCGTCCCCGGGAGTGTGCCTCCCGACATAACCTGGATACCGCCCGAGCGCGCCCGCAGCTCCTCGAGCTCGCGTACCCGGCGCTTCTCGCGCCAGGCCTGATCCTGCGCCTGGCAGATGCGATAGACCGCCTGCGCCTGGTCCTTGCGCAGGCCCTTGAGCTCCACGCGCTGCGCGCCCGGCGCGCTGAGCGAGGCCAGATCGGTGGCCTTGCCGGCGCGAATCCCGAGATCCGCCCCGAGCACGCCCACCCGCAGCGTGACTTCCTCCAGGTCCTGCCAGCGCACGGTGACCAGGTCGAAGCCGCCGAGCAGCGGACGGGTGATGATGATCAGCCGCCCGCTGGTCGCGGCGACGAGCACCCGGCGATGGGTGAGGGCGAACATCCGCCGCTGGATCGCCCACGCCTCGATCGCTTCCCCGGCGATCAGCACCGAGCGCAGGTCGCCGAGCGGCTTCTCGAGACCGCCCTCCTCGGAGTCGGGTATGTCGCTCATGGGGGCACGCTGTCCGGCGGCTACTTCTTGGCCACGATCTCGGCGCGCAACTCGCGCAGCTTCGTCTTGATGATGCGCGCGTTCGCCGGGCCCATGCGGATCAGCAGCTTCTGTCCGGCGGAGCGCGACTCGAGCGCAGTGTCCGCGTACGTATAGAAGACGCGCGGCTGCTCGAGGGGGATCGGCGGGGCGACCTCGGGCGTTTCGAGCAGGTGATCGATCACCTCGACCACGCGGTCGTTGAAGTACTTGCCCGGGTAGCCGAGATCCTCATAGGCCTGCTGGAACAGCGGATAGAGCCGCTGGTACATGGCCGCGAGACCCTTGACGTCGGCCGCCTGCACGGCACGCACGAAGGTCGTGTAGCGATCGAAGTTGGCCTCACTGAGCACCACCAGGTCGCCCTGGGTGGAGACCACCGACTGTCCGGCGGTCGGCTTCACGGGGCGCAGCTCCACGGCCAGCTTGTGGCGCGGCAGGTTGTCGACCGTGACGACGATGTGCCGCACGATGTTCTGCGGCACGAGCAAGGTCTCGATGGTCGGACGTCCCAACACGCCCGTGAGCGAGTCCTGCACCAGCGAGTCGCTGTCGTTGAGCGCCGGCAGCGCCTCGGACCCCGCGCCCGACGCAGGCATCGGGTGCGACACCGCCGGCTGAGCCGCGGTGGGCGCGGGCGCCGCCGGCGCGGCCGCCGCCGCCGGTGCCGGCCCCGCCGGGTGGAACAGGAACTTGTACCAGAGGGCGAAGCCGATGGCCGCGGCGATCACCAGGCCGCCGAGCCACCAGAGGAGTTTGCGCCGGAACGAGTCCGGAGTCTCGTCTTCCCACATCGTGAGACGTCCTCGCAAGCAACCAACCAGACGCCGACTCTACTCCCCTTTGAGCCGGGGCGGCGCTTTCGCATACAGGCGCGGCCCACACGATCGACTGTACGTTGAATTAAATCGGTGCGCCCGAGCTGCTCGCGCGGTGCGGGTGTGCTTCAATGCCCACATGCCCGCCGAGTTCCATCCTGCCGTCGCCGGCTGGTTCGCCCGCACCTTCGATGCCGCAACTCCCGCACAAGCCGCGGCGTGGCCAGTGATCGCAGCCGGGCGCCACGTGCTGGTCGCGGCCCCGACCGGCTCGGGCAAGACGCTCGCCGCATTTCTCGCGGTCATCGACCAGCTGGTGCGCGCCGCCGTGGCGGCCAATGGCCTGAGCGACGAGACCTCCGTGGTGTACGTCTCGCCGCTCAAGGCGCTCTCCAACGACATCCACCGCAATCTCGAGGCGCCGCTCGCCGGCATCGCCGCGGAGCTGCGCCTGCTCGGGCTCCCCGAGCACGGCATCCGCACCTTCGTGCGCACCGGCGACACCCCGCAGCACGAGCGCACGGCGATGCGCAAACGCCCGCCGCACATCGTGGTGACCACACCCGAGTCGCTCTACATTCTCATGGGCTCGGAGTCCGGCCGGCGGATGCTCGCGAGCACGCGCACCGTCATCGTGGATGAGATTCACGCGATGGCGGGGAGTAAGCGCGGCGCGCACCTGGCCCTCACGCTCGAGCGGCTCGAGGCGCTCGCGGACCGCCGCCTGACCCGCGTCGGGCTCTCGGCGACAGTCAAGCCGATCGCGGAGGTCGCACGCTTCCTGGTCGGCGCCGGCGGGCTCAATCCCGACGGCAGCGCCGACTGCACCGTCATCGACACCGGCCACGTCCGCGAGCGCGACCTGCAGCTCGAGATCCCCTCCGCTCCGCTCGAGTCCGTCATGTCGGGCGACGTCTGGAAGGAGATCTACGACCGCCTCGCGGAGCTCGCGAGCGCGCACCGCACCACGCTGGTGTTCGTCAACACCCGCCGCCAGTCCGAGCGCATCGCACGCCACCTGTCGGAGCGGCTCGGCGAGGCGCACGTCGCCGCGCACCACGGCAGCCTCGCGAAGGAGTCGCGGCTCGATGCCGAGGCGCGCTTGAAGCGCGGCGAGCTGCGCGCGCTGGTCGCGACGGCATCGCTCGAGCTCGGCATCGACATCGGCGAAGTGGACCTCGTATGCCAGCTCGCCTCGCCGCGCTCGATCGCCGCCTTCCTGCAGCGCGCCGGCCGCTCCGGCCACTCCGTGGGCGGGACGCCGAAGGCGCGCCTCTTCCCGCTGTCGCGCGACGACCTGGTCGAATGCACGGCGCTCCTCGCCGCGGTGCGCCGCGGCGAGCTCGACCAGCTCGCAGTGCCGGACAAGCCTCTCGACGTGCTCGCGCAGCAGATCGTGGCCGAGGTGGCGGCGCGTGAGTGGCAGGAGGAGGAGCTGTTCGCGCGCTTCACGCGCGCCTACCCCTACCGCGATCTCCGGCGCTCCGAGCTCGACGAGCTGGTACGCATGCTCGCCGAGGGCTACAGCACGCGCCGCGGCCGCCACGGGGCGCTCATCCATCACGACGGGGTCAACCACCGCATCAAGGGCCGGCGCAACGCGCGGCTCACCGCCCTCACCTCCGGCGGCACCATCCCCGACACCGCCGACTACCAGGTGTTGCTCGAGCCGCAGGCGCAGTTCGTCGGCACGGTGAACGAGGACTTCGCGATCGAGAGCCTGCAGGGCGATGTTTTTCAGCTCGGCAACGTGTCCTACCGCATCCTGCGGGTCGAGCCGGGCCGGATCCGCGTCGAGGACGCGCGCGGCGAGCCGCCCAGCATCCCCTTCTGGATCGGCGAGGCCCCGGGACGCACCGCTGAGCTCTCGGCGAGCGTCTCACGGCTGCGGCGCGAGCTCGAGGCGCGGCTCGATCAGGGCGCCGACGCCGCCACGGCCTGGCTGTGCGCGGAGACCGGCATCGGAGCGGGCGCGGCGGTGCAGCTGGTGAGCTACCTCGCGGCCGCGCGCGGCGCGCTGGGCGCGCTGCCGACGCAGCAGCTGGTGGTCTTCGAGCGCTTCTTCGACGAAGCCGGCGGCATGCAGCTCGTGATCCACTCGCCTTTCGGCAGCCGCATCAACCGCGCCTGGGGCTTGAGCCTGCGCAAGCGCTTCTGCCGCTCCTTCAACTTCGAGCTGCAGGCGGCGGCGACCGAGGACACGATCGTCCTGTCGCTCACCACCGCCCACAGCTTCGAGCTTGCGGACGTGGCGCGCTATCTGCATTCCAACACCGTGCGGCCGCTGCTGGTGCAGGCGCTGTGCGCCGCACCCATGTTTCCGGTGCGCTGGCGCTGGAGCGCCACCATCGCCCTCGCCCTGCCGCGCTTTCGCGGCGGCAAGAAGGTGCCGGCGCCGCTGCAGCGCATGGCGGCCGAGGATCTCCTCGCCGCGGTGTTTCCCGACCAGGTGGCCTGCGCCGAGAACCTCACCGGCGAGCTCGAGATCCCCGACCATCCGCTGGTGCGCCAGGCGATCCGGGACTGCCTCGAGGAGGCGATGGACATCGAGGGGCTCGAGCGGCTGCTGCGCGGGCTCGAGGCGGGCAGCATCCGCACGCTGGCCCGCGACCTGACCGAGCCCTCGCCGCTCGCGCTCGAGGTGCTGTCGGCGAGGCCCTACGCCTTCCTCGACGACGCACCGCTCGAGGAGCGGCGCACGCAGGCCGTGATGAGCCGGCGCTGGCTCGATCCGCAGAGCGCCGCCGACTTGGGTCGGCTCGACCCGGAGGCGATCGCCCGGGTGCGCTCCGAGGCCTGGCCCGACGCCACCAACGCCGACGAGCTGCACGATGCGCTCGTGTGGCTGACCTTCCTCACCGCGGCCGAGGTCGAGCGCCAGGCGCTCTGGCCGGAGCTGCTCACCCAGCTCGCCGCCGAGCGGCGGGTGACGCGGCTCGCGGCGCGCGCGGGCGCCGCGCTCTGGGTGACGGCCGAGCAGCTGCCGCTCTTCACCGCGCTCTATCCCGCAGCCCAACTCGAGCCGCCGGTGATCACGCCGGCCGCGCATGCGCGCGAGCTCACCCCCGAAGCCGCGCTCGTCGAGGTGCTGCGCGGGCGGCTCACGGGCTCCGGCCCCGTGACCGCGCCAACGCTCGCCACGCTCACCGGCCTCGATCTCGCGCGCATCGAGGCCGCGCTCGCCGCGCTCGAGGCCGAAGGTTTCGCGATGCGCGGCCGGTTCACCCCGGAGGTGGCGGCGGGCACCGTGGAGTGGTGCGAGCGGCGGCTCCTCGCCCGCATCCACCGCTACACCGTCAAGCGGCTGCGCGCCGAGATCGAGCCGATCGAAGCGCGCGACTTCCTGCGCTTTCTCTTCGAGTGGCAGCGCGTCACGCCCGAGGGGCGCATGGAGGGACCGGACGCGGTCGGTGCGGTGCTCGCGCAGCTCGAGGGCTTCGAGGCCGCCGCCAGCGCCTGGGAGACCGAGATCCTCCCCGAGCGCATCAGCGAATACGAGCCGGCGTGGCTCGATGAGCAGTGCCTCGCCGGGCGCTTCGTGTGGATGCGCCTCGGCTCGCGCCGCTCGGACCCCGAGCGCCGTGCGGCTCCCGTGCGTGCCACGCCGATCGTGCTGCTCGCGCGGCGGAACCTGAGACTCTGGTCGGCGCTCGCCGGCGGGGCGCCGCCAGCGCAGCTGAGCGCGAGCGCCGGGCCCGTAGCGGAGTATCTCGCGAGCCAGGGCGCCTCGTTCTTCGATGAGCTCGCGGGCGGCACGGGGCTGCTGCCTTCGCAGGCCGAGGAAGCGCTCGCGGAGCTGGTCGCGCTCGGGCTCGTCAACTCCGACAGCTTTGCGGGGCTGCGGGCACTGCTGGTGCCGTCGGAGCGTCGCCGGCCGGCGGTCGGCGGCCGCCGCCGCCGGCGCGTCGCGCTCTTCGGCATGGACGCAGCGGGACGCTGGGCGCGCAGCGCGCGCGAGAGCGCGGCGATCACGCCCGCCATGGACCGCTCGCGCGGGGAGGAGCTCATCGAGCACGTGGTGCGCACGCTCCTGAAGCGCTGGGGTGTCGTGTTCTGGCGGCTGCTGGCACGCGAGGCCGACTGGCTGCCGCCGTGGCGTGACATTCTCATGTGCTGCCGACGGCTCGAGGCGCGCGGGGAGATCCGCGGCGGACGTTTCGTCGCCTCGGTCACCGGTGAGCAGTACGCGGCACCGGAGGCGATCGGGATGCTGCGCGAGGCGCGCCGCAAGCCCCGCGAGGGGCACTACCTGTCGCTCTCGGGCTCCGATCCGCTGAACCTCGTCGGCATCGTCACGCCGGGCGCCCGGCTGCCGGCGCTCGCCGGCAATCGCGTGTTGTATCGCGACGGCGTGCCGGTGGCGCTCCTCGCCGGGAGCGAGGTGCAATTCCTCACCGAGCTGTCCGCGGCCGAGCAATGGGAGGCCCGCAACAAGCTCCTGCGCCGCCATGTGCCGGCGGTGCTCGCGGACCTGGCGTAAGATCCTGCCCCACCCATGCGAAGCTGCGTGCACCCGACGCTTCTGACCCTCGGCCTCAGCGCCATGGCCGCCTGTCTCTCGGGGCCGTGTGTCGCCCAGACCTCGGAAGCGGCCGCCGCCGAGCCGGTGGTCCCCGTTACGGTCATCCGGGCACAAGCGCTCATCGACGGCACGAGCGCGCAGTCGCGTCCCTATCCCGAGATCGTCATCCGGGGCAATCGCATCGCCGAGGTCTACACGGCCGGAACGCGTCCCACACCCGCGGGAGCGCAAATCATCGATCTGGGCGATGCGACTCTCCTTCCGGGTCTCATCGACTGCCATACGCATATCTTTCTGCAGGGAGAGGCGCCCGAGGCGGGCGGCTACGACGTACAGCTGCTCAAGTTCCCGGCGTCTTACCGGGCAGCGCGCGCGGTGGTCGCGGTGCGGCGCGCGCTCGAGCAGGGGTTCACGACCATTCGCGACGTCGAGACCGAGGGAGCGGGCTATGGTGACGTCGGCATCAAACAGGCGATCAACGAGGGATATATTCCCGGGCCGCGCATGCTCGTGGTGACGCGCGCCATCTCCAGCACCGGCGGGTACAACCTCGAAGGCTACGCACCGGAGATCGAGGTCCCGAAGGGCGCGCAGCTGATCGACGGCCCGGTCGAGGCGCGCAAGGCTGCACGCCAGCAACTCGACCACGGCGCAGACTGGATCAAGGTGTACATGACGCACCGTTCCTGGGTCGATGCGCAGGGCGCGCTGGTGTCGCAGCCGACCCTCACCGTGGAGGAGCTCAAGGCCATCGTCGACGAGGCGCACGGCTGGCACAGAAAGGTTGCCTGCCACGCCTACAACGGGATCGGACTGCAGCGCGCGCTCGATGGAGGCTGTGACTCCATCGAGCACGGCCTCGAGATCACCGACGCACAAATCGCGCAGATGGTGAGACAAGGGACCTGGCTGGTGCCGACACTGGCCGTCTACTACTACCATCCCGATCCCGCCGATACGCCGAGCGGCAAACGCGACCGCAAGCGGGTCGCGGTTCACGGAGTCTCGTTTCAGAAGGCGCTGCGCGCCGGTGTCAAGATCGCCTTCGGCACCGACGTCGGCGGCTTCGAATGGTCGGATCCCATCGCGCAGGAGTTTGGCAGAGAGGTCGAGTTCGGAATGACGCCCATGCAGGCGATTCAGTCGGCAACCTCACGGGCCGCCGAGCTGCTCGACATGAGCGCCGAGCTCGGACGGGTCGCGCCGGGAGCCTACGCCGACCTGATCGCGGTCGAGAGGGATCCGCTGCAGGACGTCGCAGCGCTGCAGAGTGTCAGCTTCGTGATGAAGGACGGAGTGGTCTTCAAGCAGTCGCCCGCGCCCCCGCGACCCTGAGCAGGCGACCCGGCTCATCGCTCGGCGAGCGGGACCACCGAGCCGCACGCCAGCCGGCTACGCTGTCGTTGCGAAAGTAAGCACGAGCCTCCTCACGCAACAACAACCATCAAGGGGGAAGACTCCCTGAGCCATTCAGTTTGATCCGCTGAGAATGGGCGGCAACATCGGATAGATGCGACGCCGCCCCCTTCAGGATTCGAGCGTTGTTCCGACAGCGATTGGCAATGACGCTGCAAGTGCGCCGGCGGTGATCTTCGTGCCCGTTTCAAGCCGAACCGCGCGTAACTCGAGCCGTCCCCCCTGTGCGGCAACCTCGATAACTCTGTCCGTGATCGCGCAGATCACCCCCGGTCTACCTGCGACCGCGCCCAGGGTCCGGGTCCGATGGCGGATAACATCGTAGATTCTCACCTTGTGCCCCTGAACCATGCTCCAGGCGCCCGGGGAGGGGTTGCAGCCGCGAATCAGATCGTAGATCTGGTCGACGTGTGCCTGCCAGTTGATCCGAGATTCCGGATCGCGGCACCAGCCCTCGTAGGTCGCCAGCTCCTCACACTGCGCAGTCTCTCGATGCCGTCCAGCAACGACGAGATCGGCGGCTTCGAGCAATGCCTCGACCCCAAGGGGAAACAGACGATCGAAGTAAACGCTGCCGAGCGTGTCATCAGGTCCGATCGGAACGGTTTTCTGCAGAATGATCGGTCCTTCGTCGAGTCCATCCGAGGGACGGAAAATCGTCAACCCGGTCTGCGTATCGCCCTTGATGATTGGCCAATTTACCGAGCTCGGTCCACGGTAGCGTGGCAGCAGTGAAGGGTGATATTGGATCGTTCCGTGCCTTGGAATATTGACGAAGGTCTGTGGGGCAAACTGCAGCACATAGGCCATGACGCCAAGATCGACATTCAGCTTCATCAATATCTGCGACGCCTGTTCGTCTCTCAGCGAAGGCAGCTGAAAAACCGGCAAGCCGTGCTCTTCCGCCGCTAACCGCAGAGGATCGGGTTTGGCACCCGGCTTGTCGGGGGCGCAAAACACCCCCGCCACCGTGGTGCCGCGGGCCAGGAACGCCTCGAGCACGCTCCTACCGAAGGCCTGTTGTCCGACGATCGCAAGGCGCATGGGAGTCTCGGCTGGTTGTCCAGCCAAGCAGACTACTGTTGATGCGAGCCCAGTTGCAATTGCCGGTTGCACGTAGGGGCACACCAGATCCGCGGCCTGAATGGGACGCTCTCAACTCGATGCGGCTGCCAGACACATGGCTGGCGAAGCTGCCTTGGGGTCGAGCGCTTGCAGTGCTATCGGTCTATCGCAGACCATCCGATATTGCGACCCATCACATGGGGAGAGGACTCATGACGACTTTGCGCGCGAACACCGTGGCTCTGCTATTGCTCGCTGTCGCCACCGGCCCCGCACTTGCCGGAGCCCGACAAGAGGCGAAGGTCCTCATGAATGAAGACCCGAGCATGGCGACGCTCGAGGAGGAATGGGGGTTCGCTGATGCCATTGTGGTCGGTGACACGATCTACGTGTCCGGAGTAGTTGCCGGTATCCGCGAGGGTGAGAGTGACCTCAAGCTGGGATACGAGCGGGCGTTCGAGCGCATCGGCGCGACCCTGAAGCGCGCAGGAGCCACTTGGGACGATGTGGTCGACATCACCAGCTTCCACACCGACCTGACCACGCAGATGCCCGCGATGGTCGCGGTCAAGAGCAAGTACGTGAAGCCGCCTTTTCCCGCTTGGACTGCTATCCAGGTCTCGCGTCTCATCCCCAACAACGGCCTGACGGAAATCAAAATCGTTGCGAAGCTAAGGAAGTGACCAGCCCCTCGTGCCAGATGCGGTTCAGAGCGACATCCGCTTTGGGTCGTTGGCATGCCGGCGCAAATCGGCCAGGAGCAGCCGGTCGCAGCAATGCCCTAGACTCTCCGAAAGCAGTCACTGGCAGGGAGGCAGCCTCGTATCATGGCCGCCTGCACAGGAGACAACCGGGCCCGCGGACGCTTGACCATGGCAATGCTGAGCTTCAACACGGTTAGGACGCTGGCGCTTTCACTGCCTGATGTCGTCGATGGCACCGCGTACGGAGCCCCTGCAGTGAAGCTGGGGGGCAAGCTCCTTGCCTGCATCCCAGTCAACAAGTCCGCTGAAGCGGACAGCATCGCCGTGCGCATCGATCTCGAGCAGCGCGCGGAGCTGCTAAGGGAGCATCCCAAGACCTACTACATCACTGATCACTATGCAGCCCATCCCATCGTGCTCGTCCGATTGGCGAAGATCACCCGAGCCGATCTGAAGGAGTTGCTCCGGGACGCGTCCCGGTTCGTTTCCTCGTCGAGCTTGAAAACCGCAAGTAGAGCACGGCGTCTCTGAAGCGTCGGGCACCGGCCAGATGCGGTCCTTCGATGCCGCCCCTTAAATTTCCCGTGACCGGACGTTCGCGGAATCCGCTTGCGTCCAAGCAAGATCTCGATCCAGCGGTAGCTGCCGACGGTTACCATCAGCAAGAGCACTGCCAATATCGTAAATCCGAGCAACCTCCACGTGGGTGCAGTCATGAGAATCTCGGCGACTTGGGGTGCCCGTGGCGCCGGCAGCCGGCGCCACGGAGCCAGTTCAGCTGCCAATGAGCGGCGCCAATGCCTCCTGTATCCGTAACATCTGTGCCGGCGTCGTCAGACTGGTCAACAGGCGGCCAAAGTGCGGATGCTGTACACCGGAGATGATGTACTGCCAGCGGTAGGCAGCCAACAAGCCGGTTTTTATTTGCGCCGCCTGTTCGACGGGATACGTTTCCTGCGCATTTCGCATAAAGTAGCTAGCGTCCGCTGTTGACTGCGCCTGCAGTATTCCGTCAACGGCGGCTACCAGCGCGATTAGATCATCTACCGCCAGATCGCGTTCGGCAGGCGAAAGCGTTGCGTGCTCAGCTTTCCACTCAAGCTCATCGAGCACCACGTGCTGGCACTCGTCCCTCCAGTGAAACTGGAAGACGTCTCTGAAGAGCGGACAGATTTCCTGATGTGGAGCGATGCTCTTCGCGTAGTGCGACTGGACAAACAATTCGATATGACAGGTGAGTGCCAGGACAGCCCACGTGCGGGCGGCTAGCACAGCCCGGGCTACATCGTTTGGGTCGGCGACTCGGCGATAGCCGTCCGGCATATGCGGCGCAATCATTGCCTCCATCCTCCGGAACAATTCCTGATGCTTGATCTCCTCGTTAGAGAAGCGCACCAGACCTTCCAGTGCAAGCTGATCGCCAAATATCTTCGCGCGACCCAGGTCGAGCATCTTCGCGCTGATGAACCGCTCCACCAGCCCAAAGATGTAAGCATAGGTTCGGCCCTGAACTTGGCTCATCAAGCGTGCATCGTCGGCCGAGAGAAAGGCCAGTCGGTGGCTCAGCGTCAGGCCGTCTGGCAGAAACTTGCGTGAGAAGTCAAACGTACGGCCGCGCAGCAGATCGCGATCAATCTGCCACTCGGTCTTCTTAGACAGTGCGACCACGCGGGCATATCGGGTGGAATGGCTAGCCTCGCCAATGATCTCGTGAACAGCAGCATTCATAGGACGCTCCTTTTGGTGGTAGTGGGGAGCGACGCATGGTTGCCGTGCTTCGAGCAGCGATGCACAGCCGTCCATGCCCTCCTTGGTGCATACCATCCGCCAGCAGCTCTGCATCCACCATCGGATATTTGTCCCGGGTACCGCTAGAATGAAGTCCGGGCCTGGGGCATTTGTCCCGGACACATGGTATGAGCTCGACGCAGGTACGCCAGCGCATCCACTACGTCAGAGCAGCCGACGGAAGTCGCCTCGCCTGGGCTCAGATGGGGACAGGGCGGCCACTCGTCAAGGCCGCCAATTGGCTCACTCATCTCGAATACGACCGGGCAAGCCCCGTGTGGCGGCACTGGATCCAGTTCCTCTCGACCCACTTTAACTTCATCCGATACGACGAGCGCGGGTGCGGCATGAGCGAGTGGCGTGCAGGACCCCTGACCATCCAGGATTGGACCGCGGACCTCGAGCGCATCATCGCTGCCGCCCGGATCGAGTCTCCGATCACACTGCTCGGAATCTCCCAGGGTGCGGCCGCCTGCATTCAGTACGCGGTGCTGCATCCGGAGCGTGTAGCGCGTATGGTTCTATACGGGGGATACGCTCAAGGCGCGCACAAACGGGGCAATGTGAGAGCGGAGCGGGCGCACCGTGCGATGGTGGAACTGGCACGAGCGTCGTGGGAAGCCAGCAATCCGACGTTTCGGCAGGTCTTCACCTCCCGATTCATACCCGGCGGCAGCCCCGAACAACTGCGGTGGTTCAACGAGCTCTGTGTCAAATGCACGACGGGTGAGGTCGCCGGGGAACTCATGCACGCGCGTGCAGAAATGGATATTTGCGAGCTCCTGCCGCAGGTGCGCACGCCGACACTGGTGCTGCACTCTCGCAATGACGAGGTCGTACCGATCTCGGAAGGTCAGCGCCTCGCTACGGAGATCGAGGGCGCCGAATTTATTGAGCTTGACTCCCGCAATCACATCCTGCTCGAGCACGAACCGGCTTGGGGGCGTTTTCAAGAGGCAGTACTTGCCTTTGCCAAGGGCGAGGGAGCAGCAAGTGCATTCTCTGCCCTATCGAACCGCGAGCGCGAGGTTCTCGCATTGGTCGCGCGCGGTCTGAGCAATGCGAGAATAGCTAAGCAGTTGCAGATCAGTGAGAAAACGGTGAGGAACCACGCGTCGAACCTGTTCGACAAGCTCGGCGTGCGCTCGCGTGCCGAGGCGATCGTGTTCGCTCGCGAGTACGGGTTCGGGGGTTAAAGACGTTTCGTCTGCTTGAATTGGAGCGTCCCTTCGGGTAGCTCAAAAACGACCTCACGGCCATCTCCGGTGATCCGCAGCGGGTCTAAGTCCCTCAAGAAGTCGCGGCGTACTTCGATCTCCCTGTAGTCAGCGAAGGCTTCAATGTCATCCGGCATGAGCGCGACGCATGACAAAGCCCAGCCTTATCCGCACAGCTCGTAGATCCACTCAAGATGGAAATAGCGTTCGTGCCATGAGGCCGTGTCTGCTGAAACGGCGGGAATGAAATCCGATGCGGGGAGGCGTGAAAAACACGTATTGAACGTCTGCTTTTTCAGTTCCGGATGGCTGCTTTCGAGCGACCGCAATGTCTCTGGAGGGTCGGTTCTCGACCCCAAGCGTGGCATCAGGAGAGCGCGCCAAGGCCTTTACGCTGGATTACGTCGAGCAGCTTCAGCGATGGACCGCTCGGCCGCTTCTCGCCGATCTCCCACTTTTGAACGGTTGAGATACTGGTGTTCAGCATGGCGGCAAACACGGCTTGGCTGACCCGGCTGCGGATTCGGAGCGCACGAATTTGCTTCGCCGTAAGCTCTTTGACCGGAGGTAGCGTCAACACGTCGAACTCGCGCATAGTGTGCTTGTCGAGCACCCCAACGCGTTCGAGTCCGCGCGCGGTTTCATGCATCTCACTCAGCAGGCGACTTTTCTTCACGACAGATCTCCTCAAGCTCGCCCTCGAGGACGGCCCTTTCGAGTAATTTCGACTCAATTCCCAACAGCGCGGCCGCGATCGATTGCAGGGCCGCGAGCTCCCGGTCGTCGATCGTCTCACGATCCTTCTTCTCGAAGCCGAAGAGGAAGAACCAGCGGTCCTGAAGATTGCTTCCGACGATCGTCCTCGCACCGCCACGTTTACCGCGGCCAGGCACCGGCACTCGCTTCTTGAATACTCGGCCACCCAGGTCGGCGTCGATCAGACCTAGCACCATTTCCTTAACGGCAGCACATAAGACGTCATCGCCGATGTTCGCCTTGCGACTCCAGCGCTTGAACGTCCTTGTCTTGAACACGCGCCGCACGACCGTAGTATAGCACTGGGTGATACAGAGAACCTTCATGCACACTCACGCGGGTTCTCACCACCCCGGAGAGGTGCCATGAATCAAGAACTTAAGCTTGTCAGCCGGCGGGACCCATGGAACAAGGGCAAACTGGTCGGACAAAAGTCCCCGCTGCGTCTTAAGGATATTTGGGCCATCCGTATCCGCTTGCAGCTCGCCCAGCGAACCCGGGAGGTTGCGCTGTTTAACCTCGCTGTCGACAGCAAGCTCAGGTCCTGTGACCTCGTGAGGCTGCGGGTGCGGGATGTCACGCACGGGACCAGCGTGGCCAGGCGCGCCATGGTCATGCAGCAGAAGACACATCGACCCGTGCAGTTCGAAATCACAGAGCAGACCCGCGAGGCCGTGGCTGCGTGGGTTGCCCACTCGCATTTGAGGTCCGAGGACTTCCTGTTTCCAAGCAGGGTACGCACGTCGCCCCATCTTTCGACGCGGCAATACGCGCGAATCGTCCAGAGTTGGGTGAAGGAAATCGGGCTCGATCCCGCGGCCTATGGCACTCACACGCTGCGTCGCACCAAGGCCTCTTTAATCTACCGCCGAACCAAGAACCTTCGAGCCGTGCAGTTGTTACTCGGGCATACGAAGCTAGAAAGCACCGTCCGGTACCTCGGCATCGAGGTTGACGACGCGTTGGAGATGGCCGAGCAGACTGAGGTATAGGCCCCGCGGCCGGTCGGCGGCCACAGCGGTCGCTGACCGGCCAGAACCAGTCAGTCGAGCCTGGTCGTGAGATTTCCGATTAGCGGACGTTCGGATCGACGTCAGGATTGACCTGCGGATGACATGGCGAGAGCGTGGCTAGGCGTATTTTTTCAGCGGTTGGACCGTGCGCTCGATCTCTCTTGCCTTCTGAATTTCCGTCACCCGCAAATCGTGTGCAGTCTGCAGGTTGAGCCACGAGCGGGCATCTCCGCCGAAATAGCGGGCAAGCCGCATCGCCGTATCCGGCGTCACACCACGGCGCTTGAGCACAATGTCATTCAGGCGCGAGGTCGGAATCCCAAGCTGCTTGGCGAGCGCGTTTACGCTCATCTCAAGCGGCTTCAGATAGTCCTCGCGCAGTACCTCGCCGGGGTGCACCGGCCGCATGCCATTCTTGAATCCCATCTCTTGCGCCTCAGTGATAGTCGACAATCTCGACATCTTCTGGCCCGGCCTCCGTCCAGCGAAAGCACACTCGCCACTGGTCGTTGATGCGGATGCTGTGCTGTCCCTGACGATCTCCTGCCAACGCCTCCAGCCGATTGCCCGGCGGCGATGCCAGAAACGCCAGCGTTTCCGCCGCGTCTAACTGCGCCAGCTTGCGCGTGGCGACTCTGGCGATTGAGCCGAACTTCTTAGAGCGTCCCGTTTCAAAGAGCCTTTGAGTCTCCTTGCAGCGGAAGCTCTTGATCATGTAACTAGTTTATACCGATTACCGGTAAACAGCAAACGCGAGCCCCCGCGGCGAGCTTCCGGAACCGGCCCAGAAGCGGTCCGTTGAACGGGCGGCCCGATTTTCTCAATAGCGGACCTTCAGGGAGCCTGCCTGATCAGAGACGGCCGGGCTGGGGAGAGAAATGCCGCCACCGCCGGCCGCGTGGCGAGTCATACGCTGGCCAGCTGGCGAAAGAGCCGCGCCTGCCGTCGCGAGACCTGGACCTCGGGGCCGCCTCGCAGCTGGACGTGCAGTCGCCCATTCACTCCAAGATCTACGCTTTCGATGTATTCGAGATTGATGATCTGCTGGCGGTTGGCACGAAAGAACCGCTTGGAATCCAGACGCGATTCGAGGCTTGATAGCGGGCGCCCCAGCAGGGGGTGAATCTTGTCCCAAGAAATTCGCACGTAATTACCTTCTGCGGTGAACAGCTTCACCTCGCGCAGCGGCACGAACCAGCACCGTTCACCGTCGCGCAGGAACAGTCTTTCAAGGATGGTGCCGCTGCTTGCCACCGCTGCAGGGGCGCTTGCCGCAGCGGCCTGGGCGCGAGCCACAGCTGCTGCAAGGCGCTCGGGCTCAATGGGCTTGAGGAGGTAGTCCAGAGCGTTGACCTCGAACGCACGTACCGCGTGCTTGTCGTACGCCGTCGTAAAGACAACGCGCGGCAGGTGCTCGAGGCGCTCGAGCAGATCAAAACCCGTGCCACCAGGCATCTGGATATCGAGGAACAGCAGTTCCGGCAGCAGCCTATCGATCAGTGGCGCCGCTTCGCCGACGTTTGCCGCCTCGCCGACGATCTCAATCCACGCGAACTCGGCGAGCAGGCGTCTCAATTCGCGCCGCGCCAGGGGCTCGTCGTCGACGATCATCGCTCTCATGCCGTCTCGGGAATCCGGATCCGCGCGACGGCGACCTCGACGCGCGACAGGTCCAGATGCAAGTTTGCCTTCGCGCCAAATAAGAGGCGCAGGCGCTCGGCGGCATTATCCAATCCGACACCTTCGCCCTCGCTCCGGAACACCCTTTCAGTTTTCTGCGGGCGCGTGTTCTCGACATCAATGTGCAGTGTCCCGCCCTCCAGCCCTGCAACAATGCGCAGGTCTCCTCCTGCCGGCAGTTCCGCGATCCCGTGCTTAATGGCGTTCTCGACCACCGTCTGCAGCAGCATGACCGGGACTCGTACGGCCATCGCCTCGGGAGCGAGGTCGCGCTCGACGCGCAGACGCTCCCCAAAGCGCAGAGACTCGAGTGCCAAATAGTCTTCCACGATCTCGAGTTCCCGCGCGAGTGGGACGAGCTCTTCGCGCCCGGCACTGAGCGTATACCGCAGGGTGCGCGCGAGCTGAGTGACGGCCTTCTGGGCACCGGCTGGATCGTCCGCTATCAGCGCCCGGACGCTGTTGAGCGAATTGAAGAGGAAATGCGGGTTGAGTTGAGACTTGAGCAGACGAAGCTCTGCTAGCTGTAGTGCCCGCGTCAGCTCGGATTGTCGTAATTCGGCGTCCCGGCGCCGCCGGATCGACAATGCGACAAAGTAGATTACGAGCCAGAGTGCGAACAGAGTCGCCCAGTTTGCCCATTGATGCACGAAACGGATGAACGGTCCGAAATGAAGCTGGATCCTCGGGGCTACCTCTTGAATGAGCGACTCGGAGCTCTGCAGCGAGGATATCAAGGTGAACGGAGACACCAATCCGAGCGGCAGAGCGAGGAGCAGACTCGCGACCGCAATTCGGGGCACCAAGCTTCGAAGATTGTACGAGCTCCAATTGTGAGCGCGGATATAGGCGTGCAGGCGATGGGTGAATATCAGGCCGATCCCGTTGAGAAACAGGACCTCAATGCCTATTCGAGCCCAGGGAAGGTGCAAGATAAACGCGCCGGCGCAAAGCTGTAGAGTTGAATAGAGGCCCCACCCACCGAGCTGGCAAAGCCAGTAACTCCGCGATGCGTGCAGTCGTGTTACAGCATGTGGTGAGGCGTCCATGGGCACCGCAATGTATCGCCCGTGGGTTTGCGGGGCAAAACTCGGTGGCCAGCGGTCCATAAACCCCCGCGAACGGTCGCAGCGCTCGATCAGCGGGTCCTGCGGGGCTCAGCGTCGGGCTCATCACGTGAGTTGCCATTGCAACCCTTCGGGCGGGCTTCGCGACCGTTCAACACAAACCCGCGGGTGCATGTTTCGGGCGCTACATGATCTCGACGCGGAGTGCGGGCGAAACACGAGGAGACCACCATGATTCCTTCGATCACTTCCACCGGCCTTCGCGGCCTTGTAGCGACCGCGATATTCGGCGCTCTTGCATTGAGTCTCAGCGTCGTTTCCGCTGCTGACCCCGACGACACCAGCCGGACCGTTAAGTTTGCGGATCTCAATTTAGCTAACCTGTCCGACACGCATGTGCTCTACAGGCGCATCCGAGGGGCGGCTCAAGTCGTGTGCTCGCACTATTTCGTTCTGACGGATACGGATAGAGCGCGCTGCGTGCGCGATGCAACCGCAAACGCAGTAACCAAAATCAACCAGCCAGCGTTGTCCGCCGTGTTCAACGCGAACAACAAGATACCGGTGCCGAGTGGTCTTGTGTCACAGGCTCGCTAGGGGGCGCGGACCCCGGGCAGCGGACGGCCGCTTCGAGCGAAGCGTCGCTACCGGCCGATTCTGTTGAAAAACTCCCCTCCGGGGTCGAGTCAATTTTTTCGCCGGACGAGCGTTAACGGGACAATTGGTGGTCCGCATGCTCTACGACGCACGCACGAGCGCGGGGCGCGTCGCGCTGTTCGATGTAGTGTCCCCCCGAGTCCCGCCGTGCAACGAAGCT
>DASPRP010000010.1:0-3320 GCA_035624385.1 Steroidobacteraceae bacterium | reverse complement strand
TGAGCCGCGCGGCCTACTTCCTGCCGACCGGGCGCTGGGGCCAGCGCATGGGCGACGCGAAGGTGGTCGACGCGATGACCGGCGCGCTGCACGACCCGTTCGGCCACGGCCACATGGGGATCACGGCCGAGAACATCGCCGCGAAGTACGGCTTCACGCGCGAGCACCAGGACGCATTCTCGCTCGAATCGCACCGGCGCGCGGCGGCCGCGCTCGCCGAGGGCCGCTTCAAGAGCCAGATCGTCCCGGTCGAGCTGAAGACGAAGAAGGGCGTCGAGCCGTTCACGCTCGACGAGCACGTGCGCCCCGGCGCGAAGATCGAGGACCTGCAGAAGCTCAAGGCCGTGTTCAAGAAGGACGGCACGGTCACGGCGGGCAACGCCTCGGGCATCAACGACGCGGCCGCCGCCGTGGTGCTGATGGAGGCGAAGGCCGCCGAAAAGGCGGGCGCCAAGCCGATGGCGCGCCTCGTGGCCTACGCGCACGCGGGCGTCGAGCCTCAGCTCATGGGCCTGGGGCCGATCCCGGCGGTCAGGCGGGTGTTCGAAAAAGCCGCACTCAAGCCCGCCGACATGGACGTCGTCGAATCGAACGAGGCCTTCGCGGTGCAGGCGATGGCGGTGACCCGGGATCTCGGCCTCGATCCGGCGAAGGTCAACCCGAACGGCGGCGCGGTCGCGCTCGGCCACCCGATCGGCGCCACCGGCTGCATCCTGACGGTGAAGGCGCTGTACGAGCTCGCACGCACGCAGAAGCGCTACGCGCTGGTGACGATGTGCATCGGCGGCGGGCAGGGCATCGCCGCGATCTTCGAGCGCCTGCACTAGCCGCATGCGGACGCGCAGGCTGGGGGCGAGCGGGCTCCAGGTCTCGGAGCTGTGCCTGGGGACGATGATGTTCGGCGATCGCACCGACGAGGCGGAGGCCGCGCGCATCGTCGCCTCGGCGCGCGACGCCGGCGTCAACTTCGTCGACACCGCGGACGTGTACGCAGCGGGCGAATCCGAGAGCATGCTCGGGCGCCTCATCAAGTCCGAGCGCACGCGCTGGATCGTCGCGACCAAGGTCGGCAACGTGCGCCTGCCGCCGCCGGACGACGCCGACCTGTCGCGCCGCCACGTGCTCGGCGCGATCGACGGCTCGCTCGCGCGGCTGCAGACCGACCACGTCGACATCTACTACCTGCACCTGGACGACCTGCGCACGCCGCTCGAGGAGACGCTCTCGGCGCTGGACGACCTGCTGCGCGCCGGCAAAATCCGTTACTGGGGCCTGTCGAACCACCAGGGCTGGCGCATTGCCCAGGCCGTGCTGCTCGCCGAGCGCATGGGCATGCCGCGCCCCGTGGCGTGCCAGCCCTACTACAATGCGATGAACCGCCAGCCGGAGGTCGAGATCCTGCCCGCGTGCGCGCACTTCGGGCTGGGCGTGGTGCCGTATTCGCCGCTCGCGCGCGGCGTGCTGACCGGCAAGTACCGGCCGGGCGAGCCGCCGCCCGCCGGGACACGCGCCGGGCGCGGCGACAAGCGCATCATGCAGACCGAATTCCGCGCCGAATCGCTGCAGCTCGCGCAGACCATCAAGGCGCACGCCGAGCGCCGCGGCATGAGCGCGGGCGCGTTCGCGCTCAACTGGGTGCTCAACAGCGGCGGTGTGTCGAGCGTGCTCGCCGGGCCGCGCACGCTCGAGCAGTGGCAGAGCTACCTGGGCGCGCTCGAGCACCCCTTCGGCGCCGAGGACGAGGCGCTCGTCGAGCGCCTGGTGCCGGCGGGGCACCCCTCGACACCGGGCTACAGCGACCCGCGCTATCCGCCCGCGGGCAGGCGTCCGCTGGTCGCCTAGCCGGCTTCGTCGGGCAGCGCCCGCGCGGCCTCGCGCCCCGCGTGGCCGGCGGCGAGCAGCATGTACATCGCCGGCACCACGAACAGCGTGAACAGCGTGCCGATCGCAATGCCCGTGGCGATCACCAGCCCCATGTTGAAGCGGCTCACCGCGCCGGCGCCGCTCGCGGTGATGAGCGGCACCACGCCGAGTACCATCGCTGCAGTGGTCATCAGAATCGGGCGCAGGCGGATGCCGGCGGCCGCCTCGACCGCCTCGCGCTTGGACTTGCCCTCGCGCTGCAGGTTGTTGGCGAACTCGACGATCAGGATGCCGTGCTTGCTGATCAGGCCGATGAGCGTGACCAGGCCCACCTCGGTGTAGATGTTCAGGCTCGCGCCGCCGACGCCCAGGCTGATGAAGATGAGCGCGCCGCAGATCGACATCGGCACCGACACCAGGATGATGACCGGGTCGCGGAAGCTCTCGAACAGCGCCGCGAGCGTCAGGTAGATGATGATGAGCGCGAAGAAGAACGTGACCACCAGCGCGCTCGACTCCTGCACGAACTGGCGCAGCTGGCCGGAATAGTCCACCGAGTAGCCCTCCGGCAGCGTCTTTGCGGCGAGCCCGCGCAGGTAAGCGAGCGCCTCGCCCTGCGACACCCCCGGGAACTGCACGCCGGCGATGGTCGCCGAGTTCTGCTGCTGGAAGTGGTTCAGCGCCTGCGGCACGACCTTGGTCTCGATGTGCGCGATGGTCGACAGCGGGATCATGTCGCCGTTCGCGGCGCGCAGGTAGTAGTTGCCGAGCTGGCTCGCGTTCAGGCGGTCGACCTGCCGCACCTGCGGGATCACCTTGTAGGAGCGGTCGTACAGGCTGAAATAGTTGACATAGCCGCCGCCGAGCATCGCCGAGAGCGCGCCGCCGACGTCGCGCATCGACAGGCCGAGCTGCGCGGCGAGCTCGCGGTCGATCACCACCGTGGACTGCGGCTGATCGAACTTGAGGTCGCTGTCGATGAAGATGAACATCCCGCTCTTCTGTACCTCTTGCAGAAACGCGCTCGAAACCTCGTTCAGCCGCTCGAAGGGCTCGGTGGTCTGGATCACGAATTCGACCGGCAGGCCGCGCGCTCCGGGGAGCGGCGGCGGCTGGAACATCACGGTCTGCAGCCCGGCGATGCGGTTCACTTCCTGCTGCACCACCGGCTGCAGCTGGTTGGCGGTCCTGGCGCGCTGGTCCCAGGGCTTGAGCACCATGCCGGCGATCGTGCGCCCGGGCACGTCGAGCTGGAACACGTGGTCGTTCTCGGGATGCGCCGCGAAGGTCAGGTAGATCTGGCGCGTGTACAGGCTGCGCTGCTCGAGTGTGGCGTTCGGCGCCCCGGTCGACGAGGCGATGAGCACGCCCTGGTCCTCCTGCGGGGCGAGCTCGGACTTCGCTCCGGCGTACAGGAAATAGATGCTGGCGAGCACGATGAGCGCGAACGCCGCGGT
>DASPRP010000005.1:0-190566 GCA_035624385.1 Steroidobacteraceae bacterium | reverse complement strand
ACGAGGCGCGTAGCGCCGAGCAATCTCTCCGGGCGCGCCTACTTAGCTACGCAATGCAGCCCGTGCCGGGTCCTGCTTGGCGCAGTCCAACAGCAGGAAGTGTCATTTTTTGCGGACCGGGTCTTGACCGCAGCCGCCTTGGGCCGGATTGAAACAGCCCGGTGTAGTGCGCTGCAGGCGCTCGGTGGTATCCCGACCGTCTTTCGCCATTTCCTGCGCCTCCGCGACCGTCACACAGTGCATCACCGTCGGGAGGCGTGAGCCGAGTGCTACCTCGGCCCTGCAGTACTTTTCCTCGCCGCGCACCATACTCAGCTTGTAACCCTGGTTCCGAAGCAGCTGCTCCTGCATCCGCTCGCCGGACGCATTCGGAGTGGGCATTGCCCGAGCGACCGCAGGAGTCTCGGTCGCGGTGGCGGCGGCCGTCGCAGGCACCGCGTGGGCAGTGCTGTTCTGGCCCGTGCTGTCTGCAGCAATGCTGCTCTGCGCCGTGGTGCTCGGGGACTCTGGGACAACCGGGTCGGGCGACGAGTCAGCGAAAGCAAGAGACTGCGCGGCTGTCGTGAATATCGCGAGCATGGCAACCGCGGGTCTCATGACTACGCCCTCAATCGCTTCGGGATGTCACGCCGGGCACGCCACCTGCGCATTTGGAAGGAGGCGTTGCCGCAGGCGAGCTTCACAGCTAGTTTGCTTCGCGCACTGTCCCATAAGTGACTCGCGCTGAGCAAGGTGCCTTCCTGAGGCGCGCGTTCCCCGCGGAGAGTTTTTCCGATCAGTTGATTCGTAATAAGAGGTGTCGATTGACCATGACCATGAAAGTAGCGATCGCCGCATCGCAGGTCTGACCGATCAGAATCCTGCATGGGGTTGGGGAGCTTCATGACCGCGACGGTTGTCTTTGGCCTTACGGCGGGGCGCGCGATAGCACGCATGCCAAATGACGTGCACGGCGTGACACGCGGCGGGCTATGTAGTTGACGGGGCAGGGGCGGCGCCAGATCGAATCTCTCCGGGCGCGCCAGATAATCTCAGTCACTTGCGCCGTCTGAGGCTCCGGCTGTTCTTGCGCTGCCGCCGTCTTACACGTGCCTAACGAGCGATCACTCCCTGCTTCGACATCTGGCTCGAAACCGCATCGGACACTTCGATTATCAGGCTTTGCATGCCGTGTGGGTTGCGCGTCTGGCTCGTACCCGCCCAGAGGAGCTTGTTCTGGCTCAGTGAGTAGACCAGCGTTTCAACGCTCACTACGGTTTCAGTTTGAACCGAGCCCGTCGAATAGCTTAGCGCTACTCCAGCCGAGGAGTAGTACGACCCGAACGAGGTGTACGCTTCACCCGAGAAGCCACCGGGGTCGACGATGACAGTTTGGTCGTGGCCGACTACGCGCATGACCACGACACCCTCGACGCCGGCTTCCCTGAACTTGGCGAGGGCGTAATCCACATCAGGGTGGCCATAGCCTATCAGCTGGTGTGCGGGGACTCCGCGCACACCCCGGTTCATGAGATCGTTGGACAGATAGACTTCCCCATCGCGCTGTCGCGTCTTATCGCTGGAGATAACCAACGCCGCGACGCTCTTGCCCAACGGATCGACCCGTTGCGCGTCCGGCGCCTTCCAGGTTGAGACGAAAGTGGTGCTCCCACATGCGCTCAGGCAGAGCACCGCAGCGAAAATCAGACCGCGCAAGGTTTGCGACAAGCGTGTCTCCCGGTCGAATGGCTTGAATAGACAGACAGTAGACCGTGTGTCGTGCGATCCGCAAGCATCCGCGCTCAGGGAGGTGGGGGCGGAAACTGATAGCTGAAACTGCCCTGCCGCACAGCAGACGCCGGGCATTTGCGTGAATCGCGTCTACAAGTTGAAAATCCGTGGTACGCGCCTCGGCTGATCAAGGAATACAAGACTTGAAAACCGGCAACTCCGCCAGGGCTTCGCGAGCTCGAATCCCGGCCTCTGTGTCGCTCCTGTGGCTGCTGGCCCTCGCCGCTGCGAACGCGCTGGCTCAGTCCGCCGGCACCGGCACGGCGGCCCGCGAGGATCTCACCATCGATCCACGCACGATCACCCGCCCCTGGACCGGCGATCTCGACGCCATGGTGGAGCGGCGCATCATCCGCGTGCTGGTGGTGCCCAGCAAGACGTTCTATTTCAACGACAAGGGTACGCAGCGCGGGATTACCTACGATACGTTCCAGCTGATCGAGACCGAGCTGCACAAGGAGCTCAAGCGCAACAAGCAGCTCACGCGCAAGCACCTCAAGGTGAAGTTCTTCTTTGTCCCGGTCTCGCGGGACAAGATTTTCTCGGCGCTGCTGGCCGGCCAGGGTGACATTGCCGCCGCCAACCTGAGCATCACGCCGGAGCGGAGCAAGCGGGTCGATTTCGCGGCGCCCAGTCTGACGGGTGTGCGCGAGCTCGTGCTCACCGGTCCGGCCTCCCCCACGATCTCCAAGCTGGACGACCTCGCTGGCCAGGAAGTGTTCGTCCGCAAGTCATCGAGCTACTACGAGCACCTGCTCGAGCTGAACAAGCGCTTCGCGGCCGAGAAGAAGCCGCCCGTCAAGCTGAAGGAAGCGCCGGATGCGCTCGAGGACGAAGATCTCATCGAGATGCTCAACGCCGGCCTCGTCGCCATTCTCATCGTGGATGATCACGTTGCCGACTTCTGGAAGCGGGTCTTCCCGAAGGTCGTGGTCCACGATGACGTGGCAATTGACACCGGCGGGCAGGTCGCCTGGGCCATCCGCAAGAACAGCCCGCAGCTGAAGGCCTTTTTGGATCGGCAGGCCGCCGCCATCACCTCCGGCCATCTCGAGGATGAGCGCGAGGTGATTCTCGCCCGCTACCTGAAGAGCCTGAAGCATGTGAAGAATGCCGCCGCCGACGCCGAGCGCCGCAAGTTTCTCGCGCTGGTGGAGCTGTTCCGCAAGTACGGCGACCGCTACGACGTCGATTGGCTGCTGATGGCCGCCCAGGGCTACCAGGAATCGCGGCTCAACCAGAATGCCCGCAGTCCCTCGGGCGCGATCGGAGTCATGCAGGTGATGCCCGCGACCGGCAAGCAGCTGAAGGTGGGCGACATCACCCAAACGGACGCCAATATCCACGCCGGCGTGAAGTACATGCGCTTCATGATCGATCAGTACTACGGGAAGGAGCCCATGTCCGATCTCGACAAGGCGTTGTTTGCCTTCGCTTCCTACAACGCCGGCCCCGGGCGTGTCGCCCAGCTGCGCAGGCAGGCCGCGCAGCGCGGCCTCGACCCCAACGTCTGGTTCCACAACGTCGAGTACGTCGCCGAAGAGAAGATAGGCCCCGAGACCGTCTCCTACGTCGGCAACATCTACAAGTATTACGTCGCCTACCACCTGATCGAGGACGCCCTCGAGGAGCGGCAGCGGCAGATCGAGAGCACGCGCGCCCGACCCAAACCGTGACGCGAGGAAAGTCAGGTCACGGCGTTTGGGTCCTTCCCAGCTCCGTCAGCAGCATCGTCAGGAGGTAGAGTCGGGGAGTCACGGTATCCAGCTCGAGAAACTCCTTCTCGGAGTGGAACCCGCCTCCGACGGGCCCGAGTCCGTCCAACGCGGGAACTCCCGCGTCCGCGGCGAGTGCCGACTCAGACGCCCCGCCGTTGCCCCCCGCCGCCAGGGTGCGGCCGATGCCGGCATAGATCCGCTGTGCCCGTGCCGCGAGCTTGTCGGTGGCGGTATTACTGGGTAACGGCGGGTAACCCTCCCCATGGCTGATGGTCACCTTGGTGTCGGGGATCAGCGTGGCTGCGGCGTTCTTGCGCAATATCTCCTCGACCCGGGCGAAGTCGGCTTTGTCGCGTACGCGCACGTTGACCTGCGCGGAGGCGTCCTCGGGAATGATGTTGGCGCGCGTGCCGGCCTGCATCACGGTGAGATTCACCGTGAGGCCGTCACCGGACTTGGGAAATCCCTCCAATCCAGAGATCTGATGGATCAGCTCGAGTGCGGCGTTCCGGCCATCCTGCGGGGCGACTCCCGCATGCGCGGCCCGACCTTTCACGTCGATGCGGAACGTGTCGGAGCCCTTGCGCCACACGGTAAGGGTATCGGGGAGGTCTCCGGGCTCGAGGTTCAGCTCCACGTCCGCATCCTTGAGGAGTCTCCCGATGAGGCCGCGCGTTCCGGGCGAGCCGCGCTCCTCCGACGTCTCCATCAGCAAGACGATCCTGCCGAAATCCCTGAAGCCCAGATCGTGAAGGATCTCGAGCGCATGGATGCCCTCGATCACGCCGCCCTTCTCGTCGGCCACACCTGGTCCGTAGGCGCGCTTGTCATCCGTGTGAAAGGGCCGGCGCTGCGCGGTGCCGGGCTCGAACACCGTATCGATATGTCCGATCATGAGAATGCGCGTCTTGCCACGGCCATCGAGTGTCGCCACCGTGTTTTCGGGAAGACCGGCCGCCTCCGCAGGAACCGACTCGATCCTCATTCCCAGCGCCTTCAGGCGTGGGATCAGCATCCCTGCCACCTTGCGACCGCCCTCGATGTCGCCGGTCCCGGAGTCGACGTTCACGACCTGCTCGAGCAGCTGGAGCTCGGCGGGGCGGGCGGCGCGCGCGGCGGCCAGGACCTTGGCGTCGCTCTCGCCCGCGTGCGCAGGGTGCGCCAGCGCCGCGAATGCCACGGTACCGCCGACTGCGATCGAGCGGAGAAGACGTCGGAGCATGGCGAATCCCCCTGCGGACAGCGGCAAATGATCGCACGGCTCCGTGGCGGGCGCAGCGGCGGCGCACCGCGCCCTTATAGCGTGCTCTGTGCACGGTGCAGGCCCGGCTCGCGTGACCCCGCTCACAGATAGCACCTGTCATGCCTGCCGCAGCGGGTCCTGACGAGCAAAATGCTGCCTATGGGCATGGCTCAACTGGTCATTGGCACCGCCTTCGGCTTTCTGGTGGCTCAGGGCGTCTTGTATGGCCTCTCCCGGCTGATTGGCTGGTTGCGGCGCGGCGACCTGCTGGTGCGGGCTCGTGCGATGCGCACGACTCCGGCGCCGACCGTCCTCAGCGCCCTCATCAAGTACGCCGCCCCGGTCGGGGTCAGCGCCGCGCTCATTACGCTCGGCGTCTGGGCTCTGAGCGACTATCTCGCGGCGAAGTCCGCGCGCAACGCCGAGGCCAATCTGTTCGACGCCTCGGCGTCGGCCCCCTCGCCGGAGCAGGACACGCCGCCGGTCCGGAGCGCGGCGCTCACGCCGGCACCTTCTCCGCCCGCGGCGGTGGATCAGCCGGCCAGCACCGTGCCGGACCCGTATACGGATCCCGAGTTCAAGGTGCAGCACAAGCCGCACCGCACGGGCGCGGCTCCGAGCCTCAAGGAGGCGCTGGTCCAGAAGGAAGAAACCCGCGCCCGCAACGAGCTGCTGCGCGAGCTGCAGCAGCACGTCCAGCGCTCGCAGTACGACTGCGAGGCCGCGGACCGCGCCGGCAAGTACCTGAAGGCCGGCCTCGACGTGTGGGGCTTTGCGACCTGGCAGGTCAAGTATTTTCCGCAGAACAACTACCGCGGGGCGACCCTCGAGCAGTGCCGGGACATCAAGAACGTGGTCGCCTCGTCGGTCGACCTGCAGTCGGCCGTCGCGCAGCAGAGCCCGGCGGATGCCGAGCACTGAGTGATCCGCGCGGGCGCCTCACGGCGCTGATGCACTAGACTTCCCGGACACTAAGCCGCCCGGGGGGTTGCCGATGGCCGACGCATGGGGCGAGCGCATGCCGCGCTCGGTGGGGCTGCTCAATGCCGTCGCCGTTTCGATCGGCATCACGATCGGCAGCGGAATCTTCCGCGTTCCCGCCACGGTCGCGGGCCTGCTGCACGACCCGGGAGCGGTGATCCTGTGCTGGCTGCTCGGCGGCGTGATGGCGCTGTGCGGCGCACTGACCTTTGCCGAGCTCGCCGCGGCGCTGCCGCGCTCGGGCGGCATGTTCGCCTACATACTCGAGGGCTTCGGGCCTGTCCCGGCGTTTCTGTTCGGCTGGGCCGAGCTCACCGTGGTGCGTGCCGCGGCACTCGGCGCAATCGCCACCATCTTCGCGGAGTACCTCGGCTATTTCGTGCCACTCACCGCGCCGCAGGTGCGTCAGGTGGCGGCGCTCACCATCCTGCTGGTGAGCGTCCTCAACTACGTGGGCGTGCGCCGCGCCGCGGCCGTGCTCAGTATCACCACCTACGCCAAGTACGCCGCCGTCGTGGCGCTCGGGCTCCTCGCCCTGAGCGCGCGCGGCGGCTCGGTGGCGCACTTCACGCCGCTGTGGAGCGGGGCGGTGCCGCTGTCGCTCATTGCCACGGCGCTCATCCCGGTCATGTGGACCTACGACGGCTGGGCCGATCTGGCGGCGATCGGCGGCGAGGTCAGCAATCCGCAGCAGACGCTGCCGCGCGCGCTCATCGCCGGCAGCGCGAGCGTGGCGCTCGTCTACCTGCTGGTGAACCTGGCCTTCGTCTACGTCCTGCCGCTGCCGGAGATGGCGGGCTCGAAGCTGATCGCGACCACGGTCGCGACGCGCATCCCGCTGCTCGCCGGTGCCGGCACGGGACTGATCGCGGGACTGGTGATGCTGGCGACCTTCAGCGGGCTCAATGCCTCGCTCATGGTGGGCGCGCGCTTCTTCTTCGCGATGGGGGATCGCGGCCTGCTGTTCCGCGCGGCGGCGCGCGTCTCGCCCCGCTTCGACACGCCCTCGGTGGCGATCTCGATCTGCGCAGCTCTCGGGGTGGTGTACGTGCTGCAGAACGATTTCGCGCAGCTCGCCGACAAGTTCATTCTGGGGATCTGGCCTTTCTACGCGCTCACCGTCGCGGCGGTGTTCGTGCTGCGGCGGCGGCGCCCGGAGCTGCCACGCCCGTACCGCGTGTGGGGCTATCCGTTCGTGCCCGCGGTGTTCCTGCTCGCCTCGGCCGGCATGGTCGTGAACGCGCTCGTCACGGACCCGGCCAACACCGGCGTCACGCTGCTCATCATCGCCGCCGGGCTGCCGGTGTACTGGCTGCGCGGCCGCGTGGCGCGCCTTCGGCTAAGATAGCGCGCCGCGAAGTAAGGACCTCATGAGCTCGCGCCCAGCCGGCAACGCCGCCTTCGTCTTCATCTTCATCGCCGTGCTGGTCGACTCGATCGGATTCGGCATCATTCTGCCGGTGCTGCCGGGGCTCATCATGCAGCTGACGGGCGTCACGGTGGACCGCGCGGCCGGCTACGGCGGCTGGCTCGCGTTCCTCTACGCGCTGCTGCAGTTCTTCTGCGCGCCGGTGCTCGGAAACCTGAGCGATCGCTTCGGGCGGCGGCCGGTGCTGCTGTTCGCGCTGTTCGCGCTCGGGGTCGACTACCTCATCATGGGTTTCGCCCCCGTCGTCGGCTGGCTGTTCGCCGGCCGCGCGATCGCCGGGATCGCCGGCGCCTCCTTCACGCCCGCGTACGCCTATGTCGCGGACATCAGCCCGCCGGAGAAGCGTGCCCAGTACTTCGGCCTCATGGGCGCGGCTTTCGGCCTCGGCTTCATCCTGGGTCCCGCGATCGGCGGCCTGCTCGGGGGCCTGGGTCCCCGTGCTCCGTTCTTCACCGCCGGCGTCATCGCACTCGCCAACGGCACATTGGGCCTCCTCGCGCTGCCGGAGTCGCTGCCACGGTCCTCGCGCCGGGCCTTCGAATGGCGGCGCGCCAATCCGCTGGGAACGCTGCGGCAGATCCTCAGGTTTCCGGCCGTCACCTGGCTGCTGGCCGCGTTGTTTCTCTGGCAGCTGGGGCACCAGGTGCTGCCGAGCACCTGGGCCTTCTACACGATCTCGAAGTTCCACTGGACGACCGCCGAGGTCGGCGGCTCGCTGGCCTTTGTCGGGACCCTGATGGCGCTCGCCCAGGGGGTCCTCACCCGCGTGCTGGTTCCGTGGCTCGGCGGGGAGCGGCGCGCCGCCGCGGCCGGCATGGTGGCGGCCGTGATCGCCTACCTGGGCTACGCGCTCGTTCCGCAGGGCTGGATGATGTACCTGGTCTCGCTCAGCACCTTCGTCTTCGCGCTGACCTATCCTTCGATGAATGCGCTCGCCTCGCGGCAGATTCCCGCGAACGCGCAAGGGGAGCTGCAGGGCGCGGTCGCGAGTCTCTATAGTCTCAGTGCGATCATCGGCCCGCCGCTGATGACCCAGGTGTTCGGTTATTTCTCACAGCCAGGCGCCGCGGTGCATTTCCCGGGAGCCGCGTTCCTGACGGCGGCGTTGCTGACCGTGCTCTGCGGCGCGTTGTTCAGCAAGGCGCTGCGGCTTGCCCCGCAGCACGCCGCTGCGTCCGCTCCTTCTGCGACTTCCGGAGGCTGAATGCGCGCATTTTCTCTGATTCCGGCGATCCTCGGCGGGCTGGTGCAGTGGGCGGCGGCCGCGGCCGGCCCGGCGACGGCGGCACCGACCCTGCCGCCGATCCGGCACGTGTTCGTGCTGGTGCTCGAGAACATGAGCTATTCGCATACCTTTGCCTCCGACTCGGATGCGCCCTATCTCGCGCACACGCTCCCTGGCCAAGGGGTGCTGCTCACCCAGTACTACGCGATCGGACATGCGAGCCTCGACAACTACGTGGCGATGGTGAGCGGCCAGGCGCCGAACCACGAGACGCAGCTCGACTGCCCGACGTACAGCGATTTCCGCCTCAGCGCGCCGGCGCTGAACGTGGACGGCCAGGCGCTCGGTGCCGGCTGCGTGTACCCCTCGATCGTCAAGACCCTGCCGGATCAGCTCGAGGCAGCGGGCCTCACCTGGAAGGGCTACATGGAGGACATGGGCAACGACCCCAGGCGCGAGCGCGCCACCTGCGGGCACGTGCCGCTCGGGGCCGCCGACCCCACGAGCGTGGCGCGGCGCGGCGACCAGTACGCCGCCAAGCACGATCCGTTCGTGTACTTCCATTCGATCATCGACGATGCGGCGAGGTGCGACGCGCACGTGGTGAATCTCAGCCACCTGCCCGAGGATCTCGCGAGCGCTGCCAGCACGCCCAACTATGTGTTCATCACGCCCAATCTCTGCAGCGACGGTCACGATCCGAAGTGCGCCGACGGACGCGAGGGCGGCCTCGTGGCGATCAATGCCTTCCTCACCCGGTGGGTGCCGCTCATCGTCAATTCCGCGGCGTTTCGCACCGACGGCCTGCTGATCGTCACCTTCGACGAGGCCGACGGCGTGGGCGTCGAGGGCTCGGGAGCCTGCTGCGGCGAGAAACCGCTTCCGGGGGCGCGCTACGCGCCGGGCTTCAACGGGCCGGGCGGCGGGCGCGTGGGCGCGGTCGTACTCTCGCCCTTCGTGAGAGCCGGCACGGTGTCGACGGTGCCGTACAACCACTACTCGCTGCTGCGGACCGTGGAGGCGATCTTCGGACTCGAGCCGCTCGGCTACGCAGCCTTGCCGGGTGCGCAGCTGTTCGGACCGGACGTGTTCAGCGGCGGCGCGCCGCATCCACCCGCTCGATGAGCTCGTTGACGAGCGGGTTCGGGCGGAAGAGGGGACTCAGGAAGCTCTGCTGCGGCGAGAAAGTGACCTCGCGGCCGAAGCGTCCGGCGGTGCGCAGGGTAAGCGTGATGCGCGGCGGGTTGGTGATTCCCGAGTAGCTCACGTTGATGATCTGCGCGAGCGGGATGCGCTCCTCGTCCGCGCCAAAGCGCACCCGCAGCGCATCGCCCTCGTCCACCACCTCGTCGGCCAGATCGAACACCAGCCGCCGCAGCACCACGTAGAAGATCACTCCCATGGCGAGCGGCAGCGCGAGAGCCGGCCAGGGAGGGGCATGCGGGCTGCCTCTCGTGAGCATGAGCGGCGCTGCTACCGCGACGGCCAGCACGCCGAAGAGCAGCACCGGCAGAAGCTTCTTCTGGAAGAAGGTGTTACGCGAGGAAATGCGCTTCCCGGTGAGCACGCCGACCTCTCCCCCTTTCGCGCAGTCGACAAATAATTGCCAAGGCAGTAGTCTTACCGGCAGTAATTGCAGCGGCGGCGGCCCACCGCCGCTCGACCGAGCGCCCCGTGAGTCGCAGAGCCACCATCAAAGCCGAGCCGCCTGCCGGCGCGCAACTCCCGGAAGGGGGATTGAGCGTCGGGTACCTGATGGCGCGCGCCCGGGCGTCGCTCCTTTCAGGGCTGGACGCCGAGCTCGCGCCCTTCGGGCTGAACGCGATGCAGTACGCGGTGCTCAAGCACCTGGCCGATGGCAGCGCCCGCACCGCGGCGGACCTGTGCCGCTCCATGTATTACGACACGGGCTCGATGACGCGCCTCCTCGACCGGCTCGAGGAGAAGGGCCTGCTGCGGCGCGAGCGCTGCCGGGACGATCGCCGTGTGGTGTTCCTGCGCGTCGCCGCGGCCGGCCGCGCCCAGCTGCCGCGCCTGCGGGCCGCCGGCAGCCGGGTGCTGGAAGATCACCTGGCAGGCTTCAACGCCGTCGAGCTCGAGAATCTCACGAGCTATCTCGGACGCATGATCGAAAATGGAAAACTCTCGGGGGGCGCTCACCAGGACACTCGAACGAGGAAAGCATGATCACTCACAGGTCCCCCACAGGCTCGGCGCTCATCGCCGCGGCGCTGGTCGCCGCGCTCTCGGGCTGCGTGGACCGCGGCGGTTGGCAGGCCGCACCGCAGCTCGCCCCCGCGCGGCTCACCGCCGAGCGCACCCTGAGCGGCATGCCGGTCGAGTCTTCCGCCTGGCCGGCCGAGGGCTGGTGGCACGGCTACCGCGACCCGCAGCTCGATGCGCTCGTCGCTGAGGCGATTGCCGGGAGCCCCTCGCTGGTCGCCGCCGGGGCGCGCCTGCGCGCCGCGCAGGCTCAGGCCCTCGGGGTCAGTGGGCTGAAGCTCCCCAACGTGGCGCTCGATGCGCAGGCGACCCGGCAACGCTACCCCGAGAATGACCTGTACCCGCCGCCTTATGCCGGCAGCTACTACAACAGCGGGCGCCTCGCGCTCGATCTCAGCTACGACATCGACTTCTGGGGCCGCAATCGCGCGCTGCTTGCCGCGGCGCGCTCCGGGGGGGAGGCGGCCGAAGCCGACCGCGCTGCGGCGCGTCTCGCGCTCGAGGTGGCGGTGGTGCGTGCCTACGTCCAGCTCGACCTCTGGTATGCGCTGCTCGATGTCGCCAACGAGCAGCTCGAGCAGCAGACCTCGATCATGCAGCTCACGCAGGAACGGGTCGCCGCCGGGCTCGAGAACGTCGCGCGCGTCAAGCAGTCCGAAGGCAATCTGGCGCTGGCACGCGCCGGCATCGCCGCCGCACAGGCCAACATCGACCTGGCGCGCAATCTGCTCGGCGCGCTGGCCGGCGCCGGGCCCGATCGCGGCCAGGCGCTGCCGCGCCCGCACCTCACGGCGCCGGGAAGCCTCGCGCTGCCCGCGACGCTGCCCGCGGACCTCCTCGGGCGGCGTCCGGACGTCGCGGCCGCACGCGCCCAGGTGCAGGGTGCGGCGCAGGGCGTCAAGGCGGCGGAGGCCGACTTCTATCCCAACGTCAATCTCGCCGCGTTCGCGGGTGTGCAGAGCATCGGTCTCGGCCAGCTGTTCGAAGGCTCGGGCACCATCGTCGGAGTGACCCCCGCGCTCAGCCTGCCGCTTTTCAACCGCCGGCAGCTGCGCGGCGCACTCGAGGCGCGCCAGGCGCAGTACGACGCCTACGTCGGGCAGTACAACCAGACTCTCATCGACGCCGCGCACGACGTGGCCGACGTGGTGACGAACTGGCGTGCGCTCGAGCGCGAGGCCGCCGAGCAGCAGACGGCGCTCGCCGCCGCGCAGCGTGCCTATGACCTCACGAGCGAGCGTTACCGTGCGGGGCTCGACAACTACCTGACCGTGCTCTCCACCGAGAACCAGCTGCTGCTCGCGCAGGCCGTGGGCGCGGAGCTCGCGGCCCAGCGCCTCACCTTCAGCGTCAATCTCGTGCGCGCGCTCGGCGGCGGATACACGCCGCCGGCACCGGCGGGCTGAAGGAGCTCACGTCCATGGACGCCTCAGTGAGCACGGCTCCCGCGCCGGTCGCGAGCCGCCTGCAGCAGCGGCGCCGTACCTGGCTCGCGATCCTGGCGGTGGCGCTCGGCGTCATCGCGCTCGCCGCACTCGCGTGGTGGTGGCTCTATGCCAGCCGCTACCAGAGCACCGATGACGCCTACGTCGCCGGTGATCTCGTTGGCGTGATGTCGCAGGTGAGCGGCACCGTCGTGTCGATCGGCGCGGACGAGACCGACCGCGTGCAGGCCGGGCAGGAGCTGGTGCGGCTCGATGCCACGGATTACCGCATTGCGCTCCAGGAGGCCGAGCAGCAGCTGGCACGCGCGGTACGCCAGGTGCGCACCGTATTCGCCAACCGCGATCAGCTCACGGCGCTGGTGGCGCAGCGGCGCGCCGATCTCGAGCGGGCGCAGGCCGACCTGGCGCGCCGCCGCGGCCTCACGGCGAGCGGCGCGGTGTCCGCTGAGGAGCTGGGCCACGCCCAGGATGCCGTAAATGCCGCGCGCGATGCGCTCACCGCGGCGCAGCAGAGCCTCGCGGCCGGCGTCGCGCTCGTCGGACGCACCGGGATCGCCGACAACCCGGACGTGCGCGCGGCCGCCACGCAGGTGGAGCGGGCCTGGCTCAACGTGCAGCGCACCAGCGTACGCGCGCCGGTGTCGGGCTATGTCGCGCGGCGCGGCGTGCAGCTCGGCGAGCGCATCGCCCCCGGCGCACCGCTGCTCGCGCTCGTGCCGCTCGAGCGGCTGCGCGTCGATGCCAACTTCAAGGAAGTGCAGCTCGATCGCATGCGTATCGGGCAGCCGGCGCGCGTCATCGCCGATCTCTACGGCAGCCACGTCGAGTATCACGGCACCGTCGAGGGGCTCGGCCTCGGCACGGGAGCGGCGTTTGCGCTGCTGCCGGCACAGAACGCCACCGGCAACTGGATCAAGGTGGTGCAGCGCGTGCCGGTGCGCATCACGCTCGATCCGAAGGAGCTCGAGCAGCATCCGCTGCGCGTCGGGCTCTCGACCCGCGTGCGTGTCGAGGTGAGCGATGGCAGCGGCAGCCAGCTCGCGACCGCGCCGCGCCGCGAGCCGGTGCTCGCAACGGCAACCTACGACACCGACCTCGGGGAGATCCGTGCGCACATTGCCGAGATCATCCGCGACAACTCCAGCGCGGGGTCCGCGGCGCCCGGCGCGCGCGAGTAGCAGGGCGCGCGACCGGCGGATGGCGCGCAGGGCGCGAGCCTCACTCGGTCTTGAGGTAGCACAAGGGCAGCGCCGTGGTGTACTTGATCGTCTCGAGCGCGAAACTGGCGCTGACGTCGAGGAAGTCCACTGCGGCGATGAGGCGCTTGTACACCGCGTCGTAGGCGTCGATGTCCGGCACCACGATGCGGATCAGGTAATCGACATCGCCCGACATGCGGTAAATCTCCGTGACCTCGGGGATATCGCGCACCGCGCGCACGAACTTCGCGAACCACGCCTCGCCGTGGTTGGCGGTCTTGAGCGTCACGAACACCGTGGTGCCGACATTGAGCGCGTGCGCATCGAGCAACGCCACGGTCCGGCGGATGACCCCTTCCTGCTGCAGCTTCTGGATGCGCCGCCAGCAGGGCGCCTTGGAGAGCCCGACGCGGTCGGCGATCTCGGCGGCCGTCAGCTCGCCGTTGTTCTGCAGCAGCTCGAGGATTCTGGCGTCCAGCTTGTCCATTGAGACTTTGGTTCGCCTGAAGCTACTAACGCGCAATATTGTTGCGCACCGTTCCCCGCTGCGCCAGAGCTTTGCAACCGCGTTGCCGCCTGCGGTGGCTAGCATACAAAGATGAATCCGCTGCGGGCTTTCACCGAGCACCCGGCCTCCGTCGGCGAGACCTACACCGAGCACATGGGGCGCGCCGCCTGCTTTGGCCTGCGGATGATCGGCGGGGGAGCTGCCTGCCTGGTGCACGCGCTACTGCCATTCCTGTTCGTGCGTACCGGCAGTGCGGCGATCGCCGAGCTGAACGATCGCATGGTCGTGAATCGGCGGGTGACGCCGCCGCCGCTCGCCAGCAGCCCGCGCCTGTCGCTGTAACCGCGCTCGCCCTGCTGCGCTTCGCTCACTGAGGCAGGCTAAACTGCCGCGAGCGGCGCCCGCGGGCGTCATCGCGGAGCTCAGGCATGGCGAGGGAGCGAGGAAAGATTTCGCGCCGCGCGGCGCAGGCGGCGGTGCGCGCCCTGCTGCGCTGGGCGGGCGACGACCCGGACCGCGAAGGGCTGCGCGACACGCCGCAGCGCGTCGTGGACGCCTACCGCGATTGGTTCTCCGGATACCAGATCGACCCCGCCGCCTACCTGCGGCGGACCTTCGAGGAAGTCGGGGGATACGATGAGATGGTCGTGTTGCGCGACATCTCCTTCGAGTCGCATTGCGAGCATCACATCGCGCCGATGATCGGCCGGGTGCACATCGGCTATCTGCCGGCCAACAAGGTGGTCGGCATCAGCAAGCTCGCCCGCGTGGTCGACGGCTACGCCCGGCGCCTGCAGGTGCAGGAGAAGCTCACCGCGCAGATCGCCGACTGTATCGCCGAGGTGCTCAAGCCGCGCGGCGTCGGGGTGGTGGTGGATGCGGCGCACGAGTGCATGACCACCCGCGGGGTGCACAAGCGCAGCGTCTCGATGGTGACGAGCCGCATGATCGGCACCTTCAGGAGCGATGCGCGCACCCGCGCCGAGTTCCTGAGCTTCATCGGCATCTCCGGCGCGCGCGAGGTCTAGCGGCGCCGGCGGGCAGGCGCCGCCCGGGCGCGCCCTTCAGGCCGTGAGTGCCGGCTCGCCGCGCGCGGCGCGCTTGCGCTCCTGCTCCGTGAGCAGGCGCTTGCGAATGCGGATGGAGGCGGGCGTCACCTCCACCAGCTCGTCGTCGGCGATGAACTCGACGGCGTACTCGAGCGTCAGCTGGATCGGAGGGGTGAGCAGGACCGCATCGTCCTTGCCGGCGGCGCGGATGTTGGTGAGCTTCTTGGTCCTGATCGGATTCACGACCAGGTCGTTGTCGCGGCTGTGGATGCCGATGATCATGCCCTCGTAGAGCTTCTCGCCCGGGCTCACGAAGAGCCGTCCGCGCTCCTGCAGGTTGAAGAGCGCGTAGGCGACCGCCTCGCCGTTCTCGTTGCTCACCAGCACGCCGTTGTGGCGGTCGGGAATCTCGCCCTTCACCGGCGCGAAGCCGTCGAAGATGTGGCTCATGAGCCCGGTGCCGCGGGTCAGGGTGAGGAACTCGCCCTGGAAGCCGATGAGCCCGCGCGCCGGGACGCGGTAGTCGAGCCGCACGCGTCCCTTGCCATCGACGCTCATGTCGGCGAGCTCGGCGCGGCGGATGCCGAGCGCCTCCATTACCGCTCCCTGGTGCCCCTCCTCGATGTCCACCGTGAGAGCCTCGTAGGGCTCATGCACCGTGCCGTCGATGAGCTTCGTGAGCACGTGCGGGCGCGACACCGCGAGCTCGTAGCCTTCACGGCGCATGTTCTCGATGAGGATAGTCAGATGCAGCTCGCCGCGCCCGGAGACCCGCAGCACGTCCGGCTCGTCGGTGTCCTCGATGCGCAGCGCGACGTTCGACTGCAGCTCGCGGTAGAGCCGCTCGCGCAGCTGCCGGCTGGTCACGAACTTCCCCTCGCGCCCGGCGAGCGGGGAGGTGTTGACCTGGAAATTCATCTGCAGCGTCGGCTCGTCGACGGCGATCGGCGGCAGGCCCTCGGGGTGCTCGGGGTCGCAGACCGTGAGCCCGATGTTGACCGCCTCGATGCCGGTGACGGCGACGATGTCCCCGGCGCTCGCTTCCTCGACCGGCAGCCGCTCGAGACCGGTGAAGGTCAGCACCTGGCCGATCCGCGCGGTGCCGCGCTCCTCGTTGCCGTAACGCAGCGCGACCGTCTCTCCGGGTCGCACCGAGCCGCGGCGGATGCGGCCGATGCCGATCCGGCCGACATAGGAGTTGTAGTCGAGGGTCGAGATCTGCAGCTGCAGCGGCAGCTCTTCCTGCGCAGCCGGCGGCGGCACGTGCGCGAGGATCGCCTCGAACAGCGCCGACATGTCCGGGCGCCGCTCGGTGTAGTCGGTGCTCGCCCAGCCCTGCAGCGCCGAGGCGTAGACCACCGGGAAATCGAGCTGCGCGTCGGTCGCGCCGAGCTTGTCGAACAGGTCGAAGGTCTGGTCGATGACCCAGGCCGGGCGGCTCCCGGGGCGGTCGATCTTGTTGACGACCACGATGGCCCTGAGGCCCTGGGCGAGCGCCTTGCGGGTCACGAAGCGCGTCTGCGGCATCGGCCCTTCGACCGCATCGACGAGCAGCAGTACGCCGTCGACCATCGACAGCACGCGCTCGACCTCGCCGCCGAAATCGGCGTGTCCCGGCGTGTCGACGATGTTGATGCGCGTGCCGCCGTACTCGATGGCGCAGTTCTTGGCGAGGATGGTAATGCCGCGCTCGCGCTCGAGCTCATTCGAATCCATGATCCGCTCACCGAGCCGCTCATGCTCGGCGAAGGTGCCGGACTGCTTGAGCAGGCAATCGACCAGGGTGGTCTTGCCGTGGTCGACGTGCGCGATGATGGCGATGTTGCGGATCGGGCGATGCATGGGTGGGCCGCTCGCGCGCGGCGGCGGCATCGAAAAAAGGGTGCGCAGGGTAGCAGAACGCCGAAACAGGCGCCGGTTTCAAACTTAAGCTTTTGATTGTAATGGTTATTTCAGCGGTATCCCGATGCGCAGGCCGGCGACCGCGATCCGCACCTCGAGGAAGAAGGCCATGTAGGCGACCGCGAGGCACACCATCGCGGCGACGAACAGCATCGCGATCGCCTTCGCCAGCTCGAGGCCGAGGAACGCATCGGCAAAGAGCGACACCACGACCAGCGCCACGAGCAGCGCCGCGACCGCGCACATCGAGATCGCCGCGTTGATGTAGCGGGAACGCCGCTCGAGGACCTTGAGGTCTGCGAGCAGTGCGCCGCGGCGCGCCGGCTCCTTCTCGAGCCGCTCCTCGAGCGCGCGCGCCCGATCGACCACCCGCGCGAGACGGTTGGTGAGCACCCCGAGCGTCGAGGCGACGCCCGTGAGCAGGAACACCGGCGCGACCGACGACTGGACCACGTGCGCGATATCCATTCAGCCCCCAACAGTGCTGCGAGCGGCGCCCGCGCCGCGCATCTTCTATCATAAACCCACGCGCGGTTGCGGCCCGCATCGCCACTGTTGTACGATCGTTCAACAAGTGCCAGGGTGAATCCTGTCATCATGAAGATGAGCTCCGTGCAACACCTCGAGGCTGCCGCGCCCGCCGATCTGAGCGGCCTGAGCCTCCCCGCCTGGATCTACCGCGACCCGGAGTTCTTCGAGCGCGAGAAGCGGACGATCTTCCGCAGTGCCTGGCAGGTGGTGTGTCACGTGAGCGACATCCCGCGGCCCGGTGACTTCCACACGCTCGAGCTCCTCGGCGAGTCGGTGGTGCTGCTGCGCGGCGAGGAGGGCGCGGTGCGTGCCTTCCACAACGTGTGTCGGCACCGCGCGGCACGGCTCCTCGACGGGCCGAGCGGGCATTGCGGCCGGCGCATCACCTGTCCCTACCACGCCTGGAGCTACGCGCTCGACGGGCGGCTGATCGGCGTGCCGCAGCGCGACAATTTTCCGGGCCTGAACACGGCGCAGCATGGCCTGAAGCCGCTCGAGCACGAGATCTACATGGGCTTCATCTTCGTGCGCTTCGCGCCGGGACTGCCCAGCGTGCGCGAGATGGCCGCGCCCTACGAGCACGAGCTCGCCGTTTACCGCTTCGAGGAGCTCGTGCCCCTGGGCCGCGTGAGCCTGCGGCCGCGCGCGGTGAACTGGAAGAACGTCGCCGACAACTTCTCCGACGGGCTGCACATCAATGTGGCGCACCCGGGGCTGACGCGCCTCTTTGGCAAGGGCTACGGCCTCGAGGCGCGGCCCTGGGTCGATAAGATGTGGGGCATGCTGCGCGACAGCGCCTCGTCCAACTGGTCGGAGCGGATGTATCAGAGCGTGCTGCCGCCGATCGCGGGCCTGCCGCCCGAGCGGCAGCGCCTGTGGACCTACTTCAAGCTCTGGCCAAACGTCGCCTTCGACATCTATCCCGACCAGATCGATTTCATGCAGTTCCTGCCGCTCTCGCCCACCGAGACGCTGATCCGGGAGATAGCCTACGTGCATCCGGATGCACGGCGGGAGATGCGCGCCGCGCGCTACCTCAACTGGCGCATCAACCGCCGCGTGAGCCTCGAGGACCAGGCGCTCATCGAGCGCGTGCAGGCGGGCATGGCCTCGAGCAGCTACACCATGGGCCCGCTGAGCGAGGGGGAAGTATGCCTGCGCAGCTTCGCGCGGCGCCTGCGCACGCTGATTCCCGAGAGCCAGATGCCGCAGCCGCCGGCGCGGGGCTGGAGCCGTGCCTGAGGAGCGCACCGCCGGCGGCGAGCGCTGCGACGCGCTGATCATCGGCGCGGGCCATAACGGCCTGGTGTGCGCCGCGTACCTCGCGGCGGCGGGGCTCAAGGTGATCGTGCTCGAGCGGCGCGCCGTGGTCGGCGGCGCCGCCGTCACCGAGGAATTCCACCCGGGATTTCGCAACTCGGTCGCCGCCTACACGGTCTCGCTCCTCAACCCCAAGGTCATCCGCGACCTGGAGCTGCCGCGCTACGGGCTCAAGCTGGTGGAGCGCCGCTGCGCCAACTTCCTCCCCACGGCCGACGGGCGCTATCTCATGACGGGCGAGGGCCGCACGCAGCGCGAGGTGGCGCGCTTCTCGGCGCGCGATGCCGCGCGTATCCCTGAGTACGGCGAGCGACTGGAGCGAATCGCCGACGTGCTGCGCGATCTCACGCTGGTGACGCCGCCGAACGCCGTCGAGGGCAGCTGGCGCACGGCGCTACCGGAGCTGGTGCGCGCCGCCAGAGTGGGCGGACGGCTGCGCCAGCTCGACATGAGCCTGAAGCGCGAGCTGCTGTCGCTGTTCGCCATGTCGGCCGGCGACTATCTCGATCGCTGGTTCGAGAGCGAGCCGATCAAGGCCGTGTTCGGCTTCGACGGGGTGGTCGGCAACTACGCCAGCCCCTACTCGGGCGGCTCGGCCTACGTGCTGCTGCACCATGTCTTTGGCGAGGTGAACGGCAAGAAGGGCGCCTGGGGGCACGCGATCGGCGGCATGGGAGCCATCACCGAGGCGATGGCGCAGTCGGCGACGGCACGCGGCGCCGTGCTCCGCCTCAACACAGCGGTGCGCCGGGTACTGGTCGAGGGCGAACGCGCGGTCGGCGTCGTCACCGAGTCGGGCGAGACGCTGCGCGCCGCTGCGGTCATCTCCAACTTGAATCCCAAGCTCCTCTATCTCGAGATGTTCGAGCCGCGCTCGCTCCCCACGGAGTTCCGCGAGCGCATCGGCTACTACCGCTGCGGCTCGGGGACGTTCCGCATAAATGTCGCGCTGAGCGAGCTCCCGGATTTCAGCTGCCTGCCGGGCCGGGAGGCCGGCGACCATCACACCGCCGGCATCATCATCGCCCCGACGCTCGCGTACATGGAGCGCGCCTATTTCGACGCGCGCGCCTACGGCTGGTCGCGTGCCCCGATCGTCGAGCTCGTGATCCCATCGACGCTGGACGATAGCCTCGCCCCGAAGGGACAGCACGTCGCCAGCCTCTTCTGTCAACATGTGGCGCCGCGGCTGCCGGACGGCGCTTCCTGGGACGCGCACCGCGAGGCGGTCGCGGACCTGATGATCGACACGGTGAGCGCCTACGCCCCCAACTTCAAAGCCGCGGTTCTCGGGCGGCAGATCTTCAGTCCCCTCGATCTCGAGCGGACCTTCGGGCTGGTGGGCGGCGACATCTCGCACGGGGCGCTCACACTCGATCAGCTGTTCTCCGCCCGCCCGATGCTCGGTTACGGCAACTATCGCGGCCCGCTCGCGGGACTCTACATGTGCAGCGCCGGCACCCACCCGGGTGGTGGCGTCACCGGGGCGCCGGGCCACAACGCGGCGCGCGAGATCCTCGCCGACTTCCGCCACGGGCGGCTGCGGCGGATCGCATGAAGGGGCCGCGCACGCGGGTCGCCGCGGCCGGCACACCCGCGCGCGTGGCGCCGGAGGAGGAGGGCCGGCAGCCGCGCTTCCACCGCCAGCTCCCGCAGCAGCGGCGCGCGGCGCTCATCGCCGCCACCATCGAGTGCCTGAAGCGCTATGGGCACGAGGGCCTCTCGATCCGCACCATCAGCGCTCAGGCGGGCGTCTCGGTCGGTCTCATCAATCACCACTTTCCGAACAAGGACGAGCTGATTGCGGCGGCCTTCCGGCACTTCAACCGTGAGCTGGTGGATGGCCTGAAGGCGGCCGCAGGGCGCGCCACCTCTCCCGCCGCGCGGCTGCGTGCCTTTCTCGAGGCCTCCTTCTCCCTGCCCAATCTCGATGCCGACGTGCTCGCGGTCTGGGTGGTGTTCTGGGGCCTGTACCGGCATTCGCGCCCGATCCAGCGGGCGCAGCGCGAGACCTACACCGACTACGTGCGCCTGGTGCGCGGCTTGCTCGCCGACCTGCTCGGCAAGGCGGGCGAGGGCGGCAGCACACGCACCCGGGGGCGCGGGGGCGTGAATCTGCGGCTCGCCGCGATTGGCCTGACGGCGCTGCTGGATGGCCTGTGGCTCGAGTGGTGCCTCCAGCCCGGGAAATTCCGCCCGCGAGAAGCGGTGGCGCTGTGCGAGGCTTGGGTGGAGTGCCTCTCCCGGCGCGCCACCGGCTGGAATTCGCTTTAAGTAACCCCACATCCCGGGGCAGTGGCCACCTCGGCTCATCCACCGCGCGCTTCCCGCCTCGCCACCGGAACCCCCGGAGCCCCCGAGGCTCTGACGCTGCGCGGCTTCTTCGGAGTCTTCCGCTACAGCCGCCGGGCGCTCGAGCTGGTATGGAGCACGAGTCGCGCCCTCACGGGTGCGCTCGCGGCGGTCACGCTGGTCGCGGGTGTGCTGCCGGCCTCAGTCGCCTACGTCGGCTCGCTCATCGTCGATGCGGTCGTCACCGCCATGCGCTCCGGCGGCTCGGCCGCGCGCGTGGTGGAGCTCGTCGTCCTCGAGGGCGCGCTGGTCGCCGCGATCGCCGCGGCGCAACGGGGGCTCTCGCTGTGCCAGTCGCTGCTGCGCGCGCAGCTGGGCCAGCGTGTCAACGTCATGATCCTCGAGAAGGCGCTCACGCTCGAGCTGTCGCACTTCGAGGACTCGGAGTTCTACGACAAGCTGACGCGCGCCCGCCGCGAAGCCTCGACCCGCCCCTTGAGTCTCGTGACGCGCACCTTCGGACTGGTGCAGAACGGCATATCGCTGGCGAGCTACGCGGTGCTCCTCGCGCGCTTCTCGCCGTGGGCGGTGGCGGTGCTGCTGCTCGCCGGCGTGCCGGCCTTCGTCGCCGAGGTCAAGTTCTCGGGCGATGCCTTCAGGCTCTTTCGCTGGCGCTCGCCCGAGTCGCGCATGCAGCTCTACCTCGAGACCGTCATCGCGCGCGAGGACCACGCCAAGGAGGTCAAGCTCTTTGGCCTGGGTCCGCGCCTCCTCGAGCGCTACCGCGCCATCTTCCGGCGGCTGTACGGCGAGGATCGGGCGCTCGCCGTGCGGCGCGACGCCTGGGGCTTCGCGCTCGGGCTCATCGCCACCGCGGCGCTCTATGGCGCCTACGCCTGGATTGCGGTGAGCACGGTGCGCCGGCTCATCACTCTCGGACAGATGACCATGTATCTGGCACTCTTTCGCCAGGGTCAGTCGGCGGTGTCCGCCATGCTATCGGCCGTCGGCGGGATGTACGAGGACAACCTCTACCTGTCGACGCTGTACGAGTACCTGGAGACGCCGGTGCCGATGCCCGCGGGCAGCGCGCCGCGGGGACCTGAGCCCGAGGACGGCATCCGCTTCGAAGAGGTCAGCTTCACCTACCCGGGCGCCGAGCAGCCGGCGCTCGAGCACGTCACCCTGCACTTGAAGCCCGGCGCGAGCCTGGCGCTGGTCGGGGAAAACGGCTCGGGCAAGACCACGCTCATCAAGCTCCTCACGCGTCTCTACGCGCCGACCGCCGGGCGCATCCGCCTCGATGGCCGCGATCTCGCCGAGTGGGACGAGGCGGCGCTGCGCGCACGCATCGGCGTGATCTTCCAGGATTTCGCCCGCTACCAGATGCTGGTGGGAGAGAACGTCGGCGCCGGCGACGAGCGCTACTTCGAGGACGAGGCGCGCTGGCGCGCCGCGGCCGACAAGGGCCGCGCGAGCGAGTTCATCGCGACCCTGCCGGCCGGCTACCACACTCAGCTCGGCAAGTGGTTCCGCGACGGCCGCGAGCTCTCGGGCGGCCAATGGCAGAAGATCGCGCTGTCGCGCGCCTTCATGCGCACCCGCGCCGACATCCTGGTGCTGGATGAGCCGACCGCCGCGATGGACGCGCAGGCCGAGGCCGAGGTGTTCGAGCACTTCCGCCAGCTCGCCCACGATCGCATCACGATCCTCATCTCGCACCGCTTCTCGACGGTGCGTATGGCGGATCAGATCGCGGTGCTCGCCGGCGGCCGCATCGTCGAGCGCGGCACGCACGAGGAGCTGATGCGTCTCAACGGCCGCTACGCGCAGCTCTTCACGCTGCAGGCGCGGGGCTACAGGTGACAGCTAAACAATCACCTCATCAGCCGAGCACTTCGTGGGAGGCTTGGCGCACGGGCAAGCTCGGCGAACGGGCTATCGCTGAACGTCCGGCTGCCCGGCGTGCCCAGCACGCGCCTCCTCCTTCATGCGCTTGTAATCGAGTGGGCGGATCTCGGAGATCGGACAGCTCATCCCCTGGGTCTGGACCGAGTCGAGCCTCGCGGTCACGGTGCCGCCGACCGAGGAGCTCAGCCCGACGCCGTGGGAGAAACGCAGTCCCTTCGTGCCGCACGGCGCCCACACCTTGAGGTAATAGGCCGTGTTGGCGCCCATGAAGACGATGAGCTCGCTGTCGCTCAGGGCTTCAAAGCCGTCGATGGGCATCATCCAGGTGAAACGCTCGATCGGGGGGCCGACGTAGGGCATATAGCGCTCCCGCGCCGGCAGCTCGCTTCCCGGCCGGTCCGGCGGCACGGTGGCGCAGGCGCCGAGCGCCGCGAGCGCCGCGAGCGCCCCCCAACACTTCAATCCGCGATTGCGCATATCACATCACCCTCCACCCGCGCCGCGAGGTGCGGGTCGTCTCTAAACGAGCGAACCGCGTGCCGCGTTGACGCGCCGACGGCAGATGCGCGTTCCGCTCAAGCGCGGGCCTCAGCTCGGCGTCAGCACCACGACGGCGAGCGGCGGCAGGCGCACGTGAAGTGAGAACGCGTGTCCATGGGCGGGAATCTGCGAGGTATCCAGCGCGCCCAGATTCCCCTGGCCGCTGCCGCCGTAGTCGGCGGCATCGCTGTTCAACCGCTCGCGCCAGCGTCCCGCGTGCGGCACGCCGATCTGATAACGCTCGCGCGGTACCGGCGTGAAGTTACACGCCGCCAGGGCCACGCCGCCCGAGCGGTCGCGGCGCAGGAACGAGATCACGCTGACATCGGCATCGTCGCAATCGATCCAGCTGAAGCCCGCGTCGCTGAAGTCCAGCTCGTGGAGGGCAGGCGTATCGCGGTAGAGGCGGTTGAGATCCCGCACCCAGCGCTGCACGCCCGCGTGCAGCGGGTACTGCAGCACGTGCCATTCGAGGCTCTCGTCGTGCTGCCATTCGCGCTTCTGGCCGAATTCCCCGCCCATGAACAGCAGCTTCTTGCCCGGGTGCGTCCACTGGTAGCCGAACAGCAGCCGCAGGCTCGCGAACTGTTGCCACTCGTCGCCGGGCATCTTGCCGATGAGCGAGCCCTTGCCGTGTACCACTTCATCGTGCGACAGCGGCAGCACGAAGTTCTCGCTGAAGGCGTACCAGATGCTGAAGGTGAGGCGGCTGTGATGGTACTTGCGGTGCACCGGATCCTGGCGGAAGTAAGCCAGGGTGTCGTGCATCCAGCCCATGTTCCACTTGAGGCCGAAGCCGAGGCCCCCGAGGTGGGTCGGGCGCGACACCATCGGCCAGGCGGTCGATTCCTCGGCGATCGTCTGGGTGTCGGGATGATCGCGGTACACCGCGAGGTTGAGCTGGCGCAGGAACTCGACCGCGTCGAGGTTCTCGTGACCTCCGAAGCGGTTGGGGATCCACTCCCCGGCGCGCCTGCCATAGTCGAGATAGAGCATCGAGGCCACCGCGTCCACGCGCAGCGCGTCGATGTGGTACTTCTCGAGCCAGAAGAGTGCGCTGCTGCCGAGGAAGTTGCGCACCTCGGCGCGGCCGTAGTTGAAGATCGAGCTGTTCCACTCCGGGTGGAAGCCCTGGCGCGGATCGGCGTGCTCGTAGAGGTGCGTGCCGTCGAAGCGCGCGAGTCCATGCTCGTCGGTGGGGAAGTGCGATGGCACCCAATCGAGCACCACCCCGATGCCGCGCTGGTGCAGGTGATCGACGAGGTACATGAAGTCCTGCGGCGTTCCGTAGCGCGCGCTCGGGGCGAAGTAGCCCGTGACCTGGTAACCCCAGGAGCCGAAGAACGGGTGCTCCATCACCGGCAGGAGCTCGACGTGGGTGAAGCCGAGCTCGGTGACGTAATCGGCGAGCGCGTGAGCGAGCTCGCGATAACCGAGCGAACGGTTGCCGTGCTCGGGCACGCGCCGCCACGAACCGAGATGCACCTCGTAGATCGACCAGGGCGCGGCGAGCGCGTTGGCACGGGCACGCGCGCGCATCCAGCCCTCATCGCGCCACTGGTAACCGAGATCCCAGACGACCGAGGCGGTGCGCGGCGGGACCTCGGCGCGGAAGGCGTACGGGTCGGCCTTGTCGGTGGCCGTATGCCCGTCGCCTCCGACCACGTGGTACTTGTAGAGCGCACCGGGACCGATTCCCGCAATGCTCCCCTCCCAGATGCCGGAGGAATCGTGGCGCGGCTCGAGCGGGTGGTGGCCGCGCTGCCAGCCGTTGAAGTCGCCTACCACCGAGACCGCAGAGGCGCTGGGCGCCCACACGGCGAAGCGCGTGGCGCCCTCGGCGCTCGTGCCGGTCGGGTGGGCACCGAGGCGCTCGTAGGCGCGGAAATAGGTGCCCTCGCGGAAGTGATAGATGTCGTGCTCGGTGAGAAGCATCGACCGGGAGTCTACGCCGAACGCAGCGTCTTACGGCACGCTAGCGCGGGCTCGGGTCGCGCGCACGGGCGATGTTTTGCCGACTAGGGTAGGCGACGGCGCCCGGAGTTCCCGACAAACACCAGCTGATCGTCGGTCCCGCGGCCCCCATCGAGGAGGATGGCCTCGATGGCGTGCCGCGTACGCTCGACGGCGGCCCGCGCTTCGCCGGCAGCGGCGGCGGCCTCGACCGGACGGGCGATCAGGTAGCCCTGCACGGCGATCGGCCCGCACTCCGCGAGGAATTCGAGCTGCGCGGCGCGCTCCACTCCCTCCGCCACGACCTGAAGCCCGAGGCCATGACAGAGCGCGACAATCGAGCGGACGATGGCGGCCGAGCGCGGATTGGTGTCGACGCCCGCCACCAGCAGCCGGTCGAGCTTGACGCGCGTGATCGGCAGCCGCTCGAGCGAGGTGAGGGACGAGTAGCCCATGCCAAAGTCATCGAGCGCAATCGCCACACCGAGCGCGCGCAGTCGCTGGAGCGATTCGATGGTGGCGTGGCCGGTCTGCATGACGGTCTCGGTAATCTCCAGCTCGAGCGCGCTCGGCGGCAGCCCGGTCGCCTCGAGCACGCGGGCCACCTGCTCGACGAAATCGCTCTCGAAGAACTGTGGCGGCGAGACGTTGACCGCGACACATGCGCGCTGCCAGCCCTGGGTGCGCCAGCCGGCCACGGAGGCAGCCGCCGAGCGCAGTACCCAGCCGGTGAGCTCGTGGATGAGGCCGGATTTCTCCGCTACGGGCATGAACTCGTGGGCGGCGGCGATGCGGCCGTCGGGCCGGCGCCAGCGCAGCAGCGCCTCGACTCCCAGGGTCTCGAAGCTGTGGAGCGTCACGACCGGCTGGAAGAGCAGCAGCAGCTCGCCGCCCTCGATGGCACGTCGCAGCGACTGCTCGAGGCGGAAGCGCTGGGCGGCGGCGTCGTAGAGCTCAGGGGCATAGAGCGCAAAGCGATTGCGGCCGAGCTCCTTGGCGCGGAACAGCGCGACGTCCGCCGCGCGCAGCAGGCCGTCAGCGTCGGCGGCGTGATCGGGATAGAGGCTCGCCCCGACGCTCGCGCTGATGGTGAGCAGGCGGCCGTCGACCGTGATGGGCTGCTGCAGCGTGCTCACCAGGCGGTTGCCGCAGGCGGCGACCGCCTCGGGCGACGCAAGCTTCTCGAGCAGCACCGTGAACTCATCGCCTCCCAGCCGCGCCAGCAGTCCCTCGTCGCCGATGGCGGCGTTCAGGCGGTCGGCGATGTGCTGCAGCACGCGATCACCGAAACTGTGCCCAAGCGTGTCGTTGATCGACTTGAAGTTGTCGACGTCGACGAACAGCAGCGCCAGCTGCTGGCCCGCGCCCGCGTGCGACAGTGCCGCGCCGAGACGTGCCGAGAGATGCCGCCGGTTGGGCAGCTGCGTCAGCGGATCGTGGTGCGCAAGGTGGTGCAGTGCCCGGGTGCGCTCGTCGACGTGCCGCTCGAGCTCGGCCTGGTGCGCGCGCAGCTCGCCCTCGGCGCGCGCAATGCGATCGGCCATCGTGTTGAAGGACTCGGCCAGCCCGTCGATCTCCGCCGATCCGCCCCGCGGGGCACGGGCGGCGCGGTCGCCCCCGGCGAGGAGACGGGTCGCGGCCGTGAGCCGCCTGACCGGCAGGCTGATGCTGAGCGTGAGCAGCACCGACACCAGCAGCAGCAGTCCGAGCACCGCTGCGCCGGTGTCCGTGAGCGTGCGCTCGGCGACCTCGGCCGCGGTCGCGGCGTGCTGCGCCGCCTGCAGCAAGCCCCCGCGGGCGGGTTTCTGCAGCAGCTCCTGCACGTTGGCGGTGAGCATGGCGCTCTCGTCGAGGAGATTGTGCGACTCGGCGCTGCTTGCCTCGTCGTAGCGCGCGATTGCCCGGCGCAAGCGCACCGCCTCGTCAAAGTCCTGCCTCACCAGGGTCAGCCAGGCGTTCCCCGGGGAGCGCTGCAGCTCATCGGCGTGCGCCGCGAGCACGGCACGGAAGGCGTGCTCGCGATAGGCGGCCGTGGGCGAGTCGATGTTACCGCGGATGTCGTCGATAGCGGTCTGCAGCTCCGCAAGCGAACGCATCGCGACCACCTGCGTTCCGCTGATCGCCAGTCCCGAGCCGCCGGCAGTGACGATCCGCTGGTAGACGTTCTCGAGGTCGACGCGGCGCTGCTCGACCCATTGGGCTCGCTGCGCTGCGCGGCCGGCGAACAGCCGTTCCCTGGCGATGTGCCCGGTGAGCTGCGCACGCAGGCCGAGCGCCGCCTGGCTGCCGGGTGGACGGGGCGTGCCGTCGAAGTAGCTGCCGAGCGCCTCGTCGAGCGCAGTGCCCGCACGGGTGATGGCGGCGAAATCGGTGGTGCCGTGCGCCTGCACGTAGGCGCCCACCGCGCGGTCGTAGTCGACGAGGCGCGCCAGCACAGCGCCCGCACGGTTTGCGAGTGGCTCGTGCTCGTTCTGCATGCTGCGCACGGCCTCGAGCGCTTCGCGCGTGGTGCGGGTCGCGAGCACCTCGCCCACCACCAGCACGGCGGCAACGGCCGCGAGCCCGAGCGCGAGACGCGCTCCCACGCCGAGGCGCGGCGCGCGCAGGCGCCACGAACGGCGCCGCCCAGGCCCGAGGCTCGGCGTCTCAGGACGGACAGCTTCAGGGGCGTCCGGGTGCATGCAACATAAGCGGTCGATGGGCAGGCGGATCTTTGCCCTATACTAGCGGCAGCGTTGAAGCTCGACTGTGACCCATGACCGAACAACTCGCCGACACGTTCGATGCGGCTTTCTCCAAGGCCGTCGATCTGGGCAACCGCATTGCCGACAAGGACAAGGACGCGGATCTATGGGACATCGCCGACGGCTTGCTGGCCGGCGCCCTGCAGTACTGGCTGTACTCGCGTCAGCCGTGCGGTGACCCACGCTGCCAGGATTGCCTGCCGATCAGCACGGCGCAGGGACGCATGGCGGAGCTCAAGCGCCTGATCGAGCAGCTCGCCTCCGAGAGCGAGTACTTCCACACGCCGACCGACGCGAACGCCGGGCGCGCCTAGTCAATTTGCTCGGGATCGCGACATCCTGTCGCGCCCCTCGCGGCGGCGAACGTAAAGCGCGGTTTTCGTTCGCCGCTCGCCACCTGCGGCGGCGGGCGCATCCCTGCGCCTTGGGTGGCTCGCGCGCGCGGCTCAGCCGGCGGCGCGCTTCTCGAGGCCCCCGCCCGCCACTTCCTCGAGCGCCTGCTCGAACAGGTGACAGCCCTCCTTGAGGAGCGCATCCGGAATCGTGAGCGGTGCGAGGAAGCGGATCACGTTCGAATAGACGCCGCACGAGAGGATGATGAGTCCGCGGCGGCCGGCCGCCTGCACCAGGGCGCGGGTCAGCTCGGCATCCGGCGCGTCGGCACGCATGTTCTTCACGAGCTCGAGCGCGACCATGGCGCCGAGGCTGCGCACCTCGCCGACGCACGGGAAGCGCACCTGCAGGCCCTTCAGACGCGAGCTCATGAAGCGGCCGATCTCGATCGAGCGCTTCAGCAGCTGCTCCTCGCGGATCACCTCCAGCACCGCGAGCCCGGCGGCGCAGGCGAGCGGCGAGCCGGCGAAGGTCCCGCCGAGCCCGCCCGGGCCGGGCGCGTCCATGATCTCGGCCTTGCCGATCACCGCCGCGAGCGGCACACCGCCGGCGACGCTCTTGGCGATCGTGATCAGGTCCGGCTCGACGCCCGCGTGCTCGATCGCGAACATGCGTCCGGTGCGCCCGAAGCCCGACTGGATCTCGTCGGCGATCAGCACGATGCCGTAGGTGTCGCATACGCTGCGCAGCCGCCGCAGCAGCTCGGGCGGCGCCGCGTAGAAGCCCCCTTCGCCGAGCACCGGCTCGATGATGATGGCGGCGACCCGCGCCGGATCGACGTCCGCCTTGAACAGCTGCTCGAGGGCATCCAGCGTGTGCTCGACGGTGACGCCGTGGTAGGGCATGGGGAAGGGCAGGTGGAAGATCTCGGGCAGCATCGGTCCGAAGCCGGCCTTGTAGGGCTGCACCTTTCCGGTGAGGCTGATGCAGGCGAGCGTGCGTCCGTGGAAGCCGCCGGAGAAGGAAATCACGGCCGAGCGCCTGGTGTGAAAGCGCGCGATCTTGATGGCGTTCTCGACCGCCTCGGCCCCGGTGGTGAGGAAGATGGTCTTCTTCGGTCCCGCCCCGGGCGAGAGGGCGTTGAGCGCCTCGGCGAGGGCCACGTAGCTCTCGGTGGGCGTCACCTGAAAGCAGGTGTGCGTCAGCTTCGCGAGCTGAGCCGCGATCGCCGCGCTCACCCTCGGGTGCACGTGACCGGTGTTGAGGACCGAGATGCCGCTCGCGAAGTCGATGTAGCGCCGCCCCTCGACATCCCAGAGCTCGGCGTTGGAGGCGCGCTCGGCGTACACCGCGAGCGAGTTGGTGACACCGCGTGGCACGGCCTGCTGGCGGCGCGCGTGAAGTTCGGCGTTGGTAGTCAAGGCAGTTTCCTCAAGCTTGCAGGGACTCAGCCGCCGGAGGCGAGCACCGCCGCACGGTGGATCGCCGCGCGGATGCGCTGGTAGGTGCCGCAGCGACACACGTTGCCGCCCAATGCGACATCGATCTCGGCATCCGTCGGCTGCGGGTTGTGCGCCAGCAGTGCCGCCGCTGACATGATCTGGCCCGACTGACAGTAGCCGCACTGGGGTACGTCGAGCTCGATCCAGGCCTTCTGCACCGGATGGCTGCGGTTGACCGACAGCCCCTCGATGGTCGTGACCTTGCGCGCGCCCACCGCGCTCACCGGCGTCACGCACGAGCGCACCGGCTCGCCTGCGAGGTGCACGGTGCACGCGCCGCAGAGCGCCGCGCCACAGCCGTACTTGGTGCCGGTGAGTCCGAGGGCATCGCGCAGCACCCACAGCAGCGGCATGGCCGGATCGACGTCGACACTCACGTCCTTGCCGTTGACGTTCAGCGTGATCATGAGAGCCCACTATACCCTGATCGGTCGCGGGCGCTGGCAAGACCCTCTAGAATGTTGCCACCTTGAGCGAGACTCCATCCAACGCCGCCGGCGAGACGATCAGCACCGAGGTCGTCATCATCGGCGCCGGTCCCTGCGGCCTGTTCCAGGTGTTCGAGCTGGGGCTGCTCGGCATCGGCGCCCACGTGGTCGACTCGCTCAAGCATCCCGGCGGTCAGTGCGCCGAGCTCTATCCCGACAAGCCGATCTACGATATTCCGGCGCTGCCGGTGTGCGGCGCGCAGGAGCTGGTCGACCGCCTGCTGCAGCAGATCAAGCCCTTCAAGGCGCGGCTGCACCTCGGGCACGAGGTGACGGAGTTCACGCGCGCCGAGAACGGACGCTTCCGGCTCGGCACGGCGGGCGGCGCGCGCTTCGATGCCGGTGCGGTGGTGATCGCCGCGGGGCTCGGGTCCTTTCAGCCGCGGCGCATCGGCGTCGAGGGTGCGGAGAGCTACGAGGGCAGCGCGATCCAGTATCGCGTCAGGAATGCCGCCGAGCTCGCGGGCAAGCGCCTGGTTGTCTTCGGCGGCGGCGACTCGGCGCTCGACTGGACGCTCGAGCTCGCTCCCAAGGCGCGCAGCCTCGACCTGGTGCATCGCCGCGCGGAATTCCGCGCAGCCCCCGCCTCGGTGGCGCGCATGCGCGAGCTGGTCGCCGCCGGCCGGATGCGGCTCTTCGAGGCGCTGCCACACTCGCTCATCACCGAGGGCGCAGCCTTGCGCGGCGTCAACATCCGCGCCGCCGACGGCTCGGTGAATGCGCTCACGGCGGACCAGCTGCTGGTGTTCTTCGGGCTCCATCCCAAGCTCGGCCCCATCGCCGACTGGGGGCTGGCGCTCGAGAAGAAGGCGCTCAAGGTCGACGCCGAGAAGTTCCAGACGAGCCTGGCGGGCGTGTTCGCGGTCGGCGACATCAACACCTACCCGGGGAAGAAGAAGCTGATTCTCTCGGGGTTTCACGAGGCGGCGCTGGCCGCGTTCGCGATCCAGCATCACCTCTATCCGCAGAAGAAGCAGTTCCTGCAGTACACGACCACGAGCCCCGTGATGCATCAGCGGCTCGGAGTGCCGGACTGAGCGCCGCGGCGCTGCCCGGCGCACTCCTCTCCGAGCCATGGACCATCGCCTCGCCGATCTGCTGCAGCTGCTCGAGCTCGAGCCCCTCGAGGTGAATCTGTTTCGCGGCGAGAGCCGCGACATCGGCGCGCCGCAGGTGTTCGGCGGGCAGGTGCTCGGTCAGGCGCTCACCGCCGCGGCTGCCACCGTCGCAGGCAGGGTAGTGCACTCGCTGCACGCGTATTTCCTCAGGCGTGGCGACTGCAACGCCCCGATCGTCTACCAGGTCGACCGCAGCCTCGACGGCCACAGCTTCGCCAACCGGCGGGTGGTCGCGATCCAGCACGGCGAGCAGATCTTCAACATGACCACGTCGTTTCAGGTGACGGAGAGCGGCTTCGATCACCAGATCGACATGCCGCAGGTGCCGCCGCCGGAGAGCCTGCCGGACCCGGCACCGGCGCCGCAGCTGCTGGAGAAGCTGCCGGACAAGGTGCGGCGTTTCTTCGGCCAGCCGCGGCCTTTCGAGTTCCGCCTGGTGCAGCCGGTCGACTACCTCAGGCCCCGCCCCGCACCGCCGCTGCGCCAGATCTGGGTGCGCGCGGTCGGCAAGCTCGGTGACGACGAGATGCTGCATCGGCGACTGCTGGCGTATGTATCGGACTTCTTCCTGCTCGATACCGCGACGCTGCCGCACGGCACCTCGTTCCTCAAGCCCTCGCTCATCATGGCCACGATCGACCACGCCATGTGGTTTCACCGGCCGCTGCGGGTCGATGACTGGCTGCTGTGCGCCATGGACAGTCCGAGCGCCTCGGGGGCCCGCGGCTTCTCGCGGGCCAGCATCTTCGCGCGCGACGGCCGGCTGGTCGCGAACGCCGCCCAGGAAGGCCTCATCCGTCAGAGATAGGAGCGCGGCCGTGCAGCCGTTCAGCGGGCGCGGGCCGCGAGTGCGTCGATGTCCCTGATCAGCAGGGGATTGAAGCGCTCGGGCACCTCCAGCATGAGGAAGTGTCCGCTGTGGGGCAGCACGTCGAGCGTGAGGTCGGGGAGCGATTTGCGGATGCGCTCGGCGTCGGTGGGCGCGAGATCGGAGTTGATGGCGTACACCGGCACGCGCACGCTCGGCAGCAACGTCGCGAGATCGAAGGCCAGCAGCTTCTCGAGCGTCGGGACCGCGACCGCCGGCGAGCGCAGCGACATGTCGTAGGCGACCTTCTGCACCAGCAGCGGATCGGCGCCTTTCTCGAACAGGGAATCGGTCACCAGCGTACGCGTCGCGCCGACGAAGTCGGCCCGGAAGGGCGCGACCTTGGCCTCGATCTCGCGGGCGCTGAGCGGCGGCAGGCCGACCGAGCGCAAGGCTTCGACCGCGATCACGCCGATGACGCGTGGACCCAGGCGGGGCACGGCGGCGAGCGCCACGGTGGCGCCCATCGAATGGCCGACCAGCACGAGGTGCGCGTTCGGCAGCTGCCGCGCGATGGTCGCGACGTCGGCGGCGTAATTGGCGATTCCCCAGTCGGTGCGGTTGGCGCCCGAGGCGCCGTGCCCGGCGAGATTGAGCGCCACCACCGTGTAGCGTTGCTTCAGGGCATCGATCTGCGCGTGCCAGTAGTCGGCGTTGCCGCACCAGCCGTGCACCAGGAACACCGCCGGCTCGCCCTGCCCGAAGACGCGGTACTCGAGATGCACGAGGTCGTCCGACATCGCGATGCGCGGACCCTCGTCGGCGACCGCGGCGGCGGCCGGCGGTGCGGCAGCGGTGGCAGGCGGCTGGCCGCCGGGGCTGCAGGCCGCGACACCGAGCGCGGTGATCAGCAGCAACCAGGTGCCTCGCGCCATCCGCCTCTCCTTCATCCGCCGCGCAGAACCTTGCCCGGATTCATGATCCCGTGGGGGTCGAGCGCACGCTTCACGGCGTGCATGAGCGCGAGCTCGGTGGGGGCAGCATAGCGCTCGAGCTCCGCCACTTTCAGCCGTCCGATGCCGTGCTCGGCGCTGAAGCTGCCGCCGAGCTCCGCCGCCAGGTCGTGCAGGGCCCGGCGCACCTCGTCGGCGCGCTCGAGCAGCGCGGCGCCGTCGGCGCCGCGCCCCTGTAGGTTGAAATGCAGATTGCCGTCGCCGACGTGGCCGTAGGCCACGAGGCGCGCATCGCGCACGTGGTCGGCGACCCAGGCGGCGCCGCGCTCCACGAACTGCGGCAGGGCGCTCACCGGTACCGAGATGTCGTGCTTCAGGCCCGGACCCTCGTGGCGCTGGGCCTCGGGGATCGTCTCGCGGATCTTCCACAGTGCGGCGCGCTCGCGCCCGCTGCGCGCGACCACCGCATCCTTCACCAGGCCCGCCTCGAGCGCCGCGGCGAGCGCCTCGGCGAGGAGAGCCTCGAGCGGTTCCGCGGCGCGCGCCGAGCCGAGCTCGCACAATACGTACCAGGCGTGCGGCGCGCCGAGCGGATCGCTGACGCCCGGGATGTGAGCGGTGGTGAGCTCGATGCCGATGCGCGGCATGAGCTCGAAGGAGCTGATGCAGTCGCCGCTCGTCTCGCGCAGGTGCGCCAGCAGCCTCACCGCAGCGCGCACGTCGGCGACCGCGGCGAGTGCGGTGGCGGTGCTCTTGAGCTGCGGAAAGAGCTTGAGGCTGGCGGCCGTGATCACACCCAGGGTGCCTTCGGCCCCGAGGAACAGGCCCCGGATGTCGTAGCCGGTGTTGTCCTTGCGCAGCGCCGTCAGTCCCGGCAGCACGCGGCCGTCGGCCAGCACCACCTCGAGCCCCAGTACCAGGTCGCGCATCATCCCGTAGCGCAGCACGTGCACGCCGCCGGCGTTGGTCGAGAGATTGCCGCCGATCTGGCAGCTGCCCTCGGAGCCGAGACTCAGGGGAAAGTGCCGTCCAGCCTGTTCGGCGGCCTGCTGGACCTGAGCGAGGATGCAGCCCGCTTCCGCGACCAGCGAATAGTTCTCGGGGTCGACGCTGCGCACGCGGTTGAGCCGCGCGAGCGACAGCACCAGCTGGCGGCCGGTCTCGTCGGGGGTGGCGCCGCCGCAGTAGCTGGTGTTGCCGCCGTGGGGTACCACGCCGACGCGCGCCGCGTTACAGCTTGCGAGGAGCTGCGCGACCTGCTCGACCGAGCGCGGCAGCGCGACCGCCAGCGCGCGCCCCCGGTAGAGGCGGCGATGATCCGTGAGGTAGGGCTCGCAATCGGCGCCGATGAGCAGATCCCCGGCGCCGAGAATCCCGCGCAGCGTCCCGAGAAAGTCCACCGCCTGGGTGGTCGCGTCAGTTCGCGGAGCCGAGCGAGCGCAGCGCCGCGATGCGCTCATCGAGCGGCGGGTGGCTGAGGAACAGGCGCTTCAGCCCGCTGCCGACGTCGCCGCCGGCGATGCCGAAGGCAGCCATTTGCTGGGTCGGCAGAGGCTCGTGCACCCGCTTCAGCTCCTCGAGGGCGGCGATCATGCTGGAGGTGCCCGCGAGCTGCGCGCCGCCCCGATCGGCACGGAATTCGCGCCAGCGTGAGAACCACATGACGATCATGGTGGCGAGCACGCTGAGCAGCAGCTGCGTCACCATCACGGTGACGAAGTAGGCGATGCCACGGCCGTCCTCGGAGCGGAACAAGGCGCGGTCGACGATGTTGCCGATGACGCGCGACAGGAAGATCACGAAGGTGTTGACGACGCCCTGGATCAGGGTGAGCGTCACCATGTCGCCATTGGCGACGTGGGTCATCTCGTGACCCAGCACCGCGGTGATCTCCTCGCGGCTCATGCGCTGCAGGAGGCCGGTGCTGACGGCGACGAGGGCGGCGTTGCGGCTCATGCCGGTGGCGAAGGCGTTGGGCTCGGGCGCGTCGAAGATGCCGACCTCCGGCATGCCGACTCCCACCCGCTGGGCGTGTTGCTGCACGACCGAGACGAGCCACTGCTCGGTCGGATCACCCGAGGCGCCGACGACCCGCACGCCCATCGAGCGCTTCGCCATCCACTTCGACATCGCCAGCGAGATGAACGAGCCGCCGAAGCCTAGGAAGGCCGCGAATACCAGCAGGCCCGACAGGCTTCCGCCGTGCACGGCGAGCCAGGTGTCGAGGCCGATGAGATGCGCGACCACCGACAGCACCAGCAGGACCGCGAGGTTCGTCAGCAGGAACAACAGGATGCGTTTCATGGCGGATCTGGGAGCGCAAAACGGGGCAGGCACTGTACCGTTACCCCTGGTTCCTCGCCAGCCTTGGGGCGGCGGGCGGCTTTTCAAGGCCCGCTCAGGAGATCACGACTCCGAGGGCCCGACCGACCAGGAAGCTCACAGTTCCCGCCCCGCCGCCGATCAGCACCATGCGCAGCGCGCTGCGCAGCGCGTCGCGCCCGGTGAAGAGTGACAGGGTCAGTCCGACCGCGAACAGCATCACCGCAGTCGCGCCGGCCGAGACCGCTACCGCGGCCGTCCCGGCCATGCCGGTGAGGAAGGGGACGAGGGGCACGAGGGCGCCGGCTGCGAACGTGACGAACGATGCGCTCGCCGCGCGCCACGGCGAGCCGAGATCGTCCGGATTCAGGCCGAGCTCCTCGCGCGAGAGCACATCGAGTGCCTTGTCGGGGCGCGCGAGCAGCGCGTGGCTCACCGCGCGCGCCTGCTCGAGCCCGACGCCGCGCGCCTGGTAAATGAGGGCCAGCTCCTCGGCCTCCTCCTCCGGGTACTCCTCGAGCTCCGCACGCTCGAGCGCGATCTGGTACTCGTACATCTCGCGCTGCGAGCGCACCGAGATGTACTCGCCCGCCGCCATCGAGAGCGCGCCGGCGAGCAACCCGGCGGCGCCCGACATGAGCACGTAGCCGCGCGCGACGCCGGCCCCGGCCACTCCCAGCACCAGGCTGAGGTTCGACATCAGCCCGTCGTTCACGCCGAAGACCGCCGCGCGCAGGCTCCCTCCGAGAGTGCTGCGATGACGCGCCCCGACTTCCGCGAGCGAGGTGGGCATGGCGTGGCCGGCGATGCTGCCGCCGAGGGCGCTGTAGATCGACAGCCCACGCAGCTTCATCGCCGCCAGCACCGGGCGCAGCGCGGCCGGCTCGAAGCGCTTAAGGAGTCGCGCTACCACGCGGGCGCGCAACGATGGGCTGAAAGTACGGGGGGTGGTCGGCGCCGGGCCGCTCTTAGCCGCGGCTTGCTCCCAGCGGGAGGCCTGCTCCTCGGCGGCCAGCGCCAGCTGCTCGAACAGCGAGCGCTTGTGGGTGTCGGGCTCGGCGGCCGCCACCCGCCGGTACAGCCAGGCGGATTCCTTCTCGTGATACCAGCTGTCGACGCCGGGGGCGATCAATACTCGTCCTGTTCCTCGTCGCCGTCCTCGTCATCCTCGTCGAGGTCGTCGTCATCGTCCTCGTCGTCTTCCTCGTCCCACTCCTCGTCCTCCTCCGACTCCTCGTCGTCGTCGGACCAGCCTTCGGGCTCATCGATGCGCTCGAGGTCCATCTCGTGCCACGCCTCGAGGTCGAGCTCCTCGATGTCGCCATCGAGATACTCGATCTCGACCAGCTCCGAGTCCTCGTCAACCGACAGTACGCGGAACTGCTCCTCTTCCTCCAGGTTCTCGTACCACTGGCCGGGAACCGGTTCGTAATCTCTGCTCACCGCGCCGCCACCCCTCGTCGAGCCTCTTCGCCGCGCACCAGTTTAGGGGCTCGCCCTAAGTTGGGCAACGCAGTGTCGAATGCGTATAGTTTTCCACCATGACCGCCCAAGCTCGGACCAGCGCGGCACCCCTGCTGCGGGCGCGGCGGCTCGTGGTGAAGGTCGGCTCGGCGCTGCTGGTGGGCGGTGACAGCGGGCGCGTCAATCGCGCCTGGCTCGAGACACTGGTCGAGGATCTGCTGCGCCTGCGCCGGCGCGGCCAGCAGCTGATCCTGGTGTCCTCGGGCGCCATCGCGCTCGGCCGCCGGCGGCTCGGGCTGCGGCGCGGGACGCTGCGCCTCGAGGAGAGCCAGGCGGCCGCGGCGGTCGGTCAGATCCGCCTGGCACATGCCTACAAGGAGCTGTTCGAGGAGCACGGCGTGACGGTAGCGCAGATGTTGTTGACGCTCGAGGACAGCGAGCGGCGGCGCCGCTATCTGAACGCGCGCGCCACCCTCGAGGCGCTGCTCTCGCTCGGGGCGCTGCCGGTGATCAATGAGAACGACACGGTCGCGACCGCCGAGATCCGCTACGGCGACAACGACCGCCTCGCCGCGCGCGTCGCGCAGATGGCCGGCGCCGACTGTCTGGTGCTGCTCTCGGATGTCGAGGGCCTCTACAGCGCCGACCCCAACAAGGATCCGCGCGCGCGCATCGTCCCCGAGGTGCGTCACATCACCGCGGACATCGAGGCCATGGGTGGCCGCAGCGCCTCGCCGGTGGGCTCCGGCGGCATGACGGCCAAGATTCTCGCGGCCAAGATCGCGGTCGCAGCCGGCTGCCACATGTGCATCGCGGCGGGCTACCACAAGCACCCGCTGCGGCGCCTGGAGGAGGGTGCGGACTGCACCTGGTTCGTGCCGAGCGCGACCCCGGTGGCGGCGCGTAAGCAATGGATCGCAGGCACACTGCGCCCGGCGGGCGCGATCACCATCGACGCGGGCGCCTGGCGCGCCTTGCTCGACGGCAAGAGCCTGCTGCCCGCAGGCGTTACCGCGGCGCGCGGGCGTTTCGAGCGCGGCGACACCGTGAGCGTGCTCGCCGCGGACGGCGCCGAAGTCGCCCGCGGCATCATCGCCTACTCCGACGCCGACACCGCGCGCATCATGGGCCGCAAGTCCTCCGAGATCGAGGCGCTGCTCGGGTTCCGCGGCCGCGACGAGATGATTCACCGCGACGATCTGGTGCTGCTCAGGGACGTCGCCCCCGCGGCGCCCGCGGTGCGTCAGGCCTGAGCTACCCGTGAGCGCGGATCGTACCCATGAGCTGATGGAGGGCCTCGGTAAGGCCGCCGTGGCGGCTGCCGCAGTCCTCGCGCACGCGAGCACCGCGCAGAAGAACGCAGCGCTCGAGGCGGCGGCGGCGGCGGTGCGCGACCGCAGTGGGGAGATTCTCGCGGCCAATGAGCGCGACGTGGCGGCGGCGCGTGCAGCGCACGTGGGCGGCGCGCGGCTCGAGCGGCTGCGTCTCGATGAGAAGCGCATCGAGGCGATCGCGGCGAGCATTACCGAGGTGTCGGCGCTCCCGGACCCCATCGGAACCACGGCGGCGGAATGGGAGCGGCCGAACGGCCTCAGGATCCAGCGTGTGGTGGTGCCGCTCGGCGTCATCGGTATCATCTACGAGAGCCGCCCCAACGTCACGACGGACGCGGGGGCCCTGTGCCTCAAGTCCGGAAACGCCGCGATCCTGCGGGGCGGCTCGGAGAGCCACCATTCGAACGCAGCGCTCCATGCCTGCCTCGCCGCCGGACTCGAGGCGGCGCGGCTTCCGCTCGGCTGCCTGCAGCTGGTGCCGACCACCGACCGTGCCGCGGTCGGCTACATGCTGGCCGGGATGACCGAGTACCTCGATTGTCTGGTGCCGCGCGGCGGCAGGAATCTGGTCGCGCGCGTGCAGCAGGAGGCGCGCGTACCGGTGATCGGACATCTGCAGGGCAACTGCCACGTGTACATCGACCGCGACGCGGACGTACGCATGGCGCGCACCATCGCACTGAACGCCAAGATGCGCCGCACCGGGATCTGCGGCGCGGCCGAGACGCTCCTCATCGACCGCGCCTGCGTCGCGACGCACCTCCTGCCCATCGTGCGCGACCTGCTGGATGCCGGTTGCGAGGTGCGCGGCGATGCGACCGTGCAGCAGGCGGATGCGCGCGTGCGCGCGGCGAGCGAGGACGACTGGTACACCGAGTATCTGGACGCCATCATCGCCGCGCGCGTGGTCGATGGGGTCGATGCCGCGATCGCGCACATCGCCCGCTACGGCTCGGCGCACACCGAGTCGATCGTCACCGAGAACCAGGCGACCGCCGAGCGCTTCCTCGACCGGGTCGACAGCGCGATCGTGCTGCACAACGCCTCGACGCAGTTCGCCGACGGCGGGGAGTTCGGCATGGGGGCGGAGATCGGCATCTCCACCGAGCGCTTTCACGCGCGCGGCCCGGTCGGCGTCGAGCAGCTCACCAGCTACAAGTACGTCGTGCGCGGCGCCGGCCAGATCCGGCCCTGAGTCCTCAGACTGCGTCCGGTTTGCCGTGCCCGTGCGGGTGCCCCGCATCGTGCGCGCGCGGGGCGGTGGCGCAGCGCTCGCAGTTGACCCAGCCCGAGTCGCCGTTCGCGTAATGCTCCTTCTTCCAGATCGGCAGGCGGTGCTTGATCTCGTCGATGATGTAGCGGCAGGCGCGGAAGGCTTCGTCGCGGTGCGTCGCGCTCACGCCGACCCACACGGCGAGCTCGCCGATGCGCAAGTCCCCGACGCGGTGCGCGCACGCGGCATGAGCGATCCCGAAACGCGCTACCGCTTCCTCCACGATGCGCTCGGCTTCGCGCACCGCGAGCGGCTCGTAGGCCTCGTACTCGAGATGCCGCACGCGCTGGCCCTCGTTGTGATCGCGCACCCAGCCCTCGAAGGCCGCGTAGCCGCCGCAGGCCGGATCGGCGAGCGCGCCGCGCAGGGCGCTCACGTCGATGGGGACGCGCACGAAGCGAAACGGGGCAGTCATGCTGCGGCCACGATCGAGGTCTGCTCAGCCGCCCGCGACCGGCGGGATGAACACGATCGCATCGCCGTCGGCGAGCGGCGCCGACCAGTCGCCGAACTCCGAGTTGATGGCGACCCGCAGCACGGCCGGATCGAGCGAGAAGGGGTACCGCCGTGCGAGCTCCGCATAGAGCTCGCGGGGCGTGCGCGCCGCCGTCACCAGCGACTCGGTTCCCCGCCCGGCCTGCTCGCGCAGCAGCGCGAAGTACTGCACGGTCACACGCCGGGTGGCCGCCACCGGCGCCCCGTCGAGAGTGCTCATGGCGGAAGCATATTCCTCGGGAGTGTTGGCGTTGTCGAGCGCGCGCGGGTTGGGCTCGTCGATGAGCTGTACGTCGGCGCCCAGCAGGAATTTGCGCGGGCAGTTCTGACCGCGCGCCACATAAGCGGCGAGCGCGCCGCGGCTGGCCGGCTCATACACGGCGCACAGGGGCTCGGGCAGCCGGTCGTGGCTGGAGCGGAAGGCCGTGGCGAGCCGCTCGGGCGCGCGTGCACGCAGCAGGAACTCGAGCGTCGCCGCATCGAGCAGCGGCAGGTCGCACGCCAGCACCAGCCAGGCGCAGTCCGGATAGCGTTCCTGGGCGGCGATGATCCCGGCGATGGGACCTAAGTTCTCGCGCGTGTCCTCGATCTGCTCGAAGCGCCCGCGCAGCGCTTCCGAGCGCTGATCGGGGCGCACCGAGACGAAGGCCCGCGCGACGTGCGGGGCGAGCAGGGTCATCGCCTGCTCGAGCTGCGTGCGGCCGCCGACCCGCAACGCCGCCTTGTCCTGGCCCATGCGGCTGCTGCGCCCCCCGGCGAGCACCAGGCCGTAGAGCGGCGCGCTCATGCGGCTCGCCGTGCGCGCCGGCGCGCGAAGGGACGCCGGCCTCCCGCCTTCGCCATGAGCCGCACGCCGCCGATCTCGATGTCGTGGGAGAGCGCCTTGCACATGTCGTAGATGGTGAGCGCGGCGACCGCCGCGCCGGTGAGCGCCTCCATCTCCACCCCGGTGCGGTGATGCACCGACACCCGGCAGCGCACCACGATCACGCCCGCGCGGCGCTGCGCGATCTCGATCTGACAGTCATCGAGCGCGAGCGGATGACAGAAGGGGATCAGCTCATGGGTGCGTTTGGCCGCCATGACACCGGCAAGGATTGCGGTGTCGAAGACCGGGCCCTTAGCCGTGCGATGGCCGCTGGCGCGCAGCGCACGGGCTACCGCGGGCGGCAGGCGGATGCGTGCCTCGGCCTCCGCCGTGCGATGCGTCACTTCCTTGCCGCCGACATCCACCATGGCCGGGCGGTTGCGCGCGTCGAGGTGCGAGAGGCCCGGCCGCCGCATCAGCCACCGATGTAGAACATCTCGACCTTAGGCGGCTCGCCTGCGCCGTGCGGCTGGCTCGCGCGCAACTCGCTGTAGCGGTCCCCGCGCCTGAGCCACACGCCGGCGATGAGCTCGAGCAGCTGCTCCTCGCTCGCCCCGCCGCGCAGCGCATCCCGCAGGCTCGTGCCATGAGTGCCGAACAGGCAGGTGTAGATCACGCCGTCGGAGGACAGGCGCACGCGCGTGCAGTCACCACAGAACGGCTGCGACACCGAGGAGATGAAGCCGACTTCGCCCTGGCCGTCCGCGAACGCGTAGCGCTCGGCCACCTCGCCGCGGTAGCCGGGCTCGAGCGAGGCGAGCGGCCAGCGGGCGGCGATGCGTGCCGCCAGCTCCCTGGACGGAACCACCAGCGCCGAGTTCCAATGGTTGCGATTGCCGACGTCCATGTACTCGATGAAGCGCACGATCACGCCCGTGCCGCGAAAGCGCTCGATCAGCTCGAGGACGGCGTGGTCGTTGACTCCGCGCTGTACCACCGTGTTGATCTTGATCGGCTCGAGTCCTGCACGGCGCGCGTGCTCGATGCCCTCGAGCACCTCGGCGGGGCTGCCGAAACCGCCACTCATGCGGGCGAACACCGCTGGGTCCAGGCTGTCGAGGCTCACGGTGATGCGCTTCAGGCCCGCCGCCTTGAGCTCGCTCGCGTACTTCGCCAGCAGCACTCCGTTGGTGGTGAGCGCGACGTCCTCGACGCCCGGGATGGCCGTCAGGTCGCCGATCAGGTCGGTGAGGTTCGCGCGCAGGAGCGGCTCGCCCCCCGTGAGGCGCAGCTTTCGTACCCCGAGCTGCACGAACAGGCGCGTCAGCCGCACGATCTCGTCGAACGACAAGCGCTCGTGCGAGCCGAGAAAGCGATACTTCTCGTGATAGGTCTCGCGCGGCATGCAGTAGGGGCAGCGGAAGTTGCAGCGGTCCATCACCGAGATGCGTAAGTCCCGCATCGGGCGTCCGAGCGTGTCCCGCGGCGCGCCGCGCCGGGTGAGCGGAACGATGACCTCAGGAGTGGACATGTTTTGAGTATGGGACGGAAGCGGGGTGCTGGCTATGGGTCGAAAGAGGCAACGCTCCGCAGCCCTCAGGTCCAGCGGAACAGCCGCGTGACGAAGCCCTTCTTGTAGGTGTTCGGTCCCGGCGGCAGCTCCACGAAGCCGTCGGTGCCGGCGAGCGAGGTGAAGTCGCCCGAGCCGTTGGTGGGAGCGGGCATCGCCCAGGGGCGTCCCCAGTCGTCCTGCTCGATGCGCACCGGCAGAAAGTTTGTCAGCGGCGGGTTGACCGTGACCGGCGCGCCGAGCGCCAGCCGCTCCGGCAGCGGCGAATTGAGCCCGAGGCTCGCGAACAGCGCGGGCAGCACGTAGCGGGCGACGCATACCAGGGTCGAGACGGGATTGCCGGGCAGGCCGAATACGGCGGCACCCGAAGGTGCCACGCCGAACCACAGTGGCTTGCCGGGCCGCTGCGCCACTTTGTGAAAAATGGCGTGCACGCCGAGCTCCTCCAGCACCTGTGGCACGAGGTCGAACTTTCCCATGGAGACGCCGCCCGACAGGACCAGCACGTCGTGCGTTTCGAGGTGAAACCTCAGGCGCTCGCGCAGCTCGTCGGCATCGTCCTGGATGTGGTCGTCCGCCACGCGCTGGAAGCCGTGCTCGCGCAGCGCGCTCACGATCGCGTAGGCGTTGGAGCGCCTCACCTGGTGGGCGAGCACCGGCTCGCCCGGCTCGATGAGCTCGTTGCCGGTCGAGATGACGACGAGCATCGGCTGGCTGCTGACGCGGATGCGCGCCATGCCGGCTCCCGCAGCGATCGCGATCTCCGGGGGACGCAGCCGCGTGCCCGCGGACACGAGCAGCGTCCCCTGGCGGGTGTCGCTGCCGCGCCGGTGCACGTTCTGCCACGGCTCGACCCGCACCGCCGCGCCGAGTGCCGCCTCGCCGGCGCTCACCGAGAGCTCCTCGACCGGAACGACGCTGTCGCAGCCCACCGGCAGCACGGCGCCGGTCATGACGTCGATGCAGGCGCCGCTGGCGCCGAGAGTCAGGGGCGGATCGCCCGCGGCCTGCGTGGCCTGCACGCGGAAGGCGCGCCGGCCGGCGGCCACCGCCTGGCTGTCGAGCGCGATCCCGTCCATGGCGACGCGGTCGAAAGGCGGCTGGTCGCGCTCAGCGTAGATATTCTCGCGCAGCACGCCGCCCGCGCACTGCGTGAGCGGCAGCGACTCGATCGGCATGCACTGCAGGTGCTGTCCGATCAGCGCATCGGCTTCGACGGGTGTGAGCACTCAGGGTTTCTTGCTGTCCGCGCTCTTGGCCTTGAAGACCTTCACCTGCTCGTTGAAACGGTCGGCGACGCTCTGCAGCTGGTCGATGGCGGCGTTGTGCCTCTGCGTCTCGACGCGCTGCATGTCGGCCTTCTGCTCCGGCTTGATCTTGTCGCCGCCCTTGGCGATCGTTTCGTCGAGCTCCTTGTCGATGCAGGCGACGTACTCGTTGACGGCCTTGTTGTATTCGGCGACCGCCTTCTGCCCGGCGAGCATGTCCTGCAGCGTGGCGTTCGCGCCGTCCGGGAGCTTGTCGGGAGCAGCGGGGTAGGGGCAGTCGGCGTAAGCCGCGCCGGCCGAGAGCGCCGTCGTGGCGGCGAGGGCGAGCAGAACTTTCATACTTAGGGTTCCCGGGCGCATGGAAAAGGACCGCTATCTTAAGAGGCGCTCGGGACCTAAGGCTACTGCCGGGCGCGGAAGCAGCCGCGCTCGTGATCGTCCACGACCCCTACCGCCTGCAAGTAGGCGTAGACGATGGTCGTGCCGACGAAGCGAAAGCCACGCCGCGCGAGATCCTTCGAGATGCGATCACTGAGCGCCGTGCGGGCGGGAGGCCTGCTGCCCTTGCGGTGGTTGACGACGGGCAGGCCGTCGACGAACGACCAGAGATAGCGGTCGAAGGAGCCGAACTCGCGCTGCACCTCGAGAAAGGCGCGCGCGTTGGAGACGGTGGAGTCGATCTTGAGGCGATTGCGTACGATACCGTCGTCGCGCCTGAGCGCCGCGCGGCGCCGGGCGTCGAAGCGTGCCACCTGGCGCGGATCGAAGCGCGCAAACGCACGCCGGTAACCGGCGCGCTTGTGCAGGATGGTGGACCAGGAGAGGCCCGCCTGCGCACCCTCGAGGATCAGCATCTCGAAGAGATGCCGGTCATCGTGCGCCGGACGCCCCCACTCCTCGTCGTGGTAACGCTGCATCTCGGGGTCCGCATGGCGCGCCCAGCGGCAGCGCGCCGGTGCGGCCCGGCCTCTGGGCCTCGTGGTTGTTGCGCTCACGGGCTGTCCTCGCACCCCGTTCGTGTCGGGTTAGACTAACCGAATCCATGCAGCGTCCGTTGTCCACTGTCCTCGCCGTCCTGTGCGGCGCCGCCTTCCTCTTGCCACGCCCCGCCCACGCCCAGGCCGGTCCCCCGTACATTACCAACGACCCCGGTACGCCCGGCAACGGCAACTGGGAGATCAATCTGGCCTCGATGACCAGCACCTCGGGGGGAGTGACCGCGTGGCAGATGCCGCAGATCGACATCAACTACGGGCTGGGCGAGCGCATTCAGCTGACCTACGAGGTGCCTTACGTCGTGCAGAGCGCGAGTGGCGCACCGCAGGTGAGCGGCTGGAGCAATGCGTATCCGGGCATCAAGTGGCGCTTTCTCGATCAGGGCGAGGGCGGCTGGCAGATGGCGATTTTCCCGCAGTACGAGACCGCGGGCTCGGCGAGCGCACAGAGCAAGGGGATCGCGGAGGAGGGCTCACGCGTGCTGCTGCCGCTCGAGGTCGCGAGAAGCTTCGGGCCGCTCGATCTTGACTTCGAGGCGGGCTACTACTTCGCACACCGCGGGTCCGAGGAGCGCATCCTCGGCCTCGTCGCCGGGCACAGGTTCACGCCGCGACTCGAGCTGGACGCCGAGCTCTACAACGATCACGCCATGGGGGCGCTGCCCAACTTCACCACCCTCGACGTCGGCGGCCGCTATCGGCTCGGCCGCGGATTTCTGCTGCTGTTCATGGCCGGACGCAGCATTGCGAACTCGAGCGGGGAGATCGACTTCATGAGTTATCTGGGGATCCAGATACTGCTGAGCGACTATGGGCTGAGCCTCGAGAGGCAGGAGCCATGAGCCTGCGGCCACCCGCAAGCCTCGTGCGTTATGATGGTGGCGCCGTCGGCTTTCACTGGAGCATGGCGCTGCTCGTCGTCATCGTCGGCGTGCTGGGATTGCTGCACGACTCCTGGCCGAAGGACACGCAGAGCTTCTGGATCAACATCCACGCGCTCTGCGGGCTGCTCCTGTGGGCTCTGCTCATGGCGCGTCTCTGGTGGCGGAGCAGGCATCCGCCGCCACCGCTGCCGCCCGAGGCGGGCGAGCTCTCGCGGGCGCTGGCGCGCCCGGTGCACCTGCTGCTCTACGCATTGCTGCTCGTCACCCCGATCCTCGGCATCGTGACCTTCATCTGGCACGGGCGCGCGTTCGATTTCGGGCTCTTCAGAGTGGATTTCGGGGTGCAGAAGAATCGTGCGATCTTCCACCCCACGGAAGACATTCACGGCTACCTGGCGTACACGCTGTTCGCCGTGGCGGGCCTGCACGCGCTCGCCGCGCTGTGGCACCACTTCATTCGCCGCGACGGTGTGTTATCGCGGATATGGCCCTGAATAGCCCAAGCGCTCAAAGAGGTCCGTACAGCACTCGGACCAGATCCATCACCAGGGCCCTGACCGACTCCGCAGTGACCTCTGCGATCGCGTAGTCGCCCACCGCGTTACCGCCGCGGCCGTCGGACGTATTCCGCTCGAAGTAGATGCGCCGAGTCTCGCGATCCGGCCTGGCCCGGAGGTAGGGGTAACCCCCGTGACCATGACCCAGGCGCGCGTGTCGGCTGACGGGGATATCGATGCGCGCGCCACTTCCGTCGCTGAGCGCTCGCGCCGCCACGCCGCGCGCATTGAGTGCCTGGGCCATCTGCTGGAGGGCAGGTGTAATCACACTGGCCAGGCAAACCGTGGCGGCTTGAGTGAAATTCTCCTCGGCCGCGCTCTTGCCGGCCATCTCGTTCCGCGCCTGTGCCACACGAGTCTTGTGGTGGGCGAAGATGGCATCCAGCTCCTGCTCGATGTCTTTGGACATACGCGACTCTCCGATCTCAGGCGCCCCGGAGTCCGAACCCTGCGCCGACTGCGATGTGTCTCACGCTTCTGAGCGACTGGAGTTCGACGCAGCCGGAGGCGGCGTGACTTTCATGCCAAGGATAATAGGCCTCGCATGTCCTGGCGCACGATTCTCATCATTGTGCTGGCATCACTCGGGCTGTGGCAGGGCTATGACAACTGGCGCTTGCGGCGACTCACGCCTCGCGCTCGCTACGACATCACGGCACGAATCCTCGGGCGCGAGGATTACCACGTTGATCGACTCTCTGACCTCGTTCCGGAGGATCGTGCGCTGGGCTGGGGGCCCATGTCGGACAACCGGGTCCTGCGGGCCTTCGAGATCACGCAAGCTGCACGATTTTACTCGTGGGTACCCAGGGAGGCTCTGCCGATTCCCCGACGCGAGGTAATAGAGCACAGTGCCAACACGCATGTGATTCCGGCCGACGCGGGCGTGCGCCGTCGACTCGAGCGCTTGCGCATTGGCCAGGTCGTCCACCTGTCGGGGTTCCTGGTCAACGCTGTGAGAGACGATGGCGCGTACCTAAACACCTCGCTGACGCGAAGCGATAGCGGCCCTGGCTCATGCGAGGTCCTCCTCGTGGAGCAGCTTGAGGCGTGGTGAGACCCGGTTACGACTTAAGCGTCGCCTCGAGCGCATCGGGCGTGGCGCGGCGTCCGCTGATGCGCTCGATGTGGATGCGGTAGAAGACCGGTGCGCGCTGCCCGCGCAGCTCGGTGGCGACGCTCGCCGGCTGCCACCACAACTCGCGGCGCTGCAGGCTCGCGAGCGCATGCGAGCGTGCCGCGGCGTGCGCCGGTGCGTCGGTGAGCTCCTCGAACCGGCCGAAGACGATGACGCTCATCCATTCCCTGTCACTCAGTCGCTCGTCGACCTCGAGGCAGACGCGCGGATTGGCGCGCATCCACTCGATCTTCTGTCCGCAGGTGGTGAGGCCGTAAACGTGCTGCCCGTCGTAGCAGAAGTTTACGGGCACGATGTACGGCTGCTCCGCGCGCACGCACGCGAGACGGCCGAAATCGAAGCGGCCGAGTGCCGCGCGGCACTCCTGCTCTGTCATCTCGTCGATCAGCATGCGTGCCGCAGCGGCTCAGGCTGCGTCTCCGTTCTCTTCAGGGCGACCCTCGAGCAGCTGCGCGAGCGCCCGGCAGGCGTCGGTGACGGTGAAGATGCCAACCAGCTTGTCGTTCTTGGTGACGATGGCCGAGCCGATGTGGTGCTCAGCCATGGTGCGCGCAACGGTTGCCACCGGCGTGGACGCCGGAACGACGCACGGCTTGTCGACGTACGCTTCGCGGACCTTGAGCTCGCGCTCGTCCGGGTTGCCGAAGTCGGGCCCGAGCACGAGCTTGATGTCCCGATCCGTGAGCACACCGACGATCCTGCCAGCGGAAGTGACGGGCAGATGCCGGAAGTGACCGGCGCGCATGATCTTGTGGGCCTCGGCGAGCGGCGCATCGATGTCAATCGAGTGCGGGAAGGGCGTCATGAAGGCGATGACTTGTGGGTTGTGTTTCACGGATGACCCGCCTTACAAAGCAAACGACATCCCTTCAAGGGCCGGGGCCCGGCATCGGACCGCCTTCCTTGGCCTTGCCGATCGCTTTCACGAGCAGCCTGTGCATGCTCTGATCCTGGCCGGCATGAACGTAGCGATCCGCGGTTGCCAGCACACTCTCCAGAAGCTTGAGCCGTGATTGCGCATGGAGCAGCGCGCGCGCCATCTTACCGCGGTCATCATCGGCGTCTGCGGCCCCGGCGGCCAACTGCGCCGCCTCCCTGAACTCCGCCGCGCTCAGCCTGATGGGCACCTGATCCGTTCCTGGCGCTCCGTGGCTGCTGCCGCGTTGATCGCCGCGAAGTACGCCGTTGATGATGTCGGTCGTCGTAATGATCCCGACCAGGTGGTCGTCGGAGTCGGTGACAGGCAGGGCGTGAATGCCATGCTTGATCATCAATCTGGCCGCCTGCTCTACCGACTGATTTCCGCCGATGGTGATCGGCGGTTGACGCATCAGCTGGTCGATGCGCAGGCGTTCATTCAGGTAGTCTGCGCCGATCCCGCCTCGCCTCGGCAAGAACGCCTCAAGCTTGAGAAGGTCGGCGGAGCTGAGCATCCCCACGACCCTGGTCTTGTCGACAACAGGAAGATGATGAAAAGGATGGGCGGAGAATATCCGCAAGACCTCCGTCGCCGGCGAGTGGAGGTCGATCGAGACGGCAGGCTCGCTCATCAAGCGATTGACAGGATCGGTGGAATGCATCTCGCGCGCCCCCGGGCGTGCCGGCTCTCTCCAGCTCGACTGCTCGGGATGATTCGACCGGCACCTCTCGAAAGGAATACGTAGATGCCGTTTGCCGCCTGCGGCGGCGGTCGGGAGCTCCCACCCGACTGACCGCCGGCAGCTTGGCTGCGGGCGCTTGCCGGCTCAGGTTTCTGCGCGCCCGGAGAGATTCGAACTCCCGACCCTCAGGTTCGAAGCCTGATGCTCTATCCAACTGAGCTACGGGCGCGGCGGGCGGATTCTACTGCGGGGCTTCGCGACCCGCCTAACGCGCGCGGGTCGCCAAGCAGCGCCGAGCCGGGCAGAATGCGCGGCGGCACGCCAGAGGGGGAATCCATGACGACGGTCTCCAGACGCAGCTTCTTCGGACTCACGGCCGCAGGCGCGGCGCTCGCGGGCAGCGAGCGCTCGCTCGCCGACAAGGCGGCGGCTGCGGAACTGACTTCGATTACCCGCGACGCGCAGGCCATCAGTACTGCGGAGCACGGCGCGCGGCTCGCCAGGGTCCAGGGGCTGATGCAGCAGAAGAAGATCGCCGCGTTCCTCGTCGAGGCAGGCCCCTCGCTGGAGTACTTTAGCGGCGTTCGCTGGCACCGCACCGAAAGGACTACCGCGGCGCTGATTCCCGCGGAGGGGCGGGTCGTGGTCGTAACGCCATACTTCGAAGAGCCGTCCATCCGCGAAACACTCAAGGTCGCCGCGGACGTGCGGCCCTGGAAAGAGGACGACAGCCCTTTCGAGCTGCTCGCCGGCGCCCTGCGCGAGCATGCCGCGGGACCCCTCGCGGTCGAGCCGACCACGCGGCTCTTCATCGTCGATCGCATGTCGAGGGCTGCGGCGAGCGCGCCGGCGGTGATCCCCGGAGATGAGCTCATTCGCGCCTGCCGGATGTACAAGTCGGCGGCGGAGCTCGCCCTGATGCAGGCCGCCAATGACGTCACCATCGCGGCGCTGCGGCACACGCATGCCCACGTCGAAGCCGGAATGTCCGGCCCCGACATCCTCGCCCTGATGGTCGGCGCCACGCAGGCGCTCGGCGGCGCGCACGAGTTCACACTCGTGCTGCTCAACGAGGCGAGCGCCTATCCGCACGGATCCATCCAGCCGCAGCAGGTGCGCGCCGGGTCGGTCATCCTCATCGACACCGGCTGCAGCGTTCACGGCTACCAGTCCGACATCACGCGCACCTGGGTCTTCGGTGCCGCTTCGCCCCGCCAGCGGGAATTGTGGAACACGGTGAAGCGCGGCCAGGAGCTGGCGCAGGAGACGGCCAGGCTCGGCGTGCCGGTCGGAACCATCGACCGGACGGTGCGCACGTTCTACGAGCAGAAGGGCTGGAGCCGCGACTACGGTCTGCCGGGCCTGTCGCATCGCACCGGACACGGGATCGGCATGGAGGTGCACGAGGCGCCGTATCTGGTGCGTAACGACACCACGCCGCTCGAGGCGGGCATGTGCTTCTCCGACGAGCCCGGAATCTACGTTCCCGGCGAGTTCGGTATCCGCCTCGAGGATTGCTGGTACATGACCGAGAAGGGACCGCAGCTCTTCACGGCGCTTGCCAAATCGCTCGATGAGCCGGTCTGAGGCTCGAGGATACTAGTGTCCCGATCCGGGGCCGGGGCCCGGCGATTGATTGTTCACGTGCACCGAGGGGCTCGGAGTCTTCGGCAGGCCGGTTTGTGCCTCCCATTCGCTCTCGCTGAGGCACGTGGCCCCGATGTGGGAGCCGGTCGGGGGCGCGGTGGGACAGAATATCGCCCGATCACCGTACTTGACGACTTTGTAGCCGGCCGCCTCCGCTGCGGCGATGTTGGCCGCGTGTCTCTCCGGAGTTCTCGGGGGGGCAGGCTGTGCAGCGCACCCTGCCGCGATCAGGCTTAGCAGTACCGCAGGAGTCAGGCGCATAGCGCATTCTACAACGCCGGGCGTGGGTATGTCTGGCGCGGTTTCCCTGCGCACGCCGCTGGGCGCAGAATTGCGCGACACGAAGCACCCGCGGAGTCGCCGATGTCGCTGTTTGATCTCTCAGGCAAAGTCGCCCTCATCACCGGCTCGAGCCGCGGCATCGGCAAGGCGATCGCCGTGGCGATGGCGGCGCACGGCGCGAAGGTCGTCATCTCGAGCCGCAAGCAGGAGAGCTGCGATGCGGTGGCCGCGGAGATCACCGCCGCCGGCGGCACCGCGCTCGCGCGCGCCTGCCACGTCGGACACAAGGACGAGCTCAAGGGCCTGATCGACGCGAGCGTCGCCGCTTTCGGACGCATCGACATTCTGGTGTGCAACGCCGCCACCAATCCGCACTTCGGGCCCTCGGCGACCATGTCGGACGAGGCCTTCGACAAGCTGATACGCACCAACCTCTACAGCAACATGTGGTTGTGCAATATGACGCTGCCGGCGATGGCCGAGCGCAAGGACGGCGCGGTGATCATCGTGTCCTCGGTGGCCGGCTTCATGGGCAGCGCGCTGCTTGGCGGCTACGGCATCTCCAAGGCGGCCGACATGCAGCTGGCGCGCAATCTCGCCGTCGAATGGGGGGCGCACAACATCCGCGTCAACTGCATCGCCCCGGGCCTGATCCGCACGCAGTTCTCCAAGGCGCTGTGGGCCGATCCCGCGCGCGCCGAGGCCCTGGCGCGCGGCTACCCGCTCAAGCGCCTCGGCGACCCCGATGACGTGGCGGGGGTGGCCGTGATGCTCGCCGCGCGCGCCGGCAGCTTCATCACCGGTCAGACGATCGTCATCGACGGCGGGGGTCTCATCGGCGGGGGAGAGCGGCTGCTGTAGCGGGCGGCCCGCTCAGGCGCTGTGCCGCGCGCGCGTGCCGTAGTAGCCGATCGCGAGCAGCGCGAACCACACCGGCGCCACGTAGAGGGCCACGCGCGAGTCCGGGTCGCGCCACAGCATGGCGGTCACGAGCAGCAGGAACGCGAGCACCAGGTAGTTCGCGAGCGGCGCTCCGGGCATGCGGAACGGCGCGGCGGCTGCGCGCCCGGCTGCCACGGCACGCCGGTAGTTGGCGTGCGCCACCAGGATGATTCCCCAGGTCCACAGCGTCCCGACGAGCGCGATGCTGGTCACCATGGTGAATACGCGCTCGGGCACGAGATAGTTCAGCACGACACCGATGAGCATGACCGCGGCGGAGGCGTGGATGCCCGCCGCAGGCACCCTGCCGGCGTTCAGCGCGGCGAAAACCTGCGGGGCCTGGCCGCGCCGGCCGAGCGTCCACAGCATGCGCCCGGTGCTGAACAACCCGCTGTTGCACGATGAGGCCGCGGCCGTGATGACCACCAGATTGATGACGCTGGCAGCTCCCGGGAGGCCGAGCTTGCCGAACACAAAGACGAACGGGCTCATCCTGGGATCAAGCTGCGTCCAGGGCACGAGCGACATGATGATGAGGAGCGCCCCCAGATAGAAGATGAGGATGCGGGCGATGATGCCGTTGGTGGCTCTCGGCAACACCACCGCGGGGTTGTGCGACTCGCCCGCGGTGACGCCGATGAGCTCGACACCCTCGTAGGCGAACATCACGATCTGCAGCGTGAGCAGTACCGGCAGGATGCCGCCGGGCAGGAAGCCGCCGTTGGACCAGAGATTGGAGAAGCGCGCCGTGCCGCCGAGGGCGCCGACGTGGAAGACGATGACGACGAGGCCGGCGGCGATGAGTCCCACGATCGTCACCACCTTGATGAGCGCGAACCAGAACTCCAGCTCGCCGAACACGCGCACCGCGAGCAGGTTCGTGCCGTAGAGCACGGCGAGCGCGATGAGCGGCGGAAGCCACTGCGGCACCTCGGGCAGCCAGAAGCGCACGTAGACGCCGATCGCGGTGATCTCCGCCATGACCGTGGCGACCCAGGCGAACCAGTAGGACCACCCGGTGATGAACCCGGGCAAGGGCCCGCAGAACTCGTCCGCGTAGGTCGCAAAAGAGCCGGCCACCGGGCGATAGGTGAGCAGCTCACCCAGCGCCCGCATGATGAAGAAGATCGCGACGCCACCCACCGCGTACGCGAGCAGGAGGCCCGGGCCCGCGCGGCTGATCGCCTTGGCAGATCCGAGAAAGAGCCCCACGCCGATCGTCCCGCCGATGGCGATGAGCTGGATATGGCGGTTTTGCAGGCTGCGCGCGAGGTCGGTGACGGGCTGCGACATGAAGACTCCAGGTGGGTGGCGATGCTGCCTCGATCAATGTGCCGCCGGCGGCGCGAGCAGCGCGTAGCGCCGGCCCTGAGGCAGCTCGTAGCGGGCCACGAGCGCCGCGGCCCCGGCCGCGGTGAGTGTGGCGGCGACGCCGTCGCCCGGGGCGGGGAGTGGACGCAGACGCGCGAGGAATTCCGTGAGCGCACCGCCCGCGTGGCCCGGCAGGAGCACGAGCACGCGCGCCGCCGGGCCGTGCGCGGCAAACCAGGCGGCGACCACGCCGCGCGCCGTGGCTGCACTCGTCAGGATCGTGAAGGGAGTCGCGAGACCGTGATCGAGCATGGCGATGGTCGTCTCGTCCGGATCGAGGAGCGCGAGCGATTGCGATGCGGTGTCGGCATGGATGCGGGCGGCGAGCGCCGGCAGATCCTGCCAGCGGTCGACGACGGGCAGGATGAGTCGCGCCGCGAGGCACAGCGCCGCCGCATACGCCGCATACGACCAGGCGAGGCTCCGCGGCGGATCCCCGCCGCGCTGCGCCCGCACGGCGAAGGCAAGCGCCGCCGCGGCCAGGAGGATCACCCCGAGTGCCGCGCTCAGGTACAGGATGGGAGCGCCGCTGCCGGCCGCCGCGAGCACCGCGAGGGCGAGCGCGAGCGCGCCCGCCATCACCGCGACCAGCACCACGGTCCCGAGCGTGGCGACTCGATCGCCGTTGCGCGGCAGTCGCCGCGCATCCTCGGCCCAGAGACCCGCCAGCAGCCCGAAGGGGAGCAGCGCGGGAGCGGCGTAGATGTCGCGCGCGGTCGCCGCGACCGACAGCAGGACGAGGAACGGGATGCTGGCGCTCAGTGCGAAACGCCACGCGGTGCCGCGCGCACCCGCCTCGCGCATGCGCGTCCACGCGCGCACCAGCGCCGCGGCCGCCACCACCGTCCAGGGCAGCAGATACACGGGGAGCTCCAGCAGGTACTTGCCCGGGGCGTTGTGATGCCCGCTCGTGTAGTCGAGCGCCGCCGGAGAGGAAAGCTGCGTGAAGCGGCCGACGACGTTGTGCCAGAAAAGCGCCGTGAGCGCCTCCGCGCCCCGGGCACTGCGCGCCACTGCGATCACCCATGGCCCGATGATGAGCGCCTGCAGCGCGAGTCCCGCGTACAGCTCCCAGCGACGCAGCTCCCTCCAGCGCCGCTCCCACACGATGAGCGTGAGCAGCGCGAGCCCCGGCACGAGCCAGCCAGGCGCGCTCTTGGCCATGAAGCCGAGCGCCGCGCCGAGGTGCATGAGCGCGTAGGCGCCCGCCTTGCGCCCTCCCGCCGGTGCCTGAAGCCCGAGCCAGGCGCCGAGGAGCGCCACGGCGCAGCCGGCGAGGAGACTGGCATCGGGCGCGAGCCAGATGAGCACCCGGTAGGCGGTGAGGGCGCTCGCCGCAACCAGCGCCGCGATCACCGCCGGCATCGCCGGCAGCTCCATGGCGAGCGCCAGCGCACCGACCGCGAGCGCCGTGATCGCGGCGTAGAGGAGATTCGGCCCGCGGGCGGCGGCCGGCGAGTCGCCGAAGGCCGCGATGGCACCGCCCGCCACCCAGTACGAGAGCGGCGGCTTCTCGAGAAACGGTGCGCCGGCGAGCTGAGGCAGCGTGCGGTCGGCCTGCAGGCTCATGCGCCAGGCGATGTCGGCCTCGCGCGGCTCATCGGGCGTCCACAGTCCGCGGTCGAAAATGCCGACGAGCCACAGCGGCGCGAGCGCGAGCACGATGAGGAGCAGCGCTCGGCGTGCCGCGGCGGCTTGGGGCGGCGGTGAAGTCAACTAACCCCCCGAGGCTTCAGGCCTCTCGAGGGGACATTATGCGGAGGTCGGGCTAGAGAGAGTAGCGCACGAGGACCCGCACCATGCGGGCGTGCTCGGCGGACCAGTGCGCAAAAGCCTGGCACACCTGGCGCGTGCCGGCCTCGGGGGCGGTCTCGGAGTACTTGTCGGCGAAGCGCGCCTGGCCGGCCTCCTGCCCGGGAAGGTAGCGGGCGCTGCTCCAGGGCGTGTCGTCGTCGGCGGGGCGGCTGAAGAGCGCAACCTCGGTGACCGTGGCGCCCGCGGGAATGGTGGCACAGAGCGTCACCGGGATCGCCTCGCCTTCGCCGCAGGCGCGCACCGCCCCGGCCGTATCGGCCGATGTCAGTGCGCCGGATGGGTTGGCGGAGCTCGCCGCCCGGCATGCCGGCACGGTCGCGGTCACCGCCACACCGTCGACGCCGATCCGGCGCAGCACGCCGGTCTCGATCTCGGATCTCTCCGCCGCGCGCGTCGCCTCGAGCTCGCCCGCCGTGTGGCTGACCTCGGCGATGCGCGCCTGCAGCTCGCGCTGCATCGCGCCCTGAGCGGCGCGCTCGCCCTCGGTGAGCCACTGCGAGGCCGCAAAGCCGGACACGGCGGAGGCCCCGACGATGACCAGGAAGACGATGCGCTGCAGCCGGCTCTTGCGGCGCGCGGCCGCACCGGGCTGGCCGCGGTCACGCAGCAGAGCGGAGCGCAGCTGCAGAAACGACGCGGACAGCGTCGCGGTGCCGGCGATGATGGCAGCCAGGACTGAATCGGGCATCTGTGTGATCACGGGCGAATACCCTCGCCGCCACGCTAGCACGAGGCGGCACGGCGTCCGCGGGGGTAAAGCGCAAAATCGCGACGCTGGTCACACGGCCGGTGTGGCCGGCGCGCGACGCTCGCTCGAGCGAGGGCGGTGAGTCTCGAGCCAGCGCTCGAGCGGCGTCGAGTCGGTGCCGAGGAGATGCAGTCCGAGCTTGCTCCGCCGCCAGAGGATGTCTGCGGCGGTGCGCGCGAATTCCTCGCGGCACAGGTATGCGACCTCGCGCGCGTAGAGCCCCGGCAGGAGCTCCGGCCCGAGATCGGCCAGCGCGGCGGCGGATCCCAGCATGCGGTGCAGGCGCGTGCCATAGGCATGCGCGTAGCGCTGCTGCAGCGCTGCGGGGATCCACGGATAGCGCCGCTCGAGGGTGCGCAGGAACACCGCGAAGCTCCCTTCCGGCAGATCCCCGCCGGGCAGCGTCGCGCTCCCGGTCCAGGGCGCGCGTGCGCCGAGGAGCGGCGCGAGCAGATTCACGGCGTCCTCGGCGAGGCGCCGGTAGGTGGTGATCTTGCCGCCGAACACCGAGAGCAGCGGGGCCGGATGCCGCTCGAGCTCGAGCGCGTAATCACGCGTCACGCTCATCGGGTCGCGTGACTCGTCGGCGAGCAGCGGCCGCACGCCCGAGTAGCTCCACGATACCTCCCCGGGAGTGAGCGTGCGGATGAAGTAGCGGTTGGCGAGCTGGCAGAGGTACTCGACTTCCGCCGGCTCGATGCGCACCGCGGCCGGATCTCCCTGGTAATCGACGTCGGTGGTGCCGATGAGGGTGAACTCGTGCTCGTAAGGAATCGCGAACACGATGCGCCGGTCCTCGTTCTGGAAGATGTAGGCGAAACGATGCTCGAAGAGGCGCGGTACGACGATGTGGCTGCCCTTCACGAGGCGCACGCGGTGCGCGGTGCGTACCGGCGTGGCGGCGGCGACGAAGCGGTCCACCCAGGGGCCGGTGGCATTGACTGCGACCCGCGCCGTGATGACAAAGCGTCCGTCCACGCCGGCGAGGGTGGCGCTCCAGCGCCCGCCGCGCTCGGTGAGCTGCTGGCAGCATGTGCGCGTCAGGATCACGGCGCCGCGCTCACGGGCATCGAGGGCGTTGAGCACCACGAGCCGCGCATCGTCGGTCCAGCCGTCGGAGTAGACGAAGCCGCGCCGGTAGCCGCTCTTCAGCGCGCCGCCCGCGATGTGTGTGCGCAGGTCGACCGCGCCCGAGGCGGCCAGGCGCTCCCGGTGCGCCAGGTGGTCGTAGAGGAACAGGCCGGCGCGCAGCATCCATGCCGGGCGCAGATGCGGGGCGTGCGGCATGATGAAGTGCAGCGGCCGCATGATGTGCGGCGCGGAACGCAACAGCACCTCGCGCTCGATGAGCGCCTTGCGCACCAGCGCGAAGTGGAACTCCTCGAGATAACGCAGCCCGCCGTGGATCAGCTTGGTGCTGGCGGAGGAAGTATGCGCCGCGAGGTCGTCCTGCTCGACGAGCAGCACGCGCAGTCCGCGACCCGCCGCATCGCGGGCGATCCCGCTGCCGTTGATGCCGCCGCCGACGACCAGCAGATCGAAGGCGGCTCCTTCGAGCTCGCTCACGCGCGCCGCGGCGCCTGCCGCGGGTAGTAGTCCGGGTAATCCTGCGCGAGTCCCTTGAAGCGGCGGTGGATCCACAGATACTGCTCGGGCACGAGGCGCACCTGCGCCTCGATCAGGTGATTGAAGCGCTCGGTGTCGGCCACTGCGTCGTCGCTCGGGAAGTTGTCGAGCGGCGGATGGATCACGGCACGGTAGCCCTGCGTGCCCGGTAAGCGCTGCACGAAATAGGGTAGCACCGGCGCGTCCGTCATGCGTGCGAGGCGCGAGGTGAGCGTGTTGGTGGCGGCCGGGATGCCGAAGAAGCGCACCATCTCCGCTCCCTTCCTGCGGTAGCTCTGGTCGGGCGCGTACCACACGCACTCGTTGTGCTTCAGTGCACGGATGAACGCGCGGATGTCGTCCCGCGGAATGGGGTATCCGCCGAAGCCGGTGCGAAAGTGGCTCAAGGCAAAGGCCAGCACCTCGTTGCGGGTCGGGCGGTAGAGGAAGCCGACCGGTGTGAGGGAGGCGAGCAGGCGCCCGGCCATCTCCATCGGCGTGAAATGCGCGGTGAGGAGGATGACCCCGCGGCCGAGCGCCCGGGCCGCCTCGAGGTGCTCGCGGCCCTCGATGTGCGCGAGGCGTGCGATGCGCGGCGGCGAGCCCCACCAGGCGAGTGGGATCTCGAGCAGCCCCACGCCGAGGCTCTCGAAGTGCCGGTCGAGGAGCCGCTCGCGCGCCTTGCGGTCGAGCTCGGGAAAACACAGCTCGAGGTTGCGCCGGGCGACGCGCGTGAACCTGTTCGGGACCAGGCGCACGAGGCGACCTAACATCCCGCCGGCGACCACCAGGCACGCGAACGGCAGCAGCGCCAGCAGGCGCAGCGCGCCGATTCCGGCCCAGGTGAGCCAATAGCGCGGCGCGAGCAGCCGCCATTGCATCCGGGGACCTCCAACAAGCTGGACGCGCGAAAGCGAGCGGGCAGAATACTCCAAACACCCGCGCGAACTGTGCTCCAATGCGACCGATGCAGAGTGCCGATTCCCGCTACCTCGAGGTGCGCCTCGCACACGCCAGCCTGCGGCGCAGCGGGCGCCGGGTGTTGCGGGACCTGAGCTGGACCATCCGTGCGGGCGAGCGCTGGGTGCTCGCCGGCGGCAACGGCGCGGGCAAGACGCAGCTGCTGAAGCTCGTCGCGGGGGCCGTATGGCCCGAGCCCGCGGCGCTCCCGGTACGCCGCTACCGTCGCGGCCGGCAGCACTGGAGCACGCCGCAGGAGGTGCTCGAGGAGATCGCCTATCTCGGCGCCGAGCGCCAGGACAGGTACGAGCGCTACGGCTGGAACACGACGGTCGAGCGTCTCGTCGGAACCGGAGTCCATCGCACCGACATTCCGCTCGATGCCCTGAGCCGCGCGGACCGGCTGCGCGTGCGCCGTGCGCTCGACTCGCTCGCCGTCGGACATCTGGCGGCGCGCCGCTTCCTGTCGCTCTCCTACGGCGAGCGGCGCGTGATCCTGCTGGCACGGGCGCTTGCCTCGCGTCCACGGCTGCTGCTGCTCGATGAGGTGTTGAACGGCCTCGATGCGACCAATCGCAAGCGCATGCTTGCCTGGCTCGCGCGCCGCGGCCGGCGCCTGCCGTGGGTGCTCGCCACGCACCGCCTCGAGGACGTGCCGCGCGGGGCTAACCGCGCGCTGGTGCTCTCGCGGGGGCGCATCGTGTATCGCGGCCCGGCGCGGGGCGCACCGCTGGCAGAGTGGCTGAGCGCGGCTCAGCACGGTGGCGCGGGCCGCCGCGGCCGCGGTGCGCGCCCAGCCGCGCGCGCTGCGCGCGCTCCGGGGCGCGAGCTGGTGCGGCTCGAGGACGCGCGGGTCTATCTCGACGGCAGCCGCGCACTCAGCGGCATCTCACTCGCCGTGCACGCGGGCGAGTGCTGGGTGGTACACGGGCGCAACGGCGCGGGCAAGACGACGCTGCTGCGGACGCTGTATGGCGACCACGGGGTGGCGGTGGGAGGCCGTATCGAGCGTGCCGGGGCGCCGGCGGGCGTGGCGCTCGAGGGCTTCAGGAAGCGCGTGGGACTCGTCGCGCCGCACCTGCAGGCCGAGCATCCGCCCGGGCTCACGGTCACCGAGGTCGTGCAGTCGGGCCGGCACGCGAGCATCGGACTCAACGGCGCGCCGAGTGCCGCGGATCGCGCGGCGGCGCGCCGCACGCTCTCGCTCTTCGGGCTGACGCAGCTCGCGCAGCGTCCACTCTCCGAGCTCTCCTACGGTCAGTCGCGCCGCGTGCTGTTTGCCCGTGCCTGGGTGCGCGAGCCCGAGCTGCTGCTGCTCGATGAGCCTTTCGCGGGCGTCGACGCCCCGACGCGCCGGGCGCTGATGCGGCGCGTGGCGATCCTCGCCGCAGGCGGTACGGCCGTCGTGGTCAGCACTCACCGGCCCGGTGACTGGCCCGGCTGCGCGACGCATGAGCTGGAGCTCGCCGCGGGACGCGCGCGCTATTGCGGCCCTCTGCGGCCGCGGCGGGCGCGCCTGCGGCGCGGGGCGCGCGGGAGAGCCGCATGAGCCGTCGCACCCGCCTCGCGCTGGCGGCGCTCGGCGCGCTCGTCGTGCTCGGGGCGCTCGCCGCCTTTGCGGCCGCGCCGCTCTTCTGGGAGCGCTACCTCGCCGCGCGCACGCGGCCCGCGGCGCGTGTGCCCGCCTGGTACCAGCCGCGCGAGCTCGTCGGCGGCGACCCCCAGCCACTGGCGCCGCGCGTGACTCCCGAGCTCGAATTGCTCGATGCGCATGGACTCGAGGCCGCCGCCGCCTACGCCGGCTCGCAGGGCTCGCTCGCGCTCATCGTCGCGCGCCACGACCACATCGTCTTCGAAAGATACTGGCGGGGCAGCACCTTCGACACGCTCATCGATTCGCAGGCGCTCACGCGCGTGCTGGCCGCGCTGGCGACCGGGAGCGCGATCGCGCAGCGCAGGATCGCCTGGCCCGATGAGCCGGTTGGCTACCTGGTGCGCGAGCTCGCCCACGATCGCCGCAGCGCGATCACGATTCGCAATCTGCTGCAGCTCTCGAGCGGCCTGACACCGCCGCCACCGGGCCGCGCGCCCTGGAGCGCGGCGACGCGCGCGCTGTTTGGCACCGACATCGTGGGCGCCGCGCTCTCGCGCCCGCTCGCGGGTGCGCCGGGGGAGAGCCGGGCGTCGCAGCCCGCCGACCCGCAGCTGCTCGCGCTCGCGCTCGAGCGCGCGACGGGGGCACGCTACGCGGCGTATCTCTCGCAGGCGCTGTGGCGGCGCATCGGTGCCTCGGACGCCTGGCTGTATCTCGATCGCCCCGCGGGGGCGGCGCACGCCGACTGCTGCATGATCGCCCGCCAGGGGGACTGGATCCGTGTGGGCGAGCTCCTGGTCGCCGACGGCAACTACCGCGGCTACGAGATCATCCGCCCGGGTTGGGTCAAGCTGATGCGCGCCCCCGCACACGCCGATCACGATTACGGCGCCTACCTGCGCCTCACGGCGCTCGCCGCCGCGGCCCGGCAGCCCTATGTCGCCCCCGACACCTATGCCGTGGACAACGACGGGGGCAACCGCCTGTGGCTCGTGCCATCGCTCGGGCTCGCCGTCCTGTGCACTGCGAGTGAGCCGCGCGCGGGCGACTTTGACGACGCGCGCATTCCGAATCTCATCGTCGGCGGCGCCCGCGACTTCGTGCCGCCCGCGGCGCGGCCCGGCGAGCTCTCGACGATCGTTCCGGGCCACTGAGCTTGGCCCCCGGGGTGCGCGCTTGAGAAAGCAGCTCGGAGCGCTGTTCCTCTTCAGCATCATCGACACGCTGGGCTTCGGCATCCTCGTTCCGTTGGTGCCGTACATGGCCGACCGCTTCGGCGCGCGACCTGAGCTCATCACGCCGATTCTCGGCAGCTACTCGCTGTGCCAGCTCATCGCGGCGCCCTGGTGGGGGCGCTTGAGCGATCGGCGCGGGCGGCGACCGATCCTCATGAGCAGCCTCGCAGGGGCCTGTCTCTCCTATGTGCTGCTGGGAGCGGCGCGCAACCTCTGGTGGCTGCTCGCCGCGCGCATGCTCGCCGGGTTCATGGCGGGCAATATCGCCGCCGCCTTCGCTTACGCCTCCGACGTGAGCGCGCCCGAGAAGCGCGCCGCGGCGATGGGACTGGTGGGAGCTGCGATCGGCGTCGGCTTCACGCTCGGGCCGCCGCTCGGCGGCCTGCTCGCGGGGGCCGACCCGCGTACGGCGAACTTCGTGCCGCCCGCGGCCGTATCCGCAGGCTTGAGCGTGCTGGCGATTCTCCTGGTGAGATTCGTGCTGCCGGAGAGTCACACCGCGCAGCACCGCCGCGAGCATCCGGACGAGCCCCGGCGCGGATCGCTGAAGCTCCTGCGCGAGCGTGCACCGCTCGCGTTCATCGCCGCGGCGACACTGCTGGTCACCTACTCGCAGTCGATCCTGGAGTCGATCTTCGCGATCTGGGCGCTGCACCGCTATGGCCTGGGTCCGCGCGCCGTAGGGCTGCTGCTGTTCGGCGTGGCGCTGCCGGCGCTCGCGATGCAGGGCGGCCTGGTGCGCATCCTCGCACCGAGGCTCGGCGAGGTGCGGCTCGCGCTCTGGGGCGCGCTCGCCTACGTGGCAGGCCTCGCGACGCTCGCGGCGGCGCCCACGCTGCCGACGGGCGTAGCGGGCCTCATCCTGTGCGGCGCCGGGCTCGGCGCCTACAACCCGAGCGCCTCCGCGCTCGCATCAAGGCAGGCCCGCGGCCACGAGCGCGGCGCGGTGATGGGCACCTATGTGGCGAGCGCGAGCCTGGCGCGCGTGCTCGGTCCGCTCACCTCCGGCGCGATTTACACGCTGCTCGGGCCGTCGGCGCCGTTCATCGTGGGGGCGTGCGTCACGCTGCCGGCCGCCTGGCTGGTCGCGCGGCTGCGCCCTAAGGTGGCTCGCGACTGACGGCGATCTCGACCGCATCCTCCACCACGCGCACGGTGAAGGTGGCCAGCGGCACTTCGGCCGGGGGCCCGAGCACCCGCCCGTCGCGGACGTCGAAGGACGCGCCGTGCAGCGGACACACCAGGCGCGTGCCGCGCAGCCGTCCCTCGCTGAGGCGCGCGTGCGCGTGCGTACAGATGTTGTCGAGCGCGAACACACCCTCGCGGGTGTGGCAGACGACGATCTCGCGCCCCCCCACTGTGCAGGCGCGCATGCGGCCGAGCGCAAGCTCGGCGAGCCTCATGACCGTCTCGGGACGAGACATGGCGCCGCTAGAGCGTCATCTGGGTCTGGAAGATCTCGACCGCCTGACCGCGGATCCACACGCCATCGAGCTTGCCGTCGCGGAACTCGAGCTCCACCTCGACGCGTCCCGGACGATTCACGAAATGACCCTGGACGCCGGAGAACTGCGCGCGATTGTCCACCGGTGTCAGCAGCCCGAGCTGCGCCAGGTAGGCGCCGAGCAGCCCGTGCGCGTTGCCGCTCACCGGATCCTCGGGGATGCCGAGCGCCGGGCAGAACATGCGTGATTCGACCTGGGGGTCGGCACCCGGCTTGCCGAGCGCGAATACGAAGTAACCCGCCGCGCCGAGCTGCGCCGAGAGCGTGGTGAGGCGCGCGAGATCGGGCTTGAGATGCTTGAGCGGCTCGCCGCCGCGCACCCCGATCAGGAGCCGTGCGCCGCTGCCTCCGGCGATGCGCGGGGCGATGCGCGTGTCGAGGCTCTCGGAGGCAAGCGCCAGCGCATCGAGCACCGCGAGGCGCTCGCGGTCGTTCAACTCGCGCCCCAAAGGCGGTGCGCTGCGGCGGATCGAGATGCTGCGGTCGGCGTCCGTGCCGCGTACCTCCACGTCGACGATGCCCGCCTTGGACTTCTGCCGCTGGCGGCGCGGCGCCTCGGGCTGCCGCGACAGCACGTACTGGGCCGCGACCGTCGCGTGTCCCACGAACCCGATCTCGGTGCGCGGCGTGAAGAAGCGCGCGCGCACCGTGTGATCGCTGCCGTCGGCGGCCAGGATGAAGGCGGTCTCGGCGTTGTTGAGCTCACGCGCCACCGCGAGCATCTGCACATCGCTGAGCGCGTCGGCGTTGAGTACCACACCGGTGGGGTTGCCCGTGAACGGCTGGCGGGTGAAGGCATCCACCTGGTGAATCTCGATCGTGCGCGTCATCGTTCCCGTCCCGCCCTGCGCTGGTACCAATTCTAGTCCTATCGCATGGCTTCGCGTGCAATACTCCCGGCCTCGCGGGGGGCTTAAGTCATGGACATCGGAGTCGAAGTCAGTTTGTACCCGCTCAAGGCGGACTTCATAGCGTCGGTGCACGAGTTCCTCGACAGCCTGAGCGCGCACCAGGGCCTCAAGGTCGTCACTAACAGCATGAGCACGCAGGTGTTCGGCCGCTTCGAGGAGGTCATGGATGCGCTGCGGGCGGCGCTCGCGGGCAGCTTCGAGCGGGCGGCGGCCGCCTCGGAGCGGGCCGTGTTCGTGATGAAAGTGATCGGCCCACTGCCGAGCGGCTGAAGTCCTGAGGCCGCGCTACGGGCTGGCGGTGCGGGGGGCGAATGGGCACACTACCGGCGGCACATTGCCCTCAGAACATAAGCCGCAGTTGCTGGGAAGAAGCATGGCGCTCTTGCGAGTCGTGGATCGCGACGGAATCGAGCACGAGATTGACGGCAGGACCGGACTCAAGGTGATGGAGATCCTGCGTGAGCTCGACTACGGCGTCGCGGCCATCTGCGGCGGCATGTGCTCGTGCGCGACCTGTCACGTCTACGTCGATCCCGAGTGGCAGGCCAGACTCCCCGCCATGATGTCGGACGAGCGCGAGCTGCTGTCCGAGCTGGCCCACTACCGCGAGAATTCACGCCTCTCCTGTCAGCTCGAGTTCACCCCGGCACTCGCCGGGCTGCGCGTCACGGTTGCGCCCGACGAGTAGGGGCGGCGATGTCTCAAGCCAGCGTGCAGGTCGAGACCCACGGCGCAGTCGCGCTGGTGACGCTCAACCGTCCGGAGCATTCCAACACCCTCAACCTGCAGGTGGCGATGGACCTGCTGGCGGCCGCCATGACCTGCGCACGCAACACGGCGGTGCGCGCCGTGGTGCTCACCGGCGCCGGCCGCAATTTCTCCTTTGGCGGCGACCTGCGCGCGATGCCGCCCCGCGAGCTGTCGCTCGATGGCCACATCCGCGAGCTCACTACCTACCTGCATGCGGCGATCTCGCATTTCGTGCGCATGGATGCGCCGGTGGTGGCGGCGGTCAACGGCACGGCCGCCGGAGCCGGCGTGGGCCTGGTGGCCATGGCGGACCTCGCACTGTGTGCGCGCAGCTCCCGGTTCAATCTCGCCTACACGAGCGTCGGGCTCACGCCCGATGCCGGCACGACCTTCCTGCTGCCGCGCATGGTCGGGGCGAAGCGCGCCATGGAGCTGCTGCTGCTCAACCGTGCCCTGAGCGCGGAGGAGGCGCTTTCCTGGGGACTGGTGAACGAGGTGGTGGCCGATGAGCGGCTGCTCGAGCGCGCGCTGGAGCTGGCCGAGCGCCTGACCCACGGCCCGGGCAGCGCTTACGGGGCCACCAAACGCCTGCTGGCGCACTCCCTCGGCGCCTTCGAGTCGCAGATGGTGCTCGAGAGCGAGACCATCGCGAGCCAGGCGACCGGCGCCGAGGCCGCCGAAGGCATCGGCGCATTTCTCGAGAAACGCAAGCCGCGCTTTCCGGGCCGGGGCCCGCGCTGAAGCTGCGCAGACTGCGCAGGCCCTCAAATGGTGTCCTTCGTCGCGGCGCTGCTGGTGGCCCTGGTTCTCATCGTGGTGCGCGTGTACTTCAAGCTGCGTGCCGCCCACCGCGCGCGGGTGGCGAGCTGGGATGCACAACTCCTCGAGCGGCTGCGCGGGCGCGGCTACGTTCCCTTCAACGACTATCCAGTCGATTTCTTTCTCGCGCTCCCGGACCAGGCGGCCTGTCAGGGAGTGCGCGCGCGTCTCGAGCCGGAGTTCAGTGTCGACATCCGGCCGATGCAGGACGAGGCCGAGCTCCCCTTCAGTCTGCATGCCACCAAGTCGATGCGGCTGATCCTGCAGGACATGCAGGCACTGAGCGCGCGCATGACGGCGCTGGCGGGGGAGTTCAAGGGACGCTACGACGGCTGGGCGGCGTAGCGCGCCCTTCATCGACCGCGCCCTCGTGGCCCGGGCGCGCTCGCCTGTCAGCCGTCAGCGCTTCTCGGTCTGGCGCCTGACGGCTTCGGCGGCGGCGGCGATCGCGGCCGGATCGCCCAGATAGCGGCTCGCGCGCGGCCTGAGCTCCGCGTCGAGCTCGTACAGCAGCGGCACGCCGGTGGGAATGTTGAGCTCGACGATCTCGCCCTCGCTCACCTCATCGAGCATCTTCACCATGGCGCGCAGGCTGTTGCCGTGAGCCACCACCAGCACCTTGCGCCCGCGGCGCAGCTCCGGGGCGATGCGCGCGTGCCAGCAGGGCAGCACGCGCGCCAGAGTGTCCTTGAGAGACTCGGTCGCCGGCAGCTCCTGGGGGGCGACGCCGGCGTAGCGCGGGTCGAAGCGCGGGTGACGCTCGTCGTCGGCGGCGAGCGGCGGCGGGGGAACGTCGTAGCTGCGCCGCCAGATCTTCACCTGAGACTCGCCGTGCCGGGCGACGGTCTGCGCCTTGTCGAGCCCCTGCAGCGCGCCGTAGTGCCGCTCGTTGAGCCGCCACGAGCGCTCGACCGGGACCCACATGCGGTCCATCTCGTCGAGCATGATCCACAGCGTCCGGATCGCGCGCTTGAGCACCGAGGTGAAGGCAATGTCCACCTCGAGCCGCTCGCGGATGAGCTCGCGGCCCGCCTGGGCCGCCTCGAGCCGTCCCGGCGCGCTCAAGTCGACGTCGGTCCAGCCGGTGAAGAGATTCTCGAGGTTCCAGACACTCTGGCCGTGGCGGACCAGGATCAGCTTCGCAACCATGCAGAATGCCCCCGTGCACGCAGCCGGCAAAAACGACGCTTCTTGCCGGCGGCAATCGAAGTAATGTCCGTCGGAATCGCTTGCTGCGATTCCGGCCAATAAGCTAGCTGGCCAGCTTGCGGACGGTCTCGACGCCCACCGTGAGCGTGGCGAAGTCGGCCGCGCCGGCCGCGCGCATGTCGGTGAGGGTGCGTTGCCAGTGCGCGAGCTCCTTGCCCGCCGCCTCCATCCAGGCGCTGACGCGCGCACTCGCGTTGCCCCGCTCGGCCCGGCTGAGCACGCGCTCGGTGAGGCGGCGGTGCACGCGCAGCGCGCCATCACGCAGGCCGGTGCGCGCAATCGCCTGCCATGGACCGTCGACGCTCAGCTTCTCGATACGGGTGCGCAACCAGTCGACGCCGGTGCGCGCGCCGACCTCGAAGTACACGCGCGCGGTCTCCGTGACACTCACGCGGTGCGCCGCGGAGATCTCGGCGATGTCGAGCGCCGCATTCAGCGCCTCGAGGCTGGCGATGCGCGCGGCCAGCTGCGGCGGCAGTCCCGCCTCGGTATACCGCCGCCGGGCCTCGCCGAAGCGCTCCAGCTCATCGCCGCACAGGAGCTCGGCGATCCGGGCCTCGAGCTCGCGCACGTCGCTGCGGAATTCCTTTACCGCGGCGTCGACCTGCAGGCCGCGGCGGCGCGCGCCGAGCAGCCAGTAGGTCGCGTGCCGCAGCAGGCGGCTCGTCTGGAAGACCGCCTCGTACTGCAGTTTCGCGGCCACCCGGTTATCGAGCGCCTCGATCTGTTCCCATACCTCGCGCATGGCGAAGATCTCGCGCGCCGCGGTATAGGCGCGCGCAATCTGCGCCGGCTCGGCTCCCGTGTCCTCCTGCGCGCGCGGCACGAAGGTCGGCCCCATGCGGTTCACCAGGCTGTTGGTGGTCGCGGTGGCGATGATCTCGCGGCGCAGCCGGTGGCGGCCGATGGCGCGCGGGAAACGCTCCTGCACCGGCGCGGGGAAGTAGCGCTCGAGCTCGGTGGACAGGTACGGATCCTCGGGCACGTCCGAGGCGAGCAGATGGTTGTTGAGCCAGATCTTGCTGTAGGCGAGCAGGATCGCGAGCTCGGGCCGAGCCAGTCCAATGCCGCGCTTGCGGCGCTCGAGCAGCTCGTCGTCGCTCGGCAGGAACTCGAGGCCGCGGTTCAGGTCGCCGGAGCGCTCGAGCGAGCGGATCAGGTGCTGGAACTCCTGCAACCGCGCCGCGGACTGCACCTCGAGCGTGCTGATCGCCTGACCCTGCAGATAGTTGTTGCGCAGCACCAGAGCGGCCACCGCGCCCGTCATGCGCGCGAGCAGCCGGTTGCGCTCGCCGTGCGCGAGCTTGCCGTCGGCCACCAGCGGGTTGAGCAGGATCTTGATGTTCACCTCGACGTCCGAGGTGTTGACACCCGCGGAGTTGTCGATGAAGTCGGTGTTGAGGCGTCCGCCCTTGAGGGCGTATTCGACCCGGCCGCGCTGCGAGAGTCCCAGGTTGCCGCCTTCGCCGACCACCTTGGCGCGCAGCTCCCTGCCGTTGATGCGCACGCTGTCGTTGGTGCGGTCGCCAACCTCGGCGTTGCTCTCGTCGCTCGCCTTGACATAGGTGCCGATGCCGCCGTTCCACAGCAGGTCGACTGGCATCTTGAGGATTGCGCGGATGATCTCATTGGGAGTCGCGCTCGCGGAGTCGAGCCCGAGCAGCGCGCGCGCCTCCGCCGGCAGGGCGATCGACTTGAGGGTGCGCGGGAATACGCCGCCGCCGCGCGAGAGCTTCTTGCGCTCGTAGTCGTCCCAGCTCGAGCGCGGCAGGGCGAAGAGCCGCTCCCGCTCGGCGAAGGCGCGCGCCGCATCCGGGTCCGGGTCGAGAAAGATGTGGCGATGGTCGAACGCGGCCTGCAGGCGGATGTGGCGCGACAGCAGCATGCCGTTGCCGAACACATCGCCCGACATGTCGCCGATGCCGGCCACGGTGAAGTCGCGCTTCTGCGTATCGACGCCCATCTCGCGGAAGTGGCGCTTGACGCATTCCCAGCCGCCGCGTGCCGTGATCCCCATCTTCTTGTGGTCGTAGCCGGCCGAGCCGCCCGAGGCGAAGGCATCGCCGAGCCAGAAGCCGTACTCCGCCGCGATGGCATTGGCGATGTCGGAGAAGGTGGCCGTGCCCTTGTCGGCCGCGACGACCAGGTACGGGTCGTCGCCGTCGCGACGCACGACATCGCGCGGCGGCACGATGCGCCCGGAGGCGATGTTGTCGGTGAGATCGAGCAGTCCGCGGATGAAGGTCTGATAGCAGGCCACGACCTCGGCCTGGATCTCCTCGCGGCCTCCGGCGAGTCGCTTCGGCACGAAGCCGCCCTTGGCGCCCACCGGGACGATGACGGTGTTCTTGACGTTCTGCGCCTTCATGAGGCCGAGGACCTCGGTGCGGAAGTCCTCGCGCCGGTCGGACCAGCGGATGCCGCCGCGCGCCACGTCGCCCATGCGCAGGTGCACGCCCTCGACGCGCGGGCTGTAGACGAAGATCTCGAACTTAGGCTTAGGCAACGGCAGGTCGGGGATCTGCGCCGGGTCGAACTTGAACGACAGGTAGCTCTTGCGCGCGCCGTCACTCCCCGCCTGGTAGTAGTTGGTGCGCAGCGTCGCCCGCGTCAGGTTGAGATAGGCGCGGAGGATTCGATCGTCATCGAGGCTCGCCACCGCATCGAGCCCGGCGCGGATCTGGGCGACGATGCTCTCGGCGGTGCGCTCCGCACGGGCGCCGCGGGCCGCCGGGTCGAAGCGCGTCTCAAAGAGGCGCACGAGGTTACGAGTGATGGCCGCGTTAGCCGAGAGCGTGCGCTCGATGTACACCTGACTGAAGGGCACACCGGTCTGCAACAGATAGCGGCAGTAGGCGCGCAGCACGACGATCTGCCGCGCGCTCAGGTCCGCGCCCAGAGTGAGGCGGTTGAAGCCGTCGTTCTCGATCGCGGCGCTCCAGGCGGCGAGGAACGCCTCACGGAACCGATCCTCGACGCGCGCGATGTCGACGACCAGGGCGTCGCGGTGCTCGAGCTCGAAATCCTGGATCCAGGCCGCGCCGCCTCCGGGCCAGGCCAGCTGGTAGGGGCGCTCCGAGATCACGCGCAGGCCGAAGTTCTCCAGCATCGGCAGGATGTCGGAGATCGGCACTGGATCGGCCCGCTTGACGATCTTGAGGTGCACCCGCTCGGCCTTCTGCGCCGTCGGCCGATAGAGCTTCAGGCGCAGCGCCTGCGGCTCGCCGCGCAGCGTCTCGAGATCCGCGAGGTCATCGAGCACCGACTCGGGAGCCACGTCGTCCTGATAGGCGAGGGGGAATGCGCGGGCGTAGCGCGCCAGCAGCGAGAGCCCCGCGGCTTCGCCGCGCTCGCGCGTCAGCACCTCGCGCAGCCGGTCGGACCAGGTGAGGGCGGCCGCGGCGATGCGCTGCTCGATGGCGGCGAAATCCGGCTTGTGGTGCCGTGACGGATCGGTGCGCACCACCACGTGCACACGCGCGTGGCTCGCGCCCGAGATCTGTGCGCTGCTCTCGACGCTCGTACCCGCAAAGCCCTCAGAGGCGACGCGCTCGATGCGCTGCCGTACCTCGGTGTTGTAGCGATCGCGCGGCACGTACACCAGGCAGGAGTAGAAACGGTGGTAGGGATCGCGGCGCACCAGCAGGCGCACCGTGCGGCGCTCGTAGAGGTTGACCACGCCGCGCACGATGCGGATGAGATCGGGCACGTTCGCCTGGAACAGCTCATCGCGCGGGTAGGTCTCGAGGACGTTGAGCACTTCCTTGCCATCGTGACTCGCCGGGTCGAGGCCGAAGTGCTCGATGACGCGCTCCACCTTGCGGCGCAGGACCGGGATCTCGCGCGGGCTGCCGTGATAGGCCGTCGAGGTCCACAGCCCGAGGAAGCGGTGCTCGCCGTCCACCAGCCCGCGGCGGTCGAAGGTCTTGACGCCGACGTAATCGAGGTACTCGGCCCGATGCACCGTAGCGATCGAGTTCGCCTTGGTGACGATCAGGAGCTCCGGATCGCGCGCCCGGGCGCGCATGTCGCCGCGCAGCACCGTCGCCGGAGCGCGTGCTCCCTTGCCGCGGCCGCGGGCGAGCACTCCGAGGCTCGAGAGCACGTCGGGTACCAGCCGGTCCTCGGAACGGCCGCGCTCGAGCCGGTAGTGGCGATAGCCGAGGAACACGAAGTGCCGGCTCTCCATCCACTCGAGGAGGTGGCCTGCCTCGCTCACCTCGGCGGCGGGCAGCGGCGGCGGGTCGGTCGCGAGCCGCCCGATGATCTCGCGTACGCGCTCGCGCATCGGCATGAAGTCGCTGACCACGGCACGCACGTCGGCGAGCGTCGACTCGAGCCCGCGTCGCAGCTTCTCGAGCTGCTGCGGGTCGGTGACGCGATCGATCTCGTACAGCTGCCACGACTCGGGGTGCGCGGCGTGCGCGCCGTTCGCGCCGATGTCGAGGAGGCGTCCGCGCGCGTCGCGCCGCGCCTGCAGCACCGGGTGCACGATCAGGTGCACGGCGAGCTCGGCGCGGCTCAGGGCCATGCCGAGCGAGTCGACCAGAAACGGCATGTCATCCGTGACGGTCATCACCAGGGAGTGCGGCGACTCGAAGCCGTGCTCGCTTACCGACGGATTGAAGACCCGTACCAGCGGACGGCCGGGTGCGCGGCGAGCCCCGAAGGCGAGGTGACTCAAGGCCGCCTTGGCGAGCAGCCCGGGCGCGTGCGCGGCCAGGTCCTCTTCCGCCACTCCGTGGAAATAGCCGCGCAGGAAGCGCTGATGGAGCTCGTTGCGGCCGGTGCGGGCGGCGGCCGCGCGTGCGATGCGCTCGATCAGCGCAACCCGCGCGGCGGGGATGCTGCGCAGCAGCCGGCTGTCCTCGGATGCGACTTGCGCGTGCATGGAGGCGCGCGATTATACATGCGGGAAGCGACGCCTATAATGCCCGCCATGAGCGCTGCTGCCGATAATCCGATGGGCACGGACGGATTCGAGTTCGTCGAATACACGGCCCCCGACCCGCAGCTGCTGCGCACCCTGTTCGAGCGGCTTGGCTTTCCGGCCGTGGCGCGCCACCGCTCCAAGAACGTGACGCTGCACCGCCAGGGCGAGATCAATTTCATCATCAACGCCGAGCCGGCGTCCTTCGCGCAGGCCTTTGCCCGCGTCCACGGGCCGTCGGCGTGCGCCATGGCCTTTCGCGTGCGCGATGCCGCCGGCGCCTTCCGCCGGGCGCTCGAGCTCGGCGCGAAGCCCGGTCCGCAGAGTGCGGGTCCCATGGAGCTCAACATCCCGTGCATCGAGGGTATCGGTGGCTCGCTCATCTACCTGGTGGACCTCTACGGCGAGCGCACGATCTACGACGTCGACTTCCGCCCGGTCGCGGGCGCGGCTCCCGCGGAGGGCGCGGGATTGACGGTGATCGACCATCTCACTCACAACGTCGGCCGCGGGCGCATGGACCTGTGGGCCGGGTTCTACGGGAAGCTGTTCAACTTCCGCGAGATCCGCTACTTCGACATCGAGGGCAAGCTCACCGGGCTGCTGTCGCGCGCCATGACGAGTCCGTGCGGCAAGATTCGCATTCCCATCAACGAGTCGCAGGACGACAAGAGTCAGATCGAGGAGTACCTGCGCGAGTACCGCGGCGAGGGGATCCAGCACATCGCCCTCGCCACCCAGGACATCTACCGCACCGTGGACGTGCTGCGCAGCCACGGCGTCGGCTTCCAGGACACGCCCGACAGCTACTACGACGGCGTTGCGGCACGCGTCCCCGGGCACCGCGAATCGCTCGCCGAGCTGCGTGCGCGCCGCATCCTGATCGACGGCAACCCTTCCAGGGGCGAGGGCGTGCTGCTGCAGATCTTCACCCAGAACGTCATCGGGCCGATCTTCTTCGAGATCATCCAGAGGAAGGGCAACGAGGGCTTCGGCGAGGGGAATTTCCGCGCGTTGTTCGAATCCATCGAGCAGGATCAGATCCGCAGGGGTGTGATTTAGCCCGGCGAGAATTGCCGGCCGCCCCCGCAATTGGCTATAATGGCCACATGGAAAAGGCCACTGTCTCAAAACTGAAGGACAACCTCAGCGCGTACCTGCGCAAGGTCCGCGCCGGCCACACGGTGGTCATTTACGATAGGGACGTGCCGATCGCCTGCATCGAGCGCATCGAGTCGAGTGGGCGCGGCGGCGATCGCCTGGCGCTGCTGCGCGCTCAAGGACTGACGAGGCCGGCGATGCGTCCGCTGTCGGTGAAGCGCTGGCGGGCGATGCTGCCCAAAGGTTTGCCGCGCAGCGCGCGTCTCACCGAAGCCCTGCTCGAGGAGCGCGACGCCGGCCGATGAAGTTCTGGGACACCTCCGCACTCATCCCGCTGCTGGTCGATGAACCGGCCCGGGGCCGGCTGCTGGCCATGCTCGAGGAGGACGGTGAAGTGCTGGCGTGGTGGGGCACCCCGGTCGAGATTGCCGCGGCGCTGGCGCGGCGCGAGCGCGAGCAGCTGTTGACCGCGGACCAGGTGACGGCCGCGCTGGGTGCGGCTCGGGCGCTCGCCGAGAGCTGGCACGAGATCGTTCCCTCGGATGCCGTGCGCCGGTCGGCCGAGCGGCTGCTGCGCACGCACCCACTGCGGGCGGCTGACGCGCTGCAACTGGCCGCCGCCCTGGCGGCTGCGGATCACAACCCGGCCTCGCTCGACATGGTCTGTCTGGACGAGCGCCTGAGAGTCGCCGCGCGCCGCGAGGGGTTTACTGTCCTGACCGTCTGAGGGTGGCGTGGGTGAGCCCGTTCAAGGCTTGTGCTCGCGCGCGAGGTACTCCGTGCTCTGCATCTCGATGAGCCGGCTCGCGGTGCGTGCGAAGAGGACGGTGAGCCGCTCGCCCCGGTAGAGCTGCGGCGGCGGGGCGGCCGCGGACAGGATCAGATTGACGTTGCGGTCGTAGAGCTCGTCGACCAGCGCAATGAAGCGGCGCGCCTCATCGTCGCGCGCGGCATCGAGCACCGGCACGTCCGAGACGATCAGCGTCTGGTACTCACGCGCGATCTCGATGTAGTCGTCGGGGCTGCGCGGACCGCCGCACAGCACCGCAAACTCGAGCCAGGCGACGCCCGGGCCCGCGCGAATCACGGCGATGGAGCGTCCCTCGATGAGGAGCGCGCCGCCCGAGCGCGCCCCGTTACGGGCAAGGCGGGCGAACAGCGTCTCGAGCCGCGCGGCCGTCTGCGGTGTGCCGGCCGGCAGATATACACCCGCCTGGGTGAGCTCGCGCAGGCGGTAGTCGGTCGGGCCGCCGACGCGCAGCACCTCGAGATGGCGCTCGAGCAGCGCGATGGCCGGCAGGAAGCGCGCGCGCTGCAGGCCGCCCCGGTAGAGCTCGCGCGGCGCGCTGTTGGAAGTCGCGATCAGAGTCACGGCGCGGCGGAACAGCGCATCGAACAGGCCGCCGAGGATCATGGCGTCGGCGATGTCGGAGACCTGCAGCTCATCGAAGCACAGGACGCGCACTTCGCGGGCGATTCTCCCGGCGACGTGCTCGAGCGGATCGCGCTCGTGTCTGAGCTCGGCAAGCTGCGCGTGCACGTCGTGCATGAAGCGGTGGAAGTGCTGGCGGCGCCGCGCGGCGACCGGCAGGCTGTCGAAGAACAGGTCCATGAGCCAGGTCTTGCCGCGTCCCACGCCTCCCCAGAGATAGAGCCCGCGTACCGGTGCGTCCGGCCCTCGTCCTGTGAGTGCGCCGAGCCAGCGCGGCACGGAGGCGCGCGGCGCACGCAGCAGGCGACGGCGCACGGCGTCGAGCCTGGCGACGGCGGCGAGTTGGGCCGGATCGGCGCTGAAGGCGCGGGCGCTGAGCTCGCGCGCATACAGCTCCCGCAGGTCGGAGGCGTCGCCCACGGGGTGAGGATTCAGCTCGCGAGCTCGGACAGGTTGCGGAAGTGCTCGAGCGCCTGCGGATTGGCGAGCGCATCGACGTTCTTCACCGGCAGCCCGTGGATCACATTGCGCACCGCCAGCTCGGTGAGCTTTCCGGACAGGGTGCGGGGAATGTCGGGCACCGCGATGATGCGCGCCGGCACGTGTCGTGGGGTGGTCTGGGTGCGGATGGCGCCGCGGATCTCCGCCCGCAGCTCCTCGGTCAGCTCGACGCCGGGCTTGAGGCGCACGAACAGCACGATGCGCACGTCCCCCTGCCAGTCCTGGCCGACCGCCAGAGCCTCGGCGATCTGCGGCAGCGCCTCCACCGCGCCGTAGATCTCGGCGGTGCCGATGCGCACGCCGCCCGGGTTCAGGACGGCGTCCGAGCGGCCGTAGATCACCAGGCCGTCGTGCTCGGTGAGCGCGGCGAAGTCGCCGTGGTGCCACACGCCGGGGAAACGCTCGAAGTACGCGGCGCGGTAACGCGACCCGTCGCGATCGTTCCAGAAGCCGAGCGGCATCGAGGGGAACGGCGCCGTGCAGACGAGCTCGCCGCGCGTGCCACGCAGCGGGCGCCCGTCGTCATCGAAGATCTCGACCGCCATGCCGAGCCCGCGGCACTGGATCTCGCCGCGATACACCGGACGGATGGGGCAGCCGAGCGCGAAGCACGAGACGATGTCGGTGCCCCCGGAGATCGAGGCCAGCTGCAGGTCCCGCTTCACTTGCCCGTAGACGAAGTCGAAGCCCTCCGGCAGAAGCGGTGAACCGGTGGACAGCACCGTGCGCAGCGCGGTGAGATCGACCGTGCGCGCCGGTACGAACCCGCTCTTCTCGAGCGAGGCGAGGTACTTGGCGCTGGTGCCGAACACGGTGAGGCGCTCCGCGGCGGCCATGCGCCACAGCACGCCGGGGTCGGGATGGAAGGGACTGCCGTCGTAGAGCACGAGCGTCGCGCCGGTCGCGAGGCCGCTCATCAGCCAGTTCCACATCATCCAGCCGCAGGTGGTGAAGTAGAACAGGCGGTCGCTGCGCTTCAAGTCGGTGTGCAGCAGCTGCTCCTTCTGGTGCTGCAGCAGCGTCCCGCCGGCGCCGTGCACGATGCACTTCGGCACGCCGGTAGTTCCGGAAGAGTAGAGGATGTAGAGCGGATGGTTGAAGGGCTGGGGCGCGAAGCGCAGCGGCGCGCCGTGCGCGCCGAACTGCGCCCAGTGCCGGGCACGCGCGGCGGCACGGCCGAGCCGGGCGAGCTGCGGCTGCGCCTCTACGTAGGGCACGACGACCACGTGCTCGATGACCGGGAGCCGCTCGAGCACTTCGGCCATGGGCGTGAGCGAGTCGAGGGTCTTGCCGCCGTAGAAGTAGCCATCGGCGGTGAACAGTACCTTAGGTTGGATCTGTCCGAAGCGGTCGAGTACCGCGTGGACGCCGAAGTCCGGCGAGCACGAGGACCAGGTGGCCCCACAGCTCGCGGTCGCCAGCATCGCGATCGCCGCCTCCGGCAGGTTCGGCAGGTAGCCCGCCACCCGATCGCCGGCGATCACCCCGGCCGCCTTGAGCCCGTCGGCCACGCGCGCCACCTGCGCGCGTAGCTCGCGCCCGGAAAGCGCGCGCCGCGCACCACGCTCATTGTGGAACACGAGCGCTTCCCTGCCGTCGGCGAACTTGAGGAGATTCTCGGCGAAGTTGAGGCGGGCGCCCGGGAAGAATCGCGCCCCGGGCATCTGCATCGGCTGCTCGAGCGCCGGTCCCGCGCCCCAATCGGCGTGCACGCCGGCGAAGCGCGCGAGCTCGCTCCAGAATTGCGCCGGTTTCTCGAGCGACCAGGCGTAGGTCGCGTCGTAATCCGGGAGCGGCGTGCCGGTGCGCGCGGTGACGCAACGCATGAAGCGCGTCAGATTCGCATTGGCGATGCGTTCCGGGGATGGGCGCCAGAGCTCTGACATGGCAGCTGCTTGGGCTTGGGCGCTCTACAGCGACTGGTAGTTCGGGCCCGAGCCTCCCTCGGGCGTGGTCCAGGTGATGATCTGGTAGGGATCCTTGATGTCGCAGGCCTTGCAGTGCACGCAGTTGGCCGCGTTGATCTGCAGGCGGCGGCCGCCGTGTCCGTCGTCGACCATCTCGTAGACGCCCGCCGGGCAGAAGCGCTCGCAGGGATTGCCGAACTCGGTGGCGCAGCGTCCGGCGCAGAGATCCAGGTCCGCCACCTTGAGGTGCACCGGCTGGCTCTCCTCGTGGGAGTTGCCCGCGAAGAAGACGAACGACGCCCGGTCGCGGGGTGGCAGGGTGCGGCTGCCCCAGTGCCGCTCCGGGGAGACGAAGTCGTCGAGCTTCGCGAGGCGCGACCAGTCGGCGGTGTTGCTGAGTGTCCAGGGCGAGCGGCCGGCGGTGAGCATCTCCCAGGCGGAGTTGGCCAGCCCGAGCCACATGCCGCGCTTGAATGCGGGCTTGAAGTTGCGCACCTTCTTCAGCTCGCGTCCGCCCTCGGAGGCGCGCCACTTCGCATCGAAGCCCGCGCCGCCGCCGGTCGCGGCAATATGCGCGCCGGCGAGGGCGCCTGAGCGGATTGCCTGGTGCACACCCTTGATCTTGGCGAAGTTGAGCGTACCGCCGGCGTCGCCGATGAGGATCGCGCCGGGCATCTCCAGTGTGGGCGTCGACTGCCAGCCGCCGGCGGCGACGGTGCGCGCACCCGCCGACAGGATCTCGCCGCCCTCGAGCAGGGCTTTCACGCTCGGATGGTTCTTGTACTGCTGGAAGGCCTCGAAGGGCTTGAGGCGCGGATCGCGGTAGTCGAGGCCCACGATATAGCCGACGTACACGCGGTCCTTGTCGAGGTGATAGAGGAAGCTGCCGGCGTAGGTTCGCGAGTCCGCCGGCCAGCCGAGGGAGTGCTCGATGCGCCCTGGCTGCACGCGCCCCGCGGGCAGTTGCCACAGCTCCTTGTAGCCGAGCGCAAAGGTCTGCGGGCAATGGCCGCGCGCGAGCTCGAACTTCGCGATCAGCTGCTTCGAGATCGAGCCGCGCGCGCCTTCGGCCAGCACGGTGAGCGGCGCATGGATCTCGATGCCGGGCGTGAAGTTGGGACCGGGCTTGCCATCGCGGTCGAGCCCCATGTCGCCGATTTGTACACCTGCCACCGTTCCCCGCTCATCAAACACCGGCGCCGCCGCGGCGAAGCCCGGAAAGATCTCCACGCCGAGCGCTTCCGCCTTAGCCGCGAGCCAGGCGGTCAGCTGCCCGAGCGAGATGATGTAGTTGCCGTGGTTGTTGAACGGAGTGCTGAAGGTGAGCGAGCGCGGCAGCAGCTTTACGACGAAGTCCGGCACCGGCTTGAACGAGCCACCGCGGGTCAGGATGCGGAAGTCGTCCGCCGTCGCCGGCACCTTCATCCCCGGGTATGCGCTCTGCCACTCGGGCAGCAGGGCCTCGAGCGGCCCGGGCTCGATCACGGCGCCCGAGAGCGCGTGCGCGCCCACGGCGGAAGCCTTCTCCAGCACGCACACATTGGTCGCAGGCTTCAGCTGCTTCAGGCGGAGCGCGCACGCCAGCCCCGCGGGGCCCGCGCCGACGATCACGACGTCATATTGCAGACGCTCGCGTTGGATCTCGTCGGCCGGGGTGATCACGTGCAGCCTACTTCGGCTGCATGCGGATCGCGCCGTCGAGACGCAGCGTCGTACCGTTCAGCATCGGGATCTCGAAAACGCTGGCGACCAGCTGCGCAAACTCCTCGGGTTTGCCGAGCCGCGCGGGGAACGGCACCTGCGCGCCGAGCGAGTCCTGCAGCTCCTTCGGCATGCCGTCCATCATCGGCGTGTGAAAGATACCGGGCGCGATCGACACGCAGCGGATGCCAAAGCGCGCCAGCTCGCGCGCGATCGGCAGCGTCATGCCGGCGACCGCCGCCTTGGTGGCCGCATAAGCCACCTGGCCGATCTGTCCTTCGAAGGCGGCGACCGAGGAAGTATGGACCAGCAGCCCGCGCTCCCCGTCAGCTCCCGGCGGGTTGTTCTGCATGATGGCGGCCGCAGCCTTGTCGCACAGAAAGGTGCCGATCAGGTTGATGTGGATCACCTTGGTGAAGAACTCGCCGGCCATCGGTCCGCTCTTCCCCAGCACGCGCCCGGCGCCGATGACGCCCGCGCAGTTCACCAGCAGGTTCAGCCCGCCCATCTGCGTGGCGGCGGTCTCCATGGCGGCATTCACCTCGGCCTCCGAGGTGACGTCGCAGCGCACGAAGCCGGCGCTCGCGCCGAGCGCGGCCGCCGCCGCCCGGCCCGGGCCCTCCTGCACGTCGAGGATCACGACCTTGCCGCCGTGCGCGGCGATGTGGCGCGCGACCGCGTGGCCGAGGCCCGAGGCGCCGCCGGAGACGACGGCGCGAGCGTCCTTGAGCTTCATTTCGCCCCCCGTATCGGCCGTCCGCCGCCTATTTCATGACCTCGACCGCGACCGCCACCGCTTCGCCGCCGCCGATGCACAGCGAGGCGATGCCGCGCTTGCCGCCGCGCTGCCGCAGCGCGTGCACCAGCGTGGTGAGGATGCGGGCACCGGTGGCGCCGATCGGATGGCCGAGCGCACACGCGCCGCCGTTGACGTTGACGCGCGCGTGATCGATGTCGATGTCGCGCATCGCGGCCATGGTGACCACGGCGAAGGCCTCGTTGATCTCGTAGAGGTCGGCGTCATGCGGCTTCCAGCCGAGCTGCTTCAGTAGCTTGCCGATGGCGCCGACGGGGGCGGTCGTGAACCACTCGGGCTCCTGCGCGTGGCTCGCCCAGGCGAGCACGCGCGCCAGTGGCTTGACGCCGCGCGCCGCCGCGGTCTCGCCCTTCATGATGACGAGCGCCGCGGCGCCGTCGGAGATCGAGGAGGAGCTCGCGGCCGTCACGGTCCCATCCTTGTTGAAGGCCGGCTTCATGGTGGTGATCTTGCTCACGTCGCAGGTGCCGGGAGTCTCGTCGCGCGCGATCACGACATCGCCCTTACGGCTCTTGACCGTGACCGGCGTCACCTCGGTGTCGAACAGGCCTTTCTCGAGCGCCGCCATGGCGCGCCGCACCGACTCGGTGGCGAAGGCGTCCTGCTGGGCGCGGGTGAAGCTGTAGCGCGCGGCGGTGGAATCCGCGAAGCAGCCCATCGACTTGCCGTCGAAGGGGCTCTGCAGCCCGTCGCGCATCATGTGGTCGATCAGCTCGCCGGGGCCCATGCGGTAGCCGGTGCGTGCCTTGGCCAGCATGTAGGGCGCGTTGCTCATCGACTCGAGCCCGCCGGCGAGGATGATCTCGGCCGTGCCGGAGCGGATCTGCTCGGCGGCCATCATCACCGCCTTGAGGCCCGAGCCGCACATCTTGTTGATGGTGGTGGCGGGTACCGACATCGGCACGCCGGCCCCGAGCGCCGCCTGCCGCGCGGGCGCCTGTCCGAGGTTGGCCGGCAGTACGCACCCCATGATCACCTCCTGAATGTCGCCGGCGGCGAGACGTGAGGCTGCGACGGCGGCCTGTGCGGCCGCGCTGCCGAGCTGCACGGCGCTGAGGGGCGACAGGGCGCCGAGGAACGCCCCGATGGGCGTGCGCTTGGCGGATGCGATGACGACGTCTGGAGCGGACATGGTAGGAGCCTCGTGTGGTTCAGCGGGCGATGCGCACCCGCCGCCGCAGCGGCGCGCGGGGTGCGACCTGGGAGGCGCTGCGCGGACGCAGGCCACCCTCGAATATGGTGACGAAGGCCGAGGCGATCTCGGCACCCGTCAGGGACTGGTTCTCACGATACCAGTGGGCAATCCAGTTGAGCGCGCCGGCGAGCGCGAAGGCGGTCATCTTCGGGTCGCAGGGCTCGATTGAGCCGTCCTGGATGCCCTCACGGATCAGTCGGCGGATCCCCTGGTCGATCTCGGACTTGAGCGCCTTGATGTGGCGGCTCATGGCGGGGGAGAGGTCCTGGTCCTCGGCGCGCACCATGCACCAGCCGAACTCGGAGGCCATCGCCTCGCCGTAGTGACGCAGCACCGCCTTTAGCCGCTCGCGCGCCGGCGCCTCGAGGTCTTTCACCTCGCGGAACGCCGCGCGGATCTGCTCGACCCCGGCGAGGAAGCACTGGAACAGCAGCTGCTCCTTGTTGCTGACGTAGTAGTAGACCGTGGGCTTGGTGACCTCGAGGGTCGCCGCGATGTCATCGAGCGAGGTGTTGTGGTAGCCCTTGTGATTGAAGGCCCGCGCGGCCGCGCGGATCACCGCCTCGCGCTTGACCTCGCGGTCGCGGCGCCGCTCGCGGCTCGCGCGCCAGGGGGAGGCGCTCGCGGCGGGCAGCTTGCCCGCCTGGAGCGGGCTGGCACGGCGGCTGTTCATGGGTGTGCGGAGTATTATAGCCGCGCGCCGAGCGCGGGCTTGACCGCGGGCGCAGCAGCTCCCGGCCGGCAGCATGCGCCGCGTTGACCCGTCGCCGAAGGCTCCATCATACTCATGAGTAGGTATTCTACCCGAGAGTAAACAAAGCGTGAACGCCCCCCTCAAGGGCCAGCCCGCGGCCGCCCCCCGCGCCGAGCAGCCGGCGCGGCCGCCGCTCAGGTTCGTCTCGGCCGCCTCGCTCTTCGACGGCCATGACGCCGCCATCAACATGATCCGGCGGCTGCTGCAGGCGCGCGGCGCGGAGGTCGTGCATCTCGGCCACAACCGCAGCGTCGCCGACATCGTGCGTGCCGCCATCGACGAGGACGCCGACGCCATCGCGGTCAGCTCCTACCAGGGCGGCCACAACGAGTACTTTACCTACATGGTCGACATGCTGCGCGAGCGCGGCTACGGCCACATCCGCGTGATGGTGGGCGGCGGCGGCACGATCGCGCCGCACGAGATCGAGGCGCTCGAGCGTCACGGCGTGGAGAAGATCTACACGCCCGAGGACGGGCGCCGGCTGGGGCTCGCGGGCATGATCGACGATGTGTTCGCCCGCGTCGGCGCGGTAGCGAAGCCGGCGTACGAGTTCCGCCCCCTCAACGCCCGCGATCACGGCCTGGTGGCGCGCACCATCTCGGTGCTCGAGGGCGCGGCGGAGGCCGATCACGCGCAGGCCGAGCAGATCCGGCGCGCTCTCGGGCGCTCGCGCCACCGGGCGCCCGTGATCGGCATCACCGGCACGGGCGGGGCGGGCAAGTCGAGCCTCACGGACGAGCTGCTCGCGCGCCTCACCCGGGCGTTCCCCAAGGCGCAGATCGCGGTGGTGGCGATGGATCCGACGCGCCGGCGCAGCGGCGGAGCGCTGCTCGGTGACCGCATCCGCATGAACAGCCTCTCGTCCGACCACATCTACATGCGCTCGCTCGCCACGCGGCGCGCGCACCTCGCGACCTCCGCCGTGCTGCGCGAGGTGATCCAGCTGTACCAGGCGTGCGGCTTCGATCTGGTGCTGGTCGAGACGGCGGGCATCGGCCAGTCGGACACCGAGATCGTCGAGCTGGTCGATCTGTCGCTGTATGTGATGACCAGCGAATACGGCGCCGCCAGCCAGCTCGAGAAGATCGACATGCTCGACTACGCGGACTTCATCGTGCTCAACAAGAGCGAGAAGCGCGGCGCGGAGGACAGCCTGCGCGACGTGCGCAAGCAGTGGCGGCGCAATCACCCCGCGCGGGCCCGGCTGGCCGATGCGGAGCTGCCGGTGTTCCCGACGATCGCGAGCCGCTTCAACGATCCGGGCGTCAACCGGCTGTTCGCGGCGCTGTGCGCGGCGCTCGCGTCCCGGCACACCGGCACGGGGTCATGGCAGCTCGGCGACGCGGGCCCCACCGAACTCACGGCGCGCACGCCGCTCATCCCCGGGTCCCGCACCCGCTACCTCGCCGAGATCGCGCAGGCGGGCCGCGCCGCGCGCGCGCGCGCCGAGGAGCAGGCGCAGGCCGCACGGCGCGCCTACGGGCTGTACGAGTCGCTGAAGTCGCTGCACGACGCGCGCCTCCCGGCGCCGCTCGAGCGCTACCCGCAGGAGGCCCTCGAGGAGCGCGCAGCGGACGCGACGCGGCGCGAGCTGCGCGCCGCCTACAACCGCGCGCTGGAGGAGATCGGCACCGACGGCGTCGGGGAGCTCAAGGCCTGGCCGGAGCGCGCGCGCTCGGCGACCGACGCCACCTACTCCTACAAGGTGCGCGAGCGGCTGGTGAAGGGGGAAAACTATACCGAGAGCCTGTCGCGCTCGCCGATCCCGAAGCTCGCCGTGCCGCACATGCGCGACTGGGGCGAGCTGCTGCACTTCCTCCTCCTCGAGAACCTCCCCGGCGCCTATCCGTATACGGGCGGCGTGTATCCCTACCGGCGCGAGGAGGAGGACCCGACCCGCATGTTCGCCGGGGAGGGAGGGCCGGAGCGCACCAACCGGCGCTTCCACTACCTGGCGCACGGGCACGGCGCGGCGCGCCTCTCGACCGCGTTCGATTCGACCACGCTCTATGGGGAGGACCCGGACACGCGCCCCGACGTCTACGGCCGCACCGGCAACTCGGGCGTCTCGATCGCGACGCTCGATGACATGAAGAAGCTCTACTCGGGCTTCGACCTGTGCTCGCCCTCGACCTCGGTCTCCATGACCATCAACGGGCCGGCGCCGATGCTGCTCGCCATGTTCATGAACACCGCCGCCGATCAGCAGGTGGAGCGGTACTTAAGGGCCGAAGGACGCTGGGGCGCGGCCGAGCGCAAGATCGCCGCGCTGCACGCGGCGGCCGCGGCACGCGGCGTAGCGCCGCCGAGCTACAAGGGCGCGCTGCCCGCGCACCATGACGGCTCGGGACTCGCGCTCCTCGGGGTGACGGGCGATGAGCTCATCGAGCGCGAGGTCTACGAACGCATCCGCTCCGAGACGCTCGAGGCGGTGCGCGGCACCGTGCAGGCCGACATCCTCAAGGAGGACCAGGCGCAGAACACCTGCATCTTCTCCACCGAGTTCGCGCTGCGCATGATGGGTGACGTGCAGCAGTACTTCACCGAACGCCGGGTGCGCAACTTCTACTCCGTGTCGATCTCCGGCTACCACATCGCCGAGGCGGGCGCGAACCCGATCTCGCAGCTCGCGTTCACGCTGGCCAACGGCTTCACCATTGCGGAGTACTACCTGGCGCGCGGCATGAAGATCGACGACTTCGCGCCCAATCTGTCGTTCTTCTTCTCCAACGGCATGGATCCGGAGTACGTGGTCATCGGACGCGTCGCGCGCCGCATCTGGGCGCGCGCCATGCGCGAGCGCTATCACGCCGGCCCGCGCAGCCAGATGCTCAAGTACCACGTGCAGACCTCGGGCCGGAGCCTGCACGCGCGCGAGATCTCCTTCAACGACATCCGCACCACCTTGCAGGCGCTGTACGCGCTGTTCGACAACTGCAACAGCCTGCACACCAACGCTTACGACGAGGCACTCACCACTCCCACCGAGGAAAGCGTGCGGCGCGCGGTCGCCATCCAGCTCATCATCAATCGCGAGCTGGGGCTCAACAAGATCCAGAACCCCTGGCAGGGCTCGTTCGCCATCGATTACCTGACGGACCTGGTCGAGGAGGCGGTGTACAAGGAGTTCGAGGCGCTCTCGGAGCGCGGCGGCGTGCTCGGTGCCATGGAGACCATGTATCAGCGCGGCAAGATCCAGGAGGAATCGCTCTACTACGAGACGCGCAAGCACGACGGCTCGCTGCCGATCGTCGGCGTGAACACTTACCTCTCCGGGGCGGATGCGGCCGAGGAGCACAAGGGCGCGCAGCTGATCCGCTCGAGCGAGGAGGAGAAGCAGGATCAGGTCGCCGCGGTGCGGGCCTTCCAGGCGCGCAACGCCGAGCGCTCCCCGGCTGCCTTGGGCGCGCTGCAGCGCGCCGCCGCCGCCGGGGGCAACGTGTTCGCCGAGCTCATGGAGTGCGTAAAGAGCTGCTCGCTCGGGCAGATCTCGCGGGCGCTGTATCAGGTGGGCGGACAGTATCGTCGGAACATGTGAGATCGGGCTCGCCGAGTGCGGCGAGGATGGCCGCGCGCGCCGCATCACGCAGCGCGGGCACCGCCTCGCTTGCGGCGCCGGGGGCCGGCGTGATCGGCGGGAGGATCTCGAGCTCGAGGGGCCCCGGCAGCGGCAGCGCGAGGCCCGGTGTGAGCGCCCGCCGCGTGCCGCGCAGCACCGCCGGCACGAGCGGGCAGCCGGCGCGCACCGCGCTCGCGAACGCACCGGTGTGGAACTTGTGCACTCCCGGCGCGGGAACGAAGGTGCCTTCGGGGAAGAACACCAGCGAATGACCCTGGGAGGCGTTGCGCAGCAGCCGCCGCGCATCCGCCGAGACCTGCGTACGGTTGCGGTGAACGAACTGCGAGCCGAGGCGCCGCAGCACCATGGCGGCGAGCGGCACGACGGACATCTCCCGCTTGATCACGAAAGCAAAGCGGGGCGGCAGCGCCGCCGTCAGCACCGGCCCGTCGAGGTAGCTCGCGTGGTTGCAGACCACGACGCACTGGCCCGCCGGAAGGCGCTCCTCGTGCTTTACCGTGAGCGGCATGGCGGCGAGCCACAGAAAGGCGCGCGCCGTGTGCCGGGCCGCGGCGCGTCGCCGCGGAAGTTGCGGGGTGACCGCGAGCAACGCCAGCGCGGTGAAGCCGACCGCGAGGAAGCAGACCGCAGCCCACAGCGCATACGCGAGCCTGAGCGGGGCCAGGAACAGCATGAGCAGCGGGAACGCGCGCCGCAGGGCCTGTGCAGTCATGGGAGTGGGATGCTGCGCCAACTTTGGATGTGAACTGGTTCTCTTTATGTTAATGCCGGAATCCAGATGTGAAGGTCATCACGTCGGTGCATCCGCCGTGCTCACCATACTGCGCTCAGCACATTACCCGGAAGTCGGGGCTCTTAGGCGGCGTGCTGCGCCGCGAGTGCCCTGAGGACCAGCGAGACACGTCTTGTCCAACCAGGCTGCGGCTTTCGCTATGACCTCCAACGCCGATTCCGCGGATCCGGCGGTTTCCCGCTTCCTGGATGCAGTCTGGATGGAGCGCGGCCTGTCACCGAACACGCTGGCCGCCTACCGCGCCGATCTTACCGCCCTCGGGCGCTGGCTCGCCGAGCGCAGCGTTCCCATCATGCGCACCTCGCGCCTCGACCTGCAGGAGTTCATCGCCTCGCGGGTGCGCGGCGGGTCGCGGCCGCGCTCGACCGCGCGGCAACTGTCGAGCTTCCGGCGCTTCTTCCGCTACTACATGCGTGAGGGCGTGATCCGCGAGGACCCCACCGCGCAGATCGCCATGCCCAAGATCGGGCGCTCGCTGCCGCGCTCGCTCACCGAGGAGGAGGTCGAGTCGCTGCTCGCCGCCCCGCTGGTGAGCGACCCGCTCGGCAACCGCGACCGCACCATGCTCGAGGTGCTGTACGCCACGGGCCTGCGGGTGTCGGAGCTGGTCAACCTGCGTCAGGGGCAGCTCAACCTCAACCAGGGCGTGATCCGCATCCTCGGCAAGGGCGACCGCGAGCGGCTCATTCCGCTGGGCGAGGAGGCGATGCGCGCGTTGAAGGAATTCGCGCGCGGGCCGCGCGGCGAGATCCTGCTCGAGCGCCAGACGGACTACCTGTTCCCGACCCGCCGCGGCGATCGCATGACGCGCCAGGCTTTCTGGCACATCATCAAGCGCTATGCGCGCAAGGCCGGCATCAGCAAGGAGCTCTCGCCGCACACGCTGCGCCATGCGTTCGCGACCCACCTGCTGAATCATGGCGCGGACCTGCGCGTCGTGCAGCTGCTCCTCGGCCACAGCGATCTGTCGACCACCCAGATCTACACGCACGTCGCGCGCGAGCGCATGAAAGAGCTGCATCAGCAGCACCACCCGCGCGGCTGAGGCCGCGCCGGGTCAGAGCGCCTCACGCCGCGCCGTGTCACACCTGTCAGCGTCTGCTAGACTGCCGCGGACGCTCCCTGCGGGAGCGCGTGGCACGCGAACCCCGGCCGGCCACGCCGGTCCAATGTCCACTCTGACCTGCTCACGGAAAGCCCTCATGCCTTCGAAGAAGCTGCTGTTGCTGCTCGCGCTGCTGGGCGCGGCGCCCTGGACCTTACTGCCGGCGCAACAGCCGCCCGCCAAGCCCGTCGATCCGCGCGAGGAGATCGCGCGGAAGATCCCGGGAGGAGCGCGTGTCGACGAGCTGCGCGCCACGCCGATGCCAGGAATATGGGAATTCACCCGTGACGGCGACATCGCCTACGTGAGCGGCGACGGTCGCTATGCCATCAGCGGCGATCTGGTCGAGCTCGGCTCGAACGTGAATCTCACCGAGCTGCATCGGCGCGAGCTGCGCACGCGCGAGCTGGCGGCGATTCCCGAGAGCCAGATGCTGATCTTCGCGCCCAAGGATCCCAAGTACACGGTGAGCGTGTTCACCGACGTGGACTGCCCGTACTGCCGCAAGCTCCACGCGCAGATCGGCGAGTACAACCGCTTGGGCATCCGCGTGCGCTACCTGCTGTACCCGCGCAACGGACCGAACACGCCCTCCTGGACCAAGGCGGAGCAGGTGTGGTGCTCCTCGAACCGCAACGAATCGCTCACCAAGGCGAAGCAGGGCCAGGAGCTCAAGAGCAAGGCCTGCGCCGATACGCCGCTGGCGCGCTTCTGGGCGCTCGGCACGAAATTCAACATTACGGGCACCCCGGCGATCGTGATGTCCGACGGCGAGATGGTGCCGGGCTACATGCCGCCCGACGTGCTGCTCAAGCACCTGCAGGAAGAGCAGCACCATTAGTCTATTGGCGCTGACTAACGCTCCAGCAGCTTCAGCTTGTCGGGCTTGCCTTCCCACTCCTTGGCATCCGCCGGCGCGGCCTTTTTTTCGGTGATCACCGGCCAGAGCTTGGCGAGCTCGGCGTTCAGCGGCTTGAAGTGCTCCTGACCTTTCGGCAGCTCCTCCTCGGAGAAGATCGCCTCCACCGGGCACTCCGGCTCGCACAGCGTACAGTCGATGCACTCCTCGGGATCGATGGTGAGGAAGTTCGGTCCCTCGTGGAAGCAGTCGACGGGACAGACCTCGACGCAGTCCATGTACTTGCACTTGATGCAGTTCTCGGTGACGACAAAGGTCATGCAGGTTCCTCGAGGCGTGGACGCCGGCAGCTCCGTCCAGCGGCGCCGCGCGGCCGCGTATTGTGCCACGCTTCCCTCAGGGGGCGCCCACGTCGGCCCGCGTCAGCCGCCGGTCGATGGTCGTAAAATGGTGCGGCTCGCGCCCGCTGGTGCGGTCCTCGAGATAGCGTCTCAAGGCGAACTCGGTGCTGGGGAATGCCAGCTCGCTCCACGGTATCTCCGCGGGCCCGACCAGCGTGACCTCCAGGCTCTCGGCGCCCGGCCCATGCTCGGGCGTGCGCAGCACGCCGCGGAAGAACACGTGCACCTGCCGGGCATGCAGCACGTGCACCACCGCAAGGAGCGAGCCGATGTCGACGCGCGCCAGCGCTTCCTCGTGTGACTCACGCGCGGCGGCCTGCTGCAGCGTCTCGCCGTTCTCCATGAAGCCGGCCGGGACCGTCCAGTAGCCGAGCCGCGGCTCGATCGCGCGGCGGCACAGGAGAATCCGGCCCGCGTACTCGGGAACGCACCCGACCACCAGGCGCGGATTCTGGTAGTGGATCGCGCCGCAGGCGTCGCATACGTGGCGCGGCAGGTGATCGCCCGGGGGGATGCGCAGCGCGACCGGCGCGCCGCACTGGCTGCAGTAGTTCATGGTATGCGCCGAGGATACGGGCGCCGGCCTCGAGTTGTCGACCGGTCCCCTTGCCGCGGCGAAATCGGCCGCGCGCGGCTCAGCGCAAGCCGAAGACCGCCACGCCGTTGGTGGTACCGACGAAGACCTTGCCGTCGGCGATCGTCGGCGTGATGAACTTGTTGCCGGCGCCGATCGAGTCGCGCCCGTTCGCGGCCTGGCTGCTGTTGTAGAGCTCGTGAGCCAGGTTGCTCGCGTCGTAGGCATGCAGCACCGCGGAGCCGCCGTTCTGGTGCGCCCAGACGATCCCGTTGGTCGTGCCGTTGGCGGAGACCGCCGGCGCGGTGCCGGGGTAGCCGAAGCTGGTCGCCGATTGCGATGCCGCGGAGCCGCCGAGCATCGCGTTCGTGACCGTGAAGGCGAGCAGCCGTCCGCCTTGCGGGCCGTAGTACACGGTGCCGTTGAAGTAGGCGGGGGTCGACCAGATACCGCCGCCCAGTACCTGCGGCAGCTCCTGCCAGATCTGATTGTTGTTGTTCGGGTTGAACTTGCCCATTGAGTCGCGGTTGACGACGTAGAGGTTGCCGTCCTTGCCCGCTCCGACCACGAGGTGGCGCGTCGTGCCGCCGGAATCCATCAGGTCCGGCAGCAGCATGGCGCCGCCCGAGCCGAGGTCGACGTCGCCGTTCGACTCGCTGACCTCGTTGTACATGGCGAAGTAGTCGGCCACCTTGAGCGTGCCGCCGCTGGTGGAGATCTTCAGGAACGAGTTGCCGTAGTCGCCCTGGTTCGGGAAGCCGTTGGCATCGAGCGTGGTCTCGAACGCACCATTGCCCGTGAGCAGGTAGATGTTGCCGGCAGAGTCCGCCGCCGGTCCGCCGCCCGCCATCCAGATCGCGGGACCGCCGCCGGCGTTGCTGGCGGCGACGTTGAGCACGCTGGTCTGCGCGAGCGTGGTCGCGTTGTAGCCGATCACCCAGCCTGTATAGGGCGAGTTGTCGCAATGCGAAGTCCAGGCTGTATAGATCACGCCATTCAGGAGCAGCAGTCCCGCCCGCTCCTCATAGTCGCCCGGAGCGAAGGTATTGGAGCCGCCTCCTGATGCCGGATAGAGCGCCGCGATCTCCATAGGACCATTGAACTGTTCCGCACCCGTCGTGACGTCGAGCGCGTGCAGCCGCTGATGGTAGTTCTGCGAGGCATCGATCGACATGGCGACGAGATAGATGACGCCGTGCGCGCCCGCGCTGCGATCGATCACCGGAGTGGCGGTGATGCCGATCGTCGGGGTCACCTGGCCGCAGCCGCGGTCGTCGCTCGGCATTTCGCCCGAGGGCAGGAGCGTCCTCTGCCACAGCACCGTGCCGTTGTCGGAATCGAAAGCGTAGACGGTGTCGTTCTCGGTCGCCACGAACACCACGTTGTGCGCGCTGCCCCCGACCGTGAGCGCCGAGAGGTACAGCGGTTGCGCATCGACCAGGCCGTCGGTCGTGAGGAAGCGCAGCTTGCCGAAGCTCGAGCTGCTGACGTTGGCGAGCGTCAGGACCGACTCGGTGAGGTTCTGAGCGGTGCGTGCCAGATCGTTCTTGTAGGTCACCACGTCGGTTCCGGAGCCGACCTGCGGCGGGGGCGGGTTGGGAGGCGGCGGCGAGCTGGAATAGCCGCCGCCGCCACCGCAGGCGGTGAGCGCCGCAAGCAGCGCCCCCGCGAGGGCGCGGGTGAGGACGTGCGTCCGAACAGCAGTCATTTTCGCAACGCGATCACGGGCTTGGGGCACGATGACACGCGGTGGGGCGATCGGCAACCCGTCGGCGAGCGGAGACGACTCGCGAATTATGGTGCCCGCGGTGGCCCGTGGTAGCGTGCCAAACCTCGCAGCGATCAGAAGCTGCTTCAGCCGGTGGCGCAGATGCGGCAGACAGACCCCTTGTATCCTCCGATCAAGCCCTATCGCACCGGGTTTCTCCGCGTCGATGCGAGCCATCGCATCTATTTCGAGGAGAGCGGCAATCCCCGCGGCAAGCCGGCCGTGTTCCTGCACGGTGGCCCCGGCGGCGGCACGGAGCCGAAGATGCGGCGTTTCTTCAATCCCAGGAAATACCGCATCGTGCTCTTTGACCAGCGCGGCTGCGGCCGCAGCCGGCCTCATGCGAGTCTGATTGACAACACCACCTGGCACCTGGTCTCGGACATCGAAGCGCTGCGCAAGCATCTGGGGATAGCGCGGTGGCTGGTGTTCGGCGGATCGTGGGGATCGACGCTGGCTCTGGCGTACGCAGAGAAACACCCGCACCGCGTGACCGAGCTGATTCTCAGGGGCATCTTCCTGGCGCGCCGCTCCGAGCTCAGCTGGTTCTACCAGAACCCGGAGGGCGCGGGAGCGCTGTTCCCCGATCAATGGCAAGCATTCATCGCCGCCATCCCGAGGGCCGAGCGGCGCGACGTGATGCGGGCGTTCTATAAGCGTCTCACGAGTCGCAGGAGGAAAACGGTCCTGCGCGCGGCGCGCGCCTGGTCGATCTGGGAGGGCGCCACCAGTCATCTGCGCACCGATCCCAAGGAGCTCGCCCAGGCGGGGGGCGCCCGTTTCGCAATCGCCATGGCGCGCATCGAATGCCATTACTTCGTCCATCGCGGCTTCCTGCGCCGGGACGCTCAGCTGCTCAAAGACGTGCGGCGCATTCGCACGATCCCCGCGGTCATCGTCCAGGGCCGCTACGACGTCATCTGCCCGATGCGCAGCGCCTGGGATCTGCACCGCGCCTGGCCCGAGGCGGAGCTGCGCGTGGTGGACGATGCCGGACACTCGGCCTTCGAGCACGGTAACGCCCGCGAGCTGGTGCGAGCGACGGACAGATTCAGCCGCCCCGCGCGGATCTGAGGGGTGGTGCCCGAGGTCGGAGTCGAACCGACACGCTTTTAAGGGCGGCGGATTTTCCTGCCACTTCGGCTTTCGCCGCCCCGGGAGCCAAGACGGTCCGGGTTCGTGGTCTGGAGCACGCCATCACCGTGGCCCTTCCCGGGCTGTAGGTGCCCGCCGTCTGCTCTCTACACCTTCCCGCGCTTCAAGGCGCAGGGCTTGGCTCGGCGTTAGCTCGAAAGCGGGCATCGCTTCAGGGCCTTCACCGAGTTTGACGGGCTACACCTTCCGGGATTTCTCCCAGAGGGCTCAAGTTGTTATGTCTGAGTCCGCTGCGTCTACCAATTCCGCCACTCGGGCACGTAAGTTTCAGTATACGGCCCCCACGCGACCTTTTCCGCCCCTCGCGCATCTAAGACTTCTGTGACCAGGCTGGTGGAAATCGCCGTGCCGGACGAGGTGCGGGAACGGGCGTGCGCGGGAGAGGAGAGCGCACAAGGGCTGATCTATGCCGCCGTGGCCGCCCCGACCTTCGCGCTCATCCGCCGCCTCATCGGCAATCGCAGCGCCTCCGAGGACATCTTCCAGGACACCATGATGATTCTGTTCGAGCGTCTCGGGGAGTTCCGCCAGGAAGCGCCGCTCGGCGCCTGGCTGCGGCAGATCGCCATCTCGCGCTGCCTCATGTACCTGCGCTCGCCCTGGCGGCGCGCACGGCTGCGCCTCGAGTGGGACACGCCGCAGGGGGCCTGCGGCGCGGGGCCGACGGTCACCGCGCTACCGCCAGAGGCGATCGACATCGAGCGCGCCCTGGCGGCGCTCGCACCGACCGCACGCGCGGTCATCTGGATGTACGAAGTGGAGGGCTACTCGCACGCCGAGATCGCCCAGGCCTTCGGGCGCTCCGTCAGCTTTTCCAAATCGCAGCTCGCCCGCGCGCATCTGAAGCTGCGCGCCTGGTTCGAGCCGCAGGGGACCCGACCCACATGCACATTGAGCTAGAGCACGAGCGCTCGACCGCGCGTCTGTTGCGGGCGCTGCCCGATGATGCCGCGAGGCCGTACGACTTCCACGAGTTCCAGCGCCGCGCGCACGCCGTGCCCGCCGCGGCGGCGAGGGTCGCAGGCATGCGTGCGCTGGCCGCCGTCATCGTCGTCGGGCTGGCCGTCATGGCGACGGCGATCCGCTTCGGCGCGGGCCCGCGGCCGCCGCACCCGGCCGCGGCCGTCACCAGGGATGCCGCCGTACCCGCTGCGGTGAGTGCGGCAGCGCCGGCGGAGGCCGACGACGCAGCCGCCCAGTACTGGCTCGAGAGACTGCCGCGGGAGCCGGCGCTGGTGCGCGTCGGCACACGCGCGGCGGTCGAGACGCTCGAGGATCACATCGCGCAGGTCGACGATCTGCTCTCCACCGCGCGGGCGCTGAGCGCTCCCGCGGCGCGCGTACGCGCCCTGCGAGCGGAGCGTACCCAGCTCGTCGATTCGCTCGTTCAGGTTCGCTACGCGGAGACGCTCGCCGACGCCGCGCGCTGACAAGCCAAAGGAGTCCAGTCATGAGCCGATGTCCCGTAATTCTCACCTGCAGCCTGCTGCTGATGGCGGGTGCCGCGGCGGTGAGCTGCCGGCCCACCCTGGCGCTCGCTGATCCACCGGCACCGGCGGCGGACAGCGCCAAGGCTTACGCCGACAGCGCCAGGGCTCACAGCGATGCCGACCAGGCGAAGCTCGAGGAGCAACTCGAGGCGGCGCGCAAGCAACTCGCCGAGGCGGCACACCAGGTGGCGGAGCTCACCGCGCAACTCAGCCGCCCCGTCATCGAAAGCTTCGTGAACATGGACATGGATATGGACATGGACATGGAGGGCGGGCACGACCGGGCCATCATCGGGGTGCAGCTCGAGGCGACGCCGGGCGGGCAGGGTGCGCGGGTGCGCGCGGTGAGCCCGGGTGGGCCGGCGGCGGAAGCCGGCATCCGCGCGGGCGATGTCATCGTCGCCGTGAACGGCACGGAGGTGAAGGGAGAGAACCCGGCGCGTCAGGTGATGATGCTCATGCACGCCATCAAGCCTGACAGCAAGGTGAGCGTGCGCGTGCTGCGCGAGGGTACGCCGCGCGACTTCACGGTCGTTGCGCGCCAGAGTCCCGGGTATTTCTTCGCGAAGCTTCCGCCCTTCACCCAGCCGCTGCTGAGCGGGCCGCGAGGTCCGCTGCTGGTGGAGGGGCCGGTCACGGACATGGAGCTCGCGACCCTAACGCCGCAGCTGGGGCGCTACTTCGGCAGCGACCAGGGCGTGCTGGTGGTGCGGGCGCCGTCCGCGGGCGCGCTCAAGCTCGAGGACGGCGATGTCATTCTCGCCATCGACGGCCGTCAACCCACGAGCGGCTCGCATGCGACGCGCATCCTGGCCTCCTATCAGCCGGGCGAGAAGGTGACGCTGCGCATCGTGAGACTGCACAAGACGCTGGAGGTCGAGGCGACGCTCCCGGAGAGAGCGGGACACAGGCAGGTGGCGACGGGTGAGAGCCGTCCGCACCGCGCGGTGCCGATGCCGCCGGCACCGCCGCTGCCGCAGGCGGCGCCGCTGCCACCGCCCGCGCTCCCCGACAAGGTGATGATGCTGCGCGACGCGGGCGTGAGGATCGAGTCGTGAGGGCGTGCGTGTAACATGCGCGCGTGCGCCGCCAGGACTTCTCCTATCACCTGCCCCGGGAGCTGATCGCCCAGACGCCGCTCGCCGAGCGCTCGGCGAGCCGCCTGCTGGTGCTCGACGGCGCGAGCGGCGCTCTCAGGGACGCCGCGGTCTCCGACCTGGCCGCGTGGCTCGCGCCGGGTGACCTGCTGGTGTTCAACGACACGCGCGTGGTGGCCGCCCGGCTCGCGGGAGAGAAGCCCACCGGGGGACAGGTCGAGATATTTCTCGAGCGCGCGCTCGCGGGCAACGAGGCGCTGGTGCAGCTTTCGGCCAGCAAGCCGGTGCGCGAGGGGCTCAGCATCGCCACCGCCGGCGGCGAGGTGCGCGTGCTCGAGCGCCGTGCGGATCTGTGGCGGATCGGGCTCCCCGGGAGCGCGCTGGAATTCTTCGAGCGCTGGGGCGAGGTGCCGCTGCCCCCCTATATCGGACGCGCGCCGCTTGCGAGCGACCGCGAGCGCTACCAGAGTATCTTCGCGCGCGAGCGCGGCGCGGTGGCGGCGCCCACTGCGAGCCTGCACTTCGACGCGGCCCTCCTCGCATCACTCGACGCGCGGGGCGTGGAGCGCGCCTTCATCACGCTGCACGTCGGGGCCGGAACCTTCCAGCCCGTGCGGGTCGAGGATCTCGCCGCGCACCACATGCACGCCGAGCGGGTGGTGGTGAGCGGTGCGGCCTGCGAGGCGGTGGCGCGTACCCGGGCGCGCGGCGGCCGGGTGGTGGCGGTCGGCACGACGGTGATGCGCGCGCTCGAATCGAGCGCGCTCGCGGCAGGCAACGGCGCGCTGGCGGGGGACCGTCGCACGGAGCTGGCGCTAGCGCCTTGGAGCGGGGAGACGCGCCTGTTCATCACGCCCGGTTTTCGCTTCCAGGTGAGTGACGCGCTGCTCACCAACTTCCACCTGCCCGAGTCGACGCTGCTGATGCTGGTGTGCGCCTTCGCGGGGCGCGAGACGGTGCTCGCCGCTTACCAGCACGCGATTGCGGCGCGCTACCGCTTCTTCAGCTACGGGGATGCGATGCTGCTGACAGCGAGGCGCTCGTGAGGCCGGCGTTTGCCGTGACGGCGAGCGCCGGCCGCGCGCGCCTGGCTAAGCTCACCACGGCGCACGGCCTGATCGAGACTCCCGCGTTCATGCCGGTCGGCACCTACGGCACCGTCAAGGGGATGACTCCGGAGGAGCTGGTCGAGCTCGGCGCGCAGATCGTGCTCGGCAACACCTTTCACCTGATGCTGCGCCCCGGCGCCGCGGTGGTCGCAGCGCACGGCGGCCTGCACCGCTTCATGCACTGGGAACGTCCGATACTCACCGACTCGGGCGGCTTCCAGGTCTTCAGTCTCGAGAGCCTGCGGCGCATCACCGAGGAGGGGGTGCGCTTCCGCTCGCCGATCGACGGCAGCGAGGTGCGGCTCACTCCCGAGGACTCGATGGACATGCAGCGCGCCCTGCGCTCCGACATCGCCATGGCCCTCGATGACTGCACCGCGCATCCGGCCACGGAGAGCGAGGCGCGCGCCTCCATGGAGCGCTCGATGCGCTGGGCGGCGCGCAGCCACGCGCACTATTACCGCGCGGATGCGCCAGCCCCGCCCGGGGGGCTGTTCGGCATCGTGCAGGGCGGCATGCACGTGCCGCTGCGCCTCGCCTCGCTCGAGATGCTGCTGCGGCTCGACTGGCCGGGCCTCGCGGTCGGCGGACTCGCGGTCGGGGAGCCGGAGGAGGAGCGGCTGCGGATCCTCGAGGGCCTCGTCCCGCACATGCCGGCCGATCGGCCCCGCTACCTCATGGGTGTCGGCCGGCCGGAGGACATCGTCGCGGCGGTGCTGCGCGGCATCGACCTCTTCGACTGCGTCATCCCGACGCGCCATGCGCGCAACGGCCACCTCTTCACCTCGACCGGCGTCATCAACATCCGCAACGCCATCCACCAGCAGGACCTCGGTCCGGTCGACCCGGCCTGCGCCTGCTACACCTGCCGCAACTACACGCGCTCCTACCTGCGCCACCTCGACCGCTGCAACGAGATCCTCGGATCACGACTTAATACCATCCACAACCTGCATTTCTATCTGGGGCTGATGCGCGCGCTGCGCTCGGCCCTTGCCGGCGGCACGCTCGAGTCCTGGGCGCGGGGATTCCTCGCGGCGCGCCGGACGGAGGCGGACGCTGTGGCATAATGCCGCCCTTTTCGCTTCCGGGACCTATGACATGAACCTGATTTCCGACGCCTGGGCGCAGGCCGCGCCGGGCCCCACCAGCCAGTTCGCGCCGCTCCTGATGATGGTGCTGTTCGTGGGAGTGTTCTACTTCCTGCTCATCCGGCCGCAACAGAAGAAGGCCCGGGAGCATCAGGCGCTGGTCTCCAAGCTCGCCACGGGCGATGAGGTGGTCACCAACGGCGGCATGCTGGGCCGCGTCACCGAGGTCGGCGACACCTTCGTCACGCTCGAGGTCGCCGAAGGGGTGCGCATCAAGGTGCAGCGCTTCCAGATCGCGCAGCTCATGCCCAAGGGCACGCTGAAAAGCGCCTGAGCCATGCTGGAGTACGCCCGCTGGAAGTACATCCTGGTCGCGGCGGTGCTGCTGCTGGCGCTGGTTTTTGCGCTGCCGAACGTATTCGGTGAGGACCCGGCGCTGCAGGTGGCGCGCAAGGATCACAGCGCGCTCACCGCGGACGCGGCGCAGGCGGTCGAGTCGTTTCTCAAGACGCACGGTGTGCGCTTCGAGAAGAGCTACATCGACAACGGCCGGCTCATGGTGCGCTTCGCCAGCGTGCCCGATCAGCTGGCGGCGCGCGATGCGGTGAACGGGAACGAGGACTTCAACAACACCTACATCACCGCGGTGTCCTTTGCGCCGCGCACGCCCGAGGCGCTGCGCATGCTGGGCCTCAAGCCCATGCCGCTCGGGCTCGACCTGCGCGGCGGGCTGTATCTGCTCTATCAGGTGGACGTCAACTCCGCGGTCAGCCAGGCGCTGGAAGGCTACGCCCAGGACGCCCGCCGGGCGCTCACCGCCGCCAACCTGCCCTTCAAGGATGTCACGGTCGGCGCCGGCGGCGAGGTCAGCACGATCCGCATCCAGCTCGCCCCCGGAGCCGACGTGAGCGCCGCGCGGAGCGCGCTCAATCAGCCGCTGCAGGGCCTCGCGATCACCGCCTCGAGCGACGCCGCCGGGCCGGTGATCGTGGCGGCGATGACCAGCGCCCAGATTCGCGAGCGCCAGGACTACGCGATCCAGCAGAACATCACCACGCTGCGCAACCGCGTGAACGAGCTCGGCGTGTCCGAGCCGATCGTGCAGCGCCAGGGAGTGGACCGCATCAACGTGCAGCTCCCCGGCGTGCAGAACTCCGCCGAGGTGAAGAACATCCTCGGCCGGGTCGCAACGCTCGAGTTCCGCCTCGAGGACATGCAGAACAGCGCGGTCGAGGCCGCGCAGCTCGGCCGCGCGCCGCTCGGCTCGAAGCTCTACACCCACACCCGCATCGGGCGGCCGATCCTGCTGAAGCGCGAGATCATCGCCACCGGCGACCAGCTCACCAACGCGACCACCGGCCAGTCGCAGGAAGGCCCGGCCGTCAACGTGCGCCTCGACGCACGCGCTGGCGAGAACATGCTGAAGACCACGCGCGCCAATCTCAACAGGCGCATGGCGGTGGTGCTGATCGAGAAGCGCCCGGAGACGATCGAGGTCGACGGCCAGAAGGTCGTGCACGAGGTGACCGACGAGGACGTCATCAACGACGCCACCATCCGCGGCGTGTTCAGCAACAACTTCCAGATCACCGGGCTGCAGGCGGGCGAGGCGCGCGAGCTGGCGCTCCTGCTGCGCTCCGGGTCGCTGGCAACCGCCATTTACGTGGTGGAGGAGCGCGCCGTCGGCCCGAGTCTCGGCGCCAAGAACATCCAAGAGGGCGTGACCGCGCTGCTGGTCGGCATGGCGGGCGTGTTCCTGTTCATGGCGCTCTACTACCAGGTATTCGGCCTCGTCGCCGACCTGGTGCTGCTCGCCAACGTGGTGTTGCTCGCGGCGCTGCTGTCGATGATGCACCAGGTGCTGTCGCTCCCCGGCATCGCCGGCATCCTGCTCACGGTCGGCATGGCGGTGGATGCCAACGTGCTGATCTACGAGCGCATCCGCGAGGAGATCCGCAAGGGCGTGTCGCCGCAGGCGGCGATCCGCGCCGGCTTCGAGAAGGCCTTCTCGGCGATCGCCGACTCCAACATCACCACGCTGATCGCCGGCGTCGTGCTGTGGGTGCTCGGCACCGGTGCGATCCGCGGCTTCGCGGTAGTGCTCACGTTCGGCATCGCCACCTCGATGTTCACCTCCCTCATGGGAAGCCGCGCGCTCCTGACGCTCATGTACGGCGGACGGCGCAGGCTCACGCGCCTCGCGATCGGCTGAGCTGCTCCAGCCCCAAGGATCAACCGTGGAATTCTTCAGCCATCAGACCAGCTACCCGTTCATGGCCACCCGCAAGGTGTGGTACACGCTGTCGGCGGTGCTCATGATCGTGTCGCTCGGCTCGTTCTTCATGCGCGGCGTGAATCTCGCCATCGACTTCACCGGCGGCGTGAGCGCCGAGGCGAGCTTCCCGCGGGCCGCCAACGTCGAGCAGGTGCGCGCGCGCCTCGGTGCGGCGGGCTTCCGTGATCCCGCGGTGCAGACCTTCGGCTCCTCGCGCGATGTCGCCATCCGCCTGCCGCCGGATCCGAAGCAGACCTCGGCGGGCATCCGCGCGCAGCTCGAGACCGCACTGCGCGGCATCGACCCCGGTGCGCAGGTGCTGCAGCTCGAGGTGGTGGGGCCGCAGGTGGGGAACGAGCTCAAGATGAGCGCCACCTGGGCACTGTTCTTCACGCTGCTCGGAATCTTTCTCTACATCGCCTTCCGCTTCCACACCTGGCGGCTGTCGCTCGGGGCGATCCTCGCGGTGCTGCACGATCCGATCCTGGTGCTGGGGTTCTTCTCGATCACGCAGATGTCCTTCGACCTGGCGGTGGTGGCGGCGATCCTGGCCGTGATCGGCTACTCGCTCAACGATACGGTGGTGGTGTTCGACCGCATCCGCGAGCGCTTCGAGGGTAACCGCCGCTCGCCGCCCGACGTCGTGCTCGACCAGTCGATCAACCAGACGCTGTCGCGCACCATAATGACCAAGGTGGTCACCTCGATCGTGGTGGTGGCGCTGCTGATACTCGGCGGCCCGGTGCTCAAGGGCTTCTCGGCGGCGTTGCTCATCGGCATCATCGCCGGCACCTACTCCTCGATCTACATCTCGAGCGCCATCGCCCTCGACTGCGGCCTCACCGCCGAGCACGTGTTTCCGAGCGTGAAGAAGGCCGCGCTCGATCACCTGCCGTAACGGAGCGCGGCCACGCTGCTCGCCGACCCCAACGCGTGGGCTGCGTTCGTCACGCTGGCGGCGCTCGAGATCGTACTCGGCGTCGACAACCTGATCTTCCTCGCGGTCCTGGTGGGGCGCCTGCCGCCCGAGCGGCAGCATGCCGCACGCATCGGCGGGCTGATTCTCGCGATGGCGACCCGCATCGCGCTGCTGTTCTCGATCGTGTGGCTCACCCATCTGACACAGCCGTGGCTCAGCCTCGCGGACCGGGCGTTCTCGGCACGCGACCTGGTGCTGTTCGGGGGCGGGTTGTTCCTGCTCGGCAAGAGCGTGCTGGAGATTCACCACGCGCTCGAAGCTGCGACGACGCCGGCCGCGGCTGCGCGGCCGCGCGCCACGGTCGCGCTCACGATCGTGCAGATCGGCCTCATCGACATCGTGTTCTCGCTCGACTCGGTGTTCACCGCCGTGGGGCTGGCGCGGGATTTCACCATCATGGTGGCGGCCATCGTGGTGGCCATCCTCGTGATGATGTGGGTGTCGCGGCCGATCGCCGCCTTCATCGAGCGCCATCCGACCATCAAGATGCTGGCGCTCTCGTTCCTGATCCTGATCGGCGTGGCGCTCATCGCCGAGGCGCTGCACTTCGAGATCCCGAAGGGCTACCTCTACTTCGCCATGGCGTTCGCGGTGGCCGTCGAGCTCATCAACATGCGCCTGCGGCGGCGCTGAGCGGCGCCGCCGCCGGCATTACGGCTGGATGTCAGCGGCTCGGTGCGGCAGCCGGCGTGCCGTTGCCTTCCGATCGCACCTTGCTGTGGCTGTAGCCGTAGAAGAGGTAGATCAGCACCCCGATGAAGGTCCACACGATGAGCCGCATCCAGGTGGCAGTCCCGAGCCCGACCATCATTGCAAAGCACACCACTGCGCCCGCGATGCAGGTGAACCACGGCCACGGCGCCTTGAAAGGACGCGCCAGGTCGGGCCGCGTATAGCGCAGCACCAGCACGCCGATGCACACCGTGACGAAGGCCGAGAGCGTGCCGATCGACACCATCTCGCCGAGCAGCTTCACGGGGAACAACCCGCCGATGAGCGCCGCCGAAATTGCCGTTACGGCCGTGCCGACGGAGGGGGTCTTGAAGCGCGGATGCACGCGGCCGAAGAAGGGGGGCAGCATCCCGTCACGCGCCATGGCGAAGAAGATGCGCGCCTGCGCGATGGTCATCACCAGCATGACCGAGGTAATGCCGCAGACCGCACCCAGCTTCACCGGGATTCCGAGCCAATGCAGCGCCGGGTGCTTGTCGATCGCCAGCGCCACCGGGGCGGCGACGTCGAGCTCCTTGTAGCTCACCATGCCGGTCAGTACCGCCGACGTGATCACGTAGAGGACGGTGCAGATGATGAGGCTCGCCAGCATGCCGATCGGCATGTCGCGCTGCGGGTTCACGGTCTCCTGAGCCGCCGTCGACACCGCATCGAAGCCGATGTAGGCGAAGAAGATCACGCCGGCGGCGCCCAGGATACCGCTCAGGCCGAAGACGCCGAACTGCCCGGTGTTCGGCGGGATCAACGGATGCCAATTGGCCGTGTTGATGTAGAAGACGCCGAACAGGATGAACAGCAGCACCACCGTGACCTTGATGGCCACGATCACCGCGTTGAAGAACGCCGATTGCTTGATGCCGACGTAGCAGATGATGCCGATCGCCGAGACGATGAGCACGGCGGGCAGGTTGATGATCGCCCCGGTACGGACGATCTCGAGGGACTCCTGGCCCATCGGCGTACTGAAGGGGGCGCTAGAAAGCTGTGCCGGGATGTGCACGCCGAGCTGACTAAGAAGGCTCACCGCGTAACCGGACCAACCGACGGAGACGGTCGCCACCGCCAGCAGGTATTCGAGCACCAGGTTCCAGCCGATGAACCAGGCGACGCCCTCGCCGAGCGTCGCGTAGGAATAGGAATAGGCGCTGCCGGATACCGGGATCATGGCGGAGAACTCGGCATAGCAGAGCCCGGCGAAGGTGCAGCCGAGCCCGGCGAAGATGAACGACAGCGGCAGCGCGGGGCCGGCGTGATTGGCGGCGGCGGTCCCGGTGAGCACGAAGATCCCGGTGCCGATGATGCCGCCGATACCGAGCAGCGTCAGCTGTACGGGGCCCAGGCAGCGTCGCAGCTGGTTGGCGGAGGATTCCTGCTCGTGCAGGACCTGGATCGACTTCGTGGCAAGAAGCTGTCGCATCGCGGGACCCCCGAATTTTCGCTGGACTCTACACAAGCGACCTGCCGAAAGCGAGGCCGCTGCCGCGCGCGCATGCCGCGCACATCAGCTGCCGCGCAGGTCCTCGGGCACGTGCGGCGCGAGAGTCTCGAGGAGCGCCGCGTATACCTTGGGCGTGCCCGCGACGATGTGTCCTTCCTGGCGGTACTCGGCGCCGGTCAGCGTGCCGACGCGTCCGCCTGCCTCCTGGATGAGCAGCGTTCCCGCGGCCGTATCCCAAGCGCTCAGGCCCAGCTCCCAGAAGGCATCGACGCGCCCGGCCGCGACATAAGCCAGATCGAGCGCCGCGGCGCCGGGGCGGCGTAGGCCGGCCACCTGCTCGGTGACCGCCCGCAGCATCGCCAGGTAGGCATCGAGATAGCGCATGTTGGCGCGGTAGGGGAAGCCGGTTGCGATGAGCGCCCCGTCGAGCGAGCGCGCCTTGCTGACGCGCATGCGATGGTTGTCGAGATGGGCGCCCGCGCCGCGGCTCGCGGTGAAGAGCTCCTGGCGCATCGGGTCGTAGATCACCGCGTGCTCGAGGCGCCCCTTGATCTGACAGGCGATCGATACGGCGAATACCGGGAAGCCGTGCAGGAAATTGGTGGTACCGTCGAGCGGATCGACGATCCACAGCGTGTCGTGCTCGCCCGAGCGGCCGCTCTCCTCGGCGAGGAACGCGTGCTGCGGGTAGTGACGGCGGATGGTGCCGATGATCTCGCGCTCGGCGGCGTGGTCGACCTCGCTGACGAAGTCATTGCGCCCCTTGGAGGAGACGGTGAGCGACTCGAGGTGGTTGAGGCTCCGGACGATCACCTCGCCGGCGCGGCGCGCGGCGCGCACGGCGATGTTGAGAAGCGGCGGCACGGTCTTTAAGCTCGTATGTGGAAGGTTGCGGTCACTGGGGCGTTCTCGGCACAGCGCAGCCGGCGAAAGTCGCGCCTTTCGCCGGCGGCAACGAAGCTGCTGTCCGGCAAGAGCGCCGCCGGCGACTCTTGCCCAATTTGACTAGCGTAACAGATGAGCTTCCCCGACATTCGCATCGTCCTGGTCGCGCCCTCGCACCCGGGCAACATCGGCGCGGCCGCGCGCGCCATGAAGAACATGGCGCTCGAGTCGCTGGTGCTGGTGCGGCCGAAGCAGTTCCCGGACCCGGAGGCGACCGCACGCGCTTCCGGCGCCGATGATGTCCTCGCCCGCGCGCGCGTGGTGGAGTCGCTCGGCGCGGCGCTCGAGGGCTGCGGCTTCATCGCCGCGACGACCTCGCGCGAGCGCGACCAGTATTTCCGCGTGACGGACCCGCGCGCGGCCGCCCCGCGCATCCTCGCCGCGGCGCGCCGCTCGCCCGCCGCGGTGGTGTTCGGGGCGGAGCGCAGCGGTCTCACCAACGAGGAGCTCGAGGCGGCGCACCTGCTGCTGCGCATCCCCGCCAGCGTCGCCTATCCATCGCTCAATCTCGCGATGGCGGTGCAGCTGGTGGCCTACGAGCTCTATCGGGCGCGCGCGGCGGCGGCGCCGGCCGCCGAGCCCGCGGGCGTACCGCTCGCCACCGCACGCGAGCTCGCGCAGCTGTATGCGCATTTCGCGCAGGTGCTCGAGGAGATCGATTTTCGCGACCGCACCGAGAGCGGCACGCACCTCATGAGCCGCATCCGCCGCCTGCTGCAGCGGGCCGAGCTCGATCACAACGAAGCCAACATCCTGCGCGGCATCCTCACCGCCGTGCAGAACCGCCGCCGCCACGCCGGCGCGCCGCCCCGATGAGCGGCGCGCGTCCCATCTACCTCGACTACGCGGCAACCACGCCGGTCGATCCGCGGGTGGCTGCGGCCATGAGCACTTGCCTCACGCGGGAGGGGGACTTCGGCAACGCCTCCTCGCGCCACGAGTTCGGCCGCGCCGCCGCGGCGCGCATCGAACGGGCCCGCCGCCAGGTGGCGGCCCTGATCGGCGCCAGCGCCGATGAGGTCGTCTTCACCTCCGGAGCCACGGAGTCGAACAACCTGGCGATCCTCGGCGTGGCGCGCGCCAACGCCGATCGCGGGCGGCACCTCGTCACCGCGCGCACCGAGCACAAGGCGGTGCTCGACCCCTGCAAGCGCCTCGAGAAGGAGGGCTTCCAGGTCACCTACCTGACGCCCGAGCGCTCGGGGCTGGTCACGCCGGCCGCAGTGGCCGCGGCGCTGCGCCCCGACACGCAGCTCGTCTCGCTCATGGGCGTGAACAACGAGATCGGCGTCGTGCAGGACCTTGCGGCGATCGGCGCGCTCTGCCGCGAGCGTGCCGTCGCCTTCCACAGCGACTGCGCCCAGGCGGCCGGCAAGCTGCCGCTCGACGTCGCCGCGCTGCCGGTCGATTTCCTCTCCTTCACCGCCCACAAGCTCTACGGCCCCAAGGGGGTCGGCGCGCTGTACGTACGCGGGAGCGCGCGCGGACTGCTCGAGCCCGTGACCTTCGGCGGAGGCCAGGAGCTTGGGTTGCGTCCTGGGACGCTCGCGACTCATCAGATCGTCGGCTTCGGCAGCGCCTGCGAGATCGCCGCCGCCGAGCTCCCCGCTGAGAGTGCGCGGCTGCTGGCGCTGCGCGAGCGCCTCTGGAGGGCGCTGAGTCCCCTGGGTGGCGTGCACCTGAACGGCACGGAGGCCTCGCGCGTGCCCGGGATCCTCAACGTGTCCTTCGAGGGCGTCGAGGGCGAGAGCCTGGTGAGCGCTCTCACGGAACTCGCGGTCTCGACGGGCGCGGCGTGCAACTCTGCGTCCGCGGAGGCGTCCTATGTACTGCGCTCCCTCGGACGCGATGCGCTGCTTGCCGGGAGCTCGCTGCGCCTGAGCCTCGGGCGCTTCACCGAGGACGCCGAGGTGGATCTGGCCGCCGCCGCCATCACGCGTGAGGTGACCCGGCTGCGCCTGCTATCGCCGGCCTCGGGAGTGGCGCCGGCGCTCGAGCTCGGTGCGGGTGCGGCGGCTGGCGCGGTGGTGAGCGGTGAGGCGGGGGGGCCGAAGGAGGAGACCTGGGTGCGTTTTCACCTGCTGATCGACGGCGACACTGTGAAGGACGCACGTGTCCAGGTCTTCGGCTGCCCCCATACTTTGCAGGTAGCCGCGTGGCTGTCCCGGGAGGTGAGAGGCCGTAGCCGCGGGGCGCTGCCTCCGGGCAAGCCCGCGGAATGGGCGGCGAGCCGCTCGGTTCCGGTCGAGAAGCTCGGGCGGCTGCTGGTGATCGAGGACGCGCTGCGTGCCTGCTTATTGCAATGGCCATAAGCGGTAGAATATTGAGGATCGATGGCTATCTCTCTGACTGAATCGGCGGCCGAGCGCGTCAAGAGCTTTCTCGCCGCCCGCGGCAGCGGCATCGGGCTGCGTCTCGGCGTTCGCAAGACCGGCTGCTCGGGTTTCGCCTACGTCATCAATTACGCCGACGCTCAGCAGCCGGGCGACACGGTGTTCGAGGACCGCGGGGTGCGGGTGTTCGTGGATTCCGCCAGCCTCACCCTGCTCGACGGCACGATCGTCGACTTCGTGAAGCAGGGCCTCAACGAGGCGTTTCGCTTCCGCAACCCCAACGTGAAGGGCGAGTGCGGCTGCGGCGAGAGCTTCTCGGTCTGAAGTCCCCGGCCGCCCTTGGGGGGGGTCGGTCCGCAAAAAAACCTTACTAAACGGGCACTTCCGGCGCGCGGCACATTGTCGCGCGAGCGCTTCCTGAGTAAACTTGCCCGCTTGCCTGCGGCACCCCCGCAGCCGTCGCCTCACAGAAGGAAGGGACCCATTGAATGGCGCTCGAGCGCACCTTGTCCATCGTCAAGCCCGACGGCGTACGCGCTAATCTCATCGGCGAGGTATACCGCCGATTCGAGAAGGCCGGTCTTTCGATCATCGCCGCGCGCATGTTGCACCTGTCGCAGCGCGAGGCGGAAGGTTTCTACGCAGTGCACCGTGAGCGCCCGTTCTTCAAGGATCTGGTGCGCTACATGAGCTCCGGTCCCGTGATCGTGCAGGTGCTCGAGGGCGAGAATGCGATCGCGCGCAACCGCGACCTGATGGGCGCGACCGACCCGAAGAAGGCCGCCCCCGGCACGATCCGCGCGGATCTTGCCGCGAGCATCGAGCAGAACGTCGTGCATGGCTCGGACGCTCCCGAGACGGCGGCGCGCGAGATCGCCTACTTCTTCAGCACGACGGAACTGCACCCGCGCAGCTGAGTGCGCACAGCCCCATGAGCCTGCCCGCCACCGAGCGCACCAACCTGCTGGGACTTCCGCGCCCCGCGCTCGAGGCCTTCGTGGCGCAGCTCGGCAGCCGGCCCTTCCGCGCCCGCCAGCTCATGAACTGGATCTACAAGCGCGGGTCCGGCGAGTTCGCCGAGATGACCGATCTCGGCAAGGACTTCCGCGCCCGTCTCGCCGCGCAGGCCGAGGTGCGAGCGCCGCAGATCGTGCGCGTGCAGCGCTCCGCCGACGGCACCATCAAGTGGCTGCTCAAGGCGGATGCCGCCCAGGCCTTCGAGATGGTGTTCATTCCCGAGCCGGACCGCGGCACCCTGTGCATCTCCTCCCAGGTGGGCTGCGCGCTCGACTGCTCGTTCTGCGCGACGGCGCAGCAGGGCTTCAACCGCAACCTCAGCACCGCCGAGATCGTCGGCCAGGTGTGGCTCGCGAGCGCTGAGCTCGAGCGCGAGCACCCCGCATCGGCGGCGGCCGCCGGAGAGCGCCGCGTGACCAACGTGGTCCTCATGGGCATGGGCGAGCCGCTCGCGAACTTCCGCAACGTCGTGCCGGCGCTCGATATCCTCCTCGATGACTTCGGCTGCGATCTGTCGCGCCGGCGGGTGACGCTCTCGACCTCGGGGCTCGTGCCGCAGATCTACAAGCTCGCTGAGGAGAGCAACGTGGCGCTCGCCGTGTCGCTGCACGCGCCCGATGATGCGCTGCGCAACGAGCTCGTGCCGATCAACCGCAAGCACCCGATCGCCGAGCTGCTCGCGGCCTGCTGGCACTACCTCGACTCGCGACGCGGCCGCAGCGTCACCTTCGAGTACGTGATGCTGGATTCCGTGAACGACTCCCCGGCCCAGGCGCGCGCGCTGGCGCGGCTTCTCAAGGGCCAACCCGCCAAGGTGAACCTCATCCCCTTCAACCCGTTTCCCGGCACCCGCTACACTCGCTCGCCGGCACCGGTGATCCAGCGCTTCCGCGACGAGCTGCTGCAGCGCGGCGTGCTCGCCACGGTGCGGCGCACGCGGGGTGAGGACATCGACGCCGCCTGCGGCCAGCTCGCCGGCCGGGTGATCGACCGCACCACGGTGCGGCTCGGGAGCAAGGTCATCGGTGTCGCCGTCCAAGCATGAGCCAACACGTGAACAGCAACGCGCACCCCCGAGCCGCCCTGACGGCGGTGGCCGCGCTCGCGGCCGCGATGCTCACCGCCTGCGTGACCAAGAGCAGCCAGCCGCTGCACATGGCCAACCAGCAGGAGGCGGCCGCCGCCAATACCCAACTCGGCATCCAGTACATGAATCAGGGCGATCTGAATCTCGCCAAGACCAAACTCGATCGTGCGCTCGAGCAGGATCCCAGCAACCCGGCGGTACACAGCGCGCGCGCCATGATGTTTACGCGCATGAACCAGCCCGCCAAGGCCGACGAGGAGTTCCGTACCGCGCTCAGGCTCGCGCCACACGACCCGGAGGTCATCAACAACTACGCGGTCTATCTCTGCCAGAACGGCCGTACCGACGAGGGCGTCAAGCGCTTCCTCGAGGCGGCGCACAACGCGCTCTACCGCACGCCGCAGGCGGCCTACACCAACGCCGGCGTGTGCCTGCGCGCCGCCAAGCGCGACGACGAGGCGCGCGTCAACTTCAACGCCGCGATCCAGGCACGCCCCAACTACGCCGAGGCCGCCTTCCAGCTCGCGGCCCTCGACTTCGACCATGGTCAGCTGGCCGCGGCGCGCACGCGCATCGACGGCTACGTCGGCACCTACGACGCGACCCCGGATCTGCTGCTGCTCGGCGTGCGGGTGGCGCGGGCGCAGGGTGACGTCCTGGGCGCGCAGCGCTACGCGCGGCGGCTGAAGCTCGATTACCCGGGCTCGGACCAGGCGCGCGCCCTGGCGGCGCTCGAGAAGAGCGGCACCTGAAGGCGATGACGATGAGCGAGGCCGGCGGTGAGGCGCGCACACGTATCGGGGCACGGCTGCGCAGGGCACGCGAGGCGCGTGGACTCACCACGCTGCAGGCGGCCGAGAAGCTGCACGTCGACCCGCGCATCCTCGAGTCGCTCGAGGCGGAGAATTTCGCCACGCTCGGCGCCGCCGTCTACGTGCGCGGCCACCTGCGGCGCTACGCCGACCTGATCGGCGAGAACCCCGGCGAGCTGCAGGGCCTGTACTCGGCCGCGACGCCCGCGCCGGATCTCACCCGCATCCCACATCAGCTGCCGCCGGGCCGTTCCTCGCGCCTGATGGCGCTCGTGCTGGCGCTGCTGGTCGGGGTCGCGGTCGCCGGAGTCGTGTGGTGGCTGCTGACACTACCCGCGGCGAAGCCGCAGCCGGTTTCGGCGGAGCAGCCGGCGAGCTCGGCCACGCCGCCCGGCAGCGCCTCGACCGTGCGCCTGATGAGCGCAGTCGCCGACGCCCAGTCGCGCGCTGCCGGCTCACCGGGCGGCGAGGCGCAACTGGCGCTCAGGTTCTCCGAGCTGAGCTGGGTCGCGGTGTACGACGCCTCGGGGCGTCGCCTGATGGAGGGCTTCAATGCGCCCGACAGTGCGCGCACGCTGACGGGGGCGCCGCCGCTCAAGGTGGTGCTCGGCAACGCGTCCGGCGTGGCGGTGCACCTCAACGGCCAGAAGGTGGCACTCGAGGGCCTGGTACACCGTGACGGCACCGCACGCTTCCTGCTCGATCGCAGCGGGCACGCCGCGCCGGTGCCGCCGCGCTCCGCGCCCGGAGGCTGAGTGACGCAGGAGATTCAGCCTGTCCGCGGCATGAACGACGTGCTGCCGGCCGAGATCGGCGCCTGGCAGCACTTCGAGGCCGTGACGCGCGAGCTGCTGAGGACTTACGGCTACGAGGAGATCCGCGTGCCGCTGCTCGAGCGCACCGAGCTCTTCAGTCGCGCGATCGGCGAGCACACCGACGTGGTCGGCAAGGAGATGTACACCTTCACCGACCGCGGCGGCGACAGTCTGACACTGCGCCCGGAGGCGACCGCCGGCATCGTGCGCGCGCTCATCTCCAACCGCATGCTGCGCGGCCAGCGCCACAAGCTCTGGTGCCTCGGCCCCATGTTCCGCCACGAGGCGCCGCAGGCCGGGCGCTACCGGCAGTTCTGGCAGGTGGACGTCGAGGCGGTGGGCTGCCCCGGTCCCGACGTCGACGCCGAGCTGATCGCGCTCAGCGCGCGGCTGTGGCAACGACTCGGCTTGACGGGCCTCAAGCTGGAGATCAATTCCCTCGGCACACCCGAGAGCCGCCGCGCCTACCGGGCCCGCCTGGTCGACTACTTTCGCGCTCACGAGGCGCGGCTCGACGCCGACAGCCAGCGGCGCCTCGACGGCAATCCGCTGCGCATCCTCGACAGCAAGAATCCCGCGATGCAGGAGCTGATCGCCGGCGCACCGCTCCTCACCGAGCATCTCGATGCCGCCTCGCGCGAGCACTTCGAGGCGCTCGGTCGCATGCTCGACGGGGTCGGGGTGACCTACGCCGTCAACCCGCGTCTGGTGCGGGGGCTCGACTACTACAACCGCACGGTGTTCGAGTGGATCACGGCCTCCGCCGGTGCCCAGAATGCCGTATGCTCCGGCGGCCGCTACGACGGGCTGATCGCGCAGCTCGGCGGCGAGGCAAGCCCGGCGGTCGGCTTTGCCATGGGCGTCGAGCGGCTGGTGGCGCTGCTGGTCGCGGCCGGCGGCACCCCGCCCGCGGTGCCTCCCGAGGTGTATGTCGTCGTCAACGGCGCGCGCGCGACCGCGGAGGCGCTCAGGATCGTCGAACGGCTGCGCGGCGAGCGGCCGCGGCTGCGCTTCGAGCTGAACCTGGGGGGCGGCAACTTCAAGGCGCAGTTCCGGCGCGCCGACAAGAGCGGTGCGCCGCTCGCGCTGATCATCGGCGACGACGAGCTCGCGCGGGGAGTGCTCGCCATGAAACCTTTGCGCGTGGAGTCGGGTCAGAGCGAGTGCCCGATCGAGGCGCTGGCGCCGGCGCTGGACGCCGCCCTCGGGGATCTTGGGAGTGCGTGAGTGAGCGAGTATCTGTCCGACAAAGAGCAATGGGAGCAGATCCGGACCTGGGTGCGCGAGAACGGCCTGTGGGTGGTCGCTGGCGTGGCGCTCGCCGCGGCGGGACTGCAGGGCTGGCGCTGGTGGCAGGCGCGCGTGGATGCCCGGGGCGTGCAGGCGAGCGCCGTCTACACGCGCATGATCGAGGCCCTCGAGAAGGGCGACCGCACCCAGGCCTTCGTGCGCCTCGGCGAGCTCGAGCGCGACCATGCCTCCTCGCCGTACACCGACCAGGCGAAGCTCATCGCCGCACGCGTGTACGTCGAGGGCAACGAGCTCGACAAGGCGGCGCGCGAGCTCGAGAGCGTCATGCAGAATTCGAAGGATCGCGAGCTTGCATTGCTCTCGCGCATGCGCCTCGCGCGTGTCGAGATCGCCCAGGGCAAGCCCGATGCGGCGCTCGCCACCCTGAGCGCGGCGGAACCGGGCGCCTTCGCCGCCCGTTACCATGAAGTGCGCGGCGATGCCTATTACGCCAAAGGCGACAGGCCGGCCGCGCTCAAGGAATACCGCAGCGCCGCCGGCGCGCCTGAGCTCGGCGACGCGGCGCTCCTCGACCTGAAGATCGCGGATCTGGCCGCGGACTCACCGCCGCCGAGCGCCGCCGCCGCCGCGCCCGCTGCCACTGGCCCGACGAAGTAAGCCATGCGATACCCGACACGCCCGATCTGGATGGTGGTGCTGCTCATCGCCATCGCCGCCTGCTCCAAGGACAAGGCCATCGACCAGCCGGCCAAGCTCACGCCGCTCGCTGCGACGCTGCGCGTCCACCGGGTCTGGTCGGCTGCGGTGGACGACAGTAAGACCGCGCCGCTGCGGCTCGGCCTCGGTCTCGCCGTCGACGAGGATCACGTGTATGCCGCCGGGCACAAGGGTAACGTGACCGCCTTCGAGCTCGCCTCGGGTCACGTCGTCTGGAGAGCGCACCTCAAGGCACCGCTTTCGGGCGGCACCGCAGTGGGCGCGGGGCTGGTTCTCATCGGCTCGAGCGACGGGCGGTTGTTCGCGCTCGATGCGGCGAGCGGCAAGAGCCGCTGGTCGGTGCGTGTCAATGGCGAGGTGCTCTCTCCCGCCGCCATCTCCGAGCGGCTGATCGCGCTGCGCACCGTCGATGGCAAGCTTCACGGCCTGAGTCCCGCGGACGGCCACGAGCTGTGGGTGCAGCAGCAGCAGGTGCCGCGCCTGTCGCTGCGCGGCACGGCGCGTCCGGTGATCGCCGGGGACCTGGTGCTGTGCGGCTTCGACAACGGCAGGGTGCTGGCCGTCAACAGCGGCGACGGCTCGGTGCAGTGGGAGGCGACGATCACGCCGCCGCACGGCCGCACCGAGCTCGAGCGGCTCGATGACATCGATACCGCGGTGCGGGTATCCGGGCAGGACGTCTACACCGTCGGTTTCCAGGGTAAGGTCGCGATGCTGGCGATGGATACCGGGCAGGTCTGGTGGTCGCACGATGCCTCGAGCTACCGCAGCCTCGCCCTCGATGAGGACACCTTGTACGTGGCGAGCGCCGATGGCGAGATCGTGGCGCTCAAGACCCGCACCGGAGCGGAGCTGTGGCGGCAGAAGACGCTGCTGCATCGCGGCCTTTCCGCGATCGCCGCCATGGACGAGGACAACGCGCTCGTGACCGCCGATTTCCAGGGTTACGTCCACTGGCTCGACAAGGCGACCGGCGCGCTCGCCGCGCGCGCCTCCTCAGGCAAGGTGCGGGTGAGCACCGCCCCGGTCGTCGTCGGCAACCTGGCGCTGGTGGTGAACGACCGCGGCCAGATCAGCGCCTTTCGTGTCACGCCGCTCGTCACGGCGCGCAAGTAGCCGCGTGCGCCCACCGCCGCGTCCGCGCCGCCCCGCGCATCCATGCTCCCGGTCATCGCGCTCGTCGGCCGCCCGAACGTCGGCAAGTCGACGCTCTTCAACGTCCTGACCGGCACCCGCGACGCCATCGTCGCGGACGTGCCCGGGCTCACGCGCGACCGCCAGTACGGCTTCGGGCGCGTCGGGCCCGTTCCCTACGTCGTGATCGATACCGGCGGCCTCGTCGAGAACCCGACCGGGCTCGCGGCGCAGATGCGCGCTCAGACCGAGCGCGCGGTGGCCGAGGCGGACCGCCTGATCTTCGTCACCGACGCGCGCGCCGGGCTCTCGGGCGAGGATCAGTTCGTCGCGCGGGAGCTGCGCCGCTCGGGCAAGCCGGTGACGCTCGCACTCAACAAGGCCGAGGGACTCGATGTCGACGTGGCGGGCGCGGATTTTCACGCGCTCGGTCTCGGGGAGCCGCACGCGATCTCCGCCTCTCACCGCGAGGGGTGCGAGAGCCTGATGGAGCAGGTGCTCGCGGGCTTCGAGCCGCAGCCGGCCGAGGACTTGCCGAGCGGCGCGATCCGCATCGCCATCATCGGGCGTCCCAACGTCGGCAAGTCGACGCTGGTCAATCGGCTGCTCGGCGAGGAGCGGGTCATCGCCAGCGAGCAGCCCGGCACGACCCGCGACAGCATCCTGGTACCCTTCGAGCGCGACGGGCGGGAGTTTCTGCTCATCGATACCGCCGGTGTGCGCCGCCGCGCCCGGGTCGAGGACGTGGTCGAGCGGGCGAGCGTCGCCAAGACGCTGCAGGCCATCGACGAGGCGCACGTCGTCATCCTGGTGCTCGACGCCCACGATACGGTCGCCGAGCAGGACGCGAGCGTGCTCGGGCTGGCGCTCGAGCGCGGCCGCGCGCTCATCATCGCGGTCAACAAATGGGACGGGATTCCCGAGGAGCAGCGCGCCACCATCCAGCGCCAGCTCGCCTTGAAGCTCGACTTCGTGCCATTTGCGCCGCTGCACTACATCTCGGCGCGCCACGGCACGGGCGTCGGCGAGCTGATGGGCTCGACGGTGCGCGCCTTCGAGGGGGCGATGCGCACGCTCCCGACGAAAGAGCTGACGCGCACGCTCGAGCACGCGCTCAGCATGCATCAGCCGCCGCTGGTGCGGGGCCGGCGCATCAAGCTGCGTTACGCGCACCAGGGCGGACGCAATCCGCCGCGCATCGTGATCCATGGCAACCAGACCACCTCCGTACCCGAGGCCTACACGCGCTATCTCGCGAATCTCTTTCGCAAGACCTACGACCTGTTCGCCACCCCGGTGGTCATCGAGTACCGCACCGACGCCAATCCGTACGACAAAGGGCGTGGCGGGGGGCGCGCGCCGCGCGCCAGGCGGCGGACACGGGTGCGGCGCGGCCGATAGGCGCGCCCCGTCGACTTCCGCCTCTGGCGCAAAGCGCGTAGATTCCGCGGACACCAGCGGCTGGCCGGGATCGAGTCCTCGTGCACAAAGCCTTGCGCTGCGGATTGTGGGCGGTACTCGCCGCGGCGGCGGCATCGAGTCGGGGCGCCGAGCCGACCGACGCCGCCTCGTACCTGTCGATTCGCGCGAGCCGCGTTGCCTTGCGGCACGTCGAGGTCATCGACGGCACCGGCGCCGCGCCGCGCGCCGACCAGACCCTGGTGATCGTCGACGGCAGGATCGCCGCGGTCGGGCCCGACGCGGCTACGCCCATCCCGCCGGATGCCGAGGTGCGCGACTACGCGGGCTACGCGGTGCTGCCGGGCCTCGTCGGCATGCACGACCACCTCTTCTATACGGCCTCGCGCGACACCCAGCGCAACTCTCCCGGCGGCCTCGAGCCCGGCTTCGTCGTCAACGAGATTCCCTTCACCGCGCCCAGGCTGTATCTGGCGGCCGGCGTAACGACGCTGCGCACCACGGGCAGCATCGAGCCGTACGCCGACCTCAAGGTGCGCTCGCGCATCGAGGCGGGTGCGCTGCCCGGCCCACACCTCGATCTCACCGCGCCCTACCTCGAAGGCGCCGGCACTTACTTCGCGCAGATGCACGAGCTCGGGGGACCGGAGGAGGCGGGGAGGTTCGTCGACTACTGGGCGGCGACCGGCATGACCTCCTTCAAGGCCTACATGAACATCACGCGCGCCGAGCTCGCCGCCGCGGCCGCGGCGGCCCATCGGCATCGACTGAAGATCACGGCGCACCTGTGCTCGGTCAGCTGGCCGGAGGCGATCGCCGCGGGCATCGATGACCTCGAGCACGGGCCGGTCTACACCGACAGCGAGTTCGTCGCCAACCGGCAGCCCGATCACTGCCCGGAGCCGTCCGCGATGTCCAACTCCTGGCTGGCGCGGCAGGTGGGCGATGCGGACGTCCAGGGGCTCATCCGCTCGCTGGTCGCGCACCACGTCGCGGTGACCTCGACGCTGCCGGTGTTCGAGCTCATCGTGCCCGGACGAGCGCCGGCCCAGCGTCGCGCATTGGACGCCATGTCGAGCGCGGCGCGCGACAGCTATCTCACCTTCCGCGGCCTCATCGATCCGGCCAACCCGGCTCCGGCACAGCTGTTGCGCAGGGAGATGGACTTCGAGCGCTCTTTTGCGGCCGCCGGCGGCTTGCTGCTCGCCGGGCCCGATCCGACGGGCGCGGGCGGCGTGCTGCCGGGATTCGGCGATCAGAGAGAGATCGAGCTGCTGGTCGAGGCCGGCTTCACGGCGCTCGAGGCGATCAGGATCGGAACGCAGAACGGCGCCCGCTTCCTCGGGCGGGAGCGCGACATCGGCACCATCGCACCGGGCAAGCACGCCGATCTCATCGTGGTGCACGGTGACCCCGCCGCGCACATCGAGGACCTCGAGAACGTCGCGATGGTGTTCAAGGACGGGCAGGGCTACGACCCCGCCCGCCTCATCGCAGCGGTGCGCGGTCAGGTCGGCATACGCTGATTCGACCGCGCTGACGGCGCCCCCCGCGGGATTTTGGTGTTTTGAGACGCGCGACGCGCTCGCGGCCGCGGCGCCCGTGCTATGTGCCTCCCCGATGAATGCCGCCCTCCCCTCAGCAGCGGTGCGCCGGGATATCGAAGGCCTGCGTGCGCTCGCCGTGCTCGCCGTAGTCGCGGGGCACGTCGCCCCCTCGCTCCTGCAGGGGGGATTCTGCGGCGTAGACGTGTTCTTCGTGATTTCCGGCTACCTGATCGGCCGACACCTGCTGGAGGACATCGAGGCTGGCCGCTTCTCGTTCCTGCACTTCTATGCGCGCCGCGCGCGGCGAATCCTGCCGGCGCTCGTCACGGTACTCATCGGCGTCTGGGGCGTCGGCTGGCTGATTCTCTCCGGGCCGGAGCTCAGCGCACTCGGCCGGCACATCGCCGCGGCCGCCGTCTTCTCCAACAACATTCTGCTGTGGTCGGAGACGGGCTACTTCGATACGGCCGCCACCAGCAAGCCGCTCCTGCACCTGTGGTCGCTCGGCATCGAGGAGCAGTTCTACCTGCTGGTGCCGCTGCTGCTGTGGCTCGGCGCTCGCGGCCGCGACGCTTCGGTTCGCTGGGTGGGGCGGGCGAGTCTCGTCTCGCTCCTTATCCTCCTCATCGAGCCGATGCCGTCCTTCTTCCTGCTGCACACGCGTTTCTGGGAGCTCGGCGCCGGAGTCGCGACCGGCTATCTCTCGCTGAAGGCTGCGGCGCTCGGCCGTGGGACGCTGGCGGTGTCCAAGGCGCGGTACCGCGAGCTGCTGCTGTGGGCGCTGGCGCTGATGTTCGTCGTCGCGCTGCGACTGGGGGCCCGGGAGGACGACGCCGGGCAGGCCAGCCTTGCGGCGAGCCTTGCGCTCGGGGGTTTGTTCATCCTGGGAATCTGCACCGCGCAGCTTGCGAGCGCTTACCAGCGACCGGCCGCCTGGCAGAAGCTTGCGGCGCTTTGCCAGCGGCACGTCTTGCGGCTGCGTGCTGCGGCCGCATCGGCGGGGCTGGCGCTCATCGCGGGCTCCATGCTCGCCATGACGCCGGCGGACTGGCCGGGCGCGCAAACACTGTTTCCGGTGCTCGGCACGGCGCTGGTGATCGCGGCCGGTCCCGGCACCGCCGTCAACCGGCTGCTGGCCGCGGCTCCGCTGGTGTTTGTCGGGAGCATCAGTTACCCGCTCTACCTCTGGCACTGGCCGGCGCTCGTTTTCTCGCGATTCCTCGGCGGTGCGGGGCTAGCCACGAGCCTCATCCCGGTGTGCGCGGCGTTCCTGCTGGCATGGGCGACGCGGGAGTGGGTGGAGGATCCCATCCGGTTCGGCCGCCTCGCGGGCAGGGCGGTGGCGGCGCCACCCGTCTGGGCGGTGTCGCTGGCCCTCGTGCTGACGGGCCTCGTCGGTGTGTCGGCGGTCGCGACCGAGGGTTACCCTGGCCGCTTTTCGCCGGCGCTGCGTGCGATCGCAAGCTGGAGCGTCCCCGACCCCTATAGCCCCTGGAGGGCGAATCGCTGCTATCAGCAGCCGGGCGTGACGGCGCCCTATGCGCCGGAGTGCACGCCCGAGCGGCGGCCGGGGATCCCGCAGGTGCTGCTGTGGGGCGATTCACATGCCGCGGATCTCTATCCCGGGCTCCTCGAGCTGCAGACCCGGGACGGCTTCGGCGTCGTGCAATGGACCGCGGCCGGTTGCCCGCCCACGCGCACCGCGCTCGTCAGGGAGCAGCCGGCCTGCAGCGAGCGGCGCGCCGCGGCGCTCGCGGCCATGACGCGCCTCGCGCCTGACACCGTGCTGCTGGCGGGCGCCTGGGAGCTCTATCTCGACTGGGGAGCGTCCGAGGACAGGATCGTCGCGGCCACTCAGGACGTGATCGGGTGGCTGCGCCAGAGCGGTGTGCGGCAGATCGTCCTGTTCGGTCCCGCGCCCACGTGGAACGCGACGTTGCCGACCGATCTTTTCAGGTACATGAGCCTGCGCCGCACGGAGCACGTGCCCCTGAGGCTCGGGTCGGTCACGGATGAGGTGCGGCGACTCGACGGCGCGCTCGCCGCCCAGGCGGTTGCGGCGCACGTGCGCTACGTGAGTGTTCTCGACCGATTCTGCGACTCGCGCGGCTGCCGCACCCAGGGGCGCGAAGGGCAGGTGCCGCCGGACCTGCTGTTCCGCGACCGCGACCACCTGACCGTGAGTGGCTCCCGGTTCCTGCTGGACGCGGCCGCGTGCCAGATATTCGTCGACCCGAGCTGCCCGGCATCGCCCTGACGGCGACGCTTTATCTCAGCGCCGTCTCCGGCTCACGCCGGCCGTTCTCCGGCGGCGCCTTGTTGGGATGGGGCTTGGCGTTGTTCGGGTTCTGCGCCGGTGCCTGGCCGTTGACGGGCTGCGCGTGCGGGTTGCCACCGTTCGTCTGGCCCGGGGGTGGCCCGCCGTAGGGCTTGTTGCCATTCCCGTTGCCGTTGCCGTAGCCATGGTTCGGATTGTTCCCGAACGCGGGACCCGGCGGCGGCGGAGCGTTGGCGGCGTTGCCACCATTCATCTGGCCCGGGGGTGGCCCGCCGTAGGGCTTGTTGCCATTCCCGTTGGCGTTGCCGTAACCATGGTTCGGGTTGTTCCCGAACGCGGGGCCCTGCGGCGGCGGAGCGTTGGCGGCGTTGCCACCATTCATCTGGCCCGGGGGCGGGCCGCCGTAGGGCTTGTTGCCATTCCCGTTGCCGTTGCCGTAGCCATGGTTCGGGTTGTTCCCGAACGCGGTACCCTCCGGCCGCTGCGGAGCGCCGGCTCCGTGGGCGCGGATGACGCCCGGCGCGTTGAACGCCCCTGGATGCGGGGTCGCCGCGATCACGGGGCGGCCGCCGTTGTTGCGCGCGAGCAGGTCCGGATTGTTGGCGGCCTGCTGCACATGCTGGCGCTGCATCGGGGTCGCCCTGAAGTGCTCTTCCTGAATGTAGCGGCGTTCCTCAGGTGAGGGTCTCGCGACGACACCGCCGGCGCCGCCGTTATAGCTCACGCGGTTGACCGTGACGTTGTTGACCACGGTCTCGTTGTAGGTGTTGCGCACGACCGTGACGTTGACGTTGGTGACGGCCCGGTTGTAGGCGAAGGAATTGCCCACCCAGCGCCCGCCGGCGAAACCGACACCGCCGTAACCGAAGCCGTAGTTCACGCCGCCGTAGAAGCCGACGTGCGGGCCCCAGTAGCCGGCGTGAAACATGTACACACCGCCGACGAAGCCCCAGTAGCCGGGGGTCCACAGCAAGCCGACCTGCGGCGGCATCACCCAGGTGCCGGGTACCCAGTAGTAACCAGTGGGCGCGAAGGCCCAGTAGCCCGGAGTCCAGACGTAGCCGGGGCCCGGCACCGGCGGCTGCTCGTAGGTCGGCAGCGGCGGTGGCGGCTCGTTGGCCTGCATGTCGCCATCGGTGTCGCCTGCCGCCGCTTCCTCTGCGGCAGGTGCCGCGGGCGGTGGAGCCACGTAAGCCGGTGCGGGTGGCGCCGGAGAAGGCTCAACGTACCGGACGACGCAACCCGTCAGCTGGGTGGCGCCGGCACACAAGAGCGCGAGGCCGGCGAGGGGAAGAACTTTGACCTGCAGACGCTGCGACGATTTAGACATAACACAGCCCTGATGGTGGTGGTGAGGCAGCCTACGCACTCGCGCAGGCGGTTTGGTACCCACAACGTCACAGTTTGAGAGCGGGTGACCCGCGTGAACGGAATGTAATGCGCGCGGCCGGATTGCCGGCGATCGGAGCGCGGCTTCAGGCTCGGTTCAGGCCAGGCGGAACCTGAGCGTCCCGAGCTTCTCAATGGTGCTCACGATCTCATCGCCCGCCTTGAGCCAAACCTGCTTTTCCTTCGGGTAGCCGAGGATGACGCCCTCGGGTGTCCCCGACCAGATGATGTCGCCGGGCTCGAGCGTCCACATCCGGGTGATGTAGGCGATGAGCTTCTGCGGGTTGAAGATCATGTAGCTGGTATTCGACGACTGGCGCCGCTCGCCGTTCACGTACGTCTCGAGCGCGAGACTGTTGGGATCGCCGACGCGGTCCGCGGACACGAAGTACGGGCCGATGGGTCCGAAGTTATCGAGGGTCTTGCCGATCATCCACTGCACGCTCGGCGTCTCGAGCTGCAGGTCGCGCGCCGAGAAGTCGTGCGCCGTGCAGTAGCCCGCCACGTAATCGAGCGCCTGCGCCTCGGAGACGTTGCGGGCGCTTCGGCCGATGACGATCAGCAGCTCCGTCTCGTAATCGAACTTGTAGGAGACCTCGCGCGGCGGCAACGTGATCGTGCAGTTGTGGGCGGCGAGCGCATTGTTGTATTTGTTGAAGAGGATCGGAACGCTCGGCAGCTTCAGGTTGGTCTCCGCCGCATGCGCGCGGTAGTTGAGCCCGATGCAGACGATCTTGCCGGGATGGGTGAAGAGCCTCCCGAAGGTGATGGACGACTCTCTCACCAGGGCGGCATCGGCGCGGCGCGAGGTCTGCGCCGCGGCGATGAGCTCATTCAATCCGCGCGCATTGCCTTCCCTGAGGAGCTCCTCGAGCGTCAGCGGCGCGGCCAGGCCGAGCAGCTGCGAGGCCCTGCGCACATCGAGCACCCGGTCCTCGCCGAGCTTGGCGCCGAGGGTCTCGGAGCCGTCGGCATTTCGCATCGACAGCAGGGTCACGCCGGTCGGCATCTCGTGGGGTCCGTGGTACTTCTTTCCTGTCATGGAGCTCTTCCCGGTCGCGGCGGAGGCCGCGGCTGCGCCCGCGACGCCAGCCGTAAGCGCGCCGGCCTTGAGAAAGCTGCGTCTGGAGGTCATGTCTGCTCGCCGCTATTCCCACTCGATGGTCGCGGGCGGCTTGCCCGAGATGTCGTACACCACGCGCGAGATGCCGGGCACCTCGTTGACGATGCGCCGCGAGACATGGTCGAGGAAGTCATACGGCAGCCGTGCCCAGTGGGCCGTCATGAAGTCCACGGTCTCGACCGCACGCAGCGCGATCACATAATCGTAGCGGCGCCCGTCGCCCATCACGCCCACCGAGCGCACCGGCAGGAACACGGCGAAGGCCTGCGCGACGCGCTCGTAGAGCCCGTGCCGGCGCAGCTCCTCGATATAGATGGCATCCGCGCGCCGCAGGAGATCTGCGTACTCCGCCCGCACCGCGCCGAGAATGCGTACACCGAGGCCCGGGCCGGGGAAGGGATGGCGGTACACCATCTCGCGCGGCAGCCCGAGCTCGATCCCGATGGCGCGCACCTCGTCCTTGAACAGCTCCCGCAGCGGCTCGAGCAGCCTCAGCTTCATCCGCTCGGGCAGGCCCCCGACGTTGTGGTGCGATTTGATGACGTGCGCCTTGCCGGTGCGCGCACCGGCCGATTCGATCACGTCCGGATAGATGGTTCCCTGCGCCAGGAACTCGACGCCCGCGAGCCTGTGCGCTTCTTCCTCGAACACCTCGACGAAGGTGCGGCCGATCGCCTTGCGCTTCTCTTCGGGGTCGGCGACGCCGGCGAGCGCCGCGAGGAAGCGCTGCGCGGCGTCGACGCGGATCACGCGCACGCCGAGGTGCTCGGCGAAGGTGCTCATCACCTGCTCGCTCTCGCCGAGGCGCAGCAACCCGTGATCGACGAACACGCACACCAGTTGATCGGCGATGGCACGGTGCAGCAGTGCCGCGACCACCGACGAATCGACCCCGCCCGAGAGGCCGAGCAGCACCTTGCCGGTGCCAACCGTGGCGCGCACGTGCGCGACCGCATCCTCGATGATGTTGCCGACGCTCCACAGGGCATCGCAGCCGGCGATCTCGCGCACGAAGCGCTCGAGGAGCCGCGCGCCCTGCCTGGTGTGCGTGACCTCGGGATGAAACTGCACACCGTAGAAGCAGCGCTGCTCGTCGGCCATGGCGGCGTAGGGGATGGTGCTGGTCGAGGCGGTGGCGGTGAAGCCCGCGGGCAGGGCGTCGACGCGATCGCCGTGGCTCATCCACACGTCGAGCTGCGCACGCCCGGCCTGGTCGCGCCGATCCTCGAGGTGATCGGTGAGGCGCGACGGGCCGGTGACGGTCACCTCGGCATAGCCGAACTCGCGCTCGGTGGAAGGGGCCACACGGCCGCCGAGCTGCTGCGCCATCGTCTGCATGCCGTAGCAGATGCCGAGTACCGGGACGCCGAGCTCGAACACCGCGGCGGGGGCCCGCGGCGGATTGCGGTCGGTGACCGACTCCGGCCCCCCGGAGAGGATCACGCCGCGCGGCGCAAATCCCCGGACCTCGGCGTCGCTCATGTCCCAGGGGTGGATCTCGCAGTACACGCCGAGCTCGCGCACGCGGCGTGCGATCAGCTGGGTGTATTGCGCGCCGAAGTCGAGGATCAGGATCCGGTGCGCGTGGATGTCCGGGTGCAGCGCGCTCGCCGGCGCCGCGGAGTGAGTGGGGAGGGTGGCCTGGGGAACGCTCGCCATGTCGCCGTCACGATGCCCGGTAGTTGGGTGATTCCTTGGTGATGCTGACGTCGTGGACGTGGCTCTCGCGGATGCCGGCGTTGGTGATGCGCACGAACACCGGGCGCGTGCGCATCTCGGCGATGCTGCGGCTGCCGGTGTAGCCCATCGCGGCCCGCAAGCCTCCCGCGAGCTGCTGCAGAATGGTGACGATGCTGCCCTTGTAGGGCACGCGGCCCTCCACACCCTCCGGCACCAGCTTCTCGAGCTCGGTGGCGGCGTCCTGGAAATAGCGATCGGCCGAGCCGTGGCGCTCGGCCATCGCGCCCAGGGACCCCATGCCGCGGTAGGACTTGTAGGAGGCGCCCTGGTAGAGCTCGACTTCCCCCGGCGACTCCTCGGTGCCGGCGAACAGGCCGCCGATCATGACGGCATCCGCCCCCGCGGCGATGGCCTTGGCGATGTCGCCGGAGAAACGGATACCGCCGTCGGAGATCACCGGCACGTCGGCGTCGCGCAGCGCCGTGGCGACGTTCGCCACCGCCGAGATCTGCGGGACGCCCACCCCCGCGACGATGCGGGTGGTGCAGATGGAGCCGGGACCGATGCCGACCTTGACCGCATCCGCGCCGGCCTCGATGAGGGCGCGGGCGGCCTCGACGGTGGCGATGTTACCGGCGATCACCTGGGCATCGGCCCATTTGGCCTTGATGCGTCCGACGGTTTCGATGACGCCGCGCGAGTGACCGTGCGCGGTGTCGACCACGACGAGATCGACACCGGCCTCGCGCAGCGCGGCGACCCGCTCGAGGGTGTCGGGCGTGGTGCCGACCGCCGCCCCGACCCGCAGCCGTCCGCGCTCGTCCTTGGCGGCGCGCGGGAACTCGGTGGCCTTCTGGAAATCCTTCACCGTGATCATGCCGACGAGCTCGTGCTCGGCGTTCACCACCAGCAGCTTCTCGATGCGGTGCTTGTGCAGCAGCGCGAGCACCTGCTCCTTGGAGGCGTCCTCGCGCACCGTCACCAGCCGCTCCCTGGGGGTCATCACCGAGGACACGGGCGCGTCGAGCTTGTCCTCGAAGCGCAGGTCGCGGTGCGTCACGATGCCGACCGCCTTGCGTCCGACCACCACCGGGACCCCGGAGATGCCGCGCGAGCGCGTCAGGTCGAGCACCTCGCGGATGCTCATGTTGGGGGAGACGGTGATCGGGTCCTTGATCACGCCGCTCTCGAACTTCTTCACCCGGCCGACTTCACGCGCCTGGGCCTCGATCGACATGCTCTTGTGGATGACGCCGATGCCGCCTTCCTGGGCGATGGTAATGGCGAGGCGCGCCTCGGTGACCGTGTCCATGGCCGCGGACATCACCGGCAGGTTCAGGCGGATACGGCGCGTGACGCGCGTGGAGAGATCGACCTCGCGCGGCAGAATTTCCGAGTAGGCCGGAACCAGGAGGACGTCGTCGAAAGTAAGAGCTTCTTCGAGGAGGCGCATGCGTAATTATAGGCGGCGGGACCGCCCCGGTAAACCTCATGCTAAGGTGCCCCATGGCCCTGAGAACTGAGCTCGAGCCCGCCGCCGCCCCGCCGCGGGACGTCTACAGCGTCGCGCGCCTCAACCGCGAGGTGCGCTCGGTGCTCGAGCGCGGCCTCGGCGTGATCTGGGTGGAGGGGGAGCTCTCGAACTTCTCCCAGCCGGCCTCCGGCCACTGGTACTTCTCGCTGAAGGACCGCGACGCGCAGCTGCGCTGCGCCATGTTCCGCATGAAGAACTCGCTGGTGGGGTTCACGCCCCGCGATGGCGCGCATCTGCTGCTGCGCGGGCGCATCAGCGTCTACGAGGCGCGCGGTGAGTACCAGCTGATCGTCGAGCATCTCGAGGAGGCGGGAGTCGGGGCGCTCAAGCGCGAGTTCGAGCGCCTGAAGACCCGGCTCGCCGCCGAGGGCCTGTTTGCGCTCGCGCGCAAGCGCGCGCTGCCGCGCTTCCCGCGGCGTGTCGGCGTCATCACCTCGCCCTCGGGCGCGGCGCTGCACGACATCCTCCAGATCCTCGCGCGGCGTTTTCCGCCGGCGGCGGTGCTGATCTATCCGGCTCCGGTACAGGGCGCGGCGGCCGTGCCGGCGCTGATCGCCGCGCTCGCGACCGCGGGCGCACGCGCCGAGTGCGACCTGCTGATCCTGGCGCGCGGCGGCGGCTCGCTCGAGGATCTGTGGGCGTTCAACGACGAGCGTCTGGCGCGCGCCATCGCGCTAAGCCCGCTGCCGGTCGTCTCGGCGGTGGGTCACGAGATCGACTTCACCATCGCCGACTTCGTGGCGGACGTGCGTGCCCCGACGCCCTCGGCCGCGGCCGAGCTCGTGGTGCCCGACCGCGCCGCGTGTCTCGAGGCCGTGGCACGCAGCGCGCAGCGGCTCGGCGTCTCGATGCGGCGCGAGCTGCGCGCGCTCGTGGTGCGCCTCGAGGGCGCACAGCGCCGGCTGGCGCTCGCTCATCCGGGCGTGCGCCTGCAGCAGCAGATGCAGCGCCTCGATGACCTGACGCTGCGCCTGACGGGGGCGGCGCGTGGCGGGCTGCATCGCGATGGGCGGCGCCTCGCGGAGCTGCACGGGCGCCTGATGCGCCGCTCGCCCGGTCTCATCGTCGAGCAGCAGCGCGCGCGCCAGCGGGATCTGTGGCTGCGCTTGCGCCATGCCGCGACCGGGCGGGTCGCCGCCGCGGCGCAGCGCCTCGCACTCGCGCAGCGCGCCCTCAACGCCGTGAGTCCGCTCGCGACACTCGCGCGCGGCTTCGCCATCGTGACGCTCGCGGACGGCACGCTGGTCACGGACGCGGCGGCGGCGGCGCCCGGCGCCGAGATCGAGGCGCGCCTGGCACGCGGCGTTCTCACCGCGCGGGTGAGCGGGCGGAGGGACGCGCCGTGAGAGCGGCGCGCTGTGCCGCGGCGCTGGCCGCGGCCTCCGCGCTGCTGTCGCCCCCGGCCCTCGATGCCGCAGGCTCGCCCGCGGCGGAACCGGCCGCGGTGCCGCTGCCCGACGAGGAACGCGTCCCCGGGGGCGTGGCGCTTCTTGCGCTCGCTGAGGGCGCAGCCCGCGCGCCACGGGTCAGTTTCGATGGGCGGCGCGTCATGGTGGTGCCGCTCGCGGGCAAGTGGCTGGCGGTGGTCGGCATTCCGCTCTCGCAGCCGCCGGGACCCGCCGCGGTGCGCGTGGCGGTCGCCGGCTCCGCGGACGCCCAGCTCGGCTTCGAGGTCGGCAGCAAGGAGTACGCCGTGCAGCACCTCACCGTCCCGCCGGGCAAGGTGGACCTTTCGCCGCGGGACCTGGCACGCGTCAACCGCGAGCTGCCGCGCATCCGCGCGGACGTGGCCACCTTCTCGGAGGACACCCCGGCGACGCTGCGGCTGCTTGCGCCGGTACCTGGGGTCCGCTCGAGCTCCTATGGCTCACGGCGCGTCTTCAACAACGAGGCGCGCAACCCGCACAGCGGCATGGACATCGCGGCGGACACCGGCACCCCGGTGCGGGCCGCCGCCGCCGGACGCGTGGTCGACACCGGCAACTTCTTCTTCAACGGCAACACGGTGTTCCTCGATCACGGCGGCGGGCTCGTGACGATGTATTGCCACCTCAGCGCCATCCGGGTCGCGCGCGGTGAGCGCGTGCAGGCGGGGAAGGTGATCGGCAAAGTGGGAGCGACGGGGCGCGTCACCGGGCCGCACCTGCACTTCGGCGTAGCCCTGAACGCCGACTTCGTCGACCCGGCACTGTTTCTGCCGGCGCCGGCGGCGCCGCCCGCCGAAGCGCACGGCGGCAACTGAGCATGACGGACCCCGCCGACGCCGGGCGCGATGCCCGGTACATGCGCCTCGCGCTCGAGCAGGCGGCCGCGGCGGGCGCGCGCGGCGAGGTGCCGGTCGGCGCCGTGCTGGTGCTGGGTGAGGAGATCATCGCCGCCGGCAGCAACGCGCCGATCGCGAGCCACGATCCCACGGCGCATGCGGAGATCGAGGTGCTGCGCGCCGCGGCCAGGGCGCTCGGCAGCTATCGACTCACCGACACCACCTTGTACGTGACGCTCGAGCCGTGCGTCATGTGCGCGTCCGCGATCGTGCACGCGCGCGTGCGGCGCCTGGTGTTCGGCGCCTGGGATCCGCGCGCCGGCGCCGCCGGCAGCATCATCGACGTGTTCGCCCTGCCGCAGCTCAATCATCGCGTGGACGTGTTCGGCGGCGTGCTGATGGACGAGTGCGCGCGGCTGCTGCAGCAGTTCTTCGCGGCGCGGCGTTAGGGAATGAGGCGGGCCGCGGCGGCAGGCGCGGCCGCCCCGGGCGCGGGCGTTGCCTCGCCCGGCTGCCACTCGAGCAGCGTGAGAAAGCGCTGGATGCGGTCGACGAACTGCACCGGCTCCCAGCCGCGCGCGTAGCCGCGCTTGGCGCGCGTGTACCAGCGGCCCTGCGCCAGCAGCGGCAGGCGCTCGCGCACCTCGGCCCACGAGTCGGGGTCCTTGCCGAGCGCCTGGGTGATGACGCGCGCATCCTCGAGGTGTCCGAAGCCGACGTTGTAGGCAGCGATCGTGAGCCAGGTGCGGTCGGGCTCGGGGATGCGGTCCGGGATCATCTGGCGCACCTGCGCGAGGTAGTGCGCGCCGGCGAAGATGCTCTGCTGCGGGTCGCGGCGATCCCTGATGCCCATCGCCTGGGCGGTGTCGGCGGTGAGCATCATCAGACCCTGCGCGCCCTCGTCCGAGGCGGCGCGCGGGTCCCACTTCGACTCCTGGTAGCCGATCGCGGCCAGCAGCCGCCAGTCGATGCGCGTCTCCGCCGCAGCCTGCTCGAACCAGCCTCGATAGCGCGGCAGGCGGTCGGCGACGTGTGTCTGGAACTCGCGCGACTCCTCGTACTCGAAGCGGCGCGTGTCGCCCGAGGCCGCCTGCACCAGCTGCGGGAGCTCTCCGGACTCACCGAGCGCGCCGAAGAACTGGTCGACGCGCTCGAGCAGCCCCGTGGCGTCCTTGCGCACGATCCACTGCACCGGGCGCGTATCGGGCAGCGCGAATCCCACCAGCACGTTCGGATAGAGATGGTGCGCGAAGGAGAACTCGCGCGCGTCGCTGATCGCGTAGTCGGCGTTTTCCGAGTCGACGTCCTCGATCGGGTCGGCGGAGCTCGGCGCGGTCTGCACCCATTGCAGCGTCGGGGCCACGGTGCTGCGCAGCTTCTCGAGGATGCGCTCCTGGGGGCTGCCGGCGCGCACCGCCAGCCGCGCTGACTCGAGCTGCAGCGTGTCGCGGGGGCGCACGCCGCTCCTCTGGTACACCACCAGCTGCGGGATGTTCGCGTACGGGGCCGCGGCATCGCCCACCTGTCGCCAGTCGGGTGAGTCGCTGAGCGAGGCTGCGGCGATGTCCGCGCGGCCTGCCGCCAGCTCATCCTGCATGGCGCGCTCGCTGGCGACCGGATACATCGCGAGCTTCACGCCGAGCTCGCGCGCGAAGCGGCTCGCCAGCTGGTACTCGAGTCCCTCGGTCCCTTGCGCGCCCAGGTAGTAGCAGGTGGGAAGGTTCAGCGTGACGACGCGCAGCTCGCCGCGCGCGCGCAGCTGCTCGAGGGCGGATGGCTCGTGGTGCGTGCAGCCCGCGAGGAGCAGCACGCCGGCGGCGACGAGAGTCAGTGCCCGCACCAAGGAGGGCCTCCTGGCGAACGGCTTTCCGCTAGAATACCAGCCCCGCAAATGGGTCCTGGTCGCGGAGTCGGAGAGGTACCGAAGCGGTCATAACGGCGCCGACTCGAAATCGGATGGTCGGGTAAAACCGGCACGTGGGTTCGAATCCCACCCTCTCCGCCAGAGCCCCACGCCGTCGTCAGGACTCCGGCTTCTTCATCGCCTCGCGGTACGCGGAGCTGAATGCCTCGACAAAGGTGTGCGGCAGGTGGTCGGCCGGCATCTCGATGAGATTGCGGTAGAAGTTGACGAACAGCTCCCAGTACTGCCCCTTGTCGGCCGAGCGTGCCTTGCCGCGGCGCGCGGCGCGCTCGAAGCGCGCTTCGAGCTCGGCGGGGTCGAGCCGGTCGAGGAACTCGACGAAAGCGGCGCGCATCGCCTGCGCGGTGGCGGTCTCGTGCAGCTTGGCGTCGCCGACCACCTCGCGCAGCCACTGCACCGAGTCGAGGCGCCGGTTCTCGTGCTGCACCAGCAGGCCGATCAGCAGGTCCTCGACCATCGAGTCGGCGAGCGAGGGACGCGGATCGTCGGGCTCGCGCCCCGGCATCTCGATGCGGTAGCGATTGCGGGTGTCGGCGCGCGTGCGCTCGAGATCCTTCAGGCCCACCAGCGCCTCGCGGAACAGGCGGCCGGCAAGATGCAGCAGCCGGGTCTGGGCATCGGCCGGCAGCCGCTCGGTGTCGATGCCGGCGCCGCGGCAGAAGGCGTCCAGACCCGAGTGCACATCGGCGAGGGCGAGTACGCCGTTGCCGTTCTTCGGCTCGCGCGAGACGGCCTCGGCGAGGCGCGCCATGCGCTCGCCGTGCGCCTGCGCTTCCGGGTCCGGCGCGGGCTCGGCCGTCGCGGCCGGCGGCTCTTCGATGAGCGGCACGCTGTCGGCCAGCGCGCGCACCGGAGCGGACTCGACCGCCTGCCCGTAGGCGTTGACCGGCAGCGCCGGGTCGGGGCGCGGCTCGGGGACCAGCAGGTCATCGAGGTTGAGCACCGCGCCGATATCGCGCTCCGGGGAGCGGTCGAGCGAGCGCAGTGCGTGGATGCTGGTCGGCACCGCGGCCACGACCGGATCCTCGGCGGGCGTGGCGGCCGCGCGCCGCGACTCCAGCGCCGCGACGATGTGGTACTCGCCGATGCGCAGCACGTCGCCGTTCACCAGGCGGTAGCCGCTCGAGCCGCGCTTGGCGAGCGGCTCCATGTCGTCATTGACGTAGACGCCGTTGGTGCTGACGTCCTGGAGGTAGAAGTGGCCCTCGCGGAACTGCACCCGGGCGTGATGCGCCGAGACATAGCGCATGGGGTCGGGGAGCACCCAGTCGTTGTCGGCGGAGCGGCCGATGGTGCCGCCTTCCACGGAAAAGCTCGCGCTGCTGCGGTCGGCAAGCGACCGCCGCTGGTCACTGACGACACGCAGCCGAAGCGTCATGGTTCCCCGACTCAAGGAAGTCCGTCCGTTGTTAAGAAACCGCCGGGCTGCCGAGGCGCGGCAGCGTCCCCGGCACGCCCGGACATATAATGCCAGCGTCAAAGCTACCCGACGTCCCAGCCCCCGCCATGGCAGTCAGTCACATTTTCCGCATCCTGTTCGTGAATCAGGGCAAGGTTTACGAGGTGTACGCCCGCAAGGTGAGCCACGGGGAGCTGTTCGGTTTCATCGAGGTCGAGGAGCTGGTGTTCGGCGAGCGTTCCTCGGTGGTGCTCGATCCCTCGGAAGAGCGCATCAAGGGCGAGTTCTCCGGCGTCAAGCGCACCTTCCTGCCGATGCACTCGATCCTGCGCATCGACGAGGTGAAGAAGCAGGGGACGGCCAAGATCACCGTGCTGGAAGCGGGCACCAACGTGGCGCAATTTCCCATGCCGATGTATTCGGCTCCGCCCGGAGAGAAGAAATGAGGCGCGGCTAGCGCATGCTCGAGATCCCGGGCGCACCGGCACTGTCCGCCTTCCGTATCGCCAAGCTCCTCGATCGCCTGCGTGCACTCGAGCCCGCGGTCAGGGAGCTCGCGGCGCGCTTCGTGCACTTCGCCGACCTCGAGCGACCGCTCACGCCGCCCGAGCGCGGCCTGCTGGCGCAGCTCCTCACCTATGGCCCGAGCCTCCCGGCCGAGGAGGGCGCGGCGGCCGGCGAGCGTGTGCTCATCGTGCCGCGCGCCGGCACGATCTCGCCGTGGTCGAGCAAGGCGACCGATATCGTGCACGTCTGTGGACTCGCAAGCGTGCGGCGCGTGGAGCGCGGCATCGAGTACCGGCTGCGCGCCGCGCACGCACTCGGGCCGGGGCAGCTGAGGCGCCTGGCTCCAGCGCTCTTCGACCGCATGACCGAGATGGCGCTGCTCGACTCCGGAGAAGTCGCGCGGCTCTTCCAGCACCCGCCGCCCCGGCCGCTCGCCGTCGTGTCGCTCGCCGCGGGACGGGCAGCGCTCGCTCAGGCGAACGAGCGGCTCGGGCTCGCGCTCTCGGAGGACGAGATCGAGTATCTGTTCGCGAGCTTTGCGCGCCTCGGGCGCGACCCGACCGACGTCGAGCTGATGATGTTCGCCCAGGCGAACTCCGAGCACTGCCGCCACAAGATCTTCAACGCCGCCTGGAGGATCGACGGCCAGGCGCTCGATGAGTCGCTGTTCGCCATGATCCGTCACACCCACGCCGTGCATCCTCAGGGCGTCCTGTCCGCCTACCGCGACAACGCCGCGGTGATCGAGGGCAACACCGGCACCCGCTACTTCCCCGATCCGGACACCGGCATCTACCGCCGCAGCGTCGAGCCGATCGACATCCTCATCAAGGTCGAGACCCACAATCACCCGACCGCGATCTCGCCGTTCCCCGGGGCCGCGACCGGCTCGGGCGGGGAGATCCGCGACGAAGGCGCGACCGGGCGGGGCGCAAAACCGAAGGCCGGGCTCAGCGGATTCTCGGTCTCGAACCTGCGCATTCCGGGCTACGAGCGTCCCTGGGAGCGCGCCTTCGGCGCGCCCGCGCGCATCGCCTCGGCGCTCGAGATCATGACCGAGGGACCGATTGGGGCTGCGTCCTTCAACAACGAGTTCGGCCGGCCGGCGGTGTGCGGCTACTTCCGCACCCTGGAGCTCGAGATTCCCGGCGACCGCGCCGGGCGGGCGCGCGGCTACCACAAGCCCATCATGATCGCCGGCGGCCTCGGCAACATCCGCCGCGCGCACGTGGAGAAGGCCGCGGTGCCGGTCGGGGCGCGACTGGTGGTGCTCGGCGGCCCCGCGATGCTCATCGGCTTAGGGGGCGGCGCCGCCTCCTCGGTCGGCAGCGGCAGCTCGAGCGCCGACCTCGACTTCGCGTCGGTGCAGCGCGGCAATCCCGAGATGCAGCGCCGCGCGCAGGAGGTGATCGATCACTGCTGGTCGCTCGGGGAGCGCAACCCGATTCTCCTCATCCACGACGTCGGCGCCGGCGGCCTTTCCAACGCCGTGCCCGAGTCGGTGGCGCCCGGCGGACGCGGCGCGCGCATCGACCTGCGCTCGATTCCGAGCGCGGAATCCGGCCTCTCGCCGATGGAGCTCTGGTGCAACGAGGCGCAGGAGCGCTACGTGCTGATCGTCGGCGCCGAGTCGCTCGAGCGTCTCGAGATCAGCGCCGCGCGCGAGCGCTGCCCGCTCGCGGTGCTCGGCGAGATTGACGGCAGCGGCCGCCTCACGGTGGCAGATCCGTTGTTTCACGCGCTGGCGGTCGATATGCCGCTCGACATCCTGCTCGGCAAGCCGCCGCGCCTGAAGCGCGACGTGGTGAGCGTCGCGCCGCTCAAGCGGCGCTTCGATGCGCAGTCCATCGAGTTGACCGAGGCGCTCTACCGCGTGCTGCGCCTGCCGGCGGTCGCCGACAAGACCTTCCTCATCACCATCGGTGACCGCACCGTGGGCGGCCTGATCAGCCGCGATCAGCTGGTGGGCCGCTGGCAGGTGCCGGTGAGCGATGTCGGGGTCACGCTCATCGACTACGAGGGCGTGGCGGGCGAGGCGCTCGCGATCGGCGAGCGCACGCCGGTGGCGCTGCTCGATGCCCCCGCCTCGGGCAGACTCGCGGTCGCCGAGGCGATCACCAACATTCTGGCGGCGGATATCGATTCGCTTGCGCAGATTCGCCTGTCGGCGAACTGGATGGCCGCCGCCGGCGAGAGCGGCGAGGATGCGGCGCTCTATGCGACCGTCGCCGCGGTAGCGAAAGAGCTCTGTCCCGCGCTCGGCATCGCGATCCCGGTGGGCAAGGACTCGCTCTCGATGGCGACCCGCTGGAGCGCAGGCGGCGTCGAGAAGAGCGTAATCGCGCCCGTGTCGCTCATCGTCTCGGCGTTCGCGCCGGTCGCCGATGCGCGCCGCACGCTCACCCCGGCGCTCGAGCTCGACGCGGGCCCAAGCTCGCTGTGGCTCATCGACCTCGCCGCCGGAAGGAACCGCCTGGGTGGCTCGGCGCTCGCGCAGGTGTACGGCGAGCTCGGTGAGGAACCGGCGGATCTCGATGAGCCGCGCCTCCTGCTGGCACTCGCGGCCGCGCTCAAGGAGCTGCGCGCTGCGCAGCTCCTGCGCGCCTATCACGACCGCTCCGACGGCGGACTCATCGTCACGCTGCTCGAGATGGCCTTCGCCGGGCACTGCGGGCTCGATATTGCGCTGCCCGCCGCGCGTGGGGGCGCCGCGGCGCAGCTCTTCAGCGAGGAGCCGGGCGTCGTCGTGCAGCTGCTGGCCGCCGACGAGGCGCGCTTCAGTGCGATCCTCGCGCGCCACGGCCTCAGCGATGCGGCGCTGCGCCTCGGCGCGCCGACCGCGGAGCTGCGCGTGCGGGTGCGCAGCGGCACGGCGCGCATCGAGGAGACGTGGAGCGATCTCAGGCGCGCCTGGTCCGAGACCTCATGGCGCATGCGCCGCCTGCGCGACGAGCCGCAGTGCGCCGACGAGGAGTTCGCCGCGCAGAGCGCCGAGGCCGATGCGGGCCTCACGGTGGAGCTGAGCTTCGACCCCGAGGAGGACGTCGCCGCGCCCTACGTCTCACGCGGCGTGCGACCGAGGGTCGCGATCCTGCGCGAGCAGGGCGTCAACAGCCAGACAGAGACGGCGGCGGTGTTCGATCAGGCGGGCTTCGAGGCGCACGACGTGCACATGACCGACCTGCTCTCGGGCCGGCGCCGGCTCGATGAGTTCAAGGGACTCGTGGCCTGCGGCGGCTTCAGCTACGGTGACGTGCTCGGAGCGGGCGAGGGCTGGGCGAAGTCGATCCTGTACACATCACTCGTGCGCGCGGAGTTCGAGCGCTTCTTCGCCCGTCCCGACAGCTTTGCCCTCGGCATCTGCAACGGCTGCCAGATGTTCGCGGCGCTCAAGAGCCTCATTCCGGGCACCGCGCACTGGCCGCGCTTCGTGCAGAACCGCAGCGAGCAGTACGAGGCGCGCTTCCCGCTGGTGGAGCTCCTGCCCTCACCCTCGGTGCTGCTCGAAGGCATGGCGGGGTCGCTGCTGCCGATCGCGGTCTCGCACGGGGAGGGGCGCGCGGAGTTTCTGTCGCCGGCGGCGGCGGCGGAGTGCGCCGCGAGCGGGCTGGTGGGCTTTCGCTACGTGCGGCACGATCGCGGCCTCGCCAGCACCTACCCGGCGAACCCGAGCGGCAGCCCCTTCGGTATCGCGGCGCTCTGCAACGCCGATGGACGGGTGACGATCACCATGCCGCACCCGGAGCGCTCGTTCCGCTATCTGCAGAATTCGTGGCGGCCGCGGGCGGCCGGCAGCTACAGCGGCTGGATGCGCCTGTTCCGCAACGCGCGCCGCTTTGTTGGCTGAAGGAGCTTCAGCTCGCCGAGACCAGCGGCGTGATCTTGTGGCTGCCGGTCTCGTCGAGGAAGAAGCGCCGCACCATGATCGCCTGCTGGAGCCTGCCCTTGCGCACGTAGGCCTCGTAGAGCAGATCCTTCATCACCTCGAGCATGATGCCCGCCTGGTAGCCGTCGAGCCGCGGCAGGCTCGCGCGCGCATCCAGCTCGGCGCCGAACAGCACGTTGCGCATGCGGGTGAAGAGATCGGGGGCGATGTCGGTGAGCTCGCGCAGCCCATTCAGCTCATCGAACAGGCGCAGCTTCCCGGCTTCGCCCAGGTCGGCGAACATCGCCTGCGCCGTGCGCCGGCACATGGAGGCGAAGGCGTTGAAGGCGTCGTGCGTGAAGCAGGTGAGGGCCTCGCGGAACAGCGCCTCGACCTCCTCCGGGATGTAGGTGAAGCTGAACTTCTCGCGCGCCCGCTCGACCTCGGTGAACTGCGGCGACAGCTCGATGCGCGCCGCGCCGTACACCCGCACGGTGAAGCGCAGGAAGATGGGGGCATGGCAGGCGTCGCACAGGTACACGACCCCGACCTGCTTGGGCCGGTAGAGCTGCAGATCCTCGAAGCGCGGCACGGCGCTCGGGGTGATGTGCGCGACCGTCTGGCAATGCGGGCAGGTCACCACCAGGTTCTGGTCCTGGTCGTGATGCAGGCGGCTCGCCGAGTCGATATACAGGGACATGGCCTTCATCACGCGGCTGCGCGGACTGTTGTTTTCCTGTCCGTCGCGTTCCGCGGCTCCATGTTAACCGATCGCGCCGCGAGCCACCCCTCCGCGCGCAAACGGCCGCCAGGGCCCCGGCCGGCCGCGTTATGTCACAGGACGGGCCGTGCGCGCAAAGGCGAGGATGTGGTCGGCGAGCATGGCGTACTCGCCGCTGAAGTGGTGGCCCTTGCCGATCTGCACGCGCGCAAGCAGCGCACCGGCGGGCAGACCCGGGCAGATCGAATCCGACTCACCCTCGCCGTAGATGCACAGCACCGGGACCTCGGTGAGGGCGGCGACCTCCGGGCGGGTGGGCGCACCGCCGTTGCCGCTCCCGACCCAGTCGGCGACGCTCACCTCGAAGGCGGCATTGGAGTCGATGCCGAGCAGGCTCACGCTCGCGATGCGCGCGCGCAGCTCCGGCGGCAGGCGCTTGACTACGAAGGGCAGCACGTCGGCGCCGAAGGAGTAGCCGACCAGCAGCACGCGCTGCTTGTCCCAGGCGGCGAGATAGTGGCGCAGGAGGCGCGCCACATCGCGCGCGGTCTCATCGGGCGTGCGCTGCGTCCAGAAGTACTTGAGGGAGTTGAGCCCGACGGTGGGCACGCCGCTTTGGGCGAGGCGCGCGGCGAGCTCCTGGTCGAGGCCGGCCCAGCCGCCATCGCCGGTGATGAGCAGCGCGAGCTCGTCCGAGCGACCCACGGCCGGCACCTCGGTCACCGGCAGATCGCCGATCGCGGGCGGTCGCACCGGCGGGGCCTCGACGCTTGAGGTGAGGCGCGCGTAGGCCGCGCGAAACTGCGGCATCCAGTTGCGCTCGACCGAGAAGCCGTGTCCGACGAGCGGCAGGCGCACCAGCTCGCCGTTGGCGACCTGCGCCGCGAACGCTTGCGCCGCCTGCGGGCGGCACACCTCATCCTTCTGTCCCTGGAGCGCGATCCACGGCTGCCTGAGCGTCGTGCTGGGCGCGAGCACCAGCTCGTGCCCTCTGCCCGGCGTGTAGTGCAGCCCCGCTCCCGGGCAGAGGGCGGCGCCCGAAAAGTCCTGGTCGGCGCAGAAGCCGAGGCTCAAGGCCCCGGCGAAGGTCCCGGGCGGCGACTGCACCAGCGCGCCGTAGACGACCGTGGCGCCCGAGGAGTAGCCGACGAGCACCGGCACGTGGTACTCGCTCATGCCGATCTCCTTCTGCACCTGGTGGCTCAAGGCCTCGAAATCCGCGGCGAGCAGCTGGCAGGGCGCGCCCGGCTTGCCCGCCGCAGACCCAAGGCTCGCCAGATAGTGGCGGATGTCGGCACCGATGACCACCGCGCCCATGGCGCGCAAGGCGCGCGCCATGTTGATCACGCCGAGCTCCCAGCCGCCATCGCCAGAGAGAAAGACCGCAACGCTGCGAGGCTTCCCCGCGGGAATGTAGACGCTCACCGTGCCGAAGCGCCCGGCACGCGGGTGCGCATCCGCCCCGTCGTCGGGCGCGGCGGCGCTCTGGTGGGCTCCGGCGGCGGCCGCGGGGGCGCCGGCGACCGGGGCCGCGGCGGTGAGCAGCGCCACGATGAGGAGGGGCAGGAGGCGGATCATCGTGCGAACAACTCCTTCATGCCTCCGGCAATCAGCGTCGAGACGTCGATCAGCACGCGCGGCAGCGCGATGCCGCCGCGCGCCACGAGGTAGCGCGGCTCCCACACCGGATCGAACTTCGCCTTGTAGCGGCGCAGCCCTTCGAAGTTATAGAAGTGCTCGCCGTGACGGAAGATGAAGTTGCCGACGCGGTGCCAGGCGGGCGCGAGTGGATGCTGCTCCAGGCCGGAGAGCGGCGCCATGCCGAGGTTGAAGTGGCGAAAGCCGGCGCGCTGTCCCCACAGCATCAGCTCGATGAAGAGGTAATCCATCGCGCCGCGCGGCGCATCGGCACCGAAGCGCATGAGGTCGACGGAGAGCTCTGCCTTGGTTGCGGTGGTCCACAGATTGGCGAACGCCACCGGCGAGCCTTCCGCGCGTACCAGCGCGAGCGGAAACTGCTCGAGGTACGCCGGCGAGAACGCGCCGACCGAGAAGCGCTTCTCGCCGGTCGATTTGCTCGAGAGCCAGGCATCGGAGATGCCCTTGAGCGCAGGCAGGAAGGCGGCGACGCCCTCCGGCGGCACGACCTCGAAGCTCGCGCCGTCGCGCTGCGCGCGGCGGTGCGCCTGGCGCAGATCCGCGCGGGCGCCGCCCTCGAGCGAGAACTCCGCGAGCGGCACGCGCGCCTCCTCGCCGATCTTGAGCGCCGCGAGCCCCAGGTCGACGTACAGCGACAGGCGGTCGGCGCACACCTGGTAGAACACCGTCTCGCAGCCATGATGGTCGGACATCTCGCGTAAGCGCCACACCAGCTCCTCGGCGCCCTCGCGCGCGCCCACCGGATCGCCGAGCGCGATCCAGCTGCGGCCGGCGATCTGGTACATCACGAAGGCGGTCCCGGCGTCATTGAACAGCAGCCGCTTGTCGCCCGTGAGCGCGGCATTTGCCACGGTGTTGTCGCACTGCGCGATGAGCGCGCGCGCCCGCGCGAGCTCCCCGGGACCGGCGACCGCGGGCTCGGGGCGCGCCGGGCGCAGCATGTTGAGCAGCACGTAGGCGGTGCCGAGCACCACGATCGAGAGCGAGGCGCGCAGCATGCGCGGCGCGTTGGCATCCAGCGCGAAGGTCCACCACAGCTCGTGTGAATAGCCGACATGGCGGTAGGAGAGGACTCCGAGCCAGACCGCGAGCGCGATCACGCCGGCGATGCTCGCCACCCACACCGGGGTGAAGCGCTCGGAGAGAATCGCGGTCGGGCGATAGAAGGCGCGCCGGCCGAGCACCAGCACGCCGAGCACCAGGGCGAGCAGTGTCGCCTCCTCGAAGTCGAGACCCTTCAGCAGCGAGGCGAAGATGCCCGCGATGAGCAGCCACACGGTGATGTGGTAGGCGCCCTGCACCCGGCGGAACAGCGCCCGGGCGAGCACCAGCAATCCCAGGCCGATCACGCTGCCGGCGAGGTGCGACACCTCGAGCACCGTGAGCGGCAGGAAACGGTCGAGGAAGGCGAGGCGCTCCTCGACCGCCGGGGTGGCGCCCGAGAACAGCAGCAGTGCCCCGGCGAGGAAGCTGAGGGCGCCCGCCACCTGTGGCACGACCGGCGCGATGTAGACGGAGGCGAGCTCCTGAGCCCGCAGCACGCGGCCGCGCTGCGCGGCCAGCTCCTTGGAGCCGAACAGCAGTGTGCCGAACACCAGCGGCACGAGGTAGTACACGCCCCGGTAGGCGAGCAGCGAGCCGAGCAGCGCGTCCGGCGCCACCCCGGGGAGAGTGAGCAGCATCACCGCCTCGAACACACCCACTCCGCCCGGCACGTGGCTCACGATCCCGGCGATGACCGCGAGGGCGTAGGTGCCGAGGAACGGGACGAAACCGATATGCGCCTGTGCGGGCAGCAGCGACCACAGCACCGCGCAGGCGAGCGACAGGTCGAGGACCGAGAGGGCGAGCTGCGCGAGCCCGATCACGGGACCCGGGGCGCGCAGCGCCCAGCCGCGCAGCTCGAGCGTGCCGCGCGCCAGAGCCGCCCACAGGGCGTAGAGCGCCACGGCGCCAAGCAGTACCCCTCCGGCGAGCAGCGACCAGTTGTGATGCAGGTGCAGGATCTGCGTCGCGTGCGTGGGCGAGAGGAACAGCGACAAGCCCGCGATGGTCGCGAGCCCGATACCGAGCGACAGGCTGCAGAAGGCGGAGATCGTCGCCACGTCGATTGCGCTCACGCCCGCCGTCGCATAGAGGCGAAAGCGGATGGCGGCGCCGGTGAAGGCGGAGAACCCGAGCGTGTGCCCGAAGGAGTAGGCGATGAAGGAGGTGAAGAGGATGCGCGGGTAGGGGATCGAGCGGCGCAGATACGCGAGCGCCAGCATGTCGTAGTTGGAAAGCAGCCAGTAGCTCGCCGCGGTGAAGCCGAGTGCCGCGAGCACCTGCCGCCGCGGGATCGCGTGCAGGTGCTCCAGCACGCTCTTCACGTGCAGGTGCGCGAGCTGGCGGTGCAGGATCAGCACCACCGCGGCGAACACCAGCAGGGCCGCCAGCGGCCCTGCCCAGCGCCAGCGGCTGCGGTCTTCCTCGAGCGGCGGTTCGCTTACGGTGGGCGCGGGCAAGGGGCGAAGCTCACCGCTCGAGCTCAGCGCGTGAGCGGCTTGTACTTGATGCGATGGGGTTGCAGCGCGTCGGCGCCACGGCGGCGCTGGAAGTCGGCGACGTATTCCTGGTAGTTCCCCTCGAACCACACCACCTGCGACTCGCCCTCGAAGGCCAGGATGTGCGTCGCGATGCGGTCGAGGAACCAGCGATCGTGGGAGATCACCACGGCGCAGCCCGGAAAGGCGAGCAGCGCCTCTTCCAGCGCGCGCAGCGTCTCGACGTCGAGATCGTTGGTGGGCTCATCGAGCAGCAGCACGTTGGCGCCGGCGCGCAGCACCTTGGCGAGATGCACCCGGTTGCGCTCGCCACCGGAGAGCTCGCCGATCAGCTGCTGCTGCTGCGCGCCCTTGAAGTTGAAGCGGCCGACGTAGCCGCGCGAGGACGTCTCGTAGGCGCCGACCTTGATCAGGTCGAGCCCGCCGGAGATCTCCTGCCAGACGGTCTTCTTGTCATCGAGCGCCTGGCGCGACTGGTCGACGTAGGCCAGGCGCACGCTCGGACCTACGCGGATCTCGCCGGCGTCGGGCTTCTCGGCGCCGGTCAGCATGCGGAACAGCGTGGTCTTGCCGGCGCCGTTCGGGCCGATGATGCCGACGATGCCGCCGCGCGGCAGGTTGAAGGAAAGCTTATCGATGAGCAGCCGTTCCCCATAGCCCTTGCGCAGGCCCTCGACCGCGAGGACCAGGTCGCCGAGACGCTCTCCCGGGGGAATATAGATCTCGTTGGTCTCGTTGCGTTCCTGGAACTCGCGCGAGGCGAGCTCCTCGTAGCGCTGCAGGCGGGCCTTGCTCTTGGCCTGGCGCGCCTTGGGATTCTGCCGCACCCACTCGAGCTCGTGCGCGAGCGCCTTGCGCAGCGCCTCCTGCTCGCGCTCCTCGACCGCCAGGCGCTGCTCCTTCTGCTCGAGCCAGGAGGAGTAGTTGCCGTGCCAGGGAATGCCATAGCCGCGGTCGAGCTCGAGGATCCATTCGGCGACGTTGTCGAGGAAGTAGCGGTCGTGGGTCACGGCGATGACGGTGCTCGGGTATTCCTCGAGATAGCGCTCGAGCCAGGCGATCGACTCGGCGTCGAGATGATTGGTCGGCTCATCGAGCAGCAGCATGTCGGGGGCCGAGAGCAGCAGGCGGCAGAGCGCCACGCGGCGTTTCTCGCCGCCCGAGAGCGTGGCGATGCTCGCCTCCCACGGCGGCAGGCGCAGCGCATCCGCGGCGATCTCGAGCTTGCGCTCGAGCTCCCAGCCGCCGCACGCCTCGATCGCATCCTGCAGCTGCGCCTGACGCTCGAGGAGCTTCTGCATCTGCTCCTCGGGGAGCGGCTCGGAGAAGCGCTCGCTGATGTGGTTGAACTCCTCGAGCTGGCGGAAGGTCTCGCCGAGGCCCTCCATCACCGTGGTGCGCACGTCGCGCGAGGAGTCGAGCTGCGGCTCCTGAGGGAGGAAGCCGATGCGGATGCCGCTCTGCGGGCGCGCCTCGCCGTCGAATTCCTTATCGATGCCCGCCATGATCCGCAGCAGCGAGGACTTGCCGGCGCCGTTCAGGCCCAGCACGCCGATCTTGGCGCCGGGAAAGAAGGACAGGCTGATGTCGCGCAGGATCACCCGCTTCGGCGGGACCACCTTCGACACGCGATTCATCGTGTAGATGTATTGAGCCATGGAGCGACCGGCGGCAGGGGAGGCTGGGGATTATACGGGGTCAGCGGCGCGCGGCGCGGGGAGCGCCGTGCTCCGGCTGTGTTAGGCTCCCGCCATGAATACCGGGGTGGGAGTCGTGGTGAGCGAGCGGCTGGCCCGCTACAGCTTCGGGGACGGCCATCCCTTCGGCCCCGACCGGCTCGCTGCCTTCATGCGCGAGTACGAGGCGCGCGGCCTCGACCGCCGCGTGCGGGTGCTCGAGCCGCGTTCCGCCTCCGAGGATGAGCTGCGCGCGTTTCACAGCCCCGCGTATCTCGAGTTCGTGCGCGAGCGCTCGGCGAGCGGCACCGGGCTCCTCGATGCCGGCGACACGCCGGCTTTTCGCGGCGTGTACGAGGCGGCTGCGGGCGTCGTGGGGGCGACGCTCGCCGCGATGGAGGCGATCATGCGCGGCGACTGCCGCCGCGCCTTCGTGCCCATCGCGGGACTGCATCACGCCGCGCGCGAGCGCGCGGCGGGCTTCTGCGTCTTCAACGACTGCGGCGTCGCGATCGAGCTCCTCAAGCGCGCCGGCCTCGAGCGCGTCGCCTACGTCGACATCGACGCGCACCACGGCGACGGGGTGTTCTACGCCTTCGAGGACGACGCCGCGGTGGTGTTCGCGGACCTGCACGAGGATGGGCGCTACCTCTACCCGGGCACGGGCGCGAGCGGCGAGACCGGCCGCGGCGCGGCGCTCGGCATGAAGCTCAATGTGCCGCTGCCGCCGGGGGCGGACGATGCGGTGTTCGAGCAGGTCTGGCCGCGGGTGCTCGCCCATCTCGAGCGCTTCGACCCCGAATTCATCATCCTGCAGTGCGGCGCCGACAGCCTCGAGGGCGATCCGATCACACACCTGCGCCTCACGGCCCGCTCGCACGGGCACGCCGCGCGCTCGCTGAAGGAGCTCGCCGACCGTCTCGGCCACGGCCGCGTGCTGGCGCTCGGGGGCGGGGGCTACAACCGCGGCAACCTCGCCCAGGCGTGGAACGCGGTGCTGGAAAACCTGCTCTAGAGTGCCGCGGGGCTGGGGCGCGCCTCTTGGCCGGGACCCTCAGCTAGCGCGACCCAAGGCGGCTGCCGGGTCCTTCCGGTAGAATTCGCGGCTCGCTTTTCCGCGCCGCAGATTCAAGGCTCAGCCCGCATGTTCCGCACCGACTCGACCATCGCCGACTTCGATCCCGAGCTCGCGCGCGCCCTCGAGGGCGAGCGCCGCCGGCAGGAGGACCACGTCGAGCTCATCGCGTCCGAGAACTATGCCAGCCCGCGCGTGCTGGCCGCGCAGGGCTCGGTGCTCACCAACAAGTACGCCGAGGGCTATCCCGGCAAGCGCTATTACGGCGGCTGCGAGTTCGTCGATGTCGTCGAGCAGCTGGCGATCGACCGGGCGAAGCAGCTCTTCGGCGCCGCGTACGCCAACGTACAGCCGCACTCCGGCTCGCAGGCGAACGCGGCGGCCTATCTCGCGCTGCTGCAGCCGGGCGATCCGATCCTCGGCATGAGCCTCGACCACGGCGGGCACCTGACGCACGGGGCCAAGGTCAACTTCTCCGGCAAGCTCTTCCGCGCCGTGCAGTACGGCATTCGCCCCGAGAGCGGCGAGATCGATTACGCGCGGGTGCAGCAGCTCGCCACGGAGCACCGGCCGAAGATGATCGTGGCCGGCTTCTCCGCCTACTCGCGCGTCATCGACTGGGCGCGCTTCGCCGCGATCGCGCGCGAGGTGGGCGCCTATTTCGTGGTCGACATGGCCCACGTCGCGGGACTCGTGGCGGCCGGCATCTACCCGAACCCGCTGCCGCACGCGGACGTCGTGACGACCACGACCCACAAGACGCTGCGCGGCCCGCGCGGCGGACTCATCCTGGCGCGCGCCAACGACGAGATCGCGAAGAAGCTCAACTCGATGGTGTTCCCCGGGACGCAGGGCGGACCGCTGATGCACGTCATCGCGGCCAAGGCGGTGGCGCTCAAGGAAGCGCTGCAGCCCGAGTTCCGCGAGTATCAGCGCCAGGTGCTCGCCAATGCGCGCGCCATGGCGGCGCGGCTGGCGAGCAACGGCTACCAGATCGTCTCCGGCGGCACCGACAATCACCTGTTCCTGATGAGCCTCGCGGACCGCAACATCACCGGCAAGGACGCGGATGCGGCCTTAGGGCGCGCCAACATCACCGTCAACAAGAACGCGGTGCCGAACGACCCGCGGCCGCCGATGGTGACGAGCGGACTGCGCATCGGCACGCCCGCCTCGACGACGCGCGGCTTCAAGGAGCGCGAGGTCGAGCAGGTGGCGGATTTCATCGCGCAGGTGCTGGACGCCGAGGGCGCGCCGGCGGTGGTCGAGCGCGTGCGCGGCTCGGTGCTCGAGCTCTGCCGGCGCTTCCCGGTCTACGGTCCTTAATGCACTGCCCCTTCTGCGGCCACGAAGAGACCAAGGTGAACGACTCGCGGCTCGCCGGCGAGGGACGGCAGATCCGCCGCCGCCGCGAGTGCCTCAAGTGCGGCGAGCGCTTCACGACCTTCGAGACCGCCGAGCTCGTCATGCCGGTGGTGGTGAAGGGCGATCGCGCCCGCGAGGCCTTCGATGAGGGCAAGCTCCGCGCCGGCATGGAGAAGGCGCTGGAGAAGCGCCCGGTGCCGCGCGAGCAGCTCGATGAGGCGGTGAGCCGCATCCTCCACCGGATCCGCGGTCTCGGCGACCGCGAGGTGAGCTCGCGCGCCGTCGGCGAGCTCGTCATGGAGGAGCTGCGGCACCTCGATGAGGTCGCATACGTACGCTTTGCCTCCGTTTACCGGCAGTTCGAGGACGTGCAGGCCTTTCATGACGAGATCGAGCGGCTGCGCAGCGCGCGCTCCGCCGCGCCGGCACCGCGCCCGCAGCCCTCCGCCCACCGGCGCCGCGCCGGCCGTGCCGCAAGCCGCGACCAGCTGCCGCTCCTGCCGGCGGAGCCGGCGGGCGAAGACGAGGAGCCGGGCGCCGGCGGCAAGCCGTGACGGAGTTCTCCGACTTCGACCGCGGAGCGATGCAGCGGGCGCTCGAGCTCGCCGCCCGGGGACTCACGACCACCCATCCCAACCCGCGCGTCGGCTGCGTCATCGCCCGCAACGGCCGGGTGGTCGCAGAAGGCTGGCATGTGCGCGCCGGCGAGCCGCACGCGGAGGTGCTGGCGCTGAATGCGGCCGGGACACAGGCGGCGGGCGCGACGGCGTACGTGACGCTCGAGCCCTGCAGCCACCAGGGACGCACGCCGCCGTGCGTGGACGCGCTGATCGCGGCGCGCGTGGCGCGCGTGGTGTACGCGGTGGCCGATCCCAACCCGCGGGTCGACGGCGACGGCGCCGAGCGGCTCGCCGCCGCGGGCGTCGCGGTCGGTGCGGGACTGCTGGCGGCGGAGGCGGCCGCGCTGAATGCCGGATTCATGAAGCGCATGCGCACCGGGCGTCCGTGGGTGCGCGTCAAGCTCGCGATGAGCCTCGATGGACGCACCGCGCTCGCGAACGGCGCGAGCCGCTGGATCAGCGGGGAGGCGGCCCGCGAGGACGTGCAGCACTGGCGCGCACGCAGCTCCGCGGTCCTGACGGGCGTGGGAACGGTGCTGAGCGACGATCCGCGGCTCGACGTGAGGCTGCCCGACGAGGCGGGCGGCGAGCGGCGCCAGCCGCTGCGCGTGGTGCTCGACAGCTCGCTGCGCACGCCGCCGGAGGCGCGCCTGTTCACCGTTCCCGGCGAGCTGCTGATCATCACCGCCGTGCCGGCCACCGATCCGCGCTGGGAGCCGCGCTGCGCCGCGCTCGCCGCGCGCGGCGCGCACATCGAGACGCTGCCCGCCGCAGGCACGCAGGTGCTTCTGCCCGCGGTGCTCGACCGACTCGGCGAGCTCGAGATGAACGAGCTGCAGGTCGAGGCGGGCCCGACGCTCGCGGGGGAGCTGCTGCGGCAGGAGCTCGCCGACGAGCTGCTGCTGTACATGGCGCCGAAGCTCCTCGGGCCCACGGCGCGGCCGCTGCTCGCGTTTCCGCAGCTCGCCGAGCTCGATGCCGCCCCGGCGTGGGTGATCGCGGAGGTGGCGCGAATCGGCGATGATCTGCGGCTGCTTCTCACGCCGCGCGGCAGCGGCGGCGCGCACTGAAGATCAAGCGGAGCGGTTTTGTTCACGGGAATCGTGCAGGACTTAGGTGCGGTGATCGAGCGCGAGGCACGCGGCGGGGACTTGCGCCTCGTCATCGCCTTCCGTGAGCTCGATGAGGCGCGCGTGCGCCTCGGCGACAGTATCTGCGTGCAGGGCTGCTGCCTCACCGTGAGCGCGCGCGCGGAGGGCAGCTTCGCCGCCGACCTTTCGCGCGAGACGCTCGCGCTCACGACACTCGGCGCGCTCGCGATGGGCGCGGCGGTGAATCTCGAGCCCGCGCTGCGCGCCGGGGATGTGCTCGGCGGCCACCTGGTGTCGGGGCACGTCGATGGCATTGCGCGCGTGACCAGTGTCGAGGCCGATGCGCGCTCGCGGCGGCTCACCCTCGCGGTGCCTCCCGAGCTCGCGCGCTACCTCGCGCGCAAGGGCTCGGTGACGGTGGATGGCGTGAGCCTCACGGTGAACGAGGTCGCGGGCGCGAGCTTCGGCGTCAACATCATCCCGCACACCCAGGCGGTGACTACGCTCGGGACGCTGAGCGCAGGGGCACAAGTCAATCTCGAGGTCGATCAGCTCGCCCGCTATGTCGAGCGGCTGCTGACGCCGGGAACCTGAAGCGGCGTGCAGCTTCGCAACCGTCGCTTGGTCGAAGCGCTGACGTGGCTGCTCGCGTGTGCGGCACCGGCGCTGGGGCACGCCTGCGCCTGCGGTTGCGGGGTGTTCGACGTCGGCACGAGCTCGATGTTCCCCACCCGGACGGGCGGCATGCTGTTCGTCGAAGAGGACTACATGGACCAGGACCAGAACTGGAGTGGTACTTCGAGCGCGCCGGCGGACGCCAACGACGACAAGCGCATCCGTACCTTCTTCACCACCCTCGGCGCGCAGTACCTCTTCAACCGCTCCTGGGGCGCGATGATCGAGGTGCCTTACTGGGACCGCTCGCTCACCACCACGCTCGCTGACGGCAGCATCGGCACCTTCGATCATGCCGCGCTCGGGGACGTGCGGCTGAAAGGGATCTACTCCGGCTTCTCGGCGGACCTCTCGAGCGGCATCACCTTCGGGCTCAAGCTCCCGACCGGCGACTCCACCTATCCGCACTTCGATCCGGACACCGAGATCGGCTCAGGCAGCACCGACCTGCTGCTCGGCGGCTATCAGCTCGGCAGCCTCACCGCGGACAACCGCTGGTCGTGGTTCGCGAACCTCCAGTGGCAGCAGCCGCTGTGGCACAAGGAGAGCTACCGCCCCGGCGCGGAGCTCGACGCGGCGGCCGGGATCTATTACGGGGCGCTCACCCTCGGTACGCTGCGCGTGACGCCGATCGTGCAGCTCGAGCTCACTTGGCGGGGTCACGACGGCGGGCCCGAGGGCGACCCCGTCAACACCGGTTACACGCGTGCCTATGCCGCGCCGGGAGTGGAGCTCGATGTGGCTGAGTGGCGCATCTATGCCGATGTCGGGCTGCCGTTCTACACCAACGCGAGCGGCAACCAGCTGATGGCGCCGGCGGTCTTCAAGGTGAACGTCAGCTATCACTTTTGAATAAGGAGTACCTGTTCCATGCCACGATTACGTGTCGCCGCACTTGCGCTTCTCGCCGGGCTCGCGTCCGCGACGGTGGCGGCCGATGCGCCCGCGGTGGGAAAGGCCGCGCCGCCGCTGGTCGCGCCGCAACTCGACGGCCGGACCTTCGACCTGGCGGCCGAGCGCGGCAAGGTCGTGATCGTCAACTTCTGGGCGACCTGGTGCGCGCCGTGCCGCGCGGAGATGCCGCTGCTCAACCGCTTCTACCTGGCGCATCGTGCCGAGGGTCTCGCCCTCATCGGGGTGAGCGTCGATGAACGGAGCGACGCCCCAGCGGTCGAGAAGATCATGCGTCAGCTCGCCTATCCGGGCGTGCTCGCGGCGACCGCCAGGACCAACGGCTTCGGTCCGCCGCTCGCGGTGCCGATGACCTGGATCATCGACCGGGCCGGCGTGGTGCGCGCGCGTCTCGTGGCCGCCGATGCGGTCACCGAGCGCTCGCTCGAGCAGACGGTGTTGCCGCTCCTGGCGCAGCCCGCCGCCGCGGCGCAGCAGGCGATGCGGGTATACTGACTCGCCATGTCCAGGATCGTGCCACTGCCCGGAAAGCCGGCGGCCGCGCCGCCCGCGAGCGCCCTCAATTCGATCGAGGAGCTGCTGGCGGAGCTGCGCGCGGGACGCATGGTCGTCGTCATGGACGACGAGGATCGCGAGAACGAGGGCGACCTCATCATGGCGGCGGAGTACGCCACGCCCGAGGCCGTCGCTTTCATGATCCGCCACACGAGCGGCATCATCTGCGTGCCGATGGAGGAGCCGCGCCTCGCGGCGCTCGAGCTGCCGCAGATGGTTCCCGCCAACAGCGAGTCGCACCGCACCGCCTTCACCGTCTCGGTCGACCTGCGTACCGGTACCACCACCGGCGTGTCCTCCGCGGACCGCGCCGCCACGATCCGCGCGCTCGCCGACAGCCGCTCGAGCGCCGCCGACTTCGCGCGGCCCGGTCATATCTTCCCGCTGCGCCCGCGTGCGGGCGGCGTGCTGGTGCGCGCCGGGCACACCGAGGCGGCGGTCGACCTGTGCCGGCTCGCGGGGCTGACACCGGTCGGGGTCCTCTGCGAGGTCATGAACGACGACGGCACCATGGCGCGGCGGCCGCAGCTCGAGGAGTTCGCGCGCCGCCACGGCTTGAAGATCGGCACGATCGCCGCGCTCATCCGCCATCGCCTGCGCACCGAGCGCTCCGTCGAGCGCATCGGCGAGCAGACGGTGCAGACGGCGCTCGGCGAGTTCCGTCTCTACGCCTACCAGGACCGCGTGAGCCTCGAGGTGCACCTGGCGCTCGCGCGCGGCCGGCTCGACGGAGCGGAGCCGCCGCTGGTGCGCGTGCACCTGCCGGATACGCTGCGCGATCTGCTCGGGGTGCGCACCACCGCGCGCGCCTGGACGCTGCACGCCGCGCTCGAGCGCATCGCCGAGGCCGGCAACGGCGTCGTCGTCGTGCTGCGCCAGCAGGAGCCGCCCGCCGAGCTCGCTGCGGCACTGCGCGCGCCGCTCGGCACGCCACCCCAGGGGCCATCCGCCGAAGGCGCAGTGGCGGGGGGCGAAGGGGCGGTGCTGCGCACCTTTGGCATCGGCGCGCAGATCCTCAAGGACCTCGGCGTCAAGCGTATGCGGGTGCTGTCGGCGCCGAAGCAGATGCACGGCATCTCGGCCTTTGATCTCGAGATCGAGGGCTATGTCGGGGAAGAGGGGTGACCGAGCCGCGGGGCATCGAGGGTGAGGTCAGCGCGCGCGGCCTCAAGGTCGCGATCGTTGCCGCCCGCTTCAACGATTTCATCGTCGCGAGCCTCGTCAAGGGCGCGAGCGCGGCGTGGCTCGAGTGCGGCGGCAGTGCGGCCGACCTGCTGGTGGCGCGCGTGCCGGGCGCCTTCGAGCTGCCGCTTGCGGCGAAGAAGCTCGGCGCCTCGGGCCGCTATGACGCGGTGGTGGCTCTGGGGTGCGTGATCCGGGGCGATACGCCGCACTTCGACTATGTCGCGGGCGAATGCGCGCGCGGCCTGCAGCAGGCGAGCCTCGAGACCGGCGTCCCCGTCGCCTTCGGCGTGCTGACGGTCGAGAGCGTCGAGCAGGCGCTCGAGCGCGCCGCGACCACCGCCGGCAACAAGGGAGGGGAGGCGATGGAGAGCGCGCTCGAGATGGCCTCACTCCTGAAGAAGCTGTGAGAGCCGCGCCGATGAGCAGCAGTCCCCCGCAGCAGTTCAGCGGCGCGCGGAGCGTGGCGCGCAAGCTGGCACTCCAGGCGCTCTATCGCTGGCAGCTGAACGACTGCCCGTGGCAGGACCTGGTGCAGGAGTTCGCCGATGCCGAGGACATGCCGCGCGCGGACCGCGACTACTTCCGCGCGCTCATCGAGGGGGTGGTGCGCTCGCACGCGCAGCTCGAGGCGCGTCTCGCCGCGTGCACGGACCGCGAGCCGCGGCTGCTCGATCCGATCGAGCATGCGCTGCTTCTTATCGGGCTCTACGAGCTCGAGTTCGAGCCCGGAGTCCCGTTCCGCACCGCGATCAACGAGGCGGTGCAGCTCGCCAAGCGCTTCGGCGCCACCGATGGCCACAAGTTCGTGAACGCGGTGCTGGATCGCGCCGCGCGCACGCTCAGGCCCGCCGAGCACTGATTCATGGGGCAGCGCGGTCTTGGCCGCCTGCGTGGGTAGTACATGGCGCTGTCGGAATCCGAGCTCATCACGCGCTACTTCCGCACCTGCGGCGCGCAGCGCCGCGACGTCACGCTCGGCGTCGGCGACGATGCGGCGCTCCTCGAGTGCCCGCCCGGCATGCAGCTGGTCGCGAGCACCGACACCCTGGTCGCGGGCGTGCATTTCCCGCCGTCGCTGCCCGCCGCCGCCATCGGGCACCGCGCCCTGGCCGTGAACCTGAGCGATCTGGCCGCGATGGGAGCGCGCCCGGCGTGGGCGCTGCTCGCGCTCACGCTGCCCGAGGCCGACGAGTCCTGGCTGACGGAATTCGCCGCGGGCCTCAGCTCGCTCGCGCGCGCGCACGAAGTGGCGCTGGTCGGTGGCGATACGACGCGCGGGCCGCTCACCGTGACCGTGCAGCTCCTCGGCCACGTGCCGCACGGCCGCGCGCTCACGCGCACGGGCGGCCGCCCCGGCGATGCGCTGTTCGTGACCGGCTCGCCCGGGGACGCCGGTGCGGGGCTCGCGCTCGAGCAGGGGCGTCTGACAGCCCCGCCCGAAGCGGCGCCTTACCTGCGCGAGCGCTTCCGCCTGCCGACGCCGCGCGTTGCGCTCGGCCAGCGTCTGCGCGACCACGCCCGCGCCTGCATCGATATCTCGGACGGACTCCTCGGCGATGCGGGCAAGCTCGCCGCCGCGAGCGGTGTGGGGCTCGAGATCTCGTTCGCGGAGCTGCCGGTGTCGCGGCCGCTCGTTCAGACCCTCGGGCCCGAAGCCGCGCGCGAGCTCGCGCTGACTGCGGGCGATGATTACGAGCTGCTGTTCGCCGTGGAGCCCGCGCGCGTCGCCGAGCTCGAGCGCGAGCTGCCCGGAGCGCAGTGGAATTACCGTCAAATCGGCGTGCTGCGCGCCGCGCCCGGCGCCGTCATCATGCGCGACGGTACTGTGATGGACTTCTCGCATTCCGGATACCAGCATTTCGCCTGAGCTCGCCGCGGCACGCGCTGCTTGAGCGTGGCGCGGGCGCGTCACGGGCCGCAGGGCGCGTGAGGGGTGCATCACATCGCGCCGCCGGGTGTCGCCGTATGCTGACGCGCGTTTCTGGCTGTTGCCAACACGCCATGTCGCTACCGGCTTCAAAATCAATTCCGCCCGCCAAGCCCGTCGCGCGCATGCCCGACAAGATCGGCAAGTACGCGGTCATCAAGGAGGTCGGACGCGGCAGCACCGGCGTCGTCTATCTCTCGCACGACGCGTACTACGGACGCGACGTGGCCATCAAGGTCTACAACATGGACACCGGGGGCGATGAGGAGCGGGCGCGCATCGCGCGCAAGATGTTCCTGTCGGAAGCGCACCTGGTGGGCATGCTGCAGCACCCGCACATCCTGCCGATCTACGACGCCGGCGAGGAGAACGGTCACTGCTACATCGTCACCGAGCACGTGCACGGCGCGCGCACCCTGGCGGCGTACTGCCGCCCGGACAACCTGCTGCGCGTCGATGACACGGTGGAGATCATGTTCAAGTGCGCCAAGGCGCTGCACTACGCGCATTCGCGCGGCGTGATCCACCGCGACATCAAGCCGTCCAACGTGATGCTCACGCAGGACAGCGACGTGCGCATCATCGACTTCGGCATCGCGCTGGTAGCCGATTCCGACATCTCGCGCATCGAGGGCATCGCCGGCAGCCCCTCCTACATGTCGCCCGAGCAGGTGCAGAGCCTCGACCTCACCAACTCCTCGGACCTGTATTCGCTCGGCGCGGTCATGTACGAGCTGCTTACCGGGCAGCGTCCGTTCCGCGCCGGCAACCTGCAGAAGCTTCTGCACCAGATCGTGTACGCCACGCCGCCCCCGATCCATACGCTGCGCAAGGACGTGCCGGAGGAGCTGGAAGCAGTGGTGGCGACGGCGTTGCTCAAGGATCCCACCAAGCGGCACAAGAGCGGACTGGATTTCGCGGCCGAGCTCACCCGCGTGCATCAGCGGCTGCGCGAGGCCAACGCGCGCATCGACCGCCAGGAGCAGTTCGGCGTGCTGCGGCGGCTGAAGTTCTTCCACGAGTTCTCGCACGCCGAGATCTGGGAAGTGCTGCGCGCCAGCAGCTGGCAGGACTACAACGGCGGCGAAGAGATCGTCAAGGAAGGGGAGATGGACGACCGCTTCTACATCCTGGTGACCGGCGGCTGCGCGGTCGAGCGTCACGGCCAGAAGGTCGGCGCGCTCGATACCGGCGACTGCTTCGGCGAGGCGAGCTACGTCCCGGGCGCCAAGCGCACCGCGACGATCCGCGCGGCCTCCCAGGTGACCGTGCTCAAGGTGAGCTCGACGCTGCTCGAGCAGGTGTCGGCCTCCTGTCAGCTGCGCTTCAATCGCGTGTTCCTGCGCTCGCTCATCGCGCGTCTGCAGAGCGCCGAGCGCGTACCGCCCGCCGCCGCCAGCGCCGCCAGCGCCGCCAGCTGAAGTCCGCCACGTTCCCGGGCGCGCCGCGGGTCCCGAGCCCTTGCGCGCCGCCGCCGCCGGCTCCTACTCTGTGAGTCGTGCACGTACTGCTCATCGAAGATGACACCGAGGCGGCGCTCTTCCTGGTGAAGGGACTGCGCGAGAGCGGCTACACCGTCGATCATGCGGCCGACGGCCGCGAGGGGCTGTTCCGCGCCACCGAGGGGCAGTTCGACCTGGTGGTGACCGACCGGATGCTGCCGCATATCGATGGACTCGCGATCATCGAGCTCATGCGCCGCAAGGGGCTGACGACGCCCGTGCTGGTGCTGTCGGCGCTCGGCAGCGTCGATGACCGCGTCAAGGGACTGAAGGCCGGCGGCGATGACTATCTCACCAAGCCGTTCGCATTCGCGGAGCTCCTGGCGCGCATCGAGGCCCTGCTGCGCCGGCGCTCGGGCGCGCCGCAGACCACGCGCCTCAGGGTGGAGGACCTCGAGTTCGACCTGCTGGCGCGGCGCGTGACGCGCGCCGGGCGCGAGATCGAGCTCACGGCGCGGGAGCTGAAGCTGCTCGAGTTCCTGATGCGCCGCGCCGGGCAGGTGGTGACGCGCACCATGCTGCTCGAGGGGGTGTGGGATCTGCACTTCGACCCGCAGAGCAACCTGATCGACGTGCACATCAGCCGCCTGCGCGCTGCCATCGACCGTGACTCGGACCACCCGCTCATCCACACGGTGCGCGGCTCGGGCTACGTGCTGCGCCGCGACGGCTGACCGTGAAGCTCAATCTCTTCAACACCACGGCGTTTCGCCTGTCGGTGGGCTACACGCTGCTGGTCACGCTCGCCGTGGCGGTGACGCTCGGCAGCGCCTATCTCCTCACCGAGAGCCTGATCACCGACGAGGTCGATCTCATCATCGACACCGAGCTGAAGAGCCTCGAGGAGAAATACGCGCGCGCCGGGCTCCCCGGGGTCACCGACGAGATCAACCTGCGCATCGACAGCTGGGGGCGCATCGGCGCCGTGTACATGATCGCGGACTCGAGCTTCGAGCGCATCGCGGGCAACGTCACCAGCTGGCCCTTCGACGGCATGCCCGGCGAGGCGTACACGGAGTTCGAGATCGCCACCATCGAGCCCGGCCGGCGCGCCGTGCACCCGGTGCGTGCCGCCGTGCGCACGCTCCCGGGCGGAGACCTGCTGCTGGTCGGCACCGACATCTCCCAGGGAAGGCGCTTCGCGGAGAAGTTCCGCTTCGCGACCTTGTGGGGCATCGGGCTCTCGGCGCTGGTCGCGGCGCTGGCCGGCTTCTGGTTCAGCTACCGCCTGGCACGCCGCGTCGACGAGGTGACCCGCACCTGCCAGCGCATCATCGCGGGCGATCTGCGGTCGCGGCTGCCGGTGGCCGGCGCCGACGACGAGTTCGACTCTCTCGCCGCGAGCGTGAATCGCGTGCTCGACCGGCTCGAGGACCAGGCGGGGACGCTGCGCGCCACCTTCGACTCGACCGCCCACGACCTGCGCGCGCCGCTGCACCGCCTGCGCACGCGGATGGACGCCCTGCTGCTGCGCGCGCCGCCGCTCGAGCCCGCGGTGCGCGAGTCGATCGAGTCGGCGCTGCGCGAGGTCGATCAGCTGCAACGGACGCTCGCGACGCTGCTGCAGATCGCGCTGGCCGAGTCCGGGGCGCCGCTCGCCTCGCCGGCCGCGGTCGACGTCGGTGAGCTCGCGGCGGAGCTGGTCGAGCTCTTCGAGCCGGTCGCCGGCGCGCAGGGGGTGCAGCTCGCCTGCGAGCACGAGCCGCAGGCGCTGGTACAGGGCAACCGCCAGCTGCTCGCCCAGCTGCTCACCAACCTGATCGAGAACGGGCTGAAGTACGTGCCCGCCGGCGGCCGCATCGACGTCGCCGTGCGGCGGCTCGCCGGCTGCGTGCGGCTGGTGGTGAGCGACAACGGCCCGGGCATCGCCGCCGAGGACCGCGCGCGCGCCGCGCAGCCCTTCGCCCGCTTCGGGCCGGGGAAGCAGGGAGGCAGTGGCCTCGGCTTGAGTCTGGTCGCCGCGATCGCCCGTCTGCACCGCGGGCGGCTCGAGCTCGAGAGCAACGAGCCGGGACTCAGGGTCGTGGTGGAATTACCGGCGTAGTCTGGTTCGACTAAGGGCCCCGTCAGTGGGTCTTTGAGCCGGCCGCCGGGGCTTTCCCCGCCGTGCACTCCTTGACGAACTGCTCGCGCTGCTTGCCGGAGAGCTGCTTCGCGGTCGCCTCCTGGTTGCAGGACTTGAGCGTCGGATGCTTCACCGGGGTGGCGGACGGCGCGGCCGGCGGCTCGGCGGCGAGCGCGGCCCCGCTGGCGATCAGGGCGAGAGCGGCAATCAGGGTCTTCGCGTTCATGCGCTCAAAGTAGCTGCCGCGCCCTGTCGGGGCGATGACGGCGACATTAAGAAATCGTCATGCGTCCTTGTCGTGCTCGATGAGGGCGTAGGCCGAGTGGTTGTGGATGGACTCAAAGTTCTCCGCCTCGACCACGTAAGAGGCGACGCGCTCGTCGCGATTCAACCGCGCCGCGACGTCGCGCACCAGGTCTTCGACGAACTTCGGATTGTCGTAGGCGCGCTCGGTCACGTATTTCTCGTCCGGGCGCTTGAGGATCCCATACAGCTCACACGAGGCCTCGCTCTCGGCGATCTCGATGAGCTCCTCGATCCACATGTGGCTGCGCAGCTTTGCGGTAATGGTGACGTGCGAGCGCTGGTTGTGGGCGCCGTAGTCGGCGATGCGCTTCGAGCAGGGGCACAGGCTCGTGACCGGCACCGCCACCTTCACCCACAGCTCCGTGCGGCCGTGGCGGTGCTCGCCGATCAGGCTCGCGCGGTAGTCCATCAGGCTCTCGACCCCCGACACCGGCGCCCGCTTCATCACGAAGAACGGGAAGCTCATCTCGATATGGCCGGTCTCGGCCTCGAGGCGCGTGGTCATGCTCTCGAGCATGGCGCGGAAGGACTCCACCGAGACCTCGCGCTCCGCGTGCAGCGCCTCGACGAAGCGCGACATGTGCGTGCCCTTGAAGCTGTGCGGCAGGCTCACGTACATGTTGAAGGTGGCGATGGTGTGCTGCTCGCCGGCCGAGCGGTCCTTGACCCGCACCGGGTGGCTGATGTCCTTGATGCCGACGCGGTTGATCGGCAGGGCGCGCGTGTCGGTGCGTGCCTGCACGTCCTCGACCTCGGCAAGGGGCGCGCGGGCAATCTTGGCGGTGACGGCGGGTGGTCTCATGTATCAGCTTCCCCCGGCCGACCGCAGCCGCTCCTGCCCGTGCAACGCCCACCAGCGCTCGATGCTGGCGCGCAGCGAGGCCGCATCGAGGCCCGCGGCTGCCAGGCATCCCTCGCGCGAGCCGTGCTCGATGAAGCGGTCGGGGATGCCGAGCTCGAGCAGCGGCACGAGGAGTCCCTCGGAGGCGAGGAGCTCGCCGACCGCGGAGCCCGCGCCGCCGTGGGCGACGTTCTCCTCGATCGTGACCAGAGCGCGGTGGCGGCGGGCGAGCGCCACGACCAGGTCCTCATCGAGCGGCTTGACGAAACGCATGTTGACGAAGCTGGCATCGAGCGCCTCGGCGATCTGCTGGGCCGGCGCAACGAGTGCCCCGAAGGCGAGGATCGCCAGCCCGCTCTTGCCCTCGCGGCGCAGCTGCGCCTTGCCGACCGGCAGGGCGGTCATCTCCGCGGTCACCGGCACACCCGGCCCGGTGCCGCGCGGGTAGCGTACGACGGAGGGGCTCTTGAGCGTGCTCGCGGTGTAGAGCATCTGGCGGCACTCGTTCTCGTCCGCCGGCGCCATCACCACCATGTTGGGGATGCAGCGCAGGTAGGAGAGATCGTAGCTCCCCTGATGAGTCGCGCCATCGCTTCCCACCAGTCCCGCGCGATCCACCGCGAACAGCACCGGCAGATTCTGCAGCGCCACGTCGTGGATGAGCTGATCGTAGGCGCGCTGCAGGAAGGTCGAGTAGATCGCCACCACCGGCTTGAGGCCCTCGGCGGCGAGGCCGGCGGCGAAGGTCACCGCGTGCTGCTCGGCAATCGCCACGTCGAAGTAGCGGTCGGGGAAACGCTTGGAGAACTCGACCAGCCCCGAGCCCTCGCGCATCGCGGGCGTGATCCCGATGAGGCGCGGGTCGCGCTCCGCCATGTCGCACAGCCACTGGCCGAACACCTGGCTGTAGCTCGGCCCCGCCGCCTTCTCCTTGAAGATCGTGCCGCTCGCCGGGTCGAACGGCCCCGGGCCGTGCCACTTGATGGGGTCGGCCTCGGCCGGCGCGTAACCCTTACCCTTGCGGGTGACGACGTGCAGGAACTGAGGTCCGCGGAGCTTGCGTACGTTGCGCAGCGTCCGCACCAGGGCGTTGACGTCGTGCCCGTCCATGGGACCGATGTAGTTGAAGCCCATTTCCTCGAACAGAGTTCCCGGCAGCACCATGCCCTTCAAGTGCTCCTCGGAGCGGCGCGCCAGCTCCCACACGGTCGGCATCTGCCGCAGCACCTTCTTGCCGCCCTCGCGCAGATGCGCGTACACGCGCCCGGAGAGCGCGCGCGCGAAGTGGTTGGAGAGCGCCCCGACGTTCTCCGAGATCGACATGTCGTTGTCGTTGAGGATCACGAGCAGGTCCGCCGGGAGCGAGCCGGCGTGATTCAGGGCCTCGAAGGCCATGCCGGCGGTCATCGCGCCATCGCCGATCACCGCCACCACGCGGCGGTCCGCACCCAAGCGCGCCGCCGCGACCGCCATGCCGAGCGCCGCCGAGATCGAGGTGCTCGAATGGCCGACGCCGAAGGTGTCGTACTCGCTCTCGGCGCGCGAGGGGAACGGGGCGAGCCCGCCATCCTGCTTGATGGTGTGCAGCCGGTCGCGCCGGCCGGTCAGGACCTTGTGCGGGTACGCCTGGTGACCCACGTCCCACACCAGCCGGTCGCGCGGTGTGTCGTAGACATAGTGCAGCGCGATGGTGAGCTCGACGGTGCCGAGCCCGGCGGCGAAGTGTCCGCCGCGCGTGCTGACGCTCTGGATGAGAAACTCGCGCAGCTCCGCGGCCAGGGCCGGGAGCTTGCCTACGGCCAAGCGGCGCAGGTCGGCGGGACTGTCGATCTCGCCGAGCAGCGGGTAGTTCTCGGACCGGGTGCTCATCGTAGCCTGAAGTTTACACGGGGGGCTGCGCCGGCAAGAAAGGCTCTCCCCGGGGGGCGGTTCCCACCCCTCAACTCGCGCGGCTGACGACGAAATGGGCGAGCTCGGCGAGCGCGCCGGCGCGCGCTCCCAAGGGCTCGAGCGCGGCGATCGCCGCATCGCGCAGCTCCCGCGCGCGCGCGCGCGAGGCGGCGAGCCCGGCGGTGCTCGGGTAGGTCGGTTTCGAGAGCGCCGCGTCGGCGCCGGTCGACTTGCCGAGCAGTCTCGGGTCACCCTCGACGTCGAGGATGTCGTCCTGGATCTGGAAGGCGAGCCCGATCTCGGCGCCGAAACGCTCGAGCGCAACGCGCTCGCGTTCGCCACCGACGCCGGCGGCGAGCGCCCCGAGCAGCACGCTCGCCTGGATGAGAGCGCCGGTCTTGCGCCGATGCATGTTCTCGATCGCGTCCACCGTGAGGGCGCGGCCCACGGCTTCGAGGTCCACCGCCTGACCGCCGGCCATGCCGTCCGTGCCGATCGCGCGCGCGAGCACCCGGATCATCTCGAGCCGGGTCTCGGCCGAGGTGCCGCTCATGGGCTCATGCGCGAGCACCGAAAAAGCCAGCGCCTGCAACGCATCGCCCACGAGGATCGCGGTGCCCTCGTCGTAGGCGCGGTGGCAGGTCGGGCGTCCGCGCCGCAGGTCGTCGTCGTCCATCGCCGGCAGATCATCGTGCACGAGGCTGTAGACGTGAATGAGCTCCACCGCCGCGGCGGGCGCATCGAGCCTCTCGAGCGGGGCGCCGAAGGACTCACCCGTCAGGTAGACGAGGATCGGGCGCAGGCGCTTACCGGCGCCGAGCGTGCTGTAACGCATCGCATCGCGCAGCCGCCCGGTGCCCGGATCGGGGAGCTTCAGAATCTCATCGAGCACGCGCTCGATGCGCGCCTGGCAGGCGCAGATGCGCGCCGCGAAACCCGGCGGCGAACCGGCAGCGTCGTTCACGGGGCGGGCCCGCCCCCGCTCTCGTCGCCGGACTCCTCGAAGGGCTCGATCTCGGCCTTGCCGCCGCGCTTGAGGAGTATCTCGACCTTCTGCTGGGCTGCCTGGAGCGAGGCCTGGCAGTGGCGCGTCAACGCCACGCCGCGCTCGAAGGCCTTCAGGGCCTCATCGAGCGGCAGGTCGCCGTGCTCGAGGCGCTCGACCAGCCCCTCGAGCTCCGCGAGCGCCTGCTCGAAGTCCGGGGCTTTGGTGTCGCGGGCCAAGGGGATCTCCTTGAAGGGGGTCGGACTCATCGAGGGCGCGCCACGTTACACAGCGCCGCCGCCGAGGGTCAACGCGCCTTCTTGACGTCTCTTGCGGGGCAGCGATAGAGTCGCAGGCCTTCGTTAGACCGAGTCTAAGTGAGGACCGCCATGAATCTCAAAGGCAGCAAGACCGAGAAGAATCTCAAGGACGCTTTCGCCGGTGAGTCGCAGGCCAACCGCCGCTACCTGTACTTCGCCCAGAAGGCCGACGTCGAAGGCTTCAACGACGTCTCCACCGTGTTCCGCTCCACGGCGGAAGGCGAGACCGGCCACGCCCACGGCCACCTCGAGTACCTCGAGGCCGTGGGAGATCCCGCGACCGGGCTGCCGATCGGCGAGACCAAGCTCAATCTCAAGGCGGCCATCGCCGGCGAGACCCATGAGTACACCGACATGTACCCGGGCATGGCGAAGGTCGCGCGCGAGGAGGGCTTCGGGGAGATCGCCGACTGGTTCGAGACGCTCGCCAAGGCCGAGCGCTCCCACGCCAATCGCTTCCAGAAGGCACTCGACGCGATCTGACCGATGGAGTGCCGGGTGCGTCGGGCGCACCCGGCACGCCCCTCATGAGCAGCACGCCCACGCCGCCGGGCAACGCCCCGGGCGCGCGCGAGGGGAGCCTCGAGGCCCCGACGCGCCATGCGCTGGCTTGGCGCGATCCGAAGTTCTACGACCGCGGCTCGCTCGAAGCCGAGCTCGAGCGGGTATTCGACATCTGTCACGGCTGCCGCCGCTGCTTCAGCCTGTGCAACGCGTTTCCGACGCTGTTCGACGCGGTGGACGCGGCGGAGGGCGGCGAGGTCGCGGGCGTGGACAAGCAGGTCTACTGGGAGGTCGTGGACCACTGTTATCTCTGCGACATGTGCTTCATGACCAAGTGCCCGTACGTGCCGCCGCATCCCTGGAACGTCGACTTCCCGCACCTGATGCTGCGTGCCAAGGCACAGCGCGCCCGCGAGGGCCGCCTCACGGCGAGCGAGCGCGTGCTCGCCGCTACCGACACCGTGGGGAGAATCGCCGGCATCCCGGTGGTGGCGGAGCTCGTGAACGCGGTGAACGCCTCCGCGGTCGGGCGTGCGCTCATGGAGAAGACCCTCGGCGTCGACCGCGGAGCTCCGCTCCCGAAGTATCACGCTCGCAGCGCGCGCTCGCGTCTCGGGGCGCTCGGCACGACGGCCGAGCCCCGGGAGCCCGTCCTCGCCGCACGGCCCACGGCCGACACCACCGGGCGGGTGGCGCTCTTCACGACCTGTTACGGCAACCGCAATGCGCCCTCGCTCGATGAGGATCTGGTCGCCGTGTTCGCTCACAACGGCATCGAGGTGCGGCTGCTGCCGCGCGAGCGCTGCTGCGGCATGCCGCGCCTCGAGCTCGGCGACCTCGAGGGAGTCGCCCGGCTCAAGGAGCACAACGTCCCGGTGCTCGCGCAAGCGGTCGCGGCCGGCTTCGACCTGGTGGCGCCGATCCCGTCCTGCGTGCTCATGTTCAAGCAGGAGCTGCCGCTCATGTACCCGGACGACGCCGGAGTGCGCGCCGTCGCCGAGCACATGTTCGATCCCTTCGAATACCTGATGCTGCGTCATCGCGCCGGACTGCTGCGCACCGACTTCGTGCGAGCGCTCGGAAGCGTGAGCTACCACGTGCCCTGTCACCTGCGCGTGCAGAACCTGGGGCTCAAGACCCGCGAGGCGCTGCAGCTCGTGCCCGGCACCACCGTCGAGGCCATCGAGCGCTGCTCCGGGCACGATGGCACCTACGGGGTGAAGCGACGCTTCCGCGCCGCCGCGGTGAAGATCGGCCGCCCCGTCATGCAGCGGGTCGAGAGCGCGCACGCCGATCACTACTCGAGCGACTGTCCCATGGCGGGACATCAGATCGAGAGCGGGCTCCAGGAGCCGCGCGAGCCCGAGCACCCGCTGACGCTGCTGCGGATGGCCTACGGCCTGTGAAGCTCTCCGCCACCGATCTCATGAGCCTCGAGCGCTACGCGCGCGAGCGCGCCGCCTTCCGTGCCCGGGTGCTCGAGCACAAGCGCGCCCGGCAGCTCGAGGTCGGCCCCCACACCACCTGGTCCTTCGAGGATCGCCTCACGGTGCAGTACCAGATCCAGGAGATGCTGCGCATCGAGCGCATCTTCGAGCCCGAGGGCATCGAGGAGGAGCTGGCCGCCTACAATCCGCTCATCCCGGACGGCCACAACTGGAAGGTGACGCTGCTCATCGAGTTCGCCCAGCCCGAGGAGCGGCGCCGGGAGCTCGCGCTGCTGAAGGGCATCGAGGCGCGCTGCTGGGTCGAGGCCGCCTCGTGCGCGCGGGTGTTCGCCATCGCGGACGAGGATCTGCCGCGCGAGAACGCGGAGAAGACCTCGGCGGTGCACTTCCTGCGCTTCGAGCTCGCGCCCGCCATGGTCGCGGCGCTGCGCGCGGGCGCTGCGCTCTCACTCGGAGTCGACCACGAGCACTACCGCTACGCGGTCGCGCCGGTCCCGGCGGCGGTGCGCGCCGCGCTGCTCGCCGATCTCGAGTGACGGCGCGCGGCGACAGGGCCTGAAAGGCCGCGCGCATTTGCTAAGATGCGCGCCGCCGAATGAGTCAGTCTTACACCGCTTCCGATATCGAGGTCCTCTCCGGCCTCGAGCCCGTCCGCCGCCGGCCGGGCATGTACACCCACACCCAGCGTCCCAACCACCTCGCGCACGAGGTCATCGACAACAGCGTCGATGAGGCGATCGCCGGCTACTGCAAGCAGATCGACGTCGTCCTCTTCAAGGACAACTCGCTCGAGGTGGCCGACGACGGGCGCGGCATGCCGGTCGACGTCCATCCGAAGGAGAAGGTCAGCGGCGCGGAGCTGATCCTCACGCGCTTGCACGCCGGCGGGAAGTTCTCCGACAAGACCTACAAGTTCTCCGGCGGCCTGCACGGCGTCGGGGTCTCGGTGGTGAACGCGCTGTCGAAGCACCTCGAGTGCTGGATCAAGCGCGGCGGCAAGGAATACAACATCAGCTTCAAGGACGGGAAGATCGCCTCCAAGCTCGAGGAGATCGGCACCGTCGGTCAGCGCAACACCGGCACCACCCTCCGCTTCTGGCCGGACCCGCAGTTCTTCGACTCGGACAAGTTCTCGGTGCCGCAGCTCAAGCACACCCTGAAGGCCAAGGCGGTGCTGTGCCCGGGCCTGAAGGTCACCTTCAGGAACGAGGCCTCGGGTGAGAAGGACGAATGGTTCTACACCGGCGACCTGGGCGCCTATCTCGTCGAGGAGCTCGAGAAGCACGAGCGCATTCCCGCCGAGCCGATCACCGGCACCCGCGCCGATGACAACGACGCGGTCGACTATGCGCTCTGCTGGGCGCCGGACGCGGAAGTGTCGATCGGCGAGAGCTACGTGAATCTCATCCCGACCCCCGAGGGCGGCACGCACGTCAACGGGCTGCGCGCCGGGGTCGCCCAGGCGGTGCGCGAGTTCTGCGAGTTCAGGAACCTCGTGCCGCGCGGCATCAAGCTCACTCCCGAGGACGTCTGGGACAAGGCGAGCTACGTGCTGTCGGTGAAGATCCGCGAGCCGCAGTTCGCCGGGCAGATGAAGGAGCGCTTAGGGAGCCGCGATGCGGCGCCGCTGGTCGAGGGCTTCGCGCGCGACTCGCTCGCGCTCTGGCTCAACCGCCATCCCGACGCCGGCGAGCGCATCGCGCAGTTCGCCATCGCCAACGCCCAGGAGCGCGCCCGCGCCGCGCAGAAGGTGGTGCGCAAGAGGATCGCAGGCGGTCCGGCGCTGCCCGGCAAGCTCGCCGACTGCGTCAGCCAGGAGCCGAAGCGCTGCGAGCTCTTCCTGGTCGAGGGCGACTCCGCCGGCGGCTCCGCCAAGCAGGCGCGCGACAAGGAATTCCAGGCGATCATGCCGCTGCGGGGCAAGATCCTGAACACCTGGGAGGTGGATGCGGGACAGCTCTCCGCGAGCGAGGAAGTGCACAACATCAGCGTGGCGCTCGGGGTCGATCCGGGCTCCACCGACCTCTCGCAGCTGCGCTACCACAAGGTCTGCATCCTGGCGGATGCCGATTCCGACGGGCAGCACATCGCGACGCTCCTGTGCGCGCTCTTCCTGCGGCACTTCAGGCCGCTGGTGACCCACGGGCACGTCTACGTGGCGATGCCGCCGCTCTACCGCATCGACGCCGGCAGGCAGGTGTTTTACGCGCTCGACGACCCCGAGCGCGATCAGCTCCTGAAGAAGATAGAGAAGGAGAGCCCGCGCACCAAAGCTTCGGTGACGCGCTTCAAGGGCTTAGGGGAAATGAACCCGGCGCAGCTGCGCGAGACCACCATCGACCCGCGCACCCGGCGCCTGGTGCAGCTCACCATCGACGGCAAGGACAAGACCGATCAGCTCATGGACATGCTGCTCGCCAAGAAGCGCGCCGCCGACCGGCGCGAGTGGCTCGAGGAGAAGGGCAACCTCGCCGAGGTGCAGGTGTGAGCGGCCCGCCCGAGAACCAGGAGCTGAACTTCGAAGGGATCGAGCGCCAGCCACTCGGGACCTTCACCGAGAAGGCCTACCTCGACTACTCGATGTACGTGATCCTCGACCGCGCGCTGCCCGCGCTCGGCGACGGGCTGAAGCCGGTGCAGCGGCGCATCGTCTATGCCATGAGCGAGCTTGGCCTCTCGGCGGTGGCGAAGCACAAGAAGGCGGCTCTCACGGTCGGCGACGTGCTCGGCAAGTTCCATCCGCACGGCGATACGGCCTGCTACGAGGCCATGGTGCTCATGGCGCAGGCCTTCGCCTACCGCTACCCGCTCGTCGACGGGCAGGGCAACTGGGGCTCGCAGGACGATCCCAAGTCCTTCGCGGCCATGCGCTACACGGAGGCGAAGCTCACCCGCTACGCCGAGGTGCTGCTCGCGGAGCTCTCCGAAGGCACCGTCGACTGGGTCGCCAACTACGATGGCTCGCGTGAGGAGCCGGCGATCCTGCCGGCGCGGCTGCCGAACCTGCTGCTGAACGGCACCTCCGGGATCGCGGTCGGGATGGCGACGGATATTCCGCCGCATAACCTGAGGGAAGTCGCCGCGGCGGCGATCCATCTGCTCGAGGAGCCGGAGGCGACGACGGCCGCGCTCATGAAGCATGTCAAAGGCCCGGACTTGCCCACGGGCGCCGAGATCATCTCGCCGCGCGCGGATCTCAAGGAGTTCTACGACAAGGGCGTCGGCACGTTCAAAGCGCGCGCCACCTGGGAGATCGAGGACGGCAACGCGGTCATCACCGCCTTTCCCTACCAGGTATCGCCGACGCGCGTGCAGGAGCAGGTCGTCGAGCAGATGCGCGCCAAGAAGCTGCCGATGATCGAGGATCTGCGCGATGAGTCGGATCACGAGAATCCGACGCGCCTGGTACTGGTGCCCCGTTCCAACCGGGTCGATCTCACCGAGGTCATGAACCACCTGTTCGCCACCACCGACCTCGAGCGCAACTATCGCGTCAACCTCAACATCATCGCGCTCGATGGCCGGCCGCGCGTCATGGGGCTGAGGGAGATCCTCAGCGAGTGGCTCGAGTTCCGCACCCACACCGTCACGCGGCGCCTGCAGTACCGCCTCGAGAAGGTTGGCAGGCGGCTGCACATCCTCGACGGGCTCATGATCGCCTTCCTCAATCTCGACGAGGTGATCCGCATCATCCGCCGCGAGGAGGAGCCGAAGCCGGTGCTGATGAAGCGCTTCAAGCTCACCGACGAGCAGACCGAGGAGATCCTCAACACGCGCTTGCGCCACCTCGCCAAGCTCGAGGAGATGAGGATCCGCGAGGAGCAGAAGACACTCGCGGCCGAGCGCGAGGAGCTCGAGGGGCTGCTCAAATCCAAGGCGAAGCTGAAGAAGCTGATCGCCGCCGAGATCCGCAGCGATGCCGACAAGTACGGCGATGAGCGGCGCACCAAGATCATCGAGCGCGAGGCCGCGCAGGCGATCGACGCGGCGAGCCTGATCCCGAACGAGCCGGTGACGGTGGTGCTCTCGAAGGGCGGCTGGGTGCGCTCGGCCAAGGGCCACGACGTCGACGTGGCGACGCTCTCCTACAAGGGCGGCGATGCCTTCCAGGCCCTGGCGCGCGGGCGCAGCCTGCAGCCGGCGGTGTTCATCGACAGCACCGGGCGGACCTACACGCTGCCGGCGCACTCGCTGCCCTCGGCCCGCGGCTACGGCGAGCCGCTCTCGGGTCGCCTCGATCCCCCCGACGGCGCCAAGTTCGCCGGGGTCATGATCGGGGAGGGCGAGGACCTGTGGCTGCTCGCGAGCGATGCCGGTTATGGCTTCACGGCGCGGCTCAAGGACCTCGTCACCGACCGCCGTGCGGGCAAGACCGTGCTGTCCGTGCCCGAGAACGCCCAGGTGCTCGCCCCCGCGCCGGTGGCGTCCGCCGACTCCCTGGTCGCGGCGGTGAGCAGCGAAGGCAAGCTCCTCGCCTTCCCGGTGAGCGAGGTGCCGGAGATGCCGCGCGGCAAGGGCTTGAAGCTCTATGACATTCCGGCCAGGAGGGCGCGCGAGCGCAGCGAGCTCATGACCGCGGTCGCCGTGGTGCCGCCGCGGGCGAGCCTCGTGCTCTGGTCGGGCGAGACGCACAAGGTGCTCGAGTGGCGCGAGCTCGAGGATTATCGGGGTGCGCGCGCGCAGCGCGGTGCGGTCCTCAGGCGCGGCTGGCCGCGCCGGATCGAGCGCCTCGAGGCGCGGCTGCCCGAGGCCGCGGCAAGCTGATGGCCGCGCCCTCAACGCCCGGCGCTTAGGACGACTTCCTCGGGCTCGTTGACGAAATAGCCCTGGATGTACTGCACGCCGAGCTGCCACAGCACCGCCATGGTGTTGGCGTCCTCGACGCGCTCGCCGACGGTCTGCACCGAGCGCTTCTGGGCGATGTCGACCAGGGCGCGCACGCGCTGCTGCAGCTGGGAATCGGCGGCCAGCCCCTGGATCACGGCGCCGTCGATCTTGACGAAATCGAGGGGCACGGACTCGAGCATCCCGAGGCTGTCGCGCCCGCCGCCGAAGCTCTCGAGCGCGAAGCGGAAGCGGCGCTCGCGCAGCGCCGCCGACAGCGCCTTCAGCTGCGTGATGTAGCTCGCGGCGTTTTCCTCCGTGACCTGGAAGCACAGCCGCTGCGGCTCGGCCCGGCTCGAGCGCAGGTGGTTGTCCAGCCAGTCGAGGAAGGTGTCGTCCTTGATGGTCTCGCGCGAGAGGCGCACGAACAGGCACTCGGGCTTTTTCTGCGCGGCGAAGGAGAGCGAGGCGCCCACCACCCAGCGGTCGATGTTCTTCATCAGGTCGTTGCGCGCCGCCGCCGCCATGAACTCCGACGGCAGCACTTCCTTGCCCTGGGTGTCGACCATGCGCACCAGCACGTCGAACATGCCCGGGTCCTCGCCGCGCAGGCTCGCGATCGGCTGCTGCACCAGGCGGAAGCGATTCTCCATGAGCGCCGCCTTGATGTGCTTGACCCACACCTTGTCGTAGGACATCACGCGGCTCTCGGTGTCCGCGTGGTCCGACGTGACGCTCTGGTTGCCCCCGCGCGCGCTGCCCTTGCGGCAGGCCTCGATCGCGTCGGCCACCACGGCATCGAGGTTGGCCCGCCCCGGGGACACGGTCGAGAGCCCCACCGTGCAGGTGGCCGAGACCGCCTTGTCGCGGATGCGCATGACGTGCTTCTGCACCCGCGCGAGCAGCTGCTCGGCCCAGGCACTGATGTCGTTCTCGTTGCCGCGCTCGAGCAGCACCAGGAAGAGCAGGCCGCCGAGGCGCCCGAGCAGCTCCTTGGGCCGCACCGTCTCGCGCAGCAGCCGCACGAACTCGGCGACGACCTCTTCGCTCGCGGTCACGCCGATCACGCGCTCGAAGGAGAAGAACTTGTCGAGCTTGACGACCGCGAGGCAGCGCATGCCGCCCGTGGGGCGGGTGGCAAGCCGCTCGCCGAGCGCCGCGAGCAGCTCGCGGCGTGGCAGCAGCCCGTAGCTGTCGGTCGACGGGCCCGGACTCTCGGCGGCGCGCGGCTCGGGGTGCGCCGCCGCCGCGCGCGGCGCCGACGGGACGACCAGCCGCACGCACGGCTCGCCCTCGTACTCCCCGACCGCCAGCGCGATCTCCACCGGCAGGATGCTGCCGTCGGCAGGCAGCGCGTTGGCGCGCAGCGTGTGCTCGCCGCTCCAGCGACCCTGGAGGCACGCGGCGAGCGCGCCGCGCAGCGCCGGATGCGAGGACTCCGCGAACAGGTCCATCACCGGCTGTCCGGCGATTCCGTCCTCGACGCCGAACAGCTCGAGCCACGCCGGGTTGGCATCGGTGACGATGCCCTCCTGGACCTGGATGATCGCGTCGTTGGAGCGCTCGAGCACGGTGTCGAGCTGGTTGCGGGCATCCTGCGCGGCGCGCATCGCGACATCGAGCGTGCGCCGGGAGCGGAAGGTCTCGAGCTCGCGCATCATCACCGCCTGGAGCCGCTCCGGATGGGCGAGCGAGACCAAGTCGCGGGCGCCGAGCATGAGGGCACTGGCGATCAGGGCCTCGTCGGCCTCGGGGGCGAGCGCCAGGATCGGCACGGTCGGGGCCACCTGGTCGCGGATGGCGACGACCGCCTCGAGCTCCTGCTCGTCGGCCATGACGTGCACCAGCAGCTCGGGGTTGATCTGGGTCAGCGCATCCCCGAGATCGCGCAGCGCCGGGATCCAGGTGCAGTGGGCCGGCTCGCCCGCGCGGCGCAGCATGCCGTTGATTGCCTCGACGGGATCACGCGTGGCGCTGAGCACGATGAGCGGTACGGCGCTCTGCTCCATCAACACAACCTCCCTGGATGCGCTCGCAAGAGCGGCGGATTCTAGCACCGGCGGGTGAGCCCCCCGCGTGAGCGACCTCGCGGAACAAGCGCCTGTTTGGGGCGCGCTGGCAGGCCCGGACCGGTGCCGCTATCATACGCGGCCCTTTTAGCGGGCGGCCTGCCGGCCGCCCCGAGAATCACGGAATCCGAGAATGGCCAGCTACACCACCAGCGAGATCCGCTCGGGTCTCAAGGTCCTGCTCGATGGCGATCCCTACGCCGTCATCGAGAACGAGTTCGTCAAGCCCGGCAAGGGCCAGGCGTTCAACCGCATCAAGGTACGCAATCTCAAGACCGGGCGCACCATCGAGCGCACCTTCAAGTCCGGCGAGTCGCTGGAGGCTGCCGACGTCGTCGACATGGACATGCAGTACCTCTACCAGGACGGAGACTTCTGGCACTTCATGGTCCCGGAGAGCTTCGAGCAGTACACCGCCGGCAAGTCGGCGGTTGGCGACAACGCCCAGTGGCTCAAGGACGGCATCGTGTGCATCGTGACGCTGTGGAACAACGTGCCGCTGCTCGTCACGCCGCCGCCGCACATCGAGCTGAAGGTAATCGAGACCGATCCGGGCCTGCGCGGCGACACCGCCACCGGCGGCCAGAAGCCCGCCAAGCTCGAGACCGGCGCGGTGGTGCGGGTGCCGCTCTTCATCAACGAAGGCGAAGTGCTCCGCATCGACACACGCACCGGCGAGTACATCTCGCGCGGCAAGCAGTAGCCGCTGCTCGGGGCCTAAGTCGCGCGCCGGGCACCGCGCGCCGCTCGCCGCGCGCGCCACAAGCCGTCCGCAGCGTAGATCACCAGCGCCGCCCACAGCAGCGCAAAGCCGGCCGCGCGCGCGCGTCCGAAGCTCTCGTCATAGAAGAGCACGCCGCAGGCGAGCTGCAGGCTCGGACCTATGTACTGGAGCACGCCCACGGTCGAGTACGGCAGGCGGCGCGCGGCGTAGGCAAAGAGGAACAGCGGCACCGCCGTGACCACGCCGCTGCCGATGAGCAGCGCCGTGATCGCGGGGCCCGCGCGGCCGAAGGCCGCAATCCCCGTCACTTCGCACCAGGCCAGATAGCCGAGTGCGAGCGGCAGGAGCAGCAGCGTCTCGGTGGCCAGTCCCGGCAAGGCATCGACGCTGATGACCTTGCGCACGAATCCGTAGAGCGAAAAGCTCAGTGCCAGCGCAAACGCGATCCACGGCGGGCGCCCGGCCTGGAGGGCGAGATAGAGCACGGCGAGGGAGGCGAGGGCGATCGCGCTCCACTGCACGGCGTTCGGGCGCTCGCGCAGCACCAGCACTCCGAGCAGCACGTTCACCAGCGGATTGATGTAATAGCCGAGACTCGACTCGACGATGTAGTGGTGCGTGACGCTCCAGACGTACACCAGCCAGTTGCAGCTGATGAGGAACGCCGAAGTCGCCAGCCCGGCGAGCAGCCGCGGCTTGCCGAATGCCAGCGTGAGGCGGCCGAGCTCGGCGCGCAGCAGCATCACGATGAGCAGGAACAGGCACGACCAGATGATGCGGTGCGCAATGATCTCGGGCGCCGGCACGCCGCTCAGGGGGTGGAGATAGGCCGGGAACAATCCCCAGATCGTGAAGGCGGCGGCCCCGACGGCCAGCCCCCGGGGCGAGAGCCGCTCGGAGCTCATGTGCGGGGCACCGCGAGCTGAGCCCATGCGCTTTAGGCGCGCCCGGTCGGGAAGGCAAGCACCTCGTCGATGTGCTGCGCTCCGAGCGCCAGCATCAGCGTGCGGTCGAAACCGAGCGCGACGCCGGCGCAGTCGGGGAGCCCGGCCGCGAGGGCCGCGAGCAGACGCTCATCGGGCGGCCACGCCGGGAGCCCCGTGCGCCGCCGTTCCTCGTTGTCGCGCTCGAAGCGCGCGCGCTGCTCGGGAGCCGAGGCGAGCTCCTCGAAGCCGTTGGCGAGCTCGAGACCCTCGCAGTAGAGCTCGAAGCGCCGCGCCGTTCGCGGATCGGCCGGATCGAGCCGCGCGAGCGCCGCCTGCGTCGCAGGATAGCCGTGGATGAAGGTGAGGGCGCCCCGACCGAGCCGCGGCCCGACGCCCGAGGCCATGAGGAACTCCAGCAGCTCGTCGCGGGGCGCGCGCGGTGCGCCGCAAGCCAGTCCCAGGCGGCCCGCCGCCGCGAGGAGCTCGCCGTCGGTGGCGGCCAGGGGGTCGAGGCCGAGCTCGCGCACAAAGGCCTCGCGGTAGCTCAGGCGCTCGCCCGCGCGGCGGGCGGCGGCGCTTCCCAGCAGCGCCCGCACCAGCGCCTCCACCTCGTCCATGAGGACGGTGAGCGAGAAGCGCAATCGGTACCACTCGATGAGCGTGAACTCCGGGTTGTGGAGCGGTCCGCGCTCCTCGGCGCGCACCACGTGGCAGATCTGGTAGATGTCGCCGGAACCTGCGGCGAGGAGGCGCTTCATGGCGTATTCGGGCGAGGTGTGGAGAAACATCGCCGCAACGCGCGCGGCGCTTGCGCGGGCCGCCGCGCCCGGGACCGTCGCGAGCTCGACGCGGGCGCTGGCGATGTGCACATCGCTCACCGGCGAGCTGACCACGAGCGGGGTGTCGACCTCGAGCACGCCGCGCGCGGCGAAGAACTCCCGGGCCCGTGCGAGCAGCGCCGCGCGCGCGCGCAGCGCCGCGGGCGTGGCGCTCGGGCGCCAGTCGGGGTGCGCGCTCATGTGAGGCGCGCCAGGGTCTGGCCCACGCGGATCGTGCTGCCGGGCGCGAGCGATTCGAGCCAGGCGCTCCTGCCGGGCGGCAGCAGCAGGATCACGGTGGATCCCATGTTGAAGCGGCCCATCTCCGCACCCTTCTCGAGCTTCAGTCCCGCGCGCACGAAATCCAGCGGCAGCTCGGTGCGCATGCGCGGCGTGCGCGGGGTGACCTCGCCGTGCCACACGGTCGACATGCTGCCGACGAAGAGCGCTCCCACCAGAATGAGCGCGAAGGAAAGCGTTCCGTCCGCGAACACGCACACCAGGCGCTCGTTGCGGGCGAAGAGGCCGGGCACCTGGCTCGCGGTGGTCGCGTTCACGCTGAAGAGCTGGCCCGGGACGTACCAGGCGGCCTGCAGCGTGCCGGCGAGCGGCATGTGGATGCGATGGTAGTTATGGGGGGCGAGATAGAGCGTCGCGAAGGCGCCGCCGCGGAACACCGGCGCCCACGCGGGCGCGGCCTCATCGAGGAGCGACTCGAGCGTATAGGCGAGGCCCTTCGCCTGCACCAGCCACGAGCCGTCGGTGCGCCCGATCTGGCTCACCGCGCCGTCGACCGGCGAGACGAGGGACGCCGGCGAGGGGTCGACGGGACGTGCGCCGTCGCGCAGCGCGCGCGTGAAGAAGGCGTTGAAGCTCTCGTATTGGCGCGGATCGGGCTCCTCGGCCTCGCCCAGGTCCGGCCGGTAGTTGACGATGAAGTTGTCGATCAGCGCGTTCTTCACCCACGCGACGCGCAGCCGCGCCAGGGAGTGCACCGCGCGCGACAGCAGGTGCTGCGGCAGCAGGTACTGCAGCCCGACGAAGAGGCGCCCCCCGGTGTCCTCGCTGCTCATGTCGCAGGCGCGCTCCCCCGGCGCGCGAGATCGGGCGCCACGCGGCGCAGATCCGCCACCAGCGAGCGCACCTCGAAAGGGGGCGTGAAGATCGCGACGATGCCGGCACCCGTGGTGAGGAAGATCACCGCCGAGTGGTCCATGGTGTAGTCGCCGCCCGGCAGCTCGACGCGGCTCACGGCGACCGCGAAGTTGGCCGCCACGCGGCGAATGCTCTCCGGCTCACCCGTGACGCCCTGAAAGGCGGGGTCGAAGGCCTGCGCGTAGCGCCCGACGGCCTGCGGGGTGTCGCGCTCGGGGTCGATGCTGACGAACAGCACCCGCAGCGCCGGGAGCGCGGCCTCGCGGCGCACCTGCGCGAGCTTCGTGAGCGTCGTCGGGCAGATGTCGGGACAGTGCGTGAAGCCGAAGTAGACGAGCGTCGGCGCACTCGCGAGGTCCGCGCGCGTAAAGGGCCGCCCGCTCGGATCCTGGAGCGCAAAATCGGCGATCGGCTTAGGTTGCGGCAACCACGTGCCGCTTGCCAGTACGGGAGTTTCCCTGTCAAGTTGCCGCGCCAGCCAGTAGCCCGCGAGCGCCGCCGCGGCGGCGAGGACGACGAGGATCCAGAGCCAGCGAGATCGCACGGTGCTGACGGTGCCCATGAGCGAATTATTTCATACCGCTGCACGAGGCGCGGATGCGCCGGGCGCCTGAGCGCGCGCCGCGCCGCGCGCGGACGGCGCGTGCGAGCGTCCTGAGCCTCATCGAGCGCGGCGCGCGGCGCCTGAGGCGCGCGCGCGTCCACTTCGGCCATGGCACCGACAACGCCTGGGACGAAGCCGCGAGCCTTACGCTGCACGCGCTCGGGCTCCCGCAGCACGGCGGCGCTGCGCTCTATCGGCGCGCGGTAAGCCCACGCCAGGCTACGCGCGCGGACGAGCTCATCACGCGGCGCATCGCCGAGCGCATTCCGGCCCCTTACCTCACGGGTGTCACCTGGTTCGCGGGCCTGCCGTTCACGGTCGATGCGCGCGTGCTCGTGCCGCGCTCGCCAATCGCCGAGCTCATCGAGCGGGGCTTTGCGCCATGGGCGGATCCGAAGCGGGTGCGGCGCATCCTCGATCTCGGCACGGGCTCGGGCTGCATCGCCGTCGCCTGCGCGAAAGCCTTACCTAAGGCGCGGGTCGATGCCGTGGACATCTCGGAAGCCGCGCTCGAGGTGGCGCGCATCAACGTGCGAGCGCACCGGGTCGGCGCGCGCGTGCGCCTGAGGAAATCCGATCACTTCAGCGCGCTCGGGCGCGCGACCTACGATATCATCGTGGCAAATCCGCCCTACGTAGGAGCCCGTGAGCTCAAACGACTGCCACCGGAATACCGGCACGAGCCGCGTGTGGCGCTCGCGGGGGGAAGGCGCGGTCTTGATTCCGTGGCGGTCATTCTGCGCGAGGCGCGAGCGCACCTCGCACCGCGCGGGATCCTCATCGTCGAGGTCGGCAATACCGAGCACGCCGTGCGGCGCACGTTTCCCGGGCTCCCGCTCCTGTGGCTGCAGTTCGCGCGCGGCGGCGGCGGAGTGTTCCTGCTGAGGCGCGAGCAACTTCCCCCGCGCTGAAGTCATCCATGTCCGGCAACACCATCGGCAAGCTCTTCACCGTCACTACCTTCGGCGAGAGCCACGGGCCGGCGCTCGGGTGCATCGTCGACGGCTGCCCGCCAGGGCTCGCGCTCTCGGAGGCGGATCTGCAGCAGGACGTCGACCGGCGCCGCACCGGCACCTCGCATTTCGTGAGCCAGCGCCGCGAGGCCGATCAGGTGCGCATTCTGTCCGGGGTCTTCGAGGGGCGCACCACCGGCACGCCGATCGGCCTTCTCATCGAGAACACCGATGCCCGCGCGCGCGACTACGAGCGCATCAAGGACCGCTTCCGCCCCGGGCACGCCGACTACACCTACCAGCAGAAATACGGCGTGCGGGACTACCGCGGCGGCGGACGCGCCTCGGCTCGCGAGACGGTGATGCGCACCGCGGCGGGCGCCATCGCGCGGCGCTATCTCGCGCAGCGGCTCGACGTGCGCATCTACGGCTACCTGAGCCAGGTCGGCCCGCTCCTCCTCGAGCCCATCGATCCGGCCTTCGCCTACCAGAATCCGTTCTTCTGCCCGGACCCGCAGCGGGTGCCCGAGCTCGAGGCGCTGATCTGGAAGATGCGCGAGGCGGGCGACTCGATCGGCGCGCGCGTCACGGTGGTCGCGAGCGGCGTGCCGCCGGGACTCGGCGAGCCGGTGTTCGATCGGCTGGATGCGGACATTGCCCACGCGCTCATGGGCATCAACGCGGTGAAGGCGGTCGAGCTCGGCGCGGGCGTCAGGGCAGCCGCGCAGCGCGGCAGCGAGCATCGCGACGAGCTGACGCCCGACGGGTTCCTGAGCAACCACGCGGGCGGGGTTCTCGGCGGGATCTCCTCGGGACAGGACATCGTCGCCCACCTGACCCTGAAGCCCACCTCCAGCATCCAGCTGCCCGGACGCACGATCGATGTCGCGGGCCAGGCCACCGAGATCGTCACGACCGGCCGGCACGATCCCTGCGTGGGCCTGCGGGCGACGCCGATCGCCGAGGCGATGCTCGCCATCGTGCTCATGGATCACTATCTGCGCCAGCGCGCGCAGAACGCCGACGTGAAATCCCCGACGCCGGTGATTCCGGGCGCCCCGCGCGCTTAAATCACGCGCCCTGCTGCGTTGCGACGCGGGGAGATGTGGCGGCGATCACATTTCCGCCAGCGCGCAGGGCCCGCAACCCGCTTCCGAGGCGAACCGCGACACAGTTTATGTCCTGAGAATCCGTAAAGATCTCGCCTCTGAGCGGGGATTTAACTCGAGGACTGTGCCCGACAATGTGCGCCGAACAGCCGCGATCGACGGCCGCGGAAGCCTCCGGGCTTTGGGTTGGAAGCCTATTTAAGTTATATTGCCGCCCAATTCGTGGTGGACTCGCAACTTATCGTCCATCCGATTGTTTCCACAAGACATTTCAAATGACTCCTGCCGGGGTGCCGTGATGTTCGCCAAACGCTCAAGCCGAGCGCTGGCATTGCTGCTGGCTTTGCCGTCAGCGGCGTTTGCCCTTGGTCTCGGAGACATTCATCTGCTCTCTCCGCTGAACGCACCTCTCGATGCGGAGATCGAGATCACCGACGTCGCACCCGATGAGATCAACACACTGCGGGCGCATCTGGCCTCGCGCGAGATGTTCTCGCAGAACGGGCTCGACTACCCCACCTACCTGACGAGCGTTCAACTGCGCACGGTGCAGACGGCGGACGGCCATCAGATCATCAAGATCAAGTCCGCTGACCCGATCACCGATCCCTTCGTCACGCTGCTGGTGGACGTGACCTGGTCACACGGCCAGCTGGTGCGCGAGTACACCATGCTGCTCGATCCGCCGGTGTACACGCCGGGCCAGTCGGCCGTGGCCAACGCACCGGTGGCGGCGCCCACGACCGGCGCCGACACCCGCGCCGGGACCATCGCGCGCACCGCAGAGGCTGCGGCCCCCGCCGCCGCCGCGCCCGCCGCGGCCGAGTCCGCGCAGGCAGCGCCGGCCGAAGCGGCCGCTGCCGAGCCGGCTCCCGCCGAGGCAGCCGCCTCCGCCGCAGCTCCTCCCGCCCCGCCTCCTGCGCGCAGCTCGACGAAGGCCGCCGCTGCGAGCGCCGCCGCATCTCCCGCGCCCGAAGGCCCGAGCGCCAGCCCCGCGCCCCCCGCGCCTTCGGCCGAGCAGGGCGCCAACGCCGAGCACGTCGTACAACGCGGTGAGACGCTCTCGGAGATCGCGCGCGGTGTGACCGGTGCGACCACCAACGATGCGCGCACGCGCAGCTGGATGCTCGCCATCTACCAGGCGAACCCCAAAGCCTTCGACCAGAACATGAACCTGCTGCGCTCGGGCAGCGTGCTGCGCATTCCGGACGCGGCGCAGGCGCAGGCCATCCCGCCCGCCGAGGCGACCGCCGAGATCAACCGGCAGTTCGCGGCGTGGCGCTCCACCGCGGCCCCCGCGGCCGCGGCTGGCGAGACGGCCGCCGCCCCGGCAAGCGGCGCGGCGCAGGCCTCCCAGGCCGGTCGCCTGCGTCTCGTGACACCTTCCGAGACCGCCTCCGCCGGCACCGGTACCGCAGCCAACAGCGCCCAGGTGAGTGCGCTCAAGGGCCGGGTACAGGAGCTCGAGGGACAGCTCGCCGAGTCGAAGCGCCTGCTCGATCTCAAGAACCAGGACCTCGCGCGCTTGCAGAGCGAGCTGGCTGCGAAGCAGACCGCCAAGGCGCCGACGCCTCCCCCGGCACCGGTTCCTGCTCCTGCTCCTGCTCCTGCGAAGCCCCCGGTCGCCCAGGCCGCTCCCCCGCCTGCGCCGACACCCGCGCCCGTAGAGAAGCCCGCGGCCGAAAAGCCGGCAGCGGAGCAACCCGCGCCGAAGGAAGAGCAGCCGGCGCCTCCGGTGGCCGCCGCGCCGCCCGCGGCGGTCTCGAAGCCGCTGCCGAAGCCGGTGCCGGCCAACAAGCCCGCGCCGGCTCCCGCCGCCGAGGGCGGCTCGATCCTCGACACGATCATGGGCTACTGGTGGGTGCTTGCGCTCATCGCGCTGGTGTTCGCCGCCGTCGCGGGCCTGCGGTATCTGCGCTCGCGCCGCGCCTCCGAATTCGATGACTCCCTCGGCCGGCTCGCGGTAGCCGCAGTTGCCGGAGCGAGCGGCGCCGGAGGAGCACTCGGCGGGGCAGGCCCCGCGCGCGGCTCAGGCGGGTTCGAGGCGCCGACCATGCGCGCCATGCCGCTCACCGAGCCCGAGCCCGACATCCGCGTCGAGGAGACCGGTACGCACGAGCGCCCGCGGATGGCGGCCGCCGGGGCCGCGCCACCACCGCCGCCGGCGGCCAAGCACGTCACCGCCGATGACACGATCAGCAGCGAGACTGCGATCAACCTCGACCAGGGCGACCCGCTCGCCGAGGCCGACTTCCACATGGCGTACGGCCTCTACGATCAGGCCGCCGACCTGATCCGCATCGCGATCGGCCGCGAGCCGACACGGCGCGATCTGAAGTTGAAGCTGCTCGAGGTGTTCTTCGTCTGGGGCAACAAGGAGCAGTTCCTGCAGACCGCGCACGAGCTCGCGCAGACGCGCGCGGAGGCCGCGCCCGGGGAGTGGGAAAAGATCCTGATCATGGGCAAGCAGCTCGCCCCCGAGGATCCGCTGTTCTCGGGCGGCGCGGCCGTCGGCGGCGCCGCGGCCGGCGGCGTGGACCTCAACCTCGAGGGCGGACAGAGCCGCGTCGACTTTGACCTGCTCGGTGAGCCGGTGCCGACGGAGCAGGGCGTCGATCTCGACATCGGCTCAGCGGTCGGTGAGGGCACGGCGCAGATGACCGAGGCGACCACCGGCGTCACGGACCGCAACCTCACGGTGCTCCAGGGCGCCCGCGGCGGCAACGCCGCCGCCACCGGCAGCACGCGGCAGATGACCGCGAAGATGCGCCAGCAGGCCGCCGATACCGAAGGCCCGACCGTGGAGCAGCCCACGCTGGAAGAGCCCGACGAGCGCACGGTGCGCGCGCCGATGAGGCCCGCGGTGCGCGCGGGCAGCGCGGAGCAGACCGCGGAGCTCGCGATCGACGATCTGGGACTCGACCTCGGCACGGTCGACACCCAGGAGCAGCCGGCGCTCGGCGTGGGCGCCGACGCGCAGACCATGGTGGCCGGGCTCGACGAGAAGACGCGCAAGAAGCTCGAGGACACCGCCGAGCAGGCGGCGGCGCACGCGAAGACCTCGACGACCGGACAGTGGCAGTTCGATCAGGAGGAGCTCGAGACGGCGCTGACGCAGGCGGGGCCGCTCCAGGATGGCTCGCAGACCTCGCGCCTGGCGGCGCTGCGGGGCGATACCGTCGACATCGACGTGAGCAGCAGCGCGACGACCGGCACCCATCCCGAGATCCGCACTTCGGGCGTGGATCTCGATCTCGGCACCGGGACCTACCCGGGCAACGGCGGCAAGCTCGACCTCGATGTCGGCACCGCGACCGTACCGGACGCGGCGTTCGCGGCGACGCAGCGGCTGGCGAACGAGGATCTCGCGCTGCCGGATCTCGAGCCCGTGACGATGAGCGAGGTCGGCACCAAGCTCGATCTCGCCCGCGCCTACATGGACATGGGCGACCCGGACGGTGCGCGCAACATCCTCGAGGAAGTCATGAGCGAAGGCTCCGCGGCGCAGAAGCAGGAAGCGCAGCGGCTGATGGAGTCGCTGCCGGGTTGATCGTTTGATTGGCCGAAATGGCCTGCGGCCGTTTCGGCCAGCAATGATATGAACCGAATCGCCGTCGGCATCGAGTACGACGGCTCGGCCTTCGCCGGCTGGCAGAGCCAGCACTCCCTGCGCACCGTTCAAGGGGTCCTCGAGGGCGCGCTCGGCGCCGTGGCGGCCGAGCCGGTCAGTGTCGTATGCGCGGGACGCACCGATGCGGGCGTGCATGCGCGCGCTCAGGTCGCACACTTCGACACGCACGCCGAGCGCTCCTCCCGCAGCTGGATCCTCGGCGCCAACAGCGAGGCGCCGGAGGATCTCGCCGTCCTCTGGGCGCAGCCGATGCCGGCGCATTTTCACGCGCGCTACTGCGCCGAGGCGCGCGTCTACCGCTATCTGATCCTCAATCGCACCGCGCGCTCGGCGCTGGCCGCGGCACGCGCCGCGTGGGTGACGCGCTCGCTCGATGAGCGCGCCATGGCGGCGGCGGCAGCGCAGCTCGTGGGCGAGCACGACTTCAGCGCCTTCCGCTCCGCGGAGTGCCAGGCCAAGTCACCGATCCGCCGCCTGACCCGTCTCGCGGTGGAGCGGCGCGGGGACTGGATCGTCATCGAGGCGGTCGCCAACGCCTTTCTCCATCACATGGTGCGTAACCTCGCGGGCCTGCTGATTGCCGTGGGCAAGGGCGATCAGCCTTGCGACTGGGCGCGCACCGTGCTCGAAGGGCGCGACCGCACCTTGAGCGCCGCCACGGCCCCCGCCGAGGGCCTGTATCTGTGGGAGGTGCGCTACCCGGCGGCCTTCGGACTCCCCCTGGTGCCGGCGGACGGGGTGCCGTGGGCCGATCAGTTATGATCGGCCGCTCCGGCGCCGCTACCGGGCGCTGAAGTTCGAGTCGTACGCATGTCCTGGTTCGAGAAGATCATGCCCTCCCGCATCAAGACCGAGCGGCGCACGCGCTCGGTGCCGGAAGGCTTATGGATCAAGTGTCCGGCGTGCGATGCCGTGCTCTACCGCGCCGAGCTCGAGCGCAATCTCTACGTCTGTCCCAAGTGCAGCCACCACATGCGCATCCGTGCCCGCGAGCGGCTCGAGCGCTTTCTCGACCCGGGGACGCTCGGGGAGATCGGGGCGACGATCGCCCCCGAGGACCCGCTCAAGTTCCGCGACAGCAAGCGCTATCGCGATCGCCTCACCCAGGCGCAGAAGGCGACCGGTGAGAGCGATGCGCTGGTGGTGCTCGAGGGGACGCTGCACGGACTGCCGGTGGTGGCCGCGGCTTTCGAGTTCCAGTTCCTCGGCGGATCGATGGGCTCGGTGGTGGGTGAGCGCTTCAAGCGCGGCGTCGACTACTGCATCCAGGAGCGGCGCCCGTTCATCTGCTTTACGGCGAGCGGCGGGGCACGCATGCAGGAGGCGCTCTACTCGCTGCTGCAGATGGCCAAGACCGCCGCCGCGCTCTCGCGCCTCGCGCAGGCGCACCAGCCCTTCGTCTCGGTGCTCACCGACCCGACGACCGGCGGGGTATCGGCGAGCCTGGCGCTGCTCGGTGATCTCAACATCGCCGAGCCGCGCGCTCTCATTGGCTTCGCGGGCCCGCGCGTGATCCAGCAGACCGTGCGCGAGACGCTGCCGGAGGGCTTCCAGCGCGCGGAGTTCCTGCTCGAGCACGGTGCCATCGACATGATCGTCGACCGGCGCGAGATGCGCGACCGGATCGCGGCGCTGCTGCGGCTGCTGCTGAAGCTCCCGGTCGCCGCGGCCTGAAGGCGCGGCGCGCACCGCGCTTCAGCTTCGCCACGGCCAGCCGATGCGCACGCTCGCCGAGTGGCTCGAGCTTCAGGAGGCGGTCCACCCGCGGACCATCGACCTGAATCTCGAGCGCGTAAGCGAAGTCGCGCAGCGCCTCGGCGTCGCGACGCCCGCCTATCGCGTGATCACCGTCGGCGGGACCAACGGCAAAGGCTCGGTGGCCGCGCATGCCGAGGCGATCCTGCGGGCCGCCGGGTCGCGGGTGGGTCTTTTCACCTCGCCACACCTGGTGCGCTACAACGAGCGCATCCGCCTCGAGGGGGCGGAGGCGCGGGATGCGGAGCTCATCGAGGCCTTCGAGGAGATCGAGGCCGCGCGCCGCGCCACCACGCTGACTTTCTTCGAGTACAACACGCTCGCGGCGCTGCTGATCTTCGCGCGGCGCGGGATCGAGGTCGCGGTGCTCGAGGTCGGCCTCGGCGGGCGGCTCGATGCCACCAACCTCGTCCCGGCCGATGTCGCCGTGGTCGTCTCCGTCGGTCTCGACCATCGCGACTGGCTCGGCGACAGCCTGGAGTCGATCGGCGCCGAGAAGGCCGGGATCTTTCGCGCCGGCCGCGTGGGCATCCTCGGAACCGCCGACATGCCCGCGAGCGTGTACCAGACGATCGAGGCGCTCGCGGTGCGCGCGCTGATCGCCGGCCGCGATTTCACCTGGGAGGTCCTGGGCGAGCGCTGGAGCTATCGGGGCTCAGGCCTCACGCTCGAGGATCTCGCGCCCTCAAAGCTCGCGGGCTCCATCCAGTACCGCAACGCCGCCACCGCGCTCACCGCGGTCGCCGCGCTCGGCGCGGCGGCGCCGCCCGCACCGGGCCTCGACCGGAGGATCGTGAATGCCGCCCTCGGGGACGTGCGGCTCGCGGGCCGCCTGCAGATCGTGCCGGGTGCCATCGAGTGGATCCTCGACATTGCGCACAACGAGCCCGCCGCGCGCGTGCTCGCCCAGCACCTGCGCGAGCGCCCGCTGCGGGAGCGCGCCGACGGGACGCGCCCGCAGACGCTGGCCGTGGCGGGCGTGCTCGCCGACAAGGACGCCGCCGGGATCGGCGCGGCGCTCGCGCCGCTCATCGACGCGTGGATCGTGTGCGCGCTGCCGGGTGCGCGCGGCGGCAGTGCGGCGCAGCTCGCCGAGCGGCTGCGCTTGCCGCGGGCGCAGCTCACGCTCGCCGATTCGGTCGTGGCGGGCTGCGAGCGTGCGGCATCCCTTGCGCGCCCGGGCGACCGCGTGGTGGTGTTGGGTTCCTTCCTCACGGTGGGGCCGGCGCTCGAGTGGCTTCGGATATACTAGGACGCGGCGGCCGGCTGCAGCGCTGACCTCGAACGGATGACGAGTCATGGCGGCGTCCGCCGTACTTGGCTTTCGCGGTTTCGCCCCCATCGTGGACACTCTGGTGAAAGAACGGCTGACGGGCGCAATCATTCTCGTGGGCCTGATCGTCGCGCTGGTGCCCGAGTTGCTCAACGGGCCGATTCGCCCGGCGCCACGCGCGCACGGCCCGGGCCCGTCGACGGAGGAACCGCCATTACGCTCCTACACCATCAATCTGGCGGACGAGGCCCACGGGGGCGGCGCGATCGCGCAGCCGCAGCCTTCGGGGGCTCCCGCCCCGGTGGCGCCGGCGGGCGAGCCCGCCGTGCCCTCGCCGGCGGCACCGACATCGACGCCGCCGCCAACCGTAGTCCCACAGCCCTCGACACCGCAACACGCGACCCCGCCGGCGCCAGCCACGCCGGCCGCCGCGGCGACCGAGCACAAGGCGCCGGTGGCCTCAGCGCCGAGCGCCACGGCGACATCCGCGCCCGCAAGTGCCAGCGGCTGGGTGGTGCAGCTCGGCAGCTTCGCCAACCGCTCGAACGCCGAGCGACTGGCGCAGCAGGTGCGCGTCCTCGGCTTCCCGGTGAGCGTCTCGCGGGGCAGTACGGGGCGGCGGCTGTATCGCGTGCAGGCGGGCCCCACGCACGAGCGCGCCGCGGCCGAGCAGATGGCGGCGAAGCTGCACGCGGCCGGTCATGCCGGCTCGGTGCTGCCGAAGTAGCCGCACGGCGGTGCGACACAAACCTCGTCGCCGATCGGGGGGCTCTTGTACAATCCGCGCCGCACGCAATGGGCGCGCGCCTGCCGGTCTTCGATGACTACCACCGACTACGTGATCCTGGCGGCGATTCTGGTGTCGGCACTCCTGGGCGCCGCCCGCGGACTGCTGCGCGAGGTGATCGCCTTCGTCACCTGGATCTTCGCGTTGATCGTCGCCTGGCATTTCTCCGATTCCATCGAGCCGCATCTCGGGGGGCTCTTGTCCGCCGCCAGCGTGAAGCCCTGGGTGGCGCGCGTCATCATCGTGCTCGGGGTGCTGCTCGTCGGTGCGCTGATCGGCGCGCTGGCGGACCAGTTCGTGCGGCTGTCGATCTTCAGCGGCGTCGATCGCCTCGGGGGCTTCGCCTTCGGCGCCCTGCGGGGATTGGTGCTGCTCGGCCTCTTCGTGATCTTCGGCCAGCTGGTGCACCTCGACCGCGAGCCCTGGTGGCGCGACTCGCACCTGATACCGACCGGCGAGTCGGTCGCGAACGCGCTGCGGTTCCTGGTGGGGGAGGGCGGCGTGCCCCACAGCCGCGACGTCCAGACATGAGAAGCTAGCGCTCAAAGCCATGTGCGGCATCGTCGGCATCGTCGGCACGAGCGCGGTCAATCAGCGCCTCTACGACGCGCTCACCGTGCTGCAGCACCGCGGCCAGGACGCCGCCGGCATCGCCACCTCGGGCGAGGGCGAGCTCTCAGTGCGCAAGGGCTCAGGTCTGGTGCGCGATGTCTTCCAGCAGCATCACATGCTCGAGCTCAAGGGCAACGCCGGCATCGGACACGTGCGTTACCCGACCGCCGGCTGCGACAGCGCCTCCGAGGCGCAGCCCTTCTATGTCAACGCGCCCTACGGCATCTGCCTCGGCCACAACGGCAACCTCACCAACGCCGCCGAGCTCGCCGAGATCCTGATCCGCGAGGATCGCCGGCATCTCAACACCACCTCCGACTCCGAGGTGCTGCTCAACGTATTTGCCTCCGAGCTGCAGCGCGTCGGCACGGCGCGCATCACGCCGGCGGACGTGTTCGCGGCCGTGAGCGCCGTCTATCGCCGCTGCCGCGGCGGCTACGCGGTGGTCGCCATGGTGATCGGCCACGGGATCCTCGGCTTTCGCGATCCGAACGGCATCCGCCCGCTGGTGCTCGGCGAGCGCCGCACGGCGCGCGGCACCGAGTGGATGCTGGCTTCCGAGAGCGTGGCGCTCGACAGCCTCTCGTTCCGCCTGGTGCGGGACGTGGCGCCGGGGGAGGCGGTGTTCATCGACGAGGCAGGCAGGCTCCACGCCCAGCAGTGCGTCGCGACGCAGCATCACACGCCCTGCATCTTCGAGTACGTGTACTTCGCCCGGCCCGACTCGAAGATCGACAACATCTCAGTCTACCGGGCGCGCATGCGCATGGGCGACCGCCTCGCGGACAAGATCCTGCGCGAGCGTCCCAATCACGACATCGACGTCGTCATCCCGATTCCCGACACGAGCCGCACCAGCGCGCTGCAGCTCGCCCAGCGCCTCGGGGTCAAGTACCGCGAAGGCTTCATCAAGAACCGCTACATCGGCCGCACCTTCATCATGCCCGGTCAGGACGAGCGGCAGAAATCGGTGCGCCGGAAGTTGAATGCCATCGATCTCGAGTTCCGCGGCAAGACGGTGCTCCTGGTCGATGACTCGATCGTGCGCGGCACCACCTCGGCGCAGATCATCGAGCTCGCGCGCGAGGCGGGTGCCGCCAAGGTGTACTTCGCCTCCGCCGCCCCGCCGGTGCGCTTCCCGAACGTCTACGGCATCGACATGCCGGCGGCGAGCGAGCTGGTGGCGAGCGGGCGCAGCGTCGAGGAGATCTCGAGCCTGATCGGCGCCGACTGGCTGGTGTACCAGGACCTGGAGGACTTGATCGCCGCCTGCAAGCACGAGGACGCGCGCATCGAGGAGTTCGACACCTCGTGCTTCTCCGGCGTCTATGTCACGGGCGACGTGACGCCCGAGTACCTCGAGCGGCTGCAGGATGAGCGCTCGGACGCCGCCAAGCTCGCCCGGCGCGAGCGGCGCAAGCTCAAAGTGGTGCGCGGGAGCTGAGCTGGCCGCATCCAGCGATCCGCGGCGCGAGCTGCTCCTCAAGCTGCTGCAGGCGGCGCTCGCAGCCGTCGACGGCCGCCGCTGCGTGCGCGAGGCGCTCAGCAGCGCCCCCGGGGCGGCGCTCGCAGTTGCGGGCCCCGTGTGGCTCGCCGCGGTCGGCAAAGCCGCGCCCGCCATGGCCCTGGGCGCACACGATGCGCTCGGCGGCCGGATCGCGCACACCCTCATCATCACCCGCGACGGGCACACGCCGTCCGAGCTCGAAAGGGCCCGCGGCGTCGAAGTGATCGCGGGCTCGCACCCGGTGCCCGATCAGCGCTCGCTCGCGGCCGGGGAGCGGCTCCTCGAGTGGGTCGAGGCGCTGCCGCGCGCCGCCCGGCCGCTGTTTCTCATCTCCGGCGGCGCCTCGAGCCTCGTCGAGGTGCTCAGGGAAGGCCTCACGCTCGCCGAGCTCGAGCGCTTCACGGCGCGCGAGCTGGCCGCCGGCACGGCGATCGGGGCGCTGAATGCCAAGCGCATCGCGCTCTCGCGCATCAAGGGCGGGCGGCTCACCGCACGGCTCGCCGGACGCCCGGCGCGGGCGCTGTTCGTGTCCGACGTGCCGGGCGATGATCCGGGGCTGATCGGCTCGGGGCTCTTAGGTCCCGCGAGCGAGGGCGAGGATCGCGTCGAGCGCTCCGTCATCGCCTCCGTCGAGCGCGCGGTCGCAGGCGCGGCGGCGGCGGCACGCGCCCGGGGGTTGTCGGTGCACGCCGCGCCGCGTCGCTTCGAGGAGGACGCGCTGCGCCTGGCGGCGCGCTTCGCGCACGAGCTGCGCCTGAGCGCGAGCCAGGTGTGCGTGTGGGGCGGGGAGTCGACCGTGCAGCTGCCGCCCGATCCCGGCATCGGCGGGCGCAACCAGCACCTGGCGCTCGCCGCCGCCCGGCTGATCGCCGGCCAGGCGGACCTGATGCTGCTCGCCGCCGGCACCGATGGCACCGACGGCGTGACCGAGGACGCCGGGGCGCTGGTGGATGCCGAGAGCTGCGGTCGGGTGACGCTCGGCGGGCTCGACGTCGATGCGTGCCTCGCGCGTGCGGACTCCGGCACGGCGCTCGCCGCGAGCGGCGACCTCGTACATACCGGGCCCACCGGCACCAACGTCGGTGACCTCGTCATAGGCCTCAAGCTCACCGCCGCGGCGGCGGCGGCCTTGCCCGGTGAGCGTGGCGGGCCTTAGGGCCCCCATGCTCTAATCGCGCCCCCATGCGGGTGCTCCTGATCGAGGAAGACCAACAGCGCTGCGCGCAGATGCGCGCGCGGCTCGAGTCGTGGTGGCCGCACGCGAGCCTCACGGTGCACGACCCCGTCGCGCAGGGCGCGCTCGCGCCCGAGTTCCTCGCGCAAGGCTTCGATGCCGTGCTGCTCGCCGATGAGTGGTCGGGCGGGCGCGGCTTAGTCTGGGCGCGCGAGCTCGCCGGGCGTGAGGGTTTTGCCCCCATCGTGCTGCTGCGCCAGAGAGCGGACCGGACGGCGGCGAGCGATGCGGCCGCGCTCGGCGCCTGGTCGGTGAGTCGCGAGGAGCTCGACGGCGAGGAGCTCTGCCGCGTGCTGAGCGCCGCCGAGCAGCGCCAGGCGCACGCGCGCGCGGTCTGGCGCGCGAGCAACGCCGGGCGCGAGGCGCAGCGCTTCGGCGATGCCTTCATCCGCGGCTACCGCCGCATCCGGCGCCTCGCCGCCGGCGCGCTCACCGATCTCTACGTCGGCGAGAGCGAGCGCGCCGGCACCCTGGTCGCCCTGAAGGTGGCGCGCGACCGGCAGGAGGAGCGCAGCGGCGTCGACGTCTTCGGGCGCTTCCTCCAGGAGTACGAGCTGGTGCAGCGCATCGACGGCGCAGGCGTCGCGCATCTCTACGATCTCGGCATCAGCGATGAGCACGCCTGGCTCGTCATGGAATACTTTCCGCTCGGGGACCTGCGCCGGCGCATGCGCGCCGCCTCCCTCACGCCGCGCGAGGCGCTGCTCTACGCGATCGAGGTGGCGCGCGCGCTCGAGCGCGTGCACGCCGCGGGCGTGCTGCACCGGGACCTGAAACCCGGCAACGTCATGCTGCGCAGCGACGGCGGCATTGCGCTCATCGACTTCGGACTCTCCAAGGACGTGGCGCTGACTGCGGATGCGACCGACGGCGGCACCATCTTCGGCACGCCTCACTACATGAGCCCGGAGCAGGGCCATGCCGAGCCGATCGATGCGCGCAGCGACCTCTATAGCCTCGGCGTGATGCTCTACGAGATGCTCACCGGCGAGAAGCCCTACCGCGCCGACAATCCCATGGCGATCGTCTACAAGCACCGCAAGGAGCCGATCCCGGCGCTGCCGCCGCGTCTCGCCACCTTGCAGCCGCTCATCGAGCGGCTGCTCGCCAAGGCGCCCGCCGACCGCTTCGCGGGCGCCGCCGAGGCGGCGCAGGCGCTGACGCGCGCAGTCGGCGAGTGGCTCGCGCGCGAGGTGCGCGCGTGAGTGCTTGCGCGACGATCCTGCGCGCGCCGACCCCGCGGGCGTGGGTCGCGGCGGCGGTCGCGCGCTTAGCTGAGCTCCTCGTCGATCACGCCAACTGCGAGAAGAAAGCGGCGTCCAGCGCGCTGGCGCTGATCTTCGCCTACCCCGAGGACACCGAGCTCGTGCTCGCGCTCTCGCGCCTGGCGCGCGAGGAGCTCCGGCACTTCGAGCAGGTGCACCGCGCGATGCGCGAGCTCAAGGTCGCCGGGGTGCGCCAGCGCCCCGGCCGCTACGCGCAGGAGCTGCGGCGGGTGCTGCGCACGGCGCACGCCGAGCGCAAGCTCGATCTGCTGCTCGCGGCGGCGCTCATCGAGGCGCGCTCGGCGGAGCGCTTCGCGCTCCTCACCGCCGAGCCCCTGCCGCCGCCCCTGCGGGCGCTCTACCGAGAGCTCGCCGAGTGCGAGGCGCGTCACTTCGAGCTCTATCTCGAGTTCGCGCGCCAGCGCGCGCCCGGAGAGTGGCGCTCGCGCCTCGATGAGCTCGCCGTCCGCGAGGCGCAGCTCGCGACCGCTCCCGACACCGAGCTGCGCTTTCACTCGGGGCCGCCGCCGGCGGCCCACTAACAATCGCTTACAAGCCTTCCGGGCACGAAATCCGCTCAGCGGTGTCTCTTGGCCGGTATCCTCGCCGCCCATAGAGGCTTTGCGCGCCATGAACGACCGCCCGCACCTGCTGATCGTCGACGACGACCGCGAGATCCGCGGCCTCCTCGCCCAGTACCTCGAGAAGCACGACTTCCGCACCACCGCGGTCCCGGACGGCAAGGAGATGCGCCGGGTGCTCGATCGCTCGCACGTCGACCTCCTGGTGCTCGACCTGATGCTCCCGGGCGAGGACGGCCTGTCGCTGTGCCGCGAGCTGCGCGGCCGCTCGCAGCTGCCGATCATCATGCTCACGGCGCGCGGCGAGGACGTCGACCGGATCGTCGGCCTCGAGCTCGGCGCCGACGACTATGTCGCCAAGCCCTTCAATCCGCGCGAGCTCCTCGGGCGCATCAAGGCGGTGCTGCGCCGCTCGGCGCACGCCCCGCGCGATCCCTCTCCCGAGACGGTGCGCTCTTTCACCTTCGGCGGCTGGCGGCTCGACACGATCACCCGCACGCTCACCGACACGGCGGGCAAGGATGTGGCCTTGAGCGGCGCCGAGTACCGGCTGCTCGCGGTACTGCTCGCCGCCGGCAACCGCGTGCTGACGCGCTCGCAGCTCACCGAGCTGCTGCGCGGGCGCGATGCCGATCCCTTCGACCGCAGCATCGACGTGCGCATCAGCCGGCTGCGGCAGATCCTGGGCGACGATGCCCGCGCGCCGCAGATCATCAAGACCGTCTATGGCGAAGGGTATGTCGTCGGCGTCACCGTCGAAACCCAGTGAACCCTCCAGATCGGTGCGGCTGAGGCTCTGGCCGCAGTCGCTCTTTGGCCGCCTGATCGCGGCCTCGGTGATCGCGGTGCTGATCGCCCAGGCCACGGGCCTGGTGCTCATCGCCGAGGAGCGCGAGAGCTTCGTCCTGCAGAGCAGCGTGCGCGAATGGACGCGGCGGATCGCCGAGACCGTGCAGATCCTCGCGCCCCTGGCTCCCGAGGAGCGCGCCGCGGCCGTGGCGCAGCTCGCGGCGCCGCGCGGGATCCCTCCCTCGCTCCCGCCGCCGCCGGCGGATGATCCGCCGCGCTCGGCGCACAACCTCCTGGATCCCCGCCACGCGTTCGTGCGGGTGCCGCTGCTCACCGATTTCGAGCGCACGCTCCGGGAGCAGGTGCAGGCGGCGCTCGGCGCGGGCTACGAGGTGAGCGTCGATCGCACGCTCGATCCGAGCCGCCCGGCGATCGCGCTGCCGGTGCCGTTCTACGAGGCGCGCGAGCTCGCCGCACGGCGCGAGACCGCGCAGCGCTACGACGTCACGGTGCGCTTCCCCGACGGCGGCACGGAGCTCTTTCGGGTGACACGCATGCCGGGCGGGGCGCCCCTGCCGCGCAACCTGCGCATCAACCTGACGCTCCTGGTGCTGCTCCTCGTGATCGCGCTCTACGTGACCGCCCGCAGCATCACCCGGCCGCTCTCGGCGCTGGCCCGTGCCGCCGACACGGTCGGGCGCGATGCGCGCCCGGAGAAGCTCCCCGAGGCCGGCGCGCGCGAGCTGCGCGAGGCCGCGCGCGCCTTCAACACCATGCAGGACCGACTGCGCCGCTATCTCGACAGCCGCAGCCGCGTGCTCGCGGCGATGTCGCACGATCTGAAGACGCCGCTGACGCGTCTGCGCCTGCAGGTGGAGACGCTCGATGACCCGCCGCTGCAGGCGCGCATCGGCAAGGAGCTCACCGAGATGGAGCTCATGGTGCGCGAGGCGCTCGCGCTCTTCCGCGGGCTCGACGACGGCGAGACCGCCGTGCCGGTCGACATGAACGAGCTGCTCGCCGGCATCCAGCAGCAGTTCTCCGAGATGGGGGCCGCGGTCACCTTAAGCGGGCGTGCGCTCGCGCCCGTGACCGGCAAGGTGCAGGCGCTCAAGCGCTGCCTCACCAATCTCATCGCCAATGCGGTCAAGTTCGGCACGCGCGCGGCGGTTGCGCTGGAGGACGACGGCGAGCTCGTCATCCGCGTGCGCGATGAGGGACCGGGCATTCCGGAGGAGGACCTCGAGCGGGTATTCGAGCCGTTCTACCGCCTCGAGCACTCGCGTAACCGCGACAGCGGCGGCACGGGCCTAGGTCTCACCATTGCCCGCGACATCGCCCAGGCGCACGGCGGCACGCTGACGCTCGCCAACCGGCCCGAGGGCGGGCTCGAGGCGATCTTGAAGCTGCCGCGGCGGCGCTGATCCAAGGGCCCCGGGAGGTCCTGAAAACCCCTTGCGGCCCCGCCGATTCGCCGAGTTGACACTCCTTCACACTTGCTCACGGCGTGCCCCCGGAGGCACCCGGTAGCCTCATTCCGCGGTGCAACCCCGATCTACCCCACCGCACGAGGAGACAAGCTGATGAACGCGTTGACGAAGGCTTCGGTGCTGGCGCTCGCCGCGTTGGGGGCTGGCGCCGCACTGGCTCAGAACGGCGGCGGCGGCAACCCGGCGAGCCGCATGGAGAACCTCGCCGTGCTGCTCGACCTTACGGAGGCGCAGAAGCCGCAGGTGGAGAGCATCCTCCAGGGCGAGCACGCGCAGATGAAGGCGTTGTTCGATCAGGCGAAGGCCGCCGGCGGCAAGCCCGACTTCCAGGCGATGCATGCGGCGCGCACGCAGATCAACCAGGACACGCTCGAGAAGCTCTCGGGCGTGCTCTCGCCGGTGCAGCTGAAGAAGTTCCAGACCTTGCAGCAGATGCACCACGGCTTCGGCCACCACGGCCCGCAGCCCCCCGGCGCACCCGCGGCACCCACGAGCAACTGAAGACGAAGCTAGCGCGGCAGCTTAAGCAGCCGGTAGCTTCCCCGCTCATAGCTCAAGTAGCTTCCCTGCTCGTACCAGGCACCCAGCACGATGCGCTGCGCGCTGGTGCCGTCGACCGTCAGGTCGTGGATGCCCGGGCGGTGCGTGTGGCCGTGGATCATGCGGCGCACCTGGGCGGCGCGGAATGCGGCCGCGACCGCCTCAGCGTTCACGTCCATGATCGTCGGCACGGTACGCGCGGTATGCCGGCGGCTGCCGGCGCGCGCCTCATCGGCGAGCACCTCGCGGTGCGCGAGCGGGAGCGCGAGGAAGCGCCTTTGCCAGTCGCGTGCGCGCACCAGGCTGCGCAGCTCCTGGTAGGCGTGGTCGTCGGTGCAGAGCGCATCTCCATGCGTGAGCAGCACCCGCTCGCCATCGAGCTCGGCGATGACGGGATCGGTGAGGAGGCGGCAGCCGCTTCTCTCGCAGAAACCGGGTCCGAGGAGGAAGTCCCGGTTGCCGTGCAGCACGAAGCAGGGCACGCCGCCGGCGGTGAGACCCTTCAAGGCCGCGCACACGGCCTGCGCCGCCTCGCTCCGGTCATCGTCGCCGACCCAGCTCTCGAAGAGATCGCCGAGAATGTAGAGCGCCGCGGCGCGCGCGGCGTGCGCGCTTAGGAATTCGAGGAACTGAGAGATCGCCGGCGCCGAGTCATCGCCCAGGTGCACGTCCGAGACGAAGAGGTGCGTCATCGGCGCAAGCGGCGCAGCGCGCGCCTACTTCGGCGACAGGATCTTCTGCGGCTCGGCCGGGTTCACCGGCGCCGCGACCGGCGCCGCCGCCGTGGGCGCCACGATGGTCATGCTCTGGATGATGATGGGCTTCAAGGGCGCGTCCTGCTTGAAGGGTCCCGAGGCGCCGGTCGGCGTCTCGCCGATCTTCTCGATGACGTCCATGCCCTGCACCACCCGGCCGAATACCGCATAACCCCAGCGGGTCGGCACCGGATCGAGATCCGGGTTGTCGACCAGGTCGACGTAGAACTCGGCGTTGCCCGAATGCGGTGAGGTAGTGCGCGCGAGTCCCACGGCGCCGCGCTTGTTCTGCAGGCCGTTGCCGGACTCGTTGACGATGTTCTCGTGGACCGGCTTCAAGCTCATGGTCGTGGCATCGTGGCCGCCGCCCTGGATGACGAAGTTCGGCACCACGCGGTGGATCAGCGTGTTGGTGTAGAAGCCTTCCTTCACGTAGCGCAGGAAGTTCGCGGCGGTGAGCGGCGCGCGCTCGGGGCGCACCTCGATGGTGAAATCGCCGAGGTTGGTGACCACGCGCACCTGGGTGGTCTGCTCCTCGGCGCGCGCCACGCCGAGCGCCAGTGGGAGTGACAGCAGGAGCGCGGCGGCGGCGACGGCTGCGCGGGACTTAAGGGGCATCGAGTCTCCAGTGTGTCACGCGCGGCAAACAGGCGCGCGGCGCCGAATTCTAAGCTGCGGCGCGCGTCTGCGACAGCGGTGCCGGGGCGCGCCAGCGCCTTTGTTAACATGCGTCCATGAGCCCGCCCCCGGTCACCCGCTTCGCTCCGAGCCCCACGGGCGAGCTGCACCTGGGAAATGCCCGCACCGCGCTCTTTAACCTGCTGCTCGCACGGCACGCGGGCGGCCGCTTCCTGCTGCGCATCGAGGACACCGACACCGAGCGCAGCGTGGAAGCCCACGTGCGCGCGCTGCTGGAGGACCTCACCTGGCTCGGCCTCGAGTGGGACGCGGGGCCCGACCGCGACGACGCGCTTGGTCCCTACCGCCAGTCGCAGCGCGGCGCGCTCTATGCGGGGTACTTCGCGCAGCTCGAGGAGCGCCGCGCCGTCTACCCCTGCTTCTGCACGCCGCTCGAGCTCGAGCTCGCCCGCCGCGCGCAGCTCGCCGCCGGGAAGCCGCCGCGCTACGCCGGCACCTGCCGGAATCTGAGCACCGAGGAGCGCGCGCGACGCGCGGCGCAGGGCGTGCCGGCGACGCTGCGCTTTCGCGTGCCCGCGGGCGCGCGCATCGAGTGGGCCGATCTGGTGCACGGAGCGCAGAGCTTCGCGACCGATGACATCGGCGACTTCGTAGTGCGGCGCGCCGACGGCTCGGCCGCGTTCTTCTTCTCCAACGCCGTGGACGATGCCTCGATGGGAGTCACGCTGGTGCTGCGCGGCGAGGATCACCTCACCAACACTCCGCGCCAGCTGCTGCTCCTTGAAGCGCTCGAGCTCACCGCTCCGGCCTACGGGCACGTGGCGCTGCTCCTCGGCGCCGACGGCGCGCCGCTCTCCAAGCGCCACGGAGCGGCGAGCGTGCGCGAGTACCGCGAGCGCGGCTACCAGCCGTTCGCGCTCCTCAATCACCTCTTTCGCCTCGGCCACTCGAGCGCGCTCCAGGGACTGCTGACGCTCGCTGAGATGGCGCGCGGCTTCGACCCGAAGCATCTCGGGCGCGCGCCGGCACGCTTCGATGAGCAGCAGCTCACCGTGTGGCAGAAGGACACCGTGCATCACTTGAGCCCCGAGGCGGCGCGCGAGTGGCTCAAGGCGGTGTTGCCGCGTGAGCTCGACGCGCGCACCGCGACCGCCTTCGTGAGCGCGATACTCCCCAACCTGGTGTTGCCTGCCGATGCCCTGCCGTGGGTCGAGATCGTGTTCGGCGGCCCGCCGGCGCTGGAAGAGGGCGGCGAGGCCGTGGTACGCAACGCCGGCGCCGGCTACTTCGCCGCGGCCGCGGCCGCCGCCGCCACGACCGGCAATGATCTCGCGGCGATTGCGGGAGCGGCGCGCGCGGCGAGCGGCCGCCAGGGGCGAGAGCTCTACATGCCGCTGCGGCTGGCGCTCACCGGGCGCGCGCACGGGCCCGAGCTCGCCCCGCTCCTCAAGGCGCTGCCGCCCGGGCAGGCGCGCGAGCGGCTGGCGCGCTTCGCATGATCCGCATCCACGACTCGCTCACGGGCGAGAAGCAGCAGCTCAAGCCCATCACGCCCGGGCAGCTGCGCATGTACGTGTGCGGGCTCACCGTCTACGACTACGTGCACATCGGACACGCCCGCATGCTCACGGTCTTTGACATCGTGAGCCGGTACTTAAGGCACCGCGGCTACCGCCTGACCTACGTGCGCAACATCACCGACATCGACGACAAGATCATCCGCCGCGCCGCCGAGAACGGCGAGACGACGGACGCGCTCAGCGCGCGCTTCATCGCCGCCATGCACGAGGACTGCGCGCAGCTCGCCATCCTGCCGCCGGACGCCGAGCCCCGCGCCACGGACTACCTGCCGCAGATCATCGCGATGGTGGCGAAGCTGATCGAGCGCGGCTACGCCTACCTCGCCGCCGACGGCGACGTGCTCTACTCGGTGGCACGCTTCGCTCCCTACGGGCGGCTCTCGGGCAAGCGCCTCGCGGACCTGCGCGCCGGGGCGCGCGTCGAGGTGGACGAGGCCAAGCGCGATCCGCTCGATTTCGTGCTGTGGAAGCACGCCAAGCCTGGCGAGCCCTGCTGGGACTCGCCCTGGGGACGCGGGCGCCCGGGCTGGCACATCGAGTGCTCCGCCATGTCGACCGCGCTCCTCGGCACGCACTTTGACCTCCACGGCGGCGGCATGGACTTGAAGTTCCCGCACCACGAGAACGAGATCGCGCAGTCGTGCGCGGCGACGGGCGATGCGTTCGTGAATCTCTGGATCCACAACGGCTTCGTCAACGTCGACGACGAGAAGATGTCGAAGTCCCTCGGCAACTTCTTCACCGTGCGGGACGTGCTCAAGCTCTACCCGGCGGAGGTCATCCGCTACTTCATCGTGAGCAGCCACTACCGCAGCCCGCTCAACTATTCCGACGCGCAGCTGGACCAGGCCCGCGCGGGCCTGGGCAGGCTCTACATCGCCCTGCGCGGCATGCCGGCGGCGGCACCCGCCACGGGCGGTGACTGGCGCGCCCGCTTCAAGGCCGCTATGGACGACGACTTCAACACGC
>DASPRP010000025.1:0-113645 GCA_035624385.1 Steroidobacteraceae bacterium | reverse complement strand
CGGCCCGATCACCTGCACGCGGCACAGGTGCGAGAGGTCCGCGACCAGCGCGGCCACCTGGGCGTTATCGAGCGTGTTGGCTGCCGGATCGAGCGACACGGTCACGTTGGTCTCGGAGGTCGACACCAGGTCCACCGACAGGCCATGCTGCTTGAACACCTGGAAGGCATCGGCGAGAAAGCCCACCTGGTGCCACATGCCGGGGCTCTCCATCGAGATGAGCGTGATGCCCTTCTTGGTGCACACGGCCTTGACCTGCGCCCCGCCCTCGCCGCCCTCGGCGCTGAGCACCGTGCCCTCGAGATCCGGCGCCTGAGTCGCGTAGACATGGAGCGGAATCCGCTGCTGGCGCGCCGGCAGGATGCAGCGCGGATGCAGCACCTTGGCACCGCTCGTGGCGATCTCCTGCGCCTCGTCGTAATGCAGCGCCCGCAGGAGCCGCGCGCTGGGCGTGGCGCGCGGGTTGGCGCTGAACATGCCGGGTACGTCGGTCCAGATCTCGAGCCGCTGCGCACGCAGCTTGGCTGCCAGGTAGGCCGCCGAGGTATCCGAGCCGCCGCGGCCGAGCAGCACCGTGTTGCCGTCGTCGTCGCTCGCGATGAAGCCCTGGGTGACGACCACGCCCGGCAGCGCCGCGAGCTGCCCGGCCAGAGCCTCATCAGGTGCGAAGCTGCACACGGCCGAGAGCACGCTCGAGCGTTCCGAGGCGCTGCGACGCTCCTCGGCTCGCAGCAGGGTGCGGGCGTCGACCCACGCTACGGCCAAGCCGCGTGCCTTGAGAAAGCTGGCACCGATCCGGGTGGCCATGAGCTCGCCCGTCGCCATGACGCGCGCGCGCGTGCGATCGCTCACCTCGCGCACCAGGGCAATGCCGGCGGCGATCTCGCGCAGCTCCGCGAAGTGGCGCTCGACCTCCTCGTCGAGCGGCACCTCGAGGTCGGCCGCGAGGCGCCGATGACGCTCCTCGATGGCTCTCAGCTCCGGCTCGTAATGCTGGCCGGCCGCGGCGTCCAGCAGCCGCTCGAGCCGGTCGGTGATGCCGCTCACGGCCGAGTGCACGATGAGCACCCGCGCCCCGCCGGCATGCCGCTCGGCGGCGACGCGTGCAATGTTGGTCCAGTTGGCGAGCGTCGCGACGCTGGTTCCACCGAACTTGAGCACAATCCACGCCGAGGGCATACGGGTCAAGACTCGATACTCCGCATGACGCGCGAGCGCGCCGCCGCCTCACAGCTTAAGGCCGCCCTGGATCCGTCATCGCTTGAGCTTGAAGCGAGCAGTGCGAGCTGTCGTTCTACAGCTCGTCGTCGAAGTCCTGGAGATCTTTCTCGAGCTTCTTGTCCGCCAGCACTTCCTCGAGGCGGCTCCAGGCGGCCTTGCCCCGCTTGCCCTGAGTGCGGACGCGCTTGTCCACCCGATCGAGCAACCGGTCGTAATCGGTGCCGTCCTCGGGGGGACTATTCAGGAATTCCTCGTCGAGGTCGAAGCCCTCGTTGTCCCGCTCAGCCATCTGCCAGTGCAAATCCTGAATTAATTCAAAGAGTAACGTGCTTATTCGGCACGGAACAAGGCGCGAACTATAGCCGATTCACGCCGCCGATCAACATTTGCCGCAATGGGGGCGTCCCGGCGCAAGACAAGGGTAAGACAAGGGCTCAGCCCTAGCTTAAGCGTGGTCGGTAGCATCCCGCACGATCACCGGAGCGCCGCGGCTCAAGCCTAAGCCCTCGGCAGCGCTCTGCTCGGCGCGGGCGATCTCGACGACGCCGAAGGAATTGATCAGCGCCAGATACTGCCCGGGCTGGGCATCGGCGTAGGTGCGAAGCAGAGGGAAGGCATGGTTGCCCGCGTGCGCCACCGGCATGCGGAAGCGCTCGATGAGGGCGGCGTCGATGTTGGTGATGAGATTCCCGAAATGGTCGATGGCGATGACGACGCCCGAGACGCTCGCCGGCTCGACCGTCGGATCGTCCACCCAGGAGGGCACCAGCGTGTCGACCGCCTCGCCGAGCTCCGAGGTCCGGCAGCGCCCGGCGGCGAGCTCGGCGGCGACCGGGGCAAAGATATCCCGCCCGTGGAAGGTCGCGCTCGGATGACCGATTCTCAGGCGTGCGAGGCTCGCCGCGGTGAGCCGCGTGAGGCGCGCATCGGAGTGGCGGCCCGCGACCGGCGCGAGCAATCCGTTATCCGGAGCGAGGAAAACGTGGCCGCCCGCCTCGAGCGCCAGAATGTCCCGCGAGGTCCCGACCCCGGGATCCACGACCGCGATGTGCACGGTCCCCGCAGGAAAGAACGGGAAGGCCCGCGCGAGCCAGAAGCCGGCCTCCGCCGGCCAGTGCACCACGATCTCGTGCGTGAGATCGACGATCCGTGCCGCGGGAAAGCGCGTCAGGATGCAGCCCTTGATGACCCCGACGAACGGGCCCTGGTGTCCAAAATCGGTCGTGACCGTGATGACGCCCGAGGCCGTCAAGACTCACTCGCTCGAGCCGGAGCCGCTCAGCCGCCGAGACGCCCGCGGCCGGGGTGCGGGCGCGCGCCCTCCGCGCAGGCGCGGCACTTGTCGGTGTAGGGTACCGCCGCGAGGCGCTCGGGCTCGATGTCACCGCCGCATACCGAGCAGGTCGTGTAGCGGCCCTGCGCCAGGCGCCGCAGCGCCGCCTCCACCTGCTGCAGCTCGGCCCGGGCCGAGTGCGAGATCGCACCGAGCACGTCGTCGTTCTCGCGCTGCGTGACCTGCTCGGCGAAGTCGGCCGACAGCGGATCCGCCTCGTGGCGCAGGTCGGCGCTCGCGTCGCTCGCCCGCTGGCGAAGCTCCTCCCGGCGTTTGAGCAGCCGTTCGCGTACCGCGTCGGTTTCCACCTGCACCTCCCGTCGGCCTCAGGACGCCTGGCCGCTGCGCCGTCGCTCCTCGAGCCATGCCTGCAGCTTGTCGAATGGCTCGATGAACTTGGCGACCCCCTCGCGCTCGAGCTGCACGGCGACCGCCTCGAGATCGACGTCGAGACGCTCGAGGCCTTCGCGCGCATCCGAACCCTCGGCCAGGTGCCGCTCGAGGCGCAGTTCCGGACGACCGAGGCGCCGGTAGGCATGGAGGGTCTCGAGCGGCATGGTATTCACAGTCCCGGGCACAACCAGTTCCTCAACATACTTGATCGGGCTGTAGGCTGGATTCTTCGTCGAGGTCGACGCCCAGAGGAGCCGCTGCGGCCGCGCGCCCTCCGCGGCCAGCGCCTGCCACTGCGGCGTCGCGAGTGTCGCCTCGAAGACCTCGTAGGCGCGGCAGGCGCAGGCGATCGCCGCCTTGCCGCGCAGCGTGCGCGCCGCCGGTTGCCGCGCGATGAGCGCCTCGAGCCGCTGGTCGACCAGCGTGTCGATGCGGCTGAGGAAAAAGCTCGCAACCGAGGCGACGCCCGCGAGCGAGCGACCGGCACGGGCGCGCGCGCTCAGGCCGTCCATGTAGGCCTGCACCACGGCGCGGTAGCGCTCCGGCGAGAACAGCAGCGTCACGTTGACGTTGATGCCGTCGGCAATGAGATCACGGACCACCGGGAGTCCCGCCTCGGTGCCCGGGATCTTGATGAAGACGTTCGGCACGTCGAGCCGCTGCCACAGCCGGCGCGCCTCGGCGAGACTGCTGACCCGGTCGTAGGCGAGGTGCGGCGACACCTCGAAGCTCACGAAGCCATCGGCCCCGGAGCTGCTGTCATAGAGAGCGCGAAACAGTCCGGCTGCCTCGCGCACGTCGCTGATGGCAAGCTCTTCGTACAGAGCCATGGCGGAAGGCACCGTCCGCAGCAGCTGCGCGATCGGCTGCGCGTAGCGCGGGTCGTTAATCATGGAGTTGGCCAGGATCGCCGGATTCGAGGTGACGCCCGCGATGCCGTCGTCGCGGATGAGGCGCGCGAGGCTGCCGTCGTCGAGCATGCCGCGGCCGAGATCATCGAGCCACGCGCTCTCGCCGAGCTTGCGCAGCTCGAGGAGCGGATTGGGAACCGGCGCGTTCATCGGGAAACTTCCACCGCGAGAGTAGCGCAGCTTAATTCCGCCGTCTCGCGGTTTCGGGCCGAATATGCGTAAATCCTTATACGCAGAGTCCGCATAAGCGGTGACACTGTTGCAAGGAGCACCCCTATGAGCGATGTGTTCAACGGCGGAAAGCTGGCCGAGGAGCTGCGCACCCTGGTGAGCGATGCCGAGGCGCTGCTGCGCACCTCGACCGGAACGGCGGACGCTGCCGAGCAGCAGCAGGCCGAGGCGACGCTGGCGGAGCTGCGCACACGTCTCGGTACCCTCGAGCAACAGGTCAAGACGCGCGCGCGTGACGTCGACAGCTACGTGCGCGACAACCCCTGGCAGGCGGTCGCGGTTGCCGGCGGAGTCGCCCTGCTCCTCGGCCTCATCATGGCCCGCAAAGGATGAGCGTCAGCGCCGCGCCCGAGGAGGTAAGCTCGGCCGAGCGGCCCTCGCCCCTGCAGGGCCTGGCGGCCGCGGCGCTCGACGCCCTGCGCACCCGGCTCGAGCTCGCGGGAGTCGAGCTCGAGATCCACCTCATCGGGCTCCTGCGCTCGCTGATCTGGGCGCTGGCGGCAATTCTGTGCGCGCTGCTGGCCCTCGCCTTCGGCGTGGTGGCCTTGATCACCGCGCTGTGGAACTCCCATCGCGAGCTCGGCCTGCTCGGCGGCGGCCTCGCCTTCCTGGTGTTGGGCGTGGCGTGCGCGCTGATCGGCGCGCGCATCTTTCACCGTCGGCCGGGAATTCTCCGGGATTCCGTTGAGCAGCTCGAGCGCGACCAGCGCCGGGCGGGTGGGTCATGAGTCGCCTGAAGCAACTCGAGGCACGCCGGCGGGTGCTGCTGAAGCGCTGCGACGAGCAGCGCGAGGAGTTCACCGCGCGCCTCGCCCAGCTCAATCCCGGCACCGTGCTCCATGGCTCCACCCTCGGCCATTTGCGGCACCCGCTCGCCTGGGGGGCGGCGCTCGCGGGCATGCTGCTGCTGCGGCGTACGCGCGAGGTACTCACCTTCATCGTCTGGATACGCACCGCGGTCACACTCGCCAGCCGCGCCGCGCACCTGGTGCGTCTGTTGACACAGCTGCGCGCTTCGCGCGCCGGCGGCCCGGGCCGCTAACGCTTCATCGTCGCGGCAGGTGCGGTCGCGAGCCGCTTGGGCGAGTGCTCATCCGCCGCGGGCTCGTCCCGCGTCGCCGCGAGTCCCACTACGGTCGGAATGCCGTTAGCCGCCTGCAGCGTCTTGCGCGCCAGGTCCCAGTGGATCGCCGCGCTGCTGTCCCCGAGCGCCTGGTCGAGGATTCTGGACAGCAGCTCGAGATCCGGCTCCGTGGTCTGGCCCTCCGCGTCAACCGGCGGATGCGCCTCGAGCAGCAGCTCCCCGCCCACCCACGCCACCTTCACCGGCTCGTTCACCAGCCATACCTTGGTCCCGACGGCAATCAGCGGGAAGAGCGCCGCCACGTCCTCGGGGTACATGCGGATACAGCCGTGCGTCACCGACATCCCGACCGCGGTCGGGTTGTTGGTGCCGTGAATCATGTACTCGCCCTTGCCGGCGGCGAGCCGCAGCGCGAAGGCGCCGAGCGGATTGTCGGGTCCCGCCGGCACCACTTTCGGTAACGGATCGCCGTTGGTGGCGTGCTCTTTGCGGATCGATTCGGGCGGGTACCAGGCCGGATTGCGGATCTTGGCGATGACCTGTGTCTCCCCGAGCGGCGTGCGCCAGTCCATCTTGCCGATGCTGATCGGATAGGTGATGACGACGCGCTGCTCGCGGGGGTTGCGCGGCTTCGGATAGTAGTAGAGACGATGCTCGGGCAGATTGACGACGATGCCCTCGCGCGGACCCGACGGGAGAATGCGCCGTCCGGGCAGCACGATGCGCTTGCCGGCACCCGGCAGCCACACGTCGGTGCCGGGATTGGCGCGAATGATCTCGTAGTAACCGAGGCTGTAACGATGCGCGAGATCGGGAAGCGTGTCCTCGTAGACGCTCGTGACCATCTCATCCGTTCCCACCACGGGCGAGCTATCGGCCGGCAGCGCGTAAACGCTCGCTGCGGCCGGCGCGCTCAACCCCACCGCGCATGCGAGGCCCAAGAGCCGCAGGGACAGCGGAAACCTCCGGCGACGCCTCAGGTACTCCATGACATTGATTTTACTATAAAACTGCGAATCCTTTAGCATCGCGCAGTGACCCCGTCTAACAAGCCCGCGCGCGCCTTCTTCGCCCGCAGCGCGCTCGCCGTCGCGCGCGAGCTCATCGGCATGCACCTGGTGCACGATGATGGCGCCACCGTGCGCCGCGGCCGGATCGTCGAGACGGAAGCGTACCTCGGTCCGCGCGATCGCGCCGCGCATTCCTCGCGCGGACGGACCGCACGCACCGAGGTGATGTTCGGTCCTCCGGGACACGCCTATGTCTATTTCATCTACGGCTTCTGGAATTGTCTTAATGTCGTGACGGCACGGGAGGGAGTGCCACACGCGGTGCTGCTGCGGGCGGTGGAACCGCTGGAGGGAATCACGGACAAAACCTGGGGGCCAGGCCTCTTGTGCCGCGCCATGCATATCGACCGGCGACTGAACGGCGCCGATCTCCTGGGTCGGGAGCTGTGGATCGAGCGCCCGCGGCACGTCCCACACGTCGCGATCGGGCGCAGCGCGCGCATCGGCGTCGACTATGCGGGGGAATGGGCGCGGCGTCCCTGGAGGTTCTTCGACCGCGCTTCGTGCTACGTTTCCACCAGCCGACGGAGACCGACTGAATGCCGAACCACAGCCGCTTCCTGAGTCTCGCCGTGACCTGTCTGGCCGCCGCAGCGGTGTGCGCCGGCGCACCGGCGTCCGCTCAGCTCGTGGAGGGACGCGACTACCGCGTGCTCACGCCGCCGAAGCCGACCTCCAGCCCGGGGAAGATCGAGGTGGTCGAATTCTTCTCCTACGCCTGTCCGCACTGCGCCAAGTTCAGCCCGCTGGTGACCGCCTGGGTCGCGAAGCAGCCGAAGGACGTCGTCTTCAAGCGCGTGGCGGTGAGCTACGGCCGACCGCAGTGGATGAACCTCGCGCGCACCTACTACGCGCTCGAGGCGACCGGGGACTTGAAGAAGCTCGACGCCGCGCTGTTCCGCGCCATTCACGACGAGCACCAGAATCTCTTCGACGAGCAGTCGATCGCCGACTGGGTGGGCAGGCAGGGAGGCGATGCCACCGCGTTCGCCAACGCGTACGTCTCCTTTGGCGTCAACAACCAGACCGTGCAGGCCGATCAGCTGGCGGAGGACTTTGCGATCGACGCGATCCCGACCCTCGCCGTCAACGGCCGCTACGTGGTCATCAGCCCGACGCAGGCGGCCGACGAGGAGCAGACCTTCCGCGACCTGCTCGTGCTCGCCGACAAGGTGATCACGATGGCCCGCGGCAGCGCGCCCAAGGCCGCTGCGCCCGCAGCGCCTCCGAAGGGGGCGGCGAAGCAACGCTGACGCTGGGGCGCTGCCGCGCGCGCAGTGCCGCACTGCGATGCAGCGCGAATTTTAGCCGTTTACCCTTCGATGCGTGCCAGCTCGAGCAGCTGGCTTCCCTCGGGCACGCGGTCGCCGCGGCCGAAGTAGATGGCCTGCACGGTGCCGGCATAAGGCGCCGTGATCGTATGCTCCATCTTCATGGCTTCGATCACCATGAGCACCTCGCCCGCGGCCAGCTTCTGTCCCACCGACACCGGTACCGAGACCACCACCCCCGGGAGCGGCGTGGTGAGGCCGCCGGTGCTGGCGCTCGCCGAGAACTCCCGCGCGCGCGGATCCTCGACCACGAATTCGTAGCGCGCGTCCTCCTCCCACAGAATCACCTGCGCGTCCTCGACCCGGCAGTGCGCCTGGCGGCGCCGCTCGACGAGCCGCGCGGCGACCGTGGCGGCGCCGGCCGTGTCGTCGCTGCAGCTCAGGTCCGCGACCTGCAGGAGTGTCCGCCCATCGACCGTCGCCGACACCGGCCGCCCGGCGCGGCAGCCGAGCTCCACGCTGTGTGCGTGGCCCTTCCAGGAGAGCGCGTAGGCGACCACCGCGGGCAAGTTCGGCGTGAAGCCGTCGCGCACCGCCCAGGGGCTCGAATCGCGCGCTGGCGCGGCCCGATGCAACGCCAGTGCCGCCAGGATCAGCGCCTCGGGCGGCACGGACGAGGGGCCGGCGAACTCCGCCGCGCCCTTGTCGAGCAGCGCGATGTTGTGCCGCACCTCGAGGAAGCGCCGCGAGCGCAGCACGCGCGCGAGCCAGCGCTCGTTGCTGTGCACGCCCGCGCAACGGGTCCGGGAAAGCGCGTGGGCGAGCCGCGCGGCGGCCAGATCGCGCTCGGGAGCCCAGGCGATCACCTTGCCGAGCAGTGAGTCGTAGCAGTCGGGAACCGTGTCGCCGCTGTCGAAACCCGCATCGACCCGCACCGACTCGAGCGCCGGCCATTGCATGAGCGTGAGCCGCCCCGCGCTCGGGAGGAAGTTGCGTTCCGGATCCTCGGCGCAGACGCGCGCCTCGATGGCGTGCCCCTCGAGGCGTATCTCATCCTGCGACAGCGGCAGCGGCTCCCCGCCCGCGACGCGCAGCTGCCACTCGACCAGATCGAGGCCGGTGACCGCCTCGGTCACCGTGTGCTCGACCTGCAGCCGCGTGTTCATCTCCATGAAGTAGAACTCGCGCCCGTCGTAGAGAAACTCGACGGTGCCCGCGCTCTGGTACCCGATCTCGCGCGCCACCACCAGCGCCGCCGCGCGCAGGCGGGCGCGCACCGCATCCGGCACGTTGGGCGCCGGCGCCTCCTCGATGAGCTTCTGATGGCGCCGCTGCGCCGAGCAGTCGCGATCGCCGAGGTGCACGAGCTTGCCGTGCGTGTCGCCGAATACCTGGACCTCGAGGTGGCGCGGCGTCGGCAGAAATCGCTCGAGCAGCAACGCCCCGTCGCCGAAGGCGCTCTCGGCGAGGCGCCGCGCCGCGGCGAGCGCCGCCGTCAGCTCGGACTCCTGCCGTACGATCTGCATGCCCTTGCCGCCGCCGCCGGCGGCGGGCTTGATGATGAGCGGGAGTCCGACCGTGTGGGCCGCGGCGGCGAGCTGCCTGAGGTCCTGCTCCCCGCCGGCATAGCCCGGCAGCACGGGCACGCCGGCTTCGCGCATGCGGTTCTTCGCGACGATCTTCGAGCCCATCGCGGCGATCGCGGCCGCGGGCGGACCTACGAAGGTGAAGCCGGCATCGCTGCAGGCCTGCGCGAACTGGGCGTTCTCGGAGAGAAACCCATAGCCCGGATGAATGGCGTCCGCGCCGCTGGCGCGCGCCGCGGCGATGATCCGCTCGGTGTCGAGGTAGCTGTCGCGCGCCGGCGCCGGACCGATCCACAGCGCCTCATCCGCCGCGCGCGTGTGGCGCGCGAGCGCGTCCGCGTCCGAGAACACCGCCACGGTGCGCCACCCGAGGCGGCGCGCGGTGCGGAAAATGCGGCAGGCGATCTCGCCGCGGTTCGCGACCAGCAGCGTCTTCGGCATCGTCACATCCGGTAAACGCCAAAGCGCGCCGGCTCGAGCGGCGCGTGGCGCACCGCCGCCAGCGACAGCGCCAGCACGCGGCGCGTGTCGGCGGGGTCGATCACCCCGTCGTCCCACAGCCGCGCCGAGGAGTAATACGGGTGCCCCTGCCGCTCGTATTGCTCGCGGATCGGCGTCTTGAAGGCCTCCTCCTCCGCCGCCGGCCATTGCTCGCCGGCGCGCTCCACTGCCGCGCGCTTCACGGTCGCGAGCACGCTGGCGGCCTGCTCCCCGCCCATGACGGAGATGCGCGCATTCGGCCACTGAAACAGTAGCCGCGGCTCGTAGGCGCGGCCGCACATGGCGTAGTTGCCCGCGCCATAGCTGCCGCCGATGATCGTGGTGAGCTTCGGTATCGGGGCGCAGGCGACCGCGGTGACGAGCTTGGCGCCGTCCTTGGCGATGCCGCCGGCCTCGGCGCGCCGGCCCACCATGAAGCCGGTGATGTTCTGCAGGAACAGCAGCGGGACTTCCTCGCGCGTGCACAGCTCGATGAAGTGAGTGCCCTTGAGCGCGCTCTCGGAGAACAGCACGCCGTTGTTGGCGAGAATCCCGACCGGGTAGCCGGCAAGGTGCGCAAAGCCGCACACCAGCGTCGTGCCGTAGAGCTCCTTGAACTCATCGAGCTCGGAATCGTCGACCAGGCGCGCGATGACCTCGCGCACATCGTAGGGCTTGCGCAGGCTCGCCGGGACCACGCCGTAGAGCTCCGCCGGGTCGTAGCGCGGCTCGCGCGCGGCCTGCGGCGGCGAGCTCCCGGCGGCGGGCTTGAGCCTCGCCACGATGCGCCGCGCGATCGCGAGGGCATGGGTGTCGTTCTCGGCGTAGTGATCGCACACACCGGACTCGCGGCAGTGGACGTCGGCCCCCCCTAAGGTTTCGGCGTCGATGTCCTCGCCGGTCGCGGCCTTCACCAGCGGCGGACCGCCGAGGAACACGCGGCCCTGGTTGCGCACGATGACGTTCTCGTCCGACATCGCCGGCACGTAGGCGCCGCCCGCGGTGCACGAGCCGTGCACGACGGAGATCTGCGCGATGCCGAGCCCGGAGAGCGTCGCCTGGTTGTAGAAGATGCGTCCGAAATGCTCGCGGTCGGGAAACACCTCGTCCTGCGCCGGCAGGAACGCCCCGCCGCTCTCCACCAGGTACACGCAGGGCAGGCGATTGTCGCGCGCGATCTCCTGAGCACGCAGGTGCTTCTTCACCGTGATGGGGTAGTAGGTGCCGCCCTTGACGGTCGGGTCGTTGGCGACGATCACGCACTCGCGCCCTCCGACCCGGCCGATGCCGGTGATGATCCCGGCGCAGGCGATGTCGCCGCCGTACATGCCGTGGGCGGCGAGCTGCGAGAGCTCGAGGAAGGGACTGCCGGTGTCGAGCAGCACGCGCACGCGCTCGCGGGCTGAGAGCTTGCCCGCCGCACGATGCTTGTCCACGGCGGCCCGGGAGCCGCCACGGGCGGCCCGCCCGACCTCGCGGCGCAGATCCTCACTCAGCGCGCGCATGGCGCGCTCGTTGTCGCGGAATTCCTGGGCTTGCAGATCGACCCGGGTGGTGATGCGGGGCATGGATGCTTGCCATGATTGCCGGTTTGTCAGACAATCATACGATCTGGTCCAAGGAGAAGGCAAGCCCACATGAACCCGCTCGACTGCACCGACAGCGACTTCGGCCTGAGTCCCGAGCTCGAGGAGATCCGCCAGCAGGTGCGGCGCTTCGCCGCGCAGGAGATCGCGCCGCGCGCCGCCGACATCGACCGCAGCAACGAGTTTCCGCGCGACCTCTGGCCGGCCTTAGGTGCCCAGGGCCTGCTCGGCATCACTGTGCCCGAACGCTTCGGCGGCGCGGGCCTCGGCTATCTCGCCCACGTCATCGTCATGGAGGAGATCTCGCGTGCCTCGGGAGCGGTGGGCCTCTCCTACGGCGCGCACTCGAACCTGTGCGTCAACCAGCTGCGCCTCAATGCCAGCGAGGAGCAGTGCAGGCGCTACCTGCCGAAGCTCGTCTCCGGCGAGCACGTCGGGGCGCTCGCCATGTCGGAGCCCGGCTCCGGCTCCGACGTCGTGTCGATGCAGCTCAAGGCAGAGCGGCGCGGCGACTGCTACGTGCTCAATGGCCGCAAGATGTGGATCACCAACGGGCCGGACGCCGACGTCGTCATGGTGTACGCCAAGACCGACCCGGCGGCCGGCTCGCGCGGCATCAGCGCCTTCATCGTCGAGCGTGGCACCGCGGGCTTCAAGAGCGCACAGAAACTCGACAAGCTCGGCATGCGCGGCTCCAGCACCTCCGAGCTGGTGTTCGACGACTGCCGCATCCCCGCCACGAGCCTCGTCGGCGCGGAGAACGGCGGCGTGCGCGTCCTCATGAGCGGGCTCGACTACGAGCGCGTGGTGCTCGCCGGCGGGTCGCTGGGGCTGCATGCCGCGGCGCTCGACGTGGTGCTGCCCTACATCCGCGAGCGCCGGCAGTTTGGCGCGCCCATCGGCAGCTTCGAGCTCATGCAGGGCAAGATCGCCGACCTGTATGCCTCGCTCAACGCCGCGCGCGCCTATGTCTACTCGGTGGCCCGCGCCTGCGATGCGCGCACGGTGCGGCGGCGCGACGCCGCCAGCTGCATCCTGTTCGCGGCCGAGCGCGCCACCCAGGCCGGCCTCGATGCCATCCAGGCGCTCGGCGGCAACGGCTACATCAACGACTATGCGGCCGGGCGGCTGCTGCGCGATGCCAAGCTCTACGAGATCGGCGCCGGTACCCAGGAGATCCGCCGCATGCTGATCGGCCGCGAGCTGTTCGAGGCCGCGGCATGAGCGTCGAGTTCGCCCCGCTGCTCATGGAGCCCGCTTACCGCAAGGTGGCGGCGACCATCGGCGAGCGCATCCTGTCACGAGCGCTGCACGAGGGCGAGCGGCTGCCCTCCGAGACCGAGCTGGCACGGCAATTCGGGGTGAACCGCTCCACCGTGCGCGAGGCGCTGCGCGAGCTCGAGAGCCGCGGCCTGGTGCGGCGCCGCCCCGGCTCGAAGCTCATGTCGGTGAGCCGCCCCCATCACGAGGCGGTGGCGGCCGGCGTGAGCCATGCGCTGCTGCTGCACGATGTGACGGTGCACCACGTGTGGGAGGCTCTCATGATCCTCGAGCCGCCGCTGGCGCAGGTGGCAGCGCGCATGCGCAGCGCCGCGGACCTCGAGTGCATCACAGCCGCCGCGGAGGCCTTCAGCTTACAGCGCGAGAGCACGGCGCAGGCGGTGCACTGCACTGCGGAGTTCTTCCGCTGCCTCGGGCGCGCGACCCACAACCCCGTGCTGGGACTCGCGCAGGAGCCGCTGCTGCAGCTGCTCGAGCCCTCGCTCGGCGTCATGATCGACAAGGTGCCGCAGGCGCGCGCGCGCATCGCCACCGCACAGCGCCGCCTGGTGGAGGCGCTCGAGGCGCGCTCGCCCCAGGCCGCGCACGACTGGATGGCGCGCCACATCCGCGACTTCCGCAGGGGCTACGAGCTCGCCGGGATCGACCTGGAGCTGCGGGTCACCGCCGCCTGAAGAGACCGCCTGCGAGCCGCCGTGGGCATGTGACGCGCGTCACGTCCGCGCCAGGTGCCGAAACCTTCACATTGCACCGCGCTTGTAACGGGTATGCTGCGCCCCGACTTTGCCGGCTAACCCTCCGCCAAGGAGTCATCCGATGCTCGGTCTGCTGGTCGTGCTGTTCCTGCTCATCGCGCTGCTCGGTTATGTCGTCGGTGCCTACAACGGCCTGGTGCAGGTGCGCGCTGCGGTGAAGCTCGCCTGGTCCAACATCGACGTGCTGCTGGTGCAGCGCCACGACGAGCTGCCGAAGCTGGTCGAGGTGTGCAAGCAATACATGCAGTACGAGCCGGGAGCCCTCGAGCGCGTGATGCGCGCCCGCGCCGGCGTCGACGCCGCGCGCAGCTCCGGCAACGTGGCTTCCCTGGGACCCGCCGAGCGCGAGCTGCGCACCGGGCTCTCGGGCCTGTACGCGGTCGCCGAGAACTACCCTGAGCTCAAGGCGAACGAGGCGTTCCGTCACCTGCAGGACCGCATCAGCGGACTGGAGACCGCGATCGCGGACCGGCGCGAGGTGTACAACGACGCCGTCAACACCAACAACGTACGCATCTCCTCGTTCCCGGGCGTGCTGATCGCCGGGCTCGGCAACTTCCCCGAAGCCCAGCTGCTGCACTTTCAGACGGACGAGAAGGCCGACGTCGACCTGAAGGCTGCCTTCTCGCGCTGAGAGCCGCGCCGCGCGCCCGCGGCGGCTCTCCCGGCCCCGTATGGTCGCCCACGTGCAGAACCCAGCGCTCATTGCCGCGGTCGCCGGCGCCGGGGCGCTGCTGTGCCTCTACGGTTTCTTCCGCCGCCTGCGCCGCGACCGGCTGCTCGCCGACACGCCGGTGGTGCACATCCGCTCCGCCGCCCAGGGCTACGTCAAAGTGCAGGGTCGCGCCCGTCCCGCGGGAGCCGCGCCGACCGCGGCGCCCTTGAGCGGCCGCCCGTGCGTGTGGTGGGACTTCAAGGTGGCCGAGGAGCACCGTGACTCGCGCGGCCGGGCGGAGTGGCGCACGGTCGAGAGCGCGACCAGCGTCGAGCTGTTCGTGCTCGCCGACGACGATGCCGAGTGCCTGGTGGGGCCGGTGAAGGCCGAGGTCACTCCCTCGCGAGTCAACACCTGGTACGGCAACACCTCACGGCCGCTGGGGGGCCCGCCGCCGGTGAACACGGCGCTCCTCATGGGGCCGTTCCGCTACACGGAGCAGCTCCTCGACGTCGGCGCGCAGGTCTGCGTCGTCGGCGAGCTGCGCTCGCACTCCGACACCGGCGACCTCGCCGCCGCCACCGCGGCCAGGCTCCACGAATGGAAGCAGGATCAGGCGAGTCTGCTCAGGCGCTTCGATGCCGACCATGACGGCCATTTGAGCGCCGCGGAGTGGGAGACCGCGCGCCAGACGGCCGCCAGGGAATGCGAGACCCAGAAGCTGCAGTCGAGCATCGAGCGCGTCAGCGTCATCTCCGAGCCTGCCGACGGCCGGCCGTTCCTCATCTCCCCGCTCGGCCCCGAGCGCATGGAGAAGCGCGAGCAGCGCATGGCGTGGCTCTATTTCGCGCTCGGGCTCGCGTGCGTGTGGCTGTGCACCTGGGCGCTGCGGCAGGCGAGTCTCACCGGCACCTTCTGAGACGCGCCGCCCAGTGGCCGCGGCGTCATAACGGGATACACTGCCGCACATGCTCGCGGCACGCAAAGTCGCAGCCTCTGCGCGCTCTGGCGGGGTAATCGCCGGCCTCGCACTCGCCGGCCTGCTCGGCTGCGTGCACCAGCAGGCGCCGCACGCGCCGCCCGTGCCGGCACCAGTCTCCTCCGCCCCGGAGCCAGGCGCGCCGCCCCCTCCCGTCCTGACTCCCGCGCCGTCAAGCCCCGCCGCGGGCGCAAGCCCCGCATCGGGTGCGGCGACCCAACCGGCCCCGGCCCCGAGTCCGCCGCCGCGCCCGACAGCCGGCGCGACCGCCCCTGCGCCCGCCCCCAAGCGCCCGCCGTCCGCGCCGTCCGCCCCTGCTGCCGCCGGCGCCCCGCCCGCCTCTATTGGCGCGCCGGCGCCCGCCGCAGCACCCGGCCCGCCGGCGCTCGATCTCGCCTCGCTCGAGGAGCGGTTGCGGGACACCCATGCCATCGGTGTGTTCACCAAACTCTCCCTCAAGAACCAGGTGGACGATCTGCTGGCGCAGTTCCGCGCCTTCTACGCCGGCCGGGGCGCGCTCACGCTGGCGGAGCTGCGGCGCAGCTACGAGCTGCTGCTCATGAAAGTCGTGACGCTGCTGCAGGACGACGACCCGGGGCTGGCGGGCGCCGTGTCGTCCTCGCGCGAGGCGATCTGGGGCATCCTCAGTGACCGCAACCGGTTCAACAACCTCTAGATCCGCACACAGGAGCTGACCATGAAATCCGCGAGGCTGGTGATTGTGGTGCGCGCAGCGGCGCTGGCCGCCGCCGCGGGCACGGGCGCCGCCGCAGAGCCTTCTTTCGGCAAGGACCTGACCGCGACCATCGTGCTGCACGGGCAGACGTGCGACGCGGTGATCGACGCGAAGCGCAACGGCGACAGCGACTACACCGCCACCTGCCGTGATGGCAATCGCTACCATGTGTACGTCGACACCACCGGCCGCGTGATCGTGCAGAAGCTGTGAGCGGCAGCCGGTCCGTTCATGAGCCGCGCTTCTGAGTCCATGAGTAGAAGTACGCAGAGCGCGCCTGCGCCATCAGGCTAACATCCCCTCCGGAAACCAACATCCGGAGGAGCGATCTTGGCAGCAGCCATCGGCAGCGAGCGCGTGCTCGCCGTGCACCACTGGACCGACACCCAATTCTCCTTTACCACCACGCGCGATCGCGGCCTGCGCTTCGAGAACGGCCAGTTCGTCATGGTGGGGCTGCCGCTCGCGGGCCGGCCGCTGCTGCGCGCCTACAGCATCGCCAGCGCCAACTACGAGGATCACCTCGACTTTCTCAGCATCAAGGTGCCGGACGGGCCGCTCACCTCGAAACTGCAGCACGTGCGCGCGGGCGACGAGGTGCTGGTGAGCCGCAAGCCGACGGGAACGCTGGTGCTGCACGACCTGAAACCGGGCGAGCGGCTCTACCTCCTCAGTACCGGCACGGGGGCCGCGCCGTTTCTCAGCCTGATCAGCGACCCCGAGCTCTACGAGCGCTTCGCGGTCGTCGTGCTGGTGCACGGGGTCCGGTGGGCGCGCGAGACCGACGTGGTGCGCAATCGCATCGCGACGCTCAAGAGCCACGAGCTGCTTGGGTCCCAGGTGCGCGCGCAGCTGCGCTACTACCCGACCGTCACGCGCGAGCCCTACGTCAACCGCGGCCGGCTCACCACCCTCATCGAGTCCGGCCGACTGACGCGCGACCTCGATCTGCCGCCGCTCGACCCGGCGACCGACCGCGTCATGGTCTGCGGCAGTCCCGCGATGCTCAGCGATACCGCGAAGCTCCTCGATGCGCGCGGCTTCCAAATCTCGCCCCGCAGCGGTGAGCCAGGCGACTACGTCATCGAGCGGGCGTTCGTCGAGCGCCGCGCAGGCGATTTTTCCAATTGACTAGTGGCCGCCCTCGACCAGGAGCCCGGCGTCCGCGAGCGAGCGCGCGAGCTGCGCCTCGATGCGCAGAGCCTCGGCGCGCGCCAGGTGCTGCAGGTGGAGCGTGGGACCGGTGAGCACCTCGAGACCGCGCTTCAGCACGCTGCCGGCGGCGTGGATACCCGCCTTGTGTTGATCGAAGCGGGCGGCCGGCGTGTAGCGACTCATGCCCACATAGACGCCATACGGCCCCCTCTTCCGATCGGCGAAATCCAGCAGGATCAGATAGACATTCGCGCGGCCAGGACGCTCACCACGCAGGCCTTCTGCCGCTTCATAGGCGGCCGGCAGCCACTCGATGTAGCGCATCGGCAGCCATTCGGGGATCGAGGCGGCGGCGCGCCGCCACAGGAGCTCGAGCGCCGCCTCGATCCGCGCCGCGAACTCCCCCCGCATCCACAGCTCGTGGATGCAGTGCGCTCCCAGGGCCCCGTCCCTCGAGCGCAGCGCCGCCTCGAACAGGGCGGCGATTTCTCCGGCAGTCGTCGCGGCCAACGGGCGCGCCGCGGGAGACTGCGACGCGTCGAAGGCTCGCGCGCCGCTCACACTGCCGCCAGCCGTGCGGCCCGCGCTGACAGCAGCCAGACTATGCCACCGACGCCGATCGCGACCGGCACAATGAGCACGGCCTCGCCGAGCGAGCTGGCATCGGACAGGTGCCCGATGAGCGGCGGTGAAGGCACGTCACCGAGCAGGTGGATGGTGAACATGCTGAGCGCCATGGCGCTGGCTCGCTCGAGCGGCGAGACGATGTTGGCAATCGCCGCGTTGATCGGCCCCGTGGACATGAAGAGCAGCAGCTCGGCGGCGACGATCGCCGGATAGTACTCAGCCGGGGCCGGCGCGCTCAGCGCAATAAACGCACACGGCACCGCTGCGAGTGTCACGACTGCGGAGAACCACAGATAGCCCTGCCGGGAGCGCTTCAGGCAATAGTCTCCGAGCCAGCCGCCGGCCAGCGTGCCCACGACGCCGGTAAGCACCACGACGATGCCAAAATCGCGTGTGGCTGCGACCGCGGGTACCCCGCGTACGCGCTCGAGAAATACCGGCATCCAGAATCCCAGTCCCCCGAGGCCGAACGTATAGGCCGCGTAACCCAGCACCAGGAGCATGTAGGGCCCGCGTCGCAGCAGGCTCCAGTAAACCCCCAGCGCGTCGCGCCGCGCGGCGGCCGGCACCGGCGGCGCAGCCGCTGACGGCTCCTGCACGCCTCGCGGCGGATCGGGGATGAGGAGCACCGCCGCGGCAAGCAGCGCCCCGGGCGCGCCGCAGATGAAGAACGCTGCGCGCCAGCCGGCGAGCTGGCCGAACAGTCCGCCGAGCACGTAGCCGAGCGCCGCCCCCACCGGGATAGCCATGTTGAGAACCGAGTAGACGCGCCCGCGTGCGCTCAGCGGGAAGCAGTCCGCGAGCAGCGCCGGCGCGATGGCGACGTAGGCGGCTTCGCCGATGCCGACTAGCGCTCGCGCACCCAGCAGCTGCGGGTAGCTGCGCGCCAGTCCCGACAACACCGTGGCGAGGCTCCAGATGAACACCCCCAGCGCGATCGGGCGGCGGCGCGAACCGCGATCGCCCCAGGCACCGAAGGCCGGCGCAGTGACCATGTACACCAGCATGAACGCCGGCCACAGCCAGCCGGCCTGCTCGTCCGACAGCGCCATCGCGCCTTTCAGATCCGGCACCAGGGGCGGCACCAGGTAGCGGTCGAGGTAGTTGAGAAGATTGATGGCGGTGAGGACGAACAGCGCCCGGTTGGCGGCGCGCGGCGGCGGCGCAGCGGTACTCAAGGCTCACTCCCCTCGCGGTCAGGTGCGAGCGGACTTTACCGCACCCAGCTTATGCCGGCGCCAGCTTCAGCCGCTCGAGATACTGACGGACCGCGTCGCGGAAGCCTTCGCTGCTCGTTACCGTGGTGCCGCCCGCGACCACCAGGATGAAGTCGCCGCGCGGCGTGCGGCTCACTTCCCTGACGTGACTCATGTTCACCAGGCACGAGCGGCTGATGCGCAGCATCGGCTGCGCCTGGAAGGAGCGCTCGGCCTGATGCAGCGTGCTGCGAGCATGGAAGGTCTCGCGCCCGATGGTGAGGCGCACGTAATTACGGTCCGACTCGAGCACCTCGACCTGCGACACATCCAGCATGTGCATGCGGCTGCCGGCCTCGGCGAGTACCCGCGGCTGCGCCTCGCGCGCGCGCGCGCCGCGCTCGAGCTGCTCGAGCAGCGACTCGAGCGAGCGCCGCCGGTCGCCGCCGCTCTGCCCCTCGTGCCGCTGCCGCACGCGCGCCGCGGTGGCCCTGAAGCGCGCGTCGTCGAATGGCTTGAGCAGATAGTCGACCGCGCAGACCTCGAACGCCTCGAGCGCATAGTGGTCGTAGGCGGTCACGAACACGATGAGCGGCAGCGTTGCCGGATCGAGCGCGCGTGCCAGCGCCATGCCGGTCATGGAGTCCATCTGGATGTCGAGGAACAGCACGTGCGGTGGCCGGGCACGGATGGCCTCGAGCGCCGCGCGGCTCTCGCCGAACTCCCCGACCACGCTGAAGTCGCCTTCGCGCTCGCAGCACTCGCGCACCGTGCGGCGCGCCGCCGGCTCGTCGTCGACGATGATGACGTCCATCACTGATCGGCATCCGCGGGAACGCGGGCCGGCACCTCGGGGCCGTCGCGCAGCAGCGGCATGTGAATCTCCGCCACCCACTGCTGCTCGGCGCCCGGACCGGCCTCGAAGCTGGCGCGCTCGCCGAACTGCACCGCCAGCCGCTCGCGCACGTTCGCCAGCCCGATGCCGGGGCCGTGCAATCCGTGCCACGAGGGTGACAGGTTGTTGAGAACCCGCAGCACCAGCGTCTCGCCGACGACGCTCGCCTCGACGCGCACGGTCACCGGGCCCTCGTGGCCCGCCAGGCCGTGCACCACCGCGTTCTCGACCAGCGGCTGCAGGATCAGGCTCGGCACCCAGGCGAGCGGCGCCGCGTCGCGCCCCGGCACGCTGACGCTCAGACGGTCGGCGAAGCGCCGCTGCTGCAGCTGCAGGTACAGCTGCACGAACTGCAGCTCGTCGCCGAGGCGCGTGAACTCCTGCTCGCCCGCCGTCAGCAGCCGCCGCAGCAGGTCACCGAGCTGCACCACCATCGCCTGGGCGGCGGGCGGATCCCAGGTGATCTGTCCGCGGATGGTGTGCAGCAGATTGAAGAGCGTATGCGGCGACAGCTGCATGCGCAGCGCCGCGAGGTGTGCCGCGGCGAGCGCGCGCTCGAGCGCCGCCGAGCGCAGCTGCGAGTCGCGCAGACGCTGATAGAAGCCGAAGCTGGTGATGAGTGCGAGACCGAAGCCGTAGGTGATGAGGAAGCTGGTGGCGCTCGCGATCCAGGTGGGTACCGCCGGGCCGGCGAAGAATTCCTCCCAGCTCTCGTAGCTCTGCGCGGCCGGGTGCGTGATGCCCATGGTCCCGTGCCATTCGCCCATGACCATCTCGCCGAGCACCAGCGCCGGCGCCGCCAGCACCGCGAAGCCCAGTGCGCACGACAGCTGGATGGGGAGGGTTCGCCACAGCGGCCGCCAGCCGATGCGCAGCGAGGTCCAGGCGCACAATATGAAGAGCGGATAGAGCAGCAGGTGCTGCACCAGGCGCGCGTCCCACGGCGCGAAGAAGTCCGTTACGTTGAGCGACCTCAGGCTCTCCCCCATGGTGTTGGCGTACATGAGGTTCGAGAGCGCGACGTAGATCCAGAACCCGGTGAGCACCGCGAGCTGCGGCCAGAAGTTGCGGCGGGCGCGCGCGGCGCGCCGCTCGTCGGCGACGTCACCATCGCGGGCGACGCCGAGGAATGCGGGAGTGATTCGCTCGAGTGGTGAGGCGCTCATTCGCGGGAGCATAGCCTACGCCCAACGCCGCTCGCGTGCAGTTTGCCAGCGTGCTGGGACGATTCCGTCGATTCACGGGACGAATCCGCGTGACGCACGCCGCACGCTGCGCGCCATGCCGCTACCAGGAATGAGAGCCGGAAACGCCCGGTACGAAGTCGTCGTTCCGCGGGATCAACCCGTGGCGCGCCGTCTTTAAACGCCGCGGGCAATTGGGGAATCTACTCATCAGCGTCGCGAAGGTCGTGACGCGCTTGAAGGATCCGAGAACCTCAGTGTCCACAAAGGAGAAGCCCATGACCTCTGCAACGCTCAACCTTGGCGCGCGCCTGCGCACCGCCGCAGCCTTGGCCGTTCTCGCCGCCGGCACCGCCCTCGGCGCCGTTGGCAGCGCCCATGCCGCCACCGCCGACGCCCCGGCGCTCAGGGTCCGTTACTCGGACCTCAATCTTTCGACCGAGCAGGGATCGCTCGCTCTCTACGGGCGCATCGTGGACGCGGCGCGCCAGGTGTGCGCGGTCGACGACATCCGCGATCTGCAGGCCGTCGCCGCGGCGAAGGCCTGCCGCGAGCAGGCGATCGCGCAGGCCGTGCGCGACGTGAACAGCCCGATGCTGGCCTCGGTCTACGCCGAGCGCCTGCGGCAGGGTTGAGGAACGCGCCCGGAGGATCGTGGCGCTGACTTCGGACCGTGCACTCGCACGGGTGACGCGCCAGGGACGAGTCACCCGTGCGAGGGAGCGCTAGCCGACCCGCGCAAGCTCGGCGGCACTGAGGCGAATGTCCGCGGCCGCCACGTTCTGTTCCAGATGCGCAATTGAGGAAGTGCCGGGGATGGGCAGCATCGCCGGCGACTTGGCCAGCAGCCACGCGATCGCCATCTGCAGCACGCTCACGTGGTGCGCACTCGCGAGTCTCTCGAGCTCCCTGCCCGCGGACCCGCCCGCGAGCGTCTCGGCGGAGCCGCGCGCAATCGGCGCGTAAGGAATGAACGCCAGTCCCTCGCGCGCGCACAGCTCGAGCACGTCCTCGCCGGCCCGATCGGCGAAGTTGTAGGGATTCTGCACCGAGACGATGCGCGCCACGTGCCGTGCCCGCTCGAGCGCCTCCAGCCTGAAGTTGGACACGCCGATGTGGCGGATCTTGCCTTCGCTCTGCAGCCGCACGAGCTCGCCGAGCGACTCCTCGAGCGGTACTTTGGGATCGATACGATGCAGCTGGTAGAGGTCGATGCGCTCGAGCTTCAGGCGCTTGAGGCTTCCCTCGCACGCCGCGCGCAGATGCTCGGGCCGGCCGTCCGCCGCCCAGTCGTAGGGTCCGGGGCGCACGCTCCCACCCTTGGTGGCGATCACGAGTCCACGCGGGTAAGGATGCAGCGCCTCGGCGATCAGCCGCTCGTCGACGTCGGGACCGTAGGCATCGGCGGTGTCGATGAAATTGACGCCGAGCTCGACCGCCCGTCGCAGCACGCGACGAGCCTCGGCCGCGTCCTTCGGCTCACCCCAGATCCCGGGCCCGGTGAGGCGCATGGCGCCGAAGCCGAGCCGGTGCACGCTGAGATCCCCGACCCTGACGGTCGCCATGCTGCGATCATAGACTACAGCCGCGCGCGCGCGAACAGCATGTAGGGCGTCGGCCGATAGCCGTAGCGCCAAAAAAAAGGGCGCCCCCGGGGGACGGGGGTCGCCCGATGAATCTGTCAGCGCTGAGTTCTTAAGCGGCCTTCTTCGTTCCCGCGGCGCGGCTGGCGGCGTCGGTGGCGAAGTTGCTGACCGACTCCTGCACCTCGGAGGCCAGGGTCGAGAACTCCTGCGCGCGCGAGCGCAGCTTGTCGCTCAGCTGGTGGCTGAGCTCCGCCTGCTTGGCGAGCAGGTCGGCGACGGCCTGGGTGCCGACGGCAGCCCGGGCGCTGAGAGCGGCCTTGGTCTGGGCGATGCCCGCCTCGAGATAGTCACCCGCAACGGCATAGTTGAAGCGGGCAAAGCGCTCCAGCGCCTTGAAGCCATCCTGCTGCGCCTTGCCGAAGGAGGCGACGGTCTCCTTGTAGGTCTCGAGCCAGGTATTGAGATCGTAGTTGCGGTCGGTCATGGCGAGCTCCTCGTCAAAAGCGGTTTGGCGTGGCGGTGAGGAGGATTCTAGCGATTTTTGTATGCATTGCAAGAAGACAAAGGGGTGCTGCGGGGTTACCGCCATAGATAGCCTATATAAGCGTCATTTCATGAAATATTCATGCGCTTATAACGGCGCCGTCTTGTGCAATGCATACTGGCTATACGAGTGCGGGAGGGCGCCCTCGCCGGCTCCCCCGGCGCGCCGCGCTCCCTTGGTAAAATCCACCGATGCCCGCCAGCAAAATGCCCGTCGCGGACCTGGCCAAGCACATCGGCGAGGAGATCGGCGTCTCCTCCTGGATCCTGCTCGATCAGAGCCGCATCGACGAATTCGCCCGTTGCACGGGCGATCACCAATGGATCCACCTGGACGCCGAGCGCGCGGCTCGCGAAGGACCGTTCGGCGGCACGATCGCGCACGGATTTCTGACCCTGTCGCTGCTCGCGCCCACGGGCTTCGAGGTGCTGCTCGCGCGCCTCACGCCAAAGTCAGTCGTGAACTACGGCCTCGATAAGGTCCGCTTCATCGCGCCGGTGCGCTCGGGCAAGCGCGTGCGCAACCGCATCCGCATCTCCTCCGTCGAGGACAAGGGCGGCGGGCGTTACCTGGTGATGACCGAGAACACCATCGAGATCGAGGGAGAGAGCAAGCCGGCGTTGACCGCGAGCTCGCTCGCCATGTTCATCGCCTGAGCTCTCACGAGCGCATGCGGCTGCCGTCGGGATCGAACGCCGCCGCCGCCTGGGGCGTGGCCTTGCAGCGCTCGCCGAGGATCTCGATCTCGAATCCGCTCCTGAGCCCCGCGTAATCCTTCGGCACGTAGCCGAGCGCGAGCGAGCGCTGCACGCTGTGGCCGTATCCGCCGGAGGTCACCCAGCCGATCACCTTGCCGTCGTGCCATATGGGCTCGTCGCCGAGCGCGTCGGCATCGTGCGCCTCCACCGCGAACGTCACGAGGCGCAGTTTCCCGCCGCTCTCCTTCTCCTCGAGCGCCGCGGCGCGGCCGATGAAGCTCTCCTTCCTTAGGTCCACGAAGCGACCGAGCCCCGCCTCGTGAGGACCGTAGATCGGTCGGTACTCCCGCGCCCAGGTGCCGAAGCTCTTCTCGAGCCGCATGCTGTTCAGAGCGCGGCCGCCGAAGAGCTTCAGCCCATACTCCGCCCCCGCTCCGATGAGCAGGTCGTAGAGCGCACGTTGATACTCGCTCGTCACCCAGATCTCGTAGCCGAGGTCGCCGGTGAAGCTGATGCGGCCGAGCAGCGCCGGGATCATTCCGACATCGACGCGGCGGAAGCTGAGGAATGGGAAGGCGGCGCTCGACAGGTCCTCGTGCGTCAGGCTCTGCAGCAGCGCGCGCGAATGCGGCCCCGCCACCGATAGCCCCACGTACTGCATGGCGCAGGGTCGCACGCTCACGCCGCTCGGCGGCGCATGGCGTTCGAACCAGCGCCGGTAGTAATCCTCGGCCGCGTAAGTGCACACCAGGAATACCCGATCCTGCGCCACGCGCGCCATGGTGAAGTCGCCGATCAGCTTGCCGCGCTCATTCAGCATCGGCGTGAGCGCGATGCGCCCGACCTGCGGTACGCGGTTCGCCATGACATGTGACAGCCATTCCTCGGCGCCCGCGCCCGTGACGTCGAACTTGCCGTAGTTCGAGATCTCGAGCAGTCCCACGGACTCGCGCACGGCCCGGCATTCGGCGGCCACGCGGGGGTGGGCGTTGGAACGATGGAAGGTGACGACCTCGTTCGCCTCCGCAGCGCTCGGCGCGAACCACAGGGCATGCTCGAGGCCGCAATAGTCGCCGAATACGGCGTGGCGCTCCTCGAGCCGTTCGTAGATCGGCGTGGTGCGCAGGGGGCGCGCCGCAGTGAGCTCCTCGTTCGGAAAGCGGATGCGAAAGCGCCGCGAGTAGTTCTCGCGGACCTTGGCGTTGGTATAGGCGCGCGTGGCCCAGTCGCCGTAACGCGCGACATCCATGCCCCAGATGTCGGCGCCCGGGTCGCCATCTACCATCCAGTGCGCCAGCGCGAGCCCTACTCCGCCGCCCTGACTGAAGCCCGCCATCACCCCGCACGCCACCCAGAAGTTCCGCAGGCCCCGGATCGGTCCAACCAGCGGATTGCCGTCCGGAGCGAAGGTGAAGGGACCGTTCACCACCTTGCGGATGCCGGCCCGGCCGATCGCGGGAAAATGCTCGAATCCCACCTCGAGACTCGGCGCAATGCGCTCGAGATCCTCCGGCAGCAGGCTCTGGGTGAAGTCCCACGGCGTCTGGTGCGGCGACCACGGCACGCCCGCCCACTCGTAGGTACCGAGCAACATGCCGCCGCGCTCCTGGCGCGTATAGATCTCGCCCTCGAAGTCGATGCAGTGCAGCTGTTCCTTCTGCCCCTTGAGCTCCGGGATGTCCTCGGTGATCAGGTACTGGTGCTCCATCGCGAGGATCGGCAGCTCGAGCCCCACCATGCGCCCGACCTCCCGCGCCCACAGTCCGCCGGCGTTCACGACGTGCTCGGCGTGCACGTTGCCGTGGTCGGTGATGACGTCCCAGGTGCCATCGGCGCGCGGCTTGAGATCCGTCACGCGCGTGTGGCGCACCACCTGTGCGCCCGCGAGCTGCGCCGCCTTGGCATAGGCATGCGTGACGCCGTAGGGATCGACGTGGCCCTCGATCGGATCGTAGAGCGCGCCGACGAAGTGCTCGGTGTTCATGAGCGGGAAGAGGCGCGCCGCCTCCTCGACCGAGATGATCTCGAGCTGCATGCCGAGATAGCGGCCGCGCGCCTTGGCCATCTTCAGCCAGTCGAGACGCTCGCGCGTTCCGGCCAGCATGATGCCGCCGGTGACGTGCATGCCACACGACTGCCCGGAGATCCGCTCGATCTCCTGGTAGAGGTTGATGGTGTACTGCTGGAGCTTGGCGACGTTCGGGTCGCCGTTGATGGTGTGCATGCCGCCGGCGGCGTGCCAGGTCGAGCCGCAGGTGAGCTCGCCGCGCTCGATCAGCTGCACATCCGTCCAACCCGCCTTGGTCAGGTGGTAGAGCACGCTCGCGCCGACCACGCCGCCGCCAATCACCGCCACCCGTACGTCGTGCCTCACGAAGCCTCCGCCCGCATCATTCGTTGGATACGGCCAGCTGCACCGGCGGTGCCGCCGTGGCAGTGCGCGCGCCGAAGCGCCCGATCAGCCAGGAACGGAACAATGCGATGGCGGTGTCCGCCAGTCCTTCGGGCTGCGTGATCAGGTAGTAGCCGTAGCCGTCATCGAGCGTAGCATCGAAGGGCCTCACCAGCCGCCCGAGACGGATCTCCTCGGCGAACAGATTGGTGTCGAGCACGGCGATCCCCTGGCCGCCGAGCGCGTACTGCGCCGCGAGCACCGCCGTGTCGAACATCATGCCCCGCTCGACATCGATGCCGGCGAGCCCGTTCTGCCGCGTGAACTGCGTCCAGAAATGATAGCGGGGCGCGTCGGCGATTCTGACGTGGATCAGCTCATTGACCTGGATGAAGGCTGCGAGATCCTCGCCGCGGTGCGCGGCGGCGATGTTGGGATGGCAGAGGATCGACTGGCGCACCGACCACAGAAGGTCGGTGACCAGATCGGTGACCGTGGGCCTCGAGTACACCACCGCGACGTCGACGTCGCCGAGCGGCGGCCCGACCCCGTAGGCGCTGACGAGATCGATGTCGACTTCGGTGCTCGCACGGCGGAAGTCCTGCAGGATCGGGACCGCCAGCTGCACGGCGAAGCTCGGCGGCATCTGCACCCGCAGCGTGCGCTGCGCCGGAGCTCCCTCGTTGCGGATGTCATCGAGCGCGTACTCGAGCCGGTCAAAGGACTTGACTACCGCCGGGAGCAGGTGCTGGCCGGCCCTGGTGAGCGTGAGAGCGTGCGGCCGGCGCTCAAAGAGCTGCACGCCGGTGAGACGCTCGAGCGCGATTACGTGCCGCGAGAGGGCGCTCTGCGAGATGAGCAGCGCGTTGGCGGCGGCCGTGAAGCTACCGTGCTTGGCGACCCCTTCGAAGGCGCGCAATGCGTTGAGCGGCAGCCAGCGCCGGTCGATAGCTTTCTTGTCCATAGGTACCCTCATACTCGCCGAGAATCGAGCCTCGCGCCATTCTGCGGGCGCTTAGCTTCGCCAGCCGGCGAGGGTCGCTTCGATCCAGCCCCCGAGGTGCTCCGCGTAGGCGCGGTCCACCACGAGCAGCACCTCTTGCGGCTGCACGCTGAGCGCGAGCACGGGCAAATCCGCCAGGCGCCTGCGTCCGGCCTGGCCGGCCGCCGGAGGCACGCTGTCACCCAGGCGGGTCAGGAGCTCCGCCATCCGTGCCCCGCTCACGCGAAACGCCTCGAGTGCGCCGCTCAAGTCCACGACATGACCGCCCGGCGCGCTCGCGAGCCGCTCCTTGAGGCTGGCAAGCGGCGCGGCCTCCCTGCTCAGAACCAGTGTCTCCGTCGGCCGCAGCCACGCGAAGAGGAGTCCCCCGCCGCCCGCCACAGCGGATAACGGGCCCGGCAGCGGTGTGCCCGTGACCGCGGCCACGGTGGCGGCAAAGGGACCGTCGGCCTCGAAGTAGCGCAGCGTCGCGGCATAGGGCCGCGCCTCGGTCTCTACTTCGAGCCCGGGCAGCGCCTCAGCCATGCACTCGCCTCCCCTGCGGATCGACGAAGGGAAGTCGCACCACGCACGCTTTGATCTCCCGGCGAAGATGATAGACGTTGAGCTCCTCGCCGAGCCGCTGTGCGCCGCGCGCCAGCAGAGCGAGCGCCACCGGGCGGCCGAGCTCGGGGCTCATGAAGCTCGAAGTGACCCGGCCCTCGATCGTCGCCGGCGGGGCCCGGCCCGCGATCTGGGCACCGACCGGCAGCACGGTGCGTCCGTCGAGCGGCGTGAGCCCGACCAGCTGCAGCCGATCCGGATCGCGCGAGGCCGGCCGCGTGAGCGAGCGGCGGCCGACGAAGTTCGCCGCCTTGCGCTCGATACCGCGCGCGAGACCTACGTCGCCGGGGAGTGTCGTGCCGTCGGTGTCGGTACCGATGTGGATGAAGCCCTTCTCGACGCGCAGCACCTGCAGCGCCTCGACGCCGTAGAGCACTCCGCCAACCGCGCCCGCCTGCGCCCACAGCCGCGCGAGGAGCCCGGTGGCCTCGTCGGCCGGCAGATTCACCTCGTAGCCGAGCTCGCCGCTGAAGCTCACGCGCAGCACACGCAGCGGAACGCCGCCGAGCGCACTGTCGTGCAGCGTCATGTGCTGCGTCGCCGCCGGAGAGAGCGCCGGGTCGAAGCCGGCTCCCGCCAACCACTCCCAGGCGCGCGGGCCCGCTACCGTGACGTTGGCCCACCGTGAAGTCACCGGTGTCACCAGCACCCTGAAGTGCGGGTACTCGCACTGCAGCCACTCCTCGAAAGCCGCCGCAGTGCGCTCGATCCCGGCGCTCGTGGTGTTGACCCAGAAGTGCTCGGGTCCCAGCCGCGCAACGATGCCGTCGTCGGCGAGTGTGCCGTTCTCGTTGAGCAGCACTCCGTAGCGCGCCTGACCCGTGGCGAGCGTCGACATCGGCCCGACGTACATGAGGTCGAGGAAATGCGCGGCGTCGGGACCGAAGATCTCGAGCTTGCCGAGCGGCGAGCCATCGAAGAGACCGGCGCTCGCTCGCACCGCGCGCGCCTCGCGCTGCGCCGCCGCCTCGAGCGATTCGCCCGGCTGCGGGTAAGCCGCAGGCCGGCACCAGTCGCCGAAATTCTCGAGCAGCGCGCCGCGCGCCACGTGCCAGGCTTCCGCAGGCAAGCGCTTGAGCGGCCGGTACAGCGCGGCGACACGCCGCCCGGCGACCGCCCCGAGCGTCACCGGCACAAAGGGCGGGCGAAAGCGCGTCGTCCCGACCTCCTCGGGGGAGCGACCGCTATATGCGCCGAGCAGCGCGAGCGCGTTGACGCTGCTCGTCTTGCCCTGATCGGTCCCCATGCCCGTGGTGGTGTAGCGCTTCAGGTGCTCCACGGAGCGGTAGTTCTCACGCACGGCGAGCGCGACGTCATCCGCCGACACGTCGTTTTGCAGGTCGATGAAGCGCTTGCCGCGCGCGCCGCCCGCCGCGCCGCCCTGCGCGTCCGGGCCGCAGCGCCCGACGCCGCCGAGCGGTGCCGGCGGCGCGACCCGCCCGCGGGCCAGCGCCTCCCCGACCTCGCTGGCATGGCTCACGGCCGCGGCGCGGGCAAAGGCCCCGGCGCAGGCGCCCACACTCGTGAGCCCCGGCGCCGCGCCGTCGGGCACGAACATCGACTCCTCCTCGAGCCAGCGGAGCCGCCCGCCCGCCTGCGAATGCAGATGCACCGCCGGAGCGTAGCCACCCGTGTTGAGGACCCCGTCGCACTCGATCGAGAGGGCACGACCCCGGGCGGATTGAACGGTGCAGCCGCGCACGCCGCGCGCACCCGCAATGGCAGCGATGCGAGCCTCCGTCACGACCTCGAGATCGCGCGCCGCCTCGCTGGCCGGCGATGCCGCCCGGGTATCGATGAGCGCCTCGACACGCACGCCCGCCGCGCGCAGCCCGGCGGCGACCGTATAAGCGCTGTCGCAGCCGGCGGCGAGCACCACGCGCCGCCCGCAGGCGACACCGAAGGCGCGCGCGTACTTCTCAGCGGCGCCGGCCAGCATGACGCCCGGACGATCGTTGTCGGGGAACACCAGCGGCCGCTCGAAAGCGCCGGTGGCGGCGATCACCGCGCGGGCGCGGATCCTCCACAGGCGCTCGCGCAGCGCGGGCGCGCCCGGACCCGGGTCGCCATCGGCCTGCACCGTCTCGCACGCCGCCACCAGGTTATGGTCGTAGATCCCGAAGGCCACCGTGCGGCTGAGAATCCGCACGCCGGCGGCATGCGCGGCGCTGGCGAGCTCGCGCACGTCGGAATTGTCGCGCCACGCCAGCCCGCCCCCGAGACGCGCGCCGCTCGCCACCAGCACCGTCGCCGCGCCGGCGCGCGCCGCCGCGACCGCGGCCGTGAGTCCCGTGATGCCGCCGCCGACCACCAGGACATCGGCGCGCGTCGCCACCTCCTCGTAGGTGTCGGCATCCGGCACCGTCGGTGCCCGGCCCATGCCCGCCATCCGGCGGATCGCGGGCTCGAACCAGCCCCAGCTCGGCCATTTGAAGGTCTTGTAGTAAAAGCCCGCCGGCAGGAGCGCCGCAAAGGCGCCGCTCAGCGCGCCGACATCGAATCCGACGCTTGGCCAGCAGTTGACGCTGCGCGCGGCAAGGCCCTGCGCGAGCGGCACGAGCGTCACGCGCACATTGGGCGTGTAGCGCCCGCCCGTGCCCACGTCGACCAGACCGCTCGCCTCCTCGACGCCGCACGCGAGGATGCCGCGTGGCCGGTGGAGCTTGAAGCTGCGTCCGACGATGCGCACACCATTGGCAAGCAGCGCCGAGGCGAGCGTGTCGCCGCGGTAGCCGCTCAGCGGCCGACCGTTGAAGGTGAAATTGACGGGCCGGGTACGCTCGATCCACAGGCCCGCCGGCGCGTCGAGGCGAAACGCGCTCACGTCGGCGCCTTCCCCGCCGCGGGCTGTGCCTCGCCCATCGCATACACCGACACCACCTGGTGGGTAACGGTGTGCCGCACGACGTTGAACCATTGCCCGCAACCGTGCGCGTGGCGCCAGCGCTCGCGGTGCAGGCCCTTGGGGTTGTCGCGAAAGAAGAGGTACTCGCCCCATGCGGCATCGCTCGCCGTAAGCGCGGGACGTGCGATGTGCGAGGTGCCGCCGCAGACGAACTCCCACTCATCGCGCGCACCACACCATGGGCAATTGAGCAGCATCATGGGGGCGCGGCTCTCAATGGGCGATGCCGGCCGCGGCGGCTTCGTCGACGAAGCGCCCGCTCGTGAACCGCTCGAGCTGGAAGGGCTCGGCGAGCTCGTGATTCCTGCCCGTCGCGAGCACGTGCGCCAGCGTCCAGCCGCCGGCCGGGATGGCCTTGAAGCCGCCGGTGCCCCAGCCGCAATTGATGTACAGCCCCGGGATCGGCGTCGGCCCGATGACGGGGCTCGAGTCGTGCACCACGTCGACGATTCCGGCCCACTGGCGCATGAGGCGCAGGCGGCTGAAGGAGGGAAACATGGCGAGCGTTCCTGCGAGTACGCTCTGCATCACGGCGAAGCTGCCGCGCTGGGCATAGGAAGCGAACAGATCGAGGCTGCCGCCGATCACCATCTCACCCTTGTCGGACTGGCTCACGTAGACGCCGGTTCCGGGCGAGATGACCACGGAATCGAGCCGCGGTTTCACGGGCTCGGTCACCATTGCCTGCAGCGCGTAGCTGGTCACCGGCAGCCGCAAGCCCGCGAGTGCGGCGAGCACCGAGCTGTGACCCGCCGCGGCAATCGCGACACGCTCGGCCCGGATGCGGCCGCGCGTCGTCTCGACACCCGTGACGCGCCCCTCCGCGCCGCGCACGAAGCCCGTCACCTCGCATTCCTGGATGATGTCGACGCCGAGCCTCGAGGCCGCGCGCGCGTACCCCCAGGCGACGGCGTCGTGGCGCGCCGTGCCGGCGCGCGGCTGCCGGAAGCCTCCCAGCACCGGCAGGCGCGCCTGCGGCGAGAGCTCGAGCGCCGGCACCAGTGCGCCGACCTGCTCGGCGCTCAGCAGCTCCGCGTCGATGCCGTGCATGTGCATGGTGTTGACCCAGCGCGACATCGACTCGAGGTCGTGGCGGCTGTGCGCCAGCATCACGTGACCACGCTGACTCAACATGACGTTGAAGTTGAGCTCGCGCGAGAGCCCCTCGTAGAGCTTGAGCGAGAAATCGTAGAGCCGCGCGCTCTCCGGAAAAAGGTAGTTCGAGCGCACCACGGTGGTGTTGCGCCCGGTATTGCCGCCGCCGAGCCAGCCGCGCTCGATCACGGCGACACTCGTGAGGCGGTGGTTTCTTGCCAGGTAGTACGCCGTGGCGAGGCCGTGGCCTCCGCCGCCGACGATCACCACGTCGTAGCTGGCCCTGGGCTCGGGCGAGGCCCACGCCGGCTGCCAGTGGCGGTGCCGGGTCAGCGCGCCGCGCAGCAGCGCCAGGGCCGAGTAGCTCACCGCACCCGCGCTTCAGGCCTTGTCGCGGTACTCCGTCTGGATCCTGCGGATCATCCTGTCGGTACCGAAGAACGCGTGTTTCGACATATCGACGCTGTAGCGGCTCGCCGGCGGGTGGCGTCCGAGGCTCTCGGCGAGCGCGCGGATGTGATGCGGGCCGGCGCCGCAGCACACGCCGAGATAGCGCACACCGAGCGCGAAGGCTTCGCGGCCGAAATCGAAGATCTCGGAGCGCGTCGCCATGAAGGGATCGAGTCCCACCGGGAAGGCGCGCCGGTTGTCGCAGCACGGGTCGGTGAGCGACATGAACGACGGTTGCTGCGGCGTGGTGCGGTACGGAACCGGCAGTGCCGCCACATGGCACTTCACCGCCTGCCGGATGTCGCGGATCATCGGCATCATGGTCGCAGGTCCGCGATGGCAGTTGAGGCCGACCACATCCGCCCCCGCCTGCTCCATGCGCCGGCAGGCTTCCACCGGCGTGAGCCCGTCGCGCAGGATCGGCTCCTGGTGCATGGCGAAGGTGACGACGGTCGGCACCTTGGACTGCCGCCTGATGGCCTTCAGCGCCAGCTCCGCCTCCCCGACCCAGGCCAGAGTCTCGGCGACGAAATAGTCGACCCCCGCCTCGACCGCCCAGCCCACCTGCTCGTCGAAGATCCGCTCGACCTCCTTGATTGCGCGCGGGTCGTTGGGATCATAGATGTTGGTATTACAGAGGTCCCCGGCGAACAGTGTTCCGGTCCTGCGGGCCACCGACTTCGCAATGCGCAGCGCCGCGCGATTCATCGGTGCGAGCTCCTTCTCGCGGCCGATCACGCGCAGCTTCTCGCGATGCACGTAGTAGGTGAGCGCCTGCGTCACGTCGGAGCCTGCGTGCACGAAATCCAGGTGCAGCTGCTCGACCACCTCCGGGTGCTCGAACAGCACTTCGGGCACGAAGGCTCCGGCCTGAAGGTAGCCGCGCCGCTCGAGCTCGAACACGTAACCCTCGGCGCAGATCACCGCGCCTTCCCGCAGGCGCGCGAGCAGATCGCGCTCCTTGGCGTTGCCCTTGCTCTGGCGTCCGGGCGCGCTCGCGGACTTCGCTTTTGCGGACTTCGCCTTCGCTGACTTCGCCTTCGATCTGGCCCTGGCTGCCATGAGAGTCTCCGCAGATGTGCTGACGGTGGCGCGGTCTTCAGGCGCGCTTGGTGTCGACCGCGTCATTCTAGCGAACGGATCCTCAGCGTGCGTAGCCGATCAGCGCTGCCCCGGCGGTCACGGTCAGGCACACGAGCGCGCGGCGCAAAGTCAGGGCCTCGCCGAGAAACATCCAGCCGATCAGGGCGGAGAACACGATGCTGGTCTCGCGCAGCGCCGAGATGGTGCCGACGTTCCCCAGGGCCAGCGCGGCGATGATGGCGCCGTAGCTGCCGAAGGAGAGCAGTCCCCCGGCGAGCGCCTTCCAGGTTTCGCGGGTGCGCAGCGGGAGCGCCATCCTCCGGCGCAACAGCAGGAAGCCCGCGGGCATCAGTGCCCCGTAGATCACCCATATCCAGGCGGCGTAGGACTGGGGGTTGCCCGAGAGGCGCACCCCGAGCGCATCCGCGGTCACGTAACTGGCCACGAAGAGCGCGGTCACGATCGCGTGCGTGAGCGAGCGGCGCTCCGCACGCCCCCGGCCGAAGCCCAGGCTGAAAATCGCGGCCGAGATCAGCACGACTCCGAGCAGCGCGACTCCGCTGAGGCGCTGACCCGCGAGCAGGAAACCGCCGATGGACACCAGCAGTGGCACGCTCCCTCTGACGATGGGGTAGATCTGCCCGAGCTCCCCCAGCGCGTAGGCATAGGCCAGGAGGAAGCTGTAGATGACCTGCAGCAGCGCCGAGACGCCCAGGTACGTCCAGCTTTGCTGCAGAGGAGTGGGCAGCAGCAGCACGAGCGGAAGGGCGGCAAGAGTCGTCGCAAGGCTCATCACGGTGACGAACCACAAGCGGTCGGCGCTCGAGCGCAGCGCGGCGTTCCAGGTCGCGTGCAACACCGCCGCACAGAGCGGCAAGGCGATCACGAGCGCGCTCATGGGCTCGCACCTGCCGCGGCCGTGATGGCATCATGCCTGGCGGTGATCATCATGAGCTCGTCGTGCCGGCGCCGTGCGTTTGCCGCGATCAGCGCCCTGGCGCTGTGCGCCGGCAGCGCCGCGACAGGCGCGGCGGCGCCCACGGCATCCAGCCATTCCGCCGCGGTCGCCGCGCCCGACCGCTACGGTGCCGACACCGCGGCGCGCATTCTCGGCGCCGGCGGCAACGCCGTGGATGCCGCGATCGCAGTCGCTTTCACGCTCGCGGTGACCTGCCCCGAGGCCGGCAACCTCGGCGGGGGCGGCTTCGCCACCCTGTGGGTCGAGGGCAAGGCTTACTTCCTCGACTACCGCGAGCGCGCCCCCGCGAGCGCCACCGCCAGCATGTATCTCGATGCCGCCGGCAACGTGCTGCCCGACGCGAGCACGATCGGCGCCGGCGCCGCCGGCGTACCGGGAACGGTGTCCGGGCTCTGGGAGCTGCACCGCCGCTTCGGCCGGCTTCCCTGGCGCGTCGACCTCGCGCCGGCGATCCGCTACGCGCACGAGGGCTTTCGCGTGAGTCCCCTGCTGGTCGCCCTGCGCGACACCCGCGCCGGGGAGCTGCGCGGACGCACGAACTTTCTCGACTACTACGGCGCGCTCGCCGCGGATGCGTCCTTCCGCCAGCCGGAGCTCGAGCGCACGCTCAAGCGGATCGCGGCTCAGGGCCCGGGGGACTTCTACGCCGGGCGCAGCGCCGAGCTGCTCCTCGCCGAGATGACGCGCGGCCACGGCCACATCACCGCGAAGGACCTCGCCGCCTATCGGCCCGTGTGGCGCGAGCCGCTCGAGGGCGAGTGGGCCGGCTACCGCGTGATCACCGCGCCGCTGCCGAGCTCGGGCGGCATCGCCCTCCTCTCTCTCCTCGCCATGAAGGCCGATCTCGCCGGCGCGTTCGCGGGAGTGCCGCTCAACTCCGCCCAGTACGTGCACCTGATGGCGGAGATGGAAAAGCGCGTGTTCGCCGACCGTGCAGCCTACCTTGGAGATCCTGACTTCAGCTCCGCTCCCGTGGCGCAGCTCCTCGATCCCGCCTACCTCGCACGGCGCGCGCGCGAGGTGAGCCTCGCTGCGCCGACGCCAGTCGCCGCGGTGCAGCCCGGACTCGGCGTGGGCGGCAGCGCCCACCACGACACGACGCACTTCGCGATTCTCGACGGCGCGGGCAATGCGGTCTCGAACACCTACACGCTCAACGATGACTTCGGCTCGGGACAGGTCGTGTCGGGCGCGGGATTTCTCCTCAACAACGAGATGGACGACTTCTCCGTCAAGCCCGGCGCGCCGAACCTCTACGGAGTCGTCGGCGGCGATGCCAACGCGATCGCCCCCGGCAAGCGGCCACTGTCCACCATGACTCCGACAATCCTCACCGAGCATGGACGCGTCGCGCTGGTCATCGGCACCCCCGGCGGCTCGCGTATCGCCGCGTGGATTTTCCAGGTGATCAGCAATTGGCACGACTTCCACATGCCGCTCGCCGCGGCGGTCGCCGCACCCCGCATCCACCACCAGCTGCTGCCGCCCAACACCCTCTTCGAGGAGCCCTATGGGACGCTCGACCCGGCGGTGCGCGCCGCGCTCGGCCAGCGCGGCTACGTGTTCGTGAACCAGGGCTGGAACGGCGCTATCGAGGCGATCGCCGTCGCAGCCGCCGGCGCGACCGCGGTCGCCGACCCGCGCGGCCGCGGCGTGGGCCGGGTGATCAGTATCGGCACTGCCCACTGAGGGCGGGAGCCGCGAGGCGCTGGCGGGCGGCATCGGCGCCTCAGGCCCGCAGCCGCAGGTTGTCGGGGTCGTAGAGTGGCTCGCGCCCGACCACCGCCCGGCGGCGCTCGCCGAGGATCTCGACCTCGAGCTCCGTGCCTGGCACGGCGAGATCGGTGTGCACGTACGCCAGCGCGATGCTGCGCTTCAGCCGATAGCCGTAGCCGCCGGAGGTGACGAGCCCCACCCGCCGGCCACCCCGCCACACGATCGAGACCGGGGCCGCGTCCGCGTCGTGCGCATCGACCAGCAATGGTACGAAGCGCTCCGGCACGCCCGTGAGCGCCGCCTTGCGCAGCGCCTCGCGGCCGATGAAATCCGCCGTCTTGTCGAGACGCACGAAGCGATCGAGTGAGGCGGCCAGTGGCGTGTACTCACGGGTGAGATCCGCCTTCCAGCTGCGATAGCACTTCTCGAGCCGCAGGCTCTCCATGGCATAGAGGCCGAAGTGCCTCAGGCCGAGCTCGCGACCCGCGTCGACCAGGCGCGTGTGCACCGTGGCGAGCTGCTCCACCGCCACGTGCAGCTCGTAGCCGAGCTCGCCCACGTAGCCGATCCGCAGGGCGAGCAGCTCGATGCCGGCAATCCGCAGCGCACGGGCGCTGAGCCACGGGAAGGCTGCGTTCGACACGTCGGCCTCGGTGACCCGCGCGAGGAGCTCGCGCGAGCGGGGGCCCACGACGACCAGCGCGCCGAAGCGCTCGGTGAGGTTGGCAATGCCGGCCGCTCCGTACGCCGAGGACCGATGCCTCTCGAGCCAGTCGGCGTCGTGCCGTTCGGCGGCCGCGGCCGACAGCAGCCAGAAACGCCCGTCGGGTAGTCGCGTGACCGTCATCTCCATGACGACGCCGCCGCGCGGCGAGCAGGCGTAGCTGAGCGCGCAGCGCCCGGCGCGCGGCAGCTCGCCGGCGATCAGCCGATCGAGCCAGCCGGCCGCGCCCTCCCCCGAGACCTCGAAGCGCGTGAAGCCCGGCATGTCGAGCAGCGCGACGCCGTGCGCCACCGCGGCGCACTCGCGCTCGACCGCGCGATGCCAGTGCGCGCGACGGAACGAGCACTCGGGGCCGGCGGGGTCGTGCGGCTCCCGGTAATACACGGCGCGCTCCCAGCCCGCGCGCGCGCCGAAGACCGCCCCGCGTGCCTTGAGGTCATCATAAAGAGGAGAGGTCCGCGACGGTCGGCCAGCCGGCCGCTCCTCCTGCGGGTAAGCGACGCCGTATTCGTTCTGGTAGGTTTCGAGGGCCTTGGGCAGCGCGTAGGTCTTGTCGGCGAACTTCGAGTAGCGGCGGCCATCGAGCGGCCAGATGTCCCAGTCCGGCTCGCCGTTCACCACCCACTCGGCGATGAGGCGCCCGGCGCCGCCTGCCTGCACGATCCCGAAGGTGAAGGCGCAGCAGTGGAAGAAGTTGCGCGCGCCGGCGGCGGGACCCATGAGCGGGTTGCCGTCCGGGGCGTAGGGAATCGGCCCATTGATGACCCGCCTGACGCCGACGCTGCCGAGTATCGGCACGCGCGCACAGGCCCCCTCGATGTAGTGCCCGAGCCGCCCGAGATCGTCGGGGAACAGCGCCTGAACGAACTCCTCCGGCACGCCGTCGACAAAGTGGGCCTGTGCGCGCGACTCGTATGGTCCGAGCAGCAGCCCGTGCCGCTCCTGGCGCAGGTAGTAGCTGACGTCAGGGTCGCGCACCAGGGGCAGCCTCGCCGCACCACGCGCCACCAGCGCGGGAATGTCCTCAGTGACCAGGTACTGGTGCGACAGCGAGACGATCGGCAGGTACTCGCCGATCATCGCGGCTACCTCGCCGCCGCGATAGCCGGCGGCGTTGATGACGTACTCGGTCTCGATCGCGCCTTGCGGCGTCTCGATGCGCCAGCCACCCGCGGCAAGCGCGCGGATTCCGGTGACGCGCGTGTGACGATGGATCGCGGCGCCGCGCGCCCGCGCGCCCTGCGCGAGTGCCTGCGTCAGCTGCGCCGGATCGATGTCGCCGTCATCGGGATCCCACAAGCCCGAGCGAATACCGTCGAGCTCGAGGAACGGGTGGCGCGCGCGGATCTCATCGGCCGAGAGCAGCTCGAAGCCGATCCCCAGCGCGCGCCCCTGGGCGGCGATGTGCCGAAACTCATCCACCCGGTCGGCGGTGAGAGCCAGGCGGATGCTGCCGGTGCGGTGATAGGTGATGTCGCAGCCGACTTCGCCTGCGAGCATCGCGTACAACTCGGTCGAATAGCGCTGCAGCCTGAGAATGCTCCACGAGGTCGCAAAGTTCGGGCAGTTGCCGGCTGCGTGCCAGGTCGAGCCCGCGGTGAGCTCGTCGCGCTCGATGAGCACGACGTCGCTCCAGCCGAGCCGGGTGAGGTGATAGAGCGCGCTGCAGCCAACCGCTCCGCCACCGATGACCACGACCCGCGCGTGGCTCCTCAGCACTTCACGCGCTCGCTCGCGGGATCGTAGAACGGCTTGAGCGAGATGCGTGCCGGCACGCGCTCGGCGGCGACCTCGATCTCATAATGCCCTGCGGCGATCCATGCATCGCTCAGCGGCTCGCCGCCCGCTGCGACGTAGCCCAGGCCGAGCGGTGCGCCCGCCGTATGCCCGAACATGCCCGAGCTGATCTTCCCGACCAGCTCCCCGTCCCTCCAGATCGGCTCGTTGTGATAGAGGAGCCGGTCGGATTGGGCGAGCGCGAGCGCCACCAGGCGCCGGCGCACGCCGGCCGCGCGCTGCTCAAGGAGCGCCTCGCGCCCGACGAAGCCGCCGGGTTTGTCCCAGGCCACGGCAAAGGCGAGCCCCGCCTCGAGCGGCGTGTCCTCGTCCGAGATGTCATGGCCCCAGTGCCGATAGGCCTTCTCCATGCGCAGGCTGTTGAGCGCGTGGTAGCCGGCGAGGCGCAGCCCGAAAGGCGCGCCGGCCGCGACGACGACGTCGTACACCGCCGGCGCGAACTCGCTCGGGATGTACAGCTCGTAGCCGAGCTCGCCCACGTAGGTGATGCGGCTGGCGCGCACCCGTGCGTATCCCAGATCGATGATGCGGGAGGTGCCGAAGGGAAAAGCCGCGGTGGAGAGATCGGCGTCGGTGAGCTGACTCAGGAGCTCACGGCTGCGCGGACCCATCAGGCCGAGCACTGCGTAGGCGGAGGACACATCGACCGCCACCGCGCGGGCGTTCGCCGGGATGCTGCGGCTCAGCCAGAGGAAGTCGCGCGTCTGCGTGGCGCAGGAAGTGACGATGAGGTACGAGTCCTCCGCCTCGCGCGTCACGGTGAGGTCCGCCTCGATTCCGCCGCGCTCGTTGAGCCATTGCGTGTAGACGACCCGGCCGACGGGAACGTCGACCTCGTTCGCGCAGATGCGCGACAGCACCGCGGCGGCATCTGCGCCCTTGAGCACGAACTTCGCGAACGAGGACTGATCGAAGAGGCCGACTTCCTCACGAACTGCGCGGTGCTCCGCGGCGGAAGCGCCGAACCAGTTCTGGCGGCCGTAGCTGTATTCGTAGCGCGGCTCGCTGCCGGGCGCCCCGAACCAGTTGGCGCGCTCGAAGCCCGCCACCTCGCCGAAGCAGGCCCCGGCCGCTGCGAGCCGATCGTGGAGCGGCGACAGGCGCACCCCGCGCGCCGTCTCAGCCTGTCGGAACGGCCAGTGCATCGCATACAGGAGCCCGAGCGCCTCGACGGTCCGGTCGCGCAGGTAGCGCCGGTTGCGCTGAAACGGCGCGCAGCGGCGGATGTCGACATCCCAGAGGTCGAAGGGCGGATGTCCATCGAGGATCCAGTCGGCGAGCACCTTGCCGGCACCGCCGGCCGACTGGATGCCGATGGAGTTGAAGCCCGCGGCCACGTAGAGACCGCGCAGCTCGGGCGCCTCGCCGAGGAGGTAGCGGTCATCGGGAGTGAAGCTCTCCGGGCCGTTGAAGAACACCTGGACGCCCGTCGCTTCGAGCGCCGGCACCCGGCGCATTGCGCCCGCGAACAGCGGCTCGATGTGGGCCAGGTCCGGCGGCAGCTGCTCGAAGGCGCAGCTCTCGGGGATTCCCTCGACGCCCCAGGGCTTGGCCTGCGGCTCGAACCATCCGACCAGGAGCTTCCCGGCATCCTCCTTGAAATAGGAGCAGGCATCCGCATCGCGCAGGATCGGCAGGTCGGACGGCAGACCCGGGATCGGCTGCGTGACGATGTAGAAGTGCTCGGCCGCGTGCAGCGGCACGCTGACGTCGGCGAGTGCGCCCAGCTCGCGCGCCCACATGCCGGCGCAGTTGACCACCACGTCGGCGCGCACCTCCCCCGCCTCGGTCGTCACTCCGGTCACGCGGCCGCGGGCGCGCAGGATACCCGTGACCTTGACCCCTTCGACGATGCGGGCCCCCCGCATGCGCGCGCCGCGCGCCAGGGCCTGAGTCGTGTCCACGGGGTTGGTGCGGCCGTCCTTCGGCAGGTAGACCGCACCGACCACATCGTCGATCGCGAGCAGCGGCCAGCGCTCGCGCGCCTCGCCCGGAGTCAGGATGCGCACCTCGAGCCCGAAGCAGCGCGCCATGGAGGCGCCGCGCTTCAACTCCTCGAAGCGCGCCTCGCTGGCCGCCACGGCGACGGAGCCGACCTGGCGGAAGCCGGTCGCCTGTCCGGTCTCGCGCTCGAGTCCCTCATAGAGTTGCGTGGTGTACTGGGCGAGGCGCGTGAGGTTGTGGGTGGCGCGCAGCTGGCCGACGAGCCCGGCGGCGTGCCAGGTCGTGCCACAGGTGAGCTGCCGCCGCTCGAGCAACAGCACGTCGCTCAGGCCACGCCTGGTGAGGTGGTATGCGACGCTGCAGCCGACGATACCGCCCCCGATGATCACCACACGCGCGTGCGACGCAATGCTCTGCACCGAACTCTCCCCGAGCCGCGCGGCCACCCGAGCCGCCCGGCGCTCTACTCCGTCTGGATCGACTGCAGGTACTGCACCAGGAGATCGACCAGGCGACTCGCCTGCTGCTCGCTGCGGGCGTCGGGGCCGCCGGCGGAGCTGAAGGCCGGTCCCCAGACCGGCATGGCGCGCGTGCCGTGCGGCGGGAGCGTGGCGCGGCCGTCGATGATCCTGCGAAGCTGCTCTGCCGGGAACCGGCCGCCCTGGCGTCGGGCAATGCGGGTGAGATCGGGCACTTCCACCGTGAGGCTCGCAGCAACCGGTCCGTCGCCGTGACCCTCCGCGCCGTGGCAGCTCGCGCAGTGCGCGTGGTAGAGGCCGGCACCGCTGCGGTAGCTGGAAAGATCCTCGGCCCGCGCGGCGCGGACGGCAGCGCCCGCGATGATCGCGGCCCCGAGGACGGCCCACAGCCCGGCGGCGCTCCGTCGAGTCACGGCGCGCTCAGAACTCGGCGATCGCATCGCGCAGCATCCCGGCAATCGAGTCGATATCGGCGCGGCTGGCGATGAAGGCCGGCGCGATGATCGCGACATCGCCGGTGGTCTTCACGTGCAGACCGCGATCGTAGAGCTTGGCCTGCAGCTCGTTGCCGCGCGCCCCCGGGGCCTTACCGGGCTTGACCTCGACGCCGGCCAGGAGTCCGAAGCCGCGCACGTCGGCGATGGCAGGCAGCTCGCCCAGGGCAAACATCTTGTCGAGAAAGTAACCGGAGAGGTCGCGGCCCTTGGCGAACAGCTGCTCGTTACGGTAGATCTCCAGCGTCGCCAGGCCCGCCGCGCAGGCGGCCGGGTGCGCCGAGTAGGTGTAGCCGTGGAAGAACTCCGGCATTCCCTCGGGCGCCGCATCGACGATGGTGCGGTAGATGTCCCCGCGCACCGCTACGGCGCCCATCGGCTGCGCGCCGTTGGTGAGCGCCTTGGCCATGGTGATGAGGTCGGGGGTGACGCCGAAGGAGAGCGCGGCGAAAGGCTCGCCAGTGCGACCGAAGCCGCAGATCACCTCGTCGAACACCAGCAGGATCCCGTAGCGGGTGCACAGCTCGCGCAGCCGCTCGAGATAGCCGCGCGGCGGGACGATGACTCCGGTGGAGCCCGCGATCGGCTCGACGAACACCGCGGCGATGCGCTTCTCGCCCACCAGGTTGACGAAGCGCGCCAGGTCGTCGGCGAGCTCGGCGCCCGTGGCGCCCATGCCGCGCGTCAGCCGGTTCTCCGGCAGCAGCGTGTGACGCAGGTGCAGCACCCCGGGCATCAGTGCGCCGAATACCTCGCGATTGCGCACCATGCCCGAGAGCGCCGTGCCGCCGATGTTGACGCCATGGTAGGCGCGCTCGCGCGAGACGAAGTAGTTGCGCTGCCCCTCCTTGCGCGCCAGGTGATACGCGAGCGCGATCTTCATCGCCGTGTCGACCGCCTCGGAGCCGGAGTTGCAGAAGAACACGTGATCGAGACCGGCGGGAGTGAGGGCCGCGACGCCGTCGGCGAGCGCGAACGCGCCCGGGTGACTCCTCTGGAAGGAGGGGGTGAAGTCGAGCGTCTCGAGCTGCCGGGCGACCGCGCCGGCGATCTCCGGGCGGCAGTGTCCGGCGGCGCTGGTGAACAGACCCGAGCTCCCATCGAGCACCTTGCGCCCCGTGGGGGTGAAGTAGTGCATGCCGATCGCGCGCACGAACAGGCGCGGCTCGCGCTTGAACTCGCGGTTGTTGGTGAAGGGGAGCCAGTGCCGTTCCAGGTCTGTGACCTTCATGTCCATCGCTTGCCTCCGCATCAACCGAAGGTGGAGCCGATCTCCGCCGCCGCCGCGCGCAGCCGCGGGATGAATTCGATGGCGCGCATCAGTGGCAGCCGCGCCGTGGCGCCCTGCACGGCGAGCGCGGCGATGACCTCGCCGTGACGGTTGCGCACCGGCACCGCGACGCATGCGACGCCCAGCACGTATTCCTCATTGTCGACCGCATAACCGACGTTGACGATGCGGTCGAGCTCGGACTCGAGCACCGCGCGGTCGGTAATGGTGCGCTCCGTGAAGCGCTCGAGCGGCAGCAGTCCGAGGAGCCGCTGTCGCTCGGGGGCCGCCAGGTGCGCCAGCAGGAGCTTGCCGCTCGCACAGCAGTGCGGGGGCAGTCCGCCGCCCTCCGCCAGGTGGAGCTTCAGCGGCCAGGGTGCCTCGACCCGGTCGAGGTAGATGAGAGCGCCCTTCTTGAGCACCGCGAGGTTGCAGGTCTCGGTAATCTCGCTCACCACGCGGCGCAGGATCGTGCGTCGCTCGGCCGCCGCCCCATCGTTGCGCAGCACATCGAGCGCAAACCGCGACAGCCGCTCCCCGATGATGTAAGCGCGCCCGCCCGGCTCACGCGCGAGAAATCCCGCCTCCTCGAACAGCGCGAGCGTCCGGTGCAGCGTCGGCTTCGGGAGGTCGGTCGCCTGCATGAGCTCCGAGAGAGTCACCGGCCGTCGGGCGCGTACGAGCACCTCGAGCACGCCGAAGGCCTTCAGGGTCGAGGAGGTCTCGCTGGCGATGTCCGCAGTCTCGGTCGGGAGCGGGAACGCACGGTTCATTTCGCTGGCTCGCTGGTCGTTCCGTTAAACGGAACTTCCTTGACCTCTCAGCGGTGACAATTTCCGCTGACCTAGCTGGCATCGTAATATAATCGCAGTAAAAGAAACAAACCATCTCACTCCAAGAAACCGGGAGCGAAACCGATGACCCAGGTGCAAAAAATGGGGCCTTCCGAGGCGCTGGTCGAGACCCTGGCCGCAAACGGCGTCACTCACGTGTTCGGCATCGTCGGCTCTGCGTTCATGGACGCGCTCGATATCTTTCCCGCGGCGGGCATCCGCTTCGTGCCGGTCGCCCACGAGCAGGGCGCGATTCACATGGCCGACGGTTACGCGCGCGCCTCCGGGCGCCACGGCGTCTGCATTGCTCAGAACGGCCCCGGCGTCACCAACTTCGTCACCGGGGTCGCCGCCGCCTACTGGGCGCATTCGCCGGTGGTGTTCATTACGCCGGAGACCGGCTCCATGACCCTGGGACTCGGCGGCTTCCAGGAGACCGAGCAGCTGCCGATCTTCTCCAAGATCACCAGGTACCAGGGACACGTCAACAACCCGCGCCGCATGGCCGAGATCGCCGGTCGCTGTTTCGATCGCGCCATGCTCGAGATGGGACCGACCCAGCTCAATATTCCGCGCGATTACTTCTACGGCGAGATCGAGACCGCGATCCCCTCCCCCATGCGCATCGCCCACGGCGCCGGAGACGCGCCCGCGCTCGATGCGGCGGCGGATCTGCTCGCGGCGGCGCAGTTCCCCGTCATCGTCGCCGGGGGCGGCGTGATCACCGCCGGCGCAACCCTTGATGCAACCCAGCTCGCGGATGTGCTCGGCGCCGCAGTCTGCAGCAGCTACCTGCACAACGATGCCTTCCCTGCCTCGCACGTGCTCGCGGCGGGACCGCTCGGCTACCAGGGCTCGAAAGCCGCCATGAAGCTGATCGCGCGGGCGGATGTGGTGCTGGCTCTCGGGACGCGCCTCGGTCCCTTCGGGACGCTGCCGCAGTACGGCCTCGACTACTGGCCGAAGCAGGCGAAGATCATTCAGATCGATGCCGATCCACGCGTGCTCGGGCTCGTCAAAGCGATCTCGGTCGGCATTCATGGAGATGCCCGCGCCGCGGCCGCGGCGCTGCTCGTGCGCCTGAAGACCCGCCGGCTCGCGGGAGCCGCCAGCCGCGCCGAGCGCCTCGCGCGCATCGCGGCCGAGAAATCGGACTGGGAGGCGGAGCTCAGCAGCTGGACGCACGAGCGCGATCCTTACTCGCTCGAGGTATCGGCCAACTCCAGCTACATGCACCCACGGCAGATGCTGCGTGCGCTCGAGCAGGCACTCCCGCCAAACGCCATGGTGTCGACTGACATCGGCAACATCTGCTCGGTGGCCAACTCCTATCTGCGCTTCGACGAGCCGCGCTCGATGTTCGCGGCGATGAGCTTCGGCAACTGCGGCTACGCCTTCCCGGTCATCTGCGGGGCCAAGCTTGCCGCGGCCGCGCGACCCGCCTTCGCCTACGTGGGCGACGGCGCCTGGGGCATCAGCTTCAACGAGCTCCTGACCGTGGTGCGCGAGAAGATCGGCGTCACACCGATCGTATTCAACAACGGCCAATGGGGCGCCGAGAAGAAGAACCACGTCGACTTCTATTCGCGCCGCTACCAGGGCGTCAATCTCGAGAACCCGAGCTGGGCCAGGGTGGCGCAGGCTTTCGGCTGCGAGGGCGTTAGCGTCGAGCGGCTCGTCGACGTGGGGCCGGCGCTGCGCGCGGCCGCCGAGGCGCAGCGCGAGGGCCGCACCACCCTGCTCGAGATGATGGTGACCCAGGAGCTCGGCGATCCTTTCCGCCGCGATGCGCTCTCGAAGCCGGTGCGGCACCTGGCGAAGTACCAGCAGTTCGTGTGAAGGGACCGCCGTGAGCGCGAGCGGGCCAGCGCCGGATGTCGCCGCGAGCGGCCTGCGCCGCTCGCTCAAGCGGCGGCACATGCAGATGATCGCCCTGGGCGGGGTGATCGGTGCCGGACTCTTCGTCGGCAGCGGCGTCGTCATCGGCTCGGCGGGACCCGCGGCGGTCATCTCCTTCGCTCTCACCGGCACGCTCGTCGTGCTGGTGATGCGCATGCTCGGAGAGATGGCGGTCGCCTACCCGGCCGTCGGCGGCTTCTACGAGTACAACCGGCTCGCGCTCGGCGAGCTCGCAGGCTTCCTCACCGGGTGGATGTACTGGTACTTCTGGGTGATCGTGGTCGCGCTCGAGGCGGTCGCGGGGGCGCGGATTCTCACTATCTGGTGGCCGCAGGTAGCGCCCTGGGAGTTCACACTCGCCCTCATGGCGGTATTCACCATCGTCAATCTGCTCTCAGTGCGCTCCTACGGCGAGGCGGAGTTCTGGTTTGCCTCGATCAAGGTGGCCGCGATCGTGGCATTCCTCGCTGCCGGCGCGCTGTTCGTCTTCGGCGGCTGGCCCGGAGCGCAGGCCGGCCTGCCGCACCTCACGGCCGACGGCGGCTTCATGCCGAACGGCATCGTGCCGGTGCTCACCGGAGCGGTCGCCGCCACCGGTTTCTACTTCGGCGCCGAGATCGTCACCATTGCCGCCGCCGAGTCCGCGGAGCCCGAGAAGGCGATCGCGGAGACCACGCAGTCGGTGATCTGGCGCGTGCTCGTGTTCTACATCGGCTCGATCTTCCTGGTCGTGGCCCTCGTGCCGTGGAACGACACGCTGCGCATGTCGCGACCCTACGTGAGCGTCATGGAGGTGCTGCGCATTCCGGCCGCGGCTACCGTGATGAGCCTCGTCATCCTGACGGCGGTGCTGTCGGCGCTCAACTCAGGCCTGTTCGCCTCGTCGCGCATGCTGATGGCACTCGCCGGGCATGGCGACGCGCCGCGCGCGGTCGCCAGGCTCGACCCGCGCGGCGTACCCGTAGCCGCCATCCTCGCGAGCACCACCTTCGGCTACCTCACGGTCGCGATGAGCTATCTCTCGCCCGACCGGGTCTTTGCCTTTCTGGTGAATTCCTACGGGACGGTCGCGATCTTCGTCTACGTGCTGATCGCGGTCGCGGAGCTGCGCCTGCGCCGCCGGCTCGAGCGGCAGGCGCCCGGGCGGCTGCGCATGCGCATGTGGGCTTATCCCTGGCTCACCCGCGCGACCATCGCCGGCATGCTGGCGATACTCGCCGCCATGGCGATAATCCCCGAGCAGCGGGTGTCGCTCGGTTTCGGGCTCGTGAGCGCTGCTATCCTGCTCGCCGCCTACACGCTGCGCCGACTGCTGCGACCGGAGGACACACTGTGAGTACCGAACCCTACCTCCTCACCCCCGGACCGCTGACCATCTCGATGCGCACCAAGGAGAGCATGCTGCGCGACTGGGGCTCCTGGGACGTCGACTTCAACAGCATCACGGGCCGGATCCGCGAGCGGCTGCTCGAGATCGCGCACGCTGCCGGCACGCACGAATGCGTCCCGATGCAGGGCAGCGGCACCTTCGCGGTGGAGTCGGCCATCGGCACGCTCGTGCCACGCAGCGGGCACGTGCTCATCCCGCAGAACGGCGCCTACTGCCAGCGCATCGCGCGCATAGCCAGGTACCTCGGGCGCCGGTACACCACCATCGACTACGCCGAGAACGCGCAGGTCTCGGCCGCCGACGTCGAGCGTGCGCTCGAGAGCGACCCGTCGATCACGCACGTGGCGCTGGTGCACTGCGAGACGAGCGCCGGGATCCTCAACCCGCTCCATGAGGTGGCCCAGGTGGTGGCGCGCCACGACCGGCGCCTCGTCGTGGATGCCATGAGCTCCTTCGGCGCGCTCGAGATCGATGCGCGCAAGACGCCTTTCGATGCGGTCGTGGCCTCCTCGGGGAAGTGCCTCGAGGGGCCACCCGGCATGGGCTTCGTCATCGTGCGGCGTGCCGCGCTCGAGCGCTGCGAGGGGAACTGCCACTCGCTCTCCATGGATCTCTACGACCAGTGGGTGTACATGCAGAAGACCACCCAGTGGCGCTTCACGCCCCCGACCCACATCGTGGCGGCGTTCGACTCGGCGATCGTGCAGTATCTCGAGGAAGGCGGTCTCGCCGCACGCGGCGCGCGCTACGCGCGCAACTGCCGCACGCTGATCGAGGGCCTGGGGGCACTCGGCCTGAGGAGCTTCCTGCCCGCGGCGATCCAGGCGCCGATCATCGTGACTTTCCACGCGCCGGAGCACCTGCGCTACACCTTCAAGAGTTTCTATAACGCCGTCAAGGCGCACGGCTACATCCTCTATCCCGGCAAGCTCACCACGCTCGAGACCTTCCGCGTCGGCTGCATGGGGCAGCTCGGCGAGCGCGGCATGGCCGGCGCGGTCGAGGCCGTGGGCAAAGTGCTGGCGCAGATGCGCGCCGCCGCGTGAGGCACTCATGAGCTCCATCAGCGTAAACGGCCGCAACTATCGCCTCCCCGAGCGTCCCACGGTGGTGGTGTGCGTGGACGGCTGGGACCCGGAGTACGTGGCACAGGCGCTCGCCCAGGGCTGCACGCCGTGGATGAAGCGCACCCTCGCGCAGGGAGCGGCAGTCGTCGCCGACTGCGTGATTCCGAGCTTCACCAACCCCAACAACCTCTCGATCGTCACGGGAGCCCCGCCCGCGGTGCACGGGATCTGCGGAAACTTTCTCTACGATCCCGAGAGCGGCACCGAGCTCATGATGAACGACCCGAAGTGGCTGCGCGCACCCACGATCCTCGCGGCCCTCGCCGACGCCGGCCGCAAGGTGGCGGTCGTGACTGCCAAGGACAAGCTGCGCCGCCTCCTCGGCCACAGGATGCGCGGGGTGTGCTTCTCCGCCGAGAAGGCCGACGGGGTCACGCTGGCCGAGCACGGGATCGAAGGAGTCCTCGAGCTCGTCGGACTGCCGCTGCCGAGCGTCTACAGCGCGGCGCTCTCCGAGTTCGTGTTCGCCGCCGGGGTCCGGCTCATGGAGACGCAGCGTCCGGACCTGGTGTACCTCTCGACGACCGATTACGTGCAGCACAAGCACGCGCCCGGATCACCCGAGGCGAATGCCTTCTGCCACATGATGGACCGTTACCTGGAGCAGCTCGAGCGCTTGAGCTGCGCCGTCGTGCTCACCGCCGACCACGGCATGAGCGCCAAGACGCGGCTCGATGCGAGCCCGAACGTCATCTACCTGCAGGACGTGCTCGATGCGTGGCTCGGCAGCGGGCGCACGCGGGTGATCCTCCCGATCACCGATCCGTACGTCGTGCACCACGGCGCCCTCGGCTCGTATGCGACGGTGTATCTCTCGGACCCGGCCGGAACGGAAGCGCTTGCGGCGCGCATCGCGGCGCTGCGTGGCATCGAGCTCGTGCTGACACGCGAGGCTGCCGCGCGCCGCTTCGAGCTGCCCGCCGACCGCATCGGCGACCTGGTGGTGATCTCGGTACGCTCCGTCGCTATCGGCTCCGCAAGGGCGAGGCACGATCTCTCGGGGCTGGATGCGCCGCTGCGCTCGCACGGCGGTCTTTCCGAGCAGCCGGTGCCGCTCGTCATGAACCGCCCCTTCGCCGGGCTCGACCCGCAGAAGCGCTGGCGCAATTTCGACGCCTTCGACTGGGTGCTGAACCATGCCGGATAAGAACCTCAAGCGCCCCGCCGCCGCCGCGCGCGCCGACGCAGTCCGCCGCGAGACGCTGCGCATTGCCGGCGCGCGCGTCGCCACCGAGCGCACCGCCGAGGTGCTCAATCCCTATACGCGTTCCGTCGTCGGCACCGTGGCCCAGGCGTCGAGCGCCGACGTGCGCCGCGCCATCGCCGCGGGCAGGGCGTATCGCTCGAAGCTCACGCGTTACGAGCGCTACCGGATCTGCTACCGCACGGCCGACGCGCTGCGCGCGCGCACCGGCGAGATCGCCAACCTGATCACGGCCGAGAGCGGCCTGTGCACGCAGGACTCGATCTACGAGGTCGGGCGTGCCTGCGACGTGTTCGTGTTCGCCGGCAATGCGGCGCTCCAGGACGACGGACAGGTCTTCTCCTGCGACCTCACGGCCCATGGCAAGAAGCGCAAGGTCTATACGCTGCGCGAGCCGCTCCTCGGAGTGATCACCGCCATCACACCCTTCAACCATCCGCTGAACCAGGTCGCCCACAAAGTCGCCCCGAGCATCGCCAGCAACAACCGCATGGTGCTCAAGCCCTCGGAGAAGACGCCGCTCACGGCGCTGCTGCTGGCGGACATTCTCTACGAGGCGGGGCTGCCGCCCGAGATGCTCAGCGTGCTCACCGGGGACCCGAAGGAGATCGCCGACGAGCTCCTCACGCACCCCGACGTGGATCTCATCACCTTCACCGGCGGCATAGCCGTAGGCAAGTACATCGCCGCCAAGGCGGTCTACAAGCGCCAGGTCCTCGAGCTCGGCGGCAACGATCCGATCATCGTCATGGAGGACGCCGACCTCGATGAGGCGGCGACACTCGCCGCCGTCGGCTCCTACAAGAACTCCGGGCAGCGCTGCACCGCGATCAAACGCATGCTGGTGCAGGAGTCGGTCGCAGCGCGCTTCACGGAGCTGCTCCTCGAGAAGACGCGCGCGGTGACGTATGGCGACCCCATGAATCCCGATACCGACATGGGGACGGTGATCGACGAGGCGGCGGCGCGCTCCTTCGAGGACAAGGTGAACGACGCGGTAGCGCGCGGCGCGCGGCTCCTCTACGGCAACATCCGCGACGGCGCGCTCTATTCGCCGACGGTCATCGATCGCGTCGACCCCGGGATGCGCCTGGTCAAGGAGGAGACCTTCGGGCCGGTCTCCCCCGTCATGACTTTCCGCACGATCGAAGACGCCATCCGCATCTCGAACTCGACCGCCTACGGACTCTCCTCGGCGGTGTGCACCAACCGTCTCGACTACATCACCCGCTTCGTGCAGGAGCTCAACGTCGGCAGCGTCAACGTGCGCGAGGTCCCGGGCTATCGCCTCGAGCTCACCCCGTTCGGCGGCATCAAGGACTCGGGCCTCGGCTACAAGGAAGGCGTGCAGGAAGCGATCCGCAGCTTTACCAACACCAAGACCTACTCGCTTCCGTGGCTACCGTAGCGGCGCCCACCGCGCTCGCCGCCACGGCGGCGCCCGGCACGCGCGCCCTGCGCATCGCGCAGGCGCGCACCGTGCTGCTGCTCTTCTGCGGCTACGCCTCCTGCTACTTCTGCCGCTCGAACTTCTCGGTCGCGATCCCGCTGCTGGCGGACGAGCTCGGCCGGCACGGCGTGAGCCACGCCAGCGCGCTCCTCGGCCTCGGCTACCTGGCCTCGGCCGGGGTGGGCGCCTACGCGCTCGGGAAGTGGTTTCTCACCGGACTCGGAGACTACTGGGGCGGCAAGCGCAATCTTCTCATCGCCACCGGCGGCGCCACTCTGTTCACGCTCCTGTTCGCCTCGAGCTCCGCACTGCCGGTGTTCGCCCTCGCCTGGGTCGGAAACCGTCTCAGCCAGTCGATCGGGTGGTCCGCGCTCGTCAAGGTCTCCTCCAAGTGGTTCAGCTACGCAAAATACGGCACGATCGCCGCCATCCTCACCTGCAGCTACCTGATCGGGGATGCGGCGGCGCGCCAGTCCATGAGCTGGCTGCTCGATCGCGGGGTGGGGTGGCGCGGACTGTTCGTGTTCGGCGCCGGCGTCGCCGGTTTCATGTTCGTCTGCAACCTGTGGCTGCTGCACGAATCGTGCACCGAGGAAGGCTATCCGGAGCCGGCGGTGAACCCCCGCAACGTCTTCGCGGGAGCCGCCGCGACACCGCAGAGCTTCCTCGAGCGCGTATTACCGCTGCTGCGCAGCCGCGCGTTCCTCACCGTGTGTCTGCTCGGCCTGGCGACCACCATGATCCGCGAGACCTTCAATACCTGGACGCCTCAGTACCTGCACGACTTCGCGCATTTCAGCGTGAGTCGCGCGGCGGCGTGGTCCGCGATCTTCCCCGCAGCCGGAGCGCTTTCCGTACTGCTGGCCGGCTGGTCGAGCGACCGGCTGGGTCCGAACACGCGAGCGCTGCTGCTGTGTGCCGGGCTCAGCGCCACCACCGTGGCGATGCTGGCGCTCATGTCGGTGCAGCCAGGCGCGGCCGGCGGCGTGCTGCCGGTGGCGATGATCGGGGTGGCAGGCTTCTGTCTGCTCGGCCCGTACTCCTTCCTCCCCGGCGCATTTGCTCTCGACTTCGGGGGCAAGCAGGCCGCCGCGGCCGCGTCCGGCATGGTCGATGGGACCGGCTACTTCGGCGGTGTCGCCGCCGGCTCGGTCATGGTGTGGCTATCACAGCGATTCGGCTGGGGATCGATGTTCCTGACACTCGCCGTGGTGGGGGCGCTCGCGACCCTCGGGGCCTGCTACCTGCATATTCTCAACGCGCGGCGCGCGCTTCTGGAGCCGGGGGCCCGCACACCGTGAGAATCGCGACCCTCGAGACCTTCAGCAACCCCTTCGTGTGCTTCGTGCGCCTCACCACCGACTCGGGCGCGAGCGGCTGGGGTCAGACCTCGACCTACAATGCCGACATCACGGCGAGCATCTTCCATCGCCAGGTGGCTCCCTGGTCGCTCGGCCAGGATGCCTTCGACATCGAGGCGCTGGTTGAGCGCGTCGAGGAGCGCGAGCACAAGTTCCCGGGCAGCTACCGCTGCCGCGCACTGGCCGGACTCGACACCGCGCTCTGGGACCTGCGGGGCAGGCTCGAGGGGAAGCCCGTCGTCGAGCTCCTCGGCGGCCGTCCCAAACGACTGCGCGCCTACGCGTCCTCGATGAAGCGCGACATCACGCCGCAGCAGGAAGCCGGGCGGTTCCTCCAGCTCCGCGACGCATACGGCTTCGACGCCTTCAAGTGGCGCGTCGGAGCCGAATGCGGTCACGACGTCGATGAATGGCCGGGCCGCACGGAGGCGATCGTGCCGTACGTCGCGCGCGCGCTCGGCGCCGGGGCTGCCAAGCTCGTCGATGCCAACAGCGGCTTCTCGCCGCCGCGCGCGATCGAGGTCGGAAGACTTCTCGAGGCCGAGGGCGTCGGCCACTACGAGGAGCCCTGCCCTTACTGGAAACTCGAGGAGACCAAGCGTGTCGCGGACGCGCTCGACATCGACGTCACCGGAGGCGAGCAGGACTGGGATCTCGCCACCTGGGCACGCATGATCGAGATGCGGGCGGTCGACATCGTACAGCCCGACGTCATGTACATGGGCGGCATCGCCCGGACGCTCAAGGTCGCGCGCATGGCGGCGAGCGCCGGAATCCCCTGTACGCCGCACAGCGCCAACCGCTCGCTCGTCACCCTGTGCACCATGCACCTACTGGGCGCCATTCCCAACGCCGGCAAGTATCTCGAGCTCTCGATCGAGGGCGCGGACTACTACCCGTGGGAGAGCGGGTTGTTCCTCAAGGATCCCTACCGCGTCACGGACGGCCAGGTCACCATCCCGTCGGAGCCGGGCTGGGGAGCCGAGGTGAATCCCGAGTGGCTGAAAGCCGCCACCTATCAGCGCAGCAGCCTGTCGGTTTGAGACCCGATCCGCCACAATAGAAAAATAAAGGAGCGATCCTTCATGCAGCCAGAAGAGGTGCGCACCCCGCGTGAGGCCCGCGCCATCGTCGAGGAGCGCGGCCTGACGCACGTCAAGGTCGGTGTGTTCGACAACGACGGAATCCTGCGCGGCAAGTTCATCGATCGGGCGAAGTTCTGCTCCGCCCTCGAGAAGGGCCTCGGCTTCTGCGACGTCGTGCTCGGCTGGGACTCGAACGATCAGCAGTACGACAACGTCAGCTTCACGGGCTGGCACACCGCCTTCCCCGATGCTCCGGTACGGCTCCTGCCCGGGACCTGCCGCGCGCTGCCTCTCGAAGGCAGCATGCTGCTGTTTCTCGGCGAGTTCGCCGGCAAGGCCGAGGAGGTGTGTCCGCGCGCGACGCTGCGCAAGGTGCTGGCGCGCGCGGCCTCCCTGGGTTACGCGGCAACCGCCGCGGCCGAATACGAGTTCTTCGTCTTCAGCGAGACCCCGGCGAGCGTGCGCGAGAAGCATTACCGCAATCTCACCAACCTGACGCCCGGCTATTTCGGCTACTCGGTGCTGCGCAGCGGCGTGCACGCCGAGCTCTACCAGGCGCTCCTGAAGCTCGCCGACGACATGCGCATGCCGATCGAGGGCCTGCACACCGAGACCGGACCCGGCGTCATGGAGGCAGCGCTGCACTATGCGGAAGCGCTGGAGGCGGCCGACCGCGCCGCGCTCTTCAAGACCTTCGTGAAAGTGCTCGCGCAGCGCCGCGGGCTGATGGCCACCTTCATGGCGAAGTGGTCGCAGCAGCTCCCCGGCCAGAGCGGCCACCTGCACGTGTCGCTGTCCCGCCAGGACGGCGCCTCCGTCTTCTACGACGAGCGCAAGCCCCACACCATGTCGGACGAGATGCGCTGGTTCGTCGGCGGCCAGCAGGCACTCATGCCCGAGCTGCTGGCGATGGTGGCCTCGACCGTCAACAGCTATTCGCGCCTCGTCCCCGGGTACTGGGCGCCGACGTCGGCGACCTGGGGCGTGGAGAACCGCACCTGCGCCCTGCGTGTCATTCAGGGCGGCCCCAAGAGTCAGCGCGTCGAGTACCGGATCGCAGCCGCTGACATCAATCCCTATCTCGCGCTCGCGGTGGCAATCGGCTCGGGGCTCTGGGGCATCGAGCACCGGATCGAGCCCGACGAGCCGATCACGGGCAACGCTTACGACAGGAAGCTCCCCGCCAGGCGCTCGCTCCCGCGTACGCTCACCGAGGCTGCCGAGCGCCTCGCGGCCTCGAAGGCCGCGCACGAGCTCTTTGGCAAGCCCTTCGTCGAGCATTACGCCGCGAGCCGCGAGTGGGAGGAGCGCGAGTTTCGCCGCGCGGTGACCGACTGGGAGCTGGCGCGCTACTTCGAGATCATCTGATGAGCCTCAAGACCATCTCCCCCGTCGACGGCCGCATCTACGCCGAGCGGACTCCCGCGGGCGCCGCCGAGATCGACGCGACGCTCGAGCGCGCCCGCCAGGCGCAATGCGAGTGGCACGGCGTGCCAATTCCCGCGCGCGCGGCGCTCATGGAGCGCTTTTGCGCCGAGTTCGACCGCCGTGGGGCGGACATCGCCACGGGCCTCTCCTGGCAGATGGGGCGCCCGATCCGCTTCGCGCCGAGCGAGGTCCGCGGCACGCTCGAGCGCGCCCGCCACATGAGCGGCTGTGCCGCCGCCGCGCTCGCCGACCTCGACGCGGGCCCCAAAGCAGGCTTTCGCCGCTTCATCCGCCGCGAGCCGCTCGGCGTCGTCTTCACGGTGGCGGCCTGGAATTACCCGTACCTCATCGCGGTCAACAGCGTGGTGCCCGCGCTCATGGCCGGCAACGCCGTGGTGCTCAAGCACTCGGCGCAGACGCCGCTCGCCGCCGAGACCTTCGCCGAATGCTTCGCGGCAGCGCGCCTGCCCGCCGGGCTCTTTCAGGTGCTGCATCTGTCGCATGAGGACACCGAGCGGGTGATCGGCGACGCGCGCGTCGACTTCGTGGCCTTCACCGGCTCGGTGGCCGGCGGCCACGCGGTGCAACGCGCGGCCGCCGAGCGCTTCGTCGGCGTCGGCCTCGAGCTCGGCGGCTGCGACCCGGTGTACGTGCGGCACGATGCGGACTTGAAGCACGCGATCGAGAGCGTCGTCGACGGCGCCTACTTCAACTCCGGCCAGTCCTGCTGCGGGCTGCAGCGCATCTACGTTCATGAGAGCCTCTACGAGCCTTTCACACGCGGCTGCCTCGAGCTCATCCGGCAATACCGCCTCGGCGACCCGCTCGATCCCCAGACGACGCTCGGGCCGTTGGTGCGCACCGCGGCCGCGGATACCGTCCGCGCGCAGATCCGCGCATCGATCGCGGCCGGCGCGCGCCCCGCGATCGAGGAGCGGGAGTTCCCGGCCAGCAGGCCCGGAACGCCCTACCTCGCGCCGCAGCTGCTGCTCGATGCACCCGGGACTTCCGCGGTGATGCGCGAGGAGATCTTCGGCCCCGTGGCGGGCGTCATGAAAGTGCGCTCGGACGACGAGGCGGTCGCGCGCATGAACGACAGCGCCTTCGGTCTCACCGCCGCGGTGTGGACGGGCGATGCGGCGGCCGCCGAGCGACTCGGCGCCCAGGTCGAGACCGGCACGTGGTTCATGAACCGCTGCGACTACCTCGATCCCGCGCTCGCCTGGGTGGGCGTGAAGGATTCGGGGCGCGGCTGCACGCTTTCGGTGATCGGGTACGAGCACCTGACACGGCCCAAATCCTTTCATCTGCGGGTGACGACGTGAGCGCGATCCTCAAAGCCAACTGGAATTACCCGACCACGGTGTGGGCGGGCCCCGGCCGCATCGCGGAGCTCCCGGCGGCGTGCACGGCTCTCGGCATCCGACAGCCGCTGCTGGTGACCGACGAGGGCCTGCGCGATGCGCCGATGGTGCGGCGAGCGCGCGAGCTCGTGCCGGGCAGCGGACTCTTTGCGCGCGTGCGCGGCAATCCCGTGGCAGCGAACATCGACGAGGGACTCAAGGCCTACCGCGCCGGGTCTCATGATGGCGTGATCGCTTTCGGCGGGGGCTCGGCGCTCGATGCGGGCAAGGTGATCGCCTTCATGTCGGGGCAGACGCGTCCCCTGTGGGACTTCGAGGACGTCGGCGACTGGTGGACCCGCGCCGACCCGAAGGCCATCGCGCCGGTCGTCGCCGTGCCGACCACGGCCGGCACGGGCTCCGAGGTCGGGCGCGCGGGCGTCGTCGTCAACGAGGAGACGCACCAGAAGAAGATCATCTTCCACCCGCAGATGATGCCCCGGGTCGTGATCAGCGACCCGGAGCTCACCGTGGGACTGCCGCCGGCGATCACCGCCGCCACCGGCATGGACGCCTTCGTACATTGCCTCGAGGCCTTCTGCGCGCCGGGGTTTCACCCCATGGCCGATGGCATCGCGCTCGAGGGTATGCGGCTCATCCAGACGTATCTGCCGCGCGCCTGCGAGCACGGCGCCGACCTCGAGGCGCGCTCACGCATGCTGGCGGCGGCCAGCATGGGAGCGACGGCATTTCAAAAGGGTTTAGGCGGCGTGCACGCCATCGCGCACCCGGTCGGCGCGCATTACAACACGCATCACGGGCTCACCAACGCGATCCTGTTGCCGTACGTCATCACCTACAATCGCCCGGCGATCGAGGCGAAAGTAGCCATCGTCGCGCGGGTGCTGGACCTGAAGGGCGAGTCCTTCGGGGCGTTCTTCGACTGGGTGCTCGGGTTTCGGCGGCGGCTCAAGATTCCGCAGACCCTCGCCGATATCGGCGTGCCGGCGACCAGCGCCGACACCATCGGCCGCGAAGCCGCCCTCGACCCCTCGGCGTCGGGCAATCCGCAGCCCGCGGACGCCGCGACCTACACGCGCATCTTCCGTGCCGCCGTCAAGGGGGACCTGAGTCTCGCCGCCTAGAGCTTAGCGAGCTCCGCCACCGCCTCTCGCCACAGGGTCTCGTTCGCGGCCGCCACCACGCGGCCGTTGCTCGCGGTCGAAAGCGGCGCCCCGCGCCAATCGCTGATCTTCCCTCCGGCGCCTTCCACCACCGGAATCACGGCCATGAAGTCGTGGGGCTTCAGCTGCACCTCGATCACGAGCTCGCACGAACCCGAGGCGAGCATGCCGTAGAGATAACAGTCCCCGCCGTAGCGCCGCAGCGCTGCACGTGCGCCGAGCGCCTCGAAGCGCGGCCGCTCCTGGCCGTTGAAGGTCTCGGCCGTCGTCGTGTACACGACGGCATCACCGAGCGAGCGGCAGGCGCTGGTGCGCGCCTCGCGGCCATTGAAGAGCGTCGGCCGCCCCTCGCATCCCAGCCAGCGCTCGGCCAGAGCCGGCGCTTCGATCACACCGAGCACCGCCCGCTCGCCCTGCATGAGGGCAATCAACGATCCAAAGAGCGGAAAGCCGCTGATGAAGCTCTTGGTGCCGTCGATCGGATCGAGCACCCAGGTGAATTCGCCGCCACCCTCCGCGGGGAACTCCTCGCCGCGAATCGCGTGCGTCGGGAACGCGGCGCGGATCATGCGCCGCATCTCGGTCTCGATCTCCTTGTCGACCATGGTGACGGGCGTGCCGTCGCTCTTGCGCGTCACGGCGACCCCGGTGCGGAAATGCCGCACGGCGATGCGGCGCGCGACGTCGGCGAGGCGCTCGGCGAGCGCCAGCGCTGCGGCGCAGTCCGGATGCCGGGAAAAGCTCATGACCGGTCCTGCGAGGCCGCCGCCCGCTGCCGGGCGTAGGGGAGCACCTGAACCTCGAGCCAGTTGCGCAGCTCCACGAGCCTCAGCTGCTCCTCCAGCACTGCGGGTCCCAGGCCGTGCTTCCACGCGAGACGCCGGTCGCGCGGGTTGCGCTGGAGCGCGCGCAGCTCCACGACGTAGCTGTCGAGCTCGACGCGCGCGGCGAACAGGCCGTCCTCGATGAGCCTGGCTCCGTAGCGCACGGCACAGGCGGCGATCTCGTCGAAGCTGTACTCAGGGTGGTACTGCACGCCCCAGAAGATACCCGCTCCGTGCCGCAGCTCCAGCGCCTGCAGGCCCAGGTCGTTGGCCGCCAGCACCACCGCCCCCTCGGGGAGCCCGGCGATGTCGTCGCGGTGTACGGTGATCGCCTCGAACACCGGGGGTTTCCCCGCGAACATCGGGTGAGTACGCCCGGCGGCGGTGAGCTCGATGCGCCGCGCAAAGCCAAATTCGCGTCCGCGCGGATTGGGGCGCACCTGGCCGCCGGCCGCGGTCACGGCCACCTGCATGCCCCAGCAGCTGCCGAAGAAGGGCACGCCCGCGGCGAAGGTCGCGCGCGCCAGCTCGATCTGGCGCTCGATGTGCGCGCCACCATCGTAGACGTTGAGCGCCGAGCCGGTGATGGCTACGCCATCGTAGCCACTCACGCCGGCCGTGCCCGCGAAGCGCACCGCGCCGTCGGCGGGGCGTACGATGTCACAGCGCACCGGGGCGAGGCTTTCGAGCGTGCGCGCGTAGGCTTCCCCGGTCGGCGAGCCGCCCGCAGCGACCTGCTGCTCGCGCGTCGCGGCCCGATTCCCGTCGATCACCAGGATGCCCGGCGGACTCATCTCTATGAGCGCTCCACGGCGGGCGGCACCGGCAGGCCCTTGCTCTCCAGCAGCCCGCGCAGCAGGTCCGGCCGGTCGGTCGTGATGCCGTCGATCCCGAGCGCGAGCAGCCGCTCCATGTCCGCCATCGCATTGACCGTCCAGGGCACCACCCTGAGCCCGAGCGCGTGCGCCTCGGCGATGCGCTGCGCGTCGAGATCGAGGTAGTCCGGCCCCCAGCTTGCCACCCCCGTGGCCTTGACGAGCCGCGGAACCGAGTTGTCGAAGCGCCGGGGATCGAGACCGCCGAGCCAGGGCGAGAGCTGCGGCGCGCCGATGCGCACCGTGTCGCTGCCAGTCTGCTCCTCGGTGAGCGCGACCGTTTCGGCCTGCGGCATGAGTCGCTGCACTGCCGTCAGCACGCGCCAGTCGAAGGCCATGATGCTCACCAGCGCGAGCGTGCCGGTGGCTTCCACGACTGCGCGCAGCGCCGTGGCGAAGGCCGCGGGCGCGGCCGTGAGCGCCGGGCGCTCGGGGAAAGTCTTGACCTCGATCGCCACGCGCACTCGCCCAGCGCCGCGCGTGCGCGCCAGCGTGAGCACGTCGGCCAGAGCCGGAATGCGCTCGCCATCGAGCGGCTCCTGATCGGGAAAACGGGACGCGTAGGCGTTCGCCGGGTTCAAGCGCCCCACGTCGTAACGGCGGAGCTCGGCGTAGCTGAGGTCGAAGACGCGCGGACCGGTGCGCTCGAGGAAGCGGCCCCCCGCATCGCGCGTCAGGTCGGGGCTCAGCTCGGGATCGTGCGTGACGACCACGACGCCGTCGCGGGTCATGCCGCAGTCGAGCTCGAGCGCGCTCACGCCGAGCTCCATCGCACGGGCGAATCCCGCGAGCGTGTTCTCCGGCCACAGGCCCCGTGCGCCCCGGTGGCCCTGCACATCAAGCACGGCGGCAGCTCCCGGGAGCGGCGGTGGCACGACAAGCGGTGGGGGCGATGTTATATTTCCAACTATCCGAGCCCGATCAGACTATCTCGCCAAAAACTTGCCTGTCAACGCGACGGCAACCGGTCCGGGAGGGGCGCAGATGATCTCCGCGCGAAATTCGACACGCGCAGGCTGCGCGCGCTGCGCACTGAGCGCGTTCCTCAGCCTGGCGCTCGCCGCCGCGCTTCCCCTGCACGCCGACGACGCCAAGGTGCTGCGCATCATCACCTGGGCGAGCTACGTGCCTCCGGACGTCATCGCCCAGTTCAGGAAGGAGACCGGCATCGAGGCGCAGGTCACGCTCTCGAACAACGAGGAGATGATCTCGAAGCTGCGCGCCACGGGCGGCGCCGGCTTCGATCTCGCGCAACCCTCGCAGGACCGGATCTTCGGCGCGCAGCAGGAGTTCCGCATCTACAAGCCCCTCGACCTGAGCAAGGTGAAGCTCGAGGAGTTCGTTCCGGAGCTGGTCGATGCGGTGAGGAAGAACGCCACGGTCGACGGCAAGCTCTACGGCCTCCCCTACGTGTGGGGCACCGAGGGACTGATCTACAACTCCGCGCGCACCAAGATCGCCGACTACACGGACCTCTGCCGGCCGGAGCTCAAGGGCCGCACGGCGGTGCGCCTCAAGCGCCCCACCCTCATGGCCTTCGCGCTCGCCTCGGGTCACGATCCCTTCGCGCTTTACCACGACACCAAGGCCTACACGGCGCTCATGGAGCAGGTTGGCAGGACCCTCGCCGCCTGCAAGGCGAATTTCCGCTTCTTCTACGACAACAAGGACCAGCTGCTGAACGGGGTGCGCTCCGGGGAGATCTGGGCCGCGATGATGTGGGACTCGGGCGGCTGGCTGCTCAACCGCGAGAACCCCGCCATCAAGTTCATCAACCCGCGCTCGGGCGCGATCGCCTGGATGGACACCTTCGCGCTGCCGGCGCGCGGGCGCAACGATGCCGGCGCCTACGCCTGGATGAATTTCGTGATGCGGCCGGAGATCGCCGCGCTGGTCGCCAGGTCGATCGGCAACTTCACCGCCTCCAGGGGCGCCGACCAGCTGATGGATCCGCGCGTCCGCGCCCAGTTCGCCGAGACGTTCCCGGACGGCCTGAAGAACATCAAGTGGTATCCGGCGATTCCGCCGGGACTCGAGGAGATCGAGGGCGGGATTCTCGACAAAGTGAAGGCCGCCGATTGAGCACCGGAGTCCCGCCGGCCACGGCGCCGGATCTCGAGGTACGTGCGCTCACTAAGCGCTTCGGCGCGCACGCTGCCGTCAACGAAGTCTCGTTCGCCGTCGCGCGCGGCAGCTTCTTCTCGATCCTGGGTCCATCGGGCTGCGGCAAGACGACGCTGCTCAGGATGATCGCGGGCTTCATCCAGCCCGACAGCGGCAGCATCGACATCGGCGGACGCGACATGGCGCACGTGCCGCCGAACAGGCGCCCGGTCAACATGGTGTTCCAGCACCTGGCGCTCTTTCCCATGATGTCGGTGGGCGAGAACGTGGCCTTCGGACTGGCGCGGCGGGGCGTGGCACGCGCCGAGCGCACGAAGCGCGCCGAGGCGATGCTCGAGCGGGTGGGACTCGCGGGCGCGGCCAGTAAGCGCACCGACGAGCTCTCCGGCGGGCAGCGGCAGCGTGTCGCGATCGCGCGCAGCCTGGTGCTCGAGCCGACGCTGCTCTTGCTCGATGAGCCGCTGGGAGCGCTCGACTTGAAGCTCCGCGAGCACATGAAGGTCGAGCTCAAGCAGCTGCAGAGCGCCTTCGGCACCACCTTCGTGTACATCACCCACGACCAGTCCGAGGCGCTGGTGCTCTCGGACCGGGTAGGCGTCATGAATCACGGACGCTTCGAGCAGCTCGGCAGCCCCCAGGAGCTCTACTACTCCCCGGCAAGCTCATTCGTCGCCGGCTTCGTCGGCGCCAACAACCGCCTGACCGGTACCGTGCTCGCTCAGGACGGCCCGCTGATCGAGATCGACGCCGGCGGTCTCACGCTGCGAGCGCGCGGGAACGTCAGGCTGCCGCGCGGCGCCGCCGCGGAGGCCTTCATCCGCCCCGAGGCCATGACCCTCGCCCGCACGCCCGGCGAGCTGCCGCCGGGCCAGAGCGCCTTGAGCGGCGAGGTCACCGACATGCTGTTCGACGGCGCGAACTCGGTGGTGCTGCTGCGGGAGGCACAGAGCCGCCGGGAGCTGCGCATTGCCCTGCCGCAGACCGGCACCTTCGCGGACCTGAAGCCCGGTGCGCGCATCTGTTTCGGCTTCGATCCCGAGCGGGCGATCTGCTTCCCGGCGGCGCCCGCCCACTCCTAGCGGCAGTCATGGCCGAAGCCGCAGCAGCAGCGCGTTGGACCCGGCGACTGGTGCTCGCGCTGCTGCTCGCGCCGGCGCTTCTGTGGCTCGCGGCGCTCATCATCCTGCCGCACGCGGATCTCGCGGTGCTGTCGTTCCGCCAGCGCGTGGCGCCGCGCGAGTACGTAGCGAGCCTGGCCCAGTACCGCAGCTTCTTCGGCGAGCCGCTCTACTGGCACGTGTTCGTGCGCACGGCGCTGCTCTCGGCGCTCGCCACGATGATCACGCTGCTGGTCGCCTTCCCCATCGCCTGGGTCATCGCCAAGCTGGCGCGCGGACGCATCAGCGCGCTGCTGTTCGTGGTGTGCCTCATCCCGTTCTGGGTGAGCGAGACGGTGCGGACGCTCGGCTGGATGATCCTGCTGCGGGAATCGGGCGTGCTGCCCGCGCTCCTGGTGCACCTCGGGATCACCGCCGAGCCGGTCGAGCTGCTCTACCACGATGCCACGATCCTCGTGGGCCTGGTCTACACCTCGCTGCTCTTCATGGTGGTGCCGCTGGTCGGCAGCCTCGAGAGCCTCGACAACTCCCTCATCGAGGCCGCCTACGACCTCGGGGCCGGGGGAGGGGCGATCCTGCGCACCATCGTCATCCCGCACGCCGCGCCCGGCATCACCGCCGGCTGTATCGTGGTTTTCATGCTGACGCTCGGCAACTACCTGACGCCCACCCTCCTCGGCGGCAAGAACTCGCTGTGGTTCACCGAGCAGATCTACACCGAGTTCATCACCCGCTTCAACTGGGAGCAGGGTGCGGCCTTCGGCTTTCTGCTGCTCGCGCTCTCGACCGCCATGGTATGGCTGGGACTGAAGCTCTCCGGTCAACGCTTCAGCGACGTCATGAGGCGCGTGTGATCCCGAGCCTGCCACGACCCGCCTGGCTGCGTGCCGCAACCGTGCTCTATGTCGGCGCGTTCCTGCTCTTCCTGTTCCTGCCGCTCGCCGTGGTGGCGGTGTTCGCCTTCAACGATGCGCCCTACCCCGCGCCTCCCTGGCATGGATTCACGCTCGACTGGTTCCTCGGCAACGAGGCCAGCGGGCGCGTCGGGCTGTTCCGCGACTCCGAGCTCCTCGGCAGCATCTGGACGAGCTGCCTCGTGGCGCTCTGGGTCACGGGACTCTCGGTGGCGGTCGGCACCGCCAATGCCTTTCTCATGGAGCGCGAGCGCTTTCCCGGCAAGGGCCTGCTCTCGATGCTGATGCTGACGCCGCTGGTCATTCCCGGCGTGATTCTCGGCATCTCCATCCTGGCCTTCGCCAGCCGCCTCGCGGACCTTTGCAGCGATCTCTTGCATCTCGAGGCGGATTTTCTCCGCCCGGGCCTGCCACTCGTGGTCCTCGGCCAGTTCTCCTACATCGCGGCGATCGCCACGCTGACGATCAGTGCGCGCCTGAAGCGCTTCGACCGGAGCCTCGAGGATGCGGCGCTCAATCTCGGCGCCTCGCACGCTGCGGTGCTGTGGCACATCACGCTGCCCTTTCTGCGCCCGGCCATCATCGGCTCGGCCGCGATCGCCTTCCTCATGTCCTTCGAGAACTTCAACACCACGCTGATGCTGGTGGGGTCGGACGCGCCGCTCACCATCATGATGTACGGACGTATGCGCGAGGGCGCGACCCCGGTGCTGAATGCAGTGAGCCTCTTCCTTATGACGGCCTCCGCCCTGCTGGCGCTGTCCCTCATGCGGCGCGCAAAGAGCAACTAGGGCGAGTGCAGGACCCGGGCGCACGTCTCCTGCGGATGCCTTTTTCAGATAGCCGTAGTGAATTTCTAGGTTTTGTGCCGCGGCGCAACTGTGAAAGTCTTGCGCCAGGAACCCTCCCCCCATGAACACACAATCCTCCGCACACCGGATCGCGTCCATCGCGATCAGCCACCATCGCCTCCCTCTCACCCCGCCATTCAACGCAAGCTGGGATACCAAGCCGCGGACCCATTTCGATGCGACCATCGTGCGCGTCAGCACCGACACCGGGCTCGTGGGCGTAGGCTCGGGCGATCGCCTGCTCGGCTTCGACGGGCACGAGGATCTGTTCGTCGGCCACGATCCCCTCGCCCTCGAGCGCCACTACCGCATCCTTTCCAACATCGACTTTCACTACGGGCGCTGCTGGCCGCTCGACCTGGCGTTGTGGGACCTGGCCGGCAAGATCCTCAATGCGCCCTGCTGGAAGCTCCTCGGCGGTCGCTCGAGCCGCGTGCGCGCCTACGCGTCCTCGGGAACGCTGCGTGACCCGCGAGCGCAGGCAGAGGCCGCCGCGCGTTACCTGGCCGAGGGCTTTCCCGCGCTCAAGCTCCGCTTCCACCGCGGCGACTGGCATGAGGATGTCCGCGCGCTCGAGGCGGTGCGGGTGCGGGTGGGCGAGAGGCTCGCCCTCCTGGTCGACTGCAACCAGGGCTGGCGCATGTCGTGGGATACGGCCGCTCCCTGGACTTTCAAGGACGCGCTCGCGGTCGCGCGCGAGCTCGAGCGGCTCAAGGTCTATTGGATGGAGGAGCCGCTGCATCGCTCCGATCACGCCGGCATGCGCGCGCTGCGCGCGGCGACCACAGTGCGCATTGCCGCCGGTGAGATGACGCGGCAGATTCACGAGCTGCGCGATCTCATCACCGCCGGATGCGTCGACGTCGTGCAGCCGGACGCCGCCCTGGTCGGCGGCATCACCGGGCTGAAGCGGGTCGCGATCCTCGCCGAGGAGCACCACCTCGTTTTTACCCCGCACACCTGGACCAACGGCATGGGGGTGACCGCCAACGCCCACCTGGCCGCGGGGCTCGCGGATGCGCCCTTCTTCGAGTTCCCTCTCGACCCGCCGGAGTGGGGCCTCGAGCGGCGCGACTTCATGATGTCCGAGCCGCTCAGGGCCGACCGCGAAGGCTGGATCAACCTGAGCAACGCGCCCGGGATGGGCTACACGCTCGATGAGGCGCGCCTCGAGGCCACTCGCATCGGTTGAGCGCGGCGGGTGCGCCCTCAGCTCTCGGCGGCGAGCTCCTCAAGGTGGCGCAACGGCCCGATGTGCTGCGCGTAGTTTCGCCAGCGCCCGGCAGAGGCCCCGTGGAGCTTCTGCCGCACCTGCCAGCGGCTCGCCGTGATGACGACGCGCTCGGTCTGGTGGAAGTTGAGGCAGCGCGCGTCCCAGCCCAGGCCCACGAACTCCAGCATCCGCCGTGTCCACTCCTCCTGGTCCGCCACCAGCGCCTCGTACGGCACCTCGAGCAGGGAGCCGGCCGGAAGCACCGCGCGCCAGTGACGCATGATGCGCAAATACTGATCGTAGTAGTGCGCCAGGTCCCCGAAATCGTTGCTGTAGGGACTGGTATTGAAGAAATTCTGGAAGTAGATCGAGAGGCACGTGTCGAGCGGGTCGCGGCGCATATGAATGATGCGGGCGCGCGGGAACACGCTGTGAATGAGCCCGGCATAGAGAAAATTCGCCGGCATCTTGTCGATCACGCGACGTGCATCCCCCGATGAGGCGCTGACCCGTGCGAGATAATCGCGTGCGAGGCCGGCGATGACGCTCGGCTCCGTCGGCGCCGCCGCCCAGCTCTCGTAGGCCGCGTCCCAGAAGCGCACCTCGCCCGCGCCAAAGACCTCCGGGTGCGAGGCGAGGATCTGCTCGACCAGCGAGGTGCCCGAGCGCGGCATGCCGACGATAAAGACCGGCAGCTCCGAGTCCGACGCTCCCGGGCCTACTTTGCGCACAGTGGCGACATCGAAGGCGCTCGTGAGCTCGGCGACGCGCCGGCTGAGTCGTGAGCGGTCGTAGGCCGCCCCATAGCGCTTCGTGAGCTCGTTGGCCTGCCGGTAGCTCGCAAAAGCGTCATCGTATTGCCCGAGGTCATCGAAATACTTGCCGAGCGCGTAGCGCAGCGCGATCTCCTGCCCGAGCGGCAGCGGCGTCCTCAGCAGTCCCTCGACCGCTGTGCGCCAGGAAGCGTCCTCCGACGTCATACGGCGATGGGAGGCGATGCCGCAGTACGCGAGCGCACAGGCCGGATCGGCCCCGAGCGCCCGCTCGAAGAGCTCGAGTGCCTGGTCGAAACGGCCGCGGTCGGCGTGCAGCTCGCCGAGCAGCAGCAGGGCCTCGCCGCTCCCAGGATCCTGTGCGAGCACCGCGCGGCAGCTCGCCTCGGCCTCGGCGGCCGCACCCTGAACGCGCTGCACCCCGGCGAGTCCGAGACGCGCCTCCTCATGGCCGGCCTCGAGCGCGAGGGCGTGCCTGAAGCTCTGCGCCGCCGCCTCGATCTGGCGGAGCTCGAATAGTGCATACCCGAGCTTCGTGTGACCCTCGGCGCGCTGCGGGTCGAGGTCGAGCGCCTCACGGTACGCCGCCAGAGCCTCGCGGCGCTGACCCAGCTCGAGCAGCACGTTCCCGAGGTTGATGAGCGCCTCGCGGTAGCGAGGGTTGTACTTCAGAGCCTCGCGGTAGCTCGCCACGGCGCGCGCCCGCTCCCCGCGCGCGAGCAGGCACAGTCCGAGGTTGTTGTGCGCCATGCTGAGCGTCGGGTCGAGTGCCAGGGCGCGCTCGCTCGAAGCGAGCGCCTCGTCGAAGCGTCCGAGCTGGCGCAAGGCATTGCCGAGATTGCACAGAGCCTGCGCGGCGTTCGGCCTGAGCTCGAGCGCCCGCCGGTAGGAGGCGACGGCATTCTCGCCCTCGCCGAGCTCGAGGTAGGCGTTGCCGAGGTTGTTGTGCGCCTCGGCCGAACTCGGGTCGCCGCGCAGCGCGTCCTCGTAGCGCGCCAGTGCCTCGCGCGCCCGCCCGAGTGCCCGCAGGGCGTTGCCGGCATCGATGAGCACCTGAGGCTCGCCCGGCTTGAGCGCGAGCGAGCGCTCGAGACTCTCCAGCGCCTCGGCCCAGCGCCCGCGGTCGTGGAGCGCGGCGCCGAGATTGGCCTGCGCCTCCGCATCGTCCGGCAGGAGCGCCGCCGCGCGCTCGAGCGCCGCGAGCGGCTCCTTGCGCTGCCGCTCGAGCGCGACGCTCAGGACCTTCCAGACTACGCCGCTCGCGGGATGCGCCCTGAGCAGCGCGCGCGCACCCTGCTCCGCTTCCTCGAGGCGTCCCTGGCCGATGAGTGCCATCAGGGCGCCGAGCCGCACCGCCTCCGGCGCCCTCTCCGGGGTCTGCGCCGCGGAAGCCCTCGCCACGAGTCCGCAGCAATGCTTGTATTTCCTGCCGCTACGGCACGGGCACGGATCGTTGCGACCCGGTCTCATAGTCGCCTTCAGTCTCGCGGTAGCGGGTGAGCGCATCGCCCAGGGCGTCCTTCAGTGGACCGAGCCACGGCTCGAAGTTCCGCCACTGGTCGAGCCCCTCGCGGTAGATCGCCTGGCGAACCTGCTCGGAGCTCGCCGTCCGGACGCTGCGCTGTGTCTCGTGGAAGGCGACGCATTGCGGCTCGAACTCGAGCCCGCAGAAATCGAGCAGCCGCCGCACGCTCCCCTCGAGGTCATCGACCACGTCCTCGTGCTGAACGCGCAGGATGCGGCCCGCCGGCAGCACCCGCTCCCAGTGGCGCATCAGCTCGAGGTAGGTGCGGTAATAGCGGGCGATGTCCTCGATGCTATAGGTGAATTCCTGGCCGTTGGCGAACAGCTGCTTGAAGTTGCTGAAGCAGCAGGCCATCGGCTCGCGGCGCGCATCGATGATCCTCGCATTGGGCAGCATCAGATGAATCAGCCCGAGGTGGCGGAAGTTGTTCGGCATCTTATCGATGAAGAACGGCCTGCTGCTGCGGTAGATACGGGTATCCGCCAGATACTTCGCGCCGAGCTCGGCGACATCGGCGGCCTTGAGATCGGCGAGGATGCGCGGGTAGCGGTCGTTCTCCAGGTCGCGGCCGCGCAGCAGGCTGACGAGCTGCTGCACATTGGGCAGCTCCTGCGTGCCTTCGACGCGCGAATGCGAGGCGAGGATCTGCTCGAGGAGCGTCGAGCCCGAGCGCGGCAGGCCGACGATGAAGATGGGATCCGCGGCCGGATCGCCCCAGCCGCGTCGACTCGCGAAGAACTCGCGGCTGCAGATCTCGATCTGCTGCCGCGTGTTGCGCTCGATGATCTCCGCCCGGTAGCGGCACTCGGGGCGCTTCAAGCGGTTGCCGAGCTCGTAGTAGTGGAACGACTCGGCGAACTCTCCCCGGTCCTCGAGCGCCTTGCCGAGCGCAAAGCACAGGTGGTAGCGGTCCTCGAGCGGCGTCGCAGAGGCCTCGAGCGCGGCGCGGATCTGCGCGAGCTGCTCCTCGGTGAAATGGTAGGTCTTGAGGTTGGCGAGGCTCCAGTAAGCATCCCCGAAGTCCGGCCGGCAGGCGGCGGCAGCACGGTAGGACTCGATCGCCTCCGGGGTCCTGCCGAGCGTCTTCAGCGCATGGGCGATCGAGAGGTGCACCTCGGCATCGTCGGCCGTCCCGAGGAGCAGCGCCCGGTAGAGCTCGATGGCCCGCTCATGCTCCCCGATGCCGACGGCGGTTGCGGCCGACAGCATCCGCAACGGGCGGCTGTCGGGCTGCTGCTTGAGCAGCTCCTCGAGCTCGCGGCGCGCCGCCGCGTGCTTGTGCAGCTCCACCAGCACGCGCGCGTACTCCTCGTGCGCGGCGCGATAGCCGGGGGCCCGCTTCAGAACCTCCGCCAGCAGCAGCTCCGGGTCGTCGTAGATCTTGCGCGCGATGCCAATGCGCGCGAGCAGCCGCATCGCCTCGATATGATCGCCGTGCTGGAGCAGGAAGCCGCGCACCAGCGCCTCGGCCGCCTCCAGATCGCCGTCCATGAAGAGCCCGGTCGCGGTGACGACCTCCGGCGGCACCTTCTTCAGGGTCGCCACGTGAGCGCCGGCCATGCCGGCGTTCCGGGCCTCCCCCGTCATGCGGTACAGGCCCTCGAGCATCCCCCAGGCGCCCGGCAGCGCGTGATTGAGGTTCACCGCGACGAGAAAGGCCTGGATCGCCTCGGGCGCCTGCCGCAGCTCGACGTAGCAGCGGCCACGCTCCTCGTAAAGGCGGCTGAAGCGCGGGTGCGCCTGCTCGAGAGCGGCGAGCGTCTTCAGGGCCTCGGGCACGCGGTGAAGATAGCGTTGCGCGATCGCCATGAAGAGCAGCACCTCCCGCTGCCCGGGCTCGGCAGCGAGCAGCTCCGCGCCCAGGCTGAGCACCTCGGGGAATTTCTGCTGCCGCAGGAGTGCGCGGAGCTGCGCGACTCCGGAGGCGAGGTTTTGGGGTGTGGCGGGTGGGGCGCTGGCTTCCACGTGCACTCAAAAAAAGGGGCGGACTCCTGGTCCGCCCCTCATTCTAACGTACCGGTCGGGAGCGGGCCCCGCGGCCCGCAGCGACCGCCACCGGTCAGAACCGGTAGCTCATCATGAAGTTGATCGTCCTGGGCCGCAGCGGAACCTCCGCCTTGATGAACTGGCCGGAGGTCACGTTCGACGGTCCGTACACGTTGGTGAGGTTCGACGACATGATCTCCGCCGTCCACTGGTCCTTGCTCACGCCGATCGCCGCGTCATAGGTCGTATAGCCCGGGATCTCGTATTTGAGCAAGGTCGTGGTCGGCCAGCCGGTCGGCGGGCTCTGGTTCGGCGCGTTGCCGTCCGGGAAGCTCGCCGGCTCGTTGGACATCGGGCCGATGTGGCTCGCGCCCGCCCAGATGAACGGCCGGTACTCGACCGTATTCCAGTCGTAGCGCGCGCGGACGTTGAACATCCACGGCGGCGAGAACGCCGGCCGCGTATCCAACACACCGAACGGATTGGTGTACGGGTTGCCGTTGATCTGGGTGACGCACTGCCCCGCGGGAGTCGGGTTGTTCGCGGTCTTGGCGATCCCCGGCACCACGCCCACGGAAGTGAGGCACGGCGCATTCGTCTGGTTCGGGCTGTTGACCGAGCTCGAGCCCTCGACCGAGAGCCCGTCGGTGATGCGCGCCACGAACTGCACTTCGAAGCCCTTGACGTCGTAGGTCGGTCCGTTGACGTTGAAGGTGGTGTTACCGAGATGCACCGGATCGAACAACGACAGCTGGACGTCCTTCCACTTCATGTCGTACGCGGACACATTGAACAGCACGTGGTGGTTCAGGAACTCGCTCTTGAAGCCGATCTCGTTGTTGATCAGATTGTCCGAGTCATAGCCGGCGGGCTTGAGGTACTGGTACGTGGAGTCGTGTACCGCGGCCGCCGGCGCCTCCGCAGCCAGCGACGGCGGCTGTCCCGGGAGCGAGGCGGTGCGGTTGAAGCCGCCCGGACGGAATCCCTGCGAGTAGGTGTAGTAGGCGAGGACGTCCGGCGTGATGTGCCAGGTGAGGTTGGCACGGCTGCGCCAACCGCTCTCGCTCTTCTGCAGGTTGATCGGGAAGCCGCACAGGTGGGCCGCGGTGCAGGTGCCGTTCGGCTGGTTGACCAGCGGCGTGCCGGCGCTCTCACTGTACCATTCGGAGCCGTACTCGAACTCGTCGTAGTGGTAGTAGCGGGTGCCGGCGGTCAGAACCAGCTTCTTCGGCACGAGGTCGAAGTCGATCGAGGTGAAGAACGCCGTCTGCTTGTAGCCGCGCTGATCGTCCTCGCCGAAGGCGTTGTCCTGGTTCACGCGCAGGTTCGGGTTGCTTGCGTAGGCGCCGGGCACCGGGCCGACGGCCGCGAGGCAGTCGGGGCCCCCGGCAAGCGCGACGGCGAGATTCGCCGGATCGCACTGCGGAATGCCCAGGTAGTTGAAGTCCATCCGGTCGTAGATCGTGAACTTCTCCCAGAAGGCGCCGAAGAGACCGCGGATGCGATACTCGTCGTTCGTGCTGATGCGCAGCTCCTCGCTGTGGTGGACGTTGTCGACGCTGTCGTGCCAGCTGCCGACCGGCGCGTAGCACTGCAGCGGATGGCCGGCCAGCGCCGGGAAGCCCGGCGCCTTGAAGTAGCCGGCGCCGGTGCCGATGCAGCCGTAATACGAGCCCACGTTGCTGCGCATGTAGCTGGAATAGTCCTGGACTCCGTCTATGTGGCGGCGCATGTAGCTGCCGGTGTAGACGATCTTCCACTGGTCGGCGAAGGTGCCGTTCAGGGTCCAGGCCGTGCTCTCGTAGTCGTCCTTGTTGTGCGCCGGCGCGAAGGCGGTGATCTGGTAAGGCGCCAGAGTCTGGCCGTCCGGGGCTTCCGGATAGGCATAGAAATACCCGTTGGTCTCCACGTTCTGGTAGTTCTGCTGGATGAGGAAATTCCACTCGTTATTGATCTTCCAGAGCAACGACAGGCGCGCGCCCTGGTAGTCGATCCCGTTGGTGTTGTTCGCCGTCATCTGGTAGTTGTTCGCGATCGGATTCTGGCCGAGCGCCACATACGGCGAGCTCGCCTGAAAACCGATCGTTCCCGCGACGTTGTCGATGTAGCCGCCGCGGCGCTCCGAGAAGACCACGCCGCGCAGCGCCAGGGTGTCACTGATCAGCGGCACGTTGAGCACGGCATTCAGAATGCTGTTCGGATCGCCGCCCGCGGTCGTGCCGTAGCCGGCGTTGAACTCGCCCGAAGTCGCGTCCAGCTTCGGCTTGTTGGTGATGTAGCGGATCGCGCCCGCCTGTGCGCCGCCGCCGAACAGCGTTCCCTGCGGTCCCTCGAGGACCTCGACGCGCTCCATGTCGACCAGGTAGACATCGTTATTGCGGGCCGGGAACTGCATCGACTGGTCGTCGAGGTACAAGGCCACGTTCGGAAAGGCCGCCGTCGTCGACTGCGACTGGTTGCCGGAGCCGACGCCGCCGAGACCGCGCATGAAGAAGTTGCCGGTGCCCGGGCCGTTGCCGCTGTAGGTGACGTTGGGCGTGTACTTGAGCAGATCCTCGGCGCTGTTGATGTGGAGTTTCTGCAGCTCGTCGCCGGTGATCGCCTGAATCGTGATCGGCACGTCCTGCAGATTCTCCGTGCGACGCTGCGCCGTCACGATCACTTCCGCGAGGCCGCCCGCCTCGGCCCCGGATGTCGCCTGGTCGGCCGGCGCGGTCAGATCGGACGGTGCGGCCAGCACGTACGCCGGCGCACCCAGCACTGCCGCCACGGCCGCAGAAATCTTCGGATTAACCTTCATCGCGTTGCTCCCCGAGGGTTTGGTTGTGTATTCCCCACTCGAACGCATTCCGCCTTCCTGAGCGGCTCTCGAAATGACGTTTATACCATTCGCCCCCAGCTGCGCTTGAATAAACACGTCATCGCGGCGTCATCTGCCCGCTTCGGAGCCGCCAGCTCGGCGCAGGCAGAGGGGGAAGAGACGCCACTTCCTCAAGCGTTTCACACCTTTGTGACACCCAGAAGTCTAGAAATCGGATAGTCGTATCTCAAAAAGGGATTGCCCGCAGCGAAACGCCGTGCCTGCACGAGGTAGTCGGGCTCTCCAAGCCGCAGCTAAGGCCGTGTTGCGTCCAAGCATCAAGACATCGGAGCAGCGCCTCAGCCGCTGCGTGAGAATGGGCACCCATGACCCCGCCGCTCGTTCTCGCGATCGACCAGGGCACGACCTCGACGCGCGCCATCGTCTTCGATGAGCGCGCGCGCGCCGTGGCGCTCGCCCGCCGCGAGCACGCGCAGCACTACCCGGCTGCTGCCTGGGTCGAGCACGACCCGGAGGACATCTGGCGCGACACGCTCGCCGTGGTGGCCGAGGTCACCGGGCGTTGTGGGGGAGCAGAGGCGATCGCCGCGCTGGGCATCACCAATCAGCGCGAGACGTCGGTCGTCTGGGAGCGCGCGACGGGCAAGCCCATCTACCGCGCCATCGTCTGGCAGGACCGGCGCACCGCCGGGGAGTGCGCGCGGCTCAAGGCGGCCGGCACCGAGCCCCTCGTGCAGGCAAGGACCGGGCTGCTCCTCGATCCGTACTTCTCCGCCACCAAGGTGGCATGGATCCTCGACCAGGTGCCCGGGGCCCGCGTGCGCGCCGAGCGCGGCGAGCTCGCGTTCGGCACGATCGATGCCTTTCTTCTCTGGCGGCTCACCGGCGGGCGCGTACACGCCACGGACGTCACCAACGCCTCGCGGACGCTGCTCTTCGACATTCACCGCCAGTGCTGGGATGAGGAGCTGCTGCGCCTCTTGCGCGTGCCGCGGGCCATCCTGCCGGAGGTACGCGACAGCAGCGGCCTCTACGGGGTGGCCGACCCCGCTCTGTTCGGCCGCGCGCTCCCCATCGCCGGCATCGCCGGCGACCAGCAGGCGGCGCTCGTCGGCCAGGCCTGCCTCGCGCCCGGCATGGCGAAGTCGACCTACGGCACGGGCTGCTTTCTGCTCCTCAATACCGGGGACCAGGCGGTGCCTTCCGCCAATCGCATGCTCACCACGCCGGCCTATCGCGTCGGCGGACGTATCGCCTACGCGATGGAGGGATCGATCTTCGCCGCCGGCGCCGCGGTCAAGTGGCTGCGCGATGGTCTCAGGGTGATCGGTGACGCCGCCGCGACCGCCTCGCTCGCCGCGAGCGTCCCCGACGACCACGGCGTCTACCTGGTGCCGGCGTTCGTGGGTCTCGGAGCCCCGCATTGGGACCCACAAGCACGCGGACTGCTGTGCGGCCTGACGCTCGACACCTCGCCTGCCCATCTGGCGCGCGCCGCACTCGAGTCGGTCGCCTACCAGACGCTCGACCTCACGAGCGCGATGGCCCGCGACGGCGCCCGCCGCCCGGAAGCGATGCGGGTCGACGGGGGCATGGCGGCGAACGACTGGTTCTGCCAGTTCCTGGCCGACCTCCTCGATGCACGGGTCGAGCGTCCCGTCGAGCTCGAGACGACGGCGCTCGGGGCAGCGTTTCTCGCCGGCCTCGCCGCAGGTGTCTGGAAGAACCTCGAGGCTGTCGCGGCGACCTGGCAGCGGGCGGCGGTCTTCGTTCCCGCGATGCCCGCTGCCCGCCGCGCGCGGCTGCTCGAAGGCTGGCGGCGCGCCATCGAGCGCACGCTGCGATGACTCTTTTAGATGGGGCTATTCCTTTTCTAGGCTTGACGCCTACCCCCACTGTGGAAGTTTTACCCTTGCGAGCAGATCGCCCATGAGCACCTCAGCCTTGACGCGCGACCGCGGCACGTGGGAGCGCCTGTCCGCCACGGTGAAGCCCGAGGGGCGCGCCTTCATCTCCGGCCGTCCGGTTGCGGCGCTCGATGGCGGCGTCTTCGATGACGTCTCTCCGATCGACGGTCGCGTCGTCTGCCAGGTTGCGCGCTGCCGCGCCGCGGACGTCGACGTCGCGGTAAAGGCCGCGCGTGAGAGCTTCGAGAACGGCCCATGGCGGCGCATGGAGCCGCGGGACCGGAAGAGGATCCTGCGCCGCTTTGCGCAAGCGATCCGTGCCGACGTCGATCGGCTGGCGCTGCTCGAGACGCGTGACGTCGGCAAGCCGATTCAGAACTCCGTGGGCGTCGACGTAGCCAACTGCGCCGACTGCATCGAGTATTACGCCGAGCTGGCCGACAAGCTCTACGACGAGGTGGCGCCCACCGGGCGTGACGACCTGGCGCTGATCCGGCGTGAGCCACTCGGAGTGGTCGCGGCGATCGTGCCGTGGAACTACCCGCTCATCATCAGCTGCTGGAAGCTCGGGCCCGCGCTTCTCACCGGCAACTCCGTGGTGCTGAAACCCGCCGAGCAGTCGCCGCTCTCCGGCATCCGGCTCGCGGAGCTCGCTACCGAGGCGGGCGTGCCGCCCGGAACCTTCAATGTCGTACCGGGCTTCGGCGAGGAAGCCGGCAAGGCGCTTGCGCTCCACCCCGACGTCGATCTCATCGCCTTCACCGGCTCGACCGAGGTCGGGCGCCTCATGCTGCGCTATGCGGCCGAATCGAATCTGAAGCGCGTGGCGCTCGAGCTCGGTGGCAAGACACCGCAGGTGGTGTTCGCGGATGCCGATCTGGCCGAGGCCGCGTACGGCATCGCCTGGGGCATCTACTACAACAGCGGCCAGACCTGCCACGCGGGATCGCGGTTGATCGTCGACCACTCGGTGAAGGAGCAGCTCCTCGAGGCGATCGGGAAGGTCGCGGGCACCATCACACTCGGCCATCCGCTCGAGCCCACGACGCAGATGGGGGCGCTCATCGACCGCGCCCACATGCAGCGGGTGCTCGGCTACATCGACTCGGGCGTCGCGGACGGCGCACGCATCGCGCTCGGCGGCCGCCAGGCGCTCAAGGAGACCGGCGGCTTCTACGTCGAGGCGACCGTGCTCGATCACGCGCGCAACGACATGAAGGTGGCCCGCGAGGAGATCTTCGGCCCGGTGCTCTCCGTGATGACCTTCCGCGACGAGGCCGAAGCGCTGCGCATCGCCAACGACACGCCTTACGGGCTCGCGGCCGCGGTGTGGACCGCCGACATCAACCGCGCGCACCGGCTGGCGAGCGCCCTGCGTGGCGGCACGGTCTGGGTCAACGCCTTCGACCGCTCCACCATGGCGACCCCGTTCGGCGGCTTCAAGCTCTCGGGCTTCGGGCGCGACCGCTCGCCGCACGCCATCGAGAAGTACTGCGACCTGAAGACGATCTGGACGGCCTATCGATGACTGCTGCCTACTGCGGGGGCGCCTGAGCCGATGCCGCTAGTCCGGTGGCTCCGCGGTCATCTCGAGGTGCAGCTGCGTGCCGCGGTAGGGATGGCGGGCGATGACCTCCTCATCGAGGTCGACGCCGAGTCCGGGCTCGGTCGGCGGGATGACGTAGCCGGCCTCCCAGCGGATGGGCTTCACGAGCACCTCGGCGTGGAAGCCCTGCCAGCGCTCGATGCCCTCGAGGATCAGGAAGTTCGGGCTGCAGGTCGAGAGCTGGATGTTGGCGGCGCCAACCACCGGCCCGCAGTAGAGATGCGGCGCGATCTGCACGTGGTGCACCTCGGCCATGGCAGCGATCTTCTTCGCCTCCAGGATGCCGCCGACGCGTCCCAGGTTCATCTGCAGGATCGCCGCGGCGCCCTCCTTCAGCAGCCGCGCGAAATCGTACTTGGTCGCGAGCCGCTCGCCGGCCGCGACGGGAATGCGCGTGCCGCGAGCGACACGCGCCATCTCCTCCGGCGCATCGGGCGGCACCGGCTCCTCGAACCACAGCGGCTCGTAGGGCTCGAGGCGCCGCGCGAGACGGATCGCGCCGGCGGCCGTCATCTGGCCGTGCGTGCCGAAGAGGAGGTCAGCCTTGGTGCCCACCGCCGCCCGCAGCAGCTGCATGAAGCGCTCGCACAGCGCAAGCTGGGTGAGCGAGAGCTGCCGTCCGTCGAAGACCGTGTAGGGACCGGCGGGATCGAACTTCAGCGCGGTGAAGCCCTGCGCCAGGTACTCGACGGCCCGCTCGGCCGAGAGCTCCGGGTCCTGGTAGACGTTGGTCTTGTCCCCGGGGCGCGCATAGATATAGGTGTAGGTCCGCAGCCGCTCGTGGACGCGCCCCCCGAGAAGGTTGTAGACGGGCTGGTCGGCCTCCTTGCCAATGATGTCCCAGCAGGCCATCTCGAGCGCGGACAACACGCCCATGAGCGCCAGATCCGCGTGCTGGGTATAGCCGGCCGAATAGACGCGCCGCCAGATTCTCTCGATGTTGTGCGGGTCCTCGCCCCTCAGGTAGCGGTCGAAGACATCCACCATCATGCGTGTGACGACCTCCGGGTGGAACGGCACGCAGTAGGCCTCGCCCACGCCGTGCACGTTGCCGTCGGTGGTGAGCTTGACGAACACGAAGTAGCGCCCGCCGTAGTGCGGCGGCGGATTGGCGGCGACGAAGGTCTTGATGTCTCTGAGCTTCATCGTGCGATGCTAACCACAGATGGCTGACTATGACTACATCGTGATCGGCGCCGGCACCGCCGGCTGCGTGCTCGCCAACCGCCTGACCGCGAGCGGCACCGAGCGGCTGCTGCTGCTCGAGGCGGGGGGCTCGGACCGCTCGCCCTGGATCCAGGTACCGATCGGCTACGGGCGTACTTTCAACGATCCGCGTTTCAACTGGATGTACCAGGCGGAGCCCGACCCGACGCTCGGGAATCGCAGCCAGTTCTGGCCGCGCGGCAAAGTGCTCGGCGGCTCGAGCTCGATCAACGCCATGGTGTACGTACGCGGACAGCCGGGCGACTTCGACGACTGGGCGGCGGCCGGCAATCCCGGCTGGTCATTCCAGGAGCTGCTGCCGTACTTCAGGAAGCTCGAGGATCACCCCTTCGGCGAGCCGGGGTTCCACGGCCGCGGCGGACCGGTGGCCGTGAGCGACGTGTCAGCCAGCGTCCATCCCCTCTGCCACTCCTTTCTCAGGGCGTGCGACAACCTGGGGATCGCGCGCACCCGCGACTTCAACGGCGCGCAATCCGAAGGCTCCGGCCTGTGGGAGGTCACGATCAAGCACGGCGTGCGCGTCTCGGCCTCGAGCGCCTACCTCGTGCCGGTACGTCATCGCGCCAACCTCGAGATCCGACTGCGTGCGCAGGCGACGCGCGTGCTGTTTGCAGGCAAACGTGCGACCGGGGTGGAGCTCGTGGAGTCCGGTACCAAGCACGTGGTCAAGGCGCGGCGCGAGGTGATCCTCTGCGCGGGCGCCATCAACTCGCCGCAGCTGCTCGAGCTCTCGGGCGTGGGCGACAGCCAGCTGCTGCGCCGCTTCGGGATCCCCGTGATCGCCGACTCCCCCGCGGTCGGCCAGGGGCTGCAGGATCACCTCGCCGTCAACTACTACTACCGCTCGCGGGTACGCACGCTCAACAACGACCTCGCCCCGTTCCTCGGCAAGGTGCGCGCGGCGCTCAGATACGCGCTGATGGGCCGGACCGGGCCGCTCGCGATGAGCGTCAACCAGGCGGGCGCGTTCCTGCGCAGCCGTGCCGGGCTCACGCGACCCAACATGCACATCTACTTCAATCCGGCGAGCTACTCCACCACCACCCTCGGCTCGACGCGGCGCCTGATGAATCCGGATCCCTACCCCGGGTTCCTGGTGTCCTTCAACACCTGCCGCCCCGTGAGCCGCGGCTCCATCCATATCCGCTCGCTCGATCCGCTCAAGAGTCCGGCAATCCAGCCGAACGCCCTGTCGGCGCCCGAGGATGTGCGCGACGTGCTCGAAGGCTCGCGCCTGGTGCGGCGGATCGTGGCGGCCGAGCCGCTCGCCGCCGTCATCGAGGCCGAGAGGGAACCCGGGAGCACGGTGACCACCGAGGAGCAGATCCTCGCGGACTTCCGCGCCCGCTGCGGCTCGGTATTCCACGCCTGCGGCACCTGCGCCATGGGCTCCGATTCCCGCAGCTCGGCGCTCGATTCCCGCCTGCGCGTGCGCGGCGTGACGGCACTGCGCGTCGTCGACGCCGCGGCATTCCCCAACGTGACCTCGGGCAACACCAACGCGCCGGTCCTGATGCTGGCCGAGAAGGCGGCAGACCTCATCGTGGAAGACAGCCGCGCGCCGCAGGCGTAACCTGCCTGCACGATCCATGCAAAGCGAGACCCCATGAGCGAGCTTCAGTCGAGCGTCGCCGCGGACACCTCGAGCCTGAGGCTCGCCGAGCCACAGTCCGCCTCGCTGCTCGAGCGCTGGTACGTGCTCATCATGATGTGTCTCGTGTACACGCTCAGCATCGCCGACCGCTACGTCGTGTCGACGGTGCTCGATCCGATCAGGAACGACCTGCACCTCAGCAACCTCGGGGTCTCCCTGCTCACGGGAATGGCCTTCGGCGTGTTCTACATCGTCCTCGGCTTCCCGCTCTCCTGGCTCATCGACCGCTACAACCGCCGCAAGATCGTCGCGGCCTGCCTGGTGCTGTGGTCGGTGATGACGGCGCTGTGCGGGCTGGCACGCACCTCGTTCGAGTTCTTCCTGGCGCGCGTCGGAGTGACCGTCGGCGAGGCCGGCGGCACACCCGGTGCCAACTCGCTTCTGTCCGACTATTTCCCCGCCACGCGGCGCGCCATGGCGCTCACCGTGTTCTCGCTCGGCGCGCCGATCGGCGCCTGGCTCGGCTACAACGTCGCCGGCGCCATCGCCGATCAGTACGGCTGGCGTGCCGTGTTCTACGCGCTCGGGATTCCGGGCGTGCTGGCCGGCTGCGCCGTCTGGCTCACGGTGCGCGAGCCCCAGCGCGGCTGCCTCGATGCCGGCAACGACGGCCTGGCGCCCTCGGTCAGAGCCACGCTGCGCTTCATGTGGGAGCAGCGCTCCGCGGTGCATACCATGATCGGCACGGCAGTGTGCGCACTGTGGGGCTGGGGACTCATGTTCTGGACGCCGACCTTCCTGCAGCGCACCTACCACATGACGGTGGGCGAGGCGGCCATCGTGACGCAGAACATGCATCTGTGGGGCGGAGGTCTCGCCACGGTCGCCACCGGCTGGCTCATGGCGCGCAGCGCCATGGTCGATGCACGGCGCATCGTGTGGCTGCTCGCCGCCGGCATCGGCATCGCCACCGTTGCCTCGGGAGTCTTCTACTACACCCGCGATCTCGCGCTCGGGCGCGCGATGCTCTGGATCTTCATTCCCTCGATCTATTTCTACATCGGCCCGGGTTTCGGGCTGCTCAACAATCTGGCCCCGTGCCGCATGCGCGCGATGTTCTGCGCCATGGTGCTGTTCCTCGCCAACCTCGGCAATCTCGTCATCACGCCGAACGTGATCGGCGCGCTGGCGGACTGGTTCCTGCGCTGGCACCTCTCGGATGCCGACTCACTGCGCCTCGCCATGCTGTGCATCGTGCCGACGGGACTGTGGGCCACGGCGCACCTCTACCTCGCGGCGCACGACATCCTCAAGGACCAGGAACGGGCGCGGACCTACGCTTAGGAGTGCGAGCCTGCCGGGCGCGCGATGCGGACGCGGCTCCAGTCCACCGGATCGACCACCGGCACGACGACGAGCCATGCGAGCAGCCCGAGGAGCGCCACACCGCCCGTGACCCACAGGGCGAGCGTGTAGTGCCCGCCGCTGTGCTTCACCAGGTAGCCGGTCACAGCCGGGGCGAGAAAGCCGGCGGTGTTGCTGATCGCGTTCTGCGTGCCCATCCACCGCCCGGTCGCGAGCGGCCCCGCAAAGCGCTGGGTCAGCGCACCGACCGAGGGCGAGTTGAGACCGTCGGCCAGGCCCGTCGCGAGCAGCAGCGCTGCGCCCGCGGCCGCGCCGGTGCCGCTCATCGACAGCAGGCAGAGGCCCACCCCGGCCGCACTCAGCGCCAGCGCGGTCTTATAAGCGAGGCTGGGAGTCGCGCCGCGGCGGATCCACGCGTCGAGAGCAAAGCCGGTAGCGAGAATGCTGAGCGAATCCATCACGAAGATCAGACTCTGGACGTAGGTCATCGATGCGAGCGACAACCCACGCTCCTCCACCAGGTAGAGCGGCACCGAGGTGAACACGAAGTAGAACGCGTAGTTGGAGCAGAAGTTTCCGAGGACCGTACCCCACAGGGCCCGCTGGCACACGATATCCAGCCACCTTGGCCCAACGGCGGGCGCGTCGGCCGGCCTGACCGGCGGCGGCGGCCGCAGCTGTCCTCCCCAGGGAATCAGCCACAGCAGCGAGGCGAGGCCCAGCGCCATGAACATGGTGCGCCAGCCGTAGCGGATCATGACCGCTCCGCCGACGTAGGTGCCGAGCGCCGGACCGAGGACGCTGCCGAGCTGCATGATGGCGGTGGCGCGCGCCCGATGCCGGTGCTCCACGCGCTGCGAGATGAGCGCGAAACCGCTCGGGTAGCACACTGATTCGCCGACTCCCATCACGAGCCGCAGCGCCACCAGGGCGGTGATGCCGGCCGAAAGCCCGGTCAGGAAGGTCGCGATCGACCAGAGCGTGAAGCCGCCGGCCAGCACACGCGCCGCGCCGAGGCGGTCGACGAGCATGCCCATGAGCGGCTGTGAGAGTACGTAGGTGGTAAAGAACGCGCCCAGCAGCAGGCCCATCTGGAACGCGTCGAGCCTGAATTCGCTCTTGATGAGCGGCGCGGCCGTGGAGATCGTGCCGCGATCGACATAGTTGATGAGGAGCGCCGCTCCGAGCAGCGCCGCGAGAGCGAGCGGGAACCTGGAGGGCGCCTCACCGGAGCGCTCCGCGTGACCCACCTAGCGCGATCCGCCGAAATGACTCATGCGCGCGCCCCCTCAGTTGCCGCGGGTGAGGTTATTTGGAAGCGAGCGCCTTGTCATCCTTCCGATCCGCGATCAGCACCTCGGGGCGCAGCCAGGTGCCCCCGGCGGAGAGTTGGTGGGGGACGCAGTTGCTGCTGTACTCGACGTTACGGGTCGTGAACTGTGGGAGGATCTTCTGCTTGATCTGCTCGATGAGCTCGCAATCGCCGGCCTCCCACACGGGGTCGCGGTTCAGCCGTACCTCGACTTTCTTCCAGTGCGCCGGCACCGTTGCCGCCGAAGCGGCGCCCTCGGCCGGCTTCGCGCCGCCCTCGGGCGCGGGCCTCAGCACGTTCATCTTGATCCTCACGCCCGGGAAGGGATCCGGGGTCCCGTACGTCGAACTGCAGCCGTAGTGGACCACCTCGAGGTCGTCGCGGGCCCCGAGCGTGAGGAGCACGCGCCGCATCTTCTCGAGCAGGCCGTCGCAGGAATAGTGCGAAGTGAAGCCCTGGTAGACGAAGGTCAGCTCCTTCGGCGTCCAGACCGCGGAGGTGGCGTCCGCAGGCGGCGCCGCACTCTCCGCTCCCCCCGCCCACAAGGGAATGGAACAGACGACGGCCGTGAGCGCCGCCGATTTCGCCACCTCAAGACACGCGATCCGCATAAAGCACCTCCGCATCGCAACAGGCACCGGCCATTAGACGCCATTGAACCTAGCGCGTTCGAGCCCGTCCGCGTGCTTAGCGGGCCCGGCCGTTCCCCGGTTGACGGCCGGGCGTATAGCCTACAGGCGCGCTTTGGCGCAAACTGCGGCTCATAAATGCCGCGGCCCTGTGAATGAATCAGGGGGTACGCCTGTCCGGGGAACAAGAGGTTCCTGCGAAGTCCCGAACCGGATCCTCCGGCGACGCCTCGCTGTTACTTCCCTCCAGTCTGAGCTGGACCCTGCTGCTCTACGCCGCGCTGGTGCTCGCGACCGGCTGGGCCTACTCCGCCCAGCGCATCCGTACGGACCGCGAGCAGACCCTGCAGTCGGAACGCAATCGGCTACGCGCGGTCTCCGTGGCACTCGAGCAGAGCGCCTTCGCGATGATCAGCGACGGCGTCGGATCCGCAGTCAACCGGGCCAACGAGATTCAAGCCGCCGGGGGCCTGAACGCCGTCTCGGAGCGCGACTTGACCCCGGCTCTTGGCCAGGCCATGAGCGGCGGGCAATACGTGCGGTCGGTGTTCGTGGCCGACGCTGCACGCTTCGCCCGCGCCGGGCGTGCGGGATCCTACGAGGTGAGCCGCGTGCAGCCGGAGTGGTTCACCGCGGTCGCCTCCGGCAGCTCGGATGTGTGGATCGGCGTACCGATCCCTGACCCCGACCACTCCGCCAGCGCGGCCAATGACAAGCTGCTGGTGCCCATCGCCCGCCACGTGCCCTCCGCGGCGAACCCGAACCTCTGGGCCGGCGCGCTGTTCGACTTCGACGCGTTTGAGTCGTTGCGCACCCAGCTCGGCGGCCCCGGCGGGATCATCTTCATCGTGACGAGGGACGGGACGCTGCTCGCCGCCATGGAGGACAAGCCCGGGCACGGTCTGGTGGGCCGCAATTACTCCTCCTCGTCCACGTTCCAACAGGCCAAGCGCTACCTGGCGAGCGGCTGGGACTCGGGGACCATCGAGGGATATTCGCCCATTTACGCCACGCGCCTGGTGTACGCGTTCGCCCAAGTGCGGCAGTACCCAGCGCTGGTCGTCACGGCGCGGCCGGTCGATGCAATCCTGAGTCCCTGGCGCGAGCGCACCATCACCACGGTGGTGGTGACCGGAGCCTTCTCGGCGCTGGTGCTCGCCATGACGCTGCTCCTCAGTCATTCGCTGCGCGCGCTGCGCAATCGCGAGGTCCACTACCGGACGCTGTTCAATAACACCTCTTTCAGTGTATTTCTCGGCGAAGGTGACCGCTTCATCACCGCCAACGACACGGCGCTGCGCATGTTCGGGCTACCGGACCAGGAGGCGGTGCGGGCGCTGACCCCCGACAAGATGTCGCCGCCCGAGCAGCCGGACGGCCAGCCGTCGTATCTCGCGCGGCGCCGGCGCATCGAGCAGGCGATGCGCGACGGCAACGCGAGCTTCGAGTGGACACACAAGCGCGTCGACACCGGCGCGGCGTTCCCCGCCGAGGTGGACCTCAACATCCTCAGGCAGGGCAAGAGCACGCTGACACTCGCCGTCGTACACGACCTCACCGAGGCCAAGCGCGCCGAGCAGCGGCGGCGCGAGAGCGAGGGCCGCTATCGCGCGCTCGTCGACGCGTTACCCGAGGCAGTGCTGGTGCATCGTGGGGGTGAGGTGCTGTTCGGCAATGCCGCCGCGCGCCGGCTGATCGGCGCCAAGCCGGACGACGTCCTGAGCGGCATCCCGGTGATGTCCTTCGTGCTCGAGCCGGACCGGAAGATGATCGTCGAGCGCACGCGTCGCATCCTCGAGCTCGGGGTGCCGGCTGAGCCGCGCGAGGCGCGCATCCGCAAGCTCGACGGCAACGTCATCTGGGTCGAGGTGCAGGGCGTGCAGATCGAGTACGGCGGGTTGCCCGCGGTGCAGGCCGTGCTGCGCGACATCAACGCCCGCAAGATGCAGGAGGAGGCAGAGGCGGCGCGCATCGTGCGGATGCAGCGCCAGTCGGACGCGCTGCTGCGCGTGGCCAGCCGCAACGGCGGCCGCGGCTGGATCAGCATCGAGGCGGCGCTCGAGGCAATCTGCGCGGATGGCGCCCAGGTACTGGGAGCGGACCGCGTGGGGATCTGGATACTCGAGGAGCAGGGAGCCACCCTGAGCTGTGCGGCGATCTACGAGCGCGGCGGCGCGCGTTACGCGGAGCTGCCCAGGTTTCCGATGAGCCGCCTGTCGACGTACATCGCCATGCTTCGCACGGCCCGGGTCTTCGAGACTGCCGACGTCCCGAGCGATGAGCGGCTGCAGGGATTCGCCGGCCTGACACAGCCCCTGGCGAGCTCCCGGGCGCTCCTCGCCGCAGCCATCTGGCGCGGCGGCGAGCTCGCAGGCGTCGTATCGGCCTCGCAGCTCGACGGCCCGCGCCGGTGGCACCCGGACGAATCGAACTTCGTCGTGGCGGTCGCCGACCAGGTAACGCAGGTGCTGCTCGATTTCGAGCGCGAGCAGGTGCTGGCGGACCTGCAGGTACTCGCGGGCGAGCTGACGCGAATCCAGAACGAGGAGCGCCGGCGCATCGGCCGTGAGCTGCACGACTCCACCGGCCAGACGCTCGCCGCGCTCGAGCTCGACCTGGCGCGCCTCTCCGAGGCCACCCGGTCACTCGCCGCCAAGCCGCGCGAGCTACTCGAGAACGCGGTGCGCCTGGCACGGCAATGCTCGACCGAGATCCGCACCGCCTCCTACCTGCTGCACCCGCCACTGCTCGATGAGCTGGGTCTGGTGAGTGCGCTGCGCTGGCTCGCGGATGGCCTGAAGGAGCGCAGCGGCATCGAGGTGCGCCTCGATCTCCCCGAATCGATGCCGCGCCTGTCGGGCGCCAACGAGCTCACCCTCTTCCGCGTAGCACAAGAGGCGCTCACCAACGCTCAGCGGCACTCGGCCAGCCCGTGGGTTGCGCTGCGCCTCGAGGTACTGGCGCAATCCGTGACCCTGGAGGTTGAGGACGCCGGACGCGGTATCGCCCGGCAGGACCACCTGGGGCGCGACGCGCCGGGCGTGCCGACCCTCGGGGTCGGGCTCGCCGGCATGCGTGAGCGCATCCGCCAGGTGGGTGGAGCCTTTGTGCTCGAGTCGGCGGGCGCGGGAACGCGCATCCGCGCCACGGTGCCGCTACAGACGCTCTCCGAGGCTCGGAGTGCCTGATAAGGCAGGCACTGCCCGCATCGTCATTGCCGACGACCACGAGATGGTGCGTCGCGGACTGGTGGCAACGCTGGCCGACGTCGCGCGCTGGAGCGTGGTGGCACAGGCCGACAACGGCCGCAAGGCGGTAGAGCTCGTCGCCACCCACAAGCCCGATGTCGCCATCCTCGACCTCTCCATGCCGGAGCTCAACGGGCTCGATGCCACGCGCCGCATCCTCGCCGCGCAGCCCGAGACCCGCGTCCTGATTCTCACCGCCCACGAATCCGAGCAGCTGGTGCGCGAGGTGCTCTCGGCCGGAGCGCGCGGCTATGTGCTGAAGTCCGACGCCGGCCGGATCCTCGTGCGCGCGGTGGAAGCGCTGCTCGAAGGACAGACCTTCTTCACCTCCAAGGTCGCGCGGCTGGTCCTCGAGGGCTACCTGCGCGGCGGCGCGGGCGGCGAGGCGCAGGAGACGGGGCAGACGCTCTCGGGGCGCGAGCGCGAGATCGTGCAGCTGCTCGCCGAGGGCGCCAGCAACAAGGACGTCGCGCGCGCGCTCGGCATCAGCGTCAAGACCGCCGAGACCCACCGAAGCAACATAATGCGCAAGATGGGCTTCGGCTCGCTCTCGGACCTGGTGAAGTACGCAGTGCGCAACAAGATCATCGAAGTGTGAGGCTCGTCACCCGTTGAGGCACGTCCTTAGCGGCCGTTGAAGGGGTCCGCCTGGAGCGGGGGCATACAGAATTCCCCCGGGCTCCTTACCCAATCATTGCAATTTGTTGAGGGAACTCGTCCGCGTACCGTGTCGGCCCATGGAAGGCCTTGACAACCACGGACGGTAATCGGCGTGACCGTTGATGGGTGGCTCGCATCGCTAGCGGCAGTGATCGCCCTAGCTGCTTCCCATACCACATTGGATGTGACGACACGCCTGTCGGCCTCTTCGCGCCGGCGCGTGCTGTGCAGGACCGTGTCCGGCGCACTCGCGCTTGGTGCGGGGCTGTGGGGCCTCGATCTGGTCGGTCTCCTCGCCCTCGGGACGCAGACCTGGGCCGACACGGACGTCATGATTCTCTTCGCAGCGTTCGCGGTCGCCGTGCTCGACCTCATGGGAATGCTCGCGGTGTTCGCAGGGAGCGAGCCAAGCACCTCGAGAATTCTGGCCGGGAGCACGGCGGCCGCGGCAGGGATCTCGGCGACCTATTGGACTACGGTCGCCGCCCTCGGTCCATCCCGCCCGGCCGGGGGCATCGTCCGCCCCCTGATTCTCTCTCTGGCGCTGGCCTTCGCCGCTTTCACGGGCGCGTTCTGGCTGCGCTACCGCGTCGCAGCCAAGCCCTCCTGGTCCGGCCTCACGGCCAAGGCGGCCGCGGCGCTGGTGGGTGCCGCAGCTCTGCTGCTCATGCCGCTGAGCGCCTGGCAGGGTGCCACCTTCGACTTCAGCCACTTCGGCCAGGGACCCGGCGCCAGCCGCCAGCTCCTCGGGGTCGCCCTGGGTGCCTCCGGGCTCGCGATCCTCGCCATCACCCGCATCGCCATCTTCTACGAGCGCCGGTTGTCCGAGCGCACGGCGCAGTGCACCCGCGAACTCGAGGAGGTGCACACCCGGCTGCAGTACCTCGCCACCCACGATTCCCTCACCGGGCTGCCGAATTGGCTCCTCTTCAAGGAGCGGCTCGCCCAGGCGGTCGCCGACACCGGACGTCCCGAGCGTGCCATAGCCGTCGCGGTGCTCGACCTCGATCACTTCAGCTCGCTGAATCATTCCCTCGGCCATGGCGCCGGCGACTGGCTGCTGTCCGAAGTCGCCCGCAGGGTCGGCTCGGTGCTGCGTCCCGGAGACCTGCTGGCGCGCCTGGGAAGCGATGAGTTCGTCGTGATGGTCGACAGCCTCTCGGCCCGCGTGGACGCCGAGAGCATCACGCGCAACATCCTCGCGGAGCTGCGCGAGCCCTTCTCGATCAACGGCGCCAACGTCAACGTACGCCCCAGCATCGGCGTCAGCGTGTGGCCCGATGACGGCCGCCGCGTCGATGACCTGCTGGCCCATGCCGAGGTCGCCATGGCGCTGGCCAAGGAGCGCGGCGGCGAGGTGCAGTTCTTCCAGCGTGGCATGACCGACTCGATGCACGAGCGCCTCGCTCTGGAGAACGACCTGCGGCGCGGCCTTGCGGCTGGCGAGTTCGAGCTGTCGTTCCAGCCGGTGATGTCGGCCAAGACCGGCCGCATCATCACCGCCGAGGCGCTGCTGCGCTGGCGCCATCCGCTGCGCGGTGTGATCGGTCCCTCCTCTTTCATACCGCTCGCCGAAGAGACCGGTCTCATGATTCCGCTCGGCGAGTGGGTCATCCGCGAGACGTGCCGGCAGGCGCGCGCCTGGCAGCTCGACCAGGGCGGCTTCCAGGTTCGCCTGGCGGTCAACCTGTCCGCCACCCAGTTCCGCCATCAGAACCTGGTCGAGGTGATCCGCGCGGCGCTCGCCGCTGAGAGTCTCGACGCTCGCTGCCTCGAGATCGAGCTCACCGAGAGCGCCGTCATGACCAACCCCGAGGAGTCGGTCGGAGTGCTGAAGCAACTGCGCAAGATGGGGATCACCGTCGCGGTCGACGATTTCGGCACCGGCTACTCGAGCTTGAGCTACCTGCGGCGCTTCCCGATCGACAAGCTGAAGATCGATCGCAGCTTCGTGCGCGACCTCGCGACCAGCCGCACCGACGAGTCGATCGTGCGCGCCATCATCTCGCTCGCCCACAGCGTGGGCCTCCAGGTAGTCGCCGAGGGAGTCGAGACCGAGGAGCAGCTGAACTGCGTGCGCGCCCTGGGGTGCGATCACTGGCAGGGGTACTACTGCTGCGAGCCCCAGCCCGCGGAGCTCTTCGGAGCGATGCTGCTCGATCAGGCCGGCAGCCGTCCCGGGCGCGGCGACGGGCACGCGCGCCTTGGGCGCACCGCCAGCGCAGCGACTCTGCCCTGACCTGAGGGCTTGAGCGGCACTCCGCGGCATCGGCATGGCCCTCGCCCGTACCCATTGCTACTCATCGACCCGGCCCGAGCGGCCGCGAGGGCGTCGTGCTCCGAGAGCACTCGCGGAGCTGAGCCCGTACTCCATGCGCGGCTGCCGCACGGCACGACGACCGCGCTGCCGCACCGCGCCCCTGCGATTCTCCCCGCACTGATTCGCCGGCGAGCACGGGCCCCGGTCTCGCGGCCAGATGACGCCCGGTACGTCGAAGCGACACAATAGGCGCCGGAACGCACCGCGGGATGCGAACCTTTGCCCGCGGCGGGACCGACTCGGGGGATCAGCTCGGTGAGCCTGCGCAAATGCCCTGACTGCGGCCAGGACGTCTCGTCCGCGGCAGCCGCCTGTCCTCATTGCGGCCGGCCGAACCGCAAGATCGCCTCCCCGATCGGGCTCTCCGGGATCCTCATCGTTGCGGTGGTGTGCGCCGGCGCCCTGATCTGGCGCCTGAGCTCGCAGTACGAGGGGGCGAGGGAGACGGCACGGGCGATTCCGCCCGAGACCACCTTCGCGCAGCCCAGCCGCGCAGACGAGGGACTCAGCGCCACGGTCGGCTACAACCACAAGCTCTACATGTTCCGCGTGCAGAACGGCGACCCCTACCCGTGGACCAACTGCCAGCTCAGCATCAACGCGGAGGGCATCTCTTCCGGCTATGCCCTTGAGGTCGCGACGATCCGGCCGGGAATCACCGATGCGGCGCTGCTCGAGAGCGTCGAGTTTGTAGACGGCGACGGCCGCAGGTTCGAGCCAGCCGCGCTGCAGGTAACGACGCTCGACATCTCCTGTGAGACCCCGAAGGGCCATCGCTCCTACGGGGGAAAGTTCTAGCTACTGCCGGAGCGTCGGCGCAGGTGCACCGCTGCCGTGCGCCGCACAGCGCCCTGCACAGCGATCGGGCGCCGTGCGGGCAGCGGTAGCGCCGCGCTTGCGGTCTAAGTGCCTGAAAGAGCGCGACCGGCCGCGAGCTTCAAGCCGTGGCACGCACGTTGCATTTACTTCCCGCGCAGCAAGAGCTCGCGCTACCGGATAGACCAGGGGCGGGAGGCAGAGCGGCGTCGGTCCCCTCTGAGCTCTCTGTCTCCCGCTTCTGGTCACTTCGTGGCACGACCCGCTCGGCCTAGCGACGCTGGACAATCCTCAGAACGTGGTCGACGACGTCCCGGGTGAGGCGGCGATCGACCCGCCCATGCCCGAACAAGGTACGGAAATAGAACGGCCCGGCGAGGAGGTCGAGCAATAACTCGACATCCATGGCGCGGCGCGCCTCGCCGCGGGCCCGCGCCCGGTAGAGCGCGTTCCGCATCGATCTGCGACGCGGCGCGAGCACCTGATTTCTCACCGCCTGCGCAAGCTTGCGGTCGTGCGCCATGTCGGCCACCAAACCGGGAAGCGCCTGTCGCAGCGGTCCGGTGAACGCGCGCTGCAAGGTGCCAACTGCCTCGCGGAGATCCCTGCGCAAGCTGCCCGTGTCGGGAGCAGGGCTCGCACCCATCGTGCTCACGAGGCAGTCGGCGACCAGGTAGGGCTTGCTTGGCCAGCGGCGGTAGATGCTCGCGCGGGCGCGCTTCACCTTGCGCGCAATCCCAAACATGGTCACCGCCTTGTAGCCGCGGGTGCGGAGCACCTCGAGCACCGCGGCAACCACCGCCCGATCGATGTTTTCGTTTCGCGGACGTCCGCGCGGCGCATGCACCCGGCTGGTCCGGGAAAGCCGCGATCTGAGCCGTCTCACTGCGCAGTCTCTCCCCTGCTCCCCCTTGCGTTCGGCAAAGCATAATCGGGCACCGGCGAGGGCGAAACCCGCCCAGCCTGTGCCTGAGCCAGGCGGCGAACCGACCCTCCCTGGGTGTCGTAGGTCAGAGCCCGAAGAGGATCGCCGCCTTCTGCAGCGTGACCCATACGCCCCAGGCGATCGGCATACCGACCGCGATCCAGGCGGCGGCGAGCTGCCAGCGGGGTGTGGTCGTGCTACGCGGCGGGAGTGGCAGCGCTTCCGCGACGCCCGCGCGCGCGTTGCGGCTCGCATCGTCGAGGGCTGCGAGCTGCTCCGGCGTCATGTAGTGCTTCTCGGCCACCGGGCGGATCGCGAGATTACACAGGAAGCCGACCGCGAGCAGGCCGGCCAGGATGTACATGGTGACGCTGTAGACCTGGTCGCGCGGCACATGATGAGCGAGCTGATACTCGCGCAGATAGTTCACGATCACGGGACCGAAGATCCCGGCGGCTGACCAGGCCGTGAGCAGCCGACCGTGAATGGCGCCCACCATGCGCGTCCCGAAGAGATCCGCCAGATACGCCGGCACGGTGGAGAAGCCGCCGCCGTACATGGAGAGGATGATGCAGAAGAAGCCGACGAAGAGCGCCAGCTCCCGCGCCGCGGCGAGCGAGGGGATCGACGCATACAGCACCAGCCCGAGTAGCAGAAACACCATATACGTCGTCTTGCGGCCGAGGTAGTCCGAGGCTGAAGCCCAGACGAAGCGGCCTGCGATGTTGAAGAGCGACAGCAGTCCGGTAAACCCGGCCGCAATCGCCGCGATCGCGCCGTGCTGCTGCGGCGTGAGCTGATCGAAGGTGGCATTGACGCCGATGAGGCGGCCGCCGAACACCTCCTGCAACAGCGGCGAAGCCATGCCAATGATGCCGATTCCGGCGGTCACGTTGAGCGCCAGCACCCACCAGACGAGCCAGAACTGTGGAGTGCGGGAGGCGACGTTGAGGTCGACGTTGTGATGGGTGACGAGCGCTTTGGCTCTTGTGGCAGCCGGCGGCTGCCAGCCGGCGGGCTTCCACCCTTCCGCGGGGAGCCGGTAGCCGAGCGAGCCCAGCATCATTGACACGAAATAGATCCCCGCGAGCACCAGGAAGGTCTGCCAGACACCCACGGAGCTGGGTGTCGCAAACATCTTCATCAGCTTGTCCGCCAGCGGCGCCCCGATCATTGCGCCGCCGCCAAAACCCATGATGGCCATGCCCGTAGCCATGCCGCGGTGGTCGGGAAACCATTTGATGAGCGTCGATACCGGCGAAATGTAACCGAGCCCCAGGCCGAGGCCTCCGATGATCCCGGACCCCAGCCACATCAGCCACAGCTGATGCCAGACCACGGCGAGCGCCGAGATCACCAGTCCTCCGCACCAGAGGACGGCGGCGGCAATGCCGGCGCGCCGCGGGCCGACGCGCTCGAGCCAGCCTCCCCAGATCGCGGAGGCCGTGCCCAGGAAGACAAAGAACAAGGTGAACATCCACCCCATCATCGAGATCTGCCAGTCGCATTGCGCCGTGGTGATGAGGCCGAAGAACCCCAGGTCGGCCGGGCACCCGAGCGGCTTACTGAGTCCCACGGCGCGGTGCAGTGGCAGCCAGAACACCGAGAAGCCATAGGCCATGCCGATACACAGGTGAATCGCCAGCGCACAAGGCGGTACCAGCCAGCGGCTATAACCGGTGGCGGCGATGATGCGCTCGCGGTCGAGGAATCCCGGGCGGGCCATGACGGTTGCTGCGGACATCGCGGACTCCTATTGGCTGTTATTCAGAGCCGGATACAACTGCGCATTCTAGGGCACCCGCCACGCACGTCCACTCTCGGTTTATCTTTACGAGACATTATGTCTCGTATTAGGCTGCGAAGAAGCACGCCAGCCTCTGCCGCAGCTCGCTGCGGCGGATCAGTCCTACGAGCTTGGTTGCGTCGGACCAGGGCCGGGAGCGCCCCCCTCCGCTCCGGGTCGCTACGCCGTCCCTCAGGTCGAGAGCTCGACGGTCCAGGTCACCGGGATCTCTGCGAGGAGCGACGAGCGCACGCTGCAGTATCTGGTCACCGCAAGCTCGACCGCGCGTGCGGCCTTGGGTGCCGTGGCGCCGGGCGCGGCGATCGAGAAATGCAGGGTTACCGCTGCCAGGCGCCGCGGCGTCGCATCGAGCCGCCGCGCCTCGACCGTTACTTTGAGCGCGCCGGCGGGAGTGCGCTGCTTGGCGAGGATCGACACGACGTCGGTCGCCGAGCAGGTCGCGATCGCGGCGAGCAGCGTGTCGAAAGGGCTCGGCGCGCTCTTCGAGTCGCCGTCGATGCGGATCTTCGGCCCGCCGGGACGGTGGGCCTCAAACTCACTCGCGCCGATCCACTCGACCTCGACCGCGGAATGGGCTAACAGCCTCGGGGGAGCATTGGCCATGGCTCAAGTGTCGACTGGGGGTCCCGAGCTGGCAACCTGCCTCGCCAGTCGCGCCCAGATGCGCTCGCAATCCGGGCCCGCAAATCCCCCGGCGACGACTCCCGCCTTGCTCGCCTCGTCGTCCAGGCAGCCTGCGCGCCGGAGCACTGCGACGGCGCCGCAGTAGCGACCGAAGCGCAGCGACCTTCCCAGGCCCGTGAGCGTTCCCAACTGGCGCTCGGGTGACTGCTCCTCGAGCGCGGTGAGGACGCGGCTCGAGAGCTCCCACTCCTGCGCGATGCGGCGCGCAACCGCCGCCGCATGCCGGTCGATCAGCGCCGCCACCGTGGCAGCGTCGGCCGATACCCCATTCCGTGCGTACTCATCGAGCGCGGCCCGGAACACCAGGATCGTGCCGAGTCCGTGGAGCAATGCGAGCAACTGGCCCGCGAAGGGATCCTCGTCGGCGATGATGGCCGCATAGGCTTCCGCAGCCGTCGCGGCGTACTGCGTGTGCTCCCAGATGATCTCCGGAAAGGGCTTGAACTCCCCCGCGGCCGTTCTGAACACCGGCTGCAGCAGCGCCGCGGCCATCAGCGAACGGATGCCCGAGGTCCCGAGCAGCGCCACCGCCCGGTCGATGCTCTCGACGGGCTCCGCGTTGACTCGATAGAAGGCGCTGTTCGCGAGGCGCAGCAGGTTGCCGGCGAGCGCCGGGTCCTGCGCGATGAGCGTCGCCTGTTCGCGCCGCGAGACGTTCTCGTCGTTCACCGCCTGCACGAGCTTCGGCAGGAGGAGCGGCCGGCGCGGTGCGTACTCGGGCTTCAGGACCGGTCCGGTGAGCAGTGCGTCGACCGCCGCCGCCACTTCCCGGTGCAGCGGCTGGTCGGCGGGAGGTCGCGCCGGAACACCGAAGGCCAGCTCGTTGAGGCGCGCCCAGATCCCGGGCGCCGCCTCAGGCTCTGGTGCCGGCGCGGCGGCATCCCCGGCCTGCCCCGCCGGCGCTGTTGCCGCCGCGGCCGGCGCGCTCGCGGCGCGACTTTCCGCGGCGCCCGGCCGCCGGCCGGAGCGCACGAAGGCGATGCACGCGAGCGGCAGCGCGATCAGGGCGAGCAGAAAGAGAGTCAATCGGGACATCAGGCCTGTTCCTTCATCCAACTCTAACGGAATCTCCCTCCACCCTGCGGATCTCAGGATCCCTCCAACGGAATAGGCCCCATCCATCCTTAATTCGGCGGCGCGATCCCCCGCCGGAAGGCCGATTTGCCGGGCGGCGAGCACTAGACTCGCCGGGCATATTCAGCGGAGGTGTTCGGTCATGGAGTTCCTCCTCTTCGATGTCGCCGCTACGCTTGTCTTCCTCCTGGGCTATCTGACGGTCGTAACGCTCCGGCAGGCACGCGCACCGCTCGTACTGGCGGAGCCTGCAGCCGCACGCCCGGGCGTTCCGCGCGCCCGCGGGACGCCGCGCCCGCCCGGTGAAACGCGTCAGGACCTCCCGAGACAGCGCGACCGCCGGGAGTGGCCGCGGCTCATCTATCCGAGGTAGCCTTCCGCCTCGTGATCGTCCATCTCATCGATGGCACCTACGAGCTGTTCCGTCACTTCTATGGATTGCGCCGCTTCGCCCAGGGCGATGCTGCGCCCTTCGGCGCGGCCGTCGGCGTACTCAATACGATTCTCGAGATGATCGAGGGAGGAGCGACGCATCTCGGCGTCGCAACCGATCACGTCATCGAGTCCTTCCGCAACCGGCTCTGGTCGGGCTACAAGACCGGCGACGGCGTTGAGCCGGCGCTGCTCAGGCAGTTTCATCCGCTCGAGGAAGCCCTCGCCGCCATGGGCGTCGCGGTCTGGCCGATGGTGGAGCTCGAAGCGGACGATGCGCTGGCTTCAGCGGCGCGCGTCAGCGGCGCCGACGCACGCGTGCAGAAGGTCTCGATCTGGACTCCGGACAAGGATCTCGCGCAATGCGTCCAGGGCGACCGGGTGGTGCAGATCGACCGCCGGAGCAAGCAGATCCGCGACGCCGCCGGCGTGCGTGGCAAGTTCGGGGTCGAGCCGCAAAGGATTCCGGATTATCTCGCGCTCGTCGGCGATGCCGCCGACGGCTATCCGGGACTCGCGGGCATCGGGCCCGTGACCGCCGCGCGACTCATCGGAAAGTACGGCGCGCTCGAGGAGTTTCCGGTGGAGGTTCTCGGTGAGCGGCAGGAGCTGGCCCTCCTCTTCAAGCAGCTCGCGACGCTCAGGACCGATGCCGAGCTCTTCGCAGACGTCGGCGAGCTCGCCTGGCGCGGCCCGCAGATGCAATTCGACGCCTGGACGGAGAGATTCTCCAGCCCCCGGCTTCTCGAGCGCAGCCGCAAGGCCGCCGCGCTATACGCCGCGCGCTGAGGCGCACTCAGGGCGTGAACGGCTCGAAATCCCGCTCCAACCGCCGCGCCGCGCAGAGGAAAAATCCCGCGGCCAGCACATAGAACGCGGTGCCTCCGAGGATCGCATAGCGCAGCGATGCGCTGCCGAACCTGGCGGCGAGCTGGTCGGAAGCGAATCCGATGATCAGCGCACCGAGCCCGAGACCCAGCAGATTGGTGATGAAGAGGAAGATCGCGGAAGCCAGCGAGCGCATCGTCGGCGGCACGAGCTGTTGAATCGCCATGATGACGGGCCCCAGCCACACGAGCTGCAGGGCAGTGGGCACGAGGAAGAGCACGAACGCGGCCGGCCCCATGGGCAGTGCCGTGCCGAGCGCATAGCACGGCAGGATGCAGAGGAACGCCACCGCCGGCACCACCGCATAGGCGCGCCGGTCGCGCATGCCCACCCGGTCGGCGATATAGCTGCCGAGCAGGATGCCCGGAATTCCCCCGAGGAGGAGCAGCGCGCCGAGGAGCCGCGACACTTCGAGGACGCTCATGCCGTCGCTGCGCATGAAGAACGACGGCAGCCAGAAGAGCAGGCCATAACCCATGAGCGAGCCACACCCAGCGCCCAGGGACAGCAGCCAGAAGGCGGGCTTCGCGGCGAGCGAGCGCCAGACTTCGGCGAGCGGCGGCGCCGGGCGCGCCTCTGCCGCCGCGTCGTATCGGCCGCGCGCGGGCTCGCGGACCGTGACGAGGAACACGGGTGCGAGCAGCACGCCCACGGCGCCCAGGAGCGCGAAGGCCGCCCGCCACGTGAATGCGCTCGTCAGATAACCGCCGAGCAGATAGCCCAGCGCGCTGCCGATCGGTATGCCGAGCGAGTAGAAGCCCAGGGCTCGCGCGCGCCACCCCGGCCGGAAGTAGTCGGTGATCAAGGCGTAGGCAGGCGCGACTCCGCCCGCCTCTCCCACCCCGACAGCGAGCCGGGCGAGGAACAGCGTCAGGAAGCTGTGCGCCGCCCCGGTGAGCGCCGTGAACAGGCTCCAGCAGACCAGCGCCGCAGTCATGATGCGCACCCGGTTCGCGCGGTCCGCCCACCAGCCGACCGGGATACCGAGCGCCGTATAAAAGAGCGCAAACGCTGTGCCCCCGATGAGCCCGAGCTGGCTGTCGCTCAGGTGCAGCTCCGCCTTGATCGGTCCCACGAGGATGCCGAGCACGATACGATCGATGAAATTCGTGACGTAGACGAGGGTCAGCAGGAGCAGCACGTAGAGGGAGTAGGTCGTGCCGGCGGCACGGGATCGACTGCGTGACTGAGTCATGCTGTGGGTTGAGTCAGGTCGGAACGCCGGCCTCGGAGGGTGGTATTTTAAACATATGGGTGCGGCGCACAGGATCCCGAACGACTCTCAGTCGACGGTGCCCCCCGCCCTGCTGGCGCTCGTCATCTGCGCCGGAGTGTTTATCTGGCTGAGCAGTCAGAGCCTCCCGGAGGTGGTGGCTTCGCATTTCGATGGGGCGGGCCGGGTCAACGGCTACATGCGCCGCGCTCCCTACATCGCCACGCTGATGGTAATCCTGGTGCTTCCGCTGCTCGTCGTGATCGTGACCAACCGCGCGCTCGCGGCGCCCAACGCTCGGATCAACCTGCCGAACCGGGAGTACTGGCTGGCGCCGGAGCGCCGCGATGAGACCATCCGATTCATCTCGGGCGAGACGTCGACGCTCGCCTCGCTACTCATCATCTTTCTCTGTTACGTGCAATGGCTGGTGGTGCGCGCCAACGCTCACAGCCCGCCGGCCCTCGACTCGCGGGCCATGATCGCCGGGCTGACCGTGTTGCTCGCCTGCATGCTGTTCTCGGCCTGGCGGCTGGTGCGGCGCTTCCGGCGCGAGGCATAGGCGGATGCCGCACGGGGTGCATTACTTCCCGGTCGCCGCACCGGCGCTCCTGGGACTCGCGCTGTTCTTCGCAATCGTTGCAGGCTTCGTCGCCGCACGCGTTCTCAGCTTTGCGTCCGCCAGCATGGGGCTCGCCCCAGCGACCATGATGGGGGTGCTGCTGGCCTCCCTCCTCGGCAGCTACATCAACATCCCGATCGCCTACCTCCCCGAGCACCACATGACCGCCCGCGCCGTCGTCACCCACTTCGGCATTCCCTATGTCGTCCCCGTGGTGCGGTCCACGCCGGCGACGGTGCTCGCGATCAACGTGGGTGGTGCCGTGATTCCCATTGCCATGTCGGTCTATCTGATGGCGCGGAACGAGCTCTACACCCTGAGCCTCTGGGGCATCGCGGTCGTGGCACTTGCCTGCTACCTGCTCGCCACGCCCGTGCCCGGCATCGGCATCGCCGAGCCGATCTTCGTCCCGTGCCTGGTCACGACCGTCATGGCCCTCACCTTGTCGAGGCGCCACGCGGGAGCGCTCGCCTATACCTGCGGGAGCCTCGGTACACTGATCGGCGCCGACCTCATGAACCTCGGCAAGATCCGCGGGCTGGGCGCGCCGGTCGCATCCATCGGCGGCGCGGGAACCTTCGACGGCATCTTTGTGATCGGCCTCTTGTCCGTCGTGTACGCGGGCTGGTTCGCCGCAAGGGAAACGCGCCGCAGCCGTTAGGCGGACTAGGCCCGGTCAGCGTAGATCAGGCGCCCCGGTCCGAGCCGCGTGAGCAGCTGCTCCAGGCTGGCATTCGAAACGGCGAAACAGCCCTGGCTGCGTCCGAGCATGCCCCATTGTCCGATCATCCCCTCACTGACGTACCAGGCGCCGTGCACGACCACAGCTCGCTGCGCCGCGTTGCTGTTGGTGGCATCCAGTCCTTCAAGGCGAATGGAGCGGCCGTGCGCGCCGACGTACACGTCGGCGGTCCGATAAGCACCGGCCGACGTCGCGTTCGAGTGCAGCTCATTGGAGAAGCACTCGAGCCAGCCCGTGCGAGCCGGATCCGATCCCCGGCCGTGGGCTACCCAGTGCGATCTCACATCGCCGTCGGCGAGATTCACCAGGTGGAATCGGGGCGAGCTCGAGGGCAGCGAGAAATCGGCCACCGCGATGACGTCGCGGTGCTCGATCAGGCCCGCGTGCTGCTCGAGTGCTGCGAGCGCACGCTGCATCAGCGTCGGAGCTACGGCACTCGTATTTCGCTCGGCTCGCGGGAATGACCAGGCAACTGCGCTGCCGAAGCCACCTAAGGCGGTCCCCAGGAACCAGCGACGCGAGCGTTTCAGCGATGAGCCAGGGGCGGGCATAAGCAATATCTGACCCCCTTCAAGCACCAGAGTTCACTCTCCGGGCCGGTCGACGAGGAGCATATACGTATCGCAGGTCCCGCGTTTGCCTGGAATCACGTTTCCAGCTCGAATCCTGACCGTCGGCACTCGACGACAGCCCCTGCCCCCGGGTTCCAAAGCCACCGGGCCGCGCGCGACCGCATACCCCGTGGATGTAGGATAGCCCAGTGCTCAATCGACGCACCTAAAGCTTACGCGGCCAGGGCCATAACCTCAGGGGTCGTGACGTGATGCTCAGACGATGCCGCGCCGTACTCGCGTGGTGGATCGCGCTCCTCGCAGCGGGCTTGACCGTGCCGCCCGGGCTCATGGCGCAGACTCCTGCGCGCATCGAGCAGCTGGTATCCGCCGCAACGCTGCCGGGCATGGCCCGGCCCGACTTTCGCGACTACCAGCCGAGCGTGCGGGAATTCTACGCGGCGAGCGCGTATTCACCGGCCTGGCTTCAGGGAAACACGCCCTCCCCGCAAGCGCTTGCCATGATCCAGGCTTTCCAGGCGGCGTGGCAGAAGGGACTGGCGAGCGAGGACTACGATGCTTCGCGCTGGGAGGGACGGCGTCAGGCGCTGCAGCGGCCGGACGCGGACCTGCCCGCGTTCGACGTCGCGCTGACGGTGAGCGCCATGCGCTACATCTCGGATCTGCGCATCGGCCGCATCAACCCGCAGCACGTCGAGTTCGAGCTGTCAGTCGAGCAGAAGAAATACGACCTCGCGCAGTTCCTGCGCACGCGGCTCCTCGGCGCCCCGGATACAGCAGCCGTCATCGCCAGTGTCGAGCCGCCTTTCGCCGGCTATCAGCGCGCCGAGGCGGCTCTGGTCCGTTACGTCGGCCTCGCGCGGCGGGACGACGGCGAGAAGCTCCCGGTGCCCGCCAACGCCGTCGAGCCGAGCCAGCCCTATCCGGGACTCGCGCGGCTGACACGCTTTCTGCAGCTCGTGGGCGACCTGCCTGCCGAGAGCGCGGGCACCGCCACTTCGCAGCTCTACGAGGGTGCGCTGGTCGAGGCCGTGAAGCGCTTTCAACGACGCCACGGACTCGACGCCGACGGGCGGCTGGGCCCGTCAACGGTGAAGCAGCTGAACGTCCCGCTCACCGAGCGCGTGCGCCAACTGCAGCTCACCCTGGAGCGCTGGCGGTGGCTACCCGAAGAGTTCCCCGCGCCGCCCATCGTGGTCAACATCCCTGACTTCCACCTGCGCGCGCTGGACGACGCCAACGCGGTTGCCCTCGACATGCGCGTCATGGTCGGCAAAGCGATGCGCACCGAGACGCCGGTCTTCACGCGCAACATGACCTACGTCGTCTTCCGCCCCTACTGGGTCGTGCCGCCCGGGATCATGCGTCGCTCGATCCTTCCGGCGATTCAGCGCGACCGCGAATACGTCGCCAAGAAGGGCTTCGAGATCACCACGCACGACGGCAAGTTTGTCACCTCGGGCACGGTCTCGGATGAGCTGCTGGCGCAATTGCGGGCCGGTAAGCTCGCCGTGCGGCAGAAGCCGGGGCCTAAGAACGCGCTCGGCCTGGTGAAGCTCATATTCCCCAACGAGCATCAGGTCTATCTGCATAGCACGCCCTCGACCGAGCTCTTCGCGCGCACGCGACGCGACTTCAGCTCCGGGTGCATCCGCGTGGAGAAGCCCGCCGAGCTCACCGCCTGGGCGCTGCGCAGCAATGAGGGCTGGACGGTCGAGCGGGTGCAGCAGGCGATGGACTCAGGCCGCGACAACGTCACGGTGCGCCTGGTCCGCCCGGTGCCGGTGTTCATCATCTACGGCACCGCCGTCGCCTACCCGGACGACGAGGTGCACTTCTACGATGATCTCTACGGCCACGACGCGCGCCTTGCGGCCGCGCTCGCCGCGCGCGGTTGACACATCGCGGCCCCGGACCTGGGCTAAGTGGCTGGCTGACCCTCCGGAGGCCCGCGCCCGAGCAGGTCCGGCAATGCCTGCCCCTGCTCGGTGAAGGACAGTGATACCGAGTTGAGGCAGTGACGCTCACCGGTCGGCGGCGGACCGTCCGGAAAAACGTGCCCCAAATGGCTGCCGCAGCGTGCGCAAACCTCTTCCACGCGGATCATTCCATAGCTGCTGTCGCGCACGCGGCGGATATGCGCGTCCTCGTACGGCTGGAAGAAGCTCGGCCAGCCGGTACCCGAGTCGAACTTCGCGCTCGACCTGAAAAGCGGCAAGCCGCAGAACCGGCACGTATAAACGCCGTCTGTGTGGTTGTCGAGGAACACACCGCAAAAGGGCGCCTCCGTGCCATGCTCGAGCAACACGTGCCGCTCCTGATCCGTCAGACGCCCCACGATAAAGGCGCGTTGCGCGGCCGTGGGGGGAGTCAGGTCAAAGCGGGTCATGCAGGCGGCACCGAAGCACTGAGCGACATAGCCACGAGTCTACTGCAGGACGCGTCCGGTGTGCGCCAGCGCCAGGCGTCGCCTGCAGGTTGCGCACAGCTCCTCTCCCTTGGCGTCGGTCTGCGCGAGCGTGTTGCTGAAGCGCATTACGCAACGCGGATTGCTGCAGTGCCGGAGGCCCAAGCCGTGGCCCAACTCATGGAAGATCTCCTTGATCGCACGCGCCATGAAGGCGCGTGCGTTCGCGCGCGCGCGTAGCCGCGACAGCGAAACCACTGCGGCGCCGCCGCCCAAGCTCGCCATGCCAAAGACGAAGTTCAGCGGGGGCGCGTAGCAATCCGCATCCGTGAGACCGACCACCGGTCGCTCGCTGGCAAGGACGACGCGCTCGAGCAGTATGTCGGCCCTGAGCTGCCGGCGCTGGGCGTCGTAGGATCCTGCAGGGCGCAGGATCGACGGCTTGGCCTGCGCTGCGATTCCTCGCGAGCGCAGCTCCGCCACGACCTGCGTCAGGGCCTCGGCGGCGAGCGGTTGGATGGGTACCAGCGTGAGCTCGCGAACCGGGAAGCCTGCCGTCCCGGACACGCCAAGTGCTTCAGCTCTCACGCCCATGGCACATGACCTACAGCGGACTGGCCGAGGCCGACATCCGGACTGATACTCATTGCAGTACGGTTTCGCCACTTCAGAGCCCAAGATGCCTCCGAGCGCCGTATTCTTCTACTGGGTGACGCGCGCGACGGTGATCGCGTGTCTTCTGACCGCCGTCCTCGCGGCCGTCTACTATGGTGCGCGCTTTCTTCTCGGACGATGGCGGCGGAGACTTCCACCGCAGGACTGAGGACGAACGATGAAGCTCTCTGAATTCGTCCGCGCGACACGCGGCGCAAAGCGCAGCCTGCCGTTGTCGGCCGTGTACACCCTGCTCGAGCCCGGGCCGGTGGTATTACTCACGACGGAATACCGAGACCGGGCGAACGTCATGGCCCAGTCGTGGCATACCATGGTGGATTTCGAGCCCCCGGTCGTTGCCTGCGTGGTGAGCAACCGCAGCTACTCCTTCACCCTGCTGCGAGCCACCAGGGAATGCGTCATCAACATTCCCTCGGTGAGAGAGGCCGCGAAGGTGGTGGGCTGCGGGAACTGTTCCGGCCGAACGGTCGACAAGTTCGCGCGCTTTGGTCTCACGGCGCTGCCGGCTGCCCGCGTGCGACCGCCGCTGATCGCCGAGTGCCACGCCAATCTCGAGTGCCGGGTAGTCGATGTAAGCCTCGTGAGAAAATACAACCTTTTCATTCTGGAGGTGGTCAAGGCATGGCGCACCCCCTCCCGAACGCCGCCGCGGACGATTCATCACGTCGGCATGGGAGCGTTCACAGTCTCCGGCAGAACGATCAGACTGCCTTCGCGAATGAAATAGCCGTCCCGCCGCGGCGGGCTGATTTGCGGAGCCAGGTGCTATTCTCGTCCCGTGCGGCCCGCATTCGATGCACAGCTCGTCAATGAGACCTTCGGTGACCCCGGTGTCTACCTCGACCTCAAGTTCCAGCGCCGCGCGCTGCTGTTCGACATCGGCCGCATCGACATCCTGCCAACGCGCAAGCTCCTGCGCGTCAGCGACGTCTTCGTATCGCATACCCACATGGATCACTTCTCCGGGCTCGACCACCTGCTGCGCGTATGCCTCGGACGCGACACCGGAGTGAAGCTGTACGGGCCCGCGGGGTTCATCGCGCAGGTGCATCACAAGCTCGCCGCGTACACCTGGAATCTCGTCGAGAACTATCAGACCGACTTCGTGATCACCGCGCACGAGCTCGACGGCCGCGAAAACATGCGGCGTGCCCGCTTCCGCAGCCGTGGTCGCTTCGAGCCCGAGCCTCTGCCCGACGCCCCCGCCCCGCAGGGAGTGCTGCTGGAAGCGCCCTTGTTCCGGGTGCGCTTCCGGCCCCTCGATCATCACGACATCTGCTCGCTCGCGTTTTCCTTCGAGGAGAGCGTGCACATCAACGTGTGGAAGAACCGGCTCGAGGAGCTCGAACTGCCCACCGGCCCCTGGATCACGGAGCTGAAACGGCAGGTGCGCGCCGGCGCCCGCGACGACACGCCGATCCGCGTGCACTGGCGCACGCGCGATGGACCTCGGGACCGGACGATTGCCCTGGGAAAGCTCAAACGGAGCGTGCTCGAGTTCCTGCCCGGCCAGAAGGTCTGTTACGTGACGGATGCGGCCGACAATGCGCGCAACCGGGACGCGATCGCCGAGTTCGCGCAACAGGCCGACCTGCTGTTCATCGAGACTGTCTTCCTCGAGCAAGACCGCGGCCACGCCGAGCGCAAGGCGCACCTGACCGCACGAGCCGCCGGTGAGATCGCGCGAGCGGCCGGAGTCAGGTGCGCCGTCCCGTTTCATTTCTCGCCGCGCTACCTCGGGCGTGAGGATGAATTGCGGCGCGAGTTCATGGGCGCCTGGCGCGGGGCTCAGGCCTTGGGCGAGTAGCTGAACTTCTGCCCCGCGACCGTCGCCTGGTACATCGCGCCTCCCTTGACGATGGTGAACACCGCCAGTCCCTTGTAGTACCGGCCGGCGGTTCTCGCATCCTTCATGCCGCCACTCGCCTCGGCGCTGGCACCCGTCGTGCCCACGCTGCCGCCCGCCGCGGCCGTGATCGCCACGGCATCGACGTCGGCGCCGAATTCAAAATCGCCCTTGGTGAATTCCTCGAACGCGCGCCGATCCTCGAAGAAGACGATCTGACTGTAAGCCTGACCGCCGGCCTGAAAGCCGACGCTCAGCTGGTTCACCGAGGTATCGCCGACATAGATGCCGTGCACGTACACCCGCCCGCTGCCGTGCGCCCCGCCGACCGCCAGGCCGGCCTTGCCGATAGTCGGAAACACGGCATAGCCATAGCAGTGATCAAAGAATGCACCACTCTCGCCGGCGTTCTTGAAGAGGCTGACCGTATCGGTATACGGATTGGCCCAGAGCGCCGGCGTCCAGAGGAGCAGCGCGATCGCCAGTATCTTCGCGAGATTCTGTTTCACCATCCACCTCCTGGTCCTTCCTTCCAAGGGCGCACGTTCGCACGCACCGCCCGGCGCGGCGAGCAGGAGCTTGCCGCCCCGTGCTGTAGGAGGGGAGCTACGAGAGGCGCGGAAGTGAACCCAGTCTGAATCGGGCGCGGTCCGGGCAGCTGCGGGACGCTAGCTGCCCGTGCGTAGGATCGCGCCTACACGAGCTCAGGCAATTGGCGTACGCTCGATGCGCGGCGGAGGTATTAACGTCGCAAGTGTACTCACGAGGGACGGCCGGCGCCGGGAAGTCTCCGCATGGCGAACGTACTCATTGCCGACGATCATGCGATGGTGCGGGCGGGACTGCGGCGCTGGCTCGAGCAGGACGGCGCCATCGAGACCATCGGTGAGGCCGCGAGCGGCAGCGAGACGCTGCAGCAGCTGCGGGATGGCGCATGGGACCTGGTGGTGCTCGACATCAATATGCCGGACCGCAGCGGCATCGACATCCTGGCGCACATCCGCAGCGGCTACCCGAAAGCCCGTGTGCTGGTGATCAGCGCATTCCCGGAGAAGCAGTACGCGATCTATGCGCTGCGCGCCGGCGCCGCCGGCTATCTCGCCAAGGACCAGGCCCCCGAGGACTTCATGCGCGCGATTCACGCCCTGCTCGCCGGGCGGCGCTTCGTGAGCGCAACGCTCGCCGAGATGCTCGTGGGCGCGCTCGATGAGCCGACGGACCAGCCGCTGCACGCGACGCTGTCGCAGAGGGAGTTTCAGATTCTGTGCAAGCTGGCCGTGGGGCGCAGCGTCTCGGAGATCGCCCGGGAGCTGTGCATCAGCGTCAAGACCGTGAGCACCTACCGGGCCCGCATCCTGGAGAAGATGAGCTTCAGCACCAACGCCGATCTGACGGCCTACGCCCTCAAGAACGGCCTGATGCAGTAGGTGCCGGCTCCGGGTCGGTCAGCGAACGCTGACACGCCGAGCTGGCAGGTACCGGCAGCGTGCCGGCTCGCGCGCCCTTAGACTCCTTTCAACGGACGCTGCGGCCAGACACCGTCGTCTGACAGAGAGTGCCGCAACAGCCTATATGTCGAACAGTAGCCCCGTGCGCGTGCTGCTCGTGGAGGACTCCGGCCTGCTCGCCGGCCGCGTTGGCGAATTGATCCGCCGCCTGCCGGGCGTGGAACTGATCGGCACCGTCGACACCGAAGCCGACGCCCTGCAGCAAGTGACAACCTCCACGCCGGATGTGCTGATTCTCGATCTGCACCTGCGCAGCGGCTCGGGTTTCGGCGTGTTGCGTACACTCGGGCGCACGGTGCCGGCACGGCCCAAGGTCATCGTGCTCACGGGCTTCGACCTGCCACAGTATCGGCACGAGGCCGAGACGCTCGGCGTCGATGCTTTCCTCAACAAGTCCCGCGACTACCATCGGCTGCCGGTTCTCCTGAGCGGCTATGCCGCGCAGCGCGCTGCGCCCGACGAACACTGATCAAGCACCGCGCTGACCCGCGGCCTGCGCCCCTTCCCCTGCCAGCACGCGCGCGAGCGGCAGCCGCACCTCGATCTGCGTACCGCCCGCCGCCGGGCGTTGCATGTGCCAGTAGCCGCCGAGTCCCCTGGCCCTCTGGCGCATGGCCGCGAGACCATGCGACCTGAGCACCAGCAGCCGCTCCGGTGGCACCCCGATACCGTCGTCCCGTACCCGTACGAGCAGGTACGGCTCCGCGACTTCGACCGTCACCTCGACGCTGGTCGCACGCGCATGCTTGAGAACGTTGGCGAGCGCCTCCTGCACGATCCTGAAGACGGCGATCGACGCCTGAGGGCTGAGCGGCAGCTCCTCCTGCGGGTAGCGTTCGCGGTACTTGAGCGCGCCGCGCTCGCACGACTCGGCCACCTGCCAACGTAACGCGGGCACCAGTCCGAGGTTGTCGAGCAGCGTCGGCCGCAGACTCTCGATCACCCGGCGCTTGATGTCCACACCTGACTGCAGCGCCTCGTGCACACGCTTGAAGTAGCCGCGCACCTCGGGGTCGCTGCTGGCGACCCGCTCCTCGAGCCACGATAGATCCATCCGCGCTGCGACCAGCAGGCCCCCGAGCTCGTCGTGCAGCTCGCGCGACAGCGCGGACCTCTCCTGCTCGGCCACCGACTGCAGATGGCTCGAGAGCTCCGACAGCTCCTCGGTGCGCAGCTCGACCAGCCGCTCGAGCTCGGCCTGGCGCGCCGCCAGCCGCTCGGTCTCCCGCTGCTTGGAGCGCAGCTGGCGCAGCGTGAGGCGACTCAGCAGGAGCAGCAGACCGGTGCTCGTGACGAGTGCGGCGCTGGTCGTGGCAATGCTCGCCCACCGGTTGACCCGCCAGCGGCGGCTGGCATCGACAGTCTCGCCGCTGTCGAGCGCCTCGATCCTGCGCACCAGATCGTCGATCTGCGACATGGTCGAGGCGCCGGCGTCGGTGCGAATCATCTGCAGAGCGGCGGCCCGGCCGCGGATGCCGAACAGCTCGATGGTCTGACGCATCTCAGCGAATTTCGTATCGCTCAGCTGCCGCAATTCCGCGACGTCGGAGCGCGTGGAGGCGCCGGCGCCCGTGTAGGCCACCTCGAGGCGTTGCAGGGCAGCGTCAAAGCCCGCCGAGGCCTCTTGAAAGGGGGTGAGGTAGTCTGCGTTTCCGAGCAGGATGTAGCCCCGCTGGCTGCTTTCGGCCTGCCGCAGCAGCTGCCAGACCTCCGCGAGCGCCTGCTGCCGTTTGGCGCTCAGCTCGATGCGCGCGCTGGCCTCCTCGAGACGCCGCTGCCCGAGCTGCGCGGCCACGAACAGGCCGACGACGGTGGCGAGCAGCAGCGCGACCACCAGCATCTGGCGGGCGACCGAGTTCATCGTCGGATGATACCCCGCGTGCTGTGCTGCGGTGGCTCGCTCCCACAGCAGAGCGGCTGTCCTGCTGCATTGCGTCGCCACCGGCGTAGGAGCTTCCTTACGAGAACCGCGGGCATCAGCCGACGCCCGTGCGGGTGCTCTGCCGCTGCTGCGCCACCGGGCCCCGTCCGTAGGCTCGCAGCCCTGATTGCTGATGTGCGTGCCGGGGAGCCTTACCATGGATGCCGCATCGGTCGTGCAGCTCAGACGCACCAACGACTCTCGCAGCCGCGTCCTCGAGATCTCCGCTCAGCTGCGTGGCGCCCTGGCCGACGGCGACGACGCGGGCATCGCGCGCCTGCTCGGCGACCTGCTGCGCTTCCGGGGCGCGAGCCGGGCACAGTGCGTCACGCTGCAGCTCCGGGCGCTGCAGAGTCTCGTGCATCAGCTGCGCTCGGCCGCGCTCAATGACGAGCTTACCGGCCTGCAGAATCGCCGCGGTTTCCTCCAGGGCGCCGCACGGCTGCTCGATGTGGCAGTCCGCGAGCGCTGTCCTCATCGCCTCATCTACCTCCAGCTCAGCCTGCAAGCGGATCCGGGCGCGGCGTTGCCGATGATCGTGCTGCGTCAGATGGGCAATACGCTGCGCGATCTCTTTGCGAACTATGGAGTCTACGAGGCACTCGGGCGGCTCGGTGCGGGCGAGTTCGCCGCCTTGACGCCGCGCGTCGAGTATCTCTCGCGCGACTCGATTCTGCGGCACCTCACCGCAGTTACGGCTCGCCCGGGGCCCCCACGTACGCGGCTCGACGTCGGGATCGCTCACTTTGATCCGCTCCGTCCGGTGGGGATCACCGAGCTGCTTGCGAGCAGCGCGCGGCAGGCATCGCAGGCGCGCGAGCTGCTCACCCGAACTGCGTCGTCCGCGCCAGGCCCCCCAACACGGAACGACGCATCGTTGACGGTCTCGGGGCGGCGGCGGGACGCGTGCAAGGATTGACACGGCGCCGCCGCCTCTGAGACCGCCTTTTTCCTCGCGGCTTCCTCGGCACGACTCGAGCCCTGTCAGAGGCCTCTCACCCTCGGGTTGGACTTGGGCGGACGGCCTGCGGCGCGGCGTCCCGCTACTCTGTCTGCGTGTCACGCAGCAGCCGGAGGGGCCATGGCCATTCGCAAGTCCATCGCTCGCACGATCCCCGTGATGTTGGCGCTCATCCTCGTCCTACCGGGATGCGTCGTCGAGCCGCGTGAAGGCTATTACGATCAAGACCACCACCGCTGGTGGCACGAGCATCACTGGCATGATTGCGCCGAGCGCGAGGAGCACTGTCGGGAGTAGATGAGCCCGGCGGGCGCCGTGCGCGTCTAGTGCGACGTATCCACACCGCCGCCGAGCGCCGCGTGCTTCGCCTCACCGACAGCGTTTCGCAGCGCGACCTGCAGCGACCGGTCCCGATCACCGCCCAGATAGCGGTCCGCAATCTGCACAAGGCGCTCGAGCAGGACCAGGCGCTTCTGCAGATAAAGCAGAGCGGTGGCGATGCCCTGCGGATCCTGCCCCGTAGCGACGGCGGCCTTCGCGGCGGCAAGCGCGCGCTCGAACGCGGGGCCAGCAGGCTTGGCGTCATATGGCCGGCTGCCCTCGACCGCCGACGGTAGCGCATTCCCCGACCCCAGCGGCTGCAGCGTGGCGGTCATGATGTCCGTCGTCGTGACGATCCCGAGGAGCTGATCCTGCGCATCGACCACCGGGAGCGCATGAATCCCGTGACTCGCCATCAAATGAGCGGCATCGATCAGCGGCTGGTCCGGTCGGACCGTGATCACCGACTTGCTCATCAGATCAGCGACGCTGATACGACTCAGGTACTCGTTCGACGGCGTGCCCGTCTTCGGTCGGAAGGCGTCAAGCTTCATGACGTCCGCGGAACTGAGCATGCCGACGACCTTCCGCCCGCTTACAACGGGCAGATGATGAATCGGGTACTCGGCGAACAGGCGCAGCATTGCCCCGGCCGACTCTTCCAGGTCGACCGACATTGCGGCGCTCATCACACGATCGACACGCTCAGTTGCATGCATAGGACAAAGACTGGGAGTTCCCGTCATGGTCCCGCTAGTCGCAAAAGTACCTAGGTCGCGCGCAATGAGGCCCGTCCCTATGTCACTTGTGAACGAGCGTCAGGCACTGCCTGGCGCCGTCGTTCACCTGCTCCAGGCTCAGCACGGCGCCTTGCTGCGGATCGAACGCGATACCGTCAAATCGCGAGACCAGAACTGACGCGGACAGGAACGCCGCCGCGCACTCCTCGGGACGCCCTCCGAAACTGAGCGAATACACGACCGGGTTCTCGAGGGGCATACTGGCGATGGCGGGGTAAAGTGGAAATAACTCCGCCGCAGGCTCCGATACGAAGCGGAAGCCCGTCGCACGGCCCTCCACCCTGACGGGCAAGAAGCCGTTGTGTCGTCGCAGGTCGACGGACTGTGCAAGGCTCGCGGGCGCACGGGCGTCCCAAAGCGCTTGATTCCAGCTCGACCAGTCCGGGGCCTTGCTGGAGGCGAGGACTACAAGCAACTCGAGGGACACAGGGGTCTCGCTGGCCGGGTGGTGTGAAGTCCCAAGACTAAGAGAGCCTATGACAAAGATCGAGCAGAACCGCGTGCCAGCCTGGCGACTGACGGTGCTTCGTGAGGCCAGTGCTGCGCCCAGGGCCGTGGCCCCGACCTGCCGTCACTTTGGCCTGTCACGCAAGTCGAGCTACAAGTGGAAGGCCCCGCTACCTTAGGTTCCGAACTTGTACACGCCCTGGAGGGCGAGCTCGCTCAGGTTGTCCGCGAGTTGCGGATTCGCTCCGTTCGGGTTTCCCCGATAGAAAACATCGTTCTGACCCTTGTCGTAACGGCCCTCGACGCGCAACTCGAAGCTCTTCACTGGCGCGTAGCCGAACGTGAGGGTCGCTTCTTTGAGTGTCTGCCCCGTGCCACCGAAATTGAAGCCGTCCTTGTCGTCCAAGTACTCGCCGCGGAGCGACAGGCGCCACCGATCATTGAGCGCGTAGTTCACATAAAGTGCCGCTCCGTTCCAGGTCGCACTCGGGCCGGTGGGGAACTGCTGCTGGTCCCAGTCGAAATTAAGGATGAGGGTGAGTGCCGAAGTCGCGTTGTAGGTCGTGACGACATCGACCAGGGTTCGCTCCCCATCGTATTGCTGGTTCTTGCCGAAATACGCCTGCGTCGTGAGCGAGAAGATCTTGCTAGGCGTCCACGCGAGGCCCGCTTCCCCGGTCTTCGAGCCGTACGAGGTGGACGTCACGTTCCAGCCATTATTGGCGCCCCCGACGAGGCTGAGGGTGTCGGTCACAGCCCAGGTAGCCCGCACGCCCGTGTGCGTGAGTGGCTCCGACCAGGTGAAGATCAGCGAGCGCGAGAAGTTCGTGTTCTGCGTGGGGTTGATGACCTCCGCCCCGGCGAGAGTTACATACTTGCCCGCGATCACGGTCAGCGGTCCAGTCGCGTACTGCAGGAACGCCTGCCGCACATCGAAAACACTCTGGTCACTCGAGCCGCTCTCAGCCTCGTTGAGGATCCGCGCGTCCTCTCCCGCAAACACATCGACCAGGGCGCCGAAGCCCGACTTCGGTTGGTAGGCAATCTGCAGCCCCGCCTGGTCAAGCTGGAAACTGTCGTGCTGAATGTCAAACTGATGGACGTTGAACGGGTAACCGTTCGAGTGGTAGTAGGAGCTCGCAACGTAACCATTGGCCGTCAGCCCCCACGCGGTGAGGGTATCGGTCCAGCTCGGCACCGCCGGAGCAGCTGCCGGCGCGGCCGGTTCAGCCGCCGACAGCACGCCCTGGCCGGCCACAAGCAATGCCGTCACGCTGAATGCTCGCACGGTGCTGCTGTTCATATTCACGCCTCCCTGTGGCTCCAGCCGCGCACGCGAAGATGACGGCTGAAACGTTTCGTCACCATTTGTGAGGCCGGCCCCGCCTTGCGCAGCCGGAACGCGTAAACCAATAGCCCGACGAAAATTGAGCATGTACGCGAATTGCATTGTTCCCCCGTAATAGAGCGCGGCCGGTCGGCGCTTGCTCGCGCCGCGTGCGGTGCCTGTGAGCAGGGTTGCCTGCCCGCGCCGCTCTGAGCGCGAGTCGACCCTGCTTCGACCTAGTGTCTTCTCTGGCGAAACAAGAACGCGGTCGCCGCGCTGTTTCCAGTTGGTGATTGCTGCCGCCGCCCCGCTCGGCGTGCGACCTCCCGGTGATGGGAATACCAGAGCGCAATCCCGATATAGAGCCCGTACAGCAGTGTCAGTATGCCGAGTGCCGTATTCAGTCTATCCATGTCCGGCTGGGATTAGCCCAGGGCTTGATCACCTATGGGAGGATGCTAGAGCGAAGCGCCGTTAGCGTGCTGTGAGTAATGAGCCGCCTCGGTGAGATGTGATCCTACAGGCGCCCGCGCTAACATTCCGATACCTGCCGGTCTCGACAAGCAACACCCCGGTGATGTGATCCTGAATTACTGAGCAGCAGAACCGTGGACATCGAAACCGCCTTCATTCTCTTGTTCGTCGTGGCAACGGCTGCGGCGATTGCGGCACGACGCCTGCGTGCCCCATACACCGTCGTGCTCGTGCTCACCGGGTTAGTGCTGGGAGGGCTCGATCTTTTCCCTGCCCCGCACCTCACCAAGAGTCTGTTGTTCTCAGTAATTCTCCCCGGGCTGATATTCGAAGCGGCCTTCAACATTGACGTCCAGGAACTTCGCAAGACCTGGATCACAATCACCACACTCGCTGTCCCCGGCGTTATTGCCTCCATGGTGTTCATCGCAGTTGCGCTGAGCCCCGTCACTGGACTTCTGAGTCTTGCCCCCGGATTCAACTGGAAGCACGCGCTGGTATTCGGGGCGTTGATTGCGGCGACCGATCCGGTCGCCGTCGTAGCACTATTTCGTTCTTTGGGGGTTCCGCGACGCCTGACGACGTTGCTCGATGGAGAGAGCTTGCTCAACGACGGCACCGCGATCGTATTCTTCACGTTGAGCCTGGCACTGGCCACAGCTGGCCGCACCGCCGCAGGAACGCTGCTCGTCCAGTTCATATACATCGTAGGAGTTGGCGCGATCATCGGGATGGCGATCGGTGCCGCTGCCTCGCTGCTGATGCGCCACCTGCACGACCCGATGATCGAGATCACACTGACTACGGTTGCCGCTTATGGCTCGTTCGTAGCGGCCGAGACCTTGCACAGCTCCGGGGTAATCGCCACCGTGGTTGCGGGGGTACTTTGTGGCAACTTCGGTGCGCGAGCTATGTCCGCCTCCGCACGCGCTGCGTCGGAGACCTTTTGGGAATATGTGACCTTTGCGCTCAACTCGATCGTATTTCTCTTAATCGGATTTGAGGTGCGTCTCGCGCAGCTCCTCCACTACTGGGTTCCTATTCTCCTCGCCTACTACGTGGTCACGCTCAGTCGCGCCGCGGTCCTCACCGTCGGGCAGGGACTGCTCCGGTGGAGCGGCGAACGCTTCCCATGGCAATGGAGTGTGGTCCTCACCTGGGGCGGTCTGCGCGGTGCTCTAGCGATGGTTCTCGCCTTAAGTCTTCCGCAGAACTTTGCCTACCGCGAGCTCATCGTTTCGATGACCTTTGGGGTCGCGGTGCTGTCGATACTGGTGCAAGGCCTGACGATGTCCTCTCTGCTCGTCCGGCTCGGAATTGTGCGCACACCCGCTGATCGCCTCGCCTTCGAGGTCCGCCGCGGTCGCATGCAGGCTGCAGAAGCGGCGCTTGCAGAGATCGATCGGCTGTCACACCGGAATGCGGCTGCCCCGGAGCTGCTGGATGACCTGCGCAAGGAATATCGTCAGATCATGAGGACAGCGGCGCAGGAGCTGCGTGAACTCGGATTGGATTCCCGACAAGCGCCCACTCTCAATCTTCGTGACATTCGGATGCGGGTGCTCGGAGTCGAGCGGGATCGCATAATGCGCGCCTACCGGCAGGGGGAACTGCGCAGTGCCAGCCGCGATACCCTGCTTGCGGATATCGATGCACGCCTCTCGCGTCTGGAGAGCATCGATGTGGCGGGCACATAGAACAGAATCGCCGATAAGATCCGGCCGATTCGGCAGCCGGCGCAGCGGACCAAGGAAGTTGACTCAGCTCTTCTTGTCCCATGAGCGCAGGAGTGGCCAATGTGCTTCTGAAGCTTGGACCTCGCGCCGATGCGCGACGATTCTTACCGCTTCTACCGAACAACGAGACCCTGACAGATCGCCCCTGAAAGCCTCATGCTCGCTAGCACATCTGCGCCTCCCACTCGACAGTGGCTTCAGGCTGAAGCCGTGGCTCAAGGCGCGTTCCACAGAAGCTCAAGGGTGTCGTCGGCCCGGCGGGCAATATCAGCTCCCAGCTTCGAGCTCTCCCGCTGCAAAGTCTTCGCCAACCAATCGATAGCATCCACGGGCGCCCGCCGGATGCGGAAGCGGCGCATTTGCATGGGCACCATCGAGAGGCTCGCCAGCGCGCCGTTCTCGGCATCCACCGTGGGAAAGTACATGAGAGAAAGATCCCCGCGGAAGGATTCGTAGCCCCGGATGCCCTCGTAGTCGTTGAGCAGATCCCCGCAGCCATACAAGATCAGCTTGCCACGGTGAACTTCGATCGCCTTCACGTGGTGCGAAGAATGGCCGTGGACGAGGTCCACACCCGCCCCCTCGATTAATCCATGGGCGAATTCCCGTTCGCGGTCCGAGATGCCAAATCCCCAGTTGCCTCCCCAGTGAATGGAGGCGATGACGATGTCCCCGGCGCGCGCGTGGGCAGAGACCTGCCGGGCGACAGCCTGCACGCTCCGTTCCGAAGGGTCTTCGATCCAGTTCACTCCCGGCTTGATGCGCGTTGCCTGCCACTCAGACGGTACGCCGCTGCTGGCCATGCCGAACGCAAAGACCTGGATCCGGTCCCCATCCGGCGTGTTCAGGCACGCCGGAGCTCGCGCCTCTTTCGCGTCACGTCCGGCTCCGGCAGTGCCGATATGCGCCCGGTGCAATATCGCTAGCGTCTCCTCGAGACCGGCACTGCCCCAGTCGAGCACATGATTGTTGGCGAGCGTGCAGCAGTCGATGTGGGCGGCAGCAAGGCATGCAACGTTGCGCGGATGCATGCGGTAGTGGATACCCTTGCGCGGCCAGGCATCATCGCTCGTAGTGACCGCCGTCTCGAGGTTGACGATGCGCGCGCTCACATCCCGCCGCTCGAGCTCGGCGAGCGCATCACCCCACACGTAGTCGAATGCTGCCCGCCGCGGGATCGGCTCCCCTGCAGCTTCGGCCAGCTCGACATACTCGAGAGCGCTCTTCACGCTGGGCTCGAAGAGCCGCGGTGCACTCGGGTGCGGCAGGATCTGGTCGATCCCGCGCCCGGTCATGATGTCGCCCGACAGGAATAGCGTCACCGGCTGGCGCACGCAAGCTACTCGCGCTAGTCAGTCCACGGAGCGGCATGCGCCAATTGCCGCCAAGGCGGCGGTGGCCTGGCTCGCGTTACGGACGTCGGGGCTCATCTGCGTTATTGCGCGCCTTCACGACGCGCCTGGCCGCCGATCAGCCTGGCCAACGCAGTCAGCTGCTCCGACACCACGGGCAGCAGGTCATCGAATGACACGATCCCGAACAGATCACCCGACTCGCTCACTACCGGCGCCCGCCTGACTCCTCGAGCGCTCATTTGTCCGATCGCCTCATGCAGGCCGCAGGTCTCCAAGAGCATGAGCGGCTCGGCGGTCATCGCGTTTGCGATCGTCAGATGACGAAGGCCCTTGCCTTGCAAGACCTGCGCGCGGATGGCATCCCGATCGGTGACGACACCGACCGGGTGAACCTGGTGTGGTCTCTCTTCGACGACGACCAGAGCGCCGACGTGGCGCCTGTGCATCTCTTTGACAGCGTCCGCCAGCAGCTCAGCCGGCCTGACGATGTAGACTTCGCGACTGC
>DASPRP010000024.1:0-218980 GCA_035624385.1 Steroidobacteraceae bacterium | reverse complement strand
GTGATCTACGAGGCGCACGTGCGCGGGCTGACGCTGCGCAATCGCGGCGTGGCCGACGGGATGCGCGGCACCTACGCGGGGCTGGCCTCCCCGGCCGTGCTGCGCCACCTGGCCGGACTCGGTGTCACTGCGGTCGAGCTGCTGCCCGTGCACGAGCACGTGGACGAGCGCTCCCTGGTGGATCGCGGCCTGGGCGACTACTGGGGCTACAACTCGCTCTCGTACTTCGCGCCGGACTGCCGCTACGCGAGCAGCCGCGCGCCGCTGCACGCCGTGCGCGACTTCAAGGCCATGGTGCGCGCGCTGCACGCGGCCGGGATCGGTGTCATCCTCGATGTAGTGTTCAATCACACTGCCGAAAGCGGCAGCGACGGTCCGTGGATCAATTTCCGGGGCATCGCCAACGAGGTGTTCTATCTCCTCGATCCTCGCGATCGCCGCCGCTATCTCGACTTCACCGGCTGCGGCAACACCGTCAACTGCAACCATCCGCAGATGACCGCCTTCATCGTGCACTGCCTCGAGTACTGGGTGGAGGAAATGCACGTCGACGGCTTCCGTTTCGATCTCGCCAGCGTCTTCGCGCGCGGCGACCACGGCGCGGTGCTGGCCAATCCGCCGCTGCCGTGGAACATCGAGCTGTCGCGCACGCTCGCGGGGCTGCCGCTCATCGCCGAGGCCTGGGACGCGGCGGGCCTGTATCAGCTCGGCGCGTTTCCCGGCAGCTCCTGGGCGGAGTGGAATGGAGCCTACCGGGACACGATGCGCCGCTTCGTCCGCGGCGACCCCGGCATGCTCGGCGCGGTCGCGAGCCGCATCGCCGGCAGCAGCGATCTCTATGCCCGCGGCGGCCGGCGGCCGTGCAACAGCATCAACTTCATCACCTGTCATGACGGCTTCACTCTCGCCGACCTGGTGAGCTATGAGCGTAAGCACAACGAGGCCAACGGCGAGGGCAATCGCGACGGCAGCACCGACAACCTGAGCCGCAACTGCGGCGTGGAAGGGCCGACGCGCGATGCCGCGATCCTCTCGCGGCGCCACCGGCAGGCGAGGAACTTCGTTGCCGTCCTCATGCTCTCGCGCGGCGTGCCCATGCTGCTCTCGGGCGATGAGGTACTCAGCACGCAGTCCGGCAACAACAACGCCTACTGCCAGGACAACCCGCTCTCGTGGTTCGACTGGACGCGGGTCGGCTCGCAGCGGGAGATGCTGCGCTTCACGCGCGAGCTGATCGCCTTGCGCCGGCGGCATCCGAGCCTGACCGTCAACCGTTTCTACACCGGCGGCAGCGTCGTGGGGCGCGGCCTCCCCGACATCTGCTGGCACGGAGCACGGCTCAAGCAGCCGAGCTGGGACGACCCCGGTGCCCGGGTGCTCGCCTTTACGGTCACGGGCATCGCCCCCGGGGAAGCCGACATCCATGCGGTCCTCAACCTGAGCGATGAGGCGATCGAGGCCGAGCTCCCCTTGCTCCCGGGGCGGCGCTGGCACCTCGCGGTGGACACGGCGGCGGAGGCGCCGGGAGATGTCGCCGCGCCCCCCGCACAGCGGCTCCTCACCGGGCACGTGCATCGCGTGAGCTCCCGCAGCGTGGTGATACTCGAAGCGCGTGCACAACTGTGACCTGCCGCACCTCCCAAGTTAATTTTTGCAAGTACGCAGCGTGTCCTGCGTCAAGTTTCGGCCGCCGCTTCCGCTAACTGTCGTGGGAAAGAGTGTCCAGCGCGCGCGCCCGTGGTGCGCGCGGGTGCGGCATCTTACGTGGCCCGCACGGCCGCCCGCGCGGTGACCGACGCGCCGTAGCCTCCAGGGCCCCGGCCGGTCGATTTCATCGGGGGAAATACCTAGCGGAGAGTGCGCATGTCGTCCCGGGGAGGACGTGTGGGACGCTGGGGCGGGCTGCGGGAGGATCTGTCATGAAATTCCACCGGATCATGTTGGCACTCGCCTCGCCGGGCGGCACCGACCCGCAGGTGATCGCCAAGGCGGTGCGGCTTGCCACGGCGATGCGCGCCGAGCTCGAGCTGTTTCACTGCATCTACGATGCGGGCGCGAATCAGGGTGCGCGCTTCGGCAGCCACGGAGCGACCGAGGATATCCAGGTGGTGATCGCGCAGCGGCGCGAGCAGCTCGAGCAGCAGGCGCGCGATCTGCGGGCTTGCGGTATCACGGTCCGCACCAGCGTCCGCTGGGACACGCCGCCCTACGAGGGGATCGTTCGCCAGGTGATTCGCCACCGCAGCGACCTCTTGATCGCGCAGTCGCTGCGCCGCACGCGCCCGCAGCGCGCGCTCTCCGGCCACACGGATTACCGGCTGATCGAGGCCTGTCCGTGTCCGCTGCTGCTCGTCAAATCGCCGCGGCCGTATCGGGCAGGGTGTACCGTGGCCGCGGTCGATCCGCGCCGCACGCACGACAAGCCCGCGGAGCTCGACGATGCGATATTGCAGGCCGCGCAGGCTGTCTCGGCGGCCCTGGAGAGCCAGCTGTGCATCTACCACGCCTTTCCGCCGTGGACCGATACCATGCGCCGGGACCCGCAGCTGCGCGACATTCCCGAGGTCGAGAGGCCCGATGCACGCTCCTCCTACCAGCAGGCGACCGAATCGCTGCTGCGGGCGCTGGCGGCGCGCCACGGTCTCACCGCGGGGGGCGTGCGCGCGGTCGAGGGTGATGTCAGCGAGGTGCTGCCGGAATTCACCCGGCAGCAGGCGACGGAGCTGGTGGTGTTCGGACTCGCCTCACGACCGTTCGTGAAGCAGGTACTGGTCGGGCATACTGCCAAGAGGCTGCTCGACCGGCTGAGCTGCGATGTACTGATCGTCAAGCCGGCGGCGTTTCGCAGCCGCGTGCCGCGTGCATCGGCTCATCGGCTCGACAGGAGCTCAGCGGTTGCGCAGGCTGAGGATATAGCGTGAGACGGCCTGTACGTCCGCCGGGCTGAGCATCGGGTTCGGCATGGACATCGGCAGCTTGTCGACGTCCCAGTGAGTCGTGGTGATGAAGCGCCGCAGGCTCTCGGCGCTCACACCGGGCCGGTTGGCGATCTCGGCGAAGCTCGGTGTCGCCTTGTTGAGGAGCGGTGGGTATTCCTGAGCGGTCGCGACCACATGGCACGCGGAGCAGACCAGCCGGGCGATGTGCTCCCCGCGTGCGAGCTCGGGCGTCGTCGGTACAGCGCCGGCGGACACCCGCGGAGTGCAGAGTGCGCACAGCAGCACTGCCGCCAGCGCCAGCGCCGCGGCACGCAACGGAACCTGCCTCGCGATCATGCCTTTCTCCGCCGAGCCTCCTCGGCCCATGCTGCGCGGGGCGCCGCCTCCGGTGCCATACGCATTTATGGCGATGAGCCTCCCGGCGCGATTGACCGCGCTGCTTGAGCCGGCAGCCTATCCCCACCCGGTGCGCGGGGTGCGGCTGGTCGAGACCCATATCTCGTGGGTGTTCCTGACCGGCGAGCTTGCCTACAAGGTCAAGAAGCCGGTCTGCTATCCGTTCGTCGATCTGCGCCCGGTGGAGCGCCGCGCGTTCTTCTGCTCGGAAGAGCTGCGGCTCAACCGCCGCTTTGCGCCGGAGCTCTATCTGCGGGTCTGCGCGGTCACGCTCGAGGGGGAGCGCGCGCGGATCGACGGCCAGGGCGAGATCATCGATCACGCGGTCTGCATGCGTCAGTTCCGCGCTGCGGATGAGCTCGGGCCGCTGCTCGCAAGCGGTGAGCTCGCGCCGCACGCGCTGGCCGGCTTCGGGCGTGAGCTGGCGCGGCTGCACGCGGGCCTGCCGTGCGCGGGTGCCGCGGAGCCCTGGGGGACAGCCGAGAACGTGCGCGCGCTGCTGTTGCGCAATCTCGAGGAGTGTCTGCAGGCGGCACAGAGGCTCGGTACGGCTGCGGCCGTGCGCAGCCTCAGTGGGGCGTACGCCGCGTGCATCGCGGCCGCCGAGCCCGCGCTCGTCCGCCGGCGCGCGGGTGGCCGGGTACGTGAGTGTCATGGCGACCTGCATGCCGGGAACGTCGCGCGCTATGCCGGACGCCTGCTGGCCTTCGATTGCATCGAATTCGAGCCGGCCTTCCGCTGGATCGACGTGGCCGAGGAGATCGGCTGCCTGTACATGGATCTGCGCACGCGGGGGTTCGTGGCTCACGCCCAGGCGTTCCTCGGCGGCTACCTGCTCGAGAGCGGCGACTACCCGGCGTGCCGGCTGCTGCACCTCTACGGCGCGCACCGGGCGCTGGTGCGAGCCAAGGTGGCGGCCTTGCGCGCAGCGGATGCGAGCGATCCGCAGACGCTCGCGGCGAGCCGCCAGGAGCACGGCCGTTACCTCGAGGGTGCGCGCGAGCTGCTCGCGGCGCGCCGTCCACGGCTCGTCCTGATGTGCGGCCTGTCGGGCTCGGCCAAGACCTGGCTCGCCGAGCGGCTGGCGCCGGCGCTGCGCGCCATCCATCTGCGCTCCGATGTCGAGCGCAAGCGCCTCGGCGGGCTCGCGGCGGAGCAGCGCTCGGGCTCGGCGCTCGGACAGGGCCTGTACTCCGCGCCGATGAGCGCGGCGACCTACGAGCGGCTGCGGGAGTGTGCCGCCGAGGCACTCGACGGAGGTCTCTCCGTGATCGTCGATGCGACCTGCCAACTGCGCGAGCAGCGCGCGCGGCTGAGCTCCCTCGGCGCCGAGTGCCAGGCCGCGGTGTACGTGGTCTTCTGTCATGCGCCACGGGAAGTGCTCGAGCAGCGCATCGGCGCGCGTCAGAGTGAGGCGGCGGATGCATCCGAGGCGGATCGCAGCGTGCTGGCGCTGCAACAGGCGCGCTTCGAGCCGATCGACGCGGCGGAGCGGCTCACCGTGATCGACGCCGACACGACTCGCGCGGACGTGGTGCCGCGGGTTCTGGAGCAGTTGGCGGCGCTAAGCACAACTGCGGATGGCAGCGCCTGAGGAGCGGCGCGTAGCCTTCGCGGCCTCGGAGGTCGGATGCGTTTCGCGATGCGCCTTCGCGCACGGCCGCTGCCGGTGGTCGTGCTGCTGCTCGTGACGCCGCTCGCGCCGGCTGCTCCCCCGCCGGGGCAGGCAACGGCGAAGGAGGAGCTGCGCGCGGCTCTCGAGGCGACGCCCGATACCTCGCACGGCGCACGGCTGTTTGCCATCTGCACCGAGTGCCACGGCGCGCAGGGCGAGGGGAATGCGAGCGGCTGGCCGCCGCAGATCGCCGGCCAGCATCGGCGGGTGATCGCCAAGGAGCTGGTGGACTATCGGGCGGGCCTGCGCTGGTACGACCCGATGGAGCGCATCGCGGGGCGCCACGTGCTCGGCACGACGCAGGACGTAGCGGACGTCGCCGCGTACCTGGCGGGCCTCGCCCCTTCGTGGGGTACTACGCCGGGACCCAAGCGCTGGGTGGAGAAGGGCGGCGAGCTCTACGTACCCCGCTGCCAATGGTGTCACGGGCCGCGGGGGGAGGGGAACGATGAGCGCCTGGTACCGCGCGTTGCCGGGCAGCAATACGAGTACCTGTTGCGCCAGCTCCGTGACACGATCGAAGCGCGGCGGCCGAACATGCGCCCTCAGCACCTGCGGCTGATCGAGAGCTGCTCGATGGAGGAGCTGATGGGCCTCGCGGGCTACATGTCACGCCTCGATCGTGCTAGCGAGCCGTAGCTCCCGAACCGCCCGCATGCGTCCGTGCCGACTTCTCCAGCAGCTCGCAGACCTCGCGGTCCTCGACCTGGTCGAAGTCCAGGAACCACTCGCCGACGGAGCGCAGCGACTGCGGAATCATGAGGATCGCGATGTCATCGCACTCGGCGCCGATCAGGGCCGCGGCCTCATCGGAGGCGACGGGGACCGCAGCCACCACGGCGGCGGCGCCGGCCTTGCGCGCGGCGCGCACCGCGGCGAGCATGGTGGCGCCAGTCGCCAGTCCGTCGTCGACCAGAACCGCGGTCTTGCCCGTGAGCTCGAGCGGCGGCCGGCCGGCGCGGTAGAGCTGCGCGCGTCGCTCGAGCTCGGGGCGCTCGCGCTCGGCGAGGGCGGCAAACTCCTTGTCATCGGGCTCGAAGCTGCCATAACCGAGCGGCCGTCGCACGGTGACCGCGCCGGCCGCGATCGCGCCGAGCGCCAGCTCCGGCTGTCCGGGCATGCCGACCTTGCGCACCAGCATCACATCGAGCGGCGCGCACAGCGCCTGCGCGACCTCGGACGCCACGGGTACTCCGCCGCGCGGCAGGCCCAGTACCACCAGCGGCGGGCGCAGCCCGAGCCGCGCGACGGCGGTGCCGAGTTGCCGGCCCGCTGCGCGGCGGTCCGTGAAGGGTCGAGGGGAGGCTCTCACCATCGCAAGAGTCTCACGCCCCAGGGGGCGATGCGAGAATACGCATAAATGGCAGGGCCTCCGCTCTCATGAACCGCCTCTCTCCCAACGCGCTGCTCACGGACTTCTATCAGCTGGCGATGGCGCAGGCGTACTTCGAGTCCGGGATGAACGCCACGGCCGTCTTCGAGCTGTTCGCGCGCCGGCTGCCCCCGACCCGGCAGTTCCTCGTGGCGGCGGGTCTCGAGCAGGCAGTCGACTACCTCGAGCAGCTGCATTTCGAGGACGAGGACCTCGCGTACCTGGCGAGCCTCGGGAAGCTCTCCACGCGCTTCCTCGACCACCTCGGCACGGTGCGCTTTACGGGCGCCGTGCACGCGATGCCGGAAGGCACGCCCTTCTTCGCCGACGAGCCGGTGCTGCGGGTGACGGCGCCGGTGCTCGAGGCCCAGCTGGTAGAGAGTCGTCTGCTCAACATCGTGCATTTCCAGACCACCATCGCCAGCAAGGCGGCGCGCTGCGTGATCGCGGCGCGTGGCCGGCAACTGATCGACTTCGGTATGCGCCGTGCCCACGAGGCGAGCGCCGCGCTCTATGCGGCGCGCGCCGCCTACCTCGCCGGTTTCGATGCCACCGCCACGGTGGCGGCCGGCCAGCGCTTCGGTATCCCGCTGTCGGGCACGATGGCGCACTCGTTCATCGAGGCGCACGACAGCGAGCAGGCGGCCTTTCGCAACTTCGTCGGCAGCCGTGGCGAGCCCACGACGCTGCTGATCGACACCTACGACACCGAGCGCGCGCTGCAGCGGGTCATCAGTCTCGCGGACGAGCTCAAGGCGCGCGCCGCGACGGCGGGCGGCATCCGTGCGGTGCGTATCGACAGCGGCGATCTGGCGGCGCAGGCCCGCAGTGCCCGTGCGGCGTTCGATGCGCACGGTTACGGCGACATCCACATCGTCCTGAGCGGCAGCCTCGATGAGCTGCAGATCGAGGCGCTGCTCGCGGGGGGTGTGCCGGCGGATGCCTTCGGCGTCGGCACGGCGCTCGATGTCTCGGCCGACGCGCCGGCGCTCGACATGGCCTACAAGCTCGAGGAGTACGCCGGTCGGCCGCGGCGCAAGAGCTCGCCGGGCAAGGCGACCTGGCCCGGCGCCAAGCAGGTATATCGCCAGCGCAGCCCCGCGGGACAGTATCTGCACGATGAGATCGTCCGCGTGGATGAGCGGACCGCGGGGCAGCCGTTGCTGCAGGAGATAATGCGCAACGGGCGGCGCGTCGCGCCGCCTGCGCCGCTCGCTCGCGTCCGCGACTACTGCCGCGGCGAGCTGCTGGCGCTCCCGCCGGCGCTGCGCGAGCTCGGTGAAGGACGGCGCGACTATCCGGTCTCGATCTCGGACGCGCTGCGCTCGCTCGCCGGGAGCCTGGATTCCGCGCAGGCCCGCGCGCCATAGCTGCGCGCCGTGCGCGAGACTGCCCGGTCAGTCACACTCGCGCTCGAGGTCGTGGCAGTGGGCTCCCTCGGCGGGCGACTGCAGCGAGGTGCCGGCGACCACGGCGCGGCGTGCACCTTCGCGAAATACCGTGCAGCCCTTGAGCCCGAGCTCGTAGGCGCTCTCGAAGGTCTCCATCACGCTGGCCGGCGCCGCCGCGTGCGGCAGCATCACCGTCTTGGAGATGGCCCCGTCGACGTAGGGCTGCAGAGCCGCCTGCATGAGCAGATGATCGCGGGGCGTGAGTGAGTGCCAGTCGAGGAACGCCTCCGGCAGCGCGCCGTTTGCGGCGCGGCGCGCGCGCCACGCCGCGTAGGCGTAGTCCGTGAGGCGAAAATCGCGGCGCCGGCCGTCGCTGTCACGCACGTGCCGCAGCGTTTCGGGCCCGAAGATCGGCTCGATGCCGCTGCTCAGGTTGCCGGCGAGCAGACTGATGCTGCCGGCCGGGGCGATCGCCAGCAGGTGGCTGTTGCGGATCCCCTGACGCCGGATCGCGGCACGCAGGCCCGCCGGGAGTCGCTGCGTGAATGGGCGCTCGAGGTACGGCTCGGCCTGGAATGCGGGGAATGGGCCGCGCTCGCCCGAGAGCTCGGCGGACGCCGCGTAGGCGGCATCGCGCAGCATCCTCAGGGCCTCGGCGGCCACGGTGCGGGCCGGCTCGCTGTCGTAACGCAGGCCGAGCATCGCGAGCGCATCGGCGAGCCCGGTCACTCCGAGGCCCACGCGGCGCGAGCGCTGCGCCTGCTCACGCTGGCGCAACAGCGGGAAGCGGGAGATCTCGATGACGTCGTCGAGAAACCTGACCGCGACCCGGGCAACTGCCTGCAAGGCCCGCTGGTCGAGGCGCGCCCGCGGCGTGAACGCATCGAGGACGAAGGCGGTCAGATTGACCGATCCGAGATTGCAGGCGCCGAACGGCGGCAGCGGCTCCTCGGCGCACGGATTGGTCGCGCTCAGCGTCTCGCAGTAGCCGAGATTGTTCTCGGAGTTGATACGGTCGATGAACAGGACGCCGGGCTCGGCTGAGTCCCAGGCGCTGTCGCAGAGTCGCGTCCACAGCTCACGCGCGCGAATCACCTTGTGAATCCGGCAGGCAATCGGCGCGGCGCTGCCGCTCCAGCGGCGCTGGATCGCCTCCGCCGGCTGCTCTCCCCGCAGATCGCGCTCGGGAAAGACCAGCGCCCATTCCGAGTCGCTGCGCAACGCCTCCATGAAGGCATCGGTGATGAGCACCGAGAGATTGAAGCGTGGCAGTGCCTGCCGGTCGCGCTTGGCGGCGACGAACTCCTCGATATCCGGGTGATCGCAGCGCAGCGTCGCCATCATGGCGCCGCGCCGCGCGCCGGTCGACAGCACGGTCGCGCACATGGCATCCCATACCCGCATGAACGACACCGGCCCCGAGGCGATCGTGCCGCTGGTGCGGGCGCGGGCGCCCCGCGGCCGCAGCGTCGAGAAGTCGTAACCGATGCCGCCTCCCTGCTGCATCGTGAGCGCCCCCTCCTTGAGCGCTTCGAAGATGCCGTCCACCGAGTCGTCGATGAGGCCCATGACGAAGCAGTTGCAGAGCGTCACCTGACGCTGCGTGCCGGCCCCCGCCAGGATCCGGCCCCCCGGCAGGAAGCGGAAGTTCTGCAGGATGCCGAGGAAGCGCTCGCCCCACACCTCGGGCTCACGCTCGATCCCGGCCACGGTCGCGGCGATCCGCCGCCAGCTGGCGGCGAGGTCGGCCTCCGGCGGGCAGGCCTCGTCGTCGCGGTAACGCGTCCGCCACAGAAAATGCGGCAGAGTCTCTTCGATCACAGCGGACATCGCCGACAAGCCTGCCGCGCCGCGCGCCTCCCGGTCATCCGCAGCACTACCTAGTCGCGGGCAGGACTCGCGGCAGCGCGTCTGGGTACGCATTTTTCCGTATTCGTCGAGTGCGCCATTTGCCGGAGTGTGTTTGCGGAATTGCGCCCATGAGCGTCCACAACGAAGAAATCGCCGCGGCATTCGACGAGATGGCCGACCTGCTCGCGATCCAGGGCGGCAACCCGTTCCGCATCCGCGCCTACCGGCTCGCAGCTCAGGTGGTGCGTGGCCTGCCGCGCGAGCTCTCGGGCATGGACGGCGCCGACGAGTACCAGACGCTTCCCGGCATTGGCGCGGACCTCGCCGGCAAGATCGTCGAGCTGGTGCGCACCGGCGAGCTGCGCTCGCTCTCGCAGCTGCGACGGCAGGTTCCCGCGGGTCTGCGCGAGCTGCTCGATCTGCCGGGCTTGGGTCCCGTGCGGGTGAGGGCGTTGCGCACCGGGCTGCGCATCCGCGACCGCTCCGACCTCAAGCGCGCGCTCGCCGCCGGTCGCCTGACGCGGCTGCGTGGCTTCGGTCCGGCGCTGCAGGCGCGCTTGCGTGCGGCGCTGGCGGGCACCGATGAGCGTGCTCCGCAGCGGCTGCTGCGCTCGCTGGCCGCTCAGTATGCCGAGCCGCTGCGCGAGTATCTCAAGTCGGTGCCCGGAGTGAGCGCGGTCGAGATCGCCGGCAGCTACCGGCGCGGCCGTGACACGGTCGGCGATCTCGACGTGCTGGTCGGTGCACGCGGCGCGGCCGCGACCTTCAAGGCTCTCGAGGACTATGCCGACCTGCGCAAACTGACCGCGGCCGGCACCACCAAGGCCACCGGCGTGCTGCGCAACGGCCTGCAGGTCGACGTACGGGTGGTGGCGCCGCAGAGCTTCGGCGCGGCGCTCCATTACTTCACCGGCAGCCGCGACCACAATATCCGCATCCGCCGCCGGGCCCAGGAGCGCGGCTACAAGCTGAGCGAATACGGCCTGTTTCGCGGCGGCAAGCGCGTGGCCGGCGCATCCGAGGAGCAGCTCTTCGAGGCGCTGGGGCTCGAGTGGATCACGCCCGAGCTGCGCGAGGACCGCGGTGAGATCGAGGCGGCCGAGCACGGCGCACTGCCGAGGCTCATCGAGCGCCGCGACCTGCAGGGCGACCTGCACGTGCACACCGACGCCTCGGACGGCAGGGACACGCTCGCACGGATGGTCGAGGCGGCCCGGCTGCGCCAGCTGCGCTACCTGGCGATCACGGACCATGGGCAGCACCTCGGCATCGTTCACGGGCTCGACGCCGAGCGTCTGGCGCGGCAGGCGGACGCGATCGATGCGCTCAACGAGAAGCTCACCGGCATCGTGGTGCTCAAGGGAGCGGAGGTGGACATCCTCGAGGACGGGAGTCTGGCGCTGCCCGATGCCGTGCTCGCACGACTGGACGTGGTGGTTATCGCCATCCACGGTCACTTCGACAAGCCCGAGGCGCAGCAGACCGCGCGCCTGCTGCGCGCGCTGGAGCGGCCCTACGTCAACATTCTGGCGCATCCGAGCGGGCGGCTGCTCGGCGAGCGCGCGCCGTGCGCGCTCGATTTCGAGCGCGTCATCGCGGCGGCACACGCGCGCGGCTGCTGCCTCGAGGTGAATGGTCAGCCCAATCGTCTCGACCTGGACGACGTGCACCTCAAGGCGGCCCGCGATGCCGGGGTGCTGCTCAGCCTGGCGAGCGATGCCCATTCGGCGGATCAGTTCGCCTATCTCGATGGGGCGGTGCTGCAGGCGCGGCGTGGCTGGGTGCGCCGCGAGGACGTGCTCAACACACGGCCGCTCGGCGAGCTGCGTAGACTGCTGCGGGCGGCGCGCTGAGGCGACTGCGCCGTCAGGGCACGTTGCGCTCGAGCTCCTCGAGCCAGACGTCCGCGCGCGCATCGCTCGGTGCGCGCCAGTCGCCGCGCGGCGAGAGCGAGCCGCCGGAGCCGACTTTGGGCGCGTTCGGCAGGGCAGAGCGCTTGAACTGGCTCGAGCCGTAGAAGCGCGTCAGAAACACTCGCAGCCAGTGCTTGATGGCCGCAAGATCGTATTCGTGACGCTCAGCCTCCGCGATCGACTCCGGCCAGGCTCCCGCGGCGCGTCGTGACCAGGCATGCTCGGCCAGGAACGCCACCTTGCTGGGGCGGAAGCCGAAGCGGCTCAGATAGTACAGATGGAAGTCCTGCAGCTCGTAGGGGCCGACGAGGCTCTCGGCCGATTGCAGCGCATTGCCGGACGGCAGCAGCAGCTCCGGGCTCATCGGCGTCGCGAGGATGTCCTCGAGCACCCCCGCCACGGCCTCGTCCAGCTGACCGGTGCGTGAGATCCAGTAAATAAGGTGTCGGATGAGGGTCTTGGGCACCGAGGCGTTGACGGCATAGTGCGACATCTGATCGCCGACGCCGTAGGTCGTGTAGCCGAGCGCCAGCTCGGAGAGATCACTGGTCCCCACCACCAGCCCACCGCGGAAGTTCGCGAGGCGGAACAGATGCGAGGTGCGCTCGCCCGCCTGAACGTTCTCGAAGGTGATATCGGCGGATGGCTCACCACGAGCGAAGGGATGGCCGAGGTCGCGCAGCATCTGCATGGCGGACGGCCGGATGTCGATCTCCTGAGAACTCACCCCGAGTGCGCCCATGAGTCGCAGTGCGTTGCCTCGGGTCCGCTCGCTGGTGGCGAAGCCCGGCATGGTGACGCCCAGTACGTTCGCGCGCGGCAGGCCGAGCGTATCGACCGCCCGGGTGGCGACCAGCAGCGCATGCGTCGAATCGACACCCCCGGAGACGCCGATGATCAGCTTGTCGATTCCGCTGCCTTCCATGCGACGTGCCAGCCCCTGAACCTGGATGCCGAGCACTTCCTGGCAGCGCTGATCGAGGAAGGCGGGGTCGGCGGGAACGTAAGGAAAGCGCGCGATCGTCCTCGCGAGCGGCACTGTTCCGTCCGGTGCCTCGAGATCGCATCCTACGCGGCGCAGGCCCGCGAGGCGCTCGCGCTCGAGCTGGGCGCAGTCGCTGAAGCTCGTGGTGCGGCTGCGCTCCTGGCGCAACCGCTCGAGATCGACGTCCGCCGTGATGAGCGCGTCCTCATAGCGGAAACGCTGCGACTCGGCGACCAGGTCGCCGTTCTCGCAGACGATGGCGTGCCCGTCCCAGGCGAGATCGGTGGTGGACTCCCCGTAGCCGGCGGAAGCGTAGGCGTAGGCCGCGATGCACTTGGCGGACTGCGAGGCACACAGCAGTCGCCGGTACTCGGCTTTGCCGATGGTGATGTCGCTGGCGGAGAGATTGGCGAGCACGGTCGCTCCGCCGAGCGCGGCACGGGTGCTCGGCGGCAGCGGCACCCACAGGTCCTCGCAGATCTCGACGTGCAGCACGAGGTCGCGCCAGCGGCTGCAGACGAACAGCAGGTCGTTGCCAAAGGGCACGCGTCGTCCCGCGACCTCGATGGTGTCGGCGAGCGCCTGCGTCGCCGAGGTGAACTGGCGCTTTTCGTAGAACTCGCGGTAGTTGGGCAGGTAGGTCTTGGGGACCACACCGAGCAGGGTGCCGGTGCACATCACCAGAGCGCAGTTGAACAGTCGCCCCTCGGTGCGCAGCGGCGCTCCCACGATCAGGATCGCGCCGAGCGTACGACTCGCCGCCAGCAGCTCCGCGACGGCGCGCTCGACCGCATCGAGCAGCGCATCCTGGAGCACCAGGTCCTCGTTCGAATAGGCGGACAGCCCGAGCTCCGGAAACAGCACCAGCGCCGACTTGCGCTCGACGGCGCGCTTGGCCAGGGCGAGGGTGCGCTGCACGTTGACGGCAGGCTGCGCCACCTCCACGCGGGGTGTACAGACCGCGATGCGCAGGAACCCGTGTGTGTAAATGGAGCGAAAGGGCCTCACGGAACTGACCCGCACCCGCCGTCACGACAGTATGCCGCGCCGGGCCCGCCGGGTGACTGCGGCATATGCGTATGGCGCCGCCCGGTCCGCCGGCCGGCTGCGGTGCGCATTTCCGCGTATTCCTCCGGCGGCGCAGCGGGCGCAGTGTCTGGCTGTGAGCGGAGGTGGAGGTGGCTTATGAACAACGGTGTGGGGAGCGCACGGATCGGTCAGTGGTACCTGCGCTGGGACAAGGGCGAGATCTTCCAGGTGACCGGCTTCGACGAGGAGGCGCGCACGATCGAGATTCAGACCTTCGACGGCGACCTCGACGAGGTCGACGAGGAGAGCTGGCGTGTCCTGCCGCTCGGCCTGGCCGAGCCGCCCGAGGACTGGACGGGTCCGGTGGACGACGTGGAGCGCGACGATCTTGGGTACTCGGAGACCGAGATGAGGGGCGCTGACTGGGCCGAGCCGCTCACGCCTTACAGGCCGGCCCGCGAGGCGTGGGAAGAGACCGCCGCGGAGGAAGAAGGCGGCGCGGAGAGCGAGCCGCGCGTCAGGGAGTCCGTGGTCGCCGGTTACGAGAGCACGGCGTAGCGCGGCGGTCCAGTGACCTCCGCACTGCTCATGGCCCGCTCCGTGTTCGGGAAGGGCAAGCATCACGGGGCTGCGAGCGCCGCGACCGTGAGCATTCACGTGCGCAACGTCGCGCAGATGTTCAATTCGCTCGACCCCTCGCCGTTCTGGGATCGCGACCTCGACCGCGAGAGCGCGGAGTTCATCGAAGGGGAATTCAGCGAGAAGCTCTCGGCGCATACCTGGCATCTGCACGTCCACGCCCAGGACGGAGGGGCACTGGCTGCGGACCTGCAGGCGGCGGTGGAGCACTATTACGAGCGTCTCGCGACCTCGGCGCGCCATCAGCTGCGCGACCACATGCGGGTGACGCAGCTGGCGCTGCTCGGCGGAGTGGCGATCTTCCTCGCGAGCATGACCATCCGCGGCATCCTCAGGGGGCTGCTGCAGGGCAGCGCGCCGCGCATGCTCGATGAAGGCCTGATCATCATCGCGTGGCTGGCGCTGTGGCGGCCCGTGGAGTCGCTGGTTTACGGCTGGGTGCCTCTGTACCGCAGGCGGCGGCTCTATGAGCGGCTCGCCGCAGTTCGAGTCTCAGTGCGTATGGAGACCGCAGCGGGCAGCGAGCCTGCGCACCTCGAGCACGTGACGGTCGCGTCGGCCGCTGGCGCGCCGCGTGCCTTGCCCTGACGGCGACCCGCACCTCGCTCAGGAGATCACGTGGACCGTGCTGGCCTGAGGCCCGCGGTCTCCGGCTTCCTCGGCGAAGCGCACCTTGGTGCCCGGAGTCAGATCCTGGAACCGGGCGCCGAGCACACTGTTGCGGTGGAAATAGATCAGGCGTCCATCGTCGGTCTCGATGCGACCGCAATCGCGTACGGCATCGAGCTCGCAGATGCGTCCTTCCGCGGCCCCCACATGGCTCTTGACGTCGAAGCGCCGCCGGCGCTCGTAGTCCTCGAGCTTGCGGCGGGCTGCCCGAAACGCGTCGCGCAGCGCAACGTAGGGATCCTCGTGAGCGTGATCGGCGGGGTGCGCGTGACGGATGGCAATCTCTTCGTCGGGCAGCGTGATGTCGATGTGAACGTCATGGAGCGCACCCTGCTGCGAATGCTGCGGCGGCGGCTCGACGATCACATGGCAGCGCATGATGTGCTCACTGAACCGGTCCAACCTGGCCGCGAGCTCGCGGATACGCGCCTCGAGTGCGGGCGAGGGATCCATGTGTCGGAACGTGATCTGTAGTGGAATGATCATGGTATCTCCCTCAACGAGGCGCCCGGTACCTGACAGATTGCGGTGACGCCGCATGAAGCGTCATTCGTGCAATTACTTACACCGGCCAGTGCTCGAGCAGCGGCGCGAGCGGCTTGCCGTCCAGCATCCGGCGCAGCGCCTGGCCGAACAACGGGCCGACGGCGAGCACGATCAGCTTCCCGCCCGCGGCGGACGAGCGGGCCGCCGCCGGAGTCGGGCCGACGCTGTCGGTGACCACGACGCTCGAGAGACTCTCCGCAGCGAGCACGGCGTTGAGGCCTGCAGCCACGGGTGCATGCGTCACTGCGGCATGCACCGCGGCGGCACCGCAACGGCGCAACAGGTCGGCGGCGCGGATCAGCGTACCGCCCGAGGCGCACAGGTCATCGATGACGATCACGTCGCGGTGCGAGACGTCGCCCACCAGCGCGCCGCTCGAGACCACATCCAGCGCCCGGCGCTTCTCGATGAACGCCATCTCCACCTCGCCCTTGAGCCGCCGCTGCAGCAGCTCGCGAAAGAGCTGCGCCCGCTTGATGCCGCCCACGTCCGGTGAGACGACGGTGAGCGGGGCCGCCGTGCGCTGGCGCACAAAATGATCGGCCATCATGGGCATGGCGCTCAGGTGATCCACCGGGATGCGGAACGAGTTGTCGAGCGCCGCCGGGTTGTGCACGTCGAGCGCGATGAGCCGATCGAGACCCGCGGCCTCGAGCAGCTGCGCCACGTAGCGGGTGTTGACGGGATCGCGCACCTGGGTGCGGCGCTCCTTGCGCGCGTAGGCGAGATAGGGCACGAGCGCCACCCGGTGAATCGCGCCGGCATCCTTGAGCCCCGACAGCAGGAACAGCAGGCGCACCAGCCGTTCCGCGGTCGGCACAGCCTCATCGCCGGCGAGCGACTCGACGACGAAGGCCGTGCGGTCGCGCACCGACTCGAGCGGCCGCAGCTTGAATTCACCGCTCTCGAAGCGCCGCTCCTCGAGAGGAGTGAGGCCGAGTCCGGCGCTCGCGGCGACGCTCGCAGCCAGCTCGCGGGATTCGCTCAGGGAGAAGAGCCGGGGCTCGGGGATCTCGCGCATATGACCTGGCGCTAGGCGGATCGTGGCAGATCGGCCGCAACGGCCGCCCGACAGTGCCGCAGTGCCGTGGCCACGCCTCTGAGTGCGCGCTCCCGCCACGGTGCCGGGTCGAGGCACTGCTGCGGATCGTCGAGATGCCAGATGGCGAGCTTGGCATGCGTCGCGGCGCGCAGCGCCATGTAGAACTCGAACAGCCGGGTGCCGAGAGGATCCGCCGCGAGCTGGCGGTAATGGTCGCGCAGATAGCTGGTCGCCCAGGGAGCCGCGGGGGACTCGCACTCGAGCGCCAGCATGGCCATCTCCTCCGCCGTATCGAGCATGCGCAGGTCGGCGTACACCTCCAGCGCATCGATGACCTGCACGGGCGGTCCGAGCCAGACGTGCTCCGCGCGCAGATCCCCGTGTACTTCGGCGATACGCCGCCCGGTGGCGCGCCCGGCGAGCTCGGCACGCAGCGAATCGAACGCGCCGATCAGCTCGCGCGAGAGTGGCGCGATGCGCTCACGCGGCAAACCGAGCTCGGGCCGCTGCAGCGCCGCCAGGGCCTCGTCGATACGCGCGCGGACGCGTCGCAGGTAGGCGTCCGGCGAGAAGGGCAGCGGGTCGCGGGATCTGTAGAACGCGACCAGGAAGGCGAGCACGGCATCGAGATCGGCCGGGCTCAGCCGGCCGCTGGCCAGCACCGCGCTCAGCATCCGCCGCTCGTCCAGCCGCCGCATCACCAGCAGCCAGTCGACCGCATGCCCACTGCCGCCGATCCGCAGGCCCGATGCGGTCTCGACCAGCGGCTCGACGCCGAGATAGGTCGGAGCGGAGAGCCGGCGGTTGAGGCGCAGCTCTTCCCGACAGGCGAGCTCGCGCGCCTCGGTGCTGCGCCAGTCGGCGCCGCGGAGGTGCGAGGGCTTTTTCATCTTGTAGGCGCGCTCACCGGCGAGAAATACCCAGGCGAAATGCGTCTCGCGCCTGTCCACCTGCGGCGGGTGGTCGGGGTAGGCGGCCGGATCGGACAAGAAGGCCACCTTGGCGGCAGTCACCTCGTCCATGGCGCCGCTCGGCCGTGGATCGCGGACCGCGGACTCGACGCTTGTCATTGCACTCCGCATTCGAACCAATCGCCACCCTCGCCGCAGGCGATGATAGGAGCCCGGCCGCCGGCCACCCACCCGCAGTTGTACGTAGTATTGGCAGCTGAGGGGCGTGCCAGCATGCGCCGATGAGGATCGAGTTCCACGGAGCCGACCGGGGCGTCACCGGTTCCTGCCATCTCATCGAGTGCGCCGGCACGCGAGTGTTGATCGATTGCGGCCTGTACCAGGGTGGGCGCGAGCTCGATGAGGAGAACGCGGAGGAGTTCGGCTTCGACGCGGGCAGCATCGACTTCGTGCTGCTGACGCACGCCCATCTCGATCACTGCGGGCGGCTGCCGCTGCTGGTGAAACGCGGTTTCCGCGGCGAGGTCGTGACCACGAGCGCTTCGCGGGAGCTGCTGCGCCTGATGCTGCTCGATGCGGCGCACGTCCACGAGGAGGAGGCGCTGCGCCGCGCGCGGCACGCGGGTCGCAAAGGCGCATGGGGCGCCGCGGCACCCCTGTACACGATCGCCGATGCGCTGCATACGATGGATTTCGTCGGCCTGACGGCGCACTACGGCACGCCGATGCGGCTCGCGGCCGGCATCTCGGCGACCTTTCTCGACGCCGGCCACATCCTCGGCTCGGCCAGCATCCTGCTCGAGCTCGCAGAGGCCGGGACACATCGCCGGGTGCTGTTCTCCGGCGACCTCGGCAATGTCGGCCGGGCGCTGCTGCGCGCCGCGGCGCCGCCGCCCCAGGTGGACGCCGTGGTGATGGAGAGCACCTACGGCGATCGTCTGCACAAGCCGATCGGCCCCTCGGTCGAAGAGCTCTATCAGGCCATCACCGGGGCATTCGCTCGCGGCGGCAATGTCGTCATCCCGAGCTTCGCCCTGGAGCGGGCGCAGGAGCTGCTGTTTTATCTGCGCGCCGGAGCCGAATCGGGCCGCCTGCCGGACACCATGCAGGTCTTCCTCGATTCGCCGATGGCGATCTCCGCCACCGAGATATTCGCGCGCTATCCGGAGTGCTACCAGCCCGAGACCCGCGAGCTGTTTCGCGCGGGCCGCGATCCCTTCGGACTGCCGGGGCTGCATTTCACGCGCGACACCTCCGAGTCGGTCGCGCTCAACCGCGTCACCGGCGGTGCGATCATCATCGCCGGGTCGGGCATGTGTACCGGCGGCCGCGTGCGTCATCACCTCAGGCACAATCTCGGCCGGCACAACTGTGCCGTCGTCTTCGTCGGCTATGCGGCGCGCGGCACACTGGCACGGCGCATCATCGATGGAGCGGAGAGCGTCACCCTCTTCGGGGAGGAGATCCCGGTGCAGGCACGCATTCATACGATCAACGGCTTCTCCGCGCATGCCGACCAGGCCGAGCTGCTGCGCTGGCATGCCGCGACCCGCGCACCGCGTACCTTCCTCGTGCACGGGGACGCGGAGGTGATGGAGTGCCTCGCCGCGCGGCTCGAGCGAACCGCGGTCGAGATGCCGATCCTGCATCAGCAGTACACGCTGTGAGGCGCGGTAGTTGCCCGGGGGCGCCTCGTCAGCCTGGGGACGCCGTCGGCGGCTCGGTGGCGTGCGCGTAGTACGCCAGACACTCGTCCTCGCGCCCTCTGACGATGCGCTGCCCGCGCAGCGCTCCGCGCTCGGCCGTGATCACCGTGCATTGGCGCTCGGCGGCTCCGGCGCCGTCATAATAAAGAACGACCCAGTCACGGCAACGGCCGAGCTCGTGAGCCCGGTGGGTGTTGGAGAAGAGCGCGGTGTATTCGCGCTCGCCGCGACGGGCGTGCAGCACGGGGAGCCAGGCCTCGTGGCGCGGATTGAAGCGCCGCGGTGCGATCCGCGGCAGCGAGCCCCGAGTGGCCTCTTCGCGGTACTGCCGGTCGACATCCAACACCTCGGCGACGTCTGGGGCAGAGGCAAGGTCGGGCGCCGGGCGCTGGCCGACGCGCCCCAGCCGTCCCGCCAGGGCATCGCGGAACCCGGCGAGGCGCTTGGCCCCGATGCCGAGGCGCTCGAGCCGGCCGTCGTGCGCCGCGCACTCGAGCTCCTCGAGCGTGTCGATGCCGAGGCGCTCATGGATGAGCTGCGCTGTCTTGGCTCCGATACCCGGGACGCTCGCCAGCAGCTCGACGGGGTCCGTGTCGCCTCGCAGCCGCTCCAGCATCGGCAGCCGGCCGCTCACCACCAGCTGGTAGATCGCACGCGCCAGGCGCTCGCCGACGCCCGGCAGCCGCGTCAGGCCCGCAAGACCATCGCGATGCACCAGCTCGCTGACCGGCTCCGGCCAGCTGCGCAGCGTGCGGGCCGCCGCGCGGTAGGCGGCGAGCCGGTAGGGGTTGGCATTCTGTCCGGCGAGGATCTGCGCGACCTCCTCGAGCCGCGCCGCAATATCGGCGTTCAGGGGGAGCGCGGAGGACGGAGCCGTCTTCAATGCACGTATCTCGGCAGTGGCCACCGCAAGCAGCCTGCAACCGGCTCGCCTGGCGCGACATACGGATCGCTACGTATGGCATGCTGCGATGGAAAGCGAGGTGGCGGCTGTGCCGCAGGTGAGCGCGGGCATTCTGCTCTATCGCCGGATGGGCTCCGGCACCGAGGTCTTCCTCGTGCACCCCGGTGGACCTTACTGGGCGCGGAAGGATGAGGGTGCCTGGTCCGTACCGAAGGGTCTCGTCGCTGCGGGTGAGGACGAGCTCGACTGTGCGCGGCGCGAGTTCACGGAGGAGACGGGTTTCGCGGCTCCCGGTGCGGGCTCCGAGCGCGATCTCGGCAGCTTCCGCCTGCCGAGCGGCAAGCGCCTGCACGTGTGGGCCGTCGAGGGGGATTGTGATCCGGCAGCGCTGCGCAGCAATCTCTTCGAGATGGAGTGGCCGCCGCGATCGGGCCACAGCGAACGATTCCCCGAAGCGGATCGCGGCGGGTGGTTCGACCGGGGGCTGGCGCGGCGCAAGATCGTGCCGGGCCAGCGGCTCGTCCTCGAGAGCTTCTACACGGAGCTCGCTCGAGTGGAGCAGTCAGGCTCAATCGGGCCATGAGCCTCACCAGCCGACGGCCTGCCCGTCCTTCCTGAAATCGGAGGCGCCGCGGTAGGAGCGCATCCCCGCATCCGCCGGCACGAGCTGAATCACCTGTACGCCCCCGAGATCCGCGCCATTGACGGACTGTACCGTGTGCCCCATCGCGGCAAGGGCCGGACCGACCAGGTCGTAGAGCGGGGACTCGAGAGTCAGCAGATTGGAGATCTCACTGTGGCGGAAGCGGGCCATGTCGGCCGCGGCCTGCGCATTCGCGCCGAGGTCGATGACATCGACCAGCAGCTGCGCGTGCCCCTGCGCCTGCATGTCGCCGCCCATGAGCGTCACGGTCATGACTGGCTCGCCAGCGCGCATCAGGAACCCGGCGGAGAGCGTGTTGAACGGCCTCTTGTGAGGTGCGATCACGTTCGGGCTCTTCGGGTCGAGCGTGAAGAGCGTGCCGCGGTTGTGCAGCACGAAGCCGTAGCCGGGCACGGTGATGCCCGACCCGAATTCGTTGTAGTTGCTGTTCACCCACGACACCATGTTGCCGTCCTTGTCCGCCGTCGACAGGACCACGGTGTCGCTCCTGAGATCGCCGCCGGCCGGCGCGCCGGTCGCCGAGGCATGGCGGGGGTCGAACTTCGCGCACAGCGACGCGGCGTGCGCAGTGGACAGCAGCTTCTCGAGCGGAACGCTCACCCGATCGGGATCGGCGTTGTAGCGGAACAGATCCGCGTAGGCGAGCTTCTTCGCCTCGACCAGGATGTGCCAGTACTGCGGGTCTCTCGGGCCGAGGGACGCCAGCGTGGCTCCCGGCGCCCACTGCGGCAGGCACTGCTCCAGAATGTTGAGCATCTCGAGCGCGGCCCAGGCCTGCGAGGGCGGCGGCAATTCCATCACGTCGTAGCCGTGATAGCGGGTGCGGGCCGGCTCGAGCCATTCGCCGCGATAGTTGGCGAGGTCCTCGAGCGTCATCGTGCCGCCGAGTGCCCGCGACTTCGCCACGATGGCCCGGGCGATCTCTCCTTTATAGAAGGCATCGGCGCCCTGTGTCTGCAGCAGGCGCAAGGTGTGCGCGAGGTCAGGGTTCCTGAAGATCTGCCCGGGTGCCGGGGGCTGCCCGTTCACGTACCACACTCTTACCGAGTCGGGATCGAGCTGAGTGCAGCAACCCCGCAGCGGCAGCGCCTTGGGCAGGATCCAGTCGCCCGCGATGCGCTCGGAGACGGGAAAGCCGTTCTGCGCGTACTGGGCCGCGGCCTCGAGCAGCTCTTTGAAGGTGAGCGTACCGAATCGCTCGAGCACCGCCTGCCACCCCCACAGCGCGCCCGGCACCGTGACCGGCAGAATCCCCCCCGGGGGCATGCCCGAGGTCGGCCCCCAGTTCCCGGGGTCGAAGTGGTAGCCGAGCTCGTTCAGGTGCTCGAGCGTGGCGCCGGTCGGCGCGGTGCCGCTGGCATTGAGCACGTAGACCTCGTGGTCCTTTGCGACGTAGATGACGGCAAACAGATCGGAGGCCACCCCGACCATCATGGGCTCAGTGATACTCAGCACCCCGGCCGTGGCAACCGCGGCATCGATGGCATTTCCGCCCCGCATCAGTACCTGGAGGCCGGCCTGTGCTGCGAGCGGCTGGCTGGTCACGACCATGCCGTTCACGGCCATGACCTGGGAGCGGCTCTGCGCCGGCCAACCGGAGGCGCGCACGCCGCGCACGGCATGGCAGAAGGGCGCTTCAGGCTTCGACCGGCACCACGGGTCGACGGCCGCGGCTGCGGCGGGTGGCGGGGACTGTGCGGCTGCGGCACCCGTCATGCCGGGCAGCGCGAGTGCCATACCTACAGCAGCCAGAACCACCCGTCGCATCGTCGATCTCCCGGTCATCGCCGACCATGATAGTGCCGTGAGCCGTTTATTGTTGCATTCGCGCCGCCCCTGCGGCCGGCAGCGACTTCGTGTGGCTCCTGCGCGGGACCCAATTCGCAGAAAGCCGGCGCGCTGCTCGTTAAGCTTCAAGCCTGTGGGGGCGACTGAACACATCGTGCTGGAGTCGGACGCCCGCGAGGTGCCGAACCCGCGCGCCGCGCGCCGCGTGCATGCCGACCTCGAGATCCGCAGCCGCCTTCACCGCCGCGTCCTGCAGCTCCGGGTCATCGACTATTACTACCTGGCGGTGCGCTCGCGGGCACGGTCCGCCGAGCTCGAATACGTCCTCGATCTGCGCTTCGTCGAGGGGCTTCCTGAGCTGTCGACGCATGTCGCCTGGCGATGGATCACCGCCGCGCTGGTGTTGCTGGCTGTCGCGATCGGAGCCGGCGCATGGATCGGCTCCTCGGCCACGCCATGGTGGAAGCATGAGGCCCTGGGGTTTTGCGCCGCCGTGGTGGGAGCCTGGGCGTTGACGACCCTGATCGCCGCGTATCGCACGACCGGGACGGTGCGCCTGCTCAGCCGGCACGGCCAGGCAAGGCTCCTCGAGTTCACCGGCGGCATGGCCACGCTGCGAGCCGTCCGGCAGTTCACGCCAAAGCTTGCGGCCCACCTCAAGCTGGCTGCGGCCGCCCGCCGGCCCGCCAAGGCGGATCAACTGCGCGATGAGATGCGCGAGCACCAGCGCCTGCGCAAACTCGGAGTGCTTGCCGCGGATGACTACGAGGCGAGCAAGGCGCGCATCCTCGCTCAACACTCCCCGTCCTGAAGGCGCAGGCTCGACCCCGGCTCGTCGGCAGCCCTGGCGAGCAGGGTCCGCGCGCCGCCCGAATCCGCCCGAATCGCGCCATGGCGTCACCCGAATGAGCTCGCACACTCTCGCGCAAGGACCAGGAGGGTGGCGTCATGGGCTCCGACGATCTGCAGATCTGGCTGAATCACTTCGAATACCACGCGCAGCACCCACGGCTCGTGCCGGCGTGCCTCTCCGACCGCCTGACCCCGGAGGAGCAGCGGCTCATCGCGAGCTCCATCGCGAGCTTCCAGCTCGGCGAGCAGTCCGAGGGCGCGACGCTGCAGCGGGCTGCGGAGCGCTTCGGCCGCGAGCACGGCCAGCCGTCGCTCGCGCGTATCGTGGCCTTGTTCATCCGCGAGGAACAGCGCCACGCCAGCCTCTTGCGGGCCTTCATGGAGGATCACGGGATAGCGCGCAAGCGCCACGACTGGACCGATCGGGTGTTTCGCGTCGCCCGGCGACTCGCCGGTTTCGAGCTGTACCTGCACGTCCTGATCTGCGCGGAGCTGATCGGCAAGGTGTATTACCGTGCGCTCGAAGCCGCGACCGGATGCCAGCGCCTCAAGGTACTTTGCCGCACCCTCGTCTGCGAGGAGCTCGCGCACGTCGGCTTCGAGTCCCAGTTGCTATTGGCCCTGCGCGCCGCCCGCCCCGCACCGCTGCGGGGGCTGATGCGCCTGGCGCACCGGGCGTTCTTCGTCGGCACCGCGAGCGTCGTCTGGATGACGCACCGCCCGGTGCTGCGCTGCGTGGGGTACGAGGCGCGCAGCTTTCTGCGCAGCTGCCTCGCCCAGTACGCCTTCTATCTGGAACCTCCGGCGGCCGCGCTCGCACACCCGTCCGCTCGCTGAGCAGCCTCCGGGCTGCGGCTTTGGCCTATCATGCCGAGGCCCGGCTCTAGCCGCAGAGGAGCTCGCCATGAGAACCGCAATCGCCCTGCTGACGACCTTCGCCTGGCTTCCGCTCGCCGAAGCCCGGCACTATTCCCTGCCCGCCACGCCTGAGAACGTGCAATGGGGCTGGTACGACACCAGCGAGAAGCCGCGGCTCACCATCAATTCAGGCGACACGGTCTCGATCGAGACGCTTTCGCACTCGCTGGGGCAGATCAAGCCGGGCGCCGACATGGATGAGATCGTGAAGCTGCGCAAGCAGAACGACGGCGGTGGCCCGCACTCGATCACGGGGCCTATCTATGTCTCCGGGGCGGAGCCCGGCGACACCCTCGAGATTCACATTCTCAAGATCGTTCCCAAGGCCGACGCCTTCAACTTCAACCTGCCGGGCAAGGACTTCCCGACCGTGGGACTGCTGGCCCCGGAGTTTCCCGAGGGCTTCGTGCGCTACTACAAGCTCGACCTGGTGAAGATGCAGACGGAGTTCAAGCCGGGAATCATGATCGATCTGAAGCCCTTTCCCGGAACCTTCGCGGTCGGCGTCGATCCCAACGAGCCGGCCGCGAAAGCCGGCCCTCCCATACGGGACGAGCGCGGGCGCACCAGTACGCTGCGGCCCTGGAAGAACGGCTCGAACATGGACCTGAACGAGCTGCAGGCCGGATCGACGCTGTATGTCCCGGTCTTCATCAAGGGCGGCTTGATCTGGACCGGCGACTCACATTGCCGGCAGGGGAACGGCGAGGTCAATCTCACCGCGCTCGAGTGCTCTTATAAGGAGATCGAGATTCAGCCGATCGTGCGCAAGGACCTGAAGAGCGAGTGGCCGTGGGCGGAGACCAGGACCGACTGGATCTTCATGGGCTACGACGAGGATCTGAATCAGGCGATGAAGATCGCCGTCGAGCAGACCGTCAACTGGCTCACCACGCAGAAGATCGTGCCGATGAGTCGCGAGGAGGCTTACGCGCTCACCTCGATCGTGGGGGACTGCCGCGTGACGCAGGTGGTCGACATCCGTAAGGGCGTGCACTGCATGATCCCGAAGCACGTGTTCGTTGGCTACCGGGAGGCCGCGCGGCCCCGCGACGGCTCATGATGCTTGAGTGACGACGCCTCGCATCATCCGGGTCAAGGTCAAGCCGAATGCGCGTGTGACTTCGCTGGAACAGCTGTCCGACGGCAGCTGGCTCGCCAGGGTCAAATCTCCGGCAACCGAGGGCAAGGCGAATCGCGAGCTGCTTGCGCTGGTGGCGGATCATTTCCGTTGCCCGAAGGGCGCGGTCTCCATCAAGAGCGGGGCATCCGGCCGCACCAAGCTGCTGCGGATCGAATCGGGGTGATCCGGCGGTCCTACCCGGTAATCTCCTGCGCGGCGCGCTGCGCCGAGTCGATCGCCCAGTGGGCGTAGGCCATCCACGCGGCGTCGGTGCCGGCGAAATGAATGTGCCCGATCGGCGCGCGGCTCAAGCGTGTCTCGCGCGCGGCCGTGGCTGGGTCATCGAACAGCGTGTCCATGTCATAGGCGTAGCCGTGGCCCCAGCGATTGGCGGTGATGGCCGCGACGTCGCGCTCCGCATCGAATCCGCCCGGGCCCAGAATCCGGGTCAGCTCATCGCGTGCCCGGGCCTCCAGCACGTCGAAGGGCAGTGAGTAGGCGATTCCACGTGCCGCCCGCCACGCGGTGCGCAAGTCTTTCACCGGACCGTCTGGCCACGGGCAATGCAACAGGTGCAGGATCATCGGCTCATCGGGGCTCTGCGGGAAGCGGTAGTCGCCGAGGCTCACCGGGTAGTCGAGCTTGATGTGGCTGTAGAAGCCCGCAGGGTTGTTGACGTAGTGCACTCCGCGGTTGACCCAGGAGCGCCAGCTGCGCAGCGCGACGTTGACGTAGATGAGGGGGGCCTTCACCTGGTCCGCCACGGCCTTACGCTGGGCTTCGTCCAGATCGGCGCAGATGTAAGGAAGCATCGCCGAGTAGCCGGCGTAGATTACGTGACCGGCCGAGGCGCGCGTCAGCGCGCCGTCGCGCATGTAGAGTACGTCGACGCCGGCGGCGCGGTTGCCGAGCGCGACAACCGTCGAGGATAGCCGCAGGCGCGTGTCATTGGCGCTCTCATCCAGCTGGCCGTAGTCGAAGCGCGCCGGGATCACGTCCTCCATGGTATGTCCGGGCGCCACCGCGGGGATCAGCTGGCGGACAAAGAGTCGGGCAAGCGTGGCATTCCCGTCGGGGAAGTGGTGGATGTAGGGATCACCTTCAAGCACACCCTCGCGGGACATCTGCAGGCCCAGCCCCTGGAAGCCGGGATACTGGCACTGCCAGGCGAGTAGCGCCGATACCGCGTTGGCCTTGCAGGCGAACAGGTCGAGAGTCCGGCCGTCGAACATCGCGAGCGAGCGCTCGTCGAGCCCGAAGTAGCGCTGCAGATAGTCGTGATATGAGGTCTTCTCGAGAAGCCGCCGCTTCCCGGCGGGACTCATGCCGCTCAGTACGTCGCGGCGCTCGGTGTAGAGGACGAGCAAGCTCGCCTTCTGGGCAGCGTCAAGCGGGCAGTCGGCGATGAATTCCTGCGGGGGGCGGCCGCGGTGCAGCTCCGGCGGCACGTCGGTGGGGAGCTGCCGCACCGGGTCGCCGGTCACGAGCCGGTCCACACCGTAGATCTCGCGCGGGAAAAACAGGCCCGACGACAGCCCGAGACCCGGATACAGCGTGACGTTGAACGCCCGCTCGAGCCGCTCGACGTCGACTCCGATGCTGACCACGCACTCGCGTGCCACGCGCGACCAGCGGCGCCGGATTCCCTCCAGCGACTCGCTGCCGCCGTAGCCCAGCAGGAAGCGGCCGCCGACGTTGAACTCGTTGCGACGCGCGTGTCCGCCGAAGTCGTCGTGATTGTCGAGGATCAGGATCCGTGCCTTTGGCCTGGCTCGACGCAGGTAATGCGCGGACGCCAGGCCCCCGATCCCGGCGCCGATCACGATGAAGTCGTAACGCTCGGTTACCGGCTGGGAATCCAGCTGGTATCGCCTGCCGTCGCGTACCTCGTGCGCAACGGCAAAATCCTCCGGGCGGCTGCCCGCGTAACCCGTGCGGGCAGGCGGGTAGGAGGCGCCGCCCTCGAGCGCAAGGCCCGGGCGCGGCGCGGCGCCCGCGACGATCGCGCAGGCGATGCCGTCGAGAAAATCCCGTCGCGTGATCCGGTGGCTCATGGCGCGCACAGTGCCCTGCGGGAGAGCAGGTTACCCGCTCGCGCAGGACAGCGCATCGGCAGCTTCACGCAAGGGTCACCCATGCATCACTGATCCGTCATGTGCCCGTGGCAGCGTGGCGGCGTGCGCTCACACAAGAAGCGCAGGTCAACTGTTGCCTTCCGGAGAAAATAGCCATGTCAGATCATCGCAGCCACGTCGCGGTCAAGCGTCTCGCGCGCACCGCGGCCATCGCCCTCGCAGCCGGCGTCGCCATGGGTCATGCGGACCCTGCCGCCAGTTGGAATCCCGAGACCACTACGCCCATCGAGCATCTGGTCGTCATTTTCCAGGAGAACGTCTCGTTCGATCACTACTTCGCGACCTATCCCGTCGCGCTCAACCCGGCGGGGGAGCCGCGCTTCCACGCCAAGGATGACACCCCGTCCGCCAACGGCCTAGGAACGCTGGCGGATGGACTGCCGGAGGGCGAGCTCCTCACCAACAACCCCAACGCCAACAACCCCGGCAACGGTGTGAACGCGATCAACCCGTTCAGGCTCGATCGCACGCAGGCCTCGACCTGCGACCAGGACCACAACTACGGTCCCGAGCAGCAGGCCTTCGACGGCGGGCTGATGGACATGTTTCCGGCGAGCGTGGGGCAGGGCGCGAGCAGCTTCTGCGCTGCGCAGTTTGCCTACGGCAAGGGCCAGGGCATCGTCATGGGCTACTTCGACGGCAACACCGTCACGGCGCTGTGGAACTACGCGCAGCAGTTCGCCATGAGCGATAACTCCTATGGAACGACCTTCGGACCTTCGACGCCCGGGGTGCTCAATCTGGTGGCGGGTACGACGGCTGCGGCCACTCCGAGCGCTGCCAGTGCCAAAGTGGTTCCCAACAATTCGGGTCCCGGCACGCTGGTCGGCGATCTCGATCCCACCGGGGATGTCTGCTCCGCAGGCACAACCGTCAGGTCGAGCGCGTCAAACATCGGCGACTTGCTGAATCAGAAAGGCATCACCTGGGGTTCGTTCATGGGCGGCTTCGACCTCACCGTCGTGAACGCCAACGGCACGACCGGCTGCAAGCGCTCGAGTCCGGCGACTCCCGCGAACGGCGGGCCGACCGCGGACTACATCCCGCACCACGCCTTCTTCCAGTACTTCACCTCCACCGCCAATCTGACGCACGTGCGCCCCAAATCCCTCGACTCCATCGGCACCAGCGACGACGGCGGGGCGAATCATCAGTATGACCTGCATGACTTTTTCGACGCTCTCGCCAAGGGTCGTCTGCCGGCGGTCAGCTTCCTCAAGGCGATCGCTGCGCAGGATGGGCACGCGGGCTATTCCGACCCGCTGCTGGAGCAGGCCTTCATCGTGAAGACGGTCAACGCCCTCATGGCCTCGCGGCACTGGCGCAGCACCGCAATCGTCATCCTGTACGACGACTCCGACGGCTGGTATGACCACCAGATGTCGCCGATCGTCAACCCGTCGGCGGTTGCCACCGGGCCCGTGAACGACACCGATCAGTTGAACGGTCCCGGCGTCTGCGGCCACGGTACGCCGCTCGCAGGGATTCCGGGCCGCTGCGGCTACGGCCCGCGGCTGCCGCTGCTGGTGATCTCGCCGTTCGCCCGGCGCAACTTCGTCGATCACACGCTGACCGATCAGAGCTCGGTGCTGCGCTTCATCGAGGACAACTGGGGCACGGGCCAGCTCGGCGGCGGTTCCTACGACCAGATCGCCGGCTCACTGCTCAACATGTTGGATTTCGACGACGGCGGCGACGATCGGCGGCTGTTCCTCGATCCGACGACCGGCGAGCGCCTCTAGATCCGGAGTCGACTCGCGCTGAAGCGGGTGCGGGAGAGCGCGCGGTGCCCGGACTGAGAGCCGTGCACCGCGCGCGGATCCCGGCCTGAGTGCCCGCGCAGGGGAGGCGCCGCGGCGCCTGCCGTCGATTTGGGGTAGTGTTCCGACCGGCTCATTTTGCGAGCAGGGTCAGTCGCCACCAGGTGCTCCGGCAACCTCCTCTCCTCGATGCGCTCCCGCATCCCCTGCGGTGGCTGGTGCTCCTCGGCGGCTCGCTGCTGCTGTCGGGGCTGCTCATGCTGGTGAGGCTGCCTGCGGCTCTGCTCCTCGGTCCGATGATCGCCGCGATCGCAGTCGAGGCGGGCGGCGGCGCCATCCGGCTGCCGCGCGCGGCACTGTACGTCGGCCAGGCGGTGATCGGCTGCATGATCGCGCGCGCGCTGACACCCGAGATACTGGCGATCTTCGCGCGGCGTTGGCCGCTGTTCCTCGGGGTGATCGCCGCGGTCGTCGCGGCCGCCAGTGTGATCGGCGGCGCGATGAGCCGCGCCCGTGTGCTGCCCGGGACCACCGCGGTGTGGGGCATGGCGCCCGGGGCGGCCTCCGCCATGGTGTTCATGGCCGGCGAGTTCGGCGCGGACCTTGCTCGGCGGTCTGCTCGGTCGCCTTGGCGCGAGTGCCCGCCGGCGTGTTCCTGGTGCCCATGATCCTCGGCACCGCGCTGCATTCGAGCGGGCTCGTGCGCCTCGAGCTGCCGCCGTGGCTGCTGGCGGTGAGCTACGCGATCGTCGGCTGGAGCATCGGACTCGGGTTCAGCCGCGACATCCTGGCGCACGCCGTGCGCGCGCTGCCGCAGATCCTGGCCGCGATCGTGCTGCTCATCGCGTTTGCCGGCCTGCTGGCGCTCATGCTGGTCGCGGCCTTCGGCATCGATCCGCTGACCGCGTATCTCGCCACGAGCCCCGGGGGCGCGGACTCGGTGGCGATCATCGCGGCCTCGAGCCGCGTGGACGTGTCTTTCGTGATGGCGCTGCAGACCATTCGTTTCCTGTTCCTGCTGCTGGCCGGGCCCGCCATCTCGCGGTTCATCGCCGGGCGCATCGAGCCGCTCCCGGCGGCGCGACCCGCGCCCGAGGATCAGACCCTGGCGCAGGTGCGCGAAGATGAGGGCGAGCTCGACTGAGGTGTCATATGCGTGCGAGTGATGCGTTACTTGAGAGGAGTGGGTCGCGGGCGGCGTGGGCACTGCTGCTGGCGGGGGCCGCCCAGGCCGCGTCGCTGGGCGCATGGGGCACGGAATCGCCCGCTCCGCGGCCGCAGGTGGACAACGAGGGCGCAGCACATCTGCCGCCGGTGTCGATTCCCGCCTCGAGATTCATGAGCGCCGCGGCGCGCGCGAAGCTCATCGCGCTCTTCGCGCACCCCGCGCCGCCGCCGGCCAAGGGGCCGGAGTCACCTGCCGACATCGGCGCGATACGTGCGGAGGACGAGCGCAAGAATGCGCCGTTCGTCGCGCGCGCCGAGGCACTCTACCCGGTCAGCATCGAGGAGAGACTCATCGCTGGCGTGCGCACCCAGGTCATCACGCCCAGGGCCGGCGTCGCGCCGGAGAACCGTGATCGCGTGCTCATCAATCTGCACGGCGGCGGCTTCGTCTGGGGCGAGGGGAACGGCGCGCGGGCCGAGTCGATCCCGATCGCAGGACTCGGGCGCATCACCGTGATCACGGTTGCCTACCGGATGGCGCCGGAATTCAAATTCCCTGCCGCCAGCGAGGATGTGGCGGCGGTCTATCGCGAGCTGCTCAAGAATCACCGCGCCGGGAACATCGGCATCTACGGCTGTTCGGCCGGCGGCATCCTGGCGGGGGAGGCCGTGGCGTGGTTTCAGAAGGTGGGGTTGCCGATGCCGGGGGCGATCGGCACCTTCTGCGGCTCGCTCGCCGCGCTCGGCGGAGATTCGAGTCACGTGGCTCCGCTGCTCGTCGGCGAGCCGCCTTTTCCGGGCGCCGACAGCGGCGCCATGAGCGGACAGCCCTACTTCGAGGGCGCCTCGCCGCAGGACCCACTGGTCCTGCCGATCAGCTCGCGGGAGGTGCTGCGCGCCTTTCCGCCGACGCTGCTCATCGCGGGCTCGCGCGATTTCATGGTGAGCTCGCTCTACGCCTCGCAGGCCGCGCTCGCCGAGGCGGGCGTGGACGCGGAGCTGCACGTGTGGGACGGGATGTGGCATGCGTTTTTCTTCGATCCCGATCTGCCGGAATCGCAGCAGGTCTACCGCGTGGTCGTGAGCTTCTTCGCCCGGCACCTCGGGGCTCGCCGGGCTGCGCCCGCCAGTCAGTCTCCGGCGCGCCGCCGCGCTTTGAGCAACACTTCGACCGCCTCCGGCCGGTCGTCCCAGTAGTCGAGCCGTACCCGTCCGTCCGGCAGCTGGCTCACGGTCGCGGGAGCTGCGCTGAAGGTGCAATACCAGCCCGACGGCAGCACCACGGCATTGCGCGGCCGGCCGAGTCGGCGGTCGAACACCAGCTCGTCTCCCTCGAGGCGGTAGCTGACGGCTGCCGTGTAGGTCTCCATGATCCGCAGCCGTAGGGTGCGCCCCTTCTCGAGGGGCGCGAACGGGATCACCACCACGCGCGCGGCCGCCGGGACCGTCTCGCCGACGTTGATTTTCGAGGCCATGAGCTCCGATCCGCTCATCTCCCGCGCCTCGAGCGCCTCGCCCGTGTCGAGGTTCGTGGCCGATGGATGGCTCGCCACGCTTCCGGCGCGCACCACGTTGGCGTAGCCGCTCACGCCGGCGCGCGTCTCGGTGTAGTCGTGGTAGAGGCTGAATGCGTGGGTCTCGGGCTGCTGCAGGAAATAGACGATGTCGCGGTCCTGATGGGCGCGCTCGGCGAGGCGCTCCTCCTCCGTGCCACCCTCGAAGGGCGACTCCCAGCTGCGCTGCGCCGTGAAAGGCTTCGGTGCCGTAACTTGCGCGTCCTTGACGGCGCGCACCTTGAGCGGCGCCTCGCCCGCGCCGGCGTGCAGGAAGCTCACGGCGATACGCCCGTCCTGCTCCGTGCGGATCTGCGCGGGCACGGTGAGGCCGGTCACTTCGTAGCCGGGCGGCAGCACGATCTTGTTGCGCTTGACGCCGAGCGGCCGGTCGAAGACCAGCGTCTTGCCGTCGAGGTAATAGCTCTTCGGGTCCTTGTAGGTCTTGAGGATGAGGAGGCGCGCCTGGCCGCGCTCGGGCACGGGGGCGGCGAGCGTCACGCGGATGTATTCGGTCGCGGGATCCGCGTCGGGCATCAGGGGGTCCGCGCGCGCCGCTGCGCCGCTCACCACCTCGAAGTGCAGGGGTGTTCCGAGGTGCGCGTCGTAGACGCTCTCGTCGCTCGCCGCGCTGCCCTTGCGAATGGGGTTGTAGAAGAACTTCGCGCCGGCGGTCGTCGCGGTCACTTCATAGGTGATCCGGAAGCTCGCCGTCTCGGGCGCCAGCAGCTCGTAGCGCGTGTATTCGTCGGCCTCGGTCTGTGCGACGGCCGTCGGGAAATAGAGTCCGTCCCGGTCAGCCGGCGGACTCTGCGCGAGACTCGCGGACCCGGTGAGGAGCGCGGCGCAGGCCGCCAGCCGGAACCGACCCCGCCGGCTCACCGCTTGCCTCCCCCGCACGGGAACGCCGCGGCGAGCGCGGCGCCGATGAATCCGGCCGCATCGTGCTGCTGCGAGTCCGGATCGAGCGCCGCGAGCTTCTTCTTCAAGGTCGCCTCGAGCTCTTGCGCGGAGATCCCCGGCGGCACGCACGGGCGGCCCGCCGGGCTCCTGGCTCCGGCCATGCGGATTCCCACCGAGATCCCCTGCGTGACTCCCAGGATGTAGATGCGGCAGGCGTTCACGCTCACGTGATCCGAGCCATCGCAAAGCTGTGCGAGGTCGCCGGCCGTCATCGCCGGCTGCGAGGCTTGAGCGGCGGGCAGGAGCAGGGCGGCCATGGCGGCCGCGATCGTTGCAGGTGATCTCACGAGGCGCTCCCGGGCGGCTGCTTGCCGAAGTGGCGTAGCCTAGCAAAGCGCAAGGCCGGTCTGTTCATGCTCTAATTGGCGTCATGATCCGCGTTCGCTGCGCCGCGCTCGGTCTGATGTGGCTGGCGGCGGCCTGTGCGGCCACTGCGCAGGCTGAGGATTACACCAAGCCCAGGGTGCGGGCCATCACCGCCTTCGTGAGCCTCGAGCGCGCGACTTACGCGCGCCAGATCGCCGCGACGCTCGCGGTGCTGCGCGAGGCGCAGCGCGAGTTCGAGCACGAGGGCTATGCGGTCGAATCGGTCCGCATCGTGACCCAGCCGCTCGCCGAGCTCGTGCGTGGCGAGTCCGACGGCGAGGCGCTCGCCTTCCTCAAGGCGCTCGATGAGCTCGCAGAGCGGGAGAATTTCCTGCCGAACGTCGGACCGGCGATGCTGCGCGACGGCGACGATCCGCATCCGATGCAGCTGCTGGCGCAGGCCCTGAGCTCGCTCTCGCAGATCAATGCGAGCGCGATCATCGCCGCTGACGACGGCATTCACTGGCAGGTGATCCGCGAGAGCGCCCGCCTGGTGCGCTACGTCGCCGACCACAGCCCGCACAGTCAGGGGACCTTCAACTTCGCGGCGACCGCCATGCTGGGTCCTTACGCACCTTTTTATCCCGGTGCCTACCATCCCGGGGCCGGCGAGCGCCTCGCGATCGGCTTCGAGGGCGCGAACGTCGTTCAGGAGGTGTTCGCGCGCACGCACGGCGACTTCGACGCGGCGGTGGCCGAGCTCACGCGGCAGCTCACCGTTCATGGCAGGGTCGCCGAGGCGGTCGGCGTCCGGGTGGCCGCCCGGCACGGCTGGACGTTCATGGGCGTGGATCCCACGCCCGCACCGCTCGCCGACGTGTCGATCGGAGCGGCGATCGAAGCCTTCACGGGAGCCAGGTTCGGCGCGAGCGGCACGCTGACGGCGGCGCTCATCATCACGACCGCCGTCAAGGCGGTCCCGGTCAGGCAGATCGGCTACTCAGGTCTCATGGTCCCGGTGATGGAGGATAGGCTCCTGGCGCGCCGCTGGGCCGAAGGTACCTACGACCTGGATGCGCTGCTCGCATACTCCGCGGTATGCGCCACCGGGGTCGACACCGTGCCCTTGCCGGGCGACGTCACCGAGGCGCAGCTCACGCGCATTTACGGCGACGTGGCCTCGCTTGCCTGGAAGTGGCACAAGCCGCTCGCGGCGCGGCTGCAGCCCGTCGCCGGCAAGAAGGCCGGCGATGAGACCGACTTCAGCGATCCGTACCTCTTCAATACCAGGATTCACCCGCTACCCTAGAACCGGCACCGCGGTGCCGACCTGCGCCGCCCGAGGAATCTGTGACCGAGTACCGCCCGGACGCGGTCATCCGCCACAGTCCCGGCGCGTTGCTTTGGTTAACCTCGTGCGCGTGCGAGCAGCCTCACTCGAGGAGCGTCGGATGAAGCGCGTGAACCCCCGCCGGCCGTGGGGTCTCCTGGTCATGCTGACGGGCTTGAGCGCCACCCCCGCGGCGCATTCCGATGCCCTGTCGGTTGTGCAGATGCTGCGCGCCGGTGGTTGCGGCGGCATTGTTCCGGCCGCGCCGCCGCTGCGTTACAACCCCTCCCTCGACCGCGCGGCCGAGCAATGGGCCGACGGGCATTCGCTCGAGAGCGGGAGCGCGCGGGGCCTGCGCCTCATGGGTTCGGACGAGGCGCTGATCCAGCGCCTCCGCCGCACCCGCTGCGATGCCGTCTCGAGCCGCGAGCTGCGCGAGGTGGGCATCTACCATCGAGGCTCCGAGACCTACCTGGTGCTCACCGCGCCGCCGTCCTCGCCCGCGCCGGTGGCCTATGCCGCGTCCACGACCACCGGCCGCACAGGCGTGGGAGCCGCTCGCCCGGCCGTGAGCCCGGCGGCAGCGGCGAGCCCGGCCCCGGTGAGCTCCGCGACGCCGGCCATGGCGAGCCGTGCGCTGCAACTCGTCAACGAGGCGCGGGCCCGGGGCGCGCGCTGCGGGGCGCAGTCGTTCGCACCGGCGCCGCCGCTCAGCTTGTCCGGGACGCTTGCGGGTGTGGCGCTCGGGCATGCGACCGACATGGCGGTGCACGACTACTTCGAGCACGAGGATCCTTCGGGCCAGTCACCCGCCGACCGGGTACGCGCGGCCGGTTATCACGAGAAGCTGGTCGGCGAGAATATTGCCTACGGTCCGGAAACGGTCGACGAGGCCGTGAAGGGCTGGCTCGCGAGTCCCGGCCACTGCCAGAACATCATGGATCCGCGCTTCGCCGAGATGGGGCTCGGACTCGCGCCCGGCCGCGCCTCGCGACGGGGCCTGTTCTGGGTGCAGCTGCTCGCCGAGCCGCGCGCGTGAGCTCGAGCCGCCGCGCGGGCTCTATGGCCCGCGCAGCGAGACGCCGAGATAGCAGCCGAACTCCTTGACGAAGTCGACCGAGACGCGCGCGTGCACGCGGCCCTGCCGGTCGAGGAATCGCGCCTCGTCGTCGTGCGGCACGACCGCGCCGTGCCAGACACTCGGATGCAGGTAGAGCCCCTGGCGGCCGTCGCACCAGAAGCTGACGAAGGACTGGGGAGTCACGTCGTCACCCGGCAGCGCGAGGGGCACGACGAAGCTCTGGCCGGTGAGCGGGTAAAAGAGCTGACCGCCGTCGGGGTGATAGTTCGCGCGCCAGATGAGAGCACGCGCGCGCGCGGCTCCTCCGCCAGCCGCTGCCTCTTCCGGCCAGTTGCTCCAGCCGAAGAGATAGCTGTCGCCCACCGCGTGGTTGCGGGCGTAGAGCGTCTCGCCCTGCCAGCAGAACTCGAACAAGCCTTCGGTCACGCCGCCCTGATTGCCGCTGCCCGCATCGATCGCACGCCAGCCCTGAGCGGGCCAGGTGACGATCTCGATCGGGAAGGTCTTCGGGTCCTCCACCAGGAGGCCGTAGCCCTCGAGGCTCGCTGAGGTCGCGACGACGAGCGGCGTGTCGTGCACGCGGCGAACGCCGGTCGAGGGGACATAGGCGATCTTGTCTCTCGCGAGGTCCATGGAATGTTAGCGTGCGCGAGCCGCCGCGTTCAGCATGGGAAGATAGGCCTCGAGCGGCGGCGTCTTGAGCCCCGCGACCTTGCCCTGATCGTCCCAGCGGCGCACGCGCACCGCCTCGCGGTAATGAGGCTCGCGCTCGAACTGGCGCGTTTCCTCGCGCGACATCGGGCCGCCCTGGAGCTTGAGCGTGTGGACCGATGCGGAGCTCAGCTGGCGGAAGTAGTCGGCATCGGTCGCGCAGAGGTAGCGCTTCGCCGGCACGTGCAGGCGCACCGGCTCGCTCACCTCGGGTCCGAAGCGCTGCGCCAGCCAGCGTGCGCCCAATTCTTCGTGATGCGCATCCGCGGTCCACTCGGCGAGCTCGTCCGGCACCGCCTCGAGCAGGTGGCCGATGTCGTGCAGCAGAGCTGCGATGATGAGCGGCTCGGGCGCGCCCTCGTTCTGCGCGAACCAGGCCGCCTGCAGCCCGTGCTCGGTCATCGAGACGCGCTCGCCGAAGTACGCGCCCGCGCCGCGCGCGCCGTAGATCGCGAGCACCTCGTCGGCGACGCTCACGCTTGCCGCCCCAGCGTGCGCCGCAGGAGGCCGGTCTCGCTGAAGACGCTGTCGCGCGTCAGGTAGCAACCCTTGAGGTGCCGCGGGTGCTTCGCCGAGGTGAATGCGGTACGGCCGTGCAGCACGCGCTGGTTGTCGAACACGACCAGATCGCCGTCCGCGAGCTTGAGGCGCAGCTGGAAGCGCTCCTCGCGCAGCAGCGCGGCGAAACGCCGGTACGCGGCGTAGAACCCGGGCGCGGTGCCCGGCGCGATCCGGATCGAGCGGTTGTTGTAATGGACCGCCGCCACCTGGCCCTCGCACGACAGCTCGATCAGCGGCCGTGCCGCATAGAGCTCCGCATCGGCCGAGCGGTAGTGGAACGGGACCGCGGTGGTGGTGAGGAGTCTGAACGCGTCGGGAGCGCTGTCCTCGAGGTGCGCGGCGAGCGCGCAGCCGTCCGCGAACAGGCTGTCGCCGCCTTCGGGCGAGGTGATGAGCGCGTGCAGCGCCTGAAAGCCCGGCACCGGCTCGCGGTAGGGATTGTCGGTATGCAGGCCGAGCCCCAGGTCAGAATAGGCGAGATTCTCCGGCTGCGGTACCGAGCGCACATCGAACGTGAGTCCGTAGTTGGTCTCCGCGACGCGCCCGATGAGCTGCGCCGCGCCGAGGAGCGCGCACGGCTCGCAGGGCACCGCGCTGATGAAGGCGAGGCCATCCTGCGTGAGCCGCGTGAGCCACTCGAGGCGCACGCGCGGCTCGCTGCGTGCTGCGGCGAGCTCCACCCAGGCGAAGTCGCGCCGCGCATCGAGCCGGGCGCCCTCGAGCCACAGCCGCCGGCGCAGCTCCGGGCGCTGCGCCTCGCTGCCGGCCGCCTGCGCGGCGAGCCAGCCGAGATCGAAAGCAGCACTGCGTGCTTCACCCTCCCACTCGACGTGTACCCGGCCGTCGTCGGCGCGCACCGTGCGGATGCGCGGTGCGGCCGGCAGCTCCACGATGTCGACGAGGCGCTGGCCGCTGTGCGAATCGCTGTTCTCCGGGACGTGGTCGCGCAGCCACAGGCTCGGGAACTCGCTCACGCCGCCCTGGCTCCACTCGATCGTGAGTGTCTCCGGCGTAGCGGACACCCGGGCCGCCACGCTAGGCATGTGCCTTCGCCAGCGCCGGCGCCTTCGCCGCGGCGCGCGTGTTGAGCAGGTGCAGGTAGCCGGCGCTGAGCGCGGATGCCGCGCTCACCGCCGCCAGCGTCACGAACACACCCCGCCAGCCGTACCAGACCGCAAGTCGCGCCATGGTATCGCCCGCCAGGACGCCGCCCAGGTAGCCGATTCCGTCGATGATGCCGGAGGAGGCAGCGCTCGCCTGCTTGCCGCCGAAGTCGAGCGCGAAGGCGCCCCCGAGATAGGAGTAGGGTCCGAGGAGGGAGAGCGCGACGACGCCGATCAGCATCACCGCCACCCACGACCCCGCATGTCCAGCCGGCACGGCCGTGAGCGCCATCAGCGCGGCGGCGGTGGCCCCGAGACCGAGGAACATGATCAGCGAGCGTCCGCTCAAGCCCAGACGGTCGCTCAGCCAGCCCGCGAGCAGCACCGACAGGATACCCACGAAGGGGAAGATCGCGCTGGTCGCGGCGGAATCGCTCAGGCTGTAGCCCAGGTAATCGCGCAGGTACACCGGCGTCCAGGTGTTGAACGTCTCGCGGATTATGGTGGCGCCGAAGGACAGCAGGCAAACGACGAGAAACGACGGGCTGCGCAGCAGCGGCACGAGCAGCGCCGCCACGCTCGCCGGCCGCGACTCACTCGAGGCGAACAGGTTGAGCGGGTTGGGCTCGGCTTCCTCAAAGCCTTCTGCGACCCGCGATTCGCGCAGCCACAGCAGACTTGCGAGCAGCGCCAGTCCGGCGACGATCGCCGCGAACACGAACAGCGCGCGCCAGCCGTAACCGTGTGCGATCAGCAGGCTCATCTGCTGCCGCGCGGCGGCATCGCCGGCCAGGTAGCTCAAGCTGAGGATCCCGGCGACCAGCCCGTAGGAGGAGTAGTTGAACCACTTCGAGGAGACCTTGATCAGGCCCGCCCAGCCGAGCGACTGCGTGAGGCGGTTGGCGACCCAGGCGAGCGTGAATATGGGCAGGGTGGCCCCGGCGGCGAACAGCAGCGTAAACGCCGTGGCGCCGCCCACGCCGATGAAGAAGTTGCGCCGCCCGCCCCAGTAGTCGCCGAGGCCGGTGAGAAACAGCTTGCCGATGGCATAGGCGAGCACGCCGAGCGAGGTGATCGTGCCGATGTGGATGAGCGCCTCGCCGTGGCTCAGGCCCTTAGCCGCGAGCTCCTCGGCGAGCAGCGGAGTCGCCACCGAGAGATCCGCGCGGCAGTAGTAGCAGGCCGCGTAGCCGCAGAACAGCAGCACCACCGTACGTATCTGAGCCGCGCGCAGGCCAGGGGTGTCAGTCTTGGCGCCGACTTCCAAGGAGGTCCTCGCGGTGCGTCGCGGAGGACCCGATACTAGCGGAGGCGGCGGTTTGAATCACGCGGCGGGCCGCACGCACCCGGCCAGCCGCCCGCCGCCTCGGCAGGTTCGAAGGATTTCAGCGGTGCCAGTAGCCGCCGTAGTAGCCGTGCACCACGACCACGGGGGCCGGCGCCACGACGCCGACGCCGACGTAGGCTCGCGGGGGTCCGACCGGAGCGACCACGCAGCCCGAGAGGACCGCGCTCACACCCAGGGCGATCGTCAATTTGACAATGCTACGCATGGTCGGATCCTCAGCAATTCACCTGCCTGTAAGAACGCGGTCGAAGCCCCGGCGCTGACGGCGCAGGAGTGTGCTGGGATCGTTCAGTCGGCGTTAAGGCTCAGGTCGCAGGGCGGCGGGGCGGGCGCTCTTCAGGAGCATCGCGCGCAGCACGACGGCGTGGTTGAGGCGCGGCTCGCGCGTGGCGGTGAGCAGCGTCACGCGCCCGCGTTCGGCGCGGCGTCGCAGGGCGGCCAATGCCTCGCTGTGCGCGCGCAGCTCGGCACGGTAGCGGCGCGCGAACTCGCTCCAGCGCTTCGGGTCGTGCCGGTACCAGGTGCGCAGCGCGCTGCTCGGCGCGAGCTCGACGAGCCAGGCATCGAGCGCCGCGCGCTCGCGGCTGATGCCGCGTGGCCACAGGCGGTCGATCAGCGCCCGGTAGCCATCATGCGCCTCCGGTTCTTCGTAGATGCGCTTGATCGACACAGCAGGCTGCTCCGCGCCCGGCGCGCCGGATTCGAGCTCATGTAGATAGCAGGCCGGGGAGCTCAATTCCCGGGCCGCCCGAGTCGCGCGCCGCCGCCTGCTCTTCATCGGGGACACCTGCCGCACGGCCGCATTGTCCACCGCGCCTGCCACGCGATCCAGTGCCGCAGCTCCGGCGTATCATTCGGGCATCGTGACCTCGATCCGCCAGCAGTTGCGCAATAACGCGGTCGCGCTGATCAGCCTCGCCGTGGCGATCAGCAGCCGCGCCTATAACGCCTGGCGCAACGAGCGCACCGCGCGCAATCGCAACGTGCGCACCGCGGCCTTCGAGGTGCTGATGCGGGCCGCCGATCTCGAGCGGGTGACGTTCCTGGCCTCGGCAAGGACGCCGAGACGGCGGTCAACCGCATCGACGATGCAATCGGCAAACTGCGCGAGGCGTCGCTCGCGACACTGCGCTCGCTGCGATGAGAGGGGTGCGTCTTGATTACGCTCTATCACCGCCCGAACACGCGCTCGACGCGTTTGATCTTCCTGCTGGAAGAGCTCGAGGCGCCTTATGAGATCCGGCTCGTCACCACGCGCACCCGCGACGGCGGCGCGGCCGACCCCGCCAACCCTCATCCACACGGCAAGGTGCCCGCGATCTCCGACGACGGAGTCGTGGTGTTCGAATCCATTGCGATCGCTCTCTACCTGACCGACAAGTTTCCGAAGAACCGCATCGGACCGCTGCCCGGCGAGAGCGAGCGCGGAGCGTACCTGAGCTGGCTCGCCTACTACGCCGGCGTACTCGAGCCCGCGTTCCTCTCGAAGTTCATGAGCTGGGAGGTGCCGCGAGGCACGGCCGGGTGGGTCGCCCTGGATGAGTCGATGGCGGTCGTGATCGCGCGCCTCGCGCGCTCGCCCTACCTGGCCGGCGAGCGCTTCTCGGCGGCGGACGTGCTGTATGCGACCTCGTTCGCGCTGTTTGCGAACAGCCCGGTGCTGCCGAAATCGCCCGTGATCGAGGGCTACGTCAAGCGGGTCGTATCGCGGCCGGCGTTCGCCCGCGCGATGGCGAAGCAGAACGGCTGAGGGCACGGCACGCCCAGGTCCGAAAATGGCTACTCGACGGGTCGGCCCGCGCGTATCGTGGCCGCATGGAGACCCTTGCCGGCCTCGATCCCGAGGCGCTCGACCGCGCCCGCTTGAGCCGCGATGCGCGCTTCGACGGAAAGTTCTTCATCGCGATCACCTCGACTGGCATCTACTGCCGGCCGATCTGCCCGTCGCGCTTCGCGAAGCGCTCCCATGTGCGCTTCTTCGGCAGTACCGCGGCGGCCGAGGCCGCCGGCTTCAGACCCTGTCTGCGCTGCCGGCCGGAGGCCGCGCCCGGGACGCCGGCCTGGCTCGGCACCGCGGCAGTCGTGCGCCGCGCGCTGCGGCTGATCGATGACGGCGCGCTCGATGAGGACTCGGTGGATGCGCTGGCCGCGCGCTTAGGCGTCGGCTGCCGCCACCTGGTGCGCCTGTTCGCCCGCCATGTCGGCGCGTCCCCGATCGCGGTCGCCCAGACGCGGCGCCTGCATTTCGCGGTGCGCCTGCTCGAGGAGACCGACCTGTCGATCACGGGGATCGCGATGGCGGCCGGGTTCGGCAGCAGCCGGCGTTTCAACGATGCGTTCCAGAGCGCCTACCGGCGCTCACCCCGCGAGCTGCGCCAGGCGCGCCGCCGCGGGATGGTGCGCGGGGTGGGCGGGCAGGTGGTGCTGCGGCTCGCCTATCGGCCGCCGTACGACTGGGTGCACCTGCAGGAGTTTCTCGCGCAGCGGGCAATCCGCGGCGTCGAGCGGGTTGATGCCGCCGGCTACGCCCGCACGCTCGCGTATCCGGGTGGGCACGCGCTGATCGCGGTGCGCGCGCTCGCGGGCCAGCATGCGCTCGAGCTGCGGGTCACGGGCGCGCCGCCTTCGGCGCTGCTGCCGCTCGCTTCGGCCGCGCGGCGGGTGTTCGATCTCGCCGGCGACCCGGCGCGCATCGGCGCGGAGCTGGCCGCCGATCCGCTCATCGGTCCGCTGGTCGCGGAGCGTCCGGGACTGCGTATCCCGGGAGTGTGGGACCCGTTCGAGTGCGCGGTGCGAGCGGTGCTCGGCCAGCAGGTGAGCGTCGCCGCGGGCCGGACGCTCGCAGGGCGGCTCGTTGAGCGCAGCGGCCAGCCGCTGCGCGCCGGCGCCGAGGGGCTGACCCATCTGTTTCCCACCCCTGCGAGCCTGGCACGCTCGGATCTCGGGGGGCTCGGGATCACCACCACGCGCGCCGCGGCGCTCAAAGCGCTCGCGCGAGCGGTGCTCGAGCGTCGGGTGGACTTCAGCGCCGCGCCCGCGGTCGTCGCAGCGGCGCTCGCCGCGCTTCGCGGGATCGGGCCGTGGACCGCGCAGTACGTGGCCCTGCGGGCGCTCGGGGAGCCCGATGCCTTTCCCTATGGGGACTGGGTGCTGCGGCGGATGGCAGCGCCGCAGGGAGCTGAGGTGTTGAGCGCACAGAAGCTCGAGGAGCGCTCGCGCCGCTGGCGCCCGTGGCGAGGTTACGCGGCCGTCCACCTGTGGCGCGCGGCGGGGCAGGTCCCGCTGCGCGCGCGGGGCAAGGCGCCGGCCCACCCTGCGGTGGCAGCGCCGTCCGCGTAGCATACGCGTACCATGCACGCCCTGTTCTGGCACGAGACGGACAGTCCGGTCGGACGGCTGCTGCTCGCCGGCGATGCACAGGCGCTGACGCGCGTGCACTTCCAGGCCGGCCCGCACCCGCGCACGCCGCCGCCCGAATGGCGGCACGAAGCCGCGCCCTTCACCGAGGCGATCCGGCAGCTGGCGGAATACTTTGCCGGCGCGCGCCGCGCGTTCAGCGTACCGCTCACGATCGCGGGCAGCGAGTTCCAGCGGTCGGTGTGGCAGGCGCTGCGGGCGATTCCCTACGGCGAGACGATCTCCTACGGCGAGCTGGCGCGCCGGGTCGGGAGCGTGCCGCGGGCGGTGGGGCTGGCGAACGGCGCGAACCCGCTGCCGATCATCATCCCGTGCCACCGGGTGATCGGCGCAGACGGCTCGCTCACCGGATTCGGCGGAGGCCTCGCGGTCAAGCGCGCCCTGCTCGAGCTCGAGGACGCAGGCTGCGTCAGCGACCTCTTCAGCCGCGCCTCATGAGTGCCTCGCCAGTCTCCCCGCCGCGGGTACCCTGGGCCGCAGTCGCCGTGAGCGGGCTGCTCGGCGGTGCACTCGACCTGCTGTTTGCGTTCATCTTTTATGGTTACCAGGGCGCGGGCGCGGGGGTCATCGTGCGCAGCATCGCGAGCGGTGTACTCGGCCCCGAGTCCTTCAGCGCCGGGGGATGGGTGCTGGGACTCGGCACCGCGCTGCACTTCTTCATCGCCGTGAGCGCGGCGTTCGTCTTCTACCTGGCGAGCCGCACGCTCACCGTGCTGCTACGGCGCCCGGTGCTGTGCGGGGCCGTGTTCGGCGTCGCGATGTACGTGTTCATGCATCAGGTGGTGTTGCCGCTGTCACGCGTGCATCATCGCGTGATGCCGCTCTCCGACGTGGTCGGCGAGCTCATCTCGCATATCTTTCTATTCGGCATCGTGATCGCGCTCGGCGTGGCGCGCGCGGTCACCGCCGCCGGAAGGCGCCCATAGCAGAAGGCGCGGGGAGGGGAGCATGCATCTGACGTCGGAGACCAGAAGACCATCGGCCTGGCTGGCGCTCGCTGCGCTGACGCTCGCCGTCGCGGCCCCGCTTGCTCTCGGGGGTCCGGCCGCGCCCGAGCGCAGCTACATCGATCATCCGCCCGCCCCGAACGGCCGGGCGCTTCCCTTCAGCGACGCGGTGCGCCTCGGCGACACGCTGTACGTCGCCGGTCACATCGGCATCGACCCGCGCACCGGCAACGCCGCTGCGAGCCCCGAGACCGAGGCGCGCCTGGTGATGGATGCGGTGAAGCACACGCTGGAGCGCGCCGGCTTCACGATGGACGATTTCGTCTCGGTGACGGTGTATTGCACCGATCTCGCGCTCTACGACACCTTCAACGGCATCTACGGCGGCTACTTCCACGGCCATCACCCGGCACGGGCGTTCATCGGCGTCAGCAAGCTCGTGCGCGGCGCACGTTTCGAGGTGCAGGGCGTAGCGGTCAGGACAGGACGCCCGTGAATCGTCGCGAGTTCTCCGCCGGTCTAGCCGGCGCCGCGGCCGCGGCCGCGCTCAGCCCGCTCGCGCGCGCGGAGCCGCAGCCCACGCATGCAGAGCCGCCCGCGGCGCCCGTCTCGACCCATGCGCGCGCCCTGTATCGCTCCGCGCTGATCCTCGATTGCAACTCGGCCCCGCCGGAGGAGCACCTGCCGCTGCCGCAGGCCGAGCTCGATGCGTTGCGTGGCAGTGGCATCGACGTCATCAAGTACTCGATCGGTGGAATCAACGACGATTTCCCGGCGACCGTGGCCGCGATCGCTCACGTGCAGCGGCTCATCGAAATGTACCCGGCTTATTTCACCCAGGCGCGGCTCGCGGCCGATTTCGCGCGCGCCAAGGCCGAGGGCAAGCTCGCCATCATCCTGTCCTTCGAGAGCGTCGAGATGCTGCAGGGCCGCATCGAGTCGCTCGAGCTGTTCCGCAATCTCGGCGTGCGCGTGATGCAGCTGTCTTATAACCGCAGGTCGCCGTTTGCCGCGGGGGTCATGGAGCCGGACGGCGGCGGCTTGACGCCGCTCGGCCGCCAGGCGGTCGCCGAGATGAACCGGCTCGGCATCGCCATCGATCTGAGCCACGCAAACCCCGCCACGACGACGGACGTCCTCGATCTCTCGACGAAATCTCCTGTCATGACACACGCCGGGTGTGCCGCCATCCACGCGCATCCGCGCAACAAGACCGACGAGCAGCTGCGCGCGCTCGCCGATCGCGGTGGGGTCGTCGGCATCTTCGATCTGCCGTACCTGACCGCCTCACCGAAGCAGCCGACCGTCGAGGACTACCTGATGCATCTCGAGCACGCGCTCAGGGTGGCCGGCGAGAATCACGTCGGCATCGGCAGCGATGTCGATATCCTGCCCATGGACGTCAGCGAGAAGGGCCTGGCCGAGCTCAACAAGCAGCTCGAGCAACGGCGCACCGCGGGTCTCGCGGCTCCCGAGGAGGATCGGCCGCCGTACGTCGTGGGACTCAACACGCCGCGGCGCATCGAGATCATCGCCGACCAGCTCCTGAAGCGCGGCTATCCGGCCGGCGTGGTGGAGAAAGTCATCGGCGCGAACTTCGCGCGCGTGTTCGCCGATATCTGGACCGACTGAGAGCTGCGGCTTCTACAGGGAACTCTTGACGATGCTCCAGAGCGTGAAGCCGAGGGCGGCGAGCGCCACGAGGCCCGCGTGGCGCATCCGCAGCGGCGCGACGACACCGAAGGCAAGGCCGGTGGAGACGGCCCGGACTACGCCGGCGAGCACCGCTGCGAGCAGCCGGAGCCCGGAGTAGAGCGGCAGCCGTTCTCGCACCTCTGTCACGAACTGCGCATCGGCCAACGGCCGTTGGCTCTCGGCAAAGTGGCGCAGCAACCGGGCATCGCGCTCATCCGGCATGGGCGGGCTCCTTCTCCGGGGGTTGATAGGCACGCAGCAGCACACGCAGCCGCTGCGCGCCGCGCCTGACATGCGACTTGACGGTGCCGAGCGGCAGCGCGGTCGCGGCGCTGATCTCGCCGTGCGACATGCCCTCGCTGTAGGCGAGCACGACGCACAGCCGTTCCGCACGGGTCAGCTTCGCGAGCGCCCGGTCGAGGTCGAGCTGCTCGGTGGCGGCGGGCATGAACGCGGTCGCAGCCGGCAATTCCTCCGCCTCGTGCGCCGACTCGGTGGGGTGCGCCGCGCGCGCCTGCGCGATCCAGGTGTTGATGGCGAGGCGTCGCAGCCAGCCGCCGAAGGCGCCCGGGGACCTCAAGTGCGGCAGCGAGCGCCACGCCTTGAGGAACACCTGCTGCGCGAGGTCGTCGGCGAGCGCGGGATCGCGGCACAGGCGGCGCAGGAGGTTGCGCAGCCAGCTCTGGCGGCGCCAGACGAGCTCGGAGAAGGCGCTGCGGTCGCCGCCCATGGCAAGGGCGACCACCAGGGCCTCGGCGGCTTCGCCGAGCGCGGCGCTTGCGCGGTTCACGTCGCTGCGCTCAGGTCCCGCGCTTTTCCGGCAGATCGCCGCCCTGGCCGGGGGCCGCCGCCGGCGTGCGCTGTTGCTCGGCGGCACGCGCCGCGATGAGCAGCCCCGTACCCACGCAGATGGTCACGAGGCCGCCGCCGAGCACCGGATAGAACGAGCCCGGGGCGACCTGGTTGAGCAGGAAGGCCAGGATCACGACGCCCACGCCGGCCGACAGCGTGATGATTCCGCCGACACGCAGGTACAGCGGGTTGATGGCTGCATCACGCTCGGGGGCCATGAGGCGCTCGATGAGCGCCGGATCGAGTTGCTGGCCGCGCTCGATCGCGGCGCGCAGCGGCTCGAGCGCCAGCCGGCGTTTCTTGTAGTCGGACACGATGCCGGCGACCGCGGCGACGGTCACGAAGATCCAGAAAGCGATAGCGACCGCGAAGGGTCCGAAATCCTCCATGGCTTTGTCCTCGGTGTGGAATGGGTTACCCCTATAGACGCGCGCCGGTGTGCGTTTGGATGCAGCCGGCCGCTTTAGCCGCCCGCCGCCAGCGCCTCGAGCAGTACCCGCGCGAACTGCGGGCCCTTGCCCGCCTCCTCGTGCTTGAAGTAGACGAACACCTCGGAGCAGTGGGCGGTGCTCGTGCGGATGGTGCCGGCCCAGCGCACCAGGTCCTCGGGTGTGTAGCCTTCGTCCCGCAGGCGGAAGTAGCCGTAGGGAGCGGTGATCTCGACCGGGGTCGAGAACTTCTCGCTGTCCGCCACGCACAGCGCGAGCCTCGCGCCCTTCAGGCGCGCAAACACTTCCGGGTCCATCCACGAGGCGTGGCGGAACTCGAATGCGGCGCAGGTGCCCTCCGGCAGGAGCTGCAGAAACTCATCGAGAACGGCGAGGTCCTTGCGGAAGTAGGGCGGCAGCTGGAAGAGGATCGCGCCGAGCTTGGGTCCCAGGGTCGCGGCGGTCCGGAGGAAATACTGCAGCAGCTCTGCGCAGTCCCTGAGCTTCGCGATGTGGGTGATGCGCTTGGGCGCCTTGAGCGTCAGGCGAAAGCCCGGCGGAGTCTCCTGGTCCCAGCCGGACAGAATCTTCGGGTTGGGGACGCGATAGAAGGTGTAGTTGATCTCGACCGTCGTGAAGCGCTCGGCGTAGTAAGCCAGCATCTTCGCGGCCGGAAGCTTCTGCGGATAGAAGCTGCCTTTCCATTCTGGGTAGTTGTACCCGGAGGTGCCGACCCAGACCCTCATGGCGAAGCCGCCGGTTTTTCTGCGATCAGTGGCGGTCGCTCATCAACCGCCGGTACTCGCCCAGATGCCGGATCGCGTGCTGCTGCTTGCCGAGAGACTCGTAGAGCCGCGCGAGGTTGTAGTGACAGTCGGCGAGGTTGCGATCGCCGGCGAGGGCCGCCCGGTAGGCATCGAGCGCCGCGTCGGTCTTGCCGACGTCCTCGAGCAGCACCGCCTGGTTGTAAAGGAGCAGGGGATCGGGGCCAACGTGGCCGAGCGCGCCGCGGTAGATGGCTTCGGCCTCCGCCGTCCTGCCGAGCACGTGCAGCAGGCGGCCTAAGTTGATCCACGCGGCCGCATGGTGCGGATTCTCATCGGCCGCCTGGCGGTAGGCCGCCACCGCGCCGCTGGGATCGGTGTTCTCGAGCGTCAGGCCCTCGGTAAACCAGTCCCGCGCAGCCTGCGGGACCTGGGCGGCGGCGGACTCGGCCGGCTTGTGCTCGACGACCTGCAGCACGCCATCTTCGAGCGTGACGTCGAGCCCCAGCAGGTACTGACCGCTGTCCGCCTGCCAGCGCGACTCGCCATCGCGCACCACCACGCGGTCGCCCACCGCGCTGATCGCGAGCCCCGACAGCGGCACCGAGGCCGGCAGCTCCCGCCGCAGCCTCTCGAGCGAGCGGCGGATGCGCTTCGCGGGAACGCGCGCATCGATCAGGGCGCGCGCGGTGCGCAGCACGATCAGATCCTGGAAGGACAGGCGGTAGGCGCGCCGCGGCCCGCGCGCCGGCTTGACGAATCCGGCACGGATCAGGCTGCGCGTGATCGCAGGGGACAGCCGCAGGACCCTTTGCACGTCCCGCACACTGTAAGAACGCATCCTGAGCTCTTGAGGAAAGGCAGTTCCCCGGAAGTCAGCGCTTGCCCGCCTTGCGCGCTACTTTAGCGGGTTCCTCGATGCGCTTGGGAGCTTTGCGCGGTCCGAGCGGGCTCACCTGGTCACGTGCCTTGCCGCTCTTCTCGAGGCTGGCGCGCAGCGCCTCCATGAGATCGATCACCTTGCCCTCCCCCGCAGGGGCCGGCTCGACCATGCTGATCTCCTGGCCCTCGTCGACCTTCTTCTTGATCGCCGCCTCGATCCGCCCACGCACTTCGTCCTTGTACGCGTCCGCATCGAACTTCTCGGCCGTCTGGGCATCGATCAGCTGCTGGGCGAGCTTGAGCTCCGCGGACTTCACCTCGGTCTTCGGGACCTCGACCTCGCTGGCACGGCGTACGTCGGCCGCGTAATGCAGCTGTTGCATGGCGAGCACGTCACCGATCGGCCGCAGAATCACGAGATAGCCCTTGCCGCGCGCGGCCCAGCGGCCGACGCCGCAGCGCCCGGCCTGCTTCAGGGCCTCGGTGAGGAGCGCATAGGGCTTGGCGGCGCCCTTGTCGGGGGCCAGGTAGTAGGTCTTGTCGTAGTACACCGGATCGATCGACTCGATCGGCACGAACTCCGAGATCTCCACCGCGTGGGTGCCGACCTCCTCCAGCGCCTTGATCTCCTCCGGTGTGAAGCGCACGTACTGGTCCTTGGCGAACTCGTAGCCCTTGACCATGTCGTCGCGCTCGACCACCGCCCCATCCTTCTGGCACACGTACTGCTGCCTGAGGCGCGAGCCATCGGTCTTGTGCAGCAGGTTGAAGGAGATGGCGTTCGAGGACTGGTTCGCGGTGAAGAGCTTCACCGGAATCGCAACCAGTCCGAAGGACACCGTGAGAGACCCTATCGAGCGAGTAGCGGCCATGTTTCACCCTCTACTTCTCACCCTGGACACCGAAAGCCTTCGTAAGGCTCTGTTTTAACTCGAGTACATCATGCCACCGGTCGCCCCTCTTTTCCAAGCGGGCCGGCACAGTATTGAGAGTAAAGTCCATCGGCTCGGCCGCCTCGAGCTCCTCCCAGGTGACTGGCATGGAGACCGGAGTCCCGGGAACGCCCCGCGGGGAGTAGGCGACGTTCAGCGTCTTGCCGCGTACGTTCATGTTGTAGTCGATGAAGATCTTCCCGGTGCGCTTCTCGACCGCCCAATCCATGGTGATGTCCTTGGGGTGCTCGCGCATGACGTGGCGGCCGACGGTCTCGCAGATGTGGCGCGCCTCATCGAAGTTCACGGCGCGCTCGATCGGGACGAACATGTGGAGCCCGGTCTTGCCCGAGGTCTTGATCACGGCCTCGAGCCCCATTTCCTTGAGCAGCGCGCGTAGCCAGAAGGCGACGCGTTTACCGACCGCGAAGCCCTTCCTGTTGAGCTCGGGCTCCGCCCCCTTCGCCTCCCTGCCCGAGTAGATGTAGGGATCGATGTCGAAGACCAGGTAGTCCGGGTAGTTGAGCACCGAGGCCTCGAGCGCGGCGAGTGAGCTGGCGTAGTCGGTGCTGGCGTCGGGGGTGTCGGGGCCTGAGCGGGCGCGCGAATGCCAGATGTGGAACTCGAGCGTGCCGATCTGCCCGAGCCACAGGAGCGTCGGCAGGTTGTTAGCGAGCAGGTAGCGGTGCTGGTCGTCCTTGGTCTCCGAGAATACCGTGACGGTCTCGACGAACTCCGGCAGCGGCTGCTCCCAGTGCTTCTGGAAGAAGCGCTCGCCGTCGATCCCCTCGGGCATGCGGATCATGGTGAGCGGCCGGTCCTGAAGGTGCGGCAGCATGAAGCGCCCGACCCGCGCGAGGTAGCGCAGCAGATCGCGTTTGGTCACCGCGGGACTGCGCGGGCCCGCCGCCGGCCAGTACACACGGTCGAGGTTGGTGAGGCGGATGCGCGCGCCGCCGACTGCGAGATCGAGTCGTGTGGCGCGGTTGTCCAGCTGCTCGAGGATTGCGCCGACCTCCGCGGCGGGATCGGGGTCGGCCTGCGCGCCGTGCGCGGCGGCCTTCGCGGCCGCAGGGGCATTGGGGGTCACGCGGGACGAGCGATGCGGGTCGGGTTTTCTCACGTCGGCGGGCTCGAGGTCATCGCGCAGCCTCACGAACACCGGCGCGCGCAGCGATCCGGCCGGCGTCCATTCGCTGAAGGTCACCTCGGCGACGAGCTCAGGCTGGAGCCAGGTCGTCGGCCGATGCAGCGGGACCTCCTCGGCGAACGGAGAATCCTTGCGCTTGAGTTTGACGGTACGCTCGAGCAGCGCGGCGATGACCTGATCGTCGAGTCCCGAGCCGACGTGCCCGGCGTAGCGCAGCGTCCTGCCGTCGAAGTAGCCGAGCAGCAGCGCGCCGAGCGGGTCGCGCGCGCCCTTGCCCCGGGTGTAGCCGCCGATCACGAACTCGGCAGACTGCGCCGCCTTGATCTTGAGCCAGGCGCGCGAGCGTTTCCCCGGCTGGTAGGTGCTGTCGGCGCGCTTGGCGACGATGCCCTCGAAGCCGTGACCGACCGCCGCGCGGTACAGTTCCGCGGCGTCGGCCGAGTTGTGCACCAGCTGCAGGTGTGCCGACGGCAACAGGCATTGCGTGAGATAGCGATGGCGTGCGAGGTAGGGAGCGCCGCGCAGGTTCAAGCCCGCGAAGTGCAGCAGATCGAAGCACACGAGCACCACCGGGCTCTCGCGTCGCGCGGCGGCGATCTCGGCCGCGCTCTTGAGCTGTGCGCGGTTCTGCAGGGCATTGAACGAGGGGCGGCCGGCGGCATCGAGCGCCACGATCTCACCGTCCAGGATCATCTGCTCGATCGCCTGGGCGGCGAGCTCCTCCTTGAGCTCCGGAAAGAACGGCGTCAGATCGAGTCCGCGGCGCGACCTGAGCTGCACGTCGCTGCCGCGCAGGTAGGCGATGACGCGATAGCCATCGAGCTTCGGCTCGTAACGCCACTGGGGATCGGACTCGAGCGGGTCGGAGGTCTCCGCCAGCATGGGCGCGAGCTCGCGCGGCATCGCCTCCGTCGGGCCCGACGGCGCGAGCAGCCCCGCGTCGAGCCGCTCCGGCGTGCGCTGCGCGGAGAGCTCATCGAGGCTCAGGCCCGAGAGCACGGACGCGGGTTGCGCCAGCACGTCGTTGGCCTGCGCGAAGCGGTCCCGGTGCTTGATCAGCAGCCACTGGTTGCCGCTCCGGGTCTTCACCAGCGTGAACGAGCCCTTGAGCTTCTCGCCGCGCAGCAGGAAGCTCAGCTTCCCCTGGGCGAGCTCCGCGCGCGCGCGCCGCTGCGCTTCGTCGCGATCGGTGAAGGAGTAACGCCCGCCCTCATCCGGCGAGTAGACGCCGCAGTCCCACACGATGACGTTGCCGGCGCCGTATTGCTTCTCGGGGATCACGCCCTCGAAGGAGGCGTAGTCGAACGGATGATCCTCGACCTCGACCGCCATGCGCTTGTCGTCCGGGTCGAGCGAGGGGCCCTTGGGCACCGCCCAGGACTTGAGGACACCGTCGAGCTCGAGCCGGAAGTCGTAGTGCAGCTGCCGCGCAGCGTGCTTCTGCACGACGAACAGCAGCGGTCCGTGGCGCTGCGCGGCAAGTGTTGCCGGCGGCTCTGGCGTGCGCGTGAAGGTGCGCTTGGCGGCGTAGCGTTCGAGGGCGCGCTTGGGCACGGTCACACCATGTTACCGCAGAGCATCGATCCAGGCGGCGAGCCGCGCGAGCACCTCGCTGAGCACCTGCGCGTCGCTGCGCACGCCGCGTGCCGGCACATGAAAAGAGTGATCCGCGCCCTCCACCAGGCTCAGGGTGGCGCGTGCGCCGAGGCGCGCGATGAGCGCCTCGAGGAGCGCGCGGTCCGCGAGCGCATCGCGCGTACCCTGCAGAAATAACATCGGAATCGCGACGTCGCCCAGATGCCGCGCCCGGGCGTCCGCGGGCTCGCCCGCCGGATGCAGGGGAAAGCCGAGGAAGGCGAGGCCGCGCACTCCGGCGAGGGGCTCGAGCGCCTGCGCCTGGGAGGTCATGCGGCCGCCGAAGGAGCGCCCGCCGGCCGTCAGCGGCAGCTGCGGAACGAGGCGCGCCGCGGCGGCCGCGGCGGCGCGCACCGTCGCGTGGCACAGCGGTGGCGGATCCGGGCGGCGCGCTCCGCGCTCCATGTAGGGGAACTGGAAACGCAGCGTGGCGATGCCGAGGCCCGCGAGCCCCGTGGCGACCGCGCTCATCGAGGGATGGCGCATGCCGGCGCCGGCGCCGTGTGCCAGGACATAACAGGCGCGCGCCCCAGGGGGCACGGTGAGCAGCCCTGAGACGGTGAGCTGATCCCGCACCTGCAGAATGACCGGGCTGGAATCCGGCGATGGCAGCTGCTCGTGCACGGCATACAAAATACGCAGGTCTCGCCGCGGCGTGCAATTCGCCGCCGCTGTCGGCGCTGCTGGCCGAGCCGCAGACGCCCTCAGGAGCGGCGGTGTGAGGTGGCGGTCTGACCGAAGAGGATCTTGCGCTCCTCGTCCGACATGGCGCGGCTGTAGGACTGCGCCACGCCCGCGTAGGCCCGCAGCGTCGCGGGCCGTTCGCGGATAGCCAGGAACCAGCGCCTCAGGTTGGCGAAATCCTGGAGATTCTGGCCGTGCCGCTCATGGGGCACGATCCAGGGATAGCAGGCCATGTCCGCGATCGAGTAATTGCCCGCGATGTAGTCGCGTCCCTCGAGTTGCCGGTTGAGGACGCCGTAGAGGCGGTTGGTCTCCTTGGTGTAGCGCTCGATCGCGTACGGCACCTTCTCGGGTGCGTAGTGGGCGAAGTGCCCGTTCTGTCCGGCCATCGGACCCAGGCCCCCCACCTGCCAGAACAGCCACTGCAGAGTCAGGGCGCGCCCGCGCACGTCGGCGGGAATGAAGCGGCGGATCTTGTCCGCCATATATAAGAGAATGGCGCCGGACTCGAACAGCGACAGCGGCGCTCCGCCGCCCGGCGGCTCGTGGTCGACGATCGCCGGGATACGGTTGTTGGGCGAGATCCTGAGGAACCCGGGGGCAAACTGCTCGCCCTTGCCGATGTCCACCGGGATGATGCGGTAGGCGAGAGCCGCCTCCTCCATGAAGAGCTTGATCTTCAGTCCATTGGGCGTGCCCCAGTAGTAGAGATCGATCACGCGGGCGCTCCCTGCGGTGACCCCGGCTGCGGCGCGCCGCCGGGCTGGTGGCCGCGGGCACGGGCTTCGTGCCCGTGGTCGGCACCGATGAATATGTACATCGCCGGGACGACGAACAGCGTGAACAGCGTCCCGATCGCGAGCCCGGTGAAGAGCACGATGCCCATGTTGCGCCGGCCGGCCGCCCCGGCGCCGGAGGCGATGACCAGCGGGATGACACCGAAGCACATGGCGGCGGTCGTCATCAGGATCGGGCGCAGCCGCACCGCCGCCGCCTCCTCGATCGCCTCCAGTTTGGCGCGCCCGGCGCGCTGCAGCTCGTTGGCGAACTGCACGATGAGGATGCCGTGCTTGCTGACGAGCCCCAGGAGGGTCACCAGGCCGACCTGCGTGTAGATGTTGAGGGTCAGGCCCATGCCGAGCAGGCTTCCGAGGTTGATGAAGATCAGCGCGCCGAACAGCGCCATCGGCACCGACACCAGGATGACGGCCGGGTCGCGGAAGCTCTCGAACTGCGCGGCGAGCGCCAGGTAGACGATCACCAGCGCAAACAGCAGCGTGAACACGAAGCTGCCCGAACCCAGCATGTACTGCCGGGACTCGCCCGAGTAGTCGGCGTTGTAGCCCGTGGGTGCGACCTGCTTGAGCGTATCGCGCAGGAACTTGAGGGCGTCCGCCTCGGCGATTCTCGGGACACCGCCGATGGTCGTGGCGTTGAGCTGCTGGAAGTGTCCGATGGTCTCGGGGACGATCGAGCTCTTGAGACTCGCGATGGTGCGCGCCGGGATCAGCGTGCCGTTGCCCGAGTGGACGTAGTAGTCGAGCACCTGGTCGGGATTGAGGCGATCGACCTGCAGCACCTGCGGGATGACCTTGTAGGAGCGGCCGGCGATCGAGAAGTAATTCACGTAACCGCCGCCGAGCGCCGCAGCCAGCGCGCCTCCTACGCTCTGCTGCGTGAGTCCGAGATCGCTGACCAGGTCGCGGTCTACGCTCACGGTCTGCTGCGGCTTGTCGAGCTTCAGGTCGGAGTCGACGAACCAGAACATGCCGCTCGAGCGCGCCTTGTCGAGCACCGCGGTCGCCACCTCGTTCAGGTTCTGGATCGGCTCGGTCGTGGTGATGACGAACTGGATGGGAAATCCCTGCGAGCCGGGCAGCGCCGGGAACTGGAATGCCGCGACCCGCGCGCCCGGGATCTTGTTCCATTCGTTCTGCAGCTCCATCTGCAGCTGAGCGGCGCTGCGGTGGCGCTGCTCCCAGGGAGTGAGCAGCAGGCCGCCGAAGCCCTGGTTCACCGTCGGGGAGCCCGTCAGCTGGAACATCTGCCGGTATTCCGGGAGCTTCTTCGCGATTCCGAACTCAGCGTCCGAGTAGGCCTGCATCTGGGTGAGCGTCGCATCCGGGGGACCGGTGGTTGCTTCCAGCACCACGCCCTGATCCTCCTGTGGCGCGAGCTCGGACTTGGAGGTCGCGAACAGATAGACCACACCGGGCAGGACGAGTGCACCGAACACCAGTACTACCTGCCAGGTGGTGAGCCAGCTCGCGAGGGTACGCGAGTAGGAGCTGCGCAGCCGGTTGAAGCTGCGGTCGAGGAAGTGCGTGAACCGTCCTTCCTCCTGCTCGCTGCGGAACACCTTCGAGCACATCATCGGCGAGAGGGTCAGCGCAATCACGCCCGAGACCGTCACGGCGCCGGCCAGCGTCAAGGCGAACTGCGTGAAGAGCGCGCCGGTGAGTCCGCCCTGCAGGCCGATCGGGACGTAGGCCGCGACCAGCACGATGGTCATGGCGATGATGGGCCCGCCGAGCTCGCGCGCCGCCTGCAGTGCGGACTGCAGGGGCGGCACTCCTTCCTTCAGATGCCGGTCGACGTTCTCGACCACGATGATGGCGTCGTCGACCACGAGCCCGATCGCCAGCACCAGTGCCAGCAGCGTCAGCAGATTGATGGAGTAGCCGAGCGCCTGCATGAGGAAGAACGCGCCGATCAGCGACAGCGGCATGGCGACCACCGGCACCACCACCGCGCGCGGACTGCCGAGGAACAGGAAGATCACCACCGTGACGATGACGAGTGCCTGGACGAGCGTCTTGATGACTTCCCTGATCGAGCTGGTGATGAAGATGGTGCCGTCGTAGGCGACTTTCTGTGTCACCCCGGTGGGCAGCTGCGCCGCGATATCCGGGAGCGCGGCGCGCACCCGCGCGGCAACCTCGAGGATGTTGGCGCGCGGCGCCACCTTGATGCCGATGAACACCGAGCGCTGGCCGCTGAAGGCGACGTTGAAGTCGTAGTTCTCGGCGCCGAGCACCACGTTGGCGACGTCCTCGAGCCGCACCAGTGCGCCGTTCTGGCGCTTGATCACCAGGTGGCGGAACTCATCGAGCGACTGGACATCGGTATTGGTCTTCAGGTCGACGCTCACCATCTGGCCCTTAGTCGCGCCGACGCCGGCGAGGTAGTTGTTGGAGCCGAGCGCCGCATAGACATCGTCGGCGGAGACTCCGCGGGCCGCCATGCGCTGCGGGTCGAGCCAGGCGCGCAGCGCGAAGGTGCGGCCGCCGAGGATCTCCGCGGTCTGCACACCCTCGATGGAGTCGAGCTTGGGCTTCACCACCCGCAGCAGATAGTCGGTGGTGCTGTTGGGGGGAATGGTGTCGCTGAAGTACCCCAGGTACATGGCATCGATCTGCTGGCCGATCTGCACCGTGATCACCGGCTGCTGCGCCGCGGGCGGCAGCTGGTTGCGCACCGAGTTGACCTGGGTGTTGATCTCGGTCATCGCGCGGTTGGCGTCGTAGTTCAGGCGCAGCGTCGCGGTGATGATCGATACGCCGGGGACGCTGTTGGAAGACAAGTAGTCGATTCCCTGCGCCTGGGCGATCGCGGCCTCGAGCGGCTGGGTGATGAAGCCGGCGATGGTCTGGGCATCGGCGCCGTAGTAGGTGGTGCTGACGGTGACCACGGCGTTCTCGGTCTTCGGATACTGGCTGACCGGCAGCTGGAACACCGCGCGCGCGCCCAGCACCAGGATCAGCAGGCTGACGACGACCGAAAGGACCGGCCGCTCGATGAACAGATCGGTGAATTTCATCGGGCTCCCCTTCAGCGCTCCTGCGGGGTCGGGTTGGGCGCATCCGACGGTTGCAGCTGAGTGCTGATGTCGAGCGGCGTGCCGTTCTTGAGCTTGAGCTGCCCGCTGGTGACGACCTCGTCGCCCTCCTTGATGCCGCTGACAACGGCGACCTGGTCGCCGCGGGTCGGGCCGGTAGTGACGAAGGTCTGCTGCGCGGTGCGCTTACCGGCGGCATCCTTCTGCGCGAGGTACACCGTCGAGCCGTAGGGGTTGTAGGTGATGGCGGTCTGCGGCAGCGTCAGGTAGCGCTGCTCCGTGCCGGACAGCACCGCGACGCGTACGAACATCCCCGGCAGCAGCCGGTGCGAGGGGTTGGCCACGGTCGCCTCGGCCTGGAAGTTGCGGCTCGCGGCATCGACCAGCGGATCGACGGCGGTGACCTTGCCCGGGAAGCTCTCGCCGGGGAAGGCATCGAGGCTCAAACGCACCTCGAGTCCCGGATGCACCTGTGCCAACTGCTCCTGCGGCAGCCGGAAGTCGACGTACAGCGGGTCGAGCTGCTGCAGCGTCACGACCTTGTCGCCGGTGTTGAGATACTGGCCCGGGTTCACGGTGGTGATGCCGAGGCGTCCGTCGAACGGCGCCCGCAGGATCTTCTTCTCGACCAGCGCCGCCTGCGCGGCGGCCTGCGCGCGCCGGTTCTTGAGATCCGCCGCATCCGCGTCCAGCTGCGCCTGGCTGATCGCCTCGGCCTCGAACTGCAGCTTGTCGCGCGCATACACGGTGGCGGCGAGCTCGGCCGCCGCCTCGAGGGAGTGCAGCGTGGCGACGTCCGCGTCGGAATTGAGCCGCACCAGCACCTGGCCGCGCCGGGCGTCCTCGCCGGAGTGGAACTCGAGGCTGCGCACCAGTCCCGTCACCTCGGTCGTGATGTCGACGCCGCGCATGGCGCGCACGCTGCCGACCGCTCTGATCTCCGGCTGCCAGTCCGCGTACTTCACCACCGTGGTGGTCACGGTCTGCGGCGGCGCGGAGTTGTGCGCCATCGCCTGGTTGATCTTGTAGCCGACGAAGAAGTGGAAGCCCACGAGCAGCGCCAGCAGCCCGCCGATGATGGCCACCACGATGATCAGGCGCCGCCTCATGAGATTGCCTGGGGCGGTAAGACCCTCGCGTATCGCCTTATAACCCGAGGTCCCGGGCTTCGCCGAGGTCCCGATGAGATCGTTCACTGGCGAGTCTCCTTCGCGTTGTCCGGTCGGTTCCACCATCCGCCGCCCAGTGCCTGAAACAGCGCCGCGGTGTCCGCGTAGCGCGCCGCTTCGGCGAGCGCCCGGCTCTCCCGCGCGTCGAGGTACACGCGCTGCGCGGTGAGCAGCGCCAGGTAGCTGACGCCGCCGTATTTGTACTGCAGCCGGGTGATGGCGAGGGTGTCGCGCGCGTCATCCTCGGCGGTCGTGTCCGCCCGCAGCGTGCGCGCGTCCGCCTCGAGCGCGCGCAGCGTGTCGGCTACGTCCTGCAGCGCGGCCAGCACCGCCTCGCGGTACTGGGCGGTGGCGCGGTCGAGGTCGGCACGCGCGGCGCGCCTCAGGCCGAGGAGCTCCCCGCCGTGGAACAGCGGTTGCGTCAGCGAGCCGCCGATATTCCAGGCGGCTGAGCCGCTCTTGAACAGATCGCTCGCCTGGATCGTCTCCGAGCCGATGGAGCCGGTGAGGTTGAGCTGCGGATAGAGGTTTGCGGTCGCGACGCCGAGCTGCGCCGTTGACTCGTGCAGCAGTGCCTCCGCGGCCTGCACGTCCGGGCGCTGGTGCACCAGCTTGGCCGGCACGCTGAGCGGCAACTCCGCCGGCAGCGTCAGCTGCTCGAGCGTGAAATCGGGCAGCTGCGGGTCGTCGGGCGTGCGTCCGGCCAGCACCGCGAGGCGGTGCTGGGCCTGCGCGAGCTGCTTCTCGAGCGCCGGCAGCTGCGACTCGGTCACGGCGACCTGGGTCTGCTGCGCCAGCACGTCGGAGCGCGAGGTGGCGCCGGCGTCGAACTGCCGCTGCACCACCTTGAGCTGATCGCGCTGACTCGCCGCGATCTCGCTCACCACGCCGATCTGGGCGTGGAGCGAGGCGATGTTGACCGCCGTCGTGACGACGTTGGCGCTGAGCGCCAGGTAGGCTGCTTCCAGCTCCCAGCGCTCATAGTCCGCCTGTGCATGCAGCGCCTCGATCTGGCGGCGCGATGCGCCGAAGAGATCCAGCCGGTAGGTCACGCCGACCGAGGCATCGAAGAGGTTGTAGATGAAGGCTGGCGCCGACGGCTGGCCGAAGACGGCGCCCGGCACGCGCTCGCGCGTGGCGCTCGCGGTGCCATCGACCGCCGGCAGCAGCAGGCCGCCGCGCTCCGCCTTGTAGGTCTCGACCGAGCTCGCGAGCGTGGCGCGCGCCGCCTGCACGGTCGGGCTGTCGGCGAGCGCCTGCCGCACCAGCTCATCGAGCGCGCTCGAATGAAACAGTGTCCACCATTCCGCGGGAATGTCGCGCTCGGTGCTGAAGGCCTGCGCCGCGCCGCTGGTGCCGGCGGACGATACGGTCTGCGCCGGCTCGGGCCCGCGCGTGTAGTGGGCCGTAGCGGGGGCAGCCGGCGAATGGAAGTCCGGGCCGACGGCGCAGGCCGAGACCGCCGCGGCGGCCAACAGGGCCAGGGAAGATCCGCGTGTGCTCCGTTTCATTGGACACTCCCGCACTGGTCGGCGGCCCGCCGCAATGCCTTGACGAGCCGGGCACGCTCCCTGGAGGTGTAGGGCGACAGGTGCAGCAGCTCGGCGAGCAGCAGACCCTGCACCGCGAGCAGCACCAGCGCGATGCGCTCGAAACCGCCCGGGAGCCTGGCAAACTCATCGAGGAGGCTGCGGTAGCGCGCGCGACAGACCGCCATGTGCTCCGGGCTCTCCGCCGACGCGGCCACCATGGCGACGCCGAACGCTGGTCGCTCCGGGTGCCACTCGAGCAGGACGCGAACCCGCTCGCTGAACACGTCGGCGCGCGAGGGCTTGCGGTCGGGCCCCGATGTCCTGCGGCTGCGGCCCGCTGTCTTGCGGGCGCGGCTCGCGAGGCGCTTCGCTACCTCGGCATCCACGTCCTGGAAATGGCGCGACAGCATCCCTTCGAGCAGCGCTTCCTTGGAGGGAAAGTGATACAAGAGCCCGCCTTTGCTGACGCCCGCGGACTTTGCCACGGCATCGAGGGTCAGGTGGGTTGCGCCCGACTCGACCACGACTCGTTCTGCCGCATCGAGCAGCCGGTCGCGTGCAGAACGCATGGGGATAGGCTCGCGGAAGTACATAGGCAGTGCGGAGCGCGGCCGGGGCACCAGACCTTACCGTCCGGACGGTTCACAGGCTATCCCCCGATCGGGATAGGATTTTCTGCCGCTCAGCGCAGGGAGTGGCGGCGGAAAAACGCCCAGATGGTCTCGTTGGCATCGAGCGCCTGGCTGACACGGCCGACGATTCGCCGACCCAGGTAGGGCTCGCCCATTGGCCAGGTATGGCCGCCGCCGCGGATCTCGTACAGCCGCACCTCGCCTTCGGTCCCGCAGCGGGCCACGCGCGGCGCCGCCACGGTGCCATCCGCGGGCTCGGCCGTGATGAGGGCCTGGGGCTCGAGCGCGCCGCAGTCATCGAGCGCCAGCCAGCGGGCCGCAGAGTCCTCGGCGGACAATACCGTGCCGCGCGTCATCCACAGGACACGGATGGTGCCGCCTTTCCACGGCATGATGGGATCGTCGACGCCGTCCATGATGAGCAGCGGCACGGCACGTGCCGGATGGCAGGCGCCCGCGAGCTCGACCGCCATGTTGGCGGCCACCGGTGCGGCGGCGGCGAAGACCGGCGCCGCGTCGCACGCCAGCCGATACGACATCATGCCGCCGTTGGATATGCCCGTGACGTAGAGGTGCTCCGGGTCGATCGGGTGGAGCGGCGCGAGCTGCTGCGGCAGCGCCCGCAGAAAGCTGAGGTCGTCGACGGCCGCGGCGGCGGCGGAGCGGTTGGCGCTGCGCCCGTCGTTCCAGCCGTGCTCGATGCCATCGGGATAGACGATCACGGCGCCGTCGCGGTCCGCGATGCGGTTGAAGCCGCGCCGTGTCAGCCACTCCATGCCACCCCCGGTTCCGCCGCCGCCGTGCAGCACCAGCACCACGGGAAGCGGCGCGCCGCGTCCCGACGGCACATAGACCCGCAGGGTGCGCTTCCTGCCATCCTGCACGAGCGAGTAACAGGCAGCCTCGTGGCTCTGCTCGGCCCGGTGCCCCGCGAGGCAGTCGTCCGGGTGAATCGCGGCCGTCAGCGGCGCACTCCGGCAGCAGAGCGCGAGCGCGAGAACCGCGAGCGCGGGGAGGGCGAGCGCCGTGCGCACGGCAGTGCGGCTCCGCACCGCGCCGCTACTGCGGCGCCGGTCCCTCGCTGACGCGCACCAGATCTGCAGGCCGCATCCACTTGCGGAACGCGGCCTGCACGGCCGCCGCGTCGAGCTCGACGTAGTGGCGCGCCGCGTTGCTCGGCTCATCGAGCGGCAGTCCCAGGTCGCGCCGGCCCAGCATGCCGCGGGCGATCGCGGCCACGCCGGATTCAGAGAGCGGAAGCTGCCGCAGCAGGTACGCCTTGATGCGTGTCAGCTCGTCCGTGCCCACCGGCGTCGTCTGCATGGTGCTCAGCTCGCGCGCCACCGCGTCCGCGGCCTTGGCGACGTTCTGCGGGTCGCTCGCGTAGTCGACCAGGTAGACGCTGCGCGTCCGGCCGGCCTGCAGCACCGACTCGACGCCGTAGACCAGACCGGCGTTCTTGCGCAGGTCGACGCTGAGCCGCGTCGAGTAGAAGCTGCCCCCGAGCACCGCGTTGCCGAGCGCGAGCGGGTAGTAGTCCGGATCGGAGCGCGTCAGCGCGAGGTTCTGTGCCAGCACCACCCGGTCCTGCACGCGGCTGGCATTCGGGACGGCGACGACGTCGGCGCGGTTCGGCGGGACGGCGGGGAGGTCGGTGGAGGGCGGCGGTCCGCTCGCGCTCCAGGCGCCGAAGTAATGCGCCACTGCGGCGGCGGCGACCTCGGGCGTGACCTTGCCGATGATCACGATCGTGGCGAGATCCGGGCGGAAGACCTTCTGATAGTAGGCGCGTACCGCGGCGTCGTTGAGCGAGCGCACCGACTCGGGCGTCGCCATCCGCAGGCTGGGATCGTCCGCGGGGTAGAGCGCCGTGCGCAGCGAATGTTGGGTGAGGAAGCCGGGGCTGACGTTGCGGGCCGCCACGCCCTGCGCCAGCTGGGCGCGGATCACCTCGAGCGCCGCCGACGGTAGCGCCGGATGCAGCTCGTTGTCGGCGAGCAGCTCCAGCGCCCGGTCGAAATGCTCGGCGAGCGACTGCGCCGAGAAATCCGTGCCGGCCGCCTCGCGCGCACCGAGGGCATCGAGCGCCTGTTGGAACGCGATCCGGTCGAGGTGCTCGCTGCCATAAGGCAGGAGCCGGTCCAGCAGCTGGCTCACCCCTTCCTGCCCGGCGGGCTCCTCGGTCTCGGGGCGATTGCGGATGCGGCCGAACACGCTCACCGTGTCGCTGACGTCCACGCTCTGCACGATCAACGTGAGACCGTTCGGCAGCGTGCTGACGACCGGATGCAGCGTCGATGCGGGCACCGCGAGACGCCCGAGCGCCTTGCTGGCCCATGCGGGCAGCGCGGTCGCATGCGCCTCGCCGAGTGAAATCGCCTCGTGACCGCCGAAGCCCCCGCTTCCTGCGACCGGCCTGCCCGAGCCGCGCGGCAGCATCACGCCGGTGACGGCGTGATCGAGATCGAGGTATTGGCGCGCCACCCGGTTGACGTCCGCCACCGTCACCTGCTCGATGCGCCTCAAGTCATCGTCCGGCGACTCGAGCCCGAAGATCGCGACCGCGTCCGACCAGACCGCGGCGAGCTCGCCGATCGAGTTGCGCTGCAGCTGCGCATCGCTGCGCTCCTGCAGCTTGGCCGCCGCCACCAGCTCCGCGGGCACGCCCTCGCGCGCCACCCGCGCCAGGATCGCGCGCACGTCGCGCTCGAGCGCGTGTGGATCGCTGCCGGCGGTGAACGAGGCCACCGCGTAGGCGAGCCCGGCCTGCGGCAGCGGGTCGAGGGCGAACTCCGCGGCGATGGCCTTGCCCTGTGGCACGAGGCTGTAGAGATCGAAGCGCCGGTTGCTGAGCACGTCGGCGAGCACCTCGAGCGCGGCAAAATCGGCGGACTTCGGTCCCGGCGTGCGCAGCGCGATCATCAGCGTGCCGCTCGGGCGGTCGGTGTCCACCGCGAAGGAGGTCGGGACCACCGGCCGCGGCCGCACGGCCGGCCGTGCCGGCAGCTTCTTCGGGCGGATGTCGCCGAAGAGGCTGCGCACCTCGCCGAGCGCCGCCTGCGGCTCGACGTCGCCGGCGATCACCAGGATGGCGTTATTGGGCGCGTACCACGCCTGATGAAAGCTCTGCAGCATCGCCGCCGTGGTCTTCTCGAAGGACGGCCGCGTGCCGAGCGCGTCGTGCGCGTACGGGGTGCCGGCAAACAGACGCGCGCGCAGCTTCGAATAGAGGACGTAGCCGGGCTCGGAGAGATCCTGCGCCACCTCCTGCTCGATCGCGCCGCGCTCATTGCTCCACTCCTTCGCCGTGTTGAGCGCGCCGCGCATGCGCAAGGCCTCAATGTGCAGCGCCACGTCGAGGTCCTCGGCGGGCACGGTGAAGAGGTATTGCGTGAGCCCCTCGCGCGTGTCGGCGTTGAAATCGCCACCGAGGACGCTGCCGATGTCGGCAAGCTGATCGGCCGTGAGGCCGGGGGTGCCGCGGAACATCATGTGCTCCTCGGCGTGCGCGGTGCCGGGGAAGCCCGTCGGAGCCTCGTCGGAGCCGACCAGGTAGTTCACGGAGGTGGTGACCACCGGGGCGAGCGGGTTGCGCACCACGATGACACGCAGTCCGTTCCCAAGCGTGGCACGCAGCACCTCGCCGTCCGCGGGCGTGGCGGCGGCGGGCGCCGCCCAGGCCGCCAGCGCGAGCGAGGCTGCGAGTAACGGCAGCGCACGGCCCGCACGCGGCCGGCTCGTCTCTCTGGCGTGGCGCATGGCGCAACCTTCGGGGTAAGCGGGGATGCGCAGTATAGGCGATCACGCCCGCTGCGCCCCGCGCGCACTGCGCCGCCATCTTCTGCCACAAAGCATCCCGGCGGCCGCCGTCATTGCATCACCGGCGCGGCCGGCCGGCGCGCTGAAGTGTCTCGCGTACCGGTACCGCAGCGGAGCGGTCGACCGAACACGAACGAGAGGAGGCAACATGACTACACTGAACCTGAAGCACGCGACGATCGCGCTCGCGGTCGCAGCCGGCGTGGCGGGCACGCCCGCCTGGGCCGATCCGGCCGGCGCCGGGCCGGAGAGCAACGCCAGGGCCGAGGACATCGGCATCGTCACTGGCCTGGCGGTGGGCGCGGCGGCCGGTGGACCGGTTGGCGCGCTGCTCGGCGCCGCCGCCGGCGGTCTGATGGGCGATCGCTATCATCATCAGCGGGAGCAGGCGCAGGCGCAGGGCGAGCGGCTCGAGCACACGCTCGCCGCGGTCGATGCGGTCGGCATGGACGTCAGCTTCCGCACCGGCGACGCGTCGATCAGTGTCGCGGATATGGCGCCGCTCCTGAAGCTCGGCGCGCTGGCGGCGGCCGTGCCGGATGCAAGGCTGCGCATCGCCGGCTTCGCCGATCCGCGCGGCTCGGCCGCCTACAACGAGGCGCTGTCGCAGCGCCGCGCCGAGGCCGTGGCCGCGGCGCTGGTGTGCGGCGGTATCGCCCGCGAGCGGCTCATCATCGAGGCGCACGGCGCGCGCGAGTCGCTGAGCGCGGACGGTGACCTCGACGCCTACGCTCTCGATCGTCGCGTGATCGTGCGGCTCGAGCGCGTCGCGGCTGCGACGCCTGCGAGTGCGGCGGTCGCCCGGACCGGCCCGGTGGTGGTGGGGCCGTGACGCGGGGCGGAGCGGGACCGCGCCCGGATGTGCCGCGGACGGCGAGGTCCGCGGTGCACCTTCGCGCTAGAATTTCCTGGCACCAGTACCTGAGTGGCGCCCACATGAGCAACTCCATCGTACGGCTCGACGCCCGCCTCGATCCGGAAGTATCCGTGCCGCCCGCCGAGCGGCTGATCGCGGGCACGCCGGAGCTGCGCGTGCAGAACTACTACGCCGACGGCACCCAGCAGTTCTTCGCCGGCCGCTGGGCGGCGACGCGCGGCAAGTGGCGGGTGCGTTACACGGAGAATGAGCTGTGCGTGATGACCGCGGGACGCGTCGTGATCACGAGCGATTCCGGGGAGCGCTCGAGCTTTGGGCCGGGCGATGCTTTCGTCGTGCCGGCGGGCTTCTCGGGCACGTGGGAGGTGCTGGAGGACTGCGCCAAGATCTACGCGATCTTCGAGCCCACCCACAGCTGACATAACGACGCCTGGCATTGAAGCTCGTCGCAGATCCGCGACGCTTTGCTTCACCGCTGCGGGCGGCGGTGGGAGTCTGGCTCCGGCCTCGAGTCGGATTCCTGTCGCTTCCGGAGGTGTGTGGTGCAGACGATAACCGTGGTCGCGTCGCGCAGCAGCGGCTTTGGCCTCACCGAGACGGAGATGTTGATCGGCAGCGCGATCCTGATCGCGCTGGTGGCGTGGACGGTCCTGTCCCGCGTCAGGCATTTCCGCGGCAAGCCGCACGCTTAAGACCCGTCGGGCCCCCGGCGCGTCCACGCCGCGCCCAGCGCGGCCGGGCGGTTTGACGTGCGCCCCTTGCCGCCGGGTCACTGCGCGCGCAGCACCTCGCTGAGCGTGTCGAAGATCCGTCCGATCTGCGCCCGTTCGATGATGAGCGGCGGCGACAGCGCGATGATGTCGCCGGTCTGCCGCACCAGCACGCCGCGCTCGAAGCATTTCAGAAACACCTCGAAGCCGCGCGCGCCCGGCTTGCCGGCTTGCGGCGCGAGCTCGATCCCGCAGATCAGCCCGTAGTTGCGCACGTCGACCACGTGCGGCAGGCCCTTCAGGCCGTGCGCCGCCTGCTCCCAGTCCTGTGCGAGCGTGCGGGCGCGTGTCAGCAGCCCCTCGCGCTCGTAGATACCGAGCGTCGCGAGTCCCGCCGCACACGCCACCGGGTGCGCCGAGTAGGTGTAGCCGTGGAACAGCTCGATGCCGTCCGGGCCCTGCATGAAGGCCTCGTAGATCGCCTTGCTCACGAGCACCGCGCCCATCGGAACGCAGCCGTTGGTGATGCCCTTGGCGAGCGTGATCATGTCGGGGGTCACGCCGAATTCCTGGCTCGCGAACGGCGAGCCGGTGCGCCCGAAGCCGGTGATCACCTCGTCGAAGATCAGGAGGATGCCGTGCCGGTCGCAGATCTCGCGCACGCGCTTCAAGTACCCGCGCGGCGGCAGCAGCACGCCGGTCGACCCGGCGATCGGCTCGATGATGACGGCGGCGATATTGGAGGCGTCGTGCAGCGCCACCAGCCGCTCGAGCTCATCCGCGAGCTGTGCGCCGTGCTCGGGCAGGCCGCGCGAGAAGGCGTTGCGCGCCAGGTCGTGGGTGTGCGGCAGATGATCGACCCCCGGCAGGAGCGAGGCGGACCACATCTTGCGGTTGGGCGGGATGCCGCCGACCGAGATCCCGCCGAAACCGACGCCGTGGTAGGCGCGCTCGCGCCCGATGAGGCGCGTGCGCGTCGCCTCGCCGCGCACGCGATGCCAGGCGAGCGCGATCTTGAGCGCCGTGTCGACCGATTCCGATCCCGAGTTGGTGAAGAAGACGTGATCGAGGCCGGCGGGCGCGATCTTCACGAGCTCGTTGGCGAGCTTGAAGGCGCCGGGGTGCCCCATCTGGAAGGGCGGCGCATAGTCCAGACATTCGAGCTGCGCGGCGACCGCGGCGGTGATCTCGCGCCGCCCATGCCCGGCGTTGACGCACCACAGGCCGGCGACCGCATCGAGGATCTCGCGCCCGTCCGCAGTCCAGTACTGCATGCCGCTCGCGCGCGCGAGCACGCGTGGCTTCGCCTTGAACTGCCGGTTCGCCGTGAACGGCATCCACAACGCTTCGAGATCGCTGCGCGCCAGCGCTTCGCTCGGCATAGCCATGGGTTGCTCCTTGGGCGTAGGGAGGGCGGCGGATGATAAATAAAGTGGACAAAGCAAGCCACACGGAGCCATATTTCGCGCCCCTCGTCTAAAATCCTAAACACCATGAGCATCGACGTCGGCGCCCGACTGCGCAGTGTCCGCACCAGCTTCGCTCTCTCCCAGCGCGAGCTCGCCCGGCGCGCGGGGGTCACGAATGGACTCATCTCTCTCATCGAGCAGAACCGGGTGAGCCCCTCGGTGAGCTCTCTCAAGAAGGTGCTGGACGGCGTGCCCATGTCGCTCGCCGAGTTCTTCACGCTGGACCTCACGGCCGCGCCACAGGCGTTCTTTGGCGCGGACGAGCTGGTGGAGCTCGGCAGCGCCGAGCTCTCGCTGCGGCTCGTGGCCGCGAAGCGCCCGGGGCGGCAGCTCACGGTGCTGCACGAGCGCTACGCCGCGGGGGCCGCGACCGGGGAGGACATGCTGGCGCATCGCGGCGAGGAGGCGGGCATCGTCATCCGCGGACGCATCGAGCTCACCGTCGGGGGCGCCACGCGCGTACTCGGGCCCGGTGAGGCCTATTATTTCGCCAGCCAGCTCCCGCATCGCTTCCGCAATGTCGGGCGCGAGCCGTGTGAGATCATCAGCGCCTGCACCCCTCCCACCTTCTGAAAGACTCAGGCGTCCCATGAACGCACAACCGTCCCCGGTTTCCTGGCACGAGCGCGCCCGGGCGCTCGAGTTCCGCACGCAGGCCTTCATCGACGGGCGTTACGTCGATGCCGCCTCGGGCGCCACCTTCGACTCCATCAACCCGGCTACGGGTAAGCTGCTGGCGCGCGTGGCCGCGGGCGATACGGAGGACATCAACCGCGCCGTGATCGCGGCGCGGGCCGCGTTCCGCAAGGGCGTGTGGGTGAACCTCCGTCCCGCCAAGCGCAAGCGGATTCTCCTGCAGTTCGCCGATCTCATCGCCAAGCACGCCGAGGAGCTCGCGCTGCTCGAGACGCTCGACATGGGCAAGCCCATCAGCAACAGCCTGAGGGGCGACGTGCCGGGCGCGGCCGCCTGCGTCCGCTGGTACGCGGAGGCGCTCGACAAGGTGTACGACGAGGTTGCGCCCACCGGACCCGGAGCGCTGGCTCTCGTCACGCGCGAGCCGCTCGGCGTGGTGGGCGCCATCGTGCCGTGGAACTATCCACTCCTCATGGCGGCGTGGAAATTCGCGCCGATCCTGGCGACCGGCAATTCGCTCGTGCTCAAGCCCTCGGAGAAATCGCCGCTCACGGCGCTCAAGGTGGCGCAGCTCGCGGTCGAGGCCGGCGTGCCTCCCGGGGTGTTCAACGTCGTGCCGGGCCTGGGTCAGACCGCCGGCAGGGCGCTCGCGCTGCACCTGGAGGTCGACTGCATCGCCTTCACCGGCTCGACCGCCACCGGCAAGCAGATCATGCAGTACGCCGGACAGTCGAACCTGAAACGCGTTTCGCTCGAGTGCGGTGGCAAGTCGCCCAACATCGTGCTCGCCGACTACCCGGATCTCGACAAGGCGGCCACCGCGGCGGCGCACGCGATCTTCGACAACCAGGGAGAAGTATGCTCGGCCGGCTCGCGGCTGTTGCTGCAGGAGGGCATCAAGGACGCGGTGCTGGAGAAGGTGCAGGCCATGGCGCGCACCATGCAGCCTGGCGATCCGCTCGATGCCGCAACCCAGATGGGCGCCATCGTCGACGAGACGCAGCTGAAGCGCGTGCTCGGCTACATCGACGCCGGGCGCAACGCCGGCGCGCATATTCGCTGCGGCGGCCGCCGCGTGCGCGAGGACAGCGGCGGCTACTTCATCGAGCCCACCGTGTTCGAGGGCGTGAAGCCGGCGATGCCGATCGCGCGCGAGGAGATTTTTGGCCCGGTGCTCTCGGCGATCACCTTCAAGACGGTGGACGAGGCCATCGAGATCGCCAACGACGTGATCTACGGTCTCGCCTCCGCCGTCTGGACGCGCGACGTGACCACCGCGCACCGCGTGGCGCGTGCGCTGCGTGCTGGCACGGTGTACATCAACTGCTACGACGCCGACGACATCACCGTGCCCTTCGGCGGCTTCAAGCAGTCAGGCATCGGCCGCGACAAGTCGCTGCACGCGCTGGAGAAGTACACCGAGCTGAAGACCACGTGGCTCGACCTGTCCTGAGCGCACCACGGCCGCCGCCGTGAGCGCGGCGCCGTTGCGCTTCCTCGCCAGCTCGCCGCGCGGACTAGCAGACCTCCTCGCGCAGGAGCTCACCGCCTGCGGCGCGCTGCAGGTGCGTGAGCGCTCCACCGGCGTTGCCTTCAGCGGAACGCTCGAGAGCGCCTACCGCGCCTGCCTCTGGTCGCGGATCGCGAACCGCGTGTTCCTCGAGCTCACCGAGTTCGAGGCGCGCGACGCAGAGGAGTTCTATGCCGCGGTGCGCCGCATCGACTGGGCGGCGCACTTCAAGCCCGGTGCGACGCTCGCGTGCGACTTCAGCGGCCGTCATCCGGCGATCACCCACACGCACTTCGGCGCGCTCAAGCTCAAGGACGGCATCGTCGATGCGCTGCGCGCAACGACCGGCGCGCGGCCCGACATCGCGCGCGAGCGCCCCGACGTGCGCCTCCACGCGCATGCGCACGGTACACACATCACGGTCGCGCTCGACCTCGCGGGCGAGAGCCTGCACCGCCGCAGCTACCGGGGCGCGGCCGGGGAGGCGCCGCTCAAGGAGAACGTGGCCGCGGGCGTGCTGCTGCGCGCCCGATGGGACAAGCTCGCGGCGGAGGGCGCGGAGCTCCTCGATCCCCTGTGCGGCTCGGGGACGCTGGTCATCGAGGCGGCGCTGATCGCCGCCGACCGGGCACCCGCGCTGACACGCGAGTACTTCGGCTTCCTCGGCTGGCGCGGCCACGACGCGCCGCTCTGGGAGCGGCTGCGGGCGGAGGCGCGTGCCCGCGCGCGTCCCGCGAGCGAGGTATCCGCCACGCTCCGCGGCCGGGATCGCGACCCGCAGGCGATCCGCACCGCGCGCGACAACGCCAATCACGCCGGGGTGGGCGAGCTGGTGCGCCTCGAGGTCGGCGCGCTGCGCGACGCGGCGCCGCTGGCGGAGCGCACTCCCAGCCGTCCCGGGCTGCTCGCAACGAATCCACCCTATGGCGTGCGGCTCGACGACCTCGAGGCCGCGCGCGCCGTGCATCGGGAGCTCGGCCTGGTGCTGCGCGAGCGCTTCGCCGGTTGGCAGGCCGCGGTGCTGACTGGCTCGCCTGCCCTGGGCCTCGAGCTCGGGCTGCGCGCCCACCGCACCCACACGCTCTGGAACGGCTCGATCGAGTGCCGGCTGCTGCGCATCGAGGTGCGGGCGGAGAGCGAGCGCGAGGTCGGGACGCTCGGCAAGGGGATCGCCCATCTCAAGGACACACCCGGCGCGCGCATGTTCGCGAACCGTCTCACGAAGAATCTCAAGAGGCTGCGCGGCTGGGCCAGACGGTCCGGGGTCTCCTGCTACCGGCTCTACGACGCCGACATGCCCGAGTATGCGTTTGCGATCGATCTGTATCGCACGCTCGATCCCGAGCAGGACTGGCTCTACGTGCAGGAGTACGCAGCGCCCGCCGAGATCGAGCGCGAGGCGGTGCAGCGCCGCCGGGGCGAGGTGCTCGCGACGCTCCCGGAAGCAACCGGCGTGCCGGCCGAGCGCATCCGGGTCCGCACCCGGCGGCGCACGCCCCGCGGCGAGCAGTATGAGAAGGTCGGCGAGCGCGAGACCTTCCACGTCGTCGCCGAGGGGGGGCTGAGGTTCCGTGTCAACTTCGACGACTACCTCGACACGGGACTGTTCCTCGACCACCGGATCACCCGCGCACGGCTGCGTGAGGCGGCGCGGGACAGGAGCTTCCTCAATCTCTTCGCCTATACCGGCACCGCGAGCGTCTATGCGGCGGCGGGCGGCGCGCGCGCGAGTGTCTCGGTCGACCTGTCGCGGACTTATCTCGAGTGGACGCGGGAGAATCTCGCGCTCAACGGATTCTCAGGGCCGGCCCACGCGCTCGTCCAGGCCGACTGCCGTGAGTGGCTCGCCGAGGTGGCGCGCCGTCCGCAGCGCTTCGATCTCATATTCCTCGATCCGCCGACTTTCTCCAACTCCAAGCGCATGGAAGGGGTGCTCGACGTCGAGCGCGATCACCCCGCGCTCATCGATGCCGCTGCGCGCCTGCTCGCGCCCGAGGGGCTGCTGGTGTTCTCGACCAACGCGCAGCGCTTCAGGCTCGCCGACGAGCTCGCCGCGCGCTTTGCGGTCGTCGACATCTCGGCGGCGACCCTGCCGGAGGACTTCGCGCGCAATCCGCGCATCCACCGCTGCTACGAGATCAGAGCGCCGGCACCGGGCTAGTGGGCTGAGGGGCGCGCGAGACGGCACGTCGCGCCACAAGTGCGGAGTTTCCGCTTTACAGCCCGCCGCCGCTCAGGTAGGAGTTGCTCATGGTATTTCAGGGGCGGAGCACGCCGCCGGTCGTGGCAATCGTCGGGGCGACGGGGGCCGTGGGCGTCGAGATGATCGGCTGCCTCGAGCGGCGGCAGTTCCCGCTCGGCGAGCTGCGCCTGTTTGCCTCGGCGCGCTCGGCGGGCAAGACACTCGAGTTCCGCGGCGCGCCCCTCGTGGTGCGCGAGCTCACCGAGGCGAGCTTCGGCGGCGTCGACCTGGCGCTGTTCTCGGCCGGCAGCTCGGTTGCGAGGAAGTTCGCGCCGCTCGCGGCGCGCGCGGGCGCGATCGTGATCGACAACTCCTCGGCGTTCCGCATGGACCCCGCGGTGCCGCTCGTGGTGCCGGAGATCAATGCACTGGCCGCGCGCGCGCATCACGGGATCATCGCCAACCCCAATTGCACCGCCATCATCTCGATCACGCCGCTCTGGCCCATCCACCAGGCGAACCGCATCGTGCGACTGCTCATCGCCAGCTACCAGTCGGCCTCGGGCGCGGGCGCCGCGGCCATGCAGGAGCTGCGCGAGTCGACGCGCGCCTACCTCGAGGGGCGCCCCTTCGAGCCGCGGGTGCTGCCGCACCCCTACGCCTTCAACGTCTTCAGCCACAACGCCCGTGTCGATGCCGCGAGCGGCTACAACGAGGAGGAGATCAAGGTCCGGGACGAGACCCGCAAGATCTTCGGCGACCCGCAGCTGCGCATCTCGGCGACCTGCGTGCGGGTGCCGGTGCTGCGCGCACACTCGGTGGCGATCAACTTCGAGTGCCAGCGCCCGATCTCGCCCGATGAGGTGCGCCGCCTGATCGCCGGCGCACCGGGCGTGAAGCTGGTGGACGACCGCGAGCGCAATTACTTTCCGATGCCGCGCGACGCCTCGGGAGGGGATCCGATCCTCGTGGGGCGCATCCGCCAGGATCTTTCCGACCCGAGCGGGTGCTCGATCGCGCTGTTCGTGGCCGGCGACCAGCTGCTGAAGGGCGCCGCGCTCAACGCGGTGCAGATCGCGGAAGTCTTGTGAAGGGAATGAGCGCGGGGACTTCCGCGCTGTACCGCTGGTACTGGCCGGGGAAGGTCGCGCGCATGAACACCTCCTCGGCGCGCAGCTTGACGATCAGCGCGGTCGCGATGATCGCCAGCCCGAGCACGGCGCGCAGCGTGCCGGAGCAGATCGCGGTACCGAGCACACCGGTCAGGATGCCGGTGTAGATGGGGTGGCGCACGTAAGTGTAGGGACCGGTGCAGATCAGCTCGTGTCCCTCCTTGACGGTCACGTTGCCGCTCCAGTTGCGCCCCAGGTGCACACGCGCCCAGACGGAGAAGCCGAGGCCGGCGACGAGTACCGCGAGCCCTGTGAAGTAGGGAAGCGCCGCGCGCGGCCACAGACGCAGATCCAGCAGCAGCCCCCAGGGCGAGTGGTGCCAGGCGATCAGCACGCCGCCGGCGACCAGCGCCAGCATGTAGGTGAGTCGCGACGTGAGCGGCTCGCGCCGCTGCGTGGGCTTGTTGCCGATCGCCGCGAACAGCCAGTAGAGCGCCCACGCCAGCCAGATCCACGTGATGAGATGGCGGTAGATTTGCGGATCGCGGGTCATGGATGTGGACGCTGCAAGGCGGCGCGCGGCGCGCGCCTCACAACAGGTCCCGCAGCCGGTAATAGAGCATGGCGAGGACCAGTGCCGGGCGTCGCAGCGCCGCGCCTCCCGGGAAGCTACCGTGCGGGATGCGCGCGAACACGTCGAAGCGGCCGGCGGTGCCGACGATCGCCTCCGCGACCAGCTTGCCGGCGATGCCGGTGAGTGCGATGCCGTGCCCGGAGAACCCCTGCAGGAAATACACGTTGGGCGCGAGCCGGCCGAAATGCGGGGCGCGGTTGAGGGTGATGTCGACCTCGCCACCCCAGGCGTAGTCGATCCGCACCTCTGCGAGCTGCGGAAAGACGCGCAGCATGCGCGCGCGCGTGGCGCCGGGCGCGTCGAAGGAGCGCAGCCCCGAGTAGTTGACGCGGCCGCCGAACAGCAGGCGGTGATCGGCCGAGCGCCGGAAGTAGTCGAGCACCCAGTTCATGTCGCAGGCGGCCGCGTTGTTGGCGATGAGCGCGCGGGCGCGCTCCTCCCCCAAGGGCTCGGTCGCGACGATATAGGTCGCGACGGCCATGATCTTGCTGGCCAGGGCCGGAGCCAGGCCACCCAGATAGACGTTGCCACAGAGCACCAGGTGCCGCGCACGCACCTCGCCGCGCGCCGTCGCGACCCGCACCCGGGAGGCGGCGGCGGAGAAGCTCAGGGCGCGGGTGTCCTCGAAGAGGCGCACGCCGAAGCCCTCGGCCGCCCTGGCGAGCCCGAGCGTGTAGTTGAGCGGGTGGAGATGACCGCTGTGGGCGTCGTAGAGCGCGCCGAGATAGCGGGCGGTTGCGAGCAGGGCGCGCAGTTCCTCGCGCGGCACGTAGCGCACGCTCGAGTAGCCGTAGGTCTCCCTGAGCTCCGCGATCTCCTCACGCAGCTCGCGCTCGTGACGCGGCTTGACCGCCGCGAGCAGGTAGCCGTTCACCCAGTCGCACTCGATACGGAAGCGCTCGATGAGCGAGCGCAGCAGCGACAGCCCCTCGACCGAGATGTCCCATATGGCGCGCGCACTCGCCGCGCCGATGAGGCGGCTGAGCTTCGCCTGGGGGGCAGCGACCCCGAAGAGCGCCTGCCCGCCGCTGCGCCCCGAGGCGCCCCAGCCGATGCGATGCTCCTCGAGCAGCACCACGGAAAGGCCGCGCTCGGCCAGATGCAGCGCGGCCGAGCAGCCGGCGATCCCGCCGCCCACGACGCAGACGTCGCAGTCGGCCGTGCCCTCGAGCGCTGGCCGCAGGGCGGCTGCGTGCGCGGAAGCGCCGTAGTAGGAGTCGACGTAAGTCGGGCGTCCCATCGCTGAGGGGCTCCGCTCTGTTTAAGATATTTTGACGCCGCCTGGGGCGCGCGGGGGTGCGCAGGATAGCGAGCCGCGGGGCGCCGCGGCAAATCCGGGGTGCGCCCCGCCCGGGCCAAGGCCGCTCTAAGCCCAGTCTTTGGCCCTTTACCTCACTTGCAGGCTGCCTGGCAACCGGAGGCTTCCGCCCCTCGCCTGTGTTCTAATAGGCGTCATTCCGGAGGTTCCGGCGGCAGCGTTCGTTTAGAATATTAAACACCTGCCGCACTAAGCCGTCATGGCACCCGCCCGCCCGCTCATTGGAATTCCCGCCGACCGGCGCATGGTCGGCCATCATCCCTTTCATATGGTGGGGGAGAAATATGCGCGGGCCTTGATCGATGCGGCGGGCGCGGCGCCGCTGCTGATTCCTTCGCTCGCCGAGGAGCTCGGATTCCAGGAGCTGCTCGAGCGGCTCGACGGACTGCTGTTCACCGGCAGCCCCTCGAACGTCGAGCCTCATCATTACGACGGCCCGCCGAGCGCTCCCGGTACGCTGCACGACCCGGCACGCGATGCCACGACGCTGCCCCTGATCCGCAAGGCGGTCGAGTCGGGTGTGCCGGTGTTTGGGATCTGCCGTGGATTCCAGGAGATGAACGTCGCCTTCGGCGGGACGTTGCACCAGAAGCTGCACGAAGTGCCGGGCTATCTCGACCACCGCGATGATGAGACGCAACCGCTCGAGGTGCAGTACGGGCCGGCGCACGAGGTGAGGCTCGAGCCGGGGGGCCTGCTGCGCGCGCTCGCCGCGGGCGATCGCATCACCGTGAACTCGCTCCACAGCCAGGGCATCGAGCGGCTGGGGGAGCCGCTCGCGGTCGAGGCGCGGGCTCCCGACGGGGTCATCGAGGCGTTTCGCGTCGCCGCCGCGCGCAGCTTCGCCCTCGCCGTGCAATGGCACCCCGAGTGGCGGGTCTTAGCCAATCCGTTTTCGCGCGCGCTGTTTGCCGCCTTCGGGCAGGCGGCGGCTGAGCGCAACAGGCTGAAGTGAAAGGCGCGCGTATGGTGAGCGAGGTCCGGCAATTTTTCCGCGATCACGGCATCTCGGAGGTGGAGGCGATCATCCCCGACATGGCCGGGATCGCCCGCGGCAAGATCATGCCCGCGGAGAAGTTCGCCGAGGACGGCGGCATGCGTCTGCCCGAGAGCGTGTTCCTGCAGACCGTGACCGGGGACTATCCGCCGGAGACCGGCGATGCCATGAGCCCGGCGGAGATCGACATCGTCCTCAAGGCGGACCAGAAGACGGTGCGTCGCGTGCCGTGGGCCGCCGAGCCCACCGCGCAGGTGATCCATGACTGCTTCTATGCCGACGGCCGGCGGGTATCCATGGCGCCGCGCCACGTGCTGCGCAACATTCTCGAGCTGTACGCGCAGCGCGGCTGGGAGCCGGTGGTGGCGCCCGAGCTCGAGTTCTACCTGGTGGAGCAGAACAAGGACGCGGACTATCCGCTGCGCCCCCCGGTGGGACGCTCCGGGCGCGCCGAGCCCGGCCGCCAGTCCTACAGCATCGCCGCGGTCAACGAGTTCGATCCGCTGTTCGACGACATCTACCAGTTCTGCGAGGACCAGGACATCGAGATCGACACCCTGATCCACGAGGACGGCCCGGCGCAGATGGAGATCAACCTGATCCACGGGCAGCCGCTCGACCTCGCCGACCAGGCCTTCCTCTTCAAGCGCACCGCGCGGGAGGCGGCGCTGCGCCACAAAATGTACGCCACCTTCATGGCGAAGCCGCATGCCAAGGAGCCGGGCAGCGCCATGCACATCCACCAGAGCGTGGTGGACGTGAAGAGCCGCAAGAACATCTTCTCCAACCCCGACGGCACCCCCTCGACGCTGTTCTTCAACCACATCGGCGGGCTGCAGCGCTACCTGCCGGCCGCCATGGCGCTGTTCTGCGCCAACGTGAACTCCTACCGGCGCCTGACACGTTATCTGTCGGCGCCCATCAACGTGCACTGGGGTTACGACAACCGCACCGCGGGCTTACGCGTGCCGATGTCGGATGCGCAGGCGCGCCGCGTCGAGAACCGGGTCGGGGGGGCCGATGCCAACCCCTACATCGCAATCGCCGCCTCGCTCGCCTGCGGCTATCTCGGCATGACCGAAGGCATCCAGCCGTCGGATCCGATCGTCGGCAGCGCCCACGACCTGCCGTTCGGCCTGCCGCGCTCGCTCGATGAGGCGCTGCGGGAGCTGCGCGCCTGCGAGCCGCTGGTCAAGCTCCTCGGCGAGCCCTTCATCGAGGCCTTCACGATCGTCAAGGAGGCCGAGTACGAGGTGTTCCTGCAGGTGATCAGCTCCTGGGAGCGCGAGCACCTGCTGCTGAATGTCTGACGGGCCGGGTCGACCCGTGCCCGCGCGCCGCGCGGGCTCAGCGAAACGGCGACCAGCCGATCCAGCCGTACTGCCAGGCGAGCGTGATGGCGCGGTAGTTGCCGCCGTAGCGCACGTAGGCGCCGTCGCTGAAGCTGAGCTTGAGCGACTGGTGCGCCGTGAGGGGCACGGAGCCGGTGATGCCGATCCGCGAGCTCTTTTGATTAGTGAGATCGTTCTCGACGCCGTTGAGGCTGGTGGCGCCTCCCCACCAGTAGTTCGCATCGAGCGACAGCCACATGCGCCGCCCGAAGTCGCGACTCAAGTGGAACTCCACGGCGCCCACCGGTGCCTGGGTCTGCGATTGCAGCCCCGGATAGTACGGGTTGTAGGAGAAGAACTCCGGGTTCTTGGTGAAGAACCACACGGCGCCGTAGCCATCCACGATCCAGTTGCCGAAGCGCTGCGAGTAGCCGAGCTCGGGCTTGAAGGCCCAGCGGTTCGAGCCCCAGTTGATGAGGCGCGTCGGATCGTACTGGCCGGTCGGCGCGATGATCTTGAGACTCGCCCCGAGCAGCACCGATTGCCGCCAGCTCGCGAACTCGGCCGGCGCCATCGCCGGGCCGCCGATGAGATTCACCGCGAGCCGGCCGATCGCATCGAGCGAGCCCGAGCGGTAGGCGCTCTTGGGTACCTGGGCGACGGTGCCGTCGAAGGTGCCCGCGCCGTAGGGGACCGCCACCAGGAAGTTGGCCGTCCGTCCGAAAAAATCGAAGCTATGATAATAGCTGACGGCCGGCAGACTGATGCTCGCCGTGGCCCCCGTGATCGGCACCGCGCCGGCGAAGTCGAGGTTCCCCTCCATGTAGGCATAGGAGAGGTCGAGCGCGCTGTAGCCGACCGGCGCGATGACATAGGCGCGCGGCGTCAGGTCCTGACACGCCGCCGGACGCGCGAGCAGGAGGCCCACGCCGACGAGCAGGGCAAGAGCGAGGCTTCGGGTCACTGCGGGCGGCTCGGGATCATCGTGGACGAAGGGGAAAGATACGGTTTGTCGTCGGTCAGCGGAAGCGGGCGCTGCGGCGCTGCGCCGCCGCATGTCGCTCGGAGCCCCGTGAGGCGTGCCCGCCGCGGCGCGCTGGTTGCGGCGTTCGCGGTGCTCGCCGCCGGCTGCGGTCGCGAGCAGCCGCACGCCGCCGGAGTGCCGGCCGGCGGCGAGCAGGTGCTCAACGTCGATAACTGGTCCGACTACATCCAGCCGAGCGTGATCACGGATTTCGAGAAGGAGTACGGCATCCGCGTCAACTATGACGTGTTCGACTCCAACGAGATCCTCGAGACCAAGCTCCTCACCGGGCACACCAACTACGACATCGTGGTGCCCTCGGGAGCCTTCCTCGAGCGCCAGATCCAGGCCGACATCTACCAGAAGCTCGACAAGTCGCAGCTGCCGAATCTCAGCAACGTCGATCCGGACGTGGCACGCGCGGCCGCGCTCTACGACCCGGGCAACCAGTACAGCGTCGACTACATGTGGATCACCTCAGGCGTGGGCTACAACGCCGCCGAGATCCGCGCGCGCATGCCGGATGCGCCGGTCGACAGCTGGCGCATGCTGTTCGACCCGGCGGTGATCGCGCACTTCAAGGACTGCGGCATCTCGATCCTGGATGCGCCGTCCGAAGTCGTGGCCACGGTGCTGCTCTACCTGGGGCGCAACCCCAACAGCGACACGCTCGAGGACCTCCGGGCAGCCGAGGCGGTGCTCAAGTCGATGCGCCCGTACGTGCGCTACGTGGACTCCTCGCGCTATATCGACAACCTCGCCAACGGCGACATCTGCCTGGCGATGGGCTGGTCGGGCGACGTCAAGCAGGCGCATGACCGCGCCGCCGAAGCCGGCAAGGGCGTCGAGCTCGCCTACTCGATTCCGCGCGAGGGCGCCATCGCCAACTACGACGTGCTGGCCATTCCGGCGGATGCGCCGCATGTGCGCAACGCGCACCTGTTCATCAATTATCTGCTGCGCCCGGACATCGCCGCGCGCAATTCCAATCTCATCAAGTACGCCAATGCGGTGATCCCCTCGATCCAGCCGCTCGAGCCCGCCGTCGTGAGCGATCCGGGGGTCTACCCGCCGGCCGAGGTGCGCTCGCACCTGGTGCCCGAGCGCCCGCGCCCCGCCGCCTACCAGCGGCTGCTCACGCGCATGTGGACGCGGTTCAAGACTGGAAGGTAACGTTCGCCCGTGAGCCCGACATCCGACGCCCACTACGTCCGCATCCGCGACGTCAGCAAGAAGTTCGGCGATTTCGCCGCCGTCGACCACGTGTCGCTCGATATCCGCCGCGGCGAGATCTTCTGCCTGCTGGGCGGCTCGGGCTCGGGCAAGACGACGCTGCTGCGGATACTGGCCGGATTCGAGGCGCCCACGACCGGCAGCATCGAGATCGACGGGCAGGACCTCTCCCGCGTGCCGCCATACGAGCGCCCCGTGAACATGATGTTCCAGTCGTACGCGCTGTTCCCGCACATGAGCGTCGAGCGAAACGTCGCCTTCGGGCTCGAGCAGGAGCACCTCAAGCGCGATGCCATCTCCCGCCAGGTCGGCGAGATACTCGAGATCGTCAAGATGAGCGGTTACGGCGCACGCAAGCCGCATCAGCTCTCCGGCGGCCAGCGCCAGCGCGTGGCGCTGGCACGCGCGCTGGTGAAACGCCCGAAGCTCCTCCTGCTCGATGAGCCGCTCGCCGCCCTCGACAGGAAGCTGCGCGAGCACACCCAGTTCGAGCTGCTCAACATCCAGCAGCGCCTCGGGGTGACCTTCATCGTGGTGACGCACGACCAGGAGGAGGCGATGACGCTCGGCACGCGGCTCGGGGTCATGAACCACGGTCGCATCGTGCAGGTCGGCACGCCGAGCGACATCTACGAATCGCCCGCCACGCGTTTCGTTGCCGACTTCATCGGCTCGGTCAACATGTTCGAGGGCCAGGTGCAGGTGAACGGTGCCGACGGGCTGTGCATCCGCAGTCCCGACCTCGGCTGCACGGTGCGCGTCGAGCGCGCGGCCGCCGGTGCTCAGGGCGCCACCGTCTGGACCGCCATCCGCCCGGAGAAGATCCAGATCGCGCGCGCGCCGCCGGGCGGCGGGCAGGCGCCGCAGGGCGAGAACCTCGTGAGCGGCGCGGTCAGCGAGATCGCCTACATGGGCGATATGTCGATCTACCTGGTGCGTCTCGACTCGGGCAGCATAGTGCGGGTGACCCTGCCGAACGTGTTGCGCGGGGCGGAGCGCCCCATCGGCCGCGAGGAGCGGGTCTGGCTCTCGTGGCACGGCTCGAGCCCGGTGGTGCTCACCGAGTAGGGGCAGACGGTGCGACTGTCGCAACAGGCGGGGCGGCGGCTGATCGCGGGGATTCCCACCCTGTGGCTGCTGGTGCTGTTCCTCATTCCCTTCGTCATCGTGTTCCGCATCTCGTTCTCCGAGGTGCGCCTGGCGATTCCTCCCTACACGCCGCTCATCAGCTGGCACCACGGCACGGCGCAGCTCGAGGTGCACGGGTCGGCGTACTCGTTCCTGTTCACCGACCCGATGTACGTGAGCTCCTATCTTTATTCACTCAAGGTGGCGGCGGTCTCGACGCTGTGTTGTCTCCTCATCGGTTACCCGATGGCCTACGCGATCGCGCGCTCCGGGGCGGCCACGCGGCCGCTGCTGCTGATGCTGATCGTGCTGCCCTTCTGGACCTCGTTCCTGCTGCGCGTCTACGCCTGGATCGGCCTCCTGAAGAACAATGGCGTGATCAACAACGTGCTGCTCTCGCTCGGGGTCATCCATCACCCCCTCGCGCTCCTGCAGACCGACTTCGCCGTCTATATCGGGATCGTCTACTCCTACCTGCCGTTCATGATCCTGCCGCTGTACGCCAACCTGGAGAAGCACGACCCGGCGCTGCTCGAGGCGGCCGCGGACCTGGGAGCGCGGCCGTGGCGCGCTTTTGCGCGCATCACGCTGCCGCAGTCGCTCCCCGGCATCGCCGCCGGCTCGCTCCTGGTCTTCATCCCGGCGGTGGGTGAGTACGTGATCCCGACGCTGCTCGGTCGCCCCGACCAGCTGATGATCGGGCGGGTGCTGTCGGATGAGTTCTTCGAGAATCGCGACTGGCCGGTGGCGAGCGCGGTCGCGATCCTGATCCTGCTGCTGCTCATCGTGCCGATCCTGCTGTTCCAGCGCGTCGAGCGGCGGCAGCTCGAGGCCGGACGATGAGGCCGCGCGGGTGGTTCGCGCGCATCGCCCTGGTTCTCGGGCTGGTGTTCCTGTACGTGCCGATCATCTCGATGATCGTGTTCTCCTTCAACAACTCGCGCCTCGTCACCGTGTGGGATGCGGCCCATTCCCCCACGCTCAAGTGGTACGGGGTGCTCCTCCACAACGAGCAGATGCTCGCCGCCGCCTGGCTGTCGATCCGCATCGCGGTCGTCGCCGCGACCGCGTCGGTGGTGCTCGGGACCCTGGCGGGGGTGGCGCTGGTGCGCCTCGGCGCTTTTCGCGGGCGGCTGCTGCTCGCCGGCATGGTCACGGCTCCCATCGTCATGCCGGAGGTGATCACCGGACTGTCGCTGCTGCTGTTGTTCGTCGCCCTGGGGCAGCTCATCGGCTGGCCGAAGGGAGTGGGGGCGGTCACCATCGCGCTCGCGCATATAACCTTCTGCATGGCCTACGTGACCGTGGTGGTGCAGTCGCGGCTCGCGGGCTTCGACGAGTCGCTGGAGGAGGCCGCCATGGATCTCGGCGCGCGCCCGCTCAAGGTGTTCTTGGCGATCACGCTGCCGCTCATTTTCCCGGCGATCGCCTCCGGCTGGCTGCTGGCCTTCACGCTCTCCTGGGATGATCTGGTGATCACCCAGTTCGTCGCGGGGCCTGGCTCGAGCACGCTGCCCATGGTGGTGTTCTCCAAGGTGCGCTTCGGAGTGACACCGGACGTGAATGCGCTCGCCACGATCCTCGTGCTGCTGGTCGCGACCGGCATCGCGATCTCCACGGTCTGGATGCACTACCAGCAGCGGCGGCGCGAGCGCGATCTGCAGCTCGCCGCCGCCGCCAACCTGTGAGGAGTGCCGCGCGTGACACACAACGTCCTGGGAATCGATGTGGGCGGATCCGCGATCAAGGCCGGCCTGGTCGACGTCGATTCCGGGCGCCTCACCGGCGGACTGATCTCGGCGCATACTCCGCAGCCCTCGACCCCGCAGGCGATGATGCCGGTGCTCGCCTCGCTCGCCGCGCGCCTGCCGGGAGCCGCCGGCGGCGTGGGCATCGCCTTCCCGAGCGTCATCAAGCAGGGCACGGCGCGCACTGCCGCCAACGTCGACGCCGGCTGGATCGGCACCGATGGCGCGGCGCTGGCGGCGCGCGCGCTTTCCCGGCCGGCGCTGTTCCTCAACGACGCGGATGCGGCCGGTATCGCCGAGATGCGCTGGGGCGCCGGCCGCGGCGTCTCCGGCACGGTCATCATGGTGACGCTCGGCACCGGCATCGGCACGGCGCTCTTCTGCGACGGCAAGCTTTATCCCAACACCGAGCTCGGGCATATCGAGTTGAACGGGATGGACGCCGAGAAATGGGCTTCGGCGCGGGTGCGCACTGCCGAGAGGCTGGACTTTCCCGCGTGGATCGCGCGCGTGAACGAGTACCTGAAGCGGCTGCACGGCCTGCTGTGGCCGGACCTCTTCATCCTCGGCGGGGCGGTGAGCGAGCGTTTCGCGGAGTTCGCGCCTCTCCTGCGCTCGGAGGCGCAGCTGCGCCCGGCGCACTTTGCCGGCCAGGCGGGCGTGGTCGGCGCGGCCATGGCAGCGGCCGAGGCCGGTATCTGAAGCCGCCGACGGCGGCGCGACTCACATGAGAGCGAGCAAGCTACCCGATGTCGGCACGACGATCTTCACCGTCATGTCGCGCCGCGCGCGCGAGCTCGGCGCGCTGAATCTCGGGCAGGGCTTTCCCGACTACGACATCGACCCGCGCCTCACGGAGCTGGTCGGCGCCGCCATGCGCGCCGGCCACAACCAGTACGCACCGATGGAAGGGCTGCCGGCGCTGCGCGAGCGCATCGCCGCGAAGCTCGCCGCCTGCTACGGCCTCGCCGCCGACCCCGAGAGCGAGATCACCATCACGCTCGGTGCGACCGAGGCGATCTACTCGGCGGTCCAGGCGGTGGTCGGGCCCGGGGATGAGGCGATCGCCTTCGATCCCGCTTACGATTCCTACGAGCCCGCCGTGCGGCTCGCGGGCGGACGCTGCCTGCGGCTGCCGCTCGCGCCGCCGGACTTCCGCTATGACTGGGGCCGCGTGCGCGCCGCGCTCACCGAGCGCACACGGCTGATCCTGCTCAACAGTCCGGCGAACCCCGCCTGCAGCGTGGCCACCGCCGCCGATCTCGATGCGCTCGCAGAGGCCGTCCGCGGCCGGGACGTGCTCGTGCTGTCGGATGAGGTCTACGAGCACGTGGTGTTCGACGGGTCCCGCCACACTTCCGTGCTCGCTCATGCGGAGCTCGCGCCGAAGAGCCTGGCGGTGTTCTCTTTCGGCAAGACGCTGCATGCGACCGGCGTGCGCATCGGCTATTGTGTGGCGCCCCCGGCACTCACCGCGGAGCTGCGCAAGGTGCATCAGTTCAACACCTTCAGCATCGCGCATCCCCTGCAGCACGCGATCGCGGCCTACCTCGCCGAGAAACCGGACGGCTGGCGCGAGCTCGCGCCGTTCTTCCAGGCCAAGCGTGATCGACTGCGCGCGGCGCTCGCGACTTCCGGCTTCCGCCTGCCGCCGGCGCGCGGAACCTATTTCCAGCTGCTCGACTTCAGCGCCTTCGCGCCGCCCGGCGATCTGGCCTTTGCCGAGCGGCTGCTGGTCGAGGCCGGAGTAGCGACCATCCCGCTGTCGCCGTTCTATGCCGCGCCCCCGCCGCTTGCCTGTTTGCGCCTGTGCATCGCCAAGCGCGACAGCACCCTGGATGAGGCGGCCGCGCGTCTCGCCGCCTTCGCTGCGCGCCTCGCGAGGTCATGAGAGATGAGCCGGCTGCGCGTGACGCTGATGCAACAGCCGCTCGTGTGGGCCGAGCCCGCCGCCAACCGTGCGCGCTTTGCCGAGCTGCTCGCCCCGCTCGCCGGCAGCACCGATCTGGTGGTGCTGCCGGAGACCTTCACGACCGGCTTCAGCATGGAGGTCGAGCGGCTCGGCGAGCCGGCCGGGGGGCCAACCGGCGTGTGGCTCGCAGACCTCGCGGGCGAGCTCGACGCGGCGATCACCGGCAGCGTCATTACGCTCGATTCCGGCCGTTACTACAACCGGCTGCTGTGGGCCGAGCCGGGCGGCGCGCTGCCGCGTCGCTACGACAAGCGCCACCTGTTCCGCATGGGGCGCGAGCACGAGCACTTCTCGCCGGGCACCTCCGCCTGGAGCGTGCCGTGGCGTGGCTTCAATGTCTGTCCGCTGGTGTGCTACGACCTGCGCTTCCCGGTCTTCAGCCGCCGCCGTGTCGGGCTCGACTACGAGCTGCTGCTGTATGTCGCCAACTGGCCCGCACCACGCGCCCACGCCTGGCGCACACTCCTCAAGGCGCGCGCCATCGAGAACCAGGCGTACGTGGTCGGCGTCAATCGCGTCGGTCCTGACGGACACGGGATCGCGCACTCGGGCGACAGCGCCGCGATCGATCATCTCGGGCTGCCGCTCGCCGAGCTCGGAGCCCAGCCGGCGGTTGCAACCGTCGAGCTCGACGCGGCGCGGCTCAAGGCCTTCAGGGAGAAATTCCCGGCGCACCTCGATGCCGATCGCTTCACGCTCGAGGCGTAAAGCCCCCTCGCAAGCCATGAAAAAGCCGACGCGCGTCAACCATCCCCCGGAGATCGGGCTGCCGGCCGGCAACCGCCCGGTGGTCGCTCCGATCTACCAGAGCGTCAAGTTCGAGTTCGAGACTCTCGCGCAGACCGAAGCGTTCCTGCGCGGCGAGCGTCCCGGATTCTTCTATACGCGCTCCTCCAATCCCACGAACCGCCAGCTCGAGCAGCTGCTTGCGGAGCTCCAGGGACGCGAGGACTGCCTGGTCACGGCCACCGGCGTCGGCGCCATCGCGGAGACGCTGCTCGCGCTCACCCGCCAGGGCGATCACGTTCTGTGCTTCGTCGAGACCTATAACCCGACCCGCTACCTCATCCGCCGGGTGCTCGGCCGTTTCGGCGTGACCCACACCCTGCTCTCCATCGAGGACACCGCGGGCATCGAGCGCGTGCTCGGCGCGCAGCCCGTGCGCCTGGTGTTCTTCGAGAGCCCGACCAATCCCGTCACCAAGATCGCCGACGTCGCCGCGATCACGCGTGCGGCGCGCGCCGCCGGCGCGCTCACCGTGATGGACAACACCTTCGCCGGCTTCCACCAGCACGGCGAGTACGACGTGGACGTGTTCGTGCACAGCCTCACCAAGTACGCCTCGGGCGCGGGCGATGTCATGGGAGGGGCGGTGATCGCGCGTGCGGAGCTGATCCGCAGCATGCACAGCGACTTCGGCGTGCTCGGCGGCACCCTCGATCCGCACGCGGCCTTCCTGATCCTGCGGGGGCTCAAGAGCTACTTCGTGCGCTACCGGGCGCAGTGCGAGCGGGCGCTCACCATCGCGCAGCTGCTCGAGCGCCATCCGGCGGTGGCGCGGGTGCATTACCCGGGGCTGCCCGCACACCCGCAGCACGCGCTCGCAGCGCGCCAGATGCGCGATTTCGGCACCATCGTCAGCTTCGACCTGCGGGGCGGCGAGGCGGCTGCCCGACGCTTCGCCGACGGGCTCGAGCTCTTTGCGCTCACGCCCAGCCTCGGCTCGGGCGAATCCCTGGTGCTTACCGCGCACATCATGAGCGGGCGCGAGCTCGATGCCGGACAGCAGCGTAACTCGGGCGTTACGCCGGGAACGGTACGGCTCTCGATCGGTCTTGAGGATGTGGATGATCTGATCGAGGATGTCACCCGGGCGCTCGCGGCTGCCGGGTCGTGAGCCAGGAGGTGGCGATGGCGGGGGGCCTGCGCACGCTCGCGCGCTCACTGTGCGCGGCGGGCCTGTTGGCGCTGCCGGCGGTGCACGCAGCCCCGCCGACGCGCAGTCCGGGACTGGTCGTGCTGAGCGTGCCGCCGCCGGCTTCGAGGCTTGCGACTCCTCCGCTGCGCCTCTCCACCCCGGCTGCTGCGGCTGCGCCGATTTCGCTGACGGGGCCGGAGCTTCCCCTCGAGGCGTTCGCCTCCGGACCGCAGATGGCCGACCCGCACATCTCGCCCGACGGCGGCAAGCTCGTATATCTCACGAGCCTTGCCGGCCAGCTGCACATCGTGGTGCGCGACCTGCATACCGGACAGGAACGCGCGATCCTCAACGCGGTCGCCGGTGCCTTCCTGGTGACGGGCTGCGAGTTCAAGACCAACGATCGGCTGCTGTGCCACCTCGAGGGCGTGGCGCGCGGCGGGGAGCCCGAGCGGCTGTACCCGGCCTCGCGGCTCCTCGCGGTGAACGCCGACGGCGGCTCGCTGCGGCTGCTGTTCCGCAACGCCTTCTTCGCGCGGCTGCCGCCTGCTGCGTACTCGCAGTTCCAGGACCGCATCATCCACTGGCTGCCCGACGATGCGTACCATGTTCTCATCGAGCTCGGGGACGAGGGCAGCGTGTTCCCGTCGGTCTACCGGCTCGACGTATACCGCGGCGAGCTGAAGCTCGAGGTCGCCTCGCACCCGCCGGTCATGGACTGGACCGCCGATCAGGCCGGGGTGGTGCGCTTCGGCTACGGCTTCCGCGACGACACCGGAGTCTATATTGCCCGCAACGGGCCGGACGCCCCGTGGCGCACGCTCGAGGAGTTCAAGCGCTTCGACCACAAGCGCTTCGATCCGCTCGCCTTCGGAGCCCGTCCCAACGAGCTGCTGGTACTTGCCCCGCACGAGGGGCGCACTGCGGTCTGGCAGATCGACCTGGACGCGGCGAGCAGCATGCAGCTCGTGTTCTCGCGCCCTGAAGTCGACGTGTCCGGCATTCTCGAGTGGCCGCTCGACCGCCATGTCACCGGCTTCGTCTACGAGACCGACCGGCCGCGCACGGAGTACATCGACCCGCATGCGGCGGCGATCGAGGAGCTGCTGAACCGCTCGCTCCCGGGCGCCTATCACGTGGTCATCGATTCGAGCCGCGACACGAGCCGGCTCGTCACCGTCTCCTACAGCGACGTGATGCCGCCCCGCTATCACCTGCTCGACACCGCGAGCGGTCAGCTGAGCGAGCTCGGCCGGCAGGACCCGGGATTCAGCGAGGCGCAGCTTGCGCCCGTGAAGCCCATTACCGTGGCGGGGGAGGGCGGCATCGCCATACCGGGATACCTGACGCTGCCGCCGGGCGCCGCGTCAGGGCAGCGCCTGCCCGCCGTGGTGCTGCCGCACGGCGGGCCGTACGCGCGCGATCACTGGGGCTACGATCCGCTGGTGCAGGTCATCGCCAGCCGCGGCTACGCGGTGCTGCAGCTCAACTTCCGCGGCTCGACCGGCTACGGTGCGCAGTGGCGCGAGGCCGGACACCAGGCCTGGGGCACGATCATGCACGAGGACATCACCGCCGGCGCGCACTGGCTCATCGAGCAGGGGATCGCTGATCCCGCACGCATGTGCATCGTCGGCTGGAGCTACGGCGGCTATGCCGCGCTCACCGGCGTGGAGAAAGAGCCGGAGCTCTATCGCTGCGCGGTCAGCATCGCGGGCGTCTCCGACATGTCGCAGATGGCCATCGACGACGAGCGCTTCTACGGGGGCAAGGACTCCGCCGGCGATGCCATGGGTACCGACCCGGCGCGGCTGCGCGCCGAATCGCCGCTGGCGCACGTCGACCGCATACGCGTCCCGGTGCTGCTGGTGCACGGCGAGGATGACTACACCGTGCTCGCCGAGCAGAGCAAGGCCATGGACCGGGCGCTGACGCGGCAGGGCGTCCGCCACGAGCTGGTACTCATCAGGCACGGCGAGCACAGCCTAGTGCGCCCCGAGATGCGTCTGACGCTGTATCGCAAGCTTACCGAGTTCTTACAAGCGAACCTCGGACCCGGGCAGAATCCCCAGAACGGCGTCGCGTCCCTCAGCGGCGCAGCAGCCACACAATGACCGAGACGGCGAGGCTCACGAGCAGCATCGTCGTCAGCGGAAAGAAGAACGTAAACCCCGGGCGACTGATGACGATGTCACCGGGCAGGCGGAACAGGGGCAAGCGCCTCACCGCCGGCCACATGAGGCCCGCGAGGGTGAGCATCACGCCGAGCACGATGAGCGTACGGTTCATGCAGCGCTGAAAGCTTAGCGCGGAACTGCGCGCCGGCGCACGGGTCCAAGAGGCTCTGGCTCGAGGAGGGATGCCCCATGAACATCGAGTCCCCGGCGATGCCCTACGATTTCTCGGACCTCGAGCCGGCCATGTCGCGCGACACGGTGGTGTTCCACTTCCTGCGTCATCAGCGCGTGTGCTTCGACCGGATGTGCACGCTGCTGCGCGGCTCCGGGCTCGAGGGACTGCCGCTCGAGGAGCTGATCCGCGTCACCGAGCGCAATCCGTCGCAGCACGCGCTCTACTGCTATGCGGCCGAGGTGTGGAACCACAACCTCTTCTGGCGCTCGATGCGCCCACGCGGCGGCACTCCCGCTCACGGGCGGGTGGCCGACGAGCTCTCGAGCCGCTTCGGCTCTTACGACCGCTTCGTGCACAAGGTCAAGTCGGCCGCGAGCGCGCACTTCGGCAGCGGCTGGCTCTGGCTCGTATGGCGCCGCGGAACCCTCGATGTCCTGGTCACGCACAACGCCGGGACGCCCCTGGTGCGCGGCTACACCGTGCTGTTCGCGCTCGACCTATGGGAGCACTCCTACTACCTCGATCATCAGAATCGGCGTTCGGCTTACGTGACGACGTTCCTGGATGAGCTCGTCAACTGGGAGCTGGCCAACAGCGTGCTGGCCGAAGTCGAGCGGTCGCCGCAGACCGCTGCGCCACGGGCGCGGGCGCCCGCCAGTGTCTGCGCTGATCGTCCGCCCGGCCTCTCATGAGCCGCTCATCCGCGCTGCTGTCGCTGCTGCTCCTTGCGTGCGCCGTCCCAGCCGCAGACGCCGCGACGGGCGCAGCTGCGCGGGAGACCCTGACGGCCGCCGCGGCGGGTCCGGCCGAATGGCGCAGCTTCGATCTGCTCGTCGATCTCGAGAGCCTGCCGCGGCCCTACACGTGCACCGAGCTCTGGTACCGTCTGCGCGATCTGCTGCTCGCGATCGGCGCACGCCCCGACCTGCGGATCGTCCCCTGTCACTGCGGGCCGACGCGCGCCGAGTCCTCCCGCTCGCCGAGCGTGGAGCTGCAGTTCCGGTTGCCGCGCGCGCTGCCGGCAGCGGACGCGCGCTATGCGGATGTCCCGGTCGTGCGCGCCACCGTGCGCCTGGCGCCGGGGACGCTGCGCTCCTTCACGGAAGAGGACTGTGAGCTGCTCAGGCAGCTCGCCACCTTGCTGCTCCCGGCGCTGCCGGTGCATCCGCTCGGCGCGGGGCTCAGCTGTCCGGCGCCCGGCGCGGCCCGCTACTCCTTCGCGCTCGAGGTGCAGGCCCTCATGCCGCGCTCCTAGGCGAGTCTTCTCGGGAACGTGGTTGGGTTCAGTGACCCAGCGTGCCCTCGTATGGTGAGCGCCCGGAATCACCGCCTATGGCCGTCAGAGGGATTCCGCTGAGCTCGAGGCGGTTAAATTCCCACGCCGCCTCGGTCATGCATGGGGGCACGATGTGCGAAGCAGTCGGCGCACTGGTCCCGCAGAACCAAGTCTGCCCGTTTTTAGTCAGCACCTTGTAGCCCAGCTGGTGCGCAAGCAGCATGTTGTGTTCGTGCTGGCGGGCGAGCGCCGCTGGGTTGGGTGGGGTTGCCGCACAGCCGGCCAGTGTCGCCGCAACGCGCCTGCACGCACGATCTAACACATGCCTGACGGCAGCGGCTTGCGCGAGCCGGCTACGCGTCTTATCTGTCAAAATGGCGCAGGGGCTGCGGTGGTGAGTTCGTCGTTCGCGAAGAGGTTCCTCATCATGAACCGGCACACCGTGTTTCGCTTTGCGGTACTCACTGCCACAGTGATGCTTTGGGCGAGCAGCCCGACGAACGCCGGCCCCGGGGGCGGCGGCCACGGCGGAGGGGGCGGGGGCCACGGGCACGGGGGATTCCAAGTTGGCGGCCATGGGGGCTACGGCTTGCATGGCGGCTACGGCTGGCGCGGCTACTACAGCGGGCGCGGCTACTACAGCGGGCGCGGCGGATACTACGGCCGCCCTGTGTTGTGCTGCGGCGGTTGGGGATGGGGACTAGGCTTCTACCTGCCGCTCCTTCCCTGGTACTACGACACCTACTGGTGGGACGGCATGCCCTACTACTATGTCGACGGCAATTACTACCTCTGGGACGGCGATATCGGCGAGTACGAGGCCGTCGAGCCTCCGGGGGGACTCACCTCGACACCGCCGCCGCAGGGCTCCACGCTCAATCCGGCCATATCGTCCGAGCTGTTCGCCTATCCGAAGGGCGGGCAGTCAGAGGCACAGCAGAAGCAGGACAAAGATGAGTGCAGCCGCTGGGCGACCGGCCAGACCGGCTTCGATCCGGCAGCGCCCGCGGCGGGCAGCAATCCCGGCGATGCCAGGCTGAGCTACCTGCGAGCCGAAGCCACCTGTCTCGAGGCGCGCAACTACAGCGTGCGGTAGCCGCGCCGCGCTCAGACGCTGCTCGCGACCCGCACGCGGTGTGGATGGTAGGGCAGCACCTCGAGCACCTCACCCTCGCGCAGCCGCTGCTGCACGTCGCGCCAGTACTTCGCCGTGAGGATCTCCGCATGCACGCGCAGCAGCGCCGCGCGCTCGGCGTCGCCGAAGGCGAGGAAGCGCATGAAGGTTTCGGGAAAGACGTCGTTCTCGGCGACGTAGAACCAGGCCTCGGCGCGCATCTCGTCCTCGTCGTTCTCGGCTTGCGGCAGATCGCGGAAGTTGCAGTCGCTCACCCGGCACAGCTCGTCATAGTCGTAGAAGATCACGCGCCCGTGGCGCGTCACGCCGAAGTTCTTCAGCAGCAGATCGCCGGGAAAAATGTTGGTGCAGGCGAGGTCGCGGATGCACTGGCCGTAATCGAGCGCGGCGCGCACGGCTGCCTCCGGCGTTGCGTCGCGCAGGTAGAGGTTGAGCGGGGTCATGCGCCGCTCGACGTACATGTGGTCGAATACCAGGTCGTCGCCGTCCTCGTGCACGCTGTGGGCGGCCTCATTGCGCAGCTCCTCGAGCAGCGCGGGCGCGAAGCGCGCCCGCGGGAAGCGCAGGCGGCGGAACTCCTGCGCATCGACCAGCCGTCCGGCGCGGTCGTGGATGAACACCATCTGGTATTTGGCGATCACCTCCTCGCGCAACACGGTCTTCGGCGGCGGGAAGCGATCGCGGATCACCTTGAAGACCACGTCGAAGGAGGGCAGCGTAAAGCACACCATGACGAGCCCGCGCTCGCCGGGCGCGTGAGTGAACAGGTCCTCGGTGCGCTCGAGGTGGCGCACCAGTTCGCGGTAGCGCTCGGTCTTGCCCTGCCGCGCGCGCCCCAGCACCGTGAACAGCTCGCTCACGGGCTTGCGCGGCATGATGGAGCGCAGGAACACCACCGCCTCGGCGACCCGCTCCAGATCGACGTGGAAGTAGGAGCGGGTGTAGCTGAAGACGATGCTGACGTCGTCCTCGGCCAGCATCACGGCATCGACCAGCATGCCGCTGTCGGTGTTCTTGAGCGCGATCACCAGAGGCGCGAGCAGTCCGCGCCCGACGACGCGGCCGACGATGTAGGCGCGCGACACCTGGTAGAACACCGGGCGGATGACCTCGACCTTCTCGACCGCGCGCCGTTCCGCCTGAGCGTCCAGATAAGCGCGCACTTCGGAGGCGACGTGCGCGATGCTCTTGTCGAGGTCGCGCCATGGGGAGTGGAAGCGCACGTCCCCCAGCAGGTCCTCGAACAGGAGGGGCAGCGAGCCGTGATTCACGTAGGTGTTGGTGCCGACACTCGTGTCGATGCCGGCGAGCGGATCGAGATCGGTGGCGACGAACTCGATGTCGGGGGCGACCCCTACGGTGCCGAACAGACGGCGGGTGATCGAGCTGAAGAAGGTCTTGGTGAACTCCGGGTCGGGAAGCTCGGTGATGAGTGCGGCGAACTCGGCGCGCCTGCGGCGCCAGCTCTCGCGATCGAGCGCCTCGGTGCCGAGCGCCTCGCGCAGCTCCGCGGTCGTTTGGTTGACGAACCGGTCATAGAGCTCGATGCGCTCGACCGCGTCGCGCTGGCCGCCCTTCCAGTCGCGGTTGTCGAAGCGCAGCGGCGCGCGGCGCGTGATGGCGCGGAACTCGGCGTTGTAGTTGGCGAAGGCCTCGACCAGGTGGCGCGCGCAATCCATCGCGGCGGCGCTTCAGTCGAAGTCGGTCGGCAGTGAGCGGTCGAGCTGGTGCTGGTAGAGCCGCTCGATCTGCGCAGCGAGCACGCGACCGGTGGAGAGCTCGGGGAGCGAGTGCACCGGAAAGAACCCCACGGCGTCGGTCTCCGTGCTCGTCGCGGGGTTGCCGCCGAGCAGCTCACACAGGAAGAAGAGCTTGTAGATATGGTGCACGCCCGGGGGATGCGGATGGCGGTTCTTGTCGACGAGCGCCGCGAGCTTCACCGCGCGCGCGCGATAGCCGGATTCCTCGAGGATCTCGCGCGCCACGGCGGCCGAGGGGGCATCGTTCACGTCGACCCAGCCGCCCGGCAGCGTCCAGCGTCCGTCGGCCCGTTCGCGCACCAGCAGCACCTCATCGCCCCGGAATACGCCGCCGCGCACGTCGACCTTGGGCGTCGCGTAGCCGTGCTCGCCCTCCCAGAAGGCGCGCGCCGTGGCGAGCGGGACCTCGAGCTCCGTGCTCAGCATCGTCGTAGTGAGCTCCTGCAGCTCCTGGTAGCGCGCGCGGTCGAAGGGGTCACGGCTGAAAGCGAGCCCGTTCTGGGCGATGGCCTGCACCTTGCGCGCCCACTCGAGGAGGGCCGGGACGCGAGCGCGGCTGCTCACGGCCCACCGCGCAGGTGCAGGCGGCAGCCGGGGCCGATGCCGAGCTTCCTGGCGAGCGGCGTGCCCGAGTAGCCGCTCGGGGAGGGCGCGACCGCGCGGCGCGAGCCCGGCATGCGCAGCCGCGCGTGCTCAGAGATTGCGGATCAGCGCGTCGGCGAACGCACTGGTCGAGACTTCCGTGGCCCCCTCCATGAGGCGCGCGAAGTCGTAGGTCACGACCTTCTGGCCGATGGTGCGGTCCATCGCCGCGATGATCGCATCCGCCGCCTCGAGCCAGCCCATGTAGCGGAACATCATCTCGCCCGAGAGGATCACCGAGCCCGGGTTTACCTTGTCCAAATTCGCGTACTTGGGCGCGGTGCCGTGCGTCGCTTCGAACACCGCGTGCCCGGTCAGGTAGTTGATGTTGCCCCCGGGGGCGATGCCGATGCCGCCGACCTGTGCCGCGAGTGCGTCCGAGAGGTAGTCGCCGTTCAGGTTCAGCGTCGCGATGACATCGAATTCCTCGGGGCGCGTCAGGACCTGCTGCAGGGTGATGTCGGCGATCGCGTCCTTGATGAGGACGCGGCCGCTCTTGCGGGCGGCGTCCATCTCGGCGTTGGCATCCTTCTCGCCCTTGGCCGCCTTGGTGCGCTCCCACTGCTCCCAGGTGTAGGTCGCGCCGCCGAACTCGCGCTCCGCGAGCTGATAGCCCCAGTTGCGGAACGCTCCTTCCGTGAACTTCTGGATATTGCCCTTGTGCACCAGCGTCACGCTCTTGCGCTTGTTGGCGATCGCGTATTGGATCGCCGAGCGGATCAGGCGCTCGGAGCCTTCCCTGGAGACCGGCTTGATGCCGATGCCGGAGCTCTCCGGAAAGCGGATCTTGGCGTAGGCCTTGGGGAAGGCCTGGCGGAACAGCTCGAGGAATTTCTGGTTGTCGGGCGTGCCGGACTCGAACTCGATGCCGACGTAGATGTCCTCGGTGTTCTCGCGGAAGATCACCATGTCGACCCTCTCGGGATGCTTCACCGGCGAGGGCACGCCCTTGAACCAGCGCACCGGACGCAGGCATACGTACAGGTCGAGCATCTGCCGCAGCGCCACGTTGAGCGAGCGGATGCCGCCGCCCACCGGCGTGGTGAGCGGCCCCTTGATCGACACCAGATACTCGCGGCAGGCCGCTACAGTCTCATCCGGCAGCCAGGTGTTGAAGAGGCGATTGGCCTTTTCCCCGGCGTAGACCTCCATCCAGTGGATGCGCCGCTGGCCGCCGTAGGCCTTCCCTACCGCGGCGTCCATGACGCGCACGCTGGCGCGCCAGATGTCAGGCCCCGTGCCGTCGCCCTCGATGAAGGGGATGATCGGGTTTTGCGGGACGGCGAGCTTGCCGTTCACGATCGCGATCTTAGCTCCCCCGGCAGGAGGCGCGACCTTGGGACTTGCAGCGGTGGACATGAGCTTTACTCCGCGGGAGGCCGAAACGGGCTTCAGGTCCCGCCGGGCGCGCCATGCTAGCACAGCCCCCTTGGGTGCGCGGACCGCGTGCCGAGCGGGGCGTGCGTGTGAGAGACTGACCCGGCGCCGCGCCTCGGGGGTCACGCGGGAGAGCGTATGTCGAGCGCTATTAATAAGAGTGAGGGCGGAGCAGGCACGCGCGCGTCGCTGCTCAGGCAGCTGCTGGCGGTGCGCCCCATCGACCCGGTTCCGCCCGGTAAGAGCCGCCTCAAGCAGGTGCTGAGCGCGCCGGCGCTCATCGCCATCGGCCTCGGCGCCACCATCGGCTCGGGCATCTTCGTGCTCACGGGCACCGTGGCCGCCAACCATGCCGGGCCCGCCATCACGCTCTCGCTGCTGATCGCCGCCTTCGGCGGCGGACTGGCCGCGCTCTGCTACTCGGAGTTTGCGGCGTTCCTGCCCGTGCCGGGCAGCGCCTACAGCTATACCTATGCGACGCTCGGCGAAGCGCTCGCGTGGTTCATCGGCTGGAACCTGCTGCTCGAGTATGCGATCTCCGCGTCCGCGGTGGCGGTGAGCTGGTCGGCCTACGTGGTGAGCCTGCTCGCCGACGCGCACATCCAGCTGCCGGCGGTGCTGGTCAACGCGCCGCTGGCGCTCGACGCGCACGATCACGTGGTGAGCACCGGCGCCCTCGTCAACCTGCCCGCGGTGCTCATCATCGCCGCGATGACCGGGCTGCTCTATATCGGCGTGCGCGGCTCGGCCGGCGCCAACACGCTCATGGTGGCCCTGAAGGTCGGCATCATCGTCATCATCGTGATCGCGGGGCTGCGCTACGTCGACCCCGCGAACTGGACGCCGTACGTGCCGCCCAACACCGGCATCCGCGGGCACTTCGGCTGGAGCGGAGTGCTGCAGGGAGCCGGCATCATCTTCTTCTCCTATGTCGGTTTCGACACCGCCTCGACCACCGCGCTCGAGGCGCGCAACCCGCAACGCGATCTGCCGCTCGGCATCATCGGCGCGCTGCTCATCTCGGCCGTGCTGTACGTCGCGATGTCGACGGTACTCACCGGTATGGTGCCGTTCCGGAAGCTCGACTCGGATGCGCCGGTGGCCGTGGCGCTCGATGCCCATCCACAGCTCGCCTGGCTCTCGTGGTTCGTCAAGGCGGGCGTCATCGCCGGCATGACCTCCGTCATCCTCACTTCCCTCCTCGGGCAGCCGCGGATCCTCCTGTCGATGGCGGACGATGGGTTGCTGCCCGCCTACATGAGCCGCTGCCACCCGCGCTTCAAGACGCCGCATGTGGCCACGGTCATCACCGGGGTCTTTGCGGCGCTGATCGCCGCGGTCTTCCCGCTCGACCTGCTGGCGGATCTCATTTCCATCGGCATCCTGCTGGCCTTCAGCGTGGTGTGCATCGGCGTGCTGATCCTGCGCAAGACGCGCCCGGAGGCATACCGGCCGTTCCGCGTTCCCTGGGCGCCGTTTACCTGTGTGCTCGGCGCACTCACCTGCCTCGGCATGACGCTGACGCTGTCCACTCCGACGTGGGCGCGGCTGCTCATCTGGACCATCCTCGGCATGTCGATCTACGCCTTCTACGGATTCAGACACAGCCGACTGCGGCGATGATGCGCACCTTGTCGGGCACGCCCGCGCAGGACGGCTTCGCGATGCCGGCCGAGTTCGCACCCCACGCGGGTTGCTGGCTCTTGTGGCCGGAGCGGCCGGACAACTGGCGCGAGGCGGCGCGGCCGGCGCAGCTTGCCTTCGCGCAGGTTGCGGCCACGATCGCGCGCTTCGAGCCCGTCACGGTCGGTGTGTCGACGCCGCACTACGTCGCGGCGCGCGCCCTGCTGCCGCCTGAAGTGCGCCTCGTCGAGATGGCGCACGACGACGCCTGGATGCGCGACGTGGGACCGACCTGCGTGGTCGACCGGCGCGGCACGGCGCGCGGGATCCACTGGCGCTTCAACGCCTGGGGTGGCCTCGAGGGCGGCCTGTATTTCCCCTGGGATCAGGACGAGCAGGTGGCGGGCAAGGTGCTCGAGATCGAGCGCTTCGACCGCTATCGCGCACCGCTCGTAATGGAAGGCGGCGCCCTGCACGTCGACGGCGAGGGCACGGCGCTGGTCACCGAAGAGTGCCTGCTGAATCCCAATCGCAATCCGCAGCTCGGGCGGGCCGCGATCGAGGCCCGGCTGCGCGACTACCTCGGCGTCCGCCAGGTCATCTGGCTCGGCAAGGGCGTATGCAACGACGAGACCGGGGGCCACATCGACAATCTCGCCTGCTTCGTGCGGCCGGGCGTGGTGTGCCTCACCTGGACTGACGACCGCCACGACCCGCAGTACCCGATCTCACTCGATGCCTGGGAGCGGCTGCACGCTGCGCGCGATGCCCGCGGCCGGCGGCTGAAGGTCGTGCGGTTGCCCAGCCCGCCGCCGCTCACGATGAGCGCGCGCGAGGCGGCTGGCGTGCTGCGCCACAAGGGCACCCACCCGCGCATCGCGGGCGAGCGCCTGGCCGCGAGCTACGTGAACTTCTATATCGCCAACGGCGGCATCGTCATGCCGCTGCTCGATGCACGCACCGACCGGCGAGCTGCGGCGGGCCTGAAACGCCTGTTTCCGCGCCGGCGCGTGGTCGGCGTGCCGGCGCGCGAGATCCTCCTGGGCGGCGGCAACATCCATTGCATCACGCAGCAGATCCCGCAGGGCAAGCCGGCCCGGAAATCGAGGTGATGTCCGCCGCAATCGCTTCCTGCGATCTCGGCCAATTTAACTACAGCAACCTCTGCGCCGCCTCGAGCCACTCGCGCTGGGCGCGGCGGTAGTGGCCGGGCGCAATGCGCGCCTGCTCGAGGAGCTCGCGCGCCACCTGCCGTGCCTCGGCGCGCTGACCCTGTGCCTCGAGCAGCTGCGCATAACGCACCGAGGCCTCGGCGCCCGGGTACGAAGGGGCGAGCACGCGGTACTCCTCCAGCGCCTTGGCCGCGTTGCCCTCGGCGGCGAGCGCGCGCGCGTAGAGCAAATGCCCGATGGGTGAGCGGAAGTCGGGGTTGCGCCGGATGAGCTCATCGAGCGTCGTCCGGGCGGCGCCCGCCTCGCCCTTGCCGAACTGCGCCTGGGCGAGGCCGAGCATGAGGTTGGGGTCGTGCTCGTAGAGGCCGGTGAGCGTCTGGCGGTATTGGGCGATGGCCTCGTCGTAGCGCTCATGACGCGTGAGCTCCTCGGCGTAGCGCTGGCGGCTCGCGACGTTGCCGGTGACGCGCGCCTCGTGCTCGTAGCGGCGCAGCTCCGCGCCCGGGTCCATGGCGCGGCGCAGGCCGCGAGCCGTGCGTTGCGCCGCGCGGCTGCGGAACAGCTCCGGGACTATCTCCACCGCAAGATAGGCGAGCGCGCCCACTCCGAACGGCAGCAGTATCAGTACCCAGATCCACAGCTGGTTACGCCCGGTCTTGATCACGTGGACGATAAGTCCCGCCTGGATGATGATCGAGAGAATCAGCAACAACATGCCGAGCGATCCTCGCTTGAATCCTCAATGTGGCGCGGGTACGCGTGCCGCCGCGCCGCCCGGCGGCAGGGCGAAGGCCACGAGGTAATCGCCCCGCGGTGTGCCGAGCCCGCCGTGACCGCCGGCGCTGATGACGACGTACTGCCGCTCATCCTTGCCCGCGCGGTAAGTCATCGGTGTCGCCTGGCCGCCGGCGGGCAGCTTGTATTTCCACAGCTCGCGGCCGGTCTCGATGTCGAAGGCGCGGAAGTAGCTGTCGATCGCAGCGCCCACGAACACCAGGTCGCCGGCGGTGGCGATCGGACCGCCCATGCCCGGCATGCCGAGATCGCGCACCAGCGGCCAGGGCGTGAAGCCCTCGGTCGAGCCGAGCGGCACCTGCCACACGATGCGGTTGGCGCGCAGATCGACGTTCACCAGCGTGCCCCAGGGCGGCGCCGTGCACGGCAATCCCCACGGCGAGAGCAGCGGCTCACGCCGCAGCGCATAGGGAGTGCCGGCCTGGCGGCCGAACTCGGCGTGTGGGTAGAGGTGCGAGTGCTGCTGGCTCTCGAGCTCCGCCGGCGCGATCAGCGTCACCACCATGGGCAGGTCGTTGACGGCGGCGATGACCCGCCCGCGCTGCTCGTCGAAGACCACGCCGCCCCAGTCGACTCCACCGGCGTAACCGGGAAACACCAGCGTGCCGCGCGTGTCAGGCGGCGTGAAGATGCCCTCATTGCGCAGCGCCGCGAGCTTCTCGCGGCACTTGCCGCGGTCCCAGAAGGTGAGACCCCAGGCGTCGGCGGGCTCCACCCGCCGCTGGGGGACGAGCGCCGGCAGGCCCGAGAACGGCTGGGTCGGCCAGGCCTGCTCGCCGGGTACGAGGCTCCTGGGCACGGCGCGCTCGGTCACCGGGAAGAGCGGCGCTCCGTTGGTGCGATCGAACACGTACAGCATGCCGGTCTTGGTCGCCTCGATCACGGCCGGCACCGGCGCGCCGCGCACGTCGAGGTCACCGAGCGCGGGCTGCGCCGCGAGGTCGTAATCCCACAGGTCGTGATGCACGAGTTGCTGATGCCACACGAGCTTGCCCGTGCGCGCGTCCAGCGCGAGCAGCGAATCCGCGAAGCGATTGCTCCCTAAGCGCGTGCCGCCGTAGAAGTCCGGGCTCGCCGAGCCGGTCGGCACCAGCACCAGGGCGTGCTCCTCGTCCACGGACATCACGCTCCAGGCGTTGCCGGCGCCGGTGCCCGCGGCCTGTGCCAGGTTCCATTCCGCGGCCGCGGGATGCGCCGGCGAGTCCGGCAGCGGATCGAAGGACCAGAGGAGGGCGCCCGTTAGCGCGTCGAAGCCGCGAATCACGCCGCGCTCGACGTCGGCGGCGCGGTTGTCGCCGATCGATGAGCCGACGATCACTACATTGGCGTAGATCGCCGGCGGCGAAGTCACGAGGTAGTCGGGGCGGTCGCGGATGCGAATGCCGTGGGTGAGGTCCAGCTGGCCGCCGCTGCCGAAATCCGTGCACGGCCTGCCGGTGTCGGCATCGATCGCCAGGAGCCGCGCGTCGATCGTGCCGGTGAATATCCGCCGGGCGCACGCACCGGTCCAGCGCGGGTCGCTGCTCGCCCAGACGCTCACGCCGCGCGCGGTGCTCTCCGCATAACGGCGCGTGCGGTCGATGCGCGGATCGAAGCGCCACTGCTCGCGCCCGGTCACCGGATCGAGCGCGATCACCGTGTTGGTGCCGGTCTCGAGGTACAGCCGCCCGAACGCCAGCACCGGGGTCGCCTCGAAGGTCAGGCGGCGTGCCTGCGCGTAGCCTGTTCCCAACTCCCCGGTGCGGTAGGTCCACGCGACCGCGAGGCGCCGGACGTTGGCGCGGTTGATCTGGTCGAGGCTGGAGAAGCGCTGGCCGAACATGTCGCCGCCGTAGTAGCCCCAGTCGCTCGCCTCGGGCGACTGCGCGGGCAGGCTCGCGGCCGCGCCCAGCGCGAGCGCCGCGAGCGCGACGACGGCCACGCCGGCGCACTCGGATCTGCAGGTCCGGGTGTGCGCACGCGCGTTGTCGCTGGATCCGCCCATGGCGGCATTATCCGCGAGGGCGGCGCGCAAGCGCGAGTCGCAGCGCGTGGCCGTGCCCATGCTGGTATTCTTCCCCGCCGTGAGTTCACCACGGGCGGTCAGGTCCCGTTTCGGGGCATTGAGGTTACGACTCGCGGTTCAGTGCCTCGCGCTCGTGGCAGCCGCGAACGCCCGGGCCGCCGTCGATTCGCCGGATCAGGCCGGGCCCGCCGCCGCGCGTCCGCGCGTCGGCCTGGTGCTTTCCGGCGGCGGTGCGCGCGGCGCCGCGCACGTCGGCGTACTGAAAATCCTCGAGCAGCTGCACGTGCCGGTCGACGCGATCGCGGGCACCAGCATGGGTGCCGTGGTCGGCGGACTGTACGCGAGCGGCCTCAACGCGCGCGAGATCGAGAAGATCATGACCTCGCTCAACTGGCAGACGGCGTTCCGCGACCGTCCCCCGCGCGAAGACCTGACGCTGCGCCGTAAGCAGGAGGACGAGAACTTCCTGGTCAAATTCCCGCTCGGAGTGCGCGGCCACAAGATCGTGCTGCCCAAGGGGCTGATCGAGGGGCAGGGTCTGAGCCAGTTGCTGCGGCGGCTGACGCTGCCCGTGGCGCGCATCACCGACTTCGACGACTTACCCACGCGCTTTCGCGCAGTCGCGACCGACCTCGAGAGTGGCGAGCCCGTCGTGCTCGGCTCCGGCGATCTGACGAGCGCAATGCGCGCCAGCCTGTCCGCGCCCGGCATCTTCGCTCCGGTCGAGCGCCAGGGGCGGATGCTGGTCGACGGCGGCATCGCCGACAACGTGCCGGTGGACGTGGCGCGCGCGATGGGCGTCGACCTGCTCATCGTCGTCGATGTCGGCGCGCCGCTGCAGCAGCGCGCCAAGCTCACCGACGTCACGTCCATCTCGAACCAGATGCTGGCCATCCTCCTGCGGCGCAACGCCGAGCAGCAGCTCGCCACGCTCAGTCCCAGGGACATTCTGATCGCGCCGCCACTCGGAGATGCCTCCTCTTTCGACTTCGGCGCGGTGGCGCGCTACATCAGCGTCGGCGAGGCCGCGGCGCGCACCGCCACGCAGCAGCTGGCGCCGCTGGCGGTCAGCGAGGGCGAGATGCAGCACTACCAGCAGCGCCGCGAGGCCCTGCGCCTGCCGCCGCCCGTGATTCAGTTCGTGCAGGCCGAGGGTGGCTCGGAGCAGTACTCGCAGTCGCTCGACCGGCTGTTCAAGGACATGGCCGGCAAGCCCCTCGACCCGGATGCGGTCGCGCGGCGGGTGACGGCGCTCTATGGCCTCGGCGGGCTCGATACGCTCGATTACCGCGTCGTGGGCCGCGACAACTACTACGGCCTCGCACTCGATGCGCGCCCGAGCTCGATGGGACCGAACTACCTGCGCTTCGGCCTGAGCCTCCAGGACGACTTCCAGGGGCACGCCACCTACGAGGCCGCGGTGCGCTTCGTCATGTCCGGCATCACGCGCAACGCGGGCGAATGGGTCACCGACTTCCAGGGGGGGACTACCTCGCTGGTCTCGACCGAGCTCTTCCTGCCCCTCGCGGAGTTCTCCGGCTGGTTCGTCATGCCGCACGTGTCGGACGAGGCGCGCGAGCTCTACTGGTACAACGACCAGAGCCTGGAGGCGGAATACCGCGTACACACCTTCCAGTACGGCGCCGACTTCGGCTACCAGTTCGGCAACTGGGGCGAGGCGCGTGTGGGCGCGCAGCGCCAGCAGGGCCACTACGTGCTCGAGGTCGGCGATGCGACCGATCCGAATCTGCCTGAGCAGAGCTTCACGCCCTTCGACCTCATCAATTACTTCGTGCGCTTTACCTACGACCGGCTCGACGACATCAACTTCCCGCACAGTGGTCAGCAGGCCACGCTCCAGTGGAGCGGCAACCGCGACGCGAGCGGCCTCGGGCAGTACTCGGACCAGGTGACGGCCAGTTACCTGGGCGCCTACTCCTTCGGCCGCGACACCTTCTCGTTCTCCGCCGCTGGCGGCACGACGCTGCAGGCGAACGTCACCGACCTCAATCTGCTGTACACGCTCGGGGGCTTCCTCAATCTGTCGGGGTTGCGCGCCAATTCGCTGCTCGGGGCCAACTACGGTATCGCGCGCATTCTTTATTACCGGCAGATCGGCCGCGGCGGGCCCGGCTACTTCGACGTACCGACGTACCTCGGCGCCTCGCTCGAGGCCGGCAACGTCTGGGAGAGCCGCAGCGAGGCGACCTTCGGCAACACGCGCAAGGATGCCAGCGTGTTTCTCGGCATGGACACGCTGCTCGGGCCGCTGTATCTCGCCGCGGGATTCGACGAGCACGGCAACCAGGCTTTCTACCTCTTCCTCGGGAGGACCTTCTAGGCCCGGCGGAGCTCGCCGGCCGACCGTGCGCTCACAGCTGGCGGCGGTAGACGATGAATCCCGAGTTCGCGGCGACCTGGTCGTAGAGCCGCCGCGCGGTCTCATTCGTCTCGTGCGTCAGCCAGTAGACACGCGCCGCGCCCGCGGCCCGAGCCCGCGCCGCGACTTCCTCGATCAGCGCCCGGCCGATGCCCTGTCCCCGGGCATCCTCGGCGGTGAAGAGATCCTGCAGATAGCAGATGAGCGCGATGTGGATCGTGCTGCGGTGGAACAGATAGTGCGTGAGGCCGAGCAGCCGCCCGTCGCGCTCGGCCACCAGCGCGTGCACCGGCTCCGCGGCGTCGAGGAAACGCTGCCAGGTCGTCCAGGTGATCTCGGCGGGCAGGGCGGTGGGGCCCGAGCGCCCGTAGAAGGCGTTGTAGCCGTCCCAGAGCGGCAGCCACTGGGCGTAATCCGCGGCCGCGACCGGGCGGATGAGCGGCGCGCCGGCCGCGGCGCTCACGGGTCGCCCGTCGGGACGATCGCGCTGGTCTCGGCCATGAGGATCACCGTGCGCTCGAGCGCGCGCGGGCGGTGAAGCACACCCTTCGGCACGACGCAGCCTTGCCGGGACTTGAGCTCGATCGATCGTCCTTCGAGATCGATGATGAAACGCCCTTCGAGCACGAAGAAGAATTCATCGTCCCCGTCGTGCTTGTGCCAGTGATACTCTCCCGGCTCGAACACGCCGAGCCGTATCACCGAGTCGTTCACCTTGCAGAGGGTCTGGTTGTACCACGGGTGCCGAACCTGAGCGACGAGCGCCGGTACGTCCACCAGGGTGAGAGGCGCGAACCTGATATCGAGGTGCGTCTCGTAAGGGTAGCTCGAGGGATCCTGCGTTGCGGGGCTGGCCATCGTGGGACTCCTTGCGCCGTCGACCGGCAGCACGCTGCAGACGTTAGCAGTTGCGGCAGCCGCCAGGCAGCTACGCCGCGTCCAGGGACGTGCCTGGCTGTTCCCGCCAGCGACCAATACACCGGCGCGGGCGCGGCCGCGCGCCGCGCGGTGCTAGAGGCCGCGGCTCTCGGCGAGCTTCTCGATTTTCTTGAACACCAGCGCCGGCTTGTCGCCGGCGCGCGAGTATTCGTGCCGGCGGCTCATCTCGGCGAGCGCGGCATCGCGCTCGGCCGGCGTCGGATACCAGTGCAGGCGTTGCCACTCGGGACCCAGGAGCTTGCGGAACGGGTCGCCCGGCGGCAGGCTGACGCGAATCCCGTAGGGGCGCAGCTTCTCAATCGGCGGCGTGGTCAGGTTCTGTGGCTGGCTGATACCCACGCACATGAGCTTAGCATGGCCGGATCGGGGCTTGAGTCGGCGCGCCGATGTCCCCACACTGCCAGGCAGTAAAGGCGAGGAGACTTCCATGGCTCTGGCACGCAAGCGACTGGATATGCCTGCGCAGGGGGACGCCCTGCCTGGACGCGCCACGCCGCTGAAGGTCCGCGAGGTCCATTTCGTCAACGGCCACCGTACCGTCCCGCCCTTCCCGGCGGGCTTGCACGAGGCGATATTCGCGCTCGGCTGCTTCTGGGGCGCGGAGCGGCTCTTCTGGGAGCTGCCCGGCGTCTACTCGACCGCTGTCGGTTACGCGGGGGGCTTCACCCCCAACCCGACTTATGAGGAGGTCTGCACCGGAGAGACCGGGCACGCCGAAGTCGTACGGGTGATCTACGACCCGAAGAAGATCGGATACGAGCAGCTTCTGAAAGCCTTCTGGGAGTCGCACGACCCCACCCAGGGCATGAGGCAGGGAAACGACATCGGCACGCAATATCGCTCGGCGGTCTATGCGCTGGATGAGGGGCAGCGGGCTGCCGCGGAGGAGTCGCGGCGCATCTACCAGAAGGGCCTCGCGGCCGCCGGGCGCGGTGCGATCACGACCGAGATCCGCGATGCGCCCGAGTTCTATTACGCCGAGGACTATCACCAGCAGTATCTCGCGAAGAATCCCGATGGCTACTGCGGGATTGGCGGGTGCGGGGTGCCCTACAAATCCGCGGGGCTGCAGGTGGGGGAGAAGGTGTAAGCGCTGAAGTCGCCGGAAAATCGCGGACTCCGCGGGCGGCGGGCGAACGCGCCCCGGGGCATCGAGGGCTCAGGCACCTCGTGCTCTTTTCAATTGTGAGGTAGTGTATCGGGCACAATTACAACCTTGGCTTCGGGGTCTCTGTATGCCCGGACGATTGGCCCTCGCGCGCAACCCGTACGCTGAGCTCGATGCGTTTCTGACCGCGGAAGCGGTCGACCACCGGGAGTCGTTTGAGTCCTGCATGGCCGGGCTGCGGGTGCCGTTCGCGCAGACCCTGTCCATTTGGGAGGCGTCGATCCGGCGTGGCGGGAAACTACTGATCTTCGGCAATGGCGGCAGTGCCGGAAACGCCCAGCACATCGCGGCGGAGCTCGTGATCCGGTACCAGACCGACCGGGCGGCGATTGCCGCCGTGGCACTGACCGTCGATGTCTCGACCCTGACCGCAGCCGCCAACGACATGGGGTTCGAGGCGGTTTTCAGCCGGCAGGTGCAGGGCCTGGGGCGTGCAGGCGATGTCGCCGTCGGCATCTCCACCTCCGGGCGCAGCCTCAACGTGCTGGCGGCGCTGCGCGAAGCGCGGACACGAGATCTCGCGACGACGGGCTTGATCGGCGGAGACGGCGGTCCCATGCAAGCCCTGTGCGATGCCGCCATCGTCGTGCCCTCGACGGTGACGGCAAGGGTTCAGGAAATGCATCTGCTGATCAGCCACATGCTGTGCAAGGCGCTGGAAATCCGCCTCGGGCTGGCGAGGGCGCACGCGTGAGCGACACGGATCTGCTGGGAGTCCTGGAGTCGTTCTCCCGGGCCCGTGTCTTGGTATTCGGCGATGTGATCCTGGACCGTTTCATTTATGGCTCGGTCGAGCGGATGTCACCCGAGGCGCCCGTTCCGGTCATGACCATCGAGCGTAGCTCGGACCTCCCGGGAGGCGCTGCCAACGTGGCCAGGAATGTGGCCGGGCTCGGTGGGCATGCGGTGCTCGTCGGCGTTGTCGGGACCGATGAGGCTGCCGAACGGCTGCGCGAACGATTGGCGGAAGCGCCGGCTGTGCGGGCCCAACTGGTCATCGATGCAGCGCGACCCACGACGCTGAAGACGCGCTATATCGGCGAACGCCAGCAGATCCTGCGCACGGACGTGGAGAGCCGATCGCCGCTGCCTGAGTCCGTGGCCGCCGCAGCGCTGGCGCAATTTCACGCCGCCTTGGCCGAGAGCCATATCGTCGTCCTGTCCGACTATGCCAAGGGTGTGCTGTGCGACGGCGTGGTGGCTGAGGCCATCGCGGCTGCGCGGGCCGCAGGCAAGCAGGTGCTGGTCGACCCAAAGAGCCGCTCGTTTACGAAATACAAGGGCACCACCATCCTGACTCCGAACCGTCACGAGCTGCAGGGCGCCTGCGGTCACGACTGCTCGAGCGATGAGCAGGTCGTTGCCGGCGCGCGGGAGATACTCGCGCAGGGCATCTGCAGCACACTGGTCGTCACCCGCGGCAAGGATGGAATGTCCGTCGTTCGGGACGACGGCACCGCGACCCACATCAGGACGCAGGCCAGTGAAGTGTATGAAGTGACTGGCGCAGGCGACACAGCCGTTGCCGCGTTGGCGGTCGGCCTGGCCGGTGGTGCGGACATTGGCGAGGCGGTGCGCCTGGCGAACACCGCTGCGGGCATCGTCGTCGGCAAGTTCGGGATCGCGACCGTGACGGCCGGGGAGATCCTCGAGCAGCTGGACGATGCGCATGCATCCCGCGTACGGTTCGCACTCAACACGGTGCAACGCCTGGTGCATCGCTGGCGGCAGCTGGGCTTACGCGTGGCTTTCACCAACGGCTGCTTCGACCTGTTGCACCCCGGGCACCTGTCGCTGCTGACTCAGGCCAAGCGGACCGCGGACCGGCTCGTGGTCGGTCTGAACTCGGATCTGTCGACACGCCGGCTCAAAGGCCCCGGACGACCCGTGCAGAGCGCCATGGCCCGTGCGATGGTGTTGACGTCGCTGAAGGCGGTGGATGCCGTGGTCATCTTCGAAGAGGACACGCCACGCCAGCTCATCGCGGCGCTCGAGCCAGACGTGCTCGTGAAAGGCGCCGACTACACCGTCGAGAACGTCGTGGGGGCGGATATGGTGCTGGCGCGCGGCGGGAGGGTCGTGCTCGCCGATCTGGTTCCGTTGCAGAGCACGACCAACACGATTCGGCGTATCGCTCGCGTCGGCAAGGCGTGACGCTCGCAGCAGCCCGCGCGGTAATCCTCGATCGCGACGGTACGATCGTCGTCGACCGCGACTATCTCGATGATCCGGATCAGTTGGAATTCCTGCCGGGGGCGGTTGAAGGACTGCGCCTGCTGCGCAGGCGTGGCCATCCTCTCATCGTGGTGACCAATCAGTCCGGCGTCGGGCACGGCCGCTTCACGCTCGCGCGGCTGGAGGAAATCCACGCGCGGCTGCTGCGCATGCTATGGGCGGCCGGGGCTCAGATCGATGCAATCTACTACTGCCCACATCGGCCCGAGGATCGCTGCGAGTGCCGCAAGCCCAAGCCGAAGCTCGCTTTGCAGGCCGCCTCCGCGGGCGGCTTCGAGCCTTCCGCGGCTGTGGTCGTCGGCGACAAGAGCAGCGACGTCGAGCTGGGCAAGAACCTCGGTGCCACGACGGTACTGGTTTCCGCGACCGGTCGTGCCCGCGACGGCCAGCCGGTCGCCGCCGATCATGTGGTCCGCAACCTGCTCGAGGTGGCCCGGCTCCTCGATGCCGCTGCCTCGCAAGCGCGGCGCGGCGCGTCTCGCTAAGCCCGCATGTACGTCGTCACCGGCGGTGCCGGCTTCATCGGCTCGAACCTCGTCGCAGAGCTCTCCGATCGGGGCGCCGATGTGGTCGTGTGCGACTGGCTGCGCAGCGACGAGCGTTGGCGGAATCTGGCCAAGCACGACATCGTCGATCTGGTCGCGCCGGAAGCGCTGACCGGCTGGCTGGACAGGCATCGGGAGGATGTCGAGGCCATCGTGCACATGGGGGCCATCAGCTCCACGACCGAGACGGACGTCGATCTGATGGTGCGCGACAACGTGCGCTTTACGCTCGATCTGCTGCAGTGGTGCACGGGCGCGGACAGGCGGCTCATCTATGCCTCATCCGCCGCTACCTACGGCGATGGGAGCGCGGGGTTCGAGGATGCTCCCGGCTGTGCGCCCTTGAGCAGGCTGCGGCCGCTGAATGCTTATGGCTGGACCAAGCACTTCGTGGATCGGCGCATTGCCCGTCTCGCCGAGCAGGGCATGCCGCTTCCGCCGCAGTGGGTCGGGCTCAAGTTCTTCAATGTCTACGGCCCGAACGAGTATCACAAGGGCAGCATGAGGAGCCTGGTGGCGCAGAATTTCGCTGCCGTCCATCGGGGCGATGCCGTGCGCCTGTTTCGCAGCCGCCGCGCGGATTATGCCGATGGCGGTCAGGCGCGCGACTTCATTTACGTCAAGGACTGCGTGGGAGTGATCTCCTGGCTGCTGCGCAATCCGGGTGTTTGCGGGTTGTTCAACGTCGGCACCGGTGTGGCCCGCAGCTGGCTCGACCTGGCGCAGGCGCTCTTCAGTGCCGCCAATCGGCCGGCGCGCATCGAGTTCATCGACATGCCGCCCCAGCTGGTGGAGAAGTATCAATACTTCACGCAGGCGTCCGTGGCCAGGTTGCGCGCCGCCGGCTACCGCGAGGCTTTTACGCCTCTGGAGCAGGGGATCGCCGACTACGTGCAGCAGTACCTGGCGCGCACCGACCCCTACAGGTGAGGCCGGCGGGCCGCCGCTCACGCAGATTCCTGCCAGATGCGCTGGCAGCGCTGCGCAACCAGCCGCGGCGAGGAAGCGCCGACGTCGATGGCGAGGTCTTTGGCCTTGAGTGGGCCGTAGAGAGAGGGGTCGGTCGCCTGGAACAGGGCAACCGTCGGCACCGACGTCGAGCTCGCCAGGTGCATCGGACCGGTGTCGGCCGAAATGAACATGCGGGTCGCCCCGATCGCTGCGGTCAGCGCGCGCGTCGAGGGGAAGTGCAGGGTCGCAAAGCGCGGATCGGCGGGAGCGGTGTGCGGCGGGAGAAACTCCACGGGCACGGCATCGGGCTGCAACTCGAGAAACGATTGCCAGAACGCCAGCCACCACGACCGCTCGATGCTCTTGGAGGCGGTCGCATGCGCGAAGAATCCGAAAGCCCGCGACGTTTCCGTCGTACCGGCCGCCTGACTCATGGCTGCGGCTACCGCGGCGCGCCCGGCCTCGATCTCCTCGGGTCGAAGGCACAGCGACAGCTGCAGCCCGTGTAGATCACACGGGGTGTTGAATGCACGACAGAGCAGAAAAACGGGTTGCACGGCCTGGTGCATGGGCTCCGTGGGTTGTGGAATGGCGTGAGTGAGCGGTGCCCACTGGGAACCCGAGATGAAGCCCACACGGTAGCGCGCGCGAGAGATTGTCAGTGCGATGCGCCCGCTCGTGGACTCGGGAACCGGATCGATCGCGAGGTCGTAGCGCTGTGCACGCAGGCGGCGCAGGGCGCGGAAGTACCTGCTGACGAGTCGCGGGCCCTTGTGGGGGAAGGGAATGACGTCGCGCACACCGGGCAGGCTGTGCAGCAGCTCGTGGGCCTGCGGACAGGAAGCCGCGACATCGATGGCGGCGTGCGGCAGAAGCTCGTGGATACGCTTCAGCAGGGGTGTGAGGAACAGTGTGTTGCCGATGCGGCCGTTGATGCGGCACACGAGCACTGTGGAGATCTGCTGCGGATTCAGCCGTGCGGCGCCGCCACGCGGACCGAAGACGCGCGCGAGGAGCCACCCCATGAGCAGTCGCGCGTTGCGACGTAGCGTCTTGGCCGAGCTGCGCAGGCGCCATCCCGCCTTGCGCAGTCCACCGACGCGCGTCGCCGCCCATTGCGCTCCTGAGGGCGGAGCCACTGGATCAGACTGACGAATGCGGGGCTTCCTCTTTAGCGTGTCGGTCGAGTGCGCCGCCGCCGCGGTGGCGCGATACTCTCAGCTTGGTTGCTGCGTTTCAACCATCGCAGCGGAAGCAATCCGGGCTTGGGGACGGGATGAGCCCCGCTGCCGCGCGGCGCTCAGCTCAGCCGCAGCGCGACGTGCACTACCTCGGCTTCCTGCTTGCGCTCGATGGGCAAGCCGCACTTCTCGAACACCCGCAGCATGCGCGCGTTGCCCGCCATGACCTCGGCGGTGAGCTCCTTGAGTCCCGCCGCGCGCGCCAACGTCACCAGATGCCGCAGCAGTGCACTGCCGATTCCCTGTCCCTGGTAGTCATCTTCGATGGTGAAGGCCAGCTCCGCCGTTCCGTCTCGGGCGACGACGTAGCGACCGCCGCCGACGATCATCTCCCGGCCGCCGGCGCGCACCGCCGCGACCAGGGCGACGTGCTTGACGAAGTCGACGTTGAGGAAGAACGAGACTTCCGTGGGGCTGAAGTCGCGCTTGACGGCGAAGAACCGGCGGTACAGCGACTGGCCGCTGGTGCGCTCGAGCGTGCCGTGCAGCTCGGGCTCATCGCTCGGTCGCAGGGCACGAATCTCGATCTGTTGCCCGTTGCGCAGCGACTCGAGCGCCGAGTACTTAGCGACTTCCGCTGTCACGGCCCGGGTCAGCTGGCCTTGAGGCCGTGACTGCTGGCGTGGGATCCGGCGAGTCCGAGCACCCGCCCCGTGTGGCGGGCTATCATCAGCTCCTCGTTGGTCGGGATCCTCCAGGCCGACACCGTGCTCCCGGCGGTGGAGATCTGTGCCGCGTTGTCGGCATTCGCCCGTGCATCGAGCTCGATGCCAAGCCAGGCGCACGCAGCGCAGATCCGACCGCGGATCTCGGCTGAGTTCTCGCCGATGCCCGCCGTGAAGACCAGTCCGTCGACGCCGCCGAGCACGGCCGCCAGCGCGCCGATCTGCTTGGCAGCCTGGTAGACGAAGTAGTCGACGGCGAGCTTTGCGGACCGCTCGTTGCTCTCGAGCAGATCGCGCATGTCGTTGCTGACGCGCGAGATGCCGAGCAGACCGGATTTCCTGTAGAGGATCGTCTCGACCTCGGCAGCCGACAGCTTCAGTCCCTGGAACAGGTAGAGGATGACTCCGGGGTCGACGGTGCCCGGCCGCGTGCCCATGCAAAGCCCGTCGAGCGCGGTGAATCCCAGCGTGCTGTCGACGCTGCGTCCGGCGCGTAATGCGCACAGGCTCGCGCCGCTGCCGAGGTGCGCGACGATCACCCGGCCGCGTGCGATCTGCGGCGCCACCTGCGGCAGAACCGAGGCGATGTACTCGTACGACAGCCCGTGAAAGCCGTAGCGCTGCACGCCGTGGCGGCGGATCTCGTCCGGCAGCGGCACGAGCTCCGCCACCGGCGGTTGGCCGCGGTGAAAGCTGGTGTCGAAGCAGGCCACCTGGGGTACCTCGGGCAGCCGCTCCGTAACCGCTTCGATCGCCGCCAGGTTGTACGGCTGATGCAGCGGCGCGAGCGACACGAGCTCACGCAGCTCGGCAAGCAGAGCCGGCGTGACCTTTACCGGGCCACTGTGGCGTGCGCCGCCGTGCACGACGCGATGACCCACACCGACCACGCGTGCGCCGCCGAAGGTCGCGCGCAGCCACTCGGAGACATGGGCGAGCGCCGTGCGGCCGTCCTTGACCTCCTCACCCGGTGGCGGCGTCGCGATGACGGCCCCGGCGCCATCGCGGGCCGACATGCGCGGCGTCGTAGCGATGCCCTCCACCTGGCCACGCGCGAGCACCGGCCACGGCTCCTGCGCCACGGTCTGAAAGACCGCGAACTTGAGGCTCGAGGAGCCGGCATTCAGCACCAGAGCGAGCTCATCCATGGCCGGCGACCTGCAGTTCGCGCCCGGCAAGAGACCGTGACGGACGGCAGCTCATGACTTTGCCCGGCCTGCTGCGCCGCGGCGCGCGTGTGCCACCAGCATCGCCACCGCACAGCTGGCGATCCGGGCCCGCACGCTGTCGGCACGGCTGGTAAGGATGATCGGGACCCGGGCGCCGAGCACCAGGCCGGCGCTGTCGGCGTTGGCGAGGAAGTTCAGGAGCTTGGCGAGGATGTTCCCCGCCTCGAGGTCCGGCACCACCAGAATATCCGGATCGCCCGTCACCTCGGACTTGATGCCCTTGGTGCGGGCGGCCTCGGCGCTGATCGCATTGTCGAAGGCCAGCGGCCCGTCGAGGACCGCGCCCGTGATCTGTCCGCGCTCCGCCATCTTGCAGAGCGCCGCCGCGTCGATCGTCGCCGGCATCTTGGAAGTCACTGTCTCGACGGCCGCGAGCAGCGCGACCTTCGGTCGCTTCAGCCCGAGCGAGATGGCAAGATCGATGGCGTTCTGGCAGATGTCGACCTTGTCCTCGAGCGACGGCGTGATATTGATGGCGCCGTCGGTGACGATCAGTACCTTGTGGTAGGTCGGCACATCCATGATGAACACGTGGCTGATGCGCCGCGCGGTCCGCAGGCCGGATTCCCGTGCCACCACCGCGCCGAGCAGCTCGTCGGTGTGCAGGCTGCCTTTCATCAGCAGCTCGGCCCGGCCCTCGCGCACCAGCGCCACGGCCTGGTCGGCCGCGGCATGGCTGTGCGGGGCGTCGATGATTTCCGCTGAACCTAGGTGGAGGCCGCCCTTCTTTGCCACGTCGGCGATGCGCGCCGCGGGGCCCACGTAGATCGGCCGGATGAGTCCTGCGGCAGCCGCCTCGACCGCGCCCGCCAGAGCGCTGGCCTCGCACGGATGGACCACGGCGGTCGACACCGGCGCGAGACTCTTGCAGCGTGCCAGCAGCTCCTCGTACTTTCCCAACTCGCGGCTCATCGATACTCCTGAGTGACCGGGGCGCTACGCGGCTGCGGCAGTGTCACCCGTACGGCGAGCCCGGCATGACGTCATCCATATATATTATGCCGGGTGCGGAACGGTCTGAGGTGCCAATCCAATGTCACTCGAACAGGCAACGCGCCACCCCTCGTCTTCGCATCAGGCGCATCGTGGTAGCGGCTCAGCGAAGGTCGACGGCCGGTGACTGCTGCGGAAGAGCTCAGCGCATGGTCTCGGGGAGCTATGGCACTCGCGGCTGCCCTTTGCCTGTTGGTCGTGCTCGCCGCGGCCGTCGCCTACCGCCTGGCAACGCACCGGGTCAGCCGCACCGCGGCGGCCTGAATTCGGCTAAGCTTCACGCGAGGCGCGGCGACACAGTGGTCGCTGTGGAAGAATCCGGCGATGCCAGCTGCAAGCACGCGCAGTACCCTGCCTGCCGCGATCGAGATCCGCTCGATCGACTACATTCCGGACGAGGAGCGGCACGGGGGGCTCGCGAGCCAGTTCACGCTGTGGCTGGCGGCGAATCTGCAGATCACCGCCATCGTCACCGGGGCGCTCGCCGTGGTGTTCGGCGGCGACGTGTTCTGGTCGCTGATCGCTCTCCTCATGGGTCAGCTCATCGGTGGTGCGGTGATGGCGCTCCATGCAGCGCAGGGGCCGCAGCTGGGCCTGCCGCAGATGATCTCCAGCCGCGTCCAGTTCGGCGTCTACGGCGCGGTCATACCGATCGTGGCGGTGTGCCTGATGTACATCGGTTTTTCGGCGAGCGGTTGCGTACTGGCGGGGCAGGCGATCGGGCGGCTGCTCGATGTCGATGACGCCGCCGGGATTGCCATCTTCACCGGCTTCATCGTGGTCGTGACGGTCTTCGGCTATCGGGTCATTCACATGCTCGGACGGATCGCGAGCCTCGTCGGCGTCATTGCCTTCGCCTACATGTTCGCCCGGCTGTTCGCGACGCATGACATGTCCGCCTTGCTGGCGCAGCGGCAGTTTTCGCTGAGCCAGTTTCTCCTGGCGATGTCGCTCTCGGCTTCCTGGCAGATCGCCTACGGTCCCTATGTCGCCGATTACTCCCGTTATCTGCCGCGCGGCACCTCCGTGGCCAGGGTATTCGCCGCCGTCGGCCTCGGTTCCGTCATCGGCTCGCAGGCCTCCATGACCTTCGGGGTGTTTGCCGCCGCCGTGGCCGGCAGGCAATTCGAGCACCATGAGGTGGCCTACATCGTCGGTCTGGCCTCGGCGGGCGTGGCTTCGAGCCTCGTGTACTTCAGCATCGCCTTCGGCAAGGTCACGGTGACGGCCCTCAACGCCTATGGCAGCGTCATGTCCATGGCGACCATCGTGAGCGGCTTGCGGCGTGGGGTGCGCCTGTCGCTGCGGCACCGGTTCTTCTATATCGTCGCGATGGTGGGGGTCTCGGCACTGCTCGCCCTCACCGGGCGTCACTCGTTCCTCAAGGCATTCGAGGCCTTCATTCTGTGCCTGCTCGCGGTGTTTACGCCCTGGAGCGCGATCAATCTGATCGACTACTACTGCTTCACGCGCTCGCGCTACGACGTGCCCGCCTTGTCCGATCCCGATGGGCGCTACGGTCGCTGGAATGCGACCGGCATCGTGATCTACCTGATCGGCATCCTGGTGCAGATCCCGTTCCTGTCGACCACCTTTTATACCGGCCCGCTGGTCGGGCCACTCGGTGGGGTCGACATCTCCTGGATCGTGGGCCTGGTGGTGCCGGGCGTGCTTTATTACGCACTCGGGCGGGCCTCGCAGCGGCGTGCGCCACCCGACATCATCCTGCCGGCGTGATGGAGGGGCAGCCGTGGCAATCGAGATGCTACCGATCGGGTTCGTTTCCGCTGCCCGCGCTCATGCCGAGGACGACTACTGGGGCGGGGAGACGGCGCGCATCTCACTGGTCGAGACCTTCACGAGCGAGGCGCTGCGTGGGCTCGACGGCTTCTCCCACATCGAGGTCATCTATCACTTCCACGGCGTAGATCCGTCCCGGATCGTGAGCGGCGCCCGCCATCCAAGGAACAACCCCGCGTGGCCGGCGGTCGGAATCTTCGCGCAAAGGGGCAAGAACCGCCCCAATCGTCTCGGGAGCACGATTTGCCGCCTGCTGCGGCTGGAAGGGACGAGTCTGCTGGTTGCGGAGCTCGACGCCATCGACGGCACGCCGGTGCTGGATCTGAAGCCCGTGATGCAGGGGTTCCTGCCGCGGGGCGAGCTGCGCCAGCCGCAGTGGTCGCACGAGCTCATGCGTGACTACTGGGCGCAGCGGCGCGACGGGGCAAGCGGCTGACGGACCCTGGAGGCGCGCCGTCGAGTATGCGTTTCGCTCTGTTCGCGTATGGCTTCCGCCCGCACTTTCTCCTGGCCGGTCTCGCCGCCGTGCTGCTGATACCGGCGTGGGCGCTCAATATTGCGTATGGCGTGCCGCTCAGCAGCGATTGGCCGCCGACGCTCTGGCACGCGCACGAGATGCTGTTTGGCTTCATCGCGAGTGCGGTAGCGGGGTTCCTCCTCACCGCGGTTCCAAGCTGGACCGGGCAGAAGGGCTTTGCCGGTACGCCGCTCGTCGTACTGTCGGCCGTGTGGCTGGCGGCCCGCATCATGATCGCAAGCTCCGCGCACTGGCCCGCGGCGCTCACGGCGGCGGTCGATCTCACATTCCTTCCGGCGCTGGCGGCATGGGTGGCGCGGCCGCTCCTGCGGTCGCAGAATCGCAATACTCCGCTGCTGCTGGTCCTCGGCCTGCTGTGGCTCACGAACCTCGCCTTTCACGTCGCGCTCATCGGGCGCGATGCACCGCGCGCCCTGCATGCGCTCCTCATCGGGATCGACCTCATGCTGGTGCTCGTGACGGTCATCGGCGGACGCATCGTGCCGGCCTTCACGGCGGCGGCGCTGCGCCCCCTGGGACTGCAGGACAGCGTGAGCTCCAGTGCGGGCCTGACGGCCGCCGCCGTTGTCAGCATGGCCGTCATGACGGCGGGCGATGTGTTCATGCCGGACTCGCGCCTCGCCGGGGCAATTGCGGCGGTAGCCGCGGCGGTCCAGGGCTGGCGTTTTGCGCAATGGGGTGCTCTCAGGACGCTGCGCCAGCCGATCGTGTGGATCCTGCACGCTGCCTACCTGTGGCTGCCCGTGGGCCTGGCGTTGAAGGCGATTGCTTTGCTCAGCGGGGCGGCCTTCTCCGCGTTCTGGCTCCACGCGCTGACGATGGGAACGCTGGCGACCATGATCCTGGCAGTGATGACGCGCGCGGCGCTGGGTCACACGGGCCGGCCGCTGGTGGTACACCCCGTGACGGCTGCCTCGTACCTGCTGCTGATCGGGGCGGTGCTGATGCGGGTATTCGGGCTCGCAGCGCGACTCAGCTACCCGACGGTCATTGCCGCGGCGGCATTCCTCTGGACCGCCGCTTACCTGCTCTTCCTGTTGGTCTATGCCCCGATCCTCTGCAGTCCGCGGGTCGACGGAAAAGCGGGATGAGCGTGCATGCACCGCAGGTGCGATCAGCGCAGCAGGGCGAGCCACCCCAGGGGATCGTGAGCGAGCGCAACGCCCACGATGTAGCCAAAGGTGAGGAGCGCGGCGACGAAGGCGGCGCTGCGGCCCGCGCGGGTGCGCGCGCCTCTCAGGGCAGCGATCCCCAGCACGATATACACTGGCAGCAGCAGCACTTTGCACGTCAGCCAGCCGTCGACGAGGGGGTATCGGTGCAGGATGAGCGTGAGCAGCACCGCGGCGCCGAGCAGTCCTGTGTCGATGAGGTAGGACGTCCAGCGCAGCGTCCAATGATTCGCGCCGGGAAGATCGGCGATGCGCATCATGCCCCGGATCATGAACAAGGTGCCCGAGAACACCACGCAGCCGATGTGCAACAGGCGGATTTCGGCAAAATGCGCGCTCAGCATCGCGCCATTGTGAACGATCGGCCGCGCGGGGTCGCGCGCCGGGGCTGAAAGGCATGGGCGGCGCTCACGATGATGACGATGCGAATGAGGGCGGCTCCGCGCCGTGCTTCATGCACGAGCTCGCGGCCGACGGCACCTCGCCGATCGACCCGCGGCAGGCGCAGGACGTCGACCGCTGGCGCAAGGCCGAGCGCGAGCGGCTGCTCGCCGTGCGCCTGGCGCTGAGCCCCGAGTCGCGCGCGACGCAGACCGCCGCGATTGCCGCAGATCTCGAGCGCCTGATCCCCGGCGGACCGCAGATCGTCAGCGTCTACTGGCCGATACGCGCCGAAGCGGACTTGCGCCCCTGGATGCACAGCCGTGCGGAGCAGGGCACCCGCATCGCCTTGCCGGTCGCGCTGGCGCTGGGGCGGCCGCTGAAGTTTCGCGAGTGGCGTCCGGGCGCGCGGCTTGCGCACGGTCTGTGGCGGATTCCCTACCCGGCCGAGGGTGCCGAGGTAACGCCAACCGTGGTGCTTGCGCCCCTGGTCGGTTTTGATCGCGACAGCTACCGACTCGGTTACGGGGGCGGCTTCTTCGATCGCACCCTGGCAGTGCTCAATCCGCGGCCGCTGGTCATCGGCGTGGGTTTCGCCTGCGCCGCCCTCAGGAGCATCTTTCCGCAGCCGCACGACATTCCCATGGACTGGATCGTCACGGGGACTTTGCCCGCCCGCTCACGGATCTCGCCGCCCTGACGGTCGGCGCGCCGTGCCCTCCGGGGCGCCTACGCACTAGTTCGTATTTCCGTCGGCCTGGCTGCAGAGCAGTCTGCCGCGAAAGGTTCATTGGCAATGAACCTTTAGCCCCGGCGGAGGGTGCGCGGCCTGTGCGACTGACGAGCTTCACCGACTACAGCCTGCGGGTGCTGATGTATCTGGCTGCGCGGCCGGGTGTCACCGCGACCATCGCGGAGATCGCCGCCGCCTTCGCGATATCGGAGAGCCACCTGAGTAAGGTCGTACATCATCTCGCCCGGAACGGCCTGCTGGCCAGCGCCCGCGGACGCGGCGGCGGGATCGAGCTCGGCCGGCCGGCAGCCAACATCAACCTCGGGGCCGTCATTCGCTCGGCCGAGGCGGAGATCGCTCTGGTGGAGTGCTTCGATCCGCGGACCAATCACTGTGTCATCACGCCGGCATGCCGGCTGCGCGGCGTGTTGCAGGAAGCGCTCGATGCGCTCTATGGAACGCTCGACCAGTACACGCTCGAGGACATCACCCGGAACCGACCACGGCTGCAGCGCCTGCTGGAGCCACCGTCGGCTCCCCACTGATCAGGTATCGCGCTATTGCCCCCGGGAGAACGCAGATGAGCAGAGCAGCACGCATGCAGGTGGCGACTTTGATTTGCGCAGGCGGCATCTGGCTGACGGCCGCAGGCGCAGGCAAGCCGCAGGGCCTGCCGGCGGGCGATTTCGGACCGCCCCAGGGCGAGCCCATCCACGCGCAACTCACCAGCCCGCCGTTCGTTCCGCCGCCGATTCACCGCAACTATCCGGCCAAGGTGATCGTGGAGCTCGAGGTGCGGGAGGTGCAGCGCGAAATCTCCGAAGGAGTCACCTATACCTTCTGGACCTTCGGCGGCACGGTGCCGGGGAGCTTCATCCGCATACGCCGGGGCGACACCGTGGAGTTTCACCTCAAGAACCATCCCGACAACAAGATGCCGCATAACATCGACCTGCACGGCGTCACCGGGCCGGGCGGCGGGGCCGCATCGAGCTTCACCGCGCCGGGCCACGAATCCCAGTTCACCTTCAAGGCGCTCAACCAGGGGATCTACGTTTACCACTGCGCCACGGCTCCGGTCGGCATGCATGTGGCCAACGGCATGTACGGCCTCATGCTGGTCGAGCCGCCGGAGGGCATGACGCCGGTGGCCCACGAGTACTACGTGATGCAGGGCGATTTCTACACCGTGGGCCGCTACCGCGAGCATGGCCACCAGGACTTCGACATGCAGAAGGCCATCGACGAGAAGCCGACCTACGTGCTGTTCAACGGCGCCGAGGGCGCGCTGGTCGGCGACCGGGCGCTGCAGGCGAAGGTGGGAGATACCGTGCGTCTGTTCGTCGGCAACGGCGGTCCCAACATGGTGAGCAGCTTCCACGTGATCGGCGAGATCTTCGACCGCGTGCGCTACGAGGGCGGCGTGCACGAGCAGGAGAACGTGCAGACCACGTTGATCCCGGCCGGCGGCGCCGCGATCGTCGAGTTCCACCTGGAAGTTCCCGGCAGCTACGTGCTCGTGGATCACTCGATCTTCCGCGCCTTCAACAAGGGGGCGCTGGCGATCCTCAAGGCCGAGGGTCCCGAGAACAAGGCCATCTACTCCGGCAAGGAGGTCGATGCGGTGTATCTCGGCGACATCGCCGCCAGCGGCGCGGCGGTGACCGAGGCGCGCGCGGCGGCAGCCAGGGGCACGCTCACCAAGGAGCAGCAGATCAAGGCCGGCGAGTCGCGCTTCACCGGCACCTGTTCCGTGTGTCACCAGGCGAACGGCGAGGGGCTGCCCAACGTGTTTCCGCCCCTGGCGCGCTCGGATTTCCTGATGGCCGACAAGCAGCGCGCCATCGGCATCGTGCTGAATGGGCTCACCGGCAAGGTCACCGTCAACGGCAACGTCTTCAATTCCGTGATGCCGCCGATGAGCCAGCTCAACGACGACGAGCTGGCCAACATCCTCACCTACGTGCGCAACAGCTGGGGTAACAGCGGCGAGGTCGTCAGCGCGGACGAGGTGAAGCAGGTGCGCGCCTCGACCAAGCGTCCGGAAGGCGCGGCGCACTGAGATGCCGGCACAACTGTACCTGGCGGGTGTCGTGCTGCTGAGCGCGGGCGCGGCGGCTGCCGCAGACAACCCTTTCCTGCCGGTGGCGGCTGCGGAGTTTCGCTCCGCTCTGCCGCTCGGCGCGCAGGACAAGGTGGTCGCAGTGCCTGGCTTCATGCTGCAGCGCCATCCGGTCACCAACGCGGAGTTCCTGGCGTTCGTCACGACGCATCCGCAGTGGCAGCGCGGCTCGGTCCCGGCAACGCTCGCGGATGCCGACTATCTCAGTCACTGGTCCGGCCCGCTCGATCCCGGGCCGCGCGCGGCAGCGGCGCAGCCCGTGACCCGGGTCAGCTGGTTCGCGGCGGAGGCGTATTGCGAAGCCCAGCAGGCGCGCCTGCCGAGCTGGTACGAGTGGGAGCTGGCAGCGGCTGCGAGCGCGACTCGGCGCGACGCCCGAGCGGACGCGGCCTGGCGGCAGCAGGTGCTCGACTGGTACGCGCGCCCGAATGGCGACACCCTGCCGGCCGTCGAGCAGGGGATCGCGGATGTCTACGGCCTGTATGACCTCCACGGCCTGGTGTGGGAATGGGTCCACGACTTCGATTCGCTGCTGCCGGCGGATGCCAATCCCGAGCGCTTCTGCGGCAGCGGCGCACAGAACCTGCAGCAGAAGGAGAACTACCCCGTGCTCATGCGCATCGCGCTGCTCGGCAGTCTGCGCGCGGCCGACACAGGTCACGGCGTCGGCTTCCGCTGCGCCCGCGACGCCGAGGCCCGGCCGTGAGGGCGCGCCGCGGAGTGCTGCTCGGCGCACTCGCCGCGTCGTGCGTGCTCGCGCTGTGTGCGGCGGCCGCGCTGCCGACGGATTCGCTCTACCAGCTGCGCGCCACGCTCACCACCCAGAAGGGAACGGTGGCCGGCTTCGATATCTACCAGGGGCATCCCACCGTGATCAGCATGTTCTACGGCAACTGTCCCTCCTACTGCCCGATGCTGATCACCGCCGTACAGGTTTACGAAGCACACCTCGATGAGGCATCAAGGGCGCGCCTGCGCGTGCTGCTGGTGAGTTTCGATGCGGCGCATGACACGCCGCAGCGCCTGACGGAACTATCCGGCATGCACCGGGCTGATCCCGAGCGCTGGACCTTTGCCAGCGCCAGGGAGCCCGATGCGCGCCGCATCGCTCAGCTCCTCGGTTTTCATTACCGCAAGCTCCCGGACGGCAGCTTCGACCACACCCAGGCGATCACCCTGGTCGATGGTCAGGGTCGGGTGCTCGCCAGCACCACGAAGCTGATCGGTGATGCGGCCTTCCAGACGAAGCTCCAGGCGAGCACCGCCGCGGGCGCACCCTAGCTCCAAGCTGGCTTGGTCAGCTTTCCGGCCTTTGCTAGATTGCTCGCGGGACACCGAGGAGAGCAGCCATGCCAGCGCGTCCGCCCGTTCCTCCCTTCACGGTCGAATCCGCCACGCAGAAGGTGCGCATGGCCGAGGATGCCTGGAATACCCGCGACCCTGACCGGGTGGTGCAGGTCTATACGGAGGACACGCAGTGGCGGAATCGCTCCGAATTCCCGGTGGGCCGTGAGCAGGTGCGTGCGTTCCTGCAGCGCAAGTGGGCGAAGGAGCTCGACTACCGGCTCATCAAGGAGCTGTGGGCCTGCGCCGCTAACCGCATCGCGGTGCGCTTTGCCTACGAGTGGCACGATGACTCGGGCAATTGGTTCCGCAGCTACGGCAACGAGAACTGGGAGTTCACCGCAGAGGGCCTGATGCGGCGCCGCTTCGCCAGCATCAACGATCTGCCCATCAAAGAGACCGAGCGCAAGTTCCGCTGGCCGCTCGGTCGACGGCCGGACGAGCATCCGGGACTGAGCGACTGCGGTCTGTGACGCTATGGCCGCCTACGACCGGAGCCGGGGCGCGGTCGCCTCGCTCGCGGCTGGCACGACGCAACTCGCCAACACCAACGCTGCGACCGTGACGGCGGTCGCGTGCTGGGCGTGCGGCACGTGCCCACGGATCAGGTGGCGAGGGCGGACACGATCACGACGCCGCTCGCTAGCTCGAGCTGCCGCAGCGGGCGCTGGCGGTGCGCGATGCTCCGCCGTGGTCGTGGCCGTTTTCTGTGAACTACGCAGCGCGACGTGGCACCGCGATTGCACCTTCCTGGCGTGCTTCCCGGAACTGCTGCCGACGAGGCAGCCCGCGAGGAAGCGAGGATAGCGAGCGGAATCAGCGGAGTACGTCAGGATGTTGCGGCATCCGATCCCCAGGTAACGGCCGGATTGGCCGTGGCTGGTGCGCTTGAGCCGGCAAGCACTTGCCGGCGTACGGGCTTCCGCCGGCAACCTCGGGCCGCAGGCGCTGCAGCAGGCGGGCGCAGGCTGCTCAGTGCCACCGCCTGAAGTCCGGTCACTCAAGTCCGGCCCGCGGCGGCCGCTATAGCCACGCTCTCCCGCGACTTTGAGGGGAGACCTTGTTTGGGATTTGTGAAACAGCAGTGAGCGCCAGATGAGCAAGACTCCCGTGCGGAAAGCCCGGTCGGCAGGTACGCGAGGTTCCAGGCCGCGCCCGGAGGAAACCGCCAAGCCGTCCTACGCCGACCTTGCCGGCCAGATCACCGCCCTACGCCGCTCGCAGGCCGTCATCGAGCTCGGGATGGACGGCATCATTCTCTGGGCCAATGACAACTATCTGAGAGTCTTCGGCTACTCGCTCGAGGAAGTGCGCGGCCGGCACCATCGGATCTTCGTGCCGCCGGCCGATCGCGATGGCGCCGACTACCGCGCCTTCTGGGAGAAGCTGCAGCGAGGCGAGCCTCAGTCGGGACGCCAGCGGCGTTTCCACAAGGAAGGCCGGGTGGTCTGGATCCGCGCCAGCTACAACACGATCGCCGACGACCAGGGCAGGTTCGTCAAGGTGGTCGCGCTCGCCCAGGACATCACCGAGACCATCAGGAAGTCGACCGAATACGAAGGCGAGCTCAAGGCGGTGAGCAACGCGCAGGCGGTCATCGAGTTTGCCACCGACGGTACGATCCTCACCGCCAACGAGAATTTTCTCAAGGCCGTCGGCTACCCGCTCGAGGAGATTCGCGGCAAGCATCACGGCATGCTGCTCGATCCCGCGCAGCGTGATGCGGCGCAGTTCCGCGCCTTCTGGGACAAGCTCGCCCGCGGCGAGGGCGAGGCCGGGCAGTATCGGCGCGTCGGCAAGGGCGGGCGCGAAGTGTGGCTGCAGTCGACCTACAACCCCATCCGGGACATGGACGACAAGCCCTTCAAGGTGGTCGAGTACTCGACCGACATTACCGAGCAGGTACGGCAGAGCGAGCTGAACGCCGCCTTCAAGGGCGCACTCGACAACCTGTCCTCGAACGTGATGGTGGCGGACAGCGCGCTCAACATCATCTACCTGAACAAGGCCATGCGTGAGATGGCGAGCGCCGTGCAGGACGACTTCCGCAGGGACGTGCCGAACTTCGATGCGAGCCGGCTGCTCGGCGCGAACATCGACAGCTTCCACAGGAATCCCGCGCATCAACGCAATCTGCTGGCGGGCCTCGACAAGCCCTTCACGTCGCAGATCACCATCGGCGGGCGTACCCTGCGCATCAGCGCCAATCCCATGGTGGATGCGGGCGGCAAGCGTCTCGGCACGGTGCTCGAGTGGGCCGATCGCACCGCCGAGCTCGGCATCCAGGCGGAGATCCACACCCTGGTGCAGAGAGCGACCTCGGGTGATCTCACGCACCGCATGGACCTCGGCGGCAAGTCGGGCGTGTTCGCCGAGATCGGCAAGGGCATCAACCAGCTCACCGAGAATATGAGCGAGGTCGTGAGCATCGTGCAGGCGTCGGCGATCGAGGTGTCGCGCGGCGCCGTGGAGATCTCCCGGGGCAACGTCGACTTGAGTCAGCGCACCGAGGAGCAGGCTGCCAGCCTCGAGGAGACCGCTTCCTCCATGGAGCAGATGACCTCGACCGTCAAGCAGAACGCCGACAACGCCAGCCAGGCGAGCCAGCTCGCTGCCGCGGCGCGCGATCAGGCGGACAAGGGCGGCAGCGTGGTGGGCCAGGCCATTCGTGCCATGGCCGAGATCAACGAGGCCTCGAAGAAGATCGTCGACATCATCGGCGTCATCGACGAGATCGCCTTTCAGACCAACCTGCTGGCGCTCAATGCGGCGGTCGAGGCCGCCCGTGCCGGCGAGCAGGGCCGCGGCTTCGCGGTGGTGGCGAGCGAGGTGCGCAATCTCGCCGGACGCAGCGCCACCGCGGCCAAGGAGATCAAGGGCCTGATCCAGGACAGCGTCAGGAAGGTGGAGGAGGGCTCGCAGCTCGTCACTCAGTCGGGCCAGACGCTCGATCACATCGTGACTGCCGTCAAGAAGGTGAGCGACATCGTCGGCGAGATCGCCGGCGCGAGCCGCGAGCAATCGGCCGGCATCGAGCAGGTCAACAAGGCGGTCGTGCAGCTCGACGAGATGACGCAGCAGAACGCCGCGCTGGTGGAGCAGGCCTCCGCGGCCAGCCAGTCGATGGCCGACCAGGCCAAGGCGCTCAACCAGATGATGGAGCGCTACCAGGTGTCGGCGCAGGCCGCGGCCGCCGCCGCGGCGCAGGCTTCGACCCGTCGCGGCGCCGGCGTGGCGAAGCAAGCCGTGGCGCCGGCCGCTTTGCCGGGCGCGCGGGGCGCGGCGCCGGTCAAGGGGGTCAGGAAGCCGGCCGTCAAGGCGGTCTCCGGCGGCAGCGACGACTGGACCGAGTTCTGATCCTCACGCAAGCGGAAATACGAGCGCTCGAGAACTGTTAAATCGAGCCGATCGGCACGTTTCAGGAGTGAATTGCCAGAAGTCCCTGCGAGGCGGCAGGGAATGCTGGTGCTGCTCGCTGCGGGTCAGGCGACCTTCAGCTCCGCTGCGCGTGCCTCCGGGCCGAAGACGGTCGCCAGGGTGAGCGCAATGGCCACCGCGGCGATCGTCCACGACAGAATGAACGCATAGTCGCCGCCGTGAGCCTCGGCAATGCCGGCCTGAAACGGCGCCATGCGCGCCATGGCGAGGTTGCCGAGCTGGTAAGCGAAGCCGGGCAGGATCGCGCGCACCGAGGGCGGTGAGAGCTCGTTGAGATGTGCCGGCACGATGCCCCAGGCGCCCTGCACCATGAACTGCATGAGGAACCCGCCCACGGCGAGCATCACTCCGGTCTGCGAGTGGGCCCACAACGGGATCATCGGCAGCGCGAGCAGCGCCGCCAGCGCGATGGCGCGCCGGCGACCGAGATGCTCGGAGAGCGCACCGCAGCTGATCCCGCCCAGCAACGCACCCAGGTTCGTCACGATGGCAATGTGGCCGGTCTGCGTCGCCGAGAACCCATGCTGCACTTGCAGGAAGGTCGGATAAAGGTCCTGCGAGCCGTGCGAGAAGGCGTTGAAGCAGGCCATCAGCAGCACGAGATACACGAGCGTCGGCAGGTAATGCGTCACCGCGGACCAGATGGCGGCCGCCGAGGCGCGGTGCGGCGAGTGGCCCGCGACCCAGGCGGGGGATTCCTCGACCCCGAAGCGGATGTAGAGCACCAGGAGCGCGGACAGCGAGCTGATGAGGAACATGCCGCGCCAGCCGACGTGATCGAAGGCGTAGGCAAACACGACCGAGGCGAGCAGGAAGCCGATGGGGTAGCCCTCCTGCAGCAGCCCCGAGAAGAATCCGCGGCCCCTGGCCGGCAACGTCTCGAAGGCGAGAGCCGCTCCCACGCCCCACTCGCCGCCCATGGCGAAGCCGAACAGCGCGCGCAGCGCGAGGAGTGTCGCCAGGTTGGGGGCGAAGGCGGTGGCGAGCTGCACCGCCGAGTAGCACGCCACGTTCAGCATCAGGATCGGCCGCCGGCCGTGCTTCTCGGCGAGCCAGCCGAACACCAGCGCGCCGAAAGGGCGCATGGCGAGCGTAAGGAACACGCCCTCGGCCACGGTCTTGACGTCGGTGTGGAACTCGCCGCTGATCGACTTGAGACAGAAGACGAACACGAAGAAGTCGAGCGCATCGAGCGACCAGCCGCCGAGCGCGGCCAGATAGGCGTGCAGCTGCGGCCGGGTGAGCGTCCTGAAGTAGTTGACCACGGCCAACCCCCGCTGTCAGGTGGGCAGCGGCGAGAATAACACGCGCTGCGGGCGGAGCCGGTCTGCGGCTGGCAAGCAATCGCCACCCACTCTGCAGCTCACTTGTGTGACGCGTCTCGCAGATCGCGCACCCCTGGACCGGCGCGTGGCAAAGTGTTGTCGTAGCGGACCGACAACTTTCGCACGCCCCTGACTTTCACTAAAAAGGATCGGATGGCTATCCCTCCCCGAGGTGTTCTGATGCGCTCGCTCTGCCGGGCGTGGCTGCTGGTCGCCGTGGCCGGCAGCGGTGCGCTCGGTGCGGAGGTGAACCCGGTGCGCACACACCCGCACGGCACGCCGGCGGCCGTGACACAGCAGCTCATCATCAAGCTCCGCGCCGGCACGGCCGCCGCGGGTTCCCCTGCAGCGCGGCCGGGTGATGCCACCGAGCGGGTCGCCGCGCTCGCCTCGCGCAGCGGTGTACGGCTCGTGAGGCATCGCCCGATCACGGCGCTCATCCACGCCATGCACATCGAGACGCGGGCGGGCGAGTCGGCCGAGGCCACCCTGGCTCGGCTGCGCGCCGACCCCGACGTCGAGTATGCGGTGACCGATGAGCGCCGCTACATCCACGCCGCGCCGAGCGATCCGCTCTACGCCCAGCAGTGGTATCTGCAGACAGCCGCCGCGACGCCGAGTGCGGTCGATGCGCTGGACGCCTGGAGCACCGCCACGGGCAGCGCCACCCTCGTCATCGCCGATATCGACACCGGAGTGCGGCCCGATCACCCGGATCTCATGAGCCGCCTGCTGCCAGGCTACTGCTTCATCTCCGATCCCTTCGTCGCCAATGGCGGCGCCTGCCCGGGGCCGAGCTCGGCCGACCCCGGTGACTGGATCGCGAGCGCCGACATTAGCAATCACCCGAGCGAGTGCAGCCAGGCGACCGCCATGCCGAGCTCCTGGCACGGTACGCGCGTCGCGGGGATTCTCGGCGCCCTCACCAACAACGGCGTCGGAGTCGCCGGGCTCACCTGGGGATCGCCGATCCTGCCGGTGCGTGCGCTCGGCAAGTGCGGCGGCCTGGATTCCGACATCATCGCGGCGATGCTGTGGGCGGGCGGGATCGCGGTGAGCGGGGCACCCGGCAACCCGAACCCCGCCCGCATCATCAACATGAGTCTCGGCGGCACGGGCGCCTGTCCGTCGAGCTACATCGAGGCCATCGGTCAGCTGACGGCTCTCGGCGTGCTCGTGGTCGTCTCGGCCGGCAACGAGGGCGGACCCGTGGACGCACCGGCCAACTGTCCGGGCGTCGCCGCCGTGGCGGGCCTGCGCCAGGCGGGGACCAAGGTCGGCTACAGCAGCCTGGGTCCCGAGGTTGCGCTCGGCGCGCCGGCGGGGAACTGCGGCGACTCGTTCACGACCGCCGAGTCGGCCTGCGTCTACAGCATGACCACCACGACCAATCTCAGCGCGACGAGCCCGGCGACCCCCGACGCCAACGACTACACCGGTCTCTACTACTGCGACGCCACCACCGGGAGCTTCAGCGGCTGCAGCATCGGCGCGGGGCAATACCGCGACTACAACATCGGCACGAGCTTCTCGGCGCCGGTGGTGTCAGGGATCGCGGCACTCATGTCTTCGGTCAACAGCAACCTGAACTCCTGCCAGATGATCTCGCGGCTGAAGGAAGGCGCGCTGCCTTATCCGCAGACCTCGCTCGATGCGACTGGCGCGCAGCCGCAGATGTGTCACGTGCCCGCTGGCGCGAGCGACGTGCAGCAGAGCGAGTGCATCTGCACGCGGGACGATCAGACCTGCGGCGCCGGCATGGCCAACGCGCCGGGCGCGCTCACCGCGGCCCTGCGCCCGATTGCCGCGGTCGCGCTTCCGGGAAGCGTGACGGCGGGCCAGAGCGTGACGCTCGATGGCAGCGGCAGCGGCGCGGCCAACGGTCACAGCGTCAGCGGTTATCAATGGAGCCCGGTGAGCGGCGGACTCACGCTCGGCATCACGGGCGCGGCGACCTCCAGGGCGACCGTCACCGCGCCCGCCTGCGGTGTCGCGACCGTGTCGCTCACGGTGACCGACGACGCCGGTCACGCCGACACCGCTAATGTCGTGATCACACCGGGGTCGGCGACGACTGCCGCGCCCGCGGCCGCGGGCCCGGGTGCCTGCTCGACCGTTGCGCCGGCAGTCATCGTCGCCGTGTGCCCGGGGAGCGACAACGTGCAGACGGGCAACTCCGCGACCCTGACCGCGTCGCTGGCCAACACGACCGATGCCACGGTCACCTGGCAGGTGAACGGCATTGCCGGCGGCAATGCCACGGTCGGCACCATCAGCTCCACGGGAGTCTATTCCGCGCCCGCGAGCGTGCCCTCGCCAGCCACGGTGACCATCACCGCGGTCTCGACCGCCGATCCCAGCGGCGTGGGCTCGGCGCAGCTGACGATCACCCCGCCACCGGGCAGCGGCGGTGGGGGCGGGGGCGGCTGCGACTGGATCACGCTGCTCGCGGGCGGAGCCGCGCTGACTTACCGGCGTCGCAACGCGCGGTCTTCGCGTCCTCGATAGCTCGGGCATCCAGCGCGGCGAGTTCCTCCTGAGGAGGACTTAGGGAACGCGTCGCGAAAATTGTGATGTTGGGCGTGCGCATGTCATGCTGCCGGCGCAAGCCGACAGGGAGCCCCATGAACGCAGCACGCATCCTGGCCGCGACGGCGGCGCTCGCCGCCGGCGTGGCGCACGCCCAGGCCGCGCATGAACAACTGGTCAGCCTCGCGCAGGACATCACCTTCACGACCGCCGCCGTATATCCCATGACGGCGACCGATCTCGGCATCCCCGGCCACGACGGCGAGCTGGAAGCGCCCAGCGAGTCGTTTCGCGCCGCCCACGTGCAGCGTCTCATGGATTGGCAGCGCCGCCTGGAGGCGATCGTGGCGGCGTTCGACGCCCGCACCTCGCTCGTAGACCGTGACGATGCCGCGCTGCTGCGCGCCGGCCTCACCGCCAGCCTCGACGAGCTGCTGGTTTATCAGACGGATCGTAAGGCCTACGCCGACGGCGCCAGCAGCATCGTCGGCGTGGTGTTCGTGCAGTTCGAGCACCTGCCGGTCGTCGGCCAGGAGGGCGCCACCGCGGCCGACCTGAAGCGCGCCTGGGCGGACATCGCCCGGCGTCTCGCGGGCGCGCCGGCCTTCATTGGCGCCGCGCAGCGGCTTGCGACCACGCCCGGCCACCTCTACGGTGTCGTCGGCGCCAAGCAACTCGCCGGCGCACCGGATTTTCTCAAGGGCGCGCTCACGGACGCCGCACGCGCCCAGCTCGGCGCCAACTCCAGGGAGTACACGGCGTTCCTGCGCTCGCGGGATGCCGCGCTCGCCGCGATCGCGCGCACCCGGGGGTACATCGAGGCTCACCTGGCGTCGTGGCCGGAGAATTACGCCATGGGCCGCGAGGCCTACGATCGCATGCTGAAGGAGGAGCAGCTGCTGCCCTTCGACTCGAGCGACGTCGAGCGCATCGCGCAGGACGAGCTCGCCCACGGCTGGGGGGAGGAGGCGTGGCTCCGGCACGTGGCGCAGCAACGCGGCGTGGCTCTCGGCGCGCCGAGCGGCGGCGGTCTCGCGCCGGGCGGGCCGGCGCTCATCGATTACTACCGCGACTGCATCGCGCAGCTGCGCAAGTTCGTGACCGACCAGGACATCGTCACCATCCCCGGCTGGCTCGGCACCATGCAGATCCTCGAGACACCCGCGTTCCTGCAGCCGGTCTCGCCCGGCGCCTCGATGAATCCGCCGCGGCTGTTCTCGCTGTCGACCACCGGCTACTACTACATCACCCCGCCGAAGTCGCTGGCGGAGGCGGCCGCACGGCTCGACATGAACGAGGACTTCGATCGCGATCGGATTCTTTCCACGGCGGCGCACGAGGCCTTGCCCGGCCACTTCATGCAGCTGTCGATCGCCAAGCGCCACCCTGATTTCGTGCGCCGGACTCAGTTCAGCAGCGTGTTTGCCGAAGGCTGGGCCTTCTACGGCGAGGAGATGTTCGTGCGGCTCGGGCTCTACGGCGACGATCTCGACGGGCGCCTCGATGTCGCGCGCTGGGAGAGGGTGCGCGGCGCGCGCGCGGTCGTCGATCCGAAGCTGGCGAGCGGCGAGTGGAGCTACGAGCACGCCGTCGAGTACTTTGCGACCGAGACCGGCTTCACCAGGGAGCAAGCCGAAGCCGCGGTGGCGGGGATCGCCACCCGTCCCGGCTACGTCATCGCCTACTCGGTCGGGAGGCTTCAGATCGAGAACCTGCTGGGCGAATACCTGCGCCGCAAGGGCGCGGCGGCGTCGCTGCGCGACTTTCACGACCGGCTGCTTTCCTATGGCACGACACCGCTCGCGATCGTGGGCCCGGAGCTGCTCGCCGACCTCGATAAGTCCGCGAGCCAGGTGCGCGCGGCAGCGAACTACTGAAGGAGGCGGGCGGATGAGCCTCGCGGTCCTGCGGTCGCCGGCTGCACTGATTCTCGTGCTGGTCTCGCTGCCGGCCCGCGCGGGCGTGCCGTTCGAGTTCAACCGCGCCGCCGGGCGGCTGCCGAAGGACGTCGTGCCGGCGGACTACCGCATTGCGGTCGTGCCCGACGTCGATGCCGGAACGATCGCGGGCGCCGAGTCCGTCACGCTGCGCGTACGCACGGCGACCCGCACCATCGTCTTCAACTCGCTGAATGAGCGGCTCACCGATGTGCGACTCGACGGCGCGCCGGTGAGCGCAGTCGAGTCCGACGACGCGCAGCAGCTCACCACGGTGACACTGGCGCAGGCGGCGCCGGTGGGCGAGCACACGCTCAGCTTTTCCTACACCGGCAAGCTCGAGACGCAGCCGCACGGACTGTTCGTGCAACCGTACGTGACCTCCGACGGCACGCAGGCACAGCTCCTGTCCACGAAGATGGAGAGCACCGACGCGCGGCGCATGTTCCCCTGTTGGGACGAGCCCGCCTTCCGCTCGACCTTCGAGCTCACGGTAACCCTGCCGGCCGCCTGGGCGACGGTGTCGAACATGCCGGTCGCGAAGCGCGAGGTGCACGGCGAGCGGGCGACCACGACTTTCCAGCGCTCACCCAGCATGCCGTCCTACCTGATCGAGTTCACGGGCGGTGAGCTGGGGGCGATCAGCGCCGGCGCCGGTGCCACCCAGCTCAGCCTCTGGGCAGTGCGCGGGCGCGAGCGCGACGGGCAGGTGGCGCTCGCCGACGCACAGCTGATCCTTGGCGACTACAACGACTACTTTGCCTATCCGTTCCCGCTGCCGAAGCTCGACTCGATCGCGATTCCCGGCGGGTTCACCGGGGCGATGGAGAACTGGGGCGCCATCACCTACAACGATCAGCTGCTGCTGCTCACCGCCAACAGCACGGTCGCCGACCGGCAGACCGTTTTCAGCGTGCAGGCGCACGAGATCGCGCATCAGTGGAGCGGCGATCTCGTGACCATGGGCTGGTGGGACGACCTGTGGCTGAATGAGAGCTTCGCCTCCTGGCGGGGCGCCGCCGAGACTGACTGGCGTCACCCGGCGTGGAAATGGTGGGAGCGGCAGGACGCCGCCAAGGAGAGCGCGATGCGCTCGGATTCGCGGCTCTCCACCCATCCGATACAGCAGCCGGTGGCGGACGAGCTGCAGGCAGCGAATGCCTTCGACGAGATCACCTACCAGAAGGGACAGGCGGTGCTGCGGATGCTCGAGAGCTACCTCGGTCCGGAGCTCTTCCGCGAGGGCATCCGGCGCTACCTGCGCGCCCGGGCGCTCTCGAACGCCACGGCCGCGGATCTGTGGAGCGCGCTCGCCACGGCCAGCGGCCAGGACGTCGGCCAGGTGGCACGCGACTGGACCGAGCAGCCGGGCTTCCCGCTGGTCGGCGTGGCGGCGACCTGCGAGCACGGCGCGCGCACGATCACGCTGACGCAGCGGCGCTTCCTGCTGCAGGACGCCGAGCACGACGGCGGGCACTGGAGCATTCCGCTGCGGATCCGCGCCGGCAGCGCGGCGCCGCGCGCCGAGCTCCTGACTCGCGACGAGCAGAAGAGCGGTGCCGGCCGCTGCGGCGAGCCCCTGAGCGTCAATGCGGACGCCATCGGCTTCTACCGCGTGAAATACGATGCCGCGACGCTCGCGGCCAATACCCGCGCCTTCGGCGCCATCCCGGACGGCGACCGGATCGCGCTGCTCGATGACAGCTGGGCGCTCGCGCTGGCCGGTGAGCAGCCGCTCGGCAGCTACCTGGCGCTGGCCTCCGCGATGGGAAGCGATCGCGACTCGCGCGCCTGGGAGCAGATCGCCGGGGCTCTCGGCACGCTCGAGCACTACGGGCGCGGCAGCCGCGGGCACGACGCTTTCGCCGCTGCGGCGTGCGCGCTGATCAGGCCCGTGGCCGACAGCCTCGGATGGGACCCGCGGCCGGGCGAGACGCCGGAGCTCGCGCGGCTGCGGCGCACGCTGCTCGCCGACCTCGGAGCCTGGGACGACAGGCGGGTGCTCGCCGAGGCGCGCCGGCGCTTCGCTCGCTTCGTCTCCGACCGCAGCGCCCTCCGGCCCGACGACCAGGAGACGGTTCTCGCCATCGTGATGCGCTCCGCGGATGGTGCGACCTTCGAGCAGCTGCACGCGATCGCGCGCGCCGAGAGGGATGAGACCGCACAGCGCCGCGACTACGCCGCTCTGATGCAGGTGCGTGACCCCGCGCTCGCCGCGCAGGCGGCGCGGCTCGCCCTCTCGGAGGAGATTCCACCACAGGCGGCCGCCCTGCGTCTGCGCCTGGTGGTGCTGCTCGCGGGACGGCACCCCTCGCTGGCCTGGCGGACCTTCCGTGACCACGCGGAGCTGCTGCTCGCGCCCGTTCCGAAGTACGCCCCGCTCATCACCGCGCAGTACGTGCCCGAGTACTTCTGGGAGGCGGAGTCGCCCGAGGAGATCGAGGCGTGGGTGCGCACGCGGCTGCCGGCGGAAATGGCGCCGAACATTGCGCGCGGCATGGAGACGCTGCACGCGCTGCGCGCCGAGCGCGCGGCGCTCGCCCCCGCCGTCGACGCCTGGGCCGTTCAGGCGCCGCCGCACCTCAGCCGCGCCCGCTGGTAGGCCGGGCGCGCCTTGACCCGCTCCTGGAAGGCGGCGAGATTCGCGGGCAACGGCTGGCTGCATGGCCCCTGCCACAGCGACAGGGCCGGACTCAGCGAGATGTCGGCGAGCGTCAGCTGCCCGCCCGCGAAGAACGGCCGTTCGCCGAGCTGCGCGGCGGCATAGTCCACGGCGGCGCCCATCCGCTCCTCCTGCGAGCGCACCGACCAGTTGCGCTTCTCGGCCTCGGGCGCGGTGAAGCGCGCGACCAGCAGCGGGTTGATACCGGAGGCGATCGTCGCCTCGCCGAATACCGTCATCTGCAGCACGCGCGCCAGCAGTCCGGGCTCCTGCGCCGGCAGCAGCGGCGTCGGCCCGTAGCGTTGCGCCAGATAAATGAGCATGGCGACCGACTCGTTGATCGCGACGCCACCATCGTCCTCGAGAAAGGGCACCGTGCCGAGGGGATGCAGCGCGAGGTAGGCCGTGCCGGGCGGGTAGGATACGGCGTGGACCTCGTAGGCGAGCCCCATCTCCTCGCACAGCCACGCGACGCGCACTCCGCGCAGGCCGCGTGGAAAGTTGTGGATGCGGATCATAGGTTCGCTGGCCGGGGCAGGAGTGTAGACTTTGCCACGCCGATGGGCGATCACAACAACGACTTCAACCGCATCATCGAACGCGAGCGCGGCCTGCAGCGTACTCTGAGCGCACGCCGCATGACCATGATCGCCATCGGCGGCGCGATCGGTACGGGACTGTTTCTCGGCAGCGGCTTCGCCATCAGTCTGGCCGGACCGGGGGTGCTGTTGAGTTACGCGATCGGCGCGCTGATCGCGCTGCTGCTCATGGGGTGCCTGGCGGAGATGACCGTTGCGCACCCCACCTCGGGCTCGTTCGGCGCCTACGCCGAGTACTACGTCGGGCCGCTGGCCGGCTTCCTGGTGCGCTACGCCTACTGGACCTGCATCGTGCTCGCGGTGGGCACCGAGGTGACGGCGGTGGCGGTCTACATGCACTTCTGGTTTCCCGCGTTGCCCGGCTGGCTGTGGATCGTGGCATTCTCGGCGCTTCTCATCGGCGTCAATGCGCTCAGCGTCAACGTGTTCGGCGTGGTCGAGTACTGGTTCTCCGCCGTCAAGGTGGCGGCCATCGTGCTGTTCATCGCGCTGGCGGGCTACATGCTGGCGCGGCCGCCGGCGGCCGCCGGCGGCGCCGCGGGCGTCGGCTTCCACAACTATCTCGCGCACGGCGGGTTGCTCCCTCACGGTCTGTGGGGCGTCTGGGTAGCGGTGATCATGGCGATCTTCAGCTACCTCAGCATCGAGATGATCGCGGTCGCGGCCGGGGAGGCCGCGCAGCCCGAGGTCGCGGTGGTGCGCGCGTTCCGCTCGACCGTGGTGCGGCTCGTGCTCTTCTACCTGCTGACGCTCGCACTGGTGCTGGCGATCGTGCCCTGGACGGCGGCCGGCATCGAGGAAAGTCCGTTCGTCAAGGTGATGCGCGCGCTGTGCGTGCCCGCCGCCGCCGGCATTCTCAACTTCGTGATCCTGATCGCGGCGCTCTCGGCCATGAACAGCCAGCTCTACATCACGACGCGCATGATGTTCAGCCTGGCGCGCGCCGGCCATGCCCCGCGGCGCTTCGGCACACTCAGCGGTCGCGGCGTGCCGCTCAACTCACTGCTGCTCTCGAGTCTCGGCATCTCGCTCGCCACCGCGCTCAGCGTGATCGCGCCGCAGAGCTCCTTCATCCTGATGGTGGCGATCTCGTCCTTCGGCGCCCTGTTTACCTGGATGATGATCTTCGTCACGCACTACTACTTCCGGCGCAGGCGCGAGGCGAGCGGCGCACCGCCGCCGCGCTTCCGGATGATCGGCTTTCCCTATACCACGCTCCTCGGGGCGGCCCTCATGGCGGCGGTGCTGATCACCACGCCGTTCACGCCGGCGTTTCGCCTGACGCTGGCTTTCGGAGCTCCGTTCCTCGCCGCTCTCGCGCTGCTCTACCGCCTCCGGTACCGCAGGCCGGCCCCGGCATCGCGCGGGACTTGAGCGCCCCGTCGTCCCATGGTCTTCAACTCACTGACCTTCATCGCGTTCTTCGGCTGCGTGCTGCTGCTTCACTCGCTGCCGTTCGGCTGGACCACGAAGAAAGTCAACCTGCTCATCGCCAGCTACCTGTTTTACTCGGCGTGGAATCCCCCCTTCGTGATCCTGCTGTGGGTGTCGACGGTCGTCGACTGGTACGCCGCCCAGGGCCTCGTCAAGGCGCGCCGTCAGGCCGCGCGCCACGCGTGGATGCTGCTTTCGGTGATCGCCAACATCGGGATGCTGGGCTTCTTCAAGTACGGGCAGTTCCTGCTCGAGAACTTCACCGCCCTGATGTCCGCGCTCGGCATCGCCTACAGCCCAGCGCACTACGACATCGTGCTGCCGGTCGGCATCTCCTTCTACACCTTTGCCACCATGTCCTATGTTCTGGACGTGTACCTGCGGCGCGCGCTGCCGGCGCAGAACCTGCTCGATTACGCGCTGTTCGTCACGTTCTTCCCGCACCTCGTGGCGGGTCCGATCATGCGCCCCACGGAGCTCGTGCCGCAGTTCGCCGCGCCGCGCCGCGCCACGGCGCAGCAGCTGCGCTTCGGGCTCGCGCTCATGACGATCGGGCTCTTCAACAAGATCGTGCTGGCCGACAGCTTCCTCGCCAACGTCGCCGAGCGCATCTACGACGGCGACAGGACCCCGGGAGCGCTCGATGCCTGGGCGGGCACGCTCGCCTTCAGCGGCCAGATCTTCTGCGACTTCGCCGGATACTCGACCACGGCGATCGGCGTCGCGCTGTGCCTCGGTTTCGCGATGCCCGACAACTTCCGCTTCCCCTATGCGGCGGTGGGCTTCTCGGACTTCTGGCGGCGCTGGCACATCACTCTGTCCTCGTGGCTGCGCGACTATCTCTACATTCCGCTCGGCGGCAACCGCCACGGCCCGCGCCGCACCTACGCGGCGCTCATGACGACCATGCTGCTCGGCGGGCTCTGGCACGGCGCGAACTGGACCTTCGTCGCCTGGGGCGGGCTGCACGGCGTGTATCTCGCGGCCGAGCGGGGCCTGCGCGCGCGCTTCGCCAACTATCGGCCGGGACCCGTCGTGTTCGTCGCACTCGGCCTCCTCACCTACACTCTGGTGAACCTCACCTGGGTGTTCTTCCGCGCCAAGACCTTCGCCAAGGCCTGGCTCGTGCTGCGCGGCATGCTGGGACTCAACGGCGCTGCCAAGCCGATCCTGCCGACTTTCAGCCTGGCGGTAGTCGCAGTGATCGTCGGCGGCATCGTGCTCACGCACTGGCTGATGCGCGCGCGCACGCTGGAGTCCGTGATCGCACGTGCGCCGGCGGCGGTGGTGTGCGGTGTATGGGCGCTGCTCTTGTTCGCCATCGTCACCGTCCAGGGGGCAGGAAGTGCCTTCATCTACTTCCAGTTCTGACCGTGCCGAGCGCGGGGGCCTGCGCGGCGCTTCCGACCGCTACGCGCGGCAGACCGCGGCCGACCGGCCGGGCATCGCGCAGCCGGTGCCGGCGCGGCCGGTGCCCGAGCAGCCGTGGGGGCGGATTCTCGCCGGCGCGCTGCTGCTCGCCGCGCTGCTGCTCGGCGGCTGGGAGCGGTACTGGCGCGACTACGGAGTACATCCGGCGATCGCCAACACGGAGGGCCTGTGGGCCATCCAGCGCCGGCGCCTGGATTCGGGCGAGGGTGACGCCACGGTGCTGCTCGGCTCCTCGCGCCTGTACTTCGACCTGCAGCTGCCGGTGTGGCAGCGCCTCGAGGGGCGGCGGCCGATCCAGCTGTCGTTCGAAGGGACCTCGCCCCTCACCGCGCTCGAGGATCTGGCGGGCGATTCGAAGTTCACGGGCCGTGTCCTGGTCGGCGTTGCGCCTGATCTGTTCTTCTCGGGCTTCGGGCTGCACAACGGCGCGCCGCGCTATGCGAACAAGGAGTCACCTTCGCAGCGCATCGGCCAGTGGCTGTCGATGCACTTCATCGAGCCGTACTTCGCCTTCGACGACCCGGACTTCGCGTTGCAGACCGTGCTCGCGCGGCAGCCGTGGCCGGAGCGGCCCGGCAACAAGTGGTTCCTGAGAGTGCGCAAGCTCGCGGAGGTCGGGCCCGACCGCAACGCGCACCTGTGGAGCAAGGTCGGCGACGATCCGCAGTACCGTGAGCTGACGCGCCGCATCTGGCGGCAGGACTTCCAGCCCTCGCCGGACGACCCGACGCCGGCGGAGGCACTGAAGACCGAGAAGGAGCAGATCGGCCGTGCAGTCAGGGCGGTCGCCGCGCTGCGCGCGCGCGGCGTCAAGGTGCTGTTCGTGCGCATGCCGAGCATCGGCGAGTTTCTGGCCTACGAGAATCGCGGATTTCCGCGCCAGCGCACCTGGGACGCGCTGCTGGCCGCGACCGGGGCTCCCGGGATTCACTTTGAGGATTACCCCGAGCTGCGCCCCGATCGGCAGGGCTACTATCTTCCCGAGTGGTCGCACATGACGCGCGCCGACGGCGAGCGCTTCACGGCGGCGCTGTACGGGATCATCGAGCGGGATTTCTGGGGCCCCGGCGCGAGCGCCGCGACCGCTGAGGCGCCGGCCGCGGCCGCCGCGCACTAGGCGCTCACGAGGGGTTCTTCACCCAGCCGCGCGGCTTCCGGTTGAAGCCGACGTGCACGTCGACGAGCTTCTTGCCGCAGCGGCAGCGGAATCGCGCGATGATTTTCGCGACCGGCTCGTCCCAGCCGGCGCGGCAGTGGCGTGCAAGAAATGCCGGCGTCAGCTCGCGCGAATGCCGGCAGTGGCGGCAGGTCACGACGATCACGTAGTCGCCGAAGTGATCGCGCAGCCGCTCGACCGAATTCCACGGGAGCATGGCACAGTGTGAGCATGCCGCCCGGCGTGCGTCCAACCAGTGCTACAGTGCGTGCGGTACTGTTTGCGGCATTGCCGGCCTACTTAAGCACATGTGCGGTAAGTACATCCTGGCCCAGGCGGCCAAGGCCGAGCGCGCCCTCGGCATCCGGCGCTCGCGCTGGGAATACCCGCCGAGCTACCGGGTGCTGCCCACCGAGCAGGTTCCGGTCGCGGTGTTGGATCACGGCGAGCGTGCCGCGGCGATGATGCGCTGGGGGCTCATTCCCTTCTGGGCTCACGGGGTGCCGCTCAAGGCCTCGACCATCAACGCCAGGGTGGAGCGCATCGAGACGGCACCGAGCTACCGCGATTCCTGGCAACGCGATCAGCGCTGCATCTTCGTCATGGGGGGCTTCTACGAGCCGCACGTGAATGCGGACGGCTCGCGCGATCAGTTTTTCCTGCAGCTCGCCGATCGCGAGGTGTTCGGGGTCGCGGGGCTCTGGGACCGCTCGCGGCAGAGCGACGGCACCTGGATACATTCCTGCGTGCTGATCACCGTGCCCGCCAACCGTCTGCTGGCCGGGATCCACAACGAGAAGCCGCGCATGCCGGCGATTCTCGCCGAGGAGGATCACGAGGCCTGGCTCGCCGGAGCTAAACCCGAGGCGAGAGCGTTGCTCAGGCCCTATCCGGATGAGCTGATGGTCGGCTGGCAGGTCAGCCGGCGCGTCAACAATCCGCGACTGCCGAACGATGCCAGCCTGATCGAGCCGTCGACTGGAACTCCCCCGCGCGCCGGCCCGCCCCCGAGGGGCGAGCCGGCAAGCTGAGTCACTGCCGCGGCGTGCTCAGAAACGCTGCGAGAACTTGAGCCCCAGCGTCCGCGGGACCGCCGGGATGATGTACACCTGATTGTCGTGGAGCGGATTGATGTTGGCGAAGCGCGTGAACTGTGCGCGCTTGTCGCCGCAGTTGTCGCAGTACATCTCGACGCTGAAGTTCTTGACGCTGGCGCCAACCGAGAGGTCCAGGATCCCGTAGGCCGGCGCCATGCCGAGGATGTTGGAGGCCGGAACCTGCAGCTGCTGGGCCGTCTGCGTCTGGTAGACATAAGCGGCCTGTGCCCAGGGGGTGACCTCGCTGCTCGAGGCGAAGGTATAGCGCGCGACGACGTTACCCTTGAACTTCGGCACTACCGGGAGATTCGTGCCGGCAGGCGCGAGCGGTCCGATCCACACGCCGCCCGGCAGGAAGGGTGAGGCCCCTTTCGGGTTCGGGCCTGGGCAATCGGTCACCCCGGAGGTGCCGCAGTAGTTCTGCGTCAGCACCGGATCGAGCCAGGTCAGGTTGGTGGTGACCAGCAGGTGGTCGGTGGGTGCGACCTCGAGCGTGTTCTCCAGGCCCTTGATGCGGGCGTTGCCGCCGTTGGCGATCGCTGTGATGCTCGGGGGCACGAGGAACGAGAACTGGAAGTCCTTCCAGTCCTCCCAGAACAGCGCGCCGTTCCAGCGTACGCGGTGGTCCATCCACTGGGTCTTCCAGCCCAGCTCGTAGTTGGTGAGGTAATCGGCCTTGTAGGGCTGCGCGCCGTTCACGCGGTTCACGCCGCCGGGCCGGAAGCCCTTGGAGTAGGTGGCGTAGAGCATCGCGTCGGGCGTCATTCGGTAAGTGACGTTGACGCGCGGCACGGTGCCGGTGTCGCTCACTTCCTGCGCGACGTTCTGGCAGGGTGCGCCGGTCAAGCCTCCGCCGATCGGCGGCGCGAAGCACTTCGACTGGCCGTCGCCCGAGGGGGAATAATTCGACGAGTAGCCGAAGAAACCCTCGAGCGAATTATCGTACTTGTAATAGCGCAGCCCACCGGTGAGCGACCACTGCGAGTTGATGTCCCAGGTCACCTCGGCGAAGGCCGCCTGGTCGCGATCGACGCGTTGCTCGTCGGTCAGCCAGATCGCGTTCGGGTAGCCCGGGATCGAGAGCGCAGGGTCGAAGCCGTTGGGCTGGTTGCCGAACACGCTCGTGTAGCCGAAGCCCGGCATGGTGTAGAGCTGCCAGATATTGTGCAGCTGGCGCTGGATGAAGAGGCCCACCGTCGCCCGGACCGGCTTGTCGGCCGGGGTCGTGAGGCGCAGCTCGTGGCTCCACTTCTCGAAGTAACCGGCGCCGAGCACGAACTCCTGCGGCATCACCGGCAGTCCGTTGGCGCCGGTCCAGTAGGCGCCCGAGCCGAACAGGCGGTCGTAGAACACGGAATAGTCGCTGTACTCACCGATGGTGTGCGAGGTGCGCTTGAAGTAGCCGCCCGCATACACCAGGTCGAAGTTGTTCATCTTGCCTTCGACCGTCAGTGCGGCCTGATACCAGGAGTCCGAGGTGGTCTCGGGACCGAAGTGCGCGACCTGCAGGTCGCCGACTCCCGGGTCGTAGCCGAAGAAGCCCTCGGTGCTGATGCTCTGCGCCATGACCGACGGGGTCACGGTCCAGTTGTCGGCGAGGTCGAGCTTCAAGGCCCCGCGGCCGCCATGGGTGTCGACGCCGTTGTAGTTGGGCGCTACGGAGGTGGCGTTGCTGATCGAGCCGGCGCCGACCGGAGCGACCGTCGGACAGGAGGTCGGATTCGGTACCTGGCCGGCCCAGGTCGGGAAGGTGCGCACGCCGTTCACGATGCAGGCACTGCGGTTGGTTCCTGCCACGTTGCTGATGTAGCCGGCGTCATGCTCGGCCCAGCCGACCAGGCGCACCGCGGCGATGGAGCTCAGCGGAATGTTCACGAAGCCTTCGGCTTCCCAGCCGGTGCCGCCGTCGGTCACCTGGTTGCCCTGCAGGTCGTAGCCGGCGGAGAAATGGCTCGTATCGGGCTTGTTGGTGATGATGCGCACCGTGCCCGACTCCGAGCTCGCGCCGAACAGAGTCCCCTGCGGCCCCTCCAGCACCTCGATGCGCTGCACGTCGTAGATATGCATCTCGGGCGTGCCGTCGATGGTCGTGACCGGCAGCTCGTCGAAGTACACGCCAACGCTCGGCTGCGAGCCGGAGTGGTTGCCGTCGCCGCCGCTCACGACGCCGCGGATGTAGATGTGCGAGTTGCCGGGCTCGCCGTTGCCGCCCTCACCCTGGCCGCGCACATAGGAGACGCTCGGCGTGTATTTCACGTAGGCGTCGATGTCCGTGATGCCGAGCTGGTCGAGCTTCGCGCTGTCGAATGCCGTGACGCTGATCGGAACGTTCTGCAGGTTCTCGGCGCGCTTCTCGGCCGTCACCACGATCTCTTCGAGGCCGCCACCGCTCTCCGCCGATCCCTGGGCCTGGGGGGCATCGGCGTAGGCGGCGGGCACGGCCGCAAGTAGCGCGGACGCAACAGGAATACCCCGGCGCACGAGCCGGCTGTGCTTTAGCGACTGATCGCGCGCTATTTTCCGACGTCGACTACGTGTCATGGCCGCCCCTCAATCTGATTAATGGTTGTGGTAATCGCGCAGCGCTCCCCGGGTTGCAAGGGTACGCGAAGCGCGCAGATTTTAAAATGAGGCGGACAGGCCGGGATAAGCCGCAAGGACCGGACCGAGCGCTGACTTGAGAGGCTCGAGCCACGGCTCGTAGTGTCGCCAGTGTTCAAGGGCGTCACGGAAGATCGGTTGACGAACCTGCTCGGAGCTCGCCGTGCGTACGGCGCGCTCGTTTTCGTAGAACCGGAGGCACTGCTCCTCGAACGGCAGGCCGCAATAGGCGAGCAGGCGCCGGACCTCCGCTTCCGTGTCTCCGACCATCGTTTCGTAGAACACGCGATGCACCCGTCCGGGGAGTACTGCATCAAAGTGGTGCATCAGTTTTACGTAGTCGCGGTAATAGCGACCGAGGTCCTCCAGGGCGTAGGTGAAGCTCTGCCCGCGTGCAAAGTGCTGCTTGAAGCACGAGAAGCAGCAGCCGAGCGGGTGCCGCCGGGCATCGATGATGCGGGCGTTGGGCAGGATGAGTTGAATGAGCCCGACATAGAGGCAGTTGTTCGGCAACTTGTCCACGAAGTAGGGTGCCGAGGTCCGTCGCCGCGTGCGCGTGCGCGCGAGATAGCGCTCGCCGAGCTCACGAAGCTCCGCGGGACCTAAGGCTGCAAGCGCTGCGAGGAATCCGACCCCTTCTTCAGAGGCGTGCCGCGCGGCAATCTCGCGCGCCAGCATGGGAATGTCCGGCAGCTCCATGGTGCCTTCGACGAGTGAATGGCTCGCGAGGATCTGCTCGATGAGGGTCGATCCGGAGCGTGGCAGCCCGACGATGAAGATCGGGTCGGGGGCGTCGCTGCCGGCGCCGGCGCGCGCGGCGAAGAACTCCGGCGTGAAGAGCGCCGTCGAGCGCTCGACGAAGCTCGTGTTGTCCGCCGCACTGTAGGGGTGCGTGGCGCGACGCAGCGCGTTGCCCTGCGCGTAATGCACGAAGGACTCCTCGTAGACGCTTGCGTCCTCGAGCGCCTTGCCGAGCGCGAACTCAAAGTGCAGCCGGTCCTCGTCGGCGAGATCGGCGCGCGCGAGTGCGGCATGCATCGCGCGCACGTCGGCGTCCGAGAAACGGAAGGTCTTGAGGTTGGCAAGACTCCAGTAAGCCTCACCGAGCGTCGGCTCGAGCGCTATCGCGCGCTGGTACGCCGCGATGCCCTCGGGCAGCCGGCCGGCGGTCCGCAGCGAGTGTCCGTAGCTCATCCATACCTTGGACTGCTGGGGAAACTCCCGCAGCACCGCCTCGTAGATGCGGATCGAGCCGAGATAATCGCCCAGGTTGGCGAGCACCGCGGCGTGGAGGTTCCGGTACCCGGGGTTGCGCGGCTCCGTGGCGAGCAGCCGCTCGACGTGCGGCAACGCGAGGTCCGCCTTCCCCTGGCGGTTGAGCACCAGGGCGTAGTTGTGGCGTGCCGGATCGAAGCCGGGGGCGAGCTCGAGGCAGCGTTCGAGCAGCTGCTGCGCGTCCTGGTAGCGCTCGATGCGGCCCGCGACCTCGGCCAGCATGCGCAACGCCGCGATGTCGGTCGGGTAGGCCTTGAGGTGAGCGCGCAGGCGCGCCTCGGCGACCGGCAGGTCATTCCTGACGAGCGCGCTCGCGGCGCCGAGCAGGCGCGGGTCGCGGGTCGCGGACTGAAGATAACGCGCCCGCGCCTCGTCCGCACCGGCGGCATCGCCCTGCGCGTCGAGCTGGTCGGCCAGCGCCCGCCAGGCATCCGCCGAGTCGGGCTTGAGCAGCAGCGCGCGCCGCAGCGCGGCGATCGACTCGGCCGTACGGCCCGCCTCGCCGAGCGCGATACCCAGCTCGAGCTGCGCAGGGGCCATGCCTGCCTGCTCGCGTGCGAGCGGCTCGAGGATTCCGAGCGCCGCGTGAGTGCGGCCGCCGATGCGGTACGCGGCGCCGAGAATCAGCCGCGCCAACGGGTGTCCGGGCGCGGCCTTGAGGATCTCGAGCGCCTGCTCTGCGGCCAGCCCCGCGTCCCTGGCCAGCAACTGCCGGGCGTGACCGAGCGCGACCTCGACGGTACCGACCGGCTGCGACGCTTCACCCACTCCCTGACACCTGCGCGGCTCTCTTGGCCACGAGTGTAGTGGCGCCCGCCCCGATGATCTACGATAGCTGCGTCCCAAGGTAGCGGCGCAAGATAATAAGGAGAGCTCGAGGCCCGTGCGCCTGTCCCGGCGTCAACTGATAGCCGTCGCCGCCGTGGCGGTGCTGCTTTCCGTGTACGCGGCCTTGGGCTTTCTCGCCGTGCCGCGGATCGTGCGTGGGGTGGCGGGCGACCTCGTGCGTAGCCACTACGGCCGCACGCTCAGCATCGGCGACATCCGTTTCAATCCCTTCACGCTGAACCTCGACGTCACCCGCGTGGCATTGCCGGATGCCGACGGTCAGACGATGCTGGCCTTTGAGCGGTTGCACGTCGGCCTGCAGCTCGCGAGCCTGTGGCGCCTCGGACCGAGCTTCAGCGAGATCCTGCTCGAGCATCCCTACGTGCGTGCCGTGCTGCGCCCGGACAAGGCACTCAACCTCGCGGATCTCGGCAAGGACCTTGCCCCGGCGCCGCCGCAACCGCCGAAGAAATCCGCCCCGGTGCGGCTCTACATCGGCCGCCTGGCGGTTGTCGGTGGCACCACGAGCTTCGAGGACCGCACCCGCCCAAGCCCCTTCCGTGCCGACTTCCAGCCGATTGCCTTCGAGCTGCACGACTTCAGCACTACCGCGGCGACCGGCGACGCCTACACGCTTCACGCGATTTCCCCACAGGGCGCGCTGCTCGACTGGAGCGGCACGCTGCACCTGGAGCCAGTGGCGTCGCAAGGGAGATTCTCGATCACGGAGGTCAAAGCGCAGAAGGTGTGGAGCTACCTGTCCGCGATCCTGCCGTTCGAGATCGATTCCGGAGTCATCGCGCTCAACGGCGATTACGACCTGAGCGCCACTGCCGCGGGTCCGCTCGGATTCAAGCTCAACGTGCGCGCTGCGACCGTATCGGGCCTCGGTGTCCGGCCGCAGGGCGGGAGCGAGGACTACGTGTCGCTCGCTCGCATCGAGGTCGACGACACGCGCGTCGATTTCGGACGGCATGCCGTGGACGTCGCCAAGGTGCAGCTCTCGGGCGGCGAGATCAAAGCATGGCTCGGCGAGCAGGGGCGCCTCAACCTGCTCGAGCTGGCCGGTGGGCCGGCGCCGGCTGGCCCCAGCGGTCAGCCTGCCTCCGACGCACCCGTGCCTGCGGCCCCTGCGCCGGCAGCACCCGGCGCTGCAGCCTCCGCGTGGACGGTGTCGGTACCGGATATCTCGGTCGAGAGTCTCAAGGTGACGGCCGAGGATCGGCAGGCGCAGCCCGTGGCGACCGTGGTGCTGGACCCGCTCAACGTGCACGTCGCGGGATTCAACCTGGCACCCGACGACGTGGTCGATATCCAGCTCGACACGGCCGTCAACAGCTCGGGCAAGGTCAGCGCGCGGGCCCAGGCGGCGCCGCGCTCCGGTGGCGTCACGGCGCACGTCGAGGCCGAGCGCGTGCCGCTCACGGCTCTGCAGCCGCTCCTCGCGCGGTACACCTCGATGACTCTGCTCAAGGGCGAGCTCGGCACCCGCCTCGACATCGAGCGCGGCGCGGACGGCTCCCTCGGCGTGAAGGGCGATACGCGCATCGCGGACCTGAGCACGGTGGACAACGCGCTCCAGAAGGACTTCATCCGCTGGAAGGATCTGCGCATCAAGAGCGTCAACTTCCGCTCGCAGCCCGCGAGCCTCCGGATCGGCAGCGTGACGGCGCTCGAGCCCTACGTGCGTATGATCATCGCGCCCGACCGCAGCGTGAACATCACGCAGGTGCTGACGGCTCCGGGTGCGAAACCACCGGCCGCAGCGCCCACGACGTCTGCCGCCCCGGTCGCGGCCAGCGCGCCGCCCGCGCCGAAGGCGCGCTCTCGCAAGGGCAAGCTCTCCGCAGCTTCCCCGGCCGCGGCTCCGGCCGCCCCGCTCACGCCCTTCCCGGTCTCGATCGGCGCTTTCAGGATGGTCAACGGCTCGGCCGATTACACCGATCTGTGGATCAAGCCGAGCTTTTCGCTCGGCATGCAGGCGCTCAACGGCGCGGTCACCAGGCTGTCCTCGGATCCCGCCTCGCGCGCGAAGGTGCAGCTCGATGGGAAGCTCGCGAGCTACTCCCCGCTGCACATCGCCGGCGAGGTGAACCTGCTCTCGGCGGCGCTCTACACGGACATCACCCTGAGCTTCAAGGATCTCGATCTGCCCATCGTCAATCCGTACTCCGGCTATTTCGTCGGTTACAAGATCGACAAGGGCAAGCTCTCGGTCGACGTGTCCTACGAGATCGAGGAGCGCAAGCTCAACGCCTCGCAGCACTTCGTGGTCGATCAGCTCGAGCTCGGCGATCCGGTCGAGAGTCCCGAGGCCGTGCACCTGCCGCTGAAGATCGCGGTCGCACTCCTCAAGGACCGCAACGGCGTGATCGACTTGCCGTTGCCGATGTCCGGCTCGCTCGATGACCCGGAGTTCAGGATCGGTCCGATCGTCTGGAAAATGTTCGTCAACCTGATCGGCAAGATCGTGACGGCGCCGTTCGCGCTCCTCGGCCACCTCTTCGGCGGCGGCGAGCACCCGAATATCGTGGAATTCGCCGCCGGCAGCGCCGTGCTCAGCCCGCCGGCGCAGGATCAGCTCGCCGCCTTGAGCAAGGCGCTGAAGGAGCGCCCGCAGCTGAAGCTCGACGTGCCGATCGTCGCCTCGGCCGGAATCGACCGGCCGCAGCTGGCGCGTGAGCGGCTGCACGCTGCGCTGGTGGCGCGCGTGGCGGCCAGCCGCGCGGGCCGCAAGAACCCGGAGGAAGCCGCGGAGCTCACCCTGGCGGACCCCGACAAGCACCTGCAGCTCCTCATCGAGGAGTTCCGTGCGCGGCTCGGCAAGGACGCGGCACTGCCGGCTTCGGTCGCGGCGGTCCAGGCCGCAAAGAAGGGCGAAATCCCGGATGTCGATGCGGCTGTCGCCGACCTCGAGGCCGCGCTCGTCAACCACATCGAGGTCCCAGACTCAGATCTCGATGCCCTCGGTCGGGCACGTGCCCAGGGGATCCAGACCGCGCTCCTCGCCGGCGGCCAGATCGATCCCGCGCGCGTTTTTATCGTCAACGCGGCGCCCAAGCCCGATTCAGGCGACACCGTCAAGGTCGAGTTGGCCGTGCACTGAGGGAGAGTGTGCCGTGAACGCAGCGCAGTCGGACAAAGCCGGGCGCTTCCGCGCGCTCCACGAGCGCTCCGGCGCTTTCGTCATTCCCAACGTATGGGACGGCGCCTCGGCGTGTGTGATGGCGGGACTTGGGTTCGAGGCGCTCGCCACCTCGAGCTCGGCGTGCGCGGCGACGCTCGGCAGGCTCGATGGGCAGATCACGCGCGACGAGGCTCTGGCGCACGCGCACGGGATCGTCACCGCCTCGCAGCTGCCGGTGTCGGCCGACCTCGAGCAGGGATTCGGCGACGCGCCGGAAGCGGTAGCCGAGACCATCCGGCGGGCGGCGGCGGTGGGGCTCGTGGGCGGGTCGATCGAGGATGCGAGCGGCAATGCGCGTGCGCCGATCTACGATTTCGATCTCGCGGTCGAGCGCGTCGTGGCTGCGGTCGAGGCGGTCCGCGAGCTGCCGTTCCCGTTCACGCTCACGGCGCGCACCGAGAACTATCTCCACGGCCGCCCCGACCTCGACGATACCGTGCGGCGTCTCCAGGCTTTCGAGCGCGCGGGCGCCGACGTGCTGTTCGCACCCGGGTTGCCGGACCTCGCCGCCGTGCGCGCCGTCTGCCAGGCGGTTCGCAGGCCCGTCAACTTCATGGTCGGAATCCGCGGCCGCTCCTTCAGCGTCGCGGAGCTCGCCGCCGCCGGGGTCAGGCGCATCAGTCTGTCGACCTCGCTGTATCGCGCCGCCATCACCGGGCTGTGCGCCGCCGCGCGCGAGGTCAATGAGTCGGGGACTTTCGGCTACCTGGAGACGATCATGAGCGGCAACGATCTCGCGGCCTACCTCAAGAGCTCGCGTGCCTGAGCATCGCCGGGCTGCGCCACGGGCTCGCCCCGGCTACGCCGGTACCCTGTCCCCGGGGACGGCGCTGCCGGCCCACTCGAGGAAACGCGCGGCCGCGGCCTCGCCCTCCGCGGGCGCCCAGGGAGCAAACTCGGAAGCGGTGGCGGGGTCGTACGGACCCTGCTTGACCTCGAGGAACGTGGTGGCGTCGGCTTGGACGATCACCGTGTGCCAGACTCCGGGGCCATTCTCATAAGCGATGTTGCCTGCGCCCGCGCCGAAGGCATAGCGAGCCGAAACGCGGCGTGCGTCGTCGAAGACGATGAGATCCAGGCCGCCACGCACGATGAGCGCCAGCTCGGCGCGGGTCGTGTGCCGGTGCGGACGGAAGTACGAGCCGCGATTCGCGACGACGAGATAGCGCTGCACCAGGTCGGCCGCGGAGGCATGCAGGTTGTAATGGGTGCGTCCGCGCGGGCTCGCCGCGGCAGCCGCCGCCAGCTCCTCGAGCAGCTGCGCGGATATCAGTTTCATGCGGAGCGTGCCGCTTCCTCCGCCGCCGTGAGCTCGGGCGCCGGCGGGGCGCGGTGCCGGACCTCGGGCAGGAACCCGGCCAGCAGCCCGATCAGCGGCAGGAAGGCGCAGATCTGGTAGACGGCATCGATCCCGTAGTGGTCGGCGAGCTTGCCGAGCACCGCGGCGCCCACGCTCCCCATGCCGAAGGCCAGCCCGAAGAACAGTCCCGCCACCGCGCCGGTGCGCCCGGGAAGCAGGTCCTGGGCGTAGACCACGATCGCCGGGAACGCCGAGGCGATGATCAGCCCGATCGGCACCGTGAGCACGCTGGTCCAGAACAGAGTCGCATGCGGCAGCAGCAGCGTGAACGGCAGCACGCCGAGGATCGACACCCAGATGATCTTCTTGCTGCCGATGCGATCGCCGACGGGACCGCCGACGAAGCCGCCGATCGCGGCCGCCGCGAGGAACAGGAACAGGTGCAGCTGCGCACTGCGCACCGACTGATGAAAGTGGCCGATGAGATAAAAGGTGTAATAGCTGGTGATGCTGGCGAGGTAGAAGTACTTGGAGAAGATGAGCGCCAGCAGCACCGCGATCGCGCCGGCCACGCGGCGTGGCGAGGCCTCGATGGCGCGGGTGCGCGCCGCGTGCTTGAGGCGCCTGATTCCGTGGGTCTTGTACCAGTGCCCGACGTTGAACAGCACGAACATGCCCAGCAGCGCCACCGCCGAGAACCAGGCGATACTCGACTGCCCGTAAGGCAGCACGATGAAGGCCGCGAGCAGCGGTCCGCACGAGGAGCCGAGGTTGCCGCCGACCTGGAATACCGATTGCGCGAGTCCGTGCTTGCCGCCCGAGGCCATGCGCGCCACGCGTGAGGATTCGGGGTGAAACACCGACGAGCCGGTGCCGATGAGCGCGGCCGCGAGCAGCAGCAGCGGATAGTTGCCGGCGAAGGCCAGCAGCAGGAGTCCCGCCAGACTGAAGGCCATGCCGGTGGCGAGCGAGTAGGGGCGGGGGGTGCGATCGGCCATCGCCCCGACCAGCGGCTGCAGGAGCGAGGCCGTGAACTGGAAGGTGAACGTCAGGAGTCCGATCTGACCGAAGCTCATCTGATAGCGGCTCTTCAGCATCGGGTAGAGCGCCGGCAGCAGCGACTGCATCATGTCGTTCAGCAGATGGCAGAAGCTGATCGCCGCGAGGATCGCGACGGCGGTGCGGCCGGCTGGGTGCGCGCCGCTGAGTCGCGGGGCGGATTCGTTCAAGGTGTCGGGGCTCCGGTCGGGTGCGAGGCGCAATTGTCCACCGAGCGCCGCCCGCGGCCAATCTCCCGGAATGGGAGGGGCCGCGTCGCTCGTGCAGCCCCCGGAGGCGGTGAGGCGCCCGGGGCGCGCGGCGGCAGCGGCCACGCCCACATGGCAAGCACGCTCGACCTCATCTAATGTGGCGCCGCAAGGCGAGGAGGGGAGCGCGATGAGAGACCTGACGGAGGGGCCGGTCACCGGACAGCTGGTGGCGATGGCGGTGCCGATCGCCATCGGCATGTTGTTCCAGACTCTCTACCTGGTGGTTGACCTGTACTTCGTGGCGCACCTGGGCGATGCGGCGATCGCCGGCGTCAGCGCCGCCGGCACGGCCATGTTCGTCATCATGGCGCTGACGCAGATGCTCGGCGTCGGTACGGTGGCGCTGGTCTCGCACGCCGTGGGGCGCAAGGACCAGGCCGAGGCCAACCTCATCTTCAATCAGTCGGTGGTGCTGTCGGCGCTCTGCGGAGCTCTGACGCTCGCCGCGGGGTGGCTGCTGGGAGGCGCGTATGTGCGCTCGATGGCCGCGGCTGAGGCGGTTACCGCCGGCAGTGCGTTCCTGTACTGGTACACGCCGGGGCTCGCGTTGCAGTTCGCGCTGGTGGCGCTCGGCTCGGCGCTGCGCGGCACCGGCATCGTCCAGCCGACCATGATCGTGCAGGTGCTCACGGTGCTGCTCAACACCGTGCTGGCGCCGGTGCTGATCGCCGGCTGGGGCACGCATCACCCGCTCGGCGCCGCGGGCGCGGGCCTGGCGAGCAGCATCTCCGTCGCCGCCGGCGTGCTGTTCCTGTGGATCTACTTCGCGCGGCTCGAGCACTACGTGCGGCTGCAGGCACCGCTGCTCGCGCTGCGCCCCGCCGTGGTGCGCCGCATCCTCAACATCGGGCTGCCCGCGGGCGGCGAGTTCTTCATGATGTTCGTGATCATCGGCATCATCTACTGGGTCATCCGCGGCTTCGGCCCCGCGGCGCAGGCCGGCTTCGGCATCGGCGGGCGGGTGATGCAGGCGCTGTTCCTGCCGGTGATGGCATTGGCGTTCGCGGCCCCGGCGGTGGCCGGACAGAATTTCGGCGCGCGCAAGTTCGCCCGCGTGCGCGAGACGTTCCGTGCCACGGCGCTGCTCTCGGCAGCGCTGATGCTGGCGCTGACGCTCGTGTGTCAGTGGCGGCCGCAGGTCTTCATCGAGTTCTTCAGCCGCCAGCCCGAGGTGGTCGAGGTCGGTGCGACCTACCTGCGCATCATCTCCTGGAACTTCCTCGCCACCGGTCTCATCTTCACCTGCTCGGGGCTGTTTCAGGCGCTCGGCAACACCTGGCCGTCGCTGGCGAGCTCGGCGTCACGGCTGCTGACTTTCGTGTTGCCGGCGGTGCTGCTGTCGCGGCTGCCGCACTTCTCGCTGATCGAGGTGTGGTACCTCTCGGTGGCGACGGTGACGCTGCAGGCGATTACGAGTCTCGTGCTGCTGCGGCGCGAGTTCCGCCGCAGACTCGGCCCAGTGCCCGACTCAGACCTGGCCAGCGCCAACCGGCCTGCCGTGTAGCGGGCAAAAGTCGCGCCTTTTGCCCGCGGGCGAGACTCCGCTTCACGGTGGGCCTGCCGCGACGGCCGTAGGCCGGCGCGGCCAATCAACCGCACACTACTTCGGCTCGCTGCCTGGCTTGGGATCCGCCAGGGGGAAGGACTGTGCGCCGGTGGGCGCAGCCGGCGCGGGCGCCGGCGCTCCAGCCGCCGCCGGCCGCGGCGCCGGCGCGGCCGAGGCCTGGCGCTGGCTCTCGGTGCTGGTCGTCACCGCGGCGAGGAAGCGCCGTGCCGACTCGTCATCGCTGCGGACGCTCCCCGACATGATGTCGCCGGCCAGGACCCCGGGCTTCTTGTAGAAGGTGGCGTTGGCATCGTCATCCATCGAGATGACCGTGCCATCGAGCGCCACCCCGACGAAGGCGCCGCGGCTGCGCGAATAGGAGTAGACCTCCGCCTTGAAACTCGCGTCGGTGGCGGCGAGAGCGTCGCGTCCGACCGGACCGGCCGCGACCGAGAGGTCGCCGCCGAGCGTGACTTTGCCGCCGTTGATTCCCTGGACGCCCTTGGGCGTCGTGAAGACGAGCACGATGTCGGTCGACTCCACGCCCCACTGGAAGCCGAAGCTGCCGCCGGTCATCGTGACGAAGATGGGGCTCGAGAAACGCCCATCCTTGTCGCGCACCACCAGCGCGCCATGTCCGCGGCGCCCGCCGAAGAACCACGCGATCTTGGTCATGTCCGGAATCACGGCGATGCCGTAGGCACGCTCGAGCAGGCGATCGGGGATCGCCTGATCGCGCGCGCCGCTGTGCATCTCCTCCAGAACCTGGCTCGCCAGCAGCAGCCTTCCCTCCTCGCGCGCCTGCGCGTGAGTGACGGTGGTGGCCGCGACCAGCGTCAGGCCCGCCAGCGTGGTGAAAAGAGCAGTGCGTGTGCGCATGAGTGACTTCCCCTCCGCTCGCCTCGGGTGCGTCGGCGTTTGCCGACAGGTAATGGCGATCAGCAATGAGCGACAGGAGCGCAGCTTAACCCAGATGCGCCGCGAGCGGAGCCCGGCGGCACGAGACTGCGCGCGTGGCGCATTCAGCGCCGGTTCAGCTCAATACCAGATGGAGACCCAGGCCTCGATCACATTGGCGTCGAGCTTGTAGAGCGGCTCGTTGCCGGCGCCGTACTGGGACGCGAGCAGCGCGTTGCGGAAGTCCTTGTAGTCGATCATCAGGCGGTCGTAGCGGATATTGGCGGTGCTCCTGTGGATCCAACGCACCGGCGAAGAGGAGAATTCGTAGGTGGCGCCGATCCCCGGGGTCCAGCTGTCGAACGATGCGAGCTCGCGGTCGCGCGCCATGAAGTTCGAATAGTTGGCGTAGGGAAACAGGTCGCTGTAGAAGCTGGCGTGGGTCTGCGTGTAGTAGCGCAGGCTCGCATCGAACACCCAGCCCTTCCACAGCGGCCAGGTGTAGTCGGCCTCGAGCGTGTGTCCGGTGACGTCCCAGGTGTCGTGGTAGAAACGGTAGGAGCCGGTGAGCGCGGCGTGCCACGGCAGGTAGTACTTCAGCAGCACCGAGGCGGCGTTGCTGGTGCGGGTCTCCGGGTAGATCTGCGGTGCCAGCGTGAAGCCGACGCCTCCCGGCGACGCGTAGCGTATCTCGCGGTACGGATTGGCGAGAAAGCCCTGGTCGGTGAGGATCTCGTAGTTGAAGTTGGCGAGCAGGTTGCGCGTCAGGATCTGCGTGAGCCCGAAGGTATAGCCCCAGTGATCGGCCCGCTGATGGAACGTCGGATCGTTGATGATCACGCCGTTCTGCTTGATGTCGCGATAGATCTCGTCCCAGGCGCGCTTGTAGCCCAGCGTGATCGTGGTCAGGTCGCCGAACATGTCCTGGCTGAGCGAGTAGTAGGTCGTGCTGGCGATGTAGTCGGGCTCCTTGCTGTAGATGTAGCCCACGCTGTAGGTGGTCTTGCCGTGCAGAAAGTCGGCACCGAAGCTGTTCTGCTTGCGGATCTCGTGGTAGGGGCTCGCGGAGAGCTTCACGTCGATCGAGGCGCTCGAGATCATGTCCTCGTAGTAGTTGTAGGTGAGTGACAGGCTGTCGCCGACCTTCTTGCGGATCAGGACCGAGGGTCCCTGCACCGTAATGTCGCCGCCCGAGTAGGAGTGGTACAGCACATCCGCCTCGTCCTCGGGCAGTACGCCGCCGAGCGCCGGCGCGGCGATGAGGCCGAGCGCGAGCAGCGTGCGGGCGAAGGGCGGCAGGAGGCGGGCGCGGCGCGCGCCCACCCGCGGTGCGGCCAGGCTCAAGCGCGCACCCCGTGCGCCGGCGCCGGGCTCACCCGCATCTTCCTCGCGCCGCCGTCAGTTGCATCCGCAACCGCCTCCGACGGCGCCGGTGGCTCCGTGCGAGCCCTCGCGCGTCTCGAACATATGGTCGCGGTAGCTCGCCGCGATCGAGTTGCGGCTCAGCGCCATGATGGGCTCGGCCAGGTGCTCGCGCTCGTAGGGCTTCACCCACGGCTCGACCGGCGTGCAGCCGGCGAGCGTCCCGAGCAGCGCGAGCGCGGCCAGCAGTGCCGCGGGGACTCGCCCCGCAGCGCCCTTCGACCCGCGCCGCACCGACCGCCGCTCCTGAGCCGCCCGCATCACGCTACTCCCGCACCAGCGTCCGGATGCTGTCGAGATACTCGTTCTCATCGCCCGGCTTGTAGCCCCGGTGCAGCACGCGCACCTTGCCGGCGCGGTCGATGATCACGGTGCTCGGCATGCCGGCGACGTCGTACATCTTGCTGACCCTGCTGTCCTTATCATAAAGAATCGGAAAGCTCACCGGGGTCTGTTTCAGCCATTCGTTGGCCGCGTTCGAGTCCGGCTCCACGTTCACCCCGATCATGGTGAATCCGAGGCGGTTGTACTTCTTGTAGATACTCTCGAGCAACGGCATTTCCTGACGGCACGGGCCGCACCAGCTCGCCCAGAAGTTGAGCATCACCACCTGGCCCTTGTACTGGGCGAGGCTGACGTTCTGCCCGGCGCGCGATCCGAGCATGAACTGTGGCGCCGGCGAGCCGGTGGGGTCGGCCGCGAGCGCGGGCAGCGCCAGGGCGGCGGTGGCAATCATGGCAGCGATTCGATTCCTCATCGTGCGTCCCTCAGATGACTAGAAGAAGACGGTCGCACCCATGCGCGCTTCGAGGTTGTTGGTGAGCTTGGTGACGCCGAGCAGGCTCGACTGGAACACGTGATCCTGCACCGTGACGTGCAGCGCCAGCCAGTCCGTTGGTACGACCCGGTAGCCGCCGCCGAAGTTCACCGTGAACTTCGTATCCCCGGCGAAGTCGGTGGCACCGAAGCCGCCGAGGAGATAGAAAGCGCTCGTCATGGCGATGCCGCGACCGATAAAGGCCTCGCCCGGCAGGAAGTTGTAGCCGAGAGAGAGGTCGTAATACGTGAAGCGCCTCTCAGCTTCGGTAAGCAGCTGAATATTGCCGCCCAGGGTCTCGAAACTGGTCTTTCCGGCGCGCGAGCGGCCCGCCTCGCCCTGGAAGAAGAAGTCCTCGGTGATGTGGTAGGCGGCGGTCACGCCGTAGTCGGCGTTGGTGCCGAAGTCCTCGATGGACAGGGCGCCGTAGAACAGGCCCAGCTCGACATTCCTGCTGGCGATGTGCGGCACCTTGATCGTGCGGCGCTCGACCTGCGGCTCGATGACGCGCGGCGGCGGGGTGCCCTCGTCGGCGGCGCCGGGTGCGGCGCTCCCGGGGGTCGAGGCCTGGGCCTCGGGATTGCTGCCGCCGTGCTTGCCGTGAAACCAGCCGCGCACCGTGGCGCAGCCGGGAAGCAGGGCGAGCGCCGCCGTCAGAAGAAGAACCCGAATCCCAGTTTCCATTCGTCCGCCGCCTCGTTCTCGTTGCGCTTCGTGAAGATGTAATGAGCCTTGTACTCGGCGCGCATGAAAAAGCGCCGCGTCAGGTAGTAACGGATGCCGCCGCCCACATAGGCGGTCTGCTCGGTGCGGTTGCTCGGCGTGACCAGCGTGCCCTTCGGCTCGATGTGGGCGATACCGACGCCCAGCATCAGCAACGGCGACCAGCGCGAATCCGCCGCGATCACGTGCGTGAGGCCGAGATCCCCGGTCTCGCCGTTGGCGAAGCGGCCGAGGAACTGCCCGCCGGTGAGCTCCAGCGCCATCTGCGGGTTGAGCGACAGCGACCAGTAGGCCGAGATCAGGTTGGCGCCACCGTATTCCCCGGCGAACACCCCGAGCTCGTAACGGTGCGAGCTGAAGCCCGCCTGATCGCCGAGCTCGAACTTGAAGGGCGAGCCGTCCGCGAGCACCGTCTTCAGCATGTCGGCCTGGCTCGCCCAGCCCTCGACGCCGTGTTCGGTGCGCACCTTGAACCAGTCGGTGCGGCGGAACAGCACGTCGACGCTCTCATCGCGCGGCACCGCGTGGAACACCGGATAGCCGCGGCCGGGGCCGGTGTGCAGCTGCAGGTACGGCTCGGTGACGAACAGCTGCAGGTACTCGCGTGCCGCGCTCACCGCCGGCAGCAACAGCGCGGCGAGCAGCGTGGCGATGACGACCATGGCCGCGCACGCCGGCCGTTGCGGACGGCGTATCAGACCTTTCCCTTGCTCACATGGGTGCCGCGGGGGCGAACGGGTCGTTGTGGTACTGCGCGCCAATATCCAGCCACTCCGACAGCAGGCGCAGCTCCGCGATGTTCAGCCAACCCGTATGCGACGGGTTGTTGCATCCGGAACCTGTTGCGAAGCAGTTGAAGAACGCGCTCGAGGCCCCGCCATTGGCGCTACCCGCATTCATGAACGGACCGACCGTCGGTCCCGGCTGCCCCATGATAACCGTGTTATGAGGGGTAAGCAGCTGCCCGTAGGAGGTGAACTCGTTGGTGTTCGCATCGACGCTATTGGTCAGGTCGAGATTTCCTGCCGGCGTCTGCGCCGCCCCCGCTGCGTTGCTCGGGTTATGGCAGCCGGCCTGCGAGCAGGTGACGCTGGCCTGGACGCCGTTCAGCATCCCCATGCGCGCCGCGTCCCAGATCGGCTGGATGTGCTGCGGGTAGTTGATGATGATGCGACAGCTGGCGCTCCAGGCCGTGGCGCACAGCGCGGTGGTCGGAATCGCCGGGATCGGGTTGGTCGCATCCGTATAGCTGTAGGTGATCGGCATGGCGGGTGTGGCCTTCGCCGGATCGGTCCAGACGTCCGTGTAGAGCACGTTGATACTCGGCACCATCTGCAGGCACGGCGGCGTGTCGGTCACGCAGCTTGCCTCCGCGCGTGCCTGGGCCATGGTGTCGCCGGGGTTCTGCGGGATGAAGGCGGCGGCCCCCGAGGAAATGGTGTTCGGGAAGGGCGTACCCGCCGTGCCGCCGGCCCACGCCGAAGCGAAGGCGCCCTTGCGGCCGTGCGACACGGGGTTCTGCGCTCCCTGCGGCAGGTGGCAGCCGTTGCACGCGACCGTCTCGCCCGGGATGAGCTGCAGCCATACGCCCTGCGGCGGCGTGATGGCGCGCGCGTTGGCATCGAGGATGCTGAGGCGGAAGGCGACGTTCGCCGGCACCTCGATGTGCACCGAGCCGTCCGGCTCGACCGGGGCGTAGCCGAGGATCTCCAGCATGTTGCCGGTCACGCCGAAGTCGGCATTCGTCAAGGTCGTCACCGTCTTGTCGGGGATCGAGACGGCCTTCTCCAGGCGGATGAAGCGCGCCGGGCGCTGGGCGGCCGGCGTCTTGGCCGGATCGGCGAGGTTCGCAATGTTCACCGCGGCGACGCCGTCGATGTCGTAGACGCTGCGGATGTCGATGACGCCGACGCCGGCGCTGGCGAACGCCGCGGCCTGCCCGATCAGCACGCTGTCCTGGATCACCTGCGGAACGGGCTTGGGCTGCGTCGCCACGACGTCGGTGATCATCACTCCCTCGACCGGGGCCACGATGGGCATCATCGTGCCGTGCACGGGGTCGAGCATCCACAGGCTGTAGAGCGGCAGTGCGCTCTGCGGGTTGGGGTTGGCGAGCGCGGAGCTGGTGCACGGCACGATCGGCGGCGGCGTCTGCGTGGTATCGAGCAGCCGGCACTGCGACCAGCTCACCAGGATGCGGCCGCTGCCGTCCCAGAGCGGATAGGCCGAATTGAAGCGCCCGCCCGGTGAGGGCCCGGGAATCGTGTAGACGTTGTTGAGAGGCGTGGCCTGCGTCTGCGCCGGGCCGGGGTAGCTTGCGGGCGTGAAGTTGAAGGGCGGTCCCTGCAGCGGCTGGCCGTTCTCCACGTAGTGCACGCCGTCGATGAGCGCCAGGTTGCCGCCGTCGTCGACGTCGGTGTACTGGCGGATGAGCGACATGACGCCGCCGCCCTGCATCTCGTGCGGGCGCATGAACTCGACGACGGTCGGCGTGTTGGTGCCCGGCGCCACCGTGCCGGTCAGGTGGCTGTTGGCGCCGTAGTAGAGCTCGACGTCCGTGCCGTCGGGGTTGGCGGTGTAGAGCGACATGGCATCGTGGCCGAAGGCCGCATCCCAGCGGCTGTAGAGCACGCGCCCGCTCTGCAGCACGGTCGCCTGCTGGTCGTGGCTCTGGTTGAAGGTGATCTGGTGGACCCGCGTGCCGTCGGCATTCATCACCTCGAGCACGAAGCCCGGTTGGGTCCCGCCCTGGTCGGCGGCGGACTGGTCATCGAGGGCGATGAACCCCGGCTTGTGCTCATCGAGCAGCACGCCCTGCGAGGTGTCCTGGCGCGTGGTCGAGAACACGATGCGCCCGTCCGGCAGGTAGTGCGGTGATACGTCGTTGACGGTCGCCGGGTCGGGATCGATGCTGGGATCGATGACCGGCGCCAGTGTGTCGGTGGTGATGATGTACTGCCAGATGCGCCAGGACGGCGGGTTCTTCGCCTGCTGGTTCGCGCTCAGCGGGCCGCGCATCGCGAACACCACGCGGGTGCCGTCGGCCGAGACGTCCACGTCCTTCACGTCGTACTTGGCACCGGCGGTGACGCGCGCGGTGATGTTGGTCTCGGCGGCGCTCGCCGAGGCGGTGGCGCGCATGAACAGATCCGTGCCCGGCACCAGGTCGCGCAGGATGCGGATATCGTCCTGGACCAGCACGCCGTTCTTCACCGGCACGGGGCGCTTCACGTAGAAGATCGGGTAGTCGACCGTGGCGGGATCGCCGGCCTGGCTGTTGGCGATGTTGACGCTGCCGCTGCCGCCGGAGCCGTTGCCGGCGCAGGCGGCGAGGGCGAGGGCGGTGACGAGCGCGGGCAGCGGCGCGCCGCGCTGCAGCCGGTCACTCCCCAGGGGCCGTAGACTCGTAAGACTCATACGCACCTTCTGCACCACCGTTTTTCCCTGCGCGCTTCGCGCGCCGCGTATGTAACGTAATTCACCGACACGCCGATTACTTTCGCCATGGCGGCATTCCGTCACGGTACTGACCCCGCGCCGCATGTTCTGCTGAGCTTAAGCGCAGCACTGCCGCCCGAGCCGCTACAGGTAGTCATTCGGGGGAGTGCCCGCCGTGATCTGGCTCGCAGTTTGCCGAGCAATCATCGACGCGAAGCCCTCAGGGCGACAACTGTCGGCGACCAGCGACGTCAGCCAGTTGAGACATTCTTGGGGATTGCGCGGGGCCGTATAGTCGGCTCGCGCTTCAGGGGCATTTGCAGGGAGACGACCAGCGCCATGAACGTCATGACTACAGGCACAGGTCCGGGCCGCGCGCCACGCGCCACGCTCACGGCGTGCACGCTGTTGCTGCTCGCGCAGCCCTTCGCGCCCGCCTACGCGGGCCCCAACGAGCAGGCCAAGCGCATCTACGAGCGCATCGCCGGCATTCCGCCCTCGGCGGCGGAGCTGACGCAGATGACCAATGCGATCTGCGGTGGTGCGTGCGCCGCGGGCGCCGCGGGCGCCGCGCCCGGCAGCGCCAGCCTGGTGCAGGCGGCGGCCGTCGCTACCAGCGCGCCGAGCTTCTACAACGTGACGCTGAAGAACTTCGCGATGCCGTGGACCAACCGCGACGCCACGGTGTTCTCCCCGCTCAATGACTACGTGGCGACTGTGATCGGCATGGTGCGCGACAACGTGCCGTTCAACACCGCGCTGTCGGCCGACATTCTCTACACCAGCAGCGCCTCGGGCCTGCCGGCGCCGTCACCCGCCAACAACAACCACTACGCCACCGCCGAGCAGAACGGCGTCGATCTGATGGCGACCCTGGTGGCGGGCACCCAGTCGGGGGTGTACGGCACGCCGACTGCGGCCACCGCCGGACTCATCACGACGCGCGGCGCGGCCTCCGCGTTCTTCATCAACGGCACCAACCGCGCGATGTTCCGCTTCACGATGATCAATCACTTCTGCAACGACATGCCGACGTTGATGGACACCACGCGCCCCTCGGACCGCATCCGCCAGGACGTGGCGCGCTCGCCCGGCGGCGACAGCCGCATCTTCCTCAACAACTGCGTCGGCTGTCACAGCGGCATGGATCCGATGGTGCAGGCCTTCGCCTACTACGATTTCGACGCCACCGCCGGACAGATGGTCTACACGCCGGGCCAGGTGCAGCCGAAGTACCTGATCAACGCGTTCAACTTCCCCTTCGGCTTCGTGACCCCGGACGACAGCTGGTCGAACCGCTGGCGCACCGGCCCCAACACCGTGCTCGGCTGGGCGGCGGGGCTGCCCGGCAGCGGCAACGGTGCCAAGTCGCTCGGCCAGGAGCTCGCCGCGAGCGCCACTTTCGCCCAGTGTCAGGTCAGCAAGGTGTTCCAGGCGGTGTGCTTCCGCGCGCCGCTGAGCAGCACCGACCTGGCGACCGTCTCCTCGATCACCTCGAGCTTCACCTCCGGCGGCTACAACCTCAAGCAGGTGTTCCAGCAGACCGCTGCCGCCTGTCCGGGGTCGTAAGGGAGCGCCCAACATGCATGCCGACTTGAGTAACGCCATGGACAAGATCCTCGCCCGCCGCACGCTGCAGCTTGCCGCCGCGGCCGCCATGCTCGCCGTCCTCGCCGCCTGCAGCTCCTCGGGGGGCGCACCGACCACGGTGAACCAGCCGGCGAACATCTCGACTGCGCAGCAGTACACGGGTCCCCCTGCGCAGAACGCCGACATCCAGGCGTTCCAGGTGAACCTCTGGCAGAACATCATTCCCTCGAACCGCTGCGGTGGTTGCCACCATCAGGGCGGACAGTCGCCGCAGTTCGCGCGCTCCGATGACGTGAACCAGGCGTACCAGGCGGCGCTGCCGCTGGTGAATCTCACCAATCCCAGCCAGTCCACCCTGGTGCTGAAGGTTGGCGGCGGACACAACTGCTGGGTGGCCGACCCGTCGGCCTGCGCCTCCACCATGCTGGTGTGGATCCAGAACTGGCTCGGCGCCGGCGCCACTTCCAGCACCTCGATCGTGCTGACCGCGCCGCCGGTGCAGGCCGCGGGCGGTGGCAAGCAGTTCCCGGCGGATCCGACCGTCGGCAACCCGAGCTACCAGGCGAGCGTCTACCCGCTGCTCACCAAGTTCTGCTCGGGCTGCCACAACCCGTCTTCGGCCAGCCCGCAGCAGCCGTACTTCGCCGATCCCAACAACATCGACGCCGCCTACGTCGCGGCGCAGCCCAAGATCGATCTCGCGCAGCCGGACCAGTCGCGCTTCTACGTGCGTCTGGCCAGCGAGTTCCATCACTGCTGGCCGACCGCCAGCTCCAACGGCGCGCCCGACTGTCCCGGGAGCGCCGCGGCGATGCTCGCGCAGATCACCGCCTTCGCGAACGGCATCCCCATCACGCCCATCGATCCGGCGCTGGTGGTGTCGAATGCGGTCAGCCTCACCCAGGGTACGATCGCCTCGGGCGGCAGCCGCTTCGAGGGCTCGCTGATCGCCAAGTACATGTTCGAGACCGGCCAGGGCAGCACCGCCTATGACACGAGCGGCGTGACACCCGAAGCGGACCTGACGCTCTCGGGCAACGTCAGCTGGGTGGGCGGCTGGGGCCTCAACTTCGGCATGGGCAGCTCCGCGCAGGCTTCCACCAGCTCGAGCGCCAAGCTGGCCAACCTGATCCAGGAATCGGGTGAGTACTCGATCGAGGCGTGGGCGGCGCCCGCCAACGTCGCGCAGACCGCTGCCTGGATCGTCAGCTACTCGGGCAGCAACACCACGCGCAACGTGACCCTGGGTCAGGCCGCCGTGCAGTACGAGGGCTTCACCCGCTCGAGCGTCACCGACACCAACGGCATGCCGCCGCTCGTCACCACGACGACCAACGGCGCGGCGCAGGCGGCCCTGCAGCACATCGTGCTCACCTACGATCCGGTCAACGGCCAGAAGCTCTACGTGAACGGCGTCTTCACCGGCGACATGGATCCGTCCAAGGGCGGCTCGCTCGCCAACTGGGACAGCAGCTTCGCGCTGGTGCTCGGCAACGAGACCAGCGGGCAGCGGCAGTGGCAGGGCGTCATCAAGATGGTCGCCATCTACAACACCGCGCTCAACCAGACGCAGATCACGCAGAACTTCAACGCCGGCGTCGGCCAGAAGTACTACCTGCTGTTCGGCGTGAGCTCGCTCACCGGCGTGAACCAGTCGTACATCATGTTCACCGCCAGCCAGTACGACAACTACAGCTACCTGTTCTACCAGCCGGCCTTCATCAGCCTGGATCCGAATGCGACCATCCCGGCGAATCTGCAGCTGGCCGGCATGCGCATCGGTGTGAACGGGCTGCTGGCGCCCGCGGCGCAGTCGTTCGCCACGCTCAACACGACGCTCGGCGGCGCGAGCTACAACTCGACCACCGGCCAGCCGCTGTCGCCGCTCGGCACGGTGATCCCGGTGTCCCTGGGGCCTGCCAACGACCTGTTCTTCCTGTCGTTCGACCAGCTCGGCAGCAACACTCATAGCTTTGTCGATCCGCCGGGCATCCCGGTGGCGCCGGTGCCCAACAACACGGCGGTTCCGGACTACGGTGTCGCGACCTACGAGCGCATCAACAACTCGCTCGCGCGCATCACCGGCGTGCCGATCACCGACCAGGTGGTGCAGACGCTGTACATGAGCTCGCAGCAGGCGATGCCGGCGACGCCGCTCATCTCGGCCTTCGTCTCCTCGCAGCAGACCGCGATCTCCGGGCTCGCCAACGCCTACTGCGGCGAGCTGATGGCGAGCTCGAGCCTGCGCGATGCCTTCTTCGGCACCGGGCTCGACTCGAGTCTCGGCGCGAGCGCCTCGGGCTTCTTCGGCGCGAGCGGCAGCGCGCAGCGCGCCATCGTCATCAACGCCCTCGCCAACGGTGCGGTCGGCACCACGGTGTCGCCGCAGATGGCGAGCACAGTGCAGGCCGAGGTCGACGCACTCCTGACGCGCGTGCCGCAGATCAACGCGGCCGCCACCGTGACGCAGGCGACCGTCGCGGCGTGTACTGCGACGCTGGCCAGCGCCGCCGTGACCCTCCAGTAAAAGGATTTGAGAGGTACTCAAGATGCTGATCCGCAAGCGTCCCCCCCGGCCCACCCCGCCCGGGACTCCCTTCCGGCACGAGAACCACCCGCGCCCGGTGACCCGCCGCGACTTCCTCGCGGCGGGCATGCTGGGCGCGCAGGGCATGGTGATCGGCTCAGCCTGGCTCGGCGCACTGCTCAAGGCGCAGAACGCGCGCGCCGCCGGGCTCGACGCCGACATCTCGGCGCTGCTCGCCCAGGGGCAGTGCAACGTGCCCTCGGGCTCGGGATCGCTGCCCTTCATCGTGTTCGACCTCGCGGGAGGCGCGAACCTGGTCGGCTCCGAGGCGCTGGTGGGCGTGCAGGGCGGCCAGGCGAACTTCCTCTCGACCGCGGGCTACGGCAAGCTCGGCGTGCCGGGCAACATGGTGCCGACCTCCAGCACCTTCGTCTCGAGCGCGCTGGGGCTGCTGTGGCATTCCGACGGCGCGATCCTGCGCGGCATTCTCACCAAGGCCGCAGCCACGACCCAGGCCGGCACCAACGGCGCGGTGATCCCGGCGATGTCGCAGAACGACACCCAGTCGAACACCACCAACCCGATCTACGGTATCGCCGAGGCCGGCGCCAAGGGTACGGTGGTGAACCTGGTCGGCTCGCGATCCTCGGTGTCGGGCGGCAACTCGCAGGCGCTGATGTACACCATCCAGCCCTCGCTGCAGCCGACCACGATCCAGAGCCCTTCGGATGCGATCGCGCTCGCGCCGGTCCCGCCCGGCGGCGGCGCACCCGATCCGCTCGCGATCGCCGAGCTCGAATCGGAGACCCGCATCAGCACCGGCACCGCGCTCTACCAGGGCTCAGGCTCGAGCGGCAGTGAGTTCACCGGCGCGCTCGCAAATCCGAGCGGCAGCACCCCGGGCGTACAGCTCGTCCCCGGCGGCGGCGGGAGCGACGCGGCTCTCAAGAACCAGGTGCGCTGCGCCTACGTAAAGGCCGCCAACACGGCCAACATCTTCGCCGCCGGCCCCGCGGGGCTCGACCCGACCCAGGATCCGCTCATCGTCGGCGGCACCACGCCGATTTTCACGGCGACCGATTTCCAGAATCAGGACGTGCGGATGACCGCCTCGATCATGAAGCTCGTGATCGACGGCTATGCCGGCGCCGGTACCGTTACCCTCGGCGGCTATGACTATCACGACGGCTCGCGTGCCACCGGCGAGACGAAGAACTTCACCGCCGGGCAGATGATCGGCGCCGTGCTCGAGTACGCCGCGCGCAAGAACACTCCGGTGATGATCCAGATCATGAGCGACGGGTCTCTTTCCGCCAACAGCATGGTCGACACCAGCACCGCCGGGCGCAACAAGCTCGGCTGGCAGGGCGACAACTCCGCGGTGGCCGCCACCGTGTTCCTGGTGTTCAGCCCGAATGGCCGCCCGGCGCTGCGCAACGGCGTCGCCGGCCAGCAGATCGGCTACTTCACCTCCGACGGCTCCGTCGTCTCGAGCTCGAGCCCCGCGGCCAACTCCATCAACCAGATCCCCGAGCTCATCATGCTCAACTACATGGGGCTCATGGGGACGGACGCGCAGTTCGCGAGCACCTTCCCGATGCAGGGACTCGGCTCCGCTGCGGCGCTTGCGGCCATGACGGTGTTCGAGCCGATCATCTAGGCGGCGGTCCGCGGCGCGGGCACCTGTCGCCGAGCGCCGACGACGCGGCCGCGGGCAGCGCGGCCGCGAGGCGTTTCGCGGCCTGCTTCGTTGACAGTCCCGAGTGCGCTGTGCGAGGGTTCCCGCGCTTGCGCGCAGCTCGGCTTCACAGCCCGAAGGATCTTCTTTTGAGCTTGCTAAGACCTGACGGTCCGGCGGCGCGTGACCGCCGGTCACGCGTGCGGGTTTTCCTCAAGTGTGCGGCCGCGGCGCTGCTCGGCGCCGGCACGGCCGCGCTCGCGCAGCGCGGCTACGAGCTGATCGCGCGCGCGGCGCCGGATTTCACCCTGCATGCCGTCGCCGGCGGCAACGTGCGCCTCTCGGAGCATCGTGGCGAGGTCGTGGTCCTCTCCTTCTGGAGCAGCGGCTGCGGCACCTGCCGCAGCCAGCTCGACGCCCTGAACCACAGCCTCGCGACCTATCGCTCCGCGGGACTCGAGGTCTACGGGGTGGGCGTCGACGATGAGCCGGAGCACGCGCTGAAGTACGCGCGCGGCATCCCGGTGGCATTCCCGATGCTGCTCGATCCGGACAAGGCGGTGGGCCGGGCCTACCGCGTGGACAATCTGCCGATGACCGTGCTGATCGATCGCAGCGGCACCATCCGCAACGTGCTGCGCGACTTCAGCGCCAAGAGCGACGACATCTACCTGCAGCAGTTGCGGGTTCTGCTGAACGAATGATCGGAACGACCATGCCCGATGCCTGTCCGAATCCCGAGTCCGTGCGTGCCAGTCGTGGCTGGAGGCGCACTGTTGCCGCGCTCGGCTTGAGCCTGCTGGCCGCCGCGCAGCTGGCCGTCGCCGCGGCGCCGCCGGCCCCGGCGCCGCCGGCTGCGACCCCGCCGGCAGCTCCCTCGAGCGATGCGCCGGCGCCGGCGCCCGCGGAGGTCGCGCCCGATACTCGCGGTCTGGACGAGCAGGTGCAGGGGCTGAAAAAGGATGTCGTCGATCTCAACCGCGACCTGTTCATCCTCGAAGAGGAGCTGCTGTTCCCGGCCAACACCCAGGTCGCGGTGTTTCTGTCGGTCGATGTGGGCGATTTCTTCGCGCTCGACTCGGTGCAGCTGAAGATCGATCGGAAGGAAGTCATCAACTACCTGTATACGCCGCGCGAGGTGGAGGCGCTGCTCAAGGGCGGGGTGCAGCGGCTCTACCTCGGCAACCTCAAGGTCGGCCAGCACGAGCTGGTCGCCTTCTTCAGCGGCAAGGGCCCCAACGACCGGCCCTACAAGCGCGGCGCTTCGATCAAGTTCGAGAAGGGCATCGGGGCGAAGTACCTGGAGCTCAAGATCGACGACCGGCAGAGAAAGCTCCAGCCGGAGTTCGAGATCCGGGACTGGGAGTAGCGCTGCCGATGCCGTCGCCGCTGGCACGCGCACTTTGTCTGGGAGCGGCCCTGGCGCTCTCGACGGCGCCGGCGCTCGCGCGGCGCCACGATCCGGAGAAGCTTCCCGAGATCCGCGTCCGCGATCTGCACTACGGCGACGCGCTCTTCTATTACTACCAGCACGATGACATCGAGGCGCTCGCGCGCCTCGCCGCCTACGAGCACTGGAACCGCATGCCGCACCACGCGGAGGACGCGCAGCTCCTGATGGGCGGCCTGTACCTCGCGCTCGGCATGCACAACGAGGCCGGGCGGCGCTTCGAGGCGCTGCTGAAGGATCCGGTACCGAGCGGGGTGCGCAACGTCGCCTGGTTCTACCTGGCGCAGGTGTGGTACGTGCGCGGCTATCTCGACAAGGCGGCGGGGGCGCTCGCGCGCGTCAACGGCCGCATGTCGCCGGAGCTCGAGGCGCAGAAGGAGCTGCTGCTCGGCAACGTGCTCATCCACCAGGGCAAATTCGACGAGGCCATACGACTGCTGACCGCGTGGCGCGGCACCTACACGTGGTCGGCTTACGCGCGCTTCAACCTGGGGGTGGCGCTGGCGCGCAGCAACCGCCTCGGCGATGCCGATCCCTTCCTCACCGGCGTTGGCACCATGCTCGCGGGCACCGAGGAGCAGCGCGCGCTCAAGGACCGCGCCAACCTCGCGCTCGGCTTCGCCTATCTGCAGGCGCAGCAGCCGGCCAAGGCGCTGCCGGCGCTCGAGCGCGTGCGCCTGAACGGCCCGTACTCGAACAAGGCACTGCTCGGCACCGGTTGGGCCGAGGCCGCGCTCGGCGACTATCAGGGTGCGCTCGGACCGTGGATGGAGCTGCGCAGCCGCAACGTGCTCGATGCGGCGGTGCAGGAGTCCTTTCTCGCCGTGCCGTACGCCTTCGGCAAGCTCAACGCCAACGCGCAGTCGGCCGAGTACTACGAGAACGCGGTCGAGGCCTTCGATGCCGAGAACGGCCGCCTCGACGCCGCGATCGGCCGCATCGAGCAGGGCGACATGCTCAAGGGCGTGCTGACGAGCGGCCGCAGCGACGGCGCGACCTTCGGCTGGTTCTGGCAGCTGAAGAAGCTGCCGGATGCGCCCGAGTCGCGCTACCTGTACGCGGTGCTCGCCGGCAACGATTTTCAGGAGGGACTGAAGAACTACCGCGACCTGGTGCACATGAGCGACATGCTCGAGCGTGGCGGCTACGACATGGAGGCCTTCCAGGACATGATCGACACGCGCGAGCACGCCTACGCCGAGCGGCTGCCCAGGGTCGACGCGCTGCTGAACTCGGGCGCGGTCTCGCAGCTGCAGCAGCGCAACGTCGAGCTCGCCGGCCAGCTGCAGACGATCGAGGCCCGCCACGACGTCGCCGCGCTCGGCACCGATACTGAGCGCGACCAGTGGGCACGCATCGAGCGCATCGAGGCCGCGCTCGCCGGCGCGCCCGATACTCCCGAGAACTCGGACCTGCGTCAGCGGCTGGCGCTGGTCAAGGGCGTGCTGCTGTTCCGGCTGAACGACGCCTACAGCGCGCGGCTGTGGGAAGAGCACCGTTCGCTCAAGGACCTGAGCCTGGCACTGCACGAGGCACAGAGCCGCTGGATCCGGGTCGAGCAGGCGCGGCGCAACGTGCCGACCAACACCGGTGAGTTCGCCACGCGCATCGCGGCCCTCAAGGCACGCATCGATGCGCTCACGGTCCGCCTCGCCGCGACCGAGCAGAGCCAGGCCGACTACCTGGCGCGCGTCGCGGTCAACGAGCTCGAGGACCAGAAGGCGCGCCTCGCCACCTATCAGATCCAGGCGCGCTTCGCGTTGGCCGACATGTACGATCGCGCCGCTCATGCCGGCGCCGCACCGGCCAAGGCGCCCGCGGCCGAGCAGAAGGGCGCGAGCGAGGAGCCCGCCGAGACGCTGGCCCCCGAGGCGCCGCCCACCGAGACGCCGCCGGCGGAGACGCCGCCACCGAAGGCTGAGGAGACCCCGCGGTGAGAGGCAGCGCGCGACTCACGCTGCTGGCGCTGACGGCGGGTGCAGCGGTATCGCTGCCGCTCGCGGCGCAATCGCCGCCTTCGGGAGCCACCATCGGCGATCTCAGGTCGCGCCCGGTCGAAGTTCACCGCGATGCCGCCGCGAGCCCGAGCGTCGAGAAGGCGATGGAGAACTACCGGCGCTTCCTCGAGCTGCAGAACAGCGACCCGAAGCTGCGCGCCGAGGCGATGCGCCGCCTCGCCGATCTGAACCTGGACGCGGGCGAGCTGACGCGCATGGAGCAGGAGGTCACCGCGCAGGACCTGCAGGGCACCGAGGCCATCCGTCTCTACACTACCCTCCTCAAGGCCTATCCGGACTACCCGCACAACGACCAGGTGCTGTACCAGCTCGCCCGCGCCTACGAGGTGACCGGCCAGCCCGAGCCGGCGCTCAACACGCTCGACCGGATCGTGCAGCGCTACCCGGACACGCCACAGCTCGCCGAAGTGCAGTTCCGGCGCGGCGAGCTGCTGTTCTCCGCCAAGCGCTACCCGGAGGCCGAGCGCGCCTACTCGGCGTCGATCGCCCGCGGTCCCTCGTCCGGCTTCTACCAACAGAGCCTCTACAAGCACGGCTGGTCGCTGTTCAAGCAGTCGCGCGCCGACGAGAGCCTGCCGTCCTTCGGCAAGGTCCTCGACCACGAGCTCGGCACCAGCGGCAAGGGCCGCGCGCTCGAGAGCCTGAAGCGCGCCGACCGCGAGCTGGTCGAGGACACGCTGCGCGTCATGAGCATCACCTTCTCCTATAACGAGGGGGCGCAGACACTCGAGCAGTACGTGAGCCGCGCGGGCGAGCGCCCGTACACCTATCTTCTCTACCAGCGCCTCGGCGACCTGTACGTCGACAAGCAGCGCTACCAGGACGCGGCGACGACGTACCGGGCCTATGTTGCGCTCGATCCCTACAGCGACCAGGCGCCGAATCTCGCGATGGCAGCCATCGAGGCCTACGGCAAGGGCGGGTTCAGTCAGCTGGTGCTGGACGGCAAGCACGAGTTCGTCGAGCGCTACAACTTCGATTCGCCCTACTGGAAGACCCGCAGCAAGGCGGCCAATCCCAAGGTGGTGGCGGAGCTCAAGACCAACCTGAAGGACGTGGCCACGTATTTCCACGCCAACGCGCAAAAGAGCGGCCGCACCGCGGATTACGAGGAGGCGGCGCGCTGGTATCGCTCCTACCTCAAGTCCTTCCCCGGGGATGCCGACTCGGCCGCGACCAACTACCTGCTGGCCGAGGCGCTGTTCGCCAGCCGCCACTACGACGAGTCGGCCACCGAGTACGCGCACACCGCCTACGACTATCCGCGCAACGAGAAGTCGGCCACCGCGGCCTATGCGGGCCTCGTCTCCTACGAGAAGGGCGAGGCGAGTCTCTCCGGCGCCGAGAAGGACGCCTGGCACAAGCGCGCCACCGACGCCGGGGTGAAGTTCGCGCAGGTCTTCCCCGAGCATCCCGACAGCGCCGGTGTCCTTACACGCGCCGCCGAGGACATCTTCGCCGCCGGCGACCGGCCGCGCGCCATCAGTGTCGCGCAGCTGCTGCTCGCGCGGCAGCCGCCGGTCGACACCGCCAAGCAGCGGATCGCCTGGACCATCATCGCGCAGTCGCGCTTCGACCAGGGGGAGTATGCGCAGGCCGAGCCCGCTTTCCTGCAGGCGCGCACGCTCGCGGGCAGCGACGAGAAGATGCGCACCGATCTCACCGAGCGCCTGGCCGCCTCCGTCTACAAGCAGGGCGAGGCGAAGCAGAAGGCGGGCGATGGCGCAGGGGCGGTCGAGGACTATCTGCGCGTCGCGCGCGTGGCGCCCGATTCCAAGATCCGCTCCAACGCCGAGTACGACGCGGCCGCGCAGCTCATCCAGTTGAAGAGCTGGGACCGCGCCATCGCAGTCCTGGAAGGCTTCCGGCGCAATTTCCCGGCGAGCCCGCTCGCGGCCGACGTGACGCGCAAGCTCGCGGTCGCCTACGGCGAGGCCAACCGGCCGGGTGAGGCGGCGGCGGAATTCGAGCGCATCGCCGCGAGCCCGAGCGAGGAGCCGGCGGTGCGGCGCGAAGCGCAGATGCAGTCCGCGGATCTGTACGCCAGGGCGGGCAACACCGGGAAGGCGGTGGCGATGCTGGAGCAGTTCGTGGCGACCAACCCGACGCCGGTGTCGGATGCCGTCGAGGCGCGGCAGCGTCTCGCGGACTACGCCGTCAAGGCGGGTGACACCACGCGGCGTGACTACTGGTACCGCGAGATCATCGCGGCCGACGCCCGCGCCGGAGCGCAGCGCACCGTGCGCACGCATTACCTGGCGGCGAAGGCGCAACTCGCGCTCGCGGCTCCGGCGCGCGATGCGTTCCGGGCGGTGCGCCTCACCGCGCCGCTGAAGAAGAGCCTGGTGGTCAAGCGCAACGCTCTGGAAGCCGCGATGGACGGCTATAAGGCGGCGGCCGATTACCAGGTCGCCGAGGTGACCACGGCGGCGACCTACGAGATGGCCGAGCTCTACCGCACACTGGCGCACGACGTGATGAACTCCGAGCGGCCGTCGAATCTCAAGGGCGATGCGCTCGAGGAATACAACTCGCTGCTCGAGGAGCAGGTATTCCCGTTCGAGGAGCAGGCGATCAAGGCGCACGAGCTCAACGCCGCGCGCGCCAGGGACGGCCTGTACGATGAATGGGTTCGCAAGAGCTTCGCGGCGCTCGCGGAGCTCAAACCCGCCCGCTATGGCAAAACGGAGCTGACCCAGGATGTGGTCGCCAAGCTCGAATAACGGCGCCGTAAGGCGCGCGAGCACCGCGATGCGGGCGGCGCACAGCGCGCTCGCGGCGCTCGTGCTGCTCGCCGCGTGCCACTCCGCGCCGCCGCAGCCCGAGCGCCGCGTGACTCCGGCGCCCGTGCAGTCCGCGCCGCCGGCCCGCGCGCCCGCCCCGAACGCTCCGGCGGCCACCGCCGCTAAGCCCGTCGCGGGCAAGCAGACTGCCGGTGCGGCAGCGGGTGCCGCCGCTGCGCCCGGCGCACCCGCCGCCGGTGGAGCCGGAGCCGCGGGTGCCGCCGCTACCGCCCCGGCGCACCCCGAGGTGCCGCCCGCGGCGAATGCCGACTTCGTGCGCGCCGTCGGCTACATGCGCGCGGGCAATGCAACCGAGGCCGAGCTCGGCTTCAAGCAGATTGCGCTCGAGTACCCGCAGTTCGCCGCCCCGCTCACCAATCTCGGCATTCTCTATCGCAAGGCCGGACGGCTCGATGAGTCCGAGCAGGCGCTGAAGAGCGCCGTGGCGCACGAGCCCGGCAGCGCGGCCGCGTGGAGCGAGCTCGGTGTCACGCAGCGGCTGCGCGGCGAGTTCAAAGACGCGGCGGCTTCCTACGAGCAGGCTATCGCGGCCGACCCGGATTTTGCGCCGGCGTGGCGCAACCTCGGCGTGGTGTCGGATCTCTACCTGGGAGATCCCCAGCGTGCACTCACCGCGCTTTCCCGTTACCAGGAGCTGACGCACGAGGAGAAGCCGGTGAGCAGCTGGATCGCGGAGCTGCGTCAGCGGCTTGGCCTGCCGCCCGTCAAGCGCCCTGAGGCCGCGCCGCAGGCGCCGGCAACGGAGCCGTCTGCCCCGGCTACGGCTCCGCAGGCGGCGCCTGCCGGTGCACCGGGCACTGCGCCCGTCACGACGCCGTCTAATGGACCGGCCGCGAATAAAGGGACAGGAGGCTGATCATGCGCCCCGTTCTCATGCTGCTCGCATCGATGGCGCTCGCCAGCGTCCAGGCCCAGGAGAGTCCCGGCACCACGCAGCCCGCGAAGCCGCGGGCGGTGGCTCCCGCGCCGGATCAACTCGAGCCGGCCGTGGACACGACCGCGGCCACCACTCCCGCGCCCGCGGCGGCGCCGCCTCCGGCAGCCGCGCCTGCCAGGGGCGTGACGCCAAAGAGCGACAGCAGGACGGCCGCAGACAAGAAGGGGCCCAAGGGGCCCGACCGCGTCGAGCTCGAGACGACCGAGATCACGGGCAACCGCGAGCTCCCCAAGGTGCTGTATATCGTGCCGTGGAAGCGCTCCGACCTCGGCGATCTGGTCGGCAAGCCCGCCAACAGCCTGCTCGACGAGGTGCTGCAACCGATAGATCGCGACGTATTCCTGCGGGAGAATCGTTACTACGAGGCCCTGAAGCCCGATACGGCGGGGGTAAAGGCGGGCACAGTGCCGGGTTCCGGCGGCAAGCCCTGAGGCCTGCCCCTGAGTCCACTCAGGATGAGAGCTGGATCGCAGCTTTTTAGGCATATGTCATTCAGTTTTCGCTTTCGCTTGCGTCCCCATGTGTGAGGGTTTCTTGACCGGGAGAGTCAGATGCAGATCTGGAATCTGATCGTGCGTTTCTTTCAGGGCGGCGGGGACTTCATGTACCCGATCGCCATCGTGTTCGTGTTCGGCCTGGCGATCGCCATTGAGCGCTACGTCTATCTGGCGCACACCGCGTCGCGCAACCGCGGGCTGTGGAACGAGATCGTGCCGCTGCTGTCGCAGGGCAACTTCCGCGGCGTGGCGCAGGTGACCTCGAAGTCATCCTCGGCCATCGGCCACATCCTCAACTACGGCCTGGCGCGCATTCAGTCGGCACGCCGCCGTGACGACATCGAGAAGGCGATGGAGGAGAGCCTGATGGAGGTCGTGCCGCGCCTCGAGAAGCGCACGCACTACCTGGCGACCTTCGCCAATCTCGCGACGCTCCTCGGGCTGCTCGGCACCGTCATGGGCCTGATCCGCGCGTTCGCCGCGGTGGCGACCGTGAACCCGGCCGAGAAGGCCAATCTGCTGTCGGCCAGCATCTCGGTGGCGATGAACTGCACCGCCTTCGGCCTGATGACGGCGGTGCCGTTGCTGTTCATCCACGCGTGGCTGCAGACCAAGACCACCGACGTGATCGACAGCCTGGAGATGGCGTCGGTGAAGTTCCTGAACGCCATCACCGAGCGGCAGACGGCGCCCGCGGCCGCCTGAGCCGCCAGCGCCCGCGCGCACCTTAAGGCCGAAGGAACCGCATGCGCCGCTCTTATCAGATCCGCAAGCTGGAGCGCCACTCGCGCAAGCCGGCCGAGCTGCTACTCGTCCCGATGATCGACATCTTCACGGTGTTGGTTACGTTCCTGCTGATGACCGCGGTGTTCTCCCGCACCGTGATCCTGCAGCTGAACCTGCCGCCGCCCAACACGACGTGGAAAGAGCCGCCGCCGGGACTGCAGCTCGAGGTGATGGTGCGCAAGGACCTGCTGCAGGTCGCCGACCGCAACACCGGCCCGCTCGCGACCTTCCCCAACACCGCGAGCGGCTACGACTACGACGACCTGACGGAATACCTGAAGCGCGTCAAGGCCAAGTTCCCCGACAAGACCGATGCCAGCATCCTGCTCGAGCAGGACACGCCCTATGACACGCTCGTGCAGGTGATGGACCGGGTGCGCGTGTTCGAGGTGGGACAGGGCATGAGCACGGTGCAGGCGGAGCTGTTCCCGGACATCTCCATCGGGGATGCGCCCTCGACCACCGAGGCGCCGGGCGGCGCAGCCGCTCCGGTCGCGGGCGCGCCGGCGGCGACCGCGCCGGCATCAGGGAAGAGGAGTGGAGGTCACTCATGAGCATGTCGAACCGCGCCCGGCGCATGGCGCAGCACCACCTGCGGCACAAGGCGGACGCGCAGCTGAACCTGATCCCGCTCATCGACATCCTGTCGGTGATGGTGGCGTTCCTGCTCGTGTACTCGACCGAGGTCGAGGTCATCCAGAATTCCAAGGGCATCGAGATCCCGCAGTCGATCGCGCAGACCGCGCCGAAGCAGTCGGTGGTGGTGATGATCACCCGCGACGACCTGTTCGTGCAGGGCGAGTACATCGCCACGGTGAAGGAGATCCAGGCGGCTCCCGGCCCGCTGATCGCGCCGCTCACCGCCGCCCTCAAGCGCCCGATGCTGGTGGGCCAGGCCATCACCGAGCAGGACGTTGCGGAGCGCGAGATCACCATCATGGCGGACAAGGCGCTGCCTTACGACGTCCTGAAGCGGGTCATGCAGACCTGCACCGACGCCGACTACGGCCGTATCTCGCTCGCCGTGATCCAGAAGGAAAAGCCGGTCGCGGCCGGCCAGGTCAAGACGGGTTAGTGCGCGCATGATCCTCGCTCCCTATTACCGCGAATACGAGCTGCCCTGGGAAGGCGACCCGGAGTCCAGCGAGCGCTTTCGCAAGATCCTGCGGGTGCTGCTCGTCATCCTGGTGGTGCTCGGCATCCTCTTCCCGCTGCTGCCGACGCCGAAGCGCGAGACCGCCCAGGACATTCCCACGCGGCTCGCCAAGGTGATGCTGGAGCAGAAGCCCAAGCCGCCGCCGCCGCCGCCGAAGCCGGTGGAGCAGCCGAAAATCGAGCCCAAGGTCGCGATGGTGAAACAGCCGCCGCCGCCGGTCGATCTCAAGGAGCTGGCGCACCGCAAAGCCGAGCGCCAGCTGAACCAGGTCAGAGACGAGCTCGCGGACCTGCGCGAGCAGATGGACCTGACCCCGCTTCAGACCAAGAACCTGTCCGGCTCGGTCAGTGCCGACTCGCACGCCGAGCGCTCGCTCATCACCTCCAGGGTGGGGGCGGGCTCGGGCGGCATCACCTCCGCCAACGCCAGCCGCGGCTTCGGCACCGGCGCAGGCTCGCTCACGGGTCATAGCGCAACGGCCGTCACCTCCTCGGTCGCCCTCGCCAGCGCCGCCAACCGCAACGTCCATTCGGGCGGCGGCGGCAAGCCGGCGCGCTCGCCCGAGGAAATCGCCCTGGTGTTCGATCGCAACAAGGGACGCATCTACAGCCTGTACGCGCGCGCGCTGCGCGAGAACGCGGAGCTGCAGGGCAAACTGGTCCTCGAGTTCACGATCGCGCCCAACGGCACTGTAACCGATTGTCGCGTGGTCTCGAGCGAGCTCAAGGATCCGGAGCTCGAGAAGAAGATCATCGCGCTGGTTCGCCTCTTCCAGTTCCAGCCCGAAGACGTCGACCCCGTCACCGCCACCAAACCGATCGACTTTTTCCCGACCTCGGCCTAACCTCGCTCGGGCGTTCGTCGCATGAGGCAGCCATGAACCTCAATTCGGAGATCGAGTTCTTCGGGGAGCTGCGCGCCGTCGACAAGGCGCGCCTGCTCAATCTGTTCCTGCACGAGCTCGCGGAAGAGGCCCGCGGCACCTATGGTCCCGGCGCCGAGCAGGTGCACGACGGCGCGCATCTGCGCTTCGTCAACGAGCTGGTGTTTCGCCTGACACGCGTGGTCGAGCAGGTGCTCGCCGAGGATGCGACGCGGCCGGCCGACGACGTGGTGCTGCGCATGCTGCTCACGCCGCGCGCCGACAAGGTCGCGGAGCGGCTGGTGTTCAACGCCTACGGCCGCGCGATCCAGGGCTTCGAGAGCTACGACACGACGGTGCTGATGGGCGGCCCGGACCGTTAGGATTCCGACGATGAGCACCCGAGAGCGGCGCGCACCTGCCGCCGCCGCGTTGCTTTTCTTCGCGCTCATGCTCGCCGCGGCTGCGGGCGCCGCAGCGGGCGGTGCCGTGCTGCTGCTGCCTGAGCAGGTGTGGACCGCGGGCGAGCCAGTTCACCGCGGCTGGGCGGTGCTCACCGACGGCGCGCGCATTGCCGCAGTCGGGCCGGCGGCACAGGTGCACGCGCCCGCCGGCGCGCAGGTGATCGAGCTGCGGGGCGCGACGCTCCTGCCCGGGCTCATGGACATCCACTCGCACCTGTTTCTTCATCCCTACAACGAGACGCTGTGGAACGACCAGGTGCTGAAGGAGCCGGTGCCTTACCGCACGCTGCGTGCCGGGGTGCAGGCGCGCGCCACACTCATGGCCGGCTTCACCACGCTGCGCGATCTCGGCACCGAGGGCGCGGATTATGCCGACGTCTCCCTGCGGCAGGCCATCGAGGATGGCCTCGTCGAAGGTCCGCGCCTGTTCATCGCCACACGCGCCATCGTCGCCACGGGAAGCTATGGCCCGGCGCCGCGCGGGCTGCGGCCCGACGTCTGCTGCACACCGCAGGGGGCGCAGGAGGCGAGCGGTGTCCCCGAGGTGATCCGCGCGGTGCGCGAGCAGGCCGGGCGCGGTGCCGACTGGATCAAGGTGTACGCCGATTACCGCTGGGGTCCGGGCGGCACGCAGCAGCCGACCTTCAGCGAGGAGGAGCTGCGGGCGCTGGTCGAGACCGCCCACTCGTCCGGGCGGCCGGTGGCGGCGCACGCGACCACCGCCGAAGGAATGCGGCGCGCCACGCTCGCGGGTGTCGACACGATCGAGCACGGCTTCGACGGCACGCCCGAGGTCTTTCGTCTCATGGCGGAGCATGGCGTGGCCTACCTGCCGACCCTCACCGCCGAGGAAGCCTACGGCGAGTACTTCGAGCACTACGCGCGTGGCACGAGGCCGCCGACGCCGGGGATGGCGCGCGCCGCGCAGGCCTTCCGCTACGCGCGCGCGGCGCACGTCATCATCGGCTGCGGCAGCGACGTCGGGGTCTTCGCCCACGGAACCAACTACCGCGAGCTCGAGTGGATGGTGCGCCTGGGAATGACGGCGGTCGAGGCGCTCACCGCCGCGACCGCCACGGACGCGAAGATCCTCAAGCGCGAGGCCGATCTCGGCCGGGCGCGCGAGAAGATGCTGGCGGACCTCGTGGCGGTCGGCGGTGACCCGACGACGGACATCACCGCGATCGAGCACGTGGTGCTCGTCATGAAGGACGGGGTGGTCTACCGGCGGCCGTGAGGCGCCTTGCGCCGCCGGCCGTGCGCTGCGGCAGCGCAGTCAGCCGCCGCAGCGCGCTGAGTTCCCCGCCGCTCTAGTGGACGAAAACCAACGCTGGCGCGGACGCGATGCCGTTCGCAACCACCTGCAGGAGGCTCAAGCCCGTCTCCTGTCCGGCGGGTACATCGAAGTGCGTCGACACGACCGCTGACGATGCCACCGCCATGCTGCTGTGATCATGCGTGCGGCTGTAGAGCACGTGGGAGGTCCGCAGGTTGGTGATCCGCACCAGGGGGAAGTTCGTCGCCGCCTGCACGTCATCGCCGTAGGCGGCCCCCTGGGTCACGCCATTGAAGCGGATTCCGGAGACCTGATAGGACCCACCCCTGGCCACCAGCAGGGGCGCAGCGAGCACCACCGGCGCGATGCCGCGCTGAAACTCCTGGTCCTCCGGCGTGATGGTCGGGTTGTAGAGCTCGATGTCGCCGGAGAAATCCGTCAACAGGATCTGCCCGGTCGGCAGCACCAGCATGTTGCCGTAGTACGACCCGTCGAACGGGGCGTTCGGCGGCCCCGGCACCTGGTGCAGATGCCGGCCGTCCCACTCGAAGAAGAACGTGGGCGGGGCTCCGAAGCTGGGACTCGCCATCATGAGCACCTTGTCGTTCGGCTCCCAGGCGGCCGGGCCGTCGGCGATGTTGATGTCGGTCACCCCGTCGATGACCGGGAACATCGGACCGGGCCGCCACTGGCCGGTACGCGAGTTGTAGATGGCCGTGTTGCCGGCCTCGTTGGCGCAGGTATTGGAGCCGGCGTAGAACACCGTGCCGTCCGAGCGCAGCACGCCCGGGCCGACCTCGAAGGTCGGCGTCGGTGACGGCGCGTTGAACTCGCCGCAGGTGAGGCCCGAGTCCCAGAGCTGCACGATCGTGCTCCCGGCGCTATGCCACGAGCCCGTGGCGGGATTGTAGAGCTCCGAGTTGGTGCCGTTGGGTAGGTAGGGGAAGGGTGCGATCGGCACGTAGGCGTCCACCGTCAGCACTTTTCCGTTGGGCAGGAGAGTCCAGCCCTCCTCGTCGTTCGGGTCGTACTTGCCGGCCCCCGTCGCACTCCAGCCGAGAGTTCTGGGATCGAGCAGGGCGGACTGACTGGTGCAGCAATCCGCCTGCATGAAGGTCCCGTTCGGCAGCACGATGCTCTGAGCATCGCCGATCGTCTGGGCAAAAATCGGGGCGAAAGGCGGAGGCAGAAAGGTCTCTTCGACGTCGAAAAAAGGCGGCGGCGCTACGGATGACCACGCGTCGGCTCGCGGATCGTAGATCGCGCCTTCGGCCGTCCAGATGGGGACGAAATAGAAGCCTTCATAGAAATTGTATTCGCCGCCCATGATGATCACGCGCCCGTCGGGCAGAACGGCCGACGAGTGATAGAGCGGGGAATAACCGGCCGGCAGCGAGGCGATCTGGGTCCACGTTCCGTTGGCGTAGCTGCCGCTGCTATCGGGGGTCAAACGCCACCAATCCGGGCAACCGGCGTCCTGCACGATCACCGACCCATCGGTCAGCAGCAGCGGATTGGCCGCGCCCGGGAAGCCACCGTTGCAGTCGTTGGTCGTGAACGGCGGCGGGTTGTTGAGTGCTTGCCACGGCGACGCGTTCGACAGGCTCGATGCGGCCGAGGCGCTCAATGCGTTCGCGGCAACGGCGGGCGCTGCCGCGACCGGGCTCCGCGGTCCGCGCGGCGGGATGGGCTTGAGTCGCGGGAATGTCTGCGCGTCGGCGAGCCCGATACAGCTCAGCGCGGCGAGCCAGCAGATCACCTTCATCGACGTTCGGGACCTCATGGGAACTCCCTGTTATTCGTTGTAGGACGGGCGACAGAGACCGGCGGAGTCGCGGGGCATTCTGGTCGCCTCGTGACCATCCCGCACGCTGCAGCGCAGCTAGGTTGCATATCCGGATCGCAGCACCGGCCGGTGACGCGCGTATGACACGCGCATTATGTCAAGCAGCGGTCGCCGGTCTCGCGCTCAGCCCGCACCCGCGCGGCGCCGGAGAAAGAGGTGAGTGGCGCGCTCGCCTGCGAACTGGCTCGCAACCTCGTAGCCGAGCGCGCGCAGGTCGAGGTCTCTGAACAGGGACTCGCCGGCGCCGAGCAACACCGGCCGCAGCGCCAGATGGAGCTCGTCGATGAGGCCGGCGCGCAGGTACTGGCGAACGCTGGCCACGCCTCCACCGAGGCGCACGTCGCGGCCGCCGGCGGCGGCGCGCGCCTGCTCGAGCGCCGCATCGATGCCCTCCGTGACGAAGCGGAACTCGGTGCCGCCCGCCATGAGGAGCGGCGCGCGCGGATGATGCGTCAGCACGAAGACCGGCGTGTGATACGGCGGCTCATCGCCCCACCAGCCCCGCCAGCTCTCGTCCGGCCACGGCCCGCGCACCGGGCCGAACATGTTCCGTCCGATGATCCAGGCGCCTATGCCTTCGAATCCCCGCTCGGCGATCGCGTTGTCGACCCCGGCCTCGCCGTCCTCCTGTGAATGAATCCGCCCCCAGGTCCGTGTCTTGAAGAACCACTCGAAGAGCTCCGGACCGCCGACACCGAGCGGGTGCTCCAGATCCTGCCCGGGTCCTGCGCCGTAGCCGTCCAGGGAAACCGCGAAGCTTCTGACCAGGAGTCTTGCCATCTTCGGTCCTCCAGGCCCGCGATGCTAAGGGTACCTGCCCGCCAGGCGCGCGAGCGGCTCCCTATCCAGCCGGTAGGTCGTCCATTCGCTCTGAGCGACCGCCCCGAGACCGCGGTAGAAGCCGATTGACGGCTCGTTCCAGTCGAGCACCGCCCAGTCGAGCCGCGCGCAGCCGCGCTCGAGCGCGACCTTCGCGAGGTAGGCGAACAGGCGCTTGCCGGCGCCCCGGCCGCGGGCCTCGGGCCGCACGTACAGGTCCTCGAGATAGATCCCGGGCTTGCCGACGAAGGTCGAGAAGTTGTGAAAGAACAGGGCGAAGCCCACGGGAGCTCCGTCGAGGCAGGCGAGCGCGACTTCGGCGTACGGCCGCGGCCCGAAGAGCGCCGCGTGCACGTCAGCCTCGGTAGCGACCAGCTCGTGCGCGAGCTGCTCGTAGACCGCAAGCTCGCGGATGAAGGCGAGAATGAGCGGCACGTCGGCCGCCGTGGCGCTGCGAACGGTGAGGGCGTGCTGCGTGGCCGCGGGGCTCATGTCTCAGCCGCTGCTCTGCAGGCCCTGCGCGATGCCATCGACGCTCGCGAGCAACGCCTCGAACAGATCGCGGTCCTCGCGTCCGCTCGCGCGCCAGCGCTTGAGCAGGTCCACCTGCATGAGGTTCATGGGATCGACATAAGGGTTGCGCAGCTGAATCGAGCGCTGCATCGTCGGGTCGGAGTCGAGCAGCGCGCGGCTGTCCTTGATGGCGAGGATCCGCTGGCAGGCCGACAGGTACTCGGAGCGGATACTGCCCGAGAAGCGCCGCAGCGGCTGCGGCGCGAGCGCCTCGTAATGCTCCGCGATCTCGAGGTCGACCCGCGCCAGCATGGTCTCGATGTCGTCGAGCAGATTGCGCAGAAAGAACCATTGCGCGTACATCGCCCGCAGGCGTGGCAGTCCGAAGCGATCGAGCGCCGCACCGAGGCCGGCGCCCGCGCCGTACCACTCGGGCAGCATGTAGCGCGTCAGCGACCAGGCGAACACCCAGGGGACCGGCAGCAGCGTGTCGATGCCCGCGCTCGCGGCGCGATGGATGGAGCGCGAGCCGATCTGCATGCGCTCGATCACGTCGATCGGGGTGATGGCGCGGAAGTACTCGTAGAAATCCGCGTCCTGGTACACGAGGCGCCGGTAAGCGGCGCGGCTCTCGGCGGCCAGCAGGGCCGCGCATGCCAGATGCTCCGGGTCATCGGGCGCGAGCACGCCGCGCCGTTGCGCGGCGGAGGTGAGGATCAGCACATTGAAGGCCCGCTCGAGCGTGCGCATGGCGATGGGCCGCAGCCCGTATCCCTGCTTCACCGTCGCGCCCTGCTCGCGGATACGCAGCACGCCGTCCAGCGCGCCGCTCGGCGCCGCCTTCACCAGCGCCTCGATGCGCCCGCCGCCGCGCGCGATGCTGCTGCCGCGAGCGTGAAATACCACGGTCTGCTCGCCCGCTGCGCTCAGGACCCGAGCCAGCTCGCGCTGCGCCTCGTGGATGATGAGGCGCGAGGCACAGGCGCCGGCCTGCTTGTTGCTGTCGGAGTAGCCCACCACCACGCACTGGCGGCGCCCGCGCGAGCGCAGGTGCTGCCGGTAGAGCGGATCGGCCAGCAGCTCCTGCATGGTGGTGCCGCATGCGGACAGCGCCTCCTCGGATTCGAACTGCGGTGCGATGTCGAGTGCCACCTCACCGGTGCGCTTGTCATAGGCCGAGGCCCAGCGCGCCAGCAGCAGTGCCGCCAGCACGTCGTCGGCACCCGTGGCGCCGCTCACGATGAAGTAGCCGATCGCCTCGGCGCCGTAGCGGTGGCGGCACTGGACGATGGCCTCGAAGACCGCCAGGGAGCGCTTGCCGAGGGCGTCCAGCTCGACGGCGGGGCCGCGGTCCTTCTCGAGCGCCGCGTGCAGCAGTGCGCGGCGCTCGGCGCTGCCGCGGCCCGGCCAGGCGGGATCGTCCAGGCCGCGCGTGATCACCTGGTGCAGAACGCTCGCATGCACGCGCACGTCGAGCGCCGCGAGGTGAAAGCCGAAGGTGTCGATGCGCCGCAACAGCCGCTCGACGTAGAAGAGCCCGGCGTTCGCGCCCTTGTTGGCGCGCAGGCTGGCGGCGATCAGCGCAACGTCGGCACGGAACTGCTGCGGTCCCTCGTAGCCCGCGGCGCGGCCGTCGTTGGCGTGCCGCAGCCGCTCGCTGATCTGCCCGAGAAATTGCCGGTAGGGCATGCGCTCGTGGTGCAGCGGGACGTGGCCGCGCGCCGCCGGCAGCAGCGTCGCGTAACGCTCGATGCGCTTGTGCAGCTCGACCGATACGCCGACCCGGCTGGCACTCTGCGACAGGCGCTGCGCCAGGCTCTGGCACTCCGCGAAGTAGCAGTTGACGAGCACCTGCTGCTGGCGCGCCAGGCTCTCGCGGATGGTCTTGGCGTGCACGTCGGGATTGCCGTCGGTATCCCCGCCCACCCACGATCCGAAGTGCAGGAGCGGCGGCAGGCGCACCGAGGCCGCCTCCGGGCCGTAGAGCTTGGCGAGCGCCTGGGCGATCTCCTCGTAGAACGCCGGCACCACCTGGTAGAGGATCTCGAGCAGGTAGAACAGGATCTGCTCGCGCTCGTCCGCCACCGTGAGTCGCTCGCGCGGCAGATCCTCGGTCTGCCACGCCGCAGTCATCTCCATGCGGATGCTGCTCCAGAGGTTGCGCTGCTCACCGGGCGTGAGCGCCGGATCGAGCCGCTCGAGCAGCCGCTGGGCGATGCGCTGCTGCTTGCGCAGCAGGGTGCGGCGGCTCGACTCGGTCGAGTGCGCTGCAAACACCGGTTCGATCGATAGGCCCTGGATGAGCTCGAGCACCTCGGCGAGCGTCCACTCATCCCGCTTCAGGCCGGCGATCGCGTCCTCGACTCCGCCGGGCTGCGGCCGCGCGCTGTCCTTGAGGAAATAGTCGCGGCGGCGCCGGATGCGATGCACCTTCTCGGCGAGATTGACCGCCTGGAACCAGGTGGAGAAGGCACGCACCAGGTCGCGCGCCAGGGCCGGCGGCCGGTCGCGCACGCACGCGGCGAGCTCGGCACGCGCGTCGCTCTCGCCAGCACGGCTGCGTATCGCGGCCACGCGGTCCAGCTCCACCAGCTCGAACAGCTGCTCGCCGCCCTGCTCGCGCAGGATCTCGCCGAGCAGGGCGCCGAGCGCGTGCACATCGTCGCGCAGCGGCTCGTGCCTGGGCGGGAAGTGAATGTCGCTGCGGTTCACCCGCTGTCCCAGCTGTGGGCACGCGCCGCGAAATCCGCACGCTGCGCCCGCACCACGCAGAAGCGCTGCCCGGTGGGCGCCTCCATCACGTACCAGGTGCGCACCGGGCCGATGCGCCGCGCCCCGAGCCGCTCGAGCCGCGCCACCTCGGCTTCGATGTCGTCGGTCTCGATGTCGAGGTGCACCCGGCTCGGATGCTCGACCTGCTGCACCTCGAGGTGGGGCTGGTCGGCGGCGGTGGTGAGGGTGCGGTAGCGCGCGTCGCTCCCCTCAGCCGGGCGCCGCACCTCGAGGCCGAGCGCCTCGCTCCAGAAGCGCGCCGCGCTTTCCAGATCCCCGCTTCGGCAGTCGATGATGAAACCTCCGAGACGGCTCTTGTGCATGAGGGACTCCTTCCTTGGCCATTATCCCGCGAGCAGCACCGATTCGGCGCGCTCGAGCTCCTCGGGCTGGCCATAGATCACGACGATGTCGCCCTCGTGCAGCACGGTGCCCTCGGCCGGCTCGCGCCCGAGAATTCCCTGGCGCCGCACCCCGGTGAAAGTCACCTCGATGCCCCGGCTGCGCACCTCGCCGAGGGTCCGCCCGACCGCCCAGGCCCCTGGCGGTACCACGACCGACTTGAGCTCCTCGCGGTGCTCGCCCAGCTCGTCCACCGGGCGCGAATCGCCGCGGCGCACGATGTTGCGCAGCACCGTGTAGCGGTCGTTGCGGATCTCGCCGAGCGTGCGTAGCACGCGCGAGACCGGCACGTGCAACAGCATCAGCACGTGCGACACCAGCATGAGGCTCGCCTCGAAGGTCTCGGGCACGACGTCGGTGGCGCCCGCGTCCTGCAGCTCCTTGAGGCGGGCATCGTCGGCGGTGCGCACCAGTACCGGCACCTCGGGGCGCAGGCGGCGCACGCTGCGCAGGATGCCGATCGAGGTGGCGGGATCGGAGAAGCTGATGACCACGGCGCTCGCCGCGCCCAGTCCCGCCTTCGCGAGCAGCTCCTCGTCGGCGGAGTCGCCGAACATGACCGGATCGCCGGCCTGGCGCGCGGCACGGATGCGCGCCGGATCGAGGTCGAGCGCGATGTACTCGAAGCCCTGCGACTCGAGCACGCGCGCCACGTTCTGCCCGACGCGCCCGAAGCCGCACAGGATCACGTGCTCGCGCTGGGCGATACGGCCGGTGGCGGCGTCCTCGCGCTCGCTGGCGGTGGCGACCGGGGCCCGCTCACGCAGCAGCGCGCGCGCCACGCGCTTGTTGTTGTTGAGGATGACCGGGCTCAACACCATCGACAGCACGATCGCGACCACCAGCGGCTGCCCGAGCCACTCGGGCACCAGTCCCGCCTGCAGCAGGATGGTGCAGAGCGCGACTCCGAACTCGCCGCCGACCGAGATCACGATGCCGGTGCGCAGCGCCTTGAAGCGCGAGGTGGTGAACGGGCGCGCCACCACGGCCGCGATCACCGCCTTGAGCGGCACCAGCGTCAGCAGCATGAGCGACACCAGCGGCAGCGCGCGCACCACCAGATGCAGGTCGAGCAGCATGCCGACGGAGATGAAGAACAGGCCGAGGAGGATGTCGCGGAATGGGCGGATCACCGCCTCGATCTGATGCCGATACTCGGTCTCCGCCAGCATCATCCCGGAGAGGAACGCGCCGAGCGCGAACGACAGGCCCGCGACGTGTGACACCCAGGCCGAGCCGAGCGCCACCAGCAGCACCGTGAGAGTGAACAGCTCGCGCAGGCGGCTGTGGGCGATCTCGTGAAACAGCGGCCGCAGCAGCCAGCGCCCGGCGGCCAGCACCGCCACGATCGACAGCGCGCCGCCGACCACCGCCACCAGGCTCTCGCCCAGGCTGAAATGATCGGCTCCCTCGGCCAGGACCCCGGTGAGCGCCAGTAGTGGCACGAACGCCAGGTCCTGGAACAGCAGCATGCTGAAGGCGAGGCGGCCGTGGGTGCGGTTGAGCTCGGCGCGCTCGGTGAGCTGCTGCAGCAGGATCGCGGTCGAGCTCATCGACACGGCGCCGCCGAGCACGATGGCGGGCAGCCAGGCGACGCCGAGCGCCTTGCCGATCAGCGCCGCCACGCCGCCGGTGGCGATGATTTGCAGCGCCCCGAGGCCGAATACCTCGCCGCGCATTGCCAGCATGCGCGGCAGCGAGAACTCGAGTCCGAGCGTGAACAGCAGGAACGCCACGCCGAGGTCGGCCAGCAGCCGCGTGGTCCCGGAATCCGACACCACTCCGAGCGCGTGCGGGCCGAGCAGCAACCCGAGCACGAGGTAGGCGAGAGTGGTCGGCAGGCCGAGCCGCCGTGCGAGCGTCACCAGGAAAACCGAGCCTGCGAGCAGCAGCAGGACCTGAGAGAGGGGTGCAATCATCGACGCCCAACTTAGACTGCGCCGTGCGCGGAGCGCAACGGCAGGGTGCCCCGGTTTGAGCTCCCCTAGCCGCTGCGCGGCTTGCGCGACCAGGAGGCGATGGCGGGCGGCGGCTCGAGCCCCGGCGGCACGCGCGCATCGGGCACCGGTGTGCCGCCGACCAACTCGAGCGGCAGGACACCCGCCCAGCAGGGGCGGGCGTGGTCCGACTCCACGTCGATCGGCGGGCCGGTGCGGATCTTGGCGGAGGCCTCGTCGATGGGCAGCGAGAGCACCGTGGTCACCTCGAGCTCCTGCGGCGTCGGCGCCCGTAGCAGTGCGCTGCGTCCGGGGTGGACGCGCTCGATGAGGGCGTGTAGGGCGCGGTGCTTCTCCGTCGGGTCGGTGACCTGGCGTCCCGCGGCGAGCACCACCACGGAGCGGTAGTTCATCGAGTGGCGGAAGTACGAGCGCGCCAGCACCAGCCCATCGATCAGCGTGACCGTCACGCACAGCGGCGCGCCATCGATGAGCGAGCCGAGCATGTGGTTGCTAGCCGCGCCGTGCAGGTAGAGCAGCTCGTCGATGCGCGCATGGGTGGTCGGGAGCACGAAGGGCTGGCCGTCCACGGCGAAACCCACGTGGCAGATGAGCGCCTCGTCGAGGATGGCGTTGACGGTCGCGCGCTCGTAGCTGGCGCGCTCGCGGTGACGCACGAGCGTGGTGCGAGGCGTGGGGCGAATCGGCTTGGTCAGATTCCCGACTGCCAGGTGCTCGGCATGCCGGCCTTGCCGATGGCATCCTCGATCAGGAGGCAGGCATCGCGTGCCTCCGGCTGCGCCCGCAGGCTGCGCGCGATGGAGTTGAGGAAGCGGCACATGAGCGCCAGATTCGGGTGGCTCACGTACAGCTGCGCCTCGACACTATCGATGGCTTCGATCAGGTCCTCCTGATCGCAGATCGGGAACGTCATGCTCGTGACGGCAATTTGCACGGACACCAGCGCCTGATGTATTGCGGCCTGCTGCTCCCCGTCCATGGAGAGAATTTGAACCGTTTGGGCCGCACCTGCAAGCCCTGAGCGCGGGCCCGCCCTCGCGCCGCGGGACGCACGCAAAAGCAAAGGGCCCCGCCGTTGCCGGCGGGGCCCTTTGGATCGAGCAGATCGCTTACTTCGGCGGCGGGGTCGTCGAGGACGACTCGCTCGGCTTGGCGCCGCTCGTCTCGCCACTCTTCTTGTGGTGCTTCTTCTTAGTGGTGGTATGCGTCGTTGACTTTTCCGAGGTGGACGAGGAAGCGGCCGGCGTGCTCGACGCCGGGGCGGGGGTCGACTGGGCGAAAGCCGGGCCGGCGATCAGGGCGAGCGCGATGACGGGAATCAGCTTCTTGAACATCGATGTGGTCTCCAGAAGGGGAAATTGTGAGTGCGCAGCGTGCGCGAAGCGCGCGTATTATCACTCGATTTCCCCGCCGCAAGCGCCAAATGACCGCAACGTAATGTTGCGATCCATGCAGCACTAACTAATTGATATTGAATGAGAATTTAATCTGAACTGCCGCTGAAGAATGCTCAGTGTCCGGGAAAGGCGACGAGCGCCTGGACCGGCACTCCGAGCGCGGCGAGCTTCTCCGACCCGCCGAGCGCGGGCAGGTCGACGATGAAGCAGCCCGCCAGCACCCGTGCTCCGAGCGAGCGCAACAGCTGCACCGCTCCGGCCGCGGTGCCACCCGTCGCGATGAGGTCATCCACGAGGAGGATGTCCTCGTCGGCGCCAACGGCGTCGCGGTGCATCTCCATCTCGTCCAGTCCGTACTCGAGCGAATAAGCCGCGCGCACGGTGACGTGCGGCAGCTTGCCCTTTTTCCTTATCGGCACGAAGCCCGCGCCGAGGCGCGCGGCGAGCGCGCCGCCGAGGATGAAGCCGCGCGCCTCGATGCCGGCGACGCGGCTCACCCGGCGCGCGAGCCAGGGCCGCGCCAGGAGCTCGACGACGCTGTGAAAGGCGCGCGCATCGCCGAGGAGCGTCGTGATATCGCGAAACATCACGCCGCGCTTGGGGTAATCGGGGATGGTGCGGATCGCGGCGCGCAGCTCGTCGGGCGTGAGCAGATCCATGGTTGCGACTCTACTCCTCAGGCGCGGCGTCGCCACACGAGGGTCTGGTTGTTGGCCGGCATGACGTGGTCGGCGGCGAGCTCGAGCCCCGCGGCGCCCGCGAGCCGCTCGAGCGCCTCGCAATCGCGGATGCCGCTCAGCGGATCCCTCTGACGAAGGTAGCGGTCGAACTCGGCGTTGCTCCGACTCGTGTACGCGCCGTGATAGCGGAAGGGTCCGTAGACACAGAGCACTCCCGGCGCGTTGAGCACGGCCCCAACCCCGCGAAAGAAATCTTCCACCGCCTCCCACGCCATGATGTGGAGCGTATTGGCGCTGAACACCCCGTCCACGCGCGCGACCGGCCAGGGGTGTGCGCGCACGTCGAGCTTGATGGCCGGAGCCAGGTTCGGCGGCCCTTCCAGCACGATGCGCTCGGCGAGCGGGCCGAGCCCGCCACCCAGCTCGGTCGGCTGCCAGCTGAGGTGGGGAAGGTGGCGCGCGAAGTGCACGGCGTGCTGTCCCGTGCCGCTGCCGATCTCGAGCACCGAGCGGCAGACGGCGAGCTCGCGGCCGAGCACCGCGAGAATCGGGTCCTTGTTGCGCTCACAGGCTTCGGAGACGGCCAGCACGGCGGGCAAGTCTGCGACAATGGGCTCATGCAAGCCATAGACGCCCTGGTGATGCGCCGCTCGGCCACCACTCTCACGGATCCCGCGCCGGACGCGCCCGCTCTGGAGCTGATTTTCGCTAGCGCGGTGCGTGCTCCGGACCACGGTCGGCTGCGGCCCTGGCGCTTCGTGGTGGTGCGCGGCGCCGCGCGCGCTCACTTTGGGGAGCTGCTCGCCGGGCACCTCGCGCGCACCCAGCCTGCCGCGAGCGCCGAGTCGCTGCAGCGTGAGCGCGACAAGGCGTTCCGCGCGCCCATGATCATCGTGGTCGCGGCGCACGTGAACGAGGCGGTGAAGATTCCACCGATCGAGCAGACGCTCTCGGCGGGCGTCGCGGCCGGCAACATCATGCTCGCTGCGCTTGCACTTGGTTACAACGCCATGTGGAAGACCGGCGGCGCGGCCTACGACGCCGAGGTGAGCCGGTCGCTCGGCCTCACGTCCAGCGACGCGATCGTCGGTTTTCTCTACCTTGGCACCGAGGCCGGCAAGACGAGCGTTCCGCGCGGCGAATGGCGCGACCTGGTGCGCGAGTGGCACGGCATCGCCGTATGATGCGTGCCTTCCCCCGCTGAAGGCGCTTTGCAATGAGATCGTTGACATGCGTGGGCCTGCTCACGGCCCTGGCGGCCTGCGCCGCGAAGCCCGCCCGGGAGGACGTGGTGATCCTGGCCGCCGCCCCTGCCGCCACCGAGCCGAACGCCAGCCCCGCGGACGCCACGCCGGCGCGCGCCGCCGCAGCGCTGCCGCGGCCGGCGATCGGAGACTTCGGCGTGGATCTCGCCGCCGGCGATCATCGCGTCCGGCCCGGCGATGACTTCTTTGCCTACGCCAACGGCGCCTGGTGCGAGAGCTTCGTCATTCCCGCCGACCATTCCAGCTACGGACCCTTCAACGCGCTCGAGGAGCGCTCGAGCGAGCGCGTCCGCACCCTCATCGAGAGGGCGGCCGCTGCCCATGCCGCCGGCGGCACGCCGGAGCAGCAGATCGGCGACTACTACGCGAGCTTCATGGACGGCGAAGCGATCGAGGCCAACGGGCTCGCGCCCGCCGAGCCCGACTTGAAACGCATCGCCGCGGCCACCTCGCGCGAGGCGCTGGCGCGCCTGTTCGCGCTGCCAGGCTTCGCCTCGCTGTTCGACGTCGACCTGCCGGCGGACTTCAGCAACCCGGATCGCTACGCGGTGGTGATCAGCGAGTCGAGCCTGGGGCTCCCGGACCGCGACTACTACCTGAAGGACGACGCGCAGTTGCGGGCGTTGCGCACTAAATATCTCGCCTACATCACCGAGATTCTCACCCTCGGCGGCAGCGCGCATGCGTCCGCGCAGGCGCGTGACATCCTGGCGTTCGAGACCGCGGCGGCGCGCGTGCAGTGGCCGATCGAGAAGCGGCGCGACGTCGAGGCCAGCTACAACCCCCGCACCCGGCAGCAGCTGCTGGCGTACGCGCCGGGCTTCCCCTGGGCGGCGTTCCTCGAGGCCGCGCAGCTCGGCTCGCGGCAGGACCTGGTGCTGGCCGAGCTCACGGCCGTGCGCGATCTCGCGCAGCTCTTCGGCCGTACGCCGGTGGCGACGCTGCAGGCGTGGCTCTCTTTTCAGTATCTCAGCGGCCATGCGGCGTATCTGCCGCGGCGCTTCGATGCGGCGCATTTCGCCTTCTATGGTGGGACGCTGCGCGGCCAGCCGGAGCAGCGGGAGCGCTGGAAGCGCGCGGTGGACGAGGTGAACGCGGCGCTTGGCGAGCCTGTGGGGCGGCTGTACGTGGCGCAGTACTTCCCGCCGGAGTCGAAGGCCAGGATGCTCGCGCTGGTAGGGGATCTGCTGGCCGCCCTCAACGAGCGCATCGATGAACTCGACTGGATGACGACCGAGACTCGCTCGCGCGCCCACGAGAAGCTCGCCACCTTCACGCTCAAGATCGGCTACCCGGACGAGTGGAAGGACTACTCGGCGCTCGTCATCCGGCGCGACGACCTGCTCGGCAACGTGCGGCGCGCTGCGGAGTGGCACTGGAACTACCAGGTGGCGCGTCTCGACAAGCCGGTCGACCGTGCCGAGTGGCAGATGAACCCGCAGGACATCAACGCCTACTACAATCCGTCGAACAACGAGATCGTGTTTCCCGCGGCGATCCTGCAGCCGCCGTTCTTCGATCCGAGCGCCGACGCCGCCGTCAACTTCGGCGCCATCGGCGCGGTGATCGGCCACGAGATCGGCCACGGCTTCGATGACCAGGGCCGCAAGTTCGGGCCCGACGGCAGGCTCGAGGACTGGTGGACGCCTCAGGACGCGCAGGTGTTCAACGCCCGCACCGCGCGCCTCATCCACGAGTACTCGGCCTTCGAGGCGCTGCCGGGACTCAAAGTGAACGGTGCCAACACCGTCGGGGAGAATATCGGCGACCTGGGCGGGCTCAATATGGCGTACGAGGCCTATCGCCTCTCGCTGCACGGGGCGAGCGCTCCGGTGATCGGCGGCCTCACCGGCGCGCAGCGCTTCTTCCTGGCCTATGCTCAGGTATGGCGCAGCAAGTACCGCGACGGTGCGCTGCGCGAGCTGGTGCTGTCCGACGTGCACAGCCCGGACCGCTTCCGCGTCAACGGGCCGCTGCCGAACATCGACTCCTGGTACGGGGCGTTCAACGTACAGCCGGGAGACAAGCTCTACATCAAGCCGGAGGAGCGGGTCCGGATCTGGTAGCGCGTCAGGGCTTCACGACCGCGAGTATCACGATGGCGATGAGCAGCAGCCCCGGCAGCTCGTTGAACCACCGGTACCAGCGCGGCGAGCGTCCGCCCCCGGCGGCGATCTGCCGCATCAGCCGATGACACCACAGGTGATAGCCGATCAGCGCCGCCACCAGCAGCAGCTTGACGCGCAGCCACCCGAACACGAGGTACAGCGGGGCGGCGACCACCAGCGCGACGCCGAAGGTCACTGCGCCGAGCGCGCCGATCGTCATGATGGCGAACAGCCGGCGCTCCATCAGCTCGAAACGGGCGCGGCCTTCCGGCTCGCCGGTCGCGACGTGGTAGACGAACAGGCGCGGGAGGTAGAAGAGCCCCGCGAACCAGGTCACCACGAAGACCACGTGGAAAGCTTTGAGCCACAGCATCGCCGCACTTCCCGCGCTGCCCGTTGAGCGATTGTAGCCCGCCCGCGTGCCGGGATGGCGAACGCGGCGTGCGCCTCTGGTAGGATCACGGGCCTTTAACGTCCGACTCAGCCCACAGCCCATGTCCAGCACGCCGGCCGCCGCCACCGCTCCCTTCCCCAGCAACATCGAGATCGCGCAGCGCGCCCGCATGCGTCGCATTGAGGAGCTGGCGCGCGAGCGGCTCGGCATCCCGGCAGAGAGCCTCGAGCCCTACGGGCACTACAAGGCGAAGGTGTCGCTCGACTACCTGGCGCAGCTCGACGGCAGGCCGGACGGCAAGCTGGTCCTCGTGACCGCGATCTCGCCGACGCCGGCCGGCGAGGGCAAGACCACGACCAGCGTCGGACTCGCGGATGCACTCAACCTGCTCGGCAAGCGCGCCATGCTGTGCCTGCGCGAGCCGGCGCTCGGCCCGGTCTTCGGCGTCAAGGGCGGCGCTGCCGGCGGCGGGTACTCACAGGTGGTGCCCATGGAGGACATCAATCTGCACTTCACCGGCGATTTCGCCGCCATCGCCCTCGCCAACAACCTGCTGGCGGGCCTGATCGATAACCACATCTTCCAAGGCAATCAGCTCGGCTTCGACGTGCGCCGCGTCACCTGGCGGCGCGTGGTCGACGTCAACGACCGCGCGCTGCGCAACATCGTCATCGGGCTCGGCGGCACCGCCAACGGCGTACCGCGCGAGGACGGCTTCGACATCGTGGTGGCCTCCGAGGTGATGGCGATACTGTGTCTCGCCACGAGCCTCGCCGACCTCAAGGAGCGCCTCGGCAATATCGTGGTCGGCTACCGCGCCGACCAGCAGCCCATCCGCGCCCGCGACCTCAAGGCGCACGGCGCCATGACGGCGCTGCTGAAGAACGCGCTGGCGCCGAATCTGGTGCAGACGCTCGCCAACAACCCGGCCTTCATCCACGGCGGTCCATTCGCCAATATCGCGCACGGCTGCAATTCGGTGATCGCGACGCGCACCGCGCTCAAGCTCGCCGACTACGTGGTCACCGAGGCCGGCTTCGGCGCCGACCTGGGAGCGGAGAAGTTTGTCGACATCAAGTGCCGCAAGTCGGGCTTGAGGCCGAGCGCCGCGGTCATCGTCACTACGGTGCGCGCCCTCAAGTACCACGGCGGCGTCGAGCTCGCCGATCTCAAGACCGAGAACCTGGCGGCGCTGGAGAAGGGCGCGGTGAACCTCGAGCGCCACATCGACAACGTGGTCAACCATTACGGCCTGCCGTGCGCAGTCGCCGTCAACCGCCGCGCCGAGGACACCGAAGCCGAGATCCGCCTGCTCACTGAGCGGGGCGCCGCGCACGGCGTGCGCGTCATAGGCGCGACCCACTTCGCCGAGGGCGGCAAGGGCGCACTCGAGCTGGCGCGCGAAGTCGTGCGGCTGTGCGACCAGCCGAGCAGATTCCGCTACGTGTACGAGGAGGGTGCGACCTTGTGGGACAAGATGAGGACGATCGCCACCAGGATCTACCGCGCCAGCGAGATCACCGCAGACAGCAAGGTACGCACCCAGATCCGGGCGCTGCAGGAGGGCGGCTACGGCCACTACCCGGTGTGCGTCGCCAAGACGCAGTATTCCTTCTCCACCGACCCGAAGCTGCGTGGCGCACCCGCGAACCACGTAGTGAACATACGCGAGGTGCGGCTCGCGGCCGGCGCGGAGTTCATCGTCATGATCTGCGGCGACGTCATGACCATGCCGGGGCTGCCGAAGGTGCCGGCGGCGAACACCATCGACGTCGACGACAGCGGCCGGATCACCGGGCTGTTCTGAGGAGGCACCAGGCGCCATGCCGTTCTGCGAGGCAGATCCCTGGCGCCTGCAGTACTTCGAAGGCATCGCCTGTCCGCCCGGAGTGCGGATTCCCACCGAGGATCCGGACGCGTACCAGTGGTACCCGGCGTACCGCTGGCTCTACAACAAGCTCTCCGTGGCCGAGTCGCAGGGGCTCGAATGTGCACCGCACGGCGTGCGGCCGCAGTCCTTCCCGGTGTTCAGCAAGCCGATCATCAACCTGCATGGGATGGGAGTCGGCAGCCGCGTGCTCCCCGACCTCGCGACTTACGAGCGCGAAGAGACCGCGGGGCATTTCTGGATGCCGCTGCTCGCGGGCGATCACATGAGCACCGACGTGGCCGTCGTGCGCGGGCAGGCGCGCTGGTTCCGCCACTGTCACGGTGTCCCCGGGGTGGGCGGCACCTTCGACTACTGGACGATCGAGGCGGGTCAGCGCGAGTCCCTGGCCGCGTACCTGCAGGCATGGGTCGTGCGGCACCTCGCGGGCTACACGGGCATGTTCAACGCCGAGACGATCGGCGGCCGCATCATCGAGGCGCATTTGCGGGTCGCCGATCAGTGGCCGGATCTCTACGGCGCCGGCTGGCTGGATGCGGTCGTGGGGCTGTACGCGCGCGGCGTGTGGGAGTTCGCCGACACCAACCGCGGCGACGGCTACAGCATTGCGCTGTTCGGTCCCCACGGCCGGGAGTATCGCCACCCGCCGGCTCAGCTGGTCGCGGAGGTCCGCCGGATGCCGCACGTGAGCAGCGTGCAGATCACGTTCCACGAGGACCGCCCGGCAGCCGCGCACGCCATGCCGCCGGGAGGCTTCCGGCTCGCGGTCGTCAACGCGACGGACCTCGAGGCGGGGCTGCTGGCGCGGGCGCGCCTCGCCGCCTATTGGGGAATCTGAAGGGTCGCGGCGGCGCTGCGCCGGCAGCGCGTGAGCGCGCCTACTCCGGCGGACGCTCGCCGCTGAACTTGATCGGCGTCGCCCCCTGCACCGGTCCGATCGTCGCCCGGTCGCTCACATAGAGCTGCACGGTCCGCTCGAACCTGAGAGTTCCCTTGATGACCGAGCCCGGACCGACGACGACGCGCGGCGTGCCGCGGGATCCGCTCTCCTCCGAGTGGTCCTTGCGGACGATCACGCCGCCGTCCACGTGCGCGTCCGGTCCGATCTCGATGCTGCCGGTGACGGTCTCCACGTCGCCGCCGACGTGAGCGGCGTTGACGCGGATGCTGCCGTTGACGTTGGCGAGCGCACCGGCGACGTCGGCGCCCTTGCCGAGCGACAGCGAGCCGTTGACCGTATGCACGCGCCCCGCGACCTGGGCTCCCTCGTTCAGATGCACCGAGCCGTTGACCGTCTTGACCTCGGCGGCGGTCGCGTGCGCCTCGAGAGAGATGCTGCCGTTGACGGTGCGCGCGTGGCCGACGGCGGCGCTCTCGCCGATGCGGATCGAGCCGTTGACGGTGGCGAGATCGCCGCGATGCTCGCCGGCGCCGACGGTGATCGAGCCCATGACCATCGAGATCTCATCGTCGCCGGGATGAGCGGTAGCGACGATACTGAAAGCCAGCACGACGATAGCGGCGGCCCAGACGCGTTGCCGAGTCATATGATCCCCTTGCTCGCGGTGACGGAGTACCGCTTCATCCATAGATGCATGGGGACGGCCGGCGGTTTACACGCGCCTCCGCCGCACCGCAAAATCACCCGATGCCAGGGAACCGGACCGCTTCGGGGCGGCGTGCGCCCCGCCGCATCCTCGTCATCGACGTCGGTGGCACGCACATCAAGTTCCGTATCGATGGCCGGGGCCGGATCTTCAGGTTCGCCTCCGGCCCCCGGCTGGGGCCTGAGCGCATGGTGCGCAAGGTGTTGAAGCGGGCGCGCGGTCTCGCCTACGACGCGGTGTCGATCGGCTACCCGGGGCTGGTGTTCCGCGGACGCATCGCCGCCGAGCCGCATCATCTCGGCAAGGGCTGGACGGGCTTCGACTTCGCGGCAGCCTTCGGCAAGCCGGTGCGCATCGTGAACGACGCCGCCATGCAGGCGATCGGCAGCTATCGCGGCGGACGCATGCTCTTTCTCGGGCTCGGTACCGGCCTCGGCGCGACGCTGATCATCGACGGCGTCGTGGAGCCCACCGAGATCGGCCACATGCCTTATCGCAAGGGGCGCAGCTTCGAGGAATACCTCGGCGAGCGGGGCCGCCGGCGGCTCGGCACGGCTAAGTGGCGCGCGGCGGTCGGCGACGTGGTGGCACACCTCCAAGCGGCCCTCGAGGCCGACTACGTGGTGCTCGGGGGCGGCAACGCCGGGCGCCTGAGGAAGCTGCCGCCCGGCGCGCGGCGTGGCGACAACCGCAACGCTTTCGTCGGCGGCGTGCGCCTGTGGCGGCCGGGCGCCGCTCCCTTGCGCCGCGCTGCGGCGCTTGACGCATGAGCGCGGCGCCGGGTGGTCCCGGGCTCGCTCCCACCTGGAGCAGCAGCAACAAGGAGGTGGTGGGGTGCCCGCTCGGTCCGGCGCGGCTGTGGTTCACGATCGGCGGCGGCATCGTCAACGAGGTCTACTACCCGCGGGTCGACATTCCACAGATCCGCGATCTCGGCTTCATCGTCGCCGACGGCGCGGGGTTCTGGGTCGAGGTGAAGCGCATGTGGAAGCACGACCTCGCGCTTGCGGATGCGGGCGCGCCGGCCGTGAGCATCGTGCACCACCACGCGCGCTTCGAGCTCACGCTGCGCGTCACGCCCTGCGAGGATCGCGACGTGCTCCTCATCGAGGTGACACTCACCGGCGATCCGACGCTCAGGCCGTACGCGCTGCTTGCGCCGCACCTCGGCGGCACCGGCCACGGCAACCGGGCCGCCGTGGTGAGCTATCGCGGACGCAGGGTACTCTGGGCCGAGCAGGGTCCCTTCGGCCTGGCGCTCGCCGCCGCCACTCCGGTCCAGGCGGATGCCCTCACGCGCGGCAGCGCCGGCTACGTGGGCGAGAACGACGGCTGGCAGGATTTCTTCCAGCACGGCGCGATGACCTGGGAGTTCGATCAGGCCGGTCCGGGCAACGTCGCGCTCCTCGGAGAGCTGCCGCGCCAGGCGGTGCTCGCGCTGGGGTTCGGCAGCAGCGCCGATTCGGCGGCCACGCTCGCTCTCACGGCTCTGCGCGAGCCTTTCGAGAGCAGCTGGGCTCGCCAGCATGCGGCGTGGGCGCGCTGGCACACCACCGGCACACCCGTGGACAAGCTGCCCGCGGATCTGCCGGTCGAGATTCTCACGCAATTCCGCGTCTCCACCATGGTGCTGCGCAGTCACCGCGACAAGACCTATCCCGGCGCCATGGTGGCCTCGCTGAGTGTGCCGTGGGGCAACACGCGCGAGGAGCGCGAGGGCTACCACCTGGTGTGGCCGCGCGACCTGGTGGAGTGTGCGGGCGCGCTGCTCGCGGTCGGCGCCACCACCGAGGCGCTCAACACGCTGCGCTACCTGCTCGCGACGCAGAACGCCGACGGCCACTGGAATCAGAACCAGTGGCTCGGCGGCAAGAGCTACTGGTCGGGGATCCAGCTGGATGAGTCCGCATTTCCCGTGCTGCTCGCGGCGGCGCTCGGTGAGCGTGACGCGCTCGCGGGCACCGAGGTCGCCGACATGGTGCGGCGCGCGCTCTCGTTCGTGGTGCGCACCGGACCGGTGAGCGACCAGGACCGCTGGGAGGAGGACGCGGGCCTCAACACCTTCACCCTCGCCGTGTGCATCGCCGCGCTCGTGGCGGGCGCGCCGTATCTGCCGCCGGACACGCGCGATCTCGCGCTCGCGTTCGCCGACTACTGGAACGCGCGCCTCGAGGACTGGACCGCGGTGGCCGACACGCCGCTCGCGCACCGCCACGGAATCCCCGGCTACTACGTGCGCGTCGCGCCGCCCCAGGCACTCACCGATCGCTGCTCGCCCGACTCGGTCATGTCGATCAAGAACCGGGCAACGGACCCGGGAATCCCGGCATCCGAGCAGGTCGGCGTCGATTTCCTGCAGCTGGTGCGCTTCGGGCTGCGGCGCGCCGACGATCCGCTGATCCTCGCGAGCCTGCGTCTGGCGGATGCGCTTCTCAAGGTCGACACGACCTCCGGTCCCTTCTGGCATCGCTATAACGGCGACGGCTACGGTGAGCACGAGGACGGCAGCGCGTACGACGGCACCGGGCGCGGGCGCGCCTGGCCGCTGCTCACCGGCGAGCGCGGCCACTATGAGGTCGCCGCGGGGCGCGACCCGCTGCCGCTCATCCGGACGATGCTGCGCTCGGCCTCCCCGGGCGGCATGCTGCCCGAGCAGGTGTGGGATGCCGCGCCGATCGCCGCCCGCGGGCTCGAGCCCGGACGCCCCACCGGCGGGGCGATGCCGCTCGCCTGGACGCATGCCGAGTACATCAAGCTCGTCGTCTCGCGTGTGCTCAAACGGCCGTTCGATCGGCCGGCGCTGGTGTGGCAGCGCTACCGCGGTGAGCGGCCGCTGCTCAAGCGCGTCATATGGTGCGAGCACGCGCCGGCCAACAAGCTGCCCGAGGGCTGCTCGCTCACGCTCGCACTGCGCGAGCCGGGCACGTTCCGCTGGGGACTCGACGGCTGGCAGGACGTGCGCGAGCAGCAGACGCACGCCCACCCGCTCGGCCTGCATCTGCTCGAGATCGACAGCGCGCGCCTCGCCGCGGGCCGGCGCCTCGATGTGACCTTCCGCTACGCCGGGAGCGACGCCTGGGTCGGCCGGGACTACCGCATCCCGGTGACCGCGCGCACTGCGCCGTCCGGGTAGCACGCCGATGCCCTTCACCCTGGCTCATCCGGCCGCCATCCTGCCGCTGCGACGGCTCAGGTTGCTGCGCACGGCGCCGCTCATCATCGGTACGGTGACACCGGACGTCCCGTACTACCTGCCGCCCGGCCCGAGCGGCCATGCGCTGCGGCTCGGGCTCGATACGCACACCGTCCTCGGCTCGTACACGGTCGACGTGGCACTCGGCATCGCCTTGCTCATGAGCCTGCTGCTGCTGCGCGAGCCGCTCACCGTGCTGCTGCCGCCGCGCGCCCGCTGGCTGTGTCTCGCGGCGCTCGAGCCTTTCCGGCGCCGGAGCACCGCGTGGCTGCTCGCGCCGCTCGCGATCCTGGTCGGCGTGTGGTCGCATCTGCTGTGGGACTCGTTCACGCACGCCGAGGGCTGGGCCGTGCGGCGCTTTCCGGCCCTCGGCGACACCGTCACGATCGGCTGGTACAGCGGCGAGATATTCCACATCCTGCAGTACCTGAGCTCCGCCATCGGGCTCACGATCCTCGCTCTGTGGTACGCAAGGCTGCGCGTTCCGCCGAGCGCGCTGGCCGGCGACGACAGCCGCCGCGCGCACGCGGGACCTGCGCTGCTGCTGATCGCGGGCGCGGCGCTCCTCATCGGCGGCGTCGAAGCGCAGCGCTATTACTTCCACTCCGAGGGCGCGATCTACCGCACGCTCGACGTGCTCCTGACCCGCGGCCTCGGCTGGTTCGCGCTGCTCTACCTGTTCGCGGGCGCGGTCGTTACGCTCGAGCACCGCGCGGGCGCCGTGCGTCCTCACTAGCGCCGTATCTCATGACGGCGGGCCCGAGCGCGCGGCAATCGACCACTACCGGCTGGCCCTGGCGACCCGGGAACGAGTTCCGGCTGCTGGACGGCGGCGGCGTGTTCTTCGAGCGCATGCTCGCGGCGATCGACGCGGCGACGATGTACGTGCTCCTCGAGATGTACCTGGTGAGCTCCGGCCGCGTGACCGGGGAGTTCATCGAGGCTCTCACGCGCGCGCGCGCCCGGGGCGTGCGCTGCTGCGTGGTGTTCGATGGCTTCGGCGCGCTCGCTCTCTCGGGCGGCGACCGCTGGTGGCTCGTCGAGGCGGGTGTCGAGCTGCGCTTCTTCAACCCGCTGCGCTGGCGCAACCGGCTGCGCAACTTCAGGCGCGACCATCGCAAGCTCCTCGCAGTCGACGGACAGGTCGCCTTCGTGGGCGGGGCGGGGCTCGCCGACGAGTTCGCCGGACCCGACGCCTGGCGCGAGCTGATGGTCGAGATCAGAGGTCCGGTCGTGGCCGACTGGCAGCGCGCCTTTGCCCGCACCTGGCGGCGCCTCGGAGCGGAGCTCTCGCTGCCCGCGCCGCTCTGCACGCCGCTCGCGGGCGGCGCGCTCGGCCGGCTCGCCCTGAGCGAGGCACGGCAGCACTCGGTGCTCGCGCACGGTGTCGTACGGCGCATCGATGCGGCGCGCACGCGCGCCTGGATCGTCAGCGCCTACTTCGTGCCGTCACGCCGCTTTCGCAAGGCACTGCGCCGGGCGGCGCGCCGCGGGGTGGACGTGCGGCTGCTGATGCCGAGCGCGCGCACCGACCACCCGTGGGTGCGCCAGGCGGCGCGGCGCTTCTACGCCAAGATGCTGCGCAATGGCGTGCGCATCTACGAATATCAGCCGCATGTGCTGCACGCGAAGATGATCGTGTGCGACGACTGGGTTTCGATCGGCTCGAGCAACCTCGATCGCTGGAGCTTCAAGTGGAACCTCGAGGCCAACCAGGAGGTGGCCGACAGCGGCGTAGCGGACGCCGCCGCCGCGCTCTTTGCCGCCGACCTCACCGTGTCGGAGGCGATCAGCCGCCGACAATGGCCGCAGCGCGCCCGGCTCGATCGGCTGCGCGAGCGGATCGCCGGCGCCCTCGATCGCTGGCTCGAGGGATGGCGGCGTCCCCCCTAGGATCAAGCCCGCTCACGGTGCGGCCGAGAACGTCTCCGTGGTGCGCACGAAGGCCAGCAGGAAGGGCGCCAGGGTCCGCAGCTGCGTTGGGTAGGCGCGTACCGCCGCCAGCTTCAGGTCCTCCTCCCCGGGCGTGAGCTCGAAGGGTGCAAGGGGCACGCCGGCGAGCAGCGGCGGGCGCCCCAGCGGCACCCCGGGCGAGAGCTCACGCGGACTCGGCCAACCCTCTCCGCCGTGCACGATCCAGCAGCGCACCATGGGCAGCCGACTGCGGCGCGCCAGGACGCGCAGGGTGAGGAGTCCGGCCGCGTGGTGATCCGGATGCGAGTCGCGCGGGCTCGGCGCGAGCACCAGCGTCGGATGCACGCGATCGAGCACCGCGCCGAGGTCCTGCTCGAGGCTCGCACCGGTGTAAGCGCGGCCGGGAGAGAGCGCTTGCGGGTAGGGCACCGCCGCAGCGCCCGTGAAGGGCGAGGTGAAGGCCGCGTCGTGGTGATCGGTGAGGAGGCGGAGAATTCCGCGGTCCGGATAACCGAGGAACAGCTGTCCGTCCTCCGGGACGCCGAGCAGAGCCGTGGCCGCGCGCGCTTCGCGCATGCGGCGCGCGGCGAGCTCGCGCAACCTGGCGGGCGCCGGCGGCAGGCTCCTCTGCACGAGCACCAGGTCGAGGAGCGAGGCGTCGCCGCTCGTGATCCACACGATGCTCGCGCGGCCGCCGGCCTGCACGACCCGCTGAATGACGCCGGCGCAGCACAGCGTCTCATCGTCCGGATGGGGCGCGATCACGAGCAGCGACGTCGTGGCATCGAGTGCAGGCAGCGCGGGGGCGGGCGCCGCGACCTCAGGGGGCGGCAGGGGAGGCGCCGCGGCATGCGCCGCTTGGACGAGCGCGACTGTCGCCGGGAACAGCCATGCAATCCTTCTGCCATGAGAGCGCAACACGAGGACCGTAGGGTAGCGCAGCAGGATCGGAATCGTGTGCGGGTGGACCGAGTGAGCGTCACCGGCACGCCCCTGGGAGGACCGCCGGGGGCAGGGTGACGTGAGGCAGCCCGGAGCGGCGCGCAGGAGCGCCCGCTCCGGGGGCGCGGATGACGCGCCCGCCGGGAATTGCCACACTACCTCACTTGGCGGCCCCGAGCCGCGTTCCCGGAGCTTCAGCCCCATGGCGCACAGCCCCCCGCTGTCGTACCACGATCCGAAATTCATCGACTCGGACGAGGGACGCCCGATACGGATCGTGTCCGAGTACCTGGCGCCGCTGCGCACCTTCAGCGAGTGCCGCGTCACCGCCACGGTCGTGTTCTTTGGCTCGTCGCGCGCCCGCACCGGCGGCGTGCTGGGTTCCTATGTCGAGGCGGCGACCGAGCTCGCGCGGCTCGTGACCGACTGGGGCCGCGGTCTGCCCGGCGGCGAGCGCCTCATGGTCTGCTCGGGCGGCGGTCCCGGGATCATGGAGGCGGCGAACCGCGGCGCCTCGCTCGCCGGCGGGCGCAGCATCGGGCTGAACATCGGCCTGCCGGAGGAGCAGCGACCCAACCCGTTCATCACGCCCGAGCTGTCCTTCGAGTTCCATTACTTCTTCATGCGCAAGCTGTGGTTCGCCCACCTGGCGCACGCCCTGGTGGCATTCCCCGGGGGCTTCGGCACCCTCGATGAGCTGTTCGAGATCCTGACGCTGGCGCAGACCCGCAAGCTCGACCGCTCGATTCCGGTACTGCTGTACGGCTCGGCCTACTGGAAGGAAGTGATCAACTTCGAGGCGCTGGTGCGCCACGGGACGATCGAGGAGGCGGATCTCGATCTGTTCTCCTTCGTCGACGAGCCGCAGGCGGCACTCGCGCTGCTCAAGCGCCGCATCCAGCTCACGCCCGAGGCGCCCGTGGCTCCGTGCTTCGCCAAGTCGCGGACGTCCGCGGTGTCGTGATGCGGACGGCGCGGCCACGCGGCGCGCGCTGAAGCGACGCCTCGCTCAGGCCACCGGCAGCGTCGGATCGACCTGCGCCGCCCAGGCGGTGAGTCCGCCTTCGAGGTTCGCCGGCGACGCGACGCCCACCGCGAGCGCCAGCGTGCAGGCGCGCAGGCTCCGGCCGCCGCTGCGGCAGACGAATACCGGACCCCCGACCCGCGGGATCTCGCCGATGCGCTGCGGCAGCTCGCTCATCGGAATGTTGACGGAGTCGGGCAGGTGGCCGGTGTCGAACTCCCAGCGCTCGCGCACGTCGATGAGCGGCGGCGCCTCGGCCGGTGCCGAGGGATCGAGCAGCGCCTTGAGCGCGAGGGGAGCGAGGCGGCGCACGCCGTCCGGCGCCGCGGCAGCGCGCTGCGGCGGCGGATCGCGCGGCTCGGTAATGGTCGGCGCATCGCCGCACACCGCGCAGTCGCGCCGGCGCTCCACGCGGAACTCATGAAAGCGCAGCTCGAGCGCGTCGTAGGTCAGCAGCCTTCCGAGGAGCGGCGTGCCGACGCCGGTGATGAGCTTGATGGCCTCCGTGGCCTGCAGCGTGCCGAGCACCCCGGGCAGGACGCCGAGCACACCCGCCTCGGCGCAGTTGGCGACCATGCCGTCGGCGGCTCGCGGAAACAGGCAGCGGTAGCACGGCCCGCTCCCCGGCACGTAGGTCATGACCTGACCCTCGAAGCGGTGAACCGCCGCCGATACGAGCGGCCGCCCGAGCAGCACACAGGCATCGTTCACGAGATAGCGGGTCGAGAGCCGATCGCTGCCGTCGACGACCAGATCATAGTCCGCGAGCAATGCGCGCACGTTGGCCGCCTTGAGCTCGAGGGCGTGGGCGATCACCCGGATCTCGGGGTTCAGGGCCGCGAGGCGCGCGCGCCCGGCCTCGGCCTTGGGTTGCTCGAGTCCGGCGGTGTCGAACAGCACCTGGCGCTGCAGATTGGAGACATCGACTCGGTCGAAATCGACGAGTCCCAGCGTGCCGCAGCCGGCCGCCGCGAGATACAGCGCGGCGGGCGAGCCGAGCCCGCCCGCGCCCACGATCAGCACGCGTGCCGCCTTGAGCCTCTCCTGGCCGGCGGCACCGATCTCCTTGAGGGCGAGGTGGCGCTGGTAGCGGGCGCGCTCAGGTACTGAGAGCGTCATCGGCCTCATCCTCCCGACAGCGCGCAGATCACGTGCACCGTGTCCCCGCCGCGCACCGCCGCCGCAAGATCCCGCGCCTCGTCCGTGTTGATGAACAGCCGCATGTGCGGACGGATGCGGTTCTGCTCGTCGATCATGCGGAAACGGATACCGGGGAAGCGCTGCTCGAGATCGCCGAGCACCTCCGCGAGCGTGTTGCCGTGCCCGTCGACCCGGGATGCGCCCGCCGTGTAGGAGTGCAGGGGACTCGCGATGCGAACCGTGCAAGTCATGGGAGCGCCTCAAATCGCGTGACTGACGCAGTAGATCTCCGGGAGGTGGCGGGCGATGCAGCGCCAGCTGTCGCCGGCGTTGGTGCTCGCCCAGACATCGCCGCCGGTGGTGCCGAAGTACACCCCGGTGCGCTCCCGGCGGTCGGCGCACATGGCCTGGCGCAGCACCGTGAACCACGCGCGGGCGCGCGGCAGCCCGCGGTCGAGCCGCTGCCAGCTGCGGCCGGCGTCGCGGGTGCGGTACACGGCGGGCTTGCCGTCGATCGAGGTGCGCGGCCAGACCGTCTGGCCATCCATCGGCAGCACCCAGGCAGTGTCGGGATCGCCGGGATGGAGCACGATCGGAAAGCCGATGTCGCCGATCTTCTTCGGCATGGCGTTGCCGATGCGCTCCCAGCGCCGGCCCGGACGATCGAGCCGGTAGATGCCGCAGTGATTCTGCTGATACAGGCGATCGGGTTTCGCGGGATGCAGCGTCATGCAATGCGGGTCATGGCCGAAGGGCGCGTGCGGGTCGGGCAGAAAGTCCGCGGCGCAACCTTCGTTGAGCGGCGTCCAGTCCGCGCCGCCGTTGGTGGACTCGAACACGCCGCCGACCGAGATCCCGATGTAGAGATGCTGCGGGTCGCGCGGGTCTACCAGGATCGAATGCAGGAACTCGCCGTCGGGCGTACCGTTCAACACCCATTTCGCTCGCATCGGGTTGTCGTTGAAGCCGGCGATCGGCTCCCAGCGCTCACCGCCGTCTGCCGAGCGGAACAATCCCGCGGGAGAGCTGCCGGAGTACCAGATGCCGGGCTCGGCGGCGTGCCCCGGCGTCAGCCAGAACACGCGCTCCACGGCGCGCGCCTCCTCGCCGTCGGCAGCCCGGCGAAACGCAGGGGGCTGCGCCGCCTCGCGCCAGGTGCGCCCGCGATCGTTCGAGCGGAACACCGTCGGGCCCAGGTGGCCGGTCTTGGCCGCCATCAGCAGAGTGCGCGGCGCGCGCGGATCCTGCACCACGTGATGGATGATGTGCCCGAGGAACTGCGGGCCGGTGAGTTTCCAGCTGCGGCGCCCCGCGTCGGCGCGCAGCGCAAACAATCCCTTACGAGTGCCAAGCCACAGCGTGCTCATGCGATGAGCATCCTCGCCCGGCGCTGAGGCTGTCAACGCCCCGCGGGGCAACGCCCGCCCGCGGCCGAAGCCGGCTATGCTTTCGCGGTGGACCGCCTCCGTCCGTTGACAGTGCTCGCGCCGCTGCTGGCGGCGGGCGTGATGAGTGGCGGCGTGCTGGCGCAGACTCCGACGCCGGCCCACCCGCCCGTGACTCCACCGCGCGCGCCGGTGGCGCAGCCGGTGCAGAAGCGCCCCTGGGCCGATGCGCGCTTCGCCGCGGTCGAGCACGACTACGTGGTCTATATCCTCGGACGCTACCCGGTGGTCGCGACCTACCTGGGGGGCGGCGCGTTCGACCCGCAGCTGGCTGGCGTCGACGGCCGGCTGCGGGATTACTCGCCCGAGGCCATCCGCGAGGAGGACGCGCGGCTCGCGGAGTTTCGGACGCGCTTCGCGCGCCTCTCGCCCGCGGGCCTGTCGCCGCGGCGGCGGATCGACCGCTCGGTGGCGCTCGCCGAGATCGCCTTTCTCGAGCACCAGCACCTCGTGCGTCGCCACCAGCAGAAATCGCTCGATTCCTACGTGGACGAGCCGGCGCGCGGCGTCGACTGGCAGATCCAGGGCATGACGCCGGGGAGCGGCACGGCCTACGGCACGGACGCGGAGTGGCAGGCGGTCATCGCCCGCGTACGCGCAGTGCCGGGATATCTCGCGACCGCGGAGCGGCAGCTCGCGGCGGGCGTCGCCGCGCACAACACGCCGGACGCTCGCGTGCTCAGCGACTTCGGCAGGCGCAGCGCTGCGGCCGATGCCGAGTACTTCGGCAGCGCGCTGCCGCAGCTGGCGGCCGCGGCCCTCACGTCGGCGCCGCGCGCGGCGCTGCTGCACGATCTCGCGGCTGCGGCCGAGGCCGCAGCCGCCGCCTACCGCCATCTCGCGACGATGATCACCGGGGTCTTTTTCGATGAGGCCGGCGGCGGCGAGCCCGTTCTGAAGGCGGAGTATCGCGCGGATCGCTTCGCCCTCGGCGAAGCCGAGTATGACTGGGCGCTGCGCAACAATCTGCGCCTCGCCAGCACCGCGGGCGAGCTCTACGCGCAAGCGTGGCCGGCGGTCGAGGCGACGCGTACCGAGATGATCGCGCTCGCGCGCGAGATCGCCGCCCGCCATCAGTGGCCGCTGGCCGGCGAGGGGCCCGCGACCGTCCGGGCGGTGTTCGAGCAGCTGAGCCGCAACGCGCCGCAGAGTGACACCGAGATGCTCGAAGGCTACCGCCGCGCCGGCCAGAGACTCATCGCCTATGCCCGGGCAACGGGACTCTTCGACGTGCCCGCGGACTACCGCCTCGAAGTGCTCATCACTCCCGCGCCGCTGCGCGCCTCGGTGGCGGGCGGCGCCTACTACCCGGCGCCCCCGTTCAAGAGGACCGGCGTCGGGCGCTTCTACATAGCGCCTACGGGGGACAATGTCGCGGCGCTGCGCGGGCAGCACGACTACGCCTCGATGGCGGACCTCGCGGCGCACGAGGGCTTCCCCGGGCACGACTGGCATTTCAAGGTGATGACGCGGTACCGCGATGAGATCTCGCCGACGCGCTGGCTGTTGCCCGGCGCGGTCGAGGACTCCTCTTCGATGTGGCAGGACTCGATGGCCACCGAGGGCTGGGCGCTGTACTCGGAGGCGCTGCTCGCGGAGGCCGCGCCGGGCGCGCCGCACGGCTTCTACACCCCCGAGGAGCGCCTCTACCAGCTGCGCGGCAAGCTGCTGCGCGATCTGCGCGTGCGCATCGACACCGGGATCCATACGGGGCGTCTGGGCTTCGACCAGGCGGTGACGCTCTTTTCCGAGGTCGTCGATTTCCTGCCGGGCTCGTGTCAGGACGCGGCCAGCCTGAGGCTCGAACTCAAGCAGGCGAGCTGCAGCGCGGCCCGGGCGGCGATCACGCGCTACGCGCGCTGGCCGACGCAGGCGGTCACCTACCGCCTCGGCAAGGAGCAGATTCTGGCGCTGCGGCGGCGCGCGCAACTCGAGCTGGGTGCGCGCTACTCACCGCAGCGCTTCCACCTCGAATTCATGAAGCAGGGGACGATCCCGCCCGGCTACTTCGGCCAGGAGCTGCTGCACACGCTGCGCGCGCGGTAGTCATGAAGCTCGGATCGGACATCCTGTCACGATCCTCGCGCGACTCGCAAAAGGCGTGACTTTTGCTCGTCGCTCGCCGCCTGCGGCGGCGGGCACGTCCCTATGCCTGAATTGAAGCTCGTGTCGCCTGAGTTCAGGCGGCCGCTGGCTGACAGAAGAACAGGTGCGCCGGCAGCACGTTGAGCGGCTCGAACTTACGCCCGACGTAACCGAAGATGCGCTTGAGGTCCGCGAGCACGCGCGTCGAGAACTGGTAGACGAGGAATGCACCGCCGGGCGCCAGCACGGCGCGGGTCTTGCGCAGGATGCGCTCGCGCAGCGGCGCAGGAATGGTGCTGAAGGGGATGCCCGAGATGATGTAGTCGGCCTGGCGCTGGGCGAAGCGGCTCAGGATCTCGTCCACCGACTCCGCCGATCCTTCGACCACGCGCAGCCTGGTATCGGTCAAGGCGCCGCGCAGGTAGCCGACGAAGTCCGGGTTCATCTCGATTGCGATCAGGAGCGCGTCGGGGCGCATGCGTCGCAGCACCTCCGCCGTGATGCCGCCGACTCCAGGCCCATACTCGACGATCACGCGTGCGCGCGTCCAGTCGACCGGGCTCAGCAGCTCGCGGATCAGGAAGCGCGAGCTCGGCACGATGGAGCCGAGCATGCGCGGATGGCGAAAAAAGTTGCGCGCAAAGAGCAGGACGTGGCCGTCTCTGGTCGCAGGTGCCGTCTGAAGATTGTCGTTCACGTCATGCCCCCGCTGCGGTGCAGGTTGAGTACTCTACCGCAAGTGCCCGCGGGGATGCCGCGTACGCATCACGGGCCGGTGCCGGCCGGCGCCGGAGCGCTCAGCCCCCGGCGCGTTTCGCCTCGTAGCCGAGCTTCTTGAGCTCCGCCACCAGCCGGTCGCGGTGCTCGCCCTGGATCTCGATCGCGCCGTCCCTGACTGCGCCGCCGGCACCGCACAGCCGCTTCAAGCGCGCGGCGAGCTCTTCGAGCGCCTGGTCGCCGAGCGGCAAGCCGCGGATCACCGAGACCCCCTTGCCGCCGCGTCCGGCCACCTCGCGGGAGATGCGCACGCGCGCTGAGCCCGCCGTTGCAGCCGGCGGCGGCCGCGGCGCGGACCTTTGTGCCGTGGTGCGCAGTACGACACCCCGGAATGTGGCTCGCGGCTTCACCAGTGTCCTCACTCGTAGTGTTGGCGGTGTGAGGCGATTACAATCCTGTCGGAGCGATGCCCGCAACTGCAATTTGAGCCGACCAGGCCCGTCATGACCCCACGCTCGCGCTTGCATGTTCCCACGCCGCCGGCCCGCCCGGGGCAGGAACCCGACTTCAGCTACGTGCAGATCTCACCCGCCGGTGCCGTGATCCGCCCGGACGTCACCGCAGCGGCGCGCGACATCGAGAGCCTGGCGCTCGAGATGGTGCGCGTGCTCGACGACGAGCATCGCGCGGTCGGCCCCTGGAACCCGCACCTCGAGCCCGAGGAGCTGCAGGTGGGCCTGCGCCACATGCTGCTCACACGGCTGTTCGACGACCGCATGCAGAAGATCCAGCGTCAGGGCCGCATCTCCTTCTATATCAAGTCTACGGGCGAGGAGGCGGTGGCGGTGGCCGCCGGCATGGCGCTGCAGCCCACCGACATGCTGTTCCCCTCCTACCGCCAGCAGGGCCTGCAGGTGGTGCGCGGCCGCAACCTGGTGGATCTCATGTGCCAGTGCCTGTCCAACACGCACGATATGTGCAAGGGCCGGCAGATGCCCATCATGTATCACTGGGCCAGCGGCAATATCTTCACGATCTCCGGCAACCTCGCCACGCAGTTCCCGCAGGCGGTCGGCTGGGCGATGGCCGCCGCCATCAAGGGCGAGGATCGGATCGCCTCGAGCTGGATCGGCGAGGGCTCGAGCGCCGAGGCCGATTTTCATTACGCCATGACTTTCGCCGCCGTGTACCAGGCGCCGGTGATCCTCAACCTGGTCAACAATCAGTGGGCTATCTCCACCTTCCAGGGCTTCGCCGGCGGAGAGCACAAGACCTTCGCACAGCGCGGACCGGGCTACGGCATCCCCGGGATCCGCGTCGACGGCAACGACTTCCTCGCCGTGTACGCGGTCACCCAGTGGGCCGCGCAGCGCGCGCGCCAGAGCGGCGGTCCGACGCTCATCGAGCAGGTGACCTACCGCGCCGCCGCGCACTCCACCAGCGACGATCCGTCGCGCTATCGCCCCAAGGAGGAGTGGCGCGCGTGGCCGCTCGGCGATCCGGTCGCGCGGCTCAAGCAACACCTGATTTCGCTCGGCGAGTGGTCCGAGGAACGGCACGTCCGTCTCGAGAAAGAGCTCGAGGCCCACGTCACGACCTGCTGGAAGGAAGCCGAGAGCTACGGCACGCTGACCGGGGGGCCCGCACTCGATCCGCTCACGATGTTCGAGGACGTCTTCAAGGAGATGCCGCCGAACCTCAAGGAGCAGCAGCGCGAGCTGCGCTCGCTGCGCGAGGCGCAGGGCGCGACGCGTGCCACGGCGCCGACTTCGTCCGCGGCCGGCAAGGGGTGAGCTCATGGCGCGCATGAACATGGTCCAGGCGCTCAACTCCGCCATGGACGTGATGCTGGCGCGCGATCCGCGCGTCGTCATCCTCGGCGAGGACGTCGGTTACTTCGGCGGCGTGTTCCGCGCGACCGAGGGGCTACAGCGCAAGCACGGCGAGCATCGCGTGCTCGACACGCCGATCGCGGAGGGCGGCATCATCGCGACCGCCATCGGCATGGGAGTGAACGGCCTGAAGCCCGTCGCCGAGATTCAGTTCGCCGACTACATCTATCCCGGCTACGACCAGGTGGTGAGCGAGCTCGCGCGGCTGCGCTACCGCTCCGCCGGGGATTTCTCCGCCCCGGTGACCATCCGCACGCCCTGTGGCGGCGGAATCCGCGGCGGCCAGACCCACTCGCAGAGCCCGGAGGCGATCTTCACTCATGTGTGCGGCATCAAGGTAGTGATGCCGTCGAACCCGTACGACGCGAAGGGCCTGCTGATCAGCTCGATCGAGGGCGAGGACCCGGTGGTGTTCTTCGAGCCGAAGCGCCTCTACAACGGACCCTTCGACGGCGACCCGCACAAGCCCGCGGTTCCGTGGAGCGCCCATCCGCGCGGCGAGGTGCCCGAGGGTCATTACACCGTGCCGCTCGGGCGCGCCGAGGTCGTGCGTCCCGGGACGGGCGTCAGCGTGCTGACCTACGGCACCATGGTGCACGTGGCCGAGGCCGCGGTGCGCGCCGCGGGCGTCGATGCCGAGATCGTCGACGTGCGCAGCATGGCGCCGCTGGACGTCGACACGCTGTGCACGTCGGTGTGCAAGACCGGCCGCTGCGTGGTGGTGCACGAGGCGACGCGCTTCGGCGGCTTTGGAGCCGAGCTGGTTGCGACCGTCCAGGAGCATTGCTTCTGGAATCTCGAGGCGCCGGTACAGCGGGTCACGGGTTGGGATACCCCGTATCCGCATGCCTTCGAGTGGGACTACTTTCCGGGACAGGCGCGGATCGCGGCGGCGCTCAAACAGGTGATGGAGGCCGCATGAGCAGGTACGTCTTCAAGCTGCCGGATCTCGGCGAGGGCACGGTCGAGGCCGAGATCGTCGGCTGGCGCGTCAAGGCGGGCGACGCGGTGGCCGAGGACGACGTGGTCGTCGAGGTGATGACCGAGAAGGCGGCGGTCGAGGTGCCGGCGCCGGTGAGCGGACGCGTCGTGTCGACGACGGGCGAGCCCGGGGACAAGGTGCCGGTCGGTGCGGAGCTGCTCGTGCTCGAGACCGAGCCGCGTGCGGCGCTCGCCGCCGCCGCGGTGCAGACTCCCGCGGCCAGCGCGCCGCCGGCGCGTGCGGCAGGTGCGGGCAACGGCGCGAGCGCGGCGACCGAGGCCCACGGGGCGATGGCCGCCTCCCGCGGACGGGTCGCGACTTCGCCCGCGATACGCCGCCGTGCCCACGAGGCGGGCATCGACCTGCGGCAGGTGGCCGGCTCCGGACCGAGCGGGCGCATCGTGTCGAAGGACCTGGATGCCTATGTCGCGCGCGGCTCGCAGGGACAGCCGGTGCCCTTGAGGCCGGCACCGCGGGCGGTTCCGGCGGCGAAGTCGCCGGCGCGCGCGCCGGGCGCCACCGAGGAGATCAAGGTCATCGGCCTGCGGCGCCTCATCGCGCAGCGCCTGAGCGAGGCGAAGCGCAACATTCCCCATTTCGCCTATGTCGAGGAGCTCGACATCACCGAGCTCGAGTCGCTGCGGGCGCATCTCAACAGCAAGCTCGAGCGCGGCGCGCCGGGCCTCACTTATCTGCCGTTCCTGGCGCTCGCGCTGGTGCGCGTGTTGAAGGACTTCCCGCAGTGTAATGCGCACTACGACGCCGAGCGCGGCGTGATCGTGCGCCACGCGGCGGTGCATCTCGGCGTCGCCACCCAGACCCCGGACGGCCTCAAGGTGCCGGTGGTGCACGATGCGGACCGGCGCTCGCTCCGGGACCTGGCGGCCGAGATGCGCCGGGTGAGCGAGGCGGCACGCACCAACAAGGCGACGCGCGAGGAGCTCACTGGCTCGACCATCACCATCACGAGCCTCGGCAAGCTCGGCGGCATCGCCAGCACGCCGATCATCAACGCGCCGGAGGTGGCGATCATCGGCGTGAATCGCGCGGTCGAGCGCCCGGTGGTCTTCGAGGGAGCGATCGCGATCCGGCGTACGATGAACCTGTCCTCATCCTTCGACCATCGCTTCGTCGACGGCTATGACGCCGCGGCGATGATCCAGGCCCTGAAAGAGTGCCTCGAGCACCCGGCGACGATCTTCATCGGCAGTTGAATCGCGGACGCCCGGCGCCCGCGCCACGTCTCGTGTGCGTCGCGCTGCTCGGCTGCAGCGCTGCGGCACAGGCGGCCGACCCCGGGACACCTGCGGCGAATCCCGCAGAAGCGCTCGAGCTGCCGACCGTCACGGTGGTGGGCACGACCCCTCTGCCGGGCCTGGGCGCACCGCTCGAGGAGGTGCCCGCTAACGTGCAGATCTACACGAGCGGCGACTTCTCCCGGGCGCACGCCACCACGACCGACTATCTCGTTCAGAACGCGGGCAGCGTCAGCAGCAACGCCGCGCAGGGCAACCCCTTTCAGCCCGACATCGCCTTTCGCGGCTTCACTGCCTCGCCGCTCCTCGGCACGCCTGAGGGCCTGTCGGTGTTCCAGGACGGGGTGCGCGTGAACGAGCCCTTCGGTGACGTGGTGAACTGGGACCTCATCCCGCAGTCGGCTATCTCGAGCATCCAGCTCATTCCGGGCTCGAACCCCGCCTTCGGCCTGAATACCCTCGGGGGTGCGCTCGCGATCTACACCAAGAGCGGTGCCGAATACCCGGGGGGCGCGCTCGAGGTGAGCGGCGGCTCCTTCGGTCGGCGCACCGCCGAGTTCGAGTGGGGTGGGGCGCACGGCCCGCTCGATGCCTTCGTGACCGGCAATTACTTCCACGACGACGGCTGGGCCGACCACAACCCGAGCGAGGTGAAGCAGCTCTTCGCCAAGGCAGGCTGGCAGGACGCGAAGACCGACGTCGACCTGGCCCTGACCGCCGCCGACACCGCGCTCGAGGGAACGCAGACCCTGCCACTGTCCTTTCTTTCCGATGAGCGGCAGGCCTACACCTGGCCCGACACCACGGCGAACCGCCTGGCGCTGCTCACCCTGAAGGGCAGCCATTTCCTCGCGCCCGCAGTGCTGCTCGGCGGCAACGCCTATTACCGCAGCTTCCGCAGCAGCAGTCTCGACAGCAACGTCAACGGCGACTACGGGCAGGTCGATCCCGCCACCGGCGCGCCGGATCTGACCGAAGGGTCGAACAACCTCGCCCAGATCGACGAGGACGGCTTCGGTGGCGGGCTGCAGCTCACCGTGAGCACGACGGGGAAGCACGCCAACCAGCTCACGATCGGCGCGAGCGACGATGCCGCCCACAGCCACTTCCAGCAGCTCACCCAGAGTGCGGCCTTCACCGCCTCGCGCGAGACGATCGCTACCGGCGCCTTCATGGCGGTGACCAACGCCGACACCGACGCCAACAATCTCGGGCTGTTCGTGGCGGACGCGTATCACCTCACGCCGCGCTGGACGCTCAGCGCATCGGGACGTTACGACCGCGCCGAGGCGAGCATCGCGGACCTGAGCGGGCTTGCGCCGCGGCTCGACGGCACTCACGTCTTCACACGCTTCAGTCCCGCCGCGGGCGTCAACTTCAATCCGCGCCCGGGTCTCACGGCGTATGCCGGCTACAGCGAGGGGATGCGGGCTCCCACGGCCATCGAGCTCACCTGCGCCGATCCGAGCGCGCCCTGCCAGCTCCCCAACGACTTCCTCGCCGATCCGCCGCTCGCGGCCGAGGTAGCCCGAACGCTCGAGCTCGGCGCGCGCGGCCGGTCGGCCCTCTGGCAGTGGAGTGGTGCCGCCTACCAGAGCCTGCTGCGCAACGACATCGAGTTCATCAGCGCGACTCCCGGGGCCAGCAACGCCGGCTACTACGCCAACATCGGCGCGACGCGGCGCCTCGGCCTCGAGCTCGCCGCAGCCACCCGCTTCGGGCCGCTGGCCGTGAGCGCACGCTACAGCTTCATCGACGCCACCTTCCGCTCCAACTTCAGCGAGTTGAGTCCGTTCAACTCGAGCGCGAATGCCAGCGGCGCCATCCTGGTGACACCCGGGGATCGGATCCCGTCGATCCCACGCCAGACCTTCAAGCTCCGTGGGGACTACGACGTGAACGGCCGTTTCTCGCTCGGCGCCAGTATCCTCGTGGCGAGTGGTGTATACGCGCGCGGTGACGAGAACAATGCCGATCGCAACGGGCCGCTGCCGGGTTTTGTACTGGTGAACCTCGATGCCCGGTGCCGCATCAGCGGGAACCTCGAGCTGTTCGCCCGCGTCAACAACGCCCTCGATGCGCGTTACTATGATTTCGGGATTCTCGGCGAGAATTTCTTCACCGGACCGGATCACAGCTTCGGGCCCGCCGCGGGCGCGGCTCCGGTTGCGACCCAGTTCCGCGGCCCGGGCGCGCCCGCGGGGGTGTGGGTAGGCCTGCGCTACGGATTCGGCGGCGCGCACGCCGGGGCGGGCGTCGAGGACTGACGGAGAGCGGATGAAGCGGACCGGATGCGGCCTGGCAACTCTGGTGGCGCTGCTTGCGGCCTGCGGGGGCGGCGCAGGCGGAGGTGGCAGCGGCAGCAACCCGGCACCGCCGCCCTACAGCTCCGTTACGCTGGTACAGCTCTCCCGGAATTCGACGTTCGTTGCCGGCTGCGACGGAGCGACCCCGAACGGGACGCTCTACACCAACACGGCCGCCGAGCCCTCGGTGGTCGTGAACCCGGCCAACCCCATGAACCTGATCGCCGGCTGGCAGCAGAACCGCTGGTCGAATGGCGGCGCGCAGGGCCTCGCACTGGCTGCCTCCTTCGATGGCGGCACGACCTGGACGCTGACGAGCGCGGCCTTCTCGCGCTGCACCGGCGGCGGCAGCGGCAGCGCGGGTGATTACGCGCGGGCGAGCGACGTGTGGCTCACGGCCTCGCCCGGCGGCGTGGTCTATGCGCTGTCCCTGTCCTTTACGGGCGGCGTGCTCGCCGCGGGGTCATCGAGCGCCATGCTGGTCGCGCAGTCGCAGGACGGGGGGCTCGACTGGAGCGCGCCCATCGCACTCATCCAGGACGGCGCGCAGTTCTTCGACGACAAGGGCTCGATCACCGCAGATCCCACCGACTCGAATCACGTCTACGTCGTATGGGACCGGCTGAGCGGGCCGACTTCGGGGCCGAGCTACTTTGCCGTTACCGCCGACGCCGGCGCCACCTGGGCCGCGGCGCGCAGCATCTACGATCCCGGTCCCGCCAATCAGACCCTCGGCAACCAGATCGTGGTCCTGCCCACGGGGGTGCTGCTCGATATCTTCACCGAGCTCGACACCTCCGCCGGCGGGCAGACCACGGCGCTGGCACGCGTGGCGCAGTCGAGCGATCACGGCACGACCTGGTCGGCGCCGACTACGATCGCGGAGCTCGAGCCGGTGGGGACCGCCGATCCGCGCACCGGCCAGGCGGTGCGTGACGGCGCCGACATCGTCTCAGCGAGCGTCGCCGCGGGCGGCGTCGTGTACGTTGCGTGGCAGGATGCGCGCTTCTCGGGCGGCGCCCGCGACGGGATCGCGCTCACGCGTTCCACCGACGGCGGAACGACCTGGGCTGCGCCGGTCGAGGTGAACGCCGACACGGGAGCGCAGGCGTTCACGCCCACCGTGCACGTCGAGGCGAGCGGAGTCATTTCCGTCGGCTACTACGACCTGCGCAACGATGCCTTCGCGCCGTTCGGCTCGCTGCTGGCCGATGCCTGGATGGTGACCTCGAGCGACGGCGTCACCTTCAAGGAGACGCACCTGTCCGGGCCCTTCGACCTCGATCTCGCTCCCGTGTCGGGCGGCTTCTTCGTGGGTGACTACGAGGCGCTCACCAGCACCAGCGCCTCGCTGCCGCTCTACGCCCAGACTGACGCCGGGGCCGCCATCCGCAGCGATGCCTTCATGGCGTTCCCGCCGGTCACGGCCTCCGCGCCGGCGGCGCTCGCGGCACCTGCGGCATCCTTCGAGGCGCTGGCGGCACCGCCCGGACTCGCTGTCGCGCCCGCCGCGCGAAAGCGGATCGCGCAGCGCATCGAGCTGCGGCGCGTGGAGCGGCGCCTCGAGCCGTAGTGTCACAGGTGGTGCTCGGGCCCGCCCGCGTATTTCTTCTCACCCGCCGTCACGCGCAGCGCGAGGCGGTTCTGCGCGGGGGGCAGCGGACAGGTGGCAAACTCGTTGAGCGCGCACGGCGGGTTGTAGGCCTTGTTGAAGTCGACCGGCACGGTGGCGCCCTCGGGAATGGGTATATCGAGAAAGCGGCCGGCGCCGTACGTCTCGTGGCCGCTGGTCGCATCCGCGAACATGATGGAGAGCTCCTGGTCGCCGGGCTCCTCGAGCAGCGTGTCGAGGCGCCACTCGCGCCCGTCCTTCACGAACACCACCGCTCCCGGAGACTCCATGTCGAGCTCCATGCCGAGGACGTTCACGATCCTCAGGTGATGTGCCGGCTGGTAGCGCTCGAAGCGCGCGTTCACGACCCAGTCGCTGCTCACTGGAAAATACTCGAGGCCGCGGAAGCCGGTGCGGTGGGGGTTCGCGAGGTCGCGCACGCGCACTCCGAGATTGCCGGCGCGCTCGATGACGAAGAAACGCAGCGTGCCGCAGCTCAGCACCGTGGGATGGCCGCTCGTGTCGGGGGCGAGGTCGATCGCCGTGACTGGCTGGCCGTCGTGGGTGATATGACTGTCCGGGCGGGCGAGGAAGCGCACCTGCTGAGCGCTCAGGACGAAGGAGCCGGCGGCCTCGGCCAGCGCGCCATGGTCGAGGACCAGGGCGTTCGCCGGGGCGCGGCCGAAAGTGTTCTCGCCCTCCTTCAGCCAGAAGAGCCCGGCGAGCGTCAGCCAGCCGTTGTCACTCGTGAGACTCTCGAGGCGCTCGCTGCGCCATGCCGCGATCGTCGCCTGCTCGCGTGCGAGCGCCGCGGCTCGCGCGTTGTCCGGCGCGCCGGACACGGGCCAGGCGCAGGCCGCGAGCGCCAGCGCCGCGAGAGCGCTGCGGGGGCTCTCACCGCGGGTCGCGACTTTCGCCGTCATGACGCCTCTCCTCGCCGTGAGGCTCCTATGATGCCATCACGGCTCGCGCCCGAGGATCTCCTCGCGCACGTCGGCGATCTCCCGGGCGCGCGAGGGGGGTGCGCCTTCGCAGCGTTCCCGGCGTGGGCAGCGGGTGCTGCGCGGGCAGATGACGCGCGCCGGTGAGCTGAGCGCATCCTCGATCCAGGCGATGTTGAGCACGTTGGCGAGCGCGCTGAGCGCCTCCGTCGCATCACGAGGGATGCGCGCCTCGCCGCGACGGTGCAGGCACTCGCGCAGGATCGAGTCGACCGTGGCCGCGGTGTCGGCACCGTTGGCATCGAGCGCGGGGGCGAGGTCGACGCCCACCGACAGCACGTGGGGATTGCCGGCCATGTCGCGCACGCGGATCGAGTGACAGCAGTAAAGCAGCGACCGCTCGCCATCGCGCAGCACCGAGATCTGCGAGCCCGACTCGCCGTGCTGCCCGTCGATCATGCGAAAAACCGCCCAGTTGGGGCACGGATCGCTCACCTGCGCGAGGTTTCCCCAGGGAAGCGGAATGCCGTTGCCGCGGTAAACCGCCCGCAGGTACCCCGGCGGATAGGCGTCGAAGAAGTGCCAGTAGGGGTAGGGCGAGACCTTGGTCATGCGCCGCATCACCACCGCCGGCGTGAGCTCGAGCTTCGCGCCGGCCTCGACTCGGTGCTGCTCGCGCGTGAGGAAGCGCCGGAACGGCACCCGCGGCGCGAGCAGTGCCCCGGCGAAGAAGCTGCACTCGAAGTCCCGCCAGGCGTGCAGCACATCCTGCGGCTCGAGTCCGGCCGCGCCCGAGCCGCCTTCGGGGCTGCCGCCCATCTCCCCGCCGGTGGCGTGCGGCGACTTGAGGCCGTCTCCTCCGTGCAGCACCTTGTGGGCGATGTGCGCCGCGAGGTCGAACTTGAGCCGCGCCGGATCCGACTGCAGGGCGCGGTTGGCGTACACCACCCCGGGAGGCTCGAAGAAGGAGCGCACCATGCTGCGCACCTCGCGATCCTTGTCGCGCGCCAGCACGGGTTTGCGCTCGAACCAGCGAATCTCGAGCCCGTGACGCCTGGCGAGGCGCATCAGATCCTCGACCCCGAGCGGGAAACGTCGCTCGCCGACACTCTCGGCGGCGCGCTCGAGGTCGGGGAAGTCGTTGCGCGACATCTCCTGATGAGAGCGGATCAGCAGGTGTGCGAACTGCCTCCCGCTGGTACCGGTCTGCGCGAGCAGCTCCGGGATCGCCGCCTGCAGCAGGCTCCTGGAGAAGAGGAACGCGGGCTCGAAGGGTATCCGCGGGACTCCGCCCGCGGGAGCTCCCGGGGCCGCCGGCTCAGGCTCCGTGCTCTCGTCGAGGAACCAGGCCAGGGGCCGCTGAAACACCGCGGCCAGGAGCTCGAGCAGCGCCGCCGAGGGGGTGCGCTTGCCGCTCTCGATCATGCTGAGGTAGGACACCGAGGGGGCGAGGCTGGCGTTACGCTGGATGCAGCGCACCGAGAGCTCCTCCAGCGTCAGTCCGTTGCGCTTGCGGAGCGCGCGCAGCTTGGTGCCGAGAAAGTGGCCGCGGCGCATCAGCTCAGGCATATGTCGTCTCGTCCTTGCGTCGGTCCCCGTTATCTTGTGAAATTAACAGTGTGAAGTTTCTACAGTCAAATTCCCTCAGGAGACAGGTATGCTGAAGGGCATGCAGGGCAGCGCCTCGGAGCGGGTCTATTCCCGCGAGCAGACCGGACCCAGGGTCGAGATCCAGGGCCCGCGTGTCGAGCGTTCCGAGGAGGTGCTGACGCCGCTCGCGCTGCAGCTGCTCGCGAGTCTCCATCGCCGCTTCAACCCGCGCCGGCTCGAGCTGCTCGCCGAGCGCAATCGGCGCCAGGTGGACTTCGATGCCGGCGCGCTGCCGCAGTTCCTGACGAGCACCGCCAGGGTGCGCGAGAGCGAGTGGCGCATCGCCCCGGTGCCGGCCGATCTCCTCGACCGGCGCGTCGAGATCACCGGTCCCGTCGATCGCAAAATGATCATCAACGCGCTCAATGCCCCGGTGAGCGCCTTCATGGCCGACTTCGAGGATTCGCTCGCGCCCACCTGGGAGAACGTGATTCGCGGCCAGGTGAACCTCGCCGACGCCATACGCCGCACCATAAGTTTCGAGGACGGCGCGACCGGCAAGGTCTATCGCCTCGCCGAGCGCACCGCGACCCTCATCGTGCGTCCGCGCGGCTGGCACCTGCCCGAGAAGCACGTGCGCATCAACGGCGAGGCGGTGTCGGGGGCGCTGTGCGACTTCGCGCTGTTTCTCGCCAACAACCACGAGGCGCTGGCGCGCCGCGGCACCGGTCCCTACCTCTATCTCCCCAAGCTCGAGAGCCACCTCGAGGCGCGGCTGTGGAACGAGGTGTTTCTCGCGGCGCAGGATGCGCTCGGCATGCCGCGCGGCACCATCAAGGCGACGGTGCTCATCGAGACGATCCTCGCAGCCTTCGAGATGGACGAGATCCTCTACGAGCTGCGCGAGCACTCGGCCGGTCTCAATTGCGGCCGCTGGGACTACATCTTCAGCTTCATCAAGAAATTCCGGAACCGCCCGGACTTCCTGCTGCCGGATCGCGCCGCCGTCACCATGGAGCGGCATTTCCTCAAGTCCTACGTGGATCTGCTGATCAAGACCTGCCACCGCCGTGGTGCGCACGCGATGGGCGGCATGGCCGCGCAGATCCCGATCCGCGACGACCCGGCGGCCAACGAGGCCGCGATGGCGCGGGTGCGGGCCGACAAGCTGCGCGAGGCACGCGCCGGGCACGATGGCACCTGGATCGCGCACCCGGGACTGGCGGCCATCGCCCGCGAGCCCTTCGACGCGCTGATGCCGGGTCCGAACCAGCTCAAGGTGCTGCGCGAGGACGTGCACGTCACGGCGCAGGACCTGGTGACGATTCCCGAGGGAGCGATCACCGAGGAGGGCCTGCGCAACTGCATCCGCGTCGGCGTGCAATACCTGGAGTCGTGGCTGCGCGGCAACGGCTGCGTGCCGCTCTATCACCTCATGGAGGACGCCGCCACGGCCGAGATCTGCCGCTCGCAGCTGTGGCAGTGCCTGCGCCACGGCGCGCGCACCAGCGACGGGGTTCCCGTCACGGTGGCGCGCTTCGACCGGCTGCTGAATGCCGAGCTCGATCGCATCCACGACGAGGTGGGCGCGGCGCGGCTCACCCAGGGCGTGTTCCCGACCGCGGCGCGGCTGTTCGAGCAGATGATCAAGTCCGAGACCTTCGATGAGTTCCTGACGCTGCCGGCGTACGAGCTGCTCACCTGAAGCCCCGACACCGCACCGAGAGGTCACCGCATGAGCGATAGCACCATCACCCCTCTGTCCCGCTCGCTCGCCAGCGCCGAGGAGCTGCGCCGCGCATGGCGTGACGCGCCGCGCTGGCGCGGCATCCAGCGCGGCTACGACGCCGCGGACGTGGTGCGCCTGCGCGGCACGATCCCGGTCGAGCACTCGATCGCGCGCCTCACCGCCGAGAAGCTCTGGCGCTATCTCAACGAGAAGCCTTTCGTGAACGCGCTCGGCGCGCTCACCGGCAACCAGGCCATGCAGCAGGTGAAGGCCGGGCTCGACGCGATCTATCTCTCGGGCTGGCAGGTGGCGGGCGATGCCAACCTCGCCGGCGAGATGTACCCCGACCAGTCGCTCTATCCGGCCGACTCGGTGCCGGCGGTGGTGAGGCGCATCAACAACACTCTGCGCCGTGCCGACGAGATCCATCACGCCGAGGGCGATGACTCCATCGACTGGCTGAAGCCGATCGTCGCCGACGCCGAGGCGGGCTTCGGCGGCGTGCTGAATGCCTTCGAGCTCATGAAGCAGATGATCGACGCGGGCGCGGCCGGCGTGCACTTCGAGGACCAGCTGTCCTCCGCCAAGAAATGCGGCCACATGGGCGGCAAGGTACTGGTGCCGACCCAGGAGGCGATCGCGAAGCTGGTGGCCGCGCGGCTCGCGGCCGACGTGTGCAACGTGCCGACCGTGCTGGTGGCACGTACCGACGCCGAGGGCGCGACGCTCCTGACCTCCGACGTCGACGAACGCGACCGGCCTTTCATCGACGCCGCCCGGGGCCGTACCGCGGAGGGCTTCTTCACGGTGACGGCGGGCATGGCGGCGGCGATCGCGCGCGGCTGTGCCTATGCGCCCTACGTCGACCTGGTGTGGTGCGAGACCGCCAAGCCGGACCTCGACGAGGCGCGTGAGTTCGCGGAGGGCGTGCATGCGCAGTTCCCGGGCAAGCTTCTCGCCTACAACTGCTCGCCCTCCTTCAATTGGAAGCGGAAGCTCGATGATGCGCAGATTGCGCGCTTCCAGCGCGAGCTCGGTGCCATGGGCTACCGCTTCCAGTTCATCACGCTCGCCGGGTTCCACGCGCTCAACTACTCGATGTTCGATCTGGCACGCGCCTACAAAGCGCAGCAGATGACCGCGTACGTCGCCTTGCAGCAGGCGGAGTTCGCCGCTGAGGCCGCCGGCTACACCGCCACCAAGCATCAGCGCGAGGTCGGCGCCGGCTACTTCGATGCGGTGACGCAGACCGTGAGCGGCGGCCACTCCTCGATCACGGCGCTCGCCGGCAGCACCGAGGAGCAGCAGTTCGCACCGACGAAGCCGCGGCTCGAGAGGGCGGGCTAGGTGTGAAGTCTCAGGACGTTATTCCTGGTTGAAGGGTTGTCCATTCGGGAGCATCCGGTGATGCTTTTGGTTACCAGGCCGAAAGTGTCAAGGGAGCCCCGAATGGACGTGCACAAGAATGCGCGGCTGACGCCGCACTG
>DASPRP010000001.1:0-22569 GCA_035624385.1 Steroidobacteraceae bacterium | reverse complement strand
GCAGTGCGTACTGAAACGGCCAGCTCACGAGCGGCTTGAGCCTTGATCCGACCCTTCAAAATGCGCTCCACCAGCAACGCTCGACAGTGCGGCGTCAGCCGCGCATTCTTGTGCACGTCCATTCGGGGCTCCCTTGACACTCTCGGCCTGGTAACCAAAAGCATCACCGGATGCTCCCGAATGGACAACCCTTCAACCAGGAATAACGTCCTGAGACTTCACACCTAGGCTGCCACGAAGTGCTCGGCTGCCGAGGTGATCCCGGCAGATGCGTATCGAGCCCCGCTTTTCTGCCGGCGGCCGACGGAGTAATGTCCGCCGAAATTGCCGCAGGCAATTTTGGCCAATTACAACAACGCGAGCACCGCCAGCGCCACGAACACGACGGCGCCGATGCGATGCATCAGCGTCACTGGGATCCTCTCGGCCACCACCCTGCCGAGCAGCACCACCGGCACGTCGGCGATCAGCATGCCGAGCGTGGTGCCGGCGACCACCGTCACCAGGGAGTGATACCTGGCCGCGAGCGCCAGCGTCGTGATCTGCGTCTTGTCACCCATCTCGACCAGGAAGAACGTCACGGCGGTCGTACCGTAGGCTCCGAAGCGAGCGAGGCGCTCGTTGCCCGCCGGCGCCTCGTCGGGAACCAACATCCATACCGCGGTGGCAATGAACGACGCCACCAGCAGCCAGCGCAGCACCCGCGGCGCGAGCACCGACGCGAGCAGCGTCCCGACGGCGCCCGCCAGCAGATGGTTGGCGAGTACCGCGGTCGCGATGCCGGCGATCACCGGCAGCGGCGCGCGGAACCGGGCCGCCAGCAGCAGCGCCAGCAGCTGCGTTTTGTCGCCGAGCTCGGCCAGCGCGATCACGCCGGTGGATACGAGAAAGGCCTCCATCGAAACCCTCAGGTTTGCGTCCCGCCGGGGCCGGGAGTAGCATGACACGGGCGTTCGTATCCGTCGTGGATGAGTGCGCCTTGTACGAGTGTGTTGACTTCATCTCCCGCCCCGCGCCTCTCATCCGTGCGCGAACGCAGGTGCAGGCCGCCGGCCCAAGCGCTGCGCATTGACTGAAACACTGCCGATCGTGTGCCTTGAAGCCTTGACCTGTTTGACTGTTCACGCGGTACATGCGACCGACGCTCACCCGTCGCCGCTGTCCGCATTTTCATAGAGAGACTTCCCAGTGACGACGATTTACGTAGGCAATCTGCCCTTCAATGCAACTGAGCAGGACGTGAAGGTCTTGTTCGAGCGCCATGGCAAGGTGGAGTCTGTCAAGCTCATCAACGACAGGGAGACCGGCAAGCCGCGCGGCTTCGGTTTCGTGGACATGGCCCAGAACGAGGCGCAGGCCGCAATTCAAGCCCTCAACGGCTTCCAGATGAACGGCCGCCCGCTGCGCGTCAACGAAGCGCAGGAGCGCCCGCAGCGCCCGCGCCAGGGTGGCGGTCCGTTCCGGCGCTGACGAGCCGCGTCTGGCAGACAGAGCCGAGAGAAAACCCCGCGCCCTGCGGGGTTTTTTTATTCGGCGCAAGCCGCCCGACGTAGCGCCGTACGGGACACCCATGCTTCGCACCCATCACAAGCGACTGGCGATCATCGCCGGCGCGCTGCTCAGCGCGGCCTGCGCCACGCACAGCACCAGCCAGACGACCGCCCAGGCGCTCGACCGCATTCTCGCGGGCGGGCAGCGCTCGGAGGAGAACCGCGCGCGCGATCGCTACCGCCACCCGAAGGCGACCTTGCTGTTCTTCGGCATCCGTCCCGAGATGAGCGTGCTCGAGGTGTGGCCGGAGCCGGGCTGGTACACCGAGGTGCTGGCGCCGCTGCTTCAGGACAAGGGACGGTACTACGCGGGCGTGATCGCGCCGGATCCCAAGAGCCAGTACGTCACCCGGCGCCTCGACGACTTCCGGCAGAAGCTCGCGGCGCGCCCGGAGATCTACGGGCACGTGACGGTCGTGACCTTCGCGCTCGACGGCTCGGACGCGGTTGCGCCCGGAACTCTCGACATGGTGCTCACCTTCCGCAACATCCATAACTGGATGGCGCGCGATCAGGTCGCCGCGGCCTTCGCCACCATGTACCGCGCCCTGAAGCCCGGCGGCGTGCTCGGTGTGGTCGAGCATCGCGGCAATCCGGCCGTGCCCCAGGACCCACACGCCAAGAGCGGCTACGTGAACGAGGACTACGCCATCAAGCTGATCGAGGCGCAGGGTTTCAGGCTCGAGGCGAGCTCCCAGGTGAACGCCAACCCGAAGGACACCAAGGACTACCAGCAGGGCGTGTGGACGCTGCCTCCGACCTACCGCCTGGGCGACAAGGACCGCGACAAGTACGCGGCCATCGGCGAGAGCGATCGCTTCACGCTGAAATTCGTCAAGCCGGCGAAGTAGCGCGCTGACGCGGCCTGGCGCGCACGATCACGTCGCGATCGTCAGCGACGAGGACCTGAGGCAGCTCGAAGGCCACGGCGCGGTTACTCCCCCGGGCGCTACCACATCTCTCTCAGGCGCGCCCCGACGTCGACCGTGACCTGCTCGCCGGTGCGCTGCAGGGCGTCCCCGCCAGCGCCGAGCGAGCCGCGGAAAGTCGCGGCGTCGAGCGTCTTCAGCACCTTCTCGGTCATGAAGCGGCTGCGGCCGCCGTAGACATGCGCATCTCCCTGGCGCGACTGCTGGGTGAGATGGAACTTGAGCGGCATGATGAGCGCGAGGTCGTTCTGCGCGCGCGTCATGGCGACGTACAGCAGCCGCCGCTCCTCCTCGATGAGCTCAGGCTTTCCGGTGGCGAATTCGGAGGGGAAGCTGCCGTCGACCACGTTGAGCAGGTAGACCGCGTCCCACTCCATGCCCTTGGCCGAGTGAATGGTGGATAGCACCAGATAGTCTTCCTCGAGCGCCGGCTGGCCGGCGAGATCGCTGGTGGCGTGCGGCGGATCGAGCGTGAGCTCGGTAATGAAACGCTCGCGGGATGGGTACTGTCCCGAGAGGTGCTCGAGCTGGTCGAGATCTCCGAGGCGGGTGTGAAAATGCTCATAGATGCGCTCGAAGTGCCGCTGGTACCACTCGCGCGCCTGGTGCACCTGGCCGAGCCACGGCAGCTGCGGATCCGCGAGCGCCAGCATCAGCTCGATGAGACGCCGCCAATCCATCTCGTGGGTCTGCGGCGGCTTGAAGGTCTTGAGCGACTCGAAGGAATGCTCGCCCGCCTCCAGGTGCTCGATCGCGGCGCTCGCGTTGACCGGGCCCATGCCCGGCAGCAGCTGCAGCACGCGGAAGGCGGCCAGAGTGTTGCGCGGGTTGTCGGCCCAGCGCAGCACCGACAGCAGGTCCTTGACGTGCGCGGCCTCGAGGAACTTGAGCCCGCCGTACTTGACGAACGGAATCTTGCGCTTGGCGAGCTCGACCTCGAGCACGTCGCTGTGACTTCCGCTCCTGAACAGCACCGCCTGGCGCTTCAGGGAAACATTCGCCTCGCGGCGCCGCAGCACCTCGCTGCAGATGTACTCGGCCTGGGTTTGCAGCTCGTCCACCGTGACGGCGCGCGGCCGCGCGCCCTGGCCGCGGATCGACAGCAGGTACTTGCGCTGCGCCCGCGGCGCCTCGCCCATCACGGCGTTGGCGACGTCGAGCACCTGCTGGGTCGAGCGGTAGTTCTGCGCCAGCGTAACGACCTCGGCGCGCGGCTTGAAGCGCTCGGCAAACCCGAGGATGTTCTCGACGGCGGCGGCGCGGAACGAGTAGATCGCCTGCGCGTCGTCGCCCACCACGGTGAGCCCGCTGCCGTCGGGCTTCAGGGCGTGCAGGATCTCCGCCTGCAGCCGATTGGTATCCTGATACTCGTCGACCAGCACGTGGTCGAAGTGCGCGCCGATGTGCTGCGCCAGCCGCGGCTCGGACATCGCACCGTGCCAGTACAGCAGCAGGTCATCGTAGTCGAGGAGGCGCGCGTGCTGCTTCTGCTCGACGTAGGCGCGGAACAGTGCGGTGAGCTCCTCCTCCCAGTGAGCGCACCATGGGTAGTGCTGCTCGAGGGTGTCCTTGAGCGCGGTGCGCGTGTTGACGCGATTGGAGTAGATCTGCAGACAGGTGTCCTTGCGCGGGAAACGCTGATCGCGGGCCGCGAGCCCGAGCTCGGCGCGCACGCTGTCCATGAGGTCGGCGGCGTCGCCGCGGTCGATCACGCTGAAGTGCGGGTCGAGCTGCAGGTGCCCGGCATAGTGGCGCAGCAGGCGGTTGCCGATGGAGTGGAAGGTGCCCGCCCAGCCGAGACGCTGCGAGATCGTGCCGCTCACGCCGCCCAGCGACTCATTCAGCGCCTTCTTGGTGATCTCATGCGCGCGGCGGCGCATCTCCTGGGCCGCACGCCGCGTAAAAGTAAGCATGAGGATGCGCGCCGGATCGACACCGTGGATCACGAGATGCGCCACGCGGTGCGCGAGCGTGTCGGTCTTACCGGTGCCGGCGCCGGCGAGAATCAGCAGCGGACCGGAGGCGAAGCCCTTCTCCGGCAGCGGCTCGCCGTGCGTCACCGCCTTGCGCTGCGCGGCGTTGAGCTTCTCCAGGTGTGCGGTAGTGGACATGGGCGCGCCGACTATACCCGCCGCCAACCGGCAACGGCGACCGGGTTAGGATGCGTCTCATGAAACCCGTCAGCCAGCGCGTGCAGTTCACCGGCCGCATCATCCACGTGACCATCGACGAGGTGCTGCTCCCCAACGGGCACCGGACCGAGCTCGAGGTCGTGCACCATCCGGGGGGCGCGGCCGCCGTGGCCGTGGACGCCGAGCGGCGCGTGTGCCTGCTGCGCCAGTACCGCTACGCAGCCGGCGGCTGGGTATGGGAGCTGCCGGCGGGCAAGCTCGAGCCGCACGAGCCGCCGCTCGCCACCGCGCAGCGCGAGCTCGCGGAGGAAGCCGGCGTCGGTGCCCGCCACTGGGCGAGCCTCGGCACCTGCCTGTCCTCGCCGGGCGTGTTGACCGAAGTCCTGCATCTCTACCTCGCGACCGGAATCGCGCCTGCCGCCGCCGCCCACGAGCACTCCGAGGTAATCGAAATTCACTGGTTGCCCTTTGATGACGCCTGCGAACGGGCGCTCGCCGGAACCATTACCGACAGCAAGACGGTGATTGGGCTGCTGCGCGCGCGCTTTGCCATAAGCACCACAGTCGTCGGCGATTGATCCGTGACGCGTGTCACAGTACACCCGCCGCGTGCACGGTTAGGCTCACGAAGCGTGAAGCGCATCGCGCAGTTAGCGACATAATCTGTGGACGAGTCTAGAAAAAAGAAGTCGGCCGAAGGCAAGTCGGATGCGAGCGAGAGCGAGCGCCGGCGGATCGGCATGATCGTGCACGACGACCGCGGCATGGCCTCGGTCGAGTGGCACGATGCGCCCGCCGATGAGGCGCGTCCGGTGCTGGAGATCCTCGGCAACCCAAAACTCACAATCAAGGACGACGCCAGCTACGATCCCTACTCGCGCCACGCGGCCTCGCTGCCGAAGACCAACCCCGGCAACACCACGCGCACCGACCTGCGCAAGCTCTCCGAGTGGATCAAGATGAAGCGCGCGCTGGAGGAACGTAGGGACCGCGGCGACGACGACGAGAGCTGAGGCGGCGCGCCCGGCGCCGCAGCGCGCCACAATGCCACAAGTCACGCCGTGCGCTCGATGTGCGCGCGCTTGCGCGCGTTGCTCAGGCGGTAGAAGCGGCGCAGCTCCGCCAGCACTTCGCGCTCGCCGTGCACTGCATCCGTCAGCCGCTGCTCGAGCCGGCGGCAGAAGCGCGCCGCGTAGCGATTCGCCTCGCCGTAGAGCCGCCGCCGCTCCGCGGCGAGGCGCGGATCGATGCGGGTGCGCTCGAACAGAACGCGGCGCAGCTCCGCCGGGAAGTGTCCCGGATACTGCCGCCGCAGCAACCAGTAGCTCGCCACGTACTTGTCGACTTCCGCCTGCATCTCCAGCTCGAGCAGCGACACCGGCTTGTCGTGCCCGGCATTCCAGGCGACGTACAGGAAGTGACTCACGCCCTCGAGCGCGGTCCACCAATCCGCGACGTTGCCGCCGTTGAGCTCGATGAGCGGATCGGCGCTCGCCAGCCGCTCGAGCAGTGCCGGATCGAGATAGAGCGACAGCGCCACCTCCGCCCCGTCGTCGCTTTGCGCGACGATCAGCTCCTCGTCGGCGAGACCGGCGTGGGGTGCGTGCGGCAGCCGCCCGCGGTCGGTCACCAGGAAGTCGTAGACGTCGTAGGCGACGCGGACATCGTAGATGCCGCCGATGAGCTCCTGCAGGCGCGACAGCAGCATGCTCTTCAGTGCGTGCGCGGGCTCCCGCCACCGCCGCGTGTCGGCTTGACGCCGAGCCGCTCGAGGATCGAATGGCAGCGCGCGCTGCCGGTCTTGAGCCACAGCTCGTACAGCCTGAGGATGTCCCGGTCGGTGTGGCGGTAGGAGGTCTCGCTGATGTCGTTCAGGGCATCCACCAGCGGCTGAAATTTCGCCGACAGCTCGGCGAACACCGCCCCCAGCACGCGCCCGCGGCCGTGTGCGATCGACTGCGCCAGCTCGCCGTAGGCGCGGCCGCCCATGGCGATGTGGTAATCGATGTCGATGAGGCGCGCGGCGAAGCTGCGGGCGAAGAATCCGGCCACGAACAACGATACATCTCCGAGGCGCTGCAGGGCACGGTGGCGCTCCGCCGCGCTGGGCGCCTCGAGCGCCTCGCACAACATGACCACCAGGGGCTTCAGGCGCGCGCATCCCGCAGGGCCTTCGTAGAGCGCCTCGGAGCGCGAGAACAGGGTGAGGAGATTGACGACGTAGTGCTCGGTCTGATCCTCGACCGCGACATGCTGCCGCACGAGCGCCCCGTGCAGGCTGTCGCGAAAGAACTCCTGCAGGTTCGCCACCGGCACGACTCGCTCGGCCTCGGCACTCATCGTCCGCCACCTCCTGACCATATGTAACGGCCCGCTGACAGGTTCGCTCCAAGGCCGACTGCGATACCGTGACGCGTTACGCTGAACGCGTGCAAACTGTGGACACAAGACTGGCAGCGCACCCGCGGGAGTGCTAACTGCCGCCGCGGGAGCAGCCGTGCAAACGAGTCCGTTAACTGCTTCACAAGGAGCATTTCTTGGCCTGTCGGGCTACCACTGGCTGGTGATCGCGGCCGGCTGGGCCGGCTGGGGCTTCGACGTCTACGACGCCGTGCTCTTCAACTTCGTCGCGCCTAACTGCATACCCACACTGCTGCACCTCGCGCCGGGGTCGCCGGAGGCCAGGTCGGCCGTCACGTTCTGGAACGGGGCGATCACCTCCGTACTGCTCGTCAGCTGGGCACTCGGCGGCGTGCTGTTCGGGTGGGTGGCGGACCGCATTGGCCGCAAGCGCGCCCTGTTCGCCACGATCACGCTCTACGCGCTCGGCAGCGGCCTGTGCGCGCTCTCGACCAGCCTCTGGCAGCTGATTCTGTTCCGCGCCCTCGCCGGCCTCGGCATCGGCGGGGAGTGGGCCACCGGGGCGGCGCTGGTGGCCGAGGCGGTGCCGGAGAATCGCCGCGTCGAGGCCGGGGTCATCATGCAGACCGGCTCGCCGCTCGGCGTCGTGCTGGCGGGCGTCGTCAACTACCAGATCGCGGGCGTCTGGCTTGCGCACTCGCCGCAAACCGCGTGGCGCTACGTGTTTCTCGCGGGCCTTCTGCCGGTGCTGCTCGCGATCGGCGTGCGGGTGTTCCTGCGCGAGAGCGCGCGTTGGGAAGCGAGCCGCGTGGGCGCACCGCCCTCGACCCCGCGCGAGCTGTTCGCGCCCTCGATGCGCGCCGCGACGCTCGGGGGCCTGTTCGCGGCCGCCGTCGCGATCCTCACCTGGTGGGGCTGCAACGCGTTCGTGCCGCTGCTCGGCAGCAGCCTCTCGGCAAGCGAAGCGCAGCGCCTCGGCCTCGGCGCGGGCGCGGCGCAGGCGCTGGCCGCGGCGTGGCAGGCACGCGCCTCGAATGCTTTCAATCTCGGCGGCTTCCTCGGCGCCTTCGCAGCGGTGCCGCTCGCGCGGCTGCTCGGCCGCCGCCCGATGTTCACCAGCTACTTCCTGTTCTCGGCGCTCGCGCTGTTCGCGACCTTCGGGCTCGAGCTCGCACCCCAGACGCGCTTCAGCCTGCTGTTCGCGGTGGGCGCCGGCGTCTATGGCGTCTTCGGCGGCTTCACCTTCTATCTTCCGGAGCTGTTCCCCGCGCGGGTGCGCGCCACCGGCGCGGGCTTCTGCTACAACACCGGGCGGGTGATCGCGGCGTTCGGGCCGCTGGTCATCGGCTATGTCTCGGCCGCGGCGGGCGGCTCGAGCACCGCCCTCATGCAGGTGCTGTTCTGGCTCGGGCTCGTGCCGCTCGCGGCGTCGCTCGTCGCCTGGTTCGTAGTGGTGGAGACGCGCGGGCGGACGCTGCCGGCCTGAGCTCCTGGCGCGCGCCTCAGGCGCCGAGGCGCGTGGCCAGCTCATTGCAATCCGCGACGCTGAGGTCCGCCGGCTCGAGCTCCCCGGGCCAGAGCGAGGCGCGGCGGTTCATCCAGGCGCTGCGGCAGCCGGCGGCGCGCGCCGCCGTGACGTCCAGCCAGGGATCGTCCCCGACATAGAGGATTTCGCCCGGGGCGAGCCCGAGGTCGCGCACCAGGCGCTCGAAGCAGCGGGGATCGGGCTTGCCCGCCCCGATCTGGCGCGCGTTGAGCGACACCGCAAAAGCCGCCCCGAGCCCGATGCGCCCGAGGTCGGCATTACCGTTGCTGAGTGAGGCGAGCGTGAATGCGCGCTGCAGGCGCGCGAGCCCCGGCCGCACGTCGGGAAGAATGTCCACCTCGCAGCGCGCCGCGAGGAACACCTCGAAGGCGCGCGACGCGATCTCCTCGGCGTAGCCGCACTCGCGCGCATGGCGCTCGAGAGCGGTGAGACGCAGGTAGGTGACGTCGTGGGCGTTGTGCGGCTCCTGAAGCGCCAGCTCCGCGCGCGCTTCGCGCATGTCCGCGAGCGAGACCTGCGCGGGGATGCGCGGACAGTGCTCGTGCAGCCACTCGAACAGGCGTGCCTCGGCGCGGGCCAGCACCGGCTCCACATCCCAGAGTGTATTATCGAGATCGAACGCGACGGCGCGCACGTCGTTCAGCACAGCCTGGAAGGTTACCACTTAAGTGGCCCAGCTCACCCTGGTCGTCGGCAACAAGAACTACTCGTCGTGGTCGCTGCGCGCGTGGATCGCGCTCAAGCACCTCGGGGTGGAGTTCACCGAGGTCCTCATCCCGCTCGATCAGCCCGGTACGCACGAGCAGATCGACCGCTACGGCCCGAGCGGCCGGGTGCCGGTCCTGCGCGCCGGTGAGCTCACCGTATGGGACTCGCTCGCGATCTGCGAATACGCGGCCGAGCTCACCGGGGCGGGCTGGCCGCGCGCGCGCGAGGCGCGCGCCCTGGCGCGCTCGGTCGCGGCCGAGATGCACTCGGGCTTCCCCAGCCTGCGCTCGCTCTGGCCCATGAACGCGCGGGCGCGGAACCGCCGCACGGCGACGACCGCCTCGCTCGCGGCCGACGTCGAGCGCATCGACGAGATCTGGAACGACTGCCGGCACCGCTTCGGCGCCGGCGGGCCCTGGCTGTTCGGCGCCGAATACACCATCGCCGACGCGATGTACGCGCCGGTGGTGCTGCGATTCAACACCTACGGCGCGCGTGTCTCCGACACGGCGCGCTGGTACATGGCTGCCGTGCTCGAGGACGGCGCGCTGCAGGAATGGCTGCGCGCGGCCCGCGCCGAGTCCTGGACCATCCCCGCCGACGAGGTCGGCTGAGAGAGACCCGCATGCGTGCCTGCCCGTTCCTCGCCCGGCTGCTCGGCTGCGCGCTTGCCTTGAGCTGCCCGCCGCTCGCCTATGGTGCGCCGCTCGCGCCGTTCACCCCCGAGGACCTGGTGAGCCTCAAGCGCGTGAGCGACCCTCAGGTCGCCCCCGACGGGCACCACGTCGTCTACGTGCAGCGCGAGACGGATCTGGAAGCCAACAAGGGCCGCACCGGCCTCTGGCTGCTCGATCTCGCGCACCCCGGTGCGCCGCTGCGGCTCACCGACGGCAAGGCCAACGACTCGAGCCCGCGCTGGGCACCGGGCTCGCGCACGCTCTACTTCCTCTCCGATCGCACCGGCAGCTCGCAGGTGTGGCGCCTGTCCCTCGCCACCGGTGAGGCACGCCGCATCAGCGACTATCCGCTCGACGTCGGCTCGCTCAAGGTGGCGCCGCGCGGCGACGTGCTCGCCGTCTCCATGGCCGTGTTCCCGGACTGCGCGGACCTCGGTTGCACCCGCGCCCGCCTGGACGCGCGGGAGAAGAGCCAGGCCATGGGGCGCCGCTACGACCGGATATTCGTGCGCCACTGGGACACCTGGAGCGACGGCACGCGCTCGCACCTCTTCAGCGTGCGGCTCGCAGCCGACGGCAGCGCGGGCGTGCCGGTCGACGTGTCCAGGGGCTTCGACGCGGATATTCCCGGCAAGCCCTTCGGCGGCGCTGAGGACTACGCCTTCAGCCCCGACGGCGCGATACTGGTGTTCTCGGCCCGCGTCGCGGCGCGCACCGAGCCATGGTCGACCAACTTCGACCTCTACCAGGTGTCAGTCGGCGGCTCCGCGCCGCCGGTCAATCTCACCGCGGCCAATCCCGCCTGGGACGCGCAGCCGGTGTTTCTCGCGAACGGCGACCTCGCCTGGCTGGCACAGGACCGGCCCGGCTTCGAGTCCGACCGCTTTCACGTGATGGTGCGCAGCGCACGCACCGGCGCGGTGCGGGCGCTGACGGCATCCTGGGACCGCTCGGTCGGCCGCCTCGGGGCGATGCCGGACGGACAGCATCTGCTCGCCGCGGTGGATGACCTCGGCCAGCATGCGCTCTACTCGATCGACGTGAAGAGCGGCACGCCGCTGAAGCTCGTCGGCAGCGGCGAGGTGGGTGATTACTCCGCCGGCCGCGCGTCGATCATCTTCAGCCTCGGCAGCCTCGGCGGACCCGCCGACCTCTACTCGATTCCCGCGCGCGGCGGCGCGCCTGCGCGCCTCACGGACGTGAACCATGAGCTGCTGGCCGCGCGGCACCTGAGCGACTTCGAGCAGTTCAGCTTCAAGGGGTGGAACGACGAGACCGTCTACGGCTACGTGGTGAAGCCGTATGGCTTCGAGCCGGGCAAGCGCTCTCCGGTGGCCTTCATCGTGCACGGCGGCCCGCAGGGAAGCATGGGCAACGAGTGGCACTACCGCTGGAACATGCAGGTCTTTGCCGGCCACGGCTACGGGGTGGTGGGCATCGACTTCCACGGCTCCACCGGCTACGGCCAGGCGTTCACCGATTCGATCAGCCGCGACTGGGGCGGCAAGCCGCTCGTCGACCTGCAGAAGGGGCTGGCGGCGGCGCTCGAGCGCTATCCGTGGCTGGATGGCGAGCACGTGTGCGCGCTCGGTGCCTCCTATGGCGGCTTCATGATGAACTGGATCGAGGGCAACTGGCCCGAGCGCTTCCGCTGTATCGTCAGCCACGACGGCATCCTCGACCAGCGGATGATGTACTACTCCACCGAGGAGCTGTGGTTCCCCGAGTGGGAGATGGCCGGCACCTACTACGACGCGCCCGCGCTCTACGAGAAATTCAACCCGGTCAGCTTCGTCGCCCAGTGGCGCACGCCGATGCTCGTCATTCACGGCGAGCAGGATTTCCGCATTCCCTACTCGCAGGGTCTCGCCGTCTTCACCGCGCTACAGCGGCGCGGCATCGAGAGTCGGCTGCTCGTGTTCCCGAACGAGAACCACTGGGTGCTGAAGCCCGCCGACAGCCTGCAGTGGCACCACGCGGTGTTCGAGTGGCTCGATGCACATCTGAAAGAATGAGCGCGCCAGCCGAGCACTTCGTGGAAATGGGAACGCAGGGGCTCGATGCACATCTGAAAGAATGAGCGCGCCAGCCGAGCACTTGCGCGGCTAGCGTCCCTTGCGGAATTTGTAGTCCCCGACCGTCAGCGCGCCCGCCGTCAGCTCCATCTGCGGACTCGCCGCGGCGCCGCCGCTGTCGGGACAGATCCTCGGATCGTGAGAGGCGGCGAAGCCGTCGGCCTTCTTCTTCCACAGCAGCTCGCAGCCCTCGGGTTGCACATCGTCGCTCTGGACCGCGGTGAACAGATCCTTGCTCTGGTAGCCGTCGCGCCAGCGCAGCGGGTCGACGAACTCGTACAGCGTCTGCACGATGCCGCGCTTCTCGTCGAGCTTGAAGCTGTACATCTTCTGGCTGAGCACGCGCCGCGGGTCGTCGGCAGCCGACTCCTGCGCGTAGTACACGTAATGGCCGAGCCGCGGCGTATAGACATGGACGATGACGAGCGCCACCGCCTCGTGTGCCGGGTGGGCGCCGCTGCGCACGTCCAGGTCGGCCTGCGCGCTGTTGTCGTAGCGGCCCGGCAGCATGGTGAGCAGCTGGTTGAGGTCCGCTTCGGTGACCTTGGGCTCGCTCGCGCACGCGGCGAGGACGAGCGCGGCGGCGCAGGCGAGCGCGGCGCGCATCCGGGCCACGGCGTCCGGGCCCTCAGCCATAGGTGGCCCGCCACTGCGCGCGGTACTTGAGCCCGAGGCCCATGAGGCGCTCGAGCAGCTCGCCGTAGGAGGTGCCGGCGGCACGCGCCGACTCGGCGAAATCCTCCGCGGCCTCGAGATTGGGATTGGCGTTGGCCTCGAGCACGTACACCTGTCCCTGCGCGTTCACCCGGAAATCCATGCGAGCATAGCCGGACAGCCCCAGCGCCCGATAGATGCGCCGCGACAGCCGGTCGAGCGTGGCGAGCACCGCCGGCGGGAGATCCGTGGCGGCGTGGGTGGTGATGCCATACTTCGCCTGGTAGCGCTTGTCCCACTTCACTTTGCGAGTGGCGATGGCGGCCAGGGAGTCTGGCATCGAGCCGAACACCATCTCCCATACGGGCAGGCGGGTCAGGCGCTCGTTGCCCATCACGCCGACGTACAGCTCCCGGCCCTCGATGTATTCCTCGACCAGGGCGTCGGACTTGATCTGCTCGTGCACGAAGCCGATGCGCTCCTTGAGCCGCGCCGCATCCTCCACCACCGAGGCCTGGGCGATGCCGAGTGAGGCGTCCTCGACCGTGGACTTCACGAACAGCGGGAAGCGGAGCTTGCGCGGCACGTGGAAGCGCGCGCCGCGGCGAAACAGGGCGAACTGCGGCGTAGCGATGCGGTGAAAGGCCAGCAGCTGCTTGGCGAGCGTCTTATCGCGCGACAGCAGCAGCCCCCGCGGGTTGCAGCCGGTGTAGGGCTGGCGCATCAGCTCGAGGAATGCCACCACGTGCTGGTCGTAGGTGACGATGCCGTCGAATTCCTCGAGCAGGTTGAAGACGATGTCCGGTTCCCAGTCGGCGATCGCGCTGCGCAGATCCGTAAGGCTGTCGAGGACACCCACGCAGCGCACGTCGTGGCCGAGCTTACGCAGCGTCGAGGTGACGTCGTACTCCGTACGCCACTCCTCGATCTCCTTTTCGCTGTGGCCTTCCAGAGTCTCCGGCGGCACCAGGCTCGCGTGCACCACGACGAGCGCGCGCAGTCGCCTCATAAGGGCAGCTGCGGAGTCTCACCCTGGGAATACAGCCCGGTGAGCCGCTCGAGCATCCAGCGCGCATAGCGCAGGGCGTCGCGGCGGTTGCCGCGCACGTAGAGCCCGAGCCGCTCGCTGCGCTCGATCAGCATGCGCAGGATCTGCTCGACGCTGTAGCGCTCGATCCTGAGCGCGCGCGCCACGACGGCCGTGAGGCGCCGCGCATCCGCGCGCAACAACGTCGCCGCGCGCGGCGCGCTGCGGCGGGCGCGCTCGCTGCTGAAGGCGCGCTGCAGCAGCTCGTCGGCCAATCCCCGGCGGATCAGGCGGTTGTGCTTGAGCTTGCGGCGGTAGTGCTGCGCGAGCGTGCGGGTATTGAGATCGAGCGGCTCGATCCGGGTGCGATTGCGCACGGGAGGACGCTGGCCGCGCACGCTCGCGATGAGCTCGTCCACGGCCTTGAGCTTGTGCAGCGCCGGCCAGTCGGCGTAGCTCCTGCGCCAGCCCGATTTCGGAGTGAGCCACACCGCAAAGGTCTCGGCGAAGTCCTCGGCGGGATGCGCCTGCGCGTACCACTCCCCGAGATGATGCACATAGCGGCGGCTGCCGGCGCGCGCGCGATAGCGCGCCGGATAGGGGAGCGAGGCGCGCCCGAACGCCTCGCGCCAGCGCTTGCGCCGGCGCAACCGGTAGGCGTTATCGAGCGCGTGCCCGGCCTCGTGACGCAGGATGCGCATCAGGAGACGCGAGTTTCCGCCCTCGGCCTCGTGCACGATGCGCCGCTCGAGCCGCTCGAGCCGCGGATGTGCGAGGTAGAAGGGCACCGCGATCCCCGGAATGCCGTCCGGAGAGAACCACTCCTCGGACAGCCACACGTGCGGACGCAGCCTGAGGCCGCGCCGCTCGAGATCGGAATAAAGCTGCCGCACGTGCGCGGCGAGCGGCGAGCGGCGGATCGACAGCTTCAGATCGCAGAAGCGCAGCTTGAGCAGCTCTTCATCCGTGAGGCGCGCCCATTCGTGCGCCGGCTCGCGTGCCGCGCGGCGACGGGCGGATTTTGAGCGCACGGCAGCTGAGCTGCGGCCGGCGGCGCGTGTCGGAGACATACGTGCGAGCGCGAATTTTCTTAAGTCGCGGGGCGAAGCGCAGCTTAGCCGAAGCGCGCGGGCGATGTCTGCAGCCGCTGAGCGGGGCAAGGAGCTCAGCCGCCGAGCTCGACCAGGGCGCGGGCGAGAAGTCGATCGGCGAAGCCCTCGATCAACTGCTGTTTCATCAGGCTGTTGCGCCACAAAGTGGGGATAGCGCCTTGAGTGTAGTGGGCCCCGGCGAGCGCGCCGGTGACCGAGGCGATGACATCGGAATTGCCGCCGAGATTGGCGGCCGCGAGCACCGCATCGCGAAAGCTGCCGGTGCGCCCCAGCGCATCGAAGGCCGCGCCGAGCGCCTCCGGAGCGGTCGCGCCGGCTTCGGCGGGAGCGGCGACCGCAGCCCCGGCCGCCGCCGGGCGCAACGCCAGGATGGCGGCGCGCGGCTGACCCGAGAGCGCCGCATGCAGCGCGCGCGCGAGCGTGCGGCAGGCGGCGAGCACTGCCGGTGCCTGGCAGGTGGTGCGCGCGGCCTCCGCCGCCCGCTCCTCGGCCGCTCTCTCATCGGCGAAGAAGAACATGACGGCCGGGGCGATCCGCGACAGCGGCTCGGGATCGAGGATCTCCGGATCGTGCGATCCCGAGAATACCCGCCGCCGCCAGTGCGCCCGCGCGAGGGCGCCGGCGGTACCCGCGGTGATCCCCACGCATTGCCCGGTCGCCGACAGATGACCCTGCTGCTGCCAGCGCGTGTAGCGCTCGACCTGGTCGCGGGCGTCGAAGCCATTGCACTCGAGCAGGCTCTCGGCGAGACACAGCGCCATCGCGGTGTCGTCACTCCAGCCGCCCCGCGGCAAATCGAAGGGCCCGCCGCCGAGCAGGTCCCCTACCGGCGCGAACCGGCCGGGCCGCCGGAACTGGGTCGCCGCCGCCACCGCGTCCCCCACCGCCAGTCCGAGAAGCGCTCCGAGGAAACGCTCGCGCACGCCGCGCACCGCCGTGAGCGCCCCTGGATCGAGCAGCAGGTCGGCGTCCGCCGCGGCCGCAGGCCTCCAGCCGCGCACGTACTCGACCTGCGCGTCGGTCTCCGGGACGGACGGCCACTGCGCCGAGCGCGCACACTCCTGCCACGAGCGGTTGAGCTCGGTGAGAGCGGCCTCGCCGCCGGAGCCCTCCTCCGCCAGGAAGCACCCGGCCACCATGCCGGTGCGGCCGATTCCCGCGCGGCAGTGCAGGTACACGGGCCGCGGCCCGCGCAGCGCCTGCCGCAGGCACTGAAGAACCTCGGCCATGTACCCGGGTTCCTCGGGCAGGCCGTGGTCGGGGATGGGCTTGCGCAGGTACTCAACGCCCGCGGGCAGCTCCGCCTCGTAGGGCGCGAGCTCCCCGGCCTGGGTGAGGTCGATGAAGAAGCCGATGCCCGCGCCAAGAAGATGCGCCAGGCGCTCGCGCGTCACCTCCGGGCTCGCGCCGCCGGGATACTCGCCGGCGAGCAGTCTCCCGGGCAGCACCCAGTAGCTGTTGGGGAGCGGCGGCACCTCAGGCGCGCGCCGGGCGGGAAGCGAGCGCCTCCTCGAGCCCGCGCTCCTCGCGCTCGCTCATCGGCGCCACGCGCTGCAAGTCGAGGCCTGCAAAGTCGAAGCGGCGCGCATCGGCGAGATGCTCGAGCTCGACGTTGCGCAGCGCCCGAAAGATCGTCTCGGTGCGCCCGGGAAATTCCCGCTCCCAATCGGCCAGCATCCGCTTCACGGCGATGCGCTGCAGATTCTCCTGCGAGCCGCACAGCTGGCAGGGAATGAGGGGGAAGGCGCGGCCGCGCGCGTAGCGGGCGATGTCACGCTCGGCGACGTAGGCAAGCGGGCGGATGACGACGTGGCGCCCGTCGTCGGACAGGAGCTTGGGCGCCATCGCCTTCAGGCGCCCGCCGAAGAACAGATTGAGAAACAGCGTCTCGACGATGTCGTCGCGATGGTGACCGAGCGCGATCTTGCTGATGCCGTGCTCGGAGGCGAAGCGGTACAGCGCCCCGCGCCGCAGCCGCGAGCACAGCCCGCACAGCGTCCGGCCCTCGGGCACCACGCGCTTGACGACGCTATAGGTGTCCTGCTCGATGATCCGGTACGGAACGCCGACGCTCTCGAGATAGCGCGGCAGCACCTCGGAGGGAAAGCCGGGCTGCTTCTGGTCGAGGTTGACGGCGAGCAGCTCGAAGGACACCGGGGCGCTGCGCTTCAGCGACAGCAGCAGGTCGAGCAGCGTGTAGGAGTCCTTCCCGCCCGAGAGGCACACCATGACGCGGTCGCCCGGGGCGATCATGCGAAAGTCGGCGATCGCCTTGCCTACCGAGCCGCGCAGGCGGCTGGTGAGGCGTTCGAGAGTCCGGGAGGGCTTTGCGTCGGCGCGCTTCACGTCGAAGATCTGAGGCGTTCGCGGTTTCCTGAGCGGGTCGCGCCCGTGGGCGGCGCGCGGCTTCAGGCCGCCGCGACGCTCGTGGCGCTTTCCAGGTACTTTGCCTCGACGTAGCGGATGAAGGAAGTGGCCGAAAACGGCTTGCCGGTGGCGCTCTTCAGGAGCTCCTGCACCGGCACCTTGGCGCCGAGACCGTGCACCTGGGTGCGCAGCCAGCCGAACAGCCCGGAGAACTCGCCGCGCGCGAGCTGCTCATCGAGCGCCGGGACCTCCGCCCGCACGCTCTCGTAGAGCTGCGCGGCGATGACGGCTCCGAGCGCGTAGGACGGGAAGTACCCGAAAGAGCCCACCGCCCAGTGAATGTCCTGCAGGCAGCCCTCCAGGTCGTTCGCCGGGCGGATCGAGAGGCGGCTCTCCATGCCGGCATTCCAGGCTTCGGCCAGGTCGCGCACCGCGAGCTCGCCCGAGAGCAGCTGCTTCTCGAGCTCGTAGCGCAGCATGATGTGCAGCGGATAGGTGAGCTCGTCGGCATCCACGCGGATGGCTCCGCGCTGCACGCGGGTGAGATGGCCGTAGAGGTTCTCGACGTCCCACTCGGGGCCACTGGCCGAGAAATGCTTCGCGAGCAGCGGCTGCACGTAGCGCACGAAGGGGCGGCTGCGGCAAACCATCATCTCGATGAGCAGCGACTGGCTCTCCTCGAGCGCCATGCCGCGGTCGCGCCCGACCGGCTGGTCGCGCCAGTCCTGGGGAAGCCCCAGGTCGTACATCGCGTGCCCGGTCTCGTGCAGCGCCCCGAGCAGGCCCGAGAAGACGTCCTCGGGCACGAAGCGCGTCGTCACGCGGATGTCGCCGGGAACGCCCTCGGTGAAGGGCTGCTCGCTCTCATCGAGCCGCCCGCGCTCGAAGGGGAAGCCCACTGCCCTCATCACCTCGACAGTCAGCGCGCGCTGCTTGCCGGCCGGGAACTTGCCCGTGAGCGGCAGCAGCGGACGGCTCTCCTGGACCGCGATCGCCTCGCGGATGAGCGAGGGAAGCCGGCGGGAAAGCGCCTTGAACATCGCGTCGATGTCCGCGGTGGTGATCCCGGGGCTGAACTCGTCGACCAGAGCGTCGTAAGGAGCGAGGTTCAGCGCCTGTCCGAGGAGCGCGGCCTTGTCGCGCACCAGGTGCACCACCTCCTCGAGGTGGGTTGCGAAGGATTCGAACTTGCCCTGGGCGCGCGCCTCGAGCCAGCGGGACTCGGCGCGCGAGGCTGCTTTGGTCAGGCGCGCCACCAGGGTGACGGGGGTCGCGATCGCGTGGTCGCGCTGGCGGCGCATCTCCCGAAGATTCGCCACCTGCCAGTCCGCCAGTCCCTGCGTATTGGCCTGCGCCCGGTCGAGGAGTCGCGTGATGCGCGGTGCGGTGAGCAGCGCGTGGTACTCCGTCTCGAGGGCCGCCAGCTGCTCACCGCGAACGTCAGCGCTGCCGCGGGGCATCATCACCGCCGCGTCCCAGCGCAGCAGCGACAGCGCGCCACGGAAGGCGTGCAGGCGCTTGAACTCCTGCTCGAGTTGCTTGTAGGGCGAGGCGGACATGATCTTTCGTCGGCGCACTCAAAGCCCCATGGGGCTTCAGGCACGCGGTTCAGAGAGCTTCGGTGGCACCGGGATACGTGGCTAGTCTACCACTTCCCCCCGATCTCCGCCCCGCCATTTTGTATGTTTTTTTAGTTAAAACAACTACTTATGCAGATAGGCTGCGGTCGCCGGAGAGCCTCCGAGGGCTCTTCGGCGCCTCGAGGATTATGTCGCGTGAGCTCCAGGCGAGCATCGCGCGCTTGCGCTCCTCGCCCCAGCGATAGCCGCCTAAGGAACCGTCCGTGCGCAGCACGTTGTGGCAGGGGATGAGCCAGGCCACCGGGTTGGCCCCGACGGCGTTTCCCACCGCCCGCTCTGCGCCCGGGACCCCGGCGGCCCGTGCCACCTCGCCGTAGGTGGTCGCCCCCCGCGCGCCGACCGCCAGCAACGCCTGCCAGACCTTGAGCTGGAAATTGGTTCCCCTGACGGCGAGGCGGATGGGCGCGCCCACGTTTGCAGCGTCGGCGCCGAAGATCTCGAGCGCCATCCGCGCGGCGCCCGCGTCGCTGCGCGCGAGGCGAGCCCGCTCCCATCGGGCCGCGAGCTCCGTCGTCGCCGCGTGCTCAGCGCGGCGGTCCTCGAAGCTGAGGTGGCAGACGCCGCGCGCCGTGCTCGCAATCAGGGCGGTGCCGAACGGCGTGTCGGTGAAGCCATAGCGGATCTCGAGGCCGGCCCCCTGTGCCTTGAGCTCGCCGGGAGTCACGGCATCGAGCGTCACCAGCAGATCATGCAGCCGGCCGGGTCCCGAGAGGCCCGCCGCGTAGGCCGCCTCCAGCACCGAGCTGTCGCGGGCGAGTGCGGCGCGCGCGGCCCGTGCGGTGAGGAACGCCAGGTACTGGCGGGGAGTCACGCCGGCCCAGCGACGGAACAGACGGTTGAAATGGAACTCGGAGAGTCCGGCCGAGGCGGCGATGACCGCAAGCCGCGGCTGCTCGCGAAAATGCGCGGCGATGAAGGTGATCGCGCGGGCGATGCGGCGGAAATCCCGGCTATCGACAAAGGCTTCGCGGACGGTGCTCATGGAGGGTAATGATAGGCGGGCCCGCGCGCCCCGCGACCCGATTCTTGCGGCGCCCCCGGAGGCGCTCGAGCCTTCGGTTACACTGCCTCACCCGGCGCAAATCCACGGGCAGACGTGCCGGCAGTGGGGCCAGCGGGCAACCGTCACCCCGACGCCGATCGAGACGGCGAACAGCAACAGCAGTGTGAGCCCGATCAGGAAGCGCCGCATGCGCACATCTTAACTGACGTTGATTCCGCAAAATAAATGAGCGCCGCGCCCGGAAAACTCGCCGTCTGCCTGCTCTCTTCTGAGGTGGCGCCGCTGTCGAAGACCGGCGGCCTCGGCGAGGTCGCCCACGCGCTCGCCAAGCACCTGCACGCCGCGGGGCACGACGCACGGATCTTCACGCCGCTGTACTCGAGCATCCCGCGCGCGGGGCTCGCATTGCGTCCCGTGGCGCAGCTGCAGCAGGTGCCGCTCGCCGTGGGTGCGCGTGCCCTGGCGTTCTCGGTCTTCGAAGCCCCGCTGCCGGGTGCCGGCGCCGCCCGCGTCTTTCTCATCGACTGCCCGGAGCTGTACGCGCGCGCGAGCCTCTACACCACGGATCCCGACGAGCACGTGCGCTTCATCGCCTTCACGCGCGCAGTGTTCGTGAGCTGCGTGCTTCTGAAGTGGACGGTGCAGATCCTTCACTGCAACGACTGGCACACGGCCTTCGGACCGCTGTTCCTCGGCACCGAGTACGGCCGTACGGCGCAGTTCGCACAGGCGCGCACCGTGCTCACGATCCACAACATCGGCTATCAGGGTATCTTCCCGGCCGCCGACATCGCCGACCTGGATCTCCCGGCGGGCGATGAGCGGCTGCTCCAAGCGGACGATCTCGCCGCCGGGCGCATCAATGCGCTGCGCCATGGGATCCTCTACGCCGATGCCATCACCACCGTGAGCCCGACGCACGCCCGCGAGATCTGCACCGATCAGTACGGGATGGGGCTCGAGGACAGCCTGCGTGCGCGCGCCGGCGCACTCACCGGCATCCTGAACGGCGTCGATTACGATGAGTGGGACCCGCGGCGCGACCGTTTCCTGCCGCTGCACTACGACCCGGAGCACCTCGCGCGGAAGGCCGAGCTCAAGCGGCAGTTCCTCGCCCGCACGCGGTTCGGCACCGCGCCCGAGGTGCCGCTCGCGGGCATCGTCAGCCGCCTCGCAGCGCAGAAGGGCATCGAGCTCATGTTCGACGCCCTGCCGAAGGTGCTCGCGGCACGCCCGCTGGCCCTCGCCGCGCTCGGCAGCGGGGAGGCGAAGTACGAGCGGTTCTTCGCCGGCCTGGCGCGCTCCTTCCCGGGTCGGGTGGTGTTCGAGAGCGGCTACGACGAGGAGCTCTCGCACTGGATCGAGGCGGCGAGCGATCTGTTCCTCATGCCCTCGCGCTACGAGCCCTCCGGACTCAACCAGATGTACAGCCTGCGCTACGGTACGGTGCCCGTCGTGCGCCGCACCGGCGGACTCGCCGATTCGGTCGAGCACTACGACGCAGCGAGCGGCCGCGGCACCGGTGTGGTGTTCAACGATTTCGACGCGCCGGCGCTCGAGTGGGCGCTCGGCTTCGCGCTCGACCTGTACGGGCAGCCGGCGCACTGGTCGCGCATGATGCGCAACGGCATGAGCCAGGACTTCTCCTGGCAGCGCGCCACTTCCCTGTACCTGGACGTCTACCGGCGCCTGATCCCAGCCTGAGGCTGCGCCCCGCGCTCACTGCAGCTTGAAGCTGCCGCGCTGCTCGAACGGCATCGACTGCAGCCAGCCCTCCGACAGCGAGATCTTGCCGGAGAGTCGATAGGGGACGCTCTGTCCGGGCTCGCCCGCCGGGCGTGCCAGCAGCCGCATGAGCGTGCCGGCCAGGTGGGTCGTGACGTTCATGTCGAACTCCGCCTCGCCGAGCGCCGGTACGACGAAGCTCGCCGCCGACTCGCCGGTCGCAAACGGCTGTCCGTCGACTTCCAGCGTGTATTCGAGGCCTTTGACGGGCAGCCTGCGGTCGTTGGGGTTCTGGACGTGTACGCGCACCTTGAGGCGCTGTACGAGGAGATCACCGCCCTCGAGCTGCAGCCCGACGACGGTGAGCTCGGGGGTCGTGAACTTCGGCGCGAGCGCGCAGCCTGCGAGCAGTGCCGCGGCGGTGAGGGCGGCGACGGCCGATCTCATGCGAGCCATGTTAGCAAAGCCACCGAGCGCACCGGACCGCCTCAGGCGCGTCCGTAGACCGCGTTGAGCCCGGCGTAGCGCCGCGCGAGACTCGCGCTGAGCGAGCCGGGCGACAGCGTCCAGGTCCAGTTGCCGCTCGTCGTGCCGGGCGTGTTGAGGCGCGCCTCGGAGCTCAAGGCCAGCAGGTCCTGCACCGGGACGATCGCGAGCCGCGCCACCGAGCCGAGAGCTGCGCGGATCAGCGCCTCCGGCATGCCGCTCGCCGTAGCGCCGAGGTACAGGTCGACGCGGGCGGCGCTGTCGGCGTCGAGGTGCGAGTACCAGCCGAGCGTCGTGTCGTTGTCGTGCGTGCCGGTGTACGCCACGCGGTTCGCGACGTGGTTCCGCGGCAGGAACGGGTTGTGATGGTCGCCGTCGAACGCGAACTGGGGCACGCACATGCCCGCGAGCCCCAGCTCGTCGCGCACCTCGGCCACGTCCTCGCCGGTCTCGCCCAGGTCTTCGGCCACGAGCGGCAGCGATCCGAGCCGGTGCGCGAGCGACAGGAACAGCGCCTCGCCGGGCCCCGGCCGCCAGCGCCCGCCGCGCGCGTCGACCGCGTCGGGCGGCACGTCCC
>DASPRP010000019.1:0-28019 GCA_035624385.1 Steroidobacteraceae bacterium | reverse complement strand
ACTAGCCACCGCCTCCGGACGCGCGGCGCGAGACGGCGATGACCCCGATGAGCACGATGACGACGTTGAGAATCCACCAGGCCATCTGCTTGTGGATCAGCGTGCTCGCGAGACCCCCTGACGCGGGAGCCGCTGGTGTGGTCGCAGCGCCCGGAAGCTGTCCGTCGAGCACCTCGCGCACCCCGTCGTGGGCCACGACGATAGCCAGCCTGCCGGCGGCGCTTGGGGGAATGCCCTGGAGCGCCACTTCCCAGGTGCCCTCGGGGCGCGCGGTCACCGGGAGGTTGCGGCCATCCAGCGTAACGGCGAGCTCCGCGCCCGCCACGGGCTGCTGATCGGCCGTACGCCGCAGGCGCAGCATCAGCGCATCCGCCGCCACCGCGCCCTCGACGGTAACGAGGGAAGAGTGCGCCACCGGCGCGAAGTGAGCGCCCGCCGGCGTCTCGGCCAACGCCCCTGCTGCGCACGCCAGCGCGGCGGTCAGGGTCAATACCCGCAGTCTCACCACGCGTTTCATGTTAGCAGGTCGACCGGTGCAGAATAGCAAGCGGCGCGCGGCATGTGCGCCTTGCAGCGAGGGGTCTGATGGCAAGGCAGAGCAAGGCGGCGGGCGGCGCTGCGGGCGGCGGTCGGAAAGGTGGGGCCCAGGCGCCGGACGAGGCGGCGCCGCTGCGCTATCAGTCCGGATTCGGCAACCACTTCGCGAGCGAGTCGCTGCCGGGTGCCCTGCCGCAGGGGCGCAATTCGCCGCAGCGCTGCGCCTACGGACTGTACGCCGAGCAGTTCTCCGGAACCGCCTTCACGGCGCCGCGGCACGCCAACCGACGCAGCTGGCTCTATCGCATCCGACCTGCGGCCGTGCACGAGCGCTTCGTGCCGCTCGACTCCGGCAAGCTCGTCAGCCGGTTCGAGGAGGCGCCTTCGCCCAACCAGCTGCGCTGGCATCCGCTGCCGGTGCCGCGCGCGGCGACCGATTTTCTGGCCGGTCTCGTCACCGTCGCGGGGACCGGCTCGCCCGAGGAGCTGAGCGGCTGCGCCATTCACTGGTACGTCGCCAACCGCTCGATGCGCGAGCGCTTCTTCTGCGATGCGGACGGGGAGCTGCTGATCGTGCCGCAGCTCGGGACGCTGCTTCTCAAGACCGAGCTCGGGCTGATCGAGGCGGAGCCGCAGGAGATCGTCGTCATCCCGCGCGGTCTGCGCTTCTGCGTCGAGCTCCTCACGCGCGAGGCGCGCGGCTACGTGTGCGAGAACTTCGGCGCGCCGTTCCGCCTGCCGGACTTAGGTCCCATCGGCTCGAACGGGCTCGCCAACCCGCGCGACTTTGAGACACCGGTCGCCTGGTACGAGGATCGCGGGGGCGAGTTCGAGCTGGTCGAGAAGTTCGCCGGGCAGCTGTGGACGGCACGCATCGATCACTCGCCCCTCGACGTGGTGGCCTGGCACGGCAACCATGCCCCCTACAAATACGATCTGCGCCGCTTCAACACCATCGGCTCGGTGAGCTACGACCATCCCGACCCGTCGATCTTCCTGGTGCTGCAGTCCCTGAGTGATACGCCCGGCGTCGATGCGGTCGACTTCGTGATCTTCCCACCCCGCTGGCTGGTGTCGCGGGACACCTTCCGGCCACCCTGGTTCCACCGCAACGTGGCGAGCGAGTTCATGGGTCTGATCACCGGCACCTACGACGCCAAGGCGGAGGGCTTCACGCCCGGGGGCGCCTCGCTCCACAACTGCATGAGCGGACACGGGCCGGATACGGCGACCTGGGAGAAGGCGACCCGCGCCGACACCTCGCGCCCGGTGCACATCGCTAACACCATGGCCTTCATGTTCGAGACGCGCGCCGTGATCCGCCCGACGCGCTTTGCGCTCGACGCGCCGCAGCTGCAGGGTGACTACCCGCGCGTCTGGCGGGAGCTGCCCCGGAATTTCTCGCCCGATGCCGCGCAGGTGCGCCCGCGCCGGCGCGCCCGCGCGACCGGCGGAGCCGCCGCCGCGACCGGCAGGCGGCGCCGCGGCTGACTTACCTGGCACACTAGGCCCGCATGGCCGCAGTCGACGCCACTCACGATCCGCAGCTCACGAGCTGGGTGGCCTCCGCCAATGGCGTGGGGAGCGACTTTCCCCTGCAGAACCTGCCGTTTGCGGCCTTCCGCCGCGCCGGGAGCGGCGAGCCCTTCCGCGGCGGCGTCGCGATCGGCGCCGAGATCCTCGACCTCGCTGCACTCGATGCCGCACGGCCCTTTGAGGGGCTCGCGGCGCAGGCGCTCAGCTGCGCTGCGCAGCCGGCGCTGAACGCGCTCATGGGCGCGGGTGCCGCCGCGTCAGCGGCGCTGCGCGGGGCGCTTTCCGGGGCGCTGCGCGCCGGCAGTCCGCTCGCGGAGCGGCTGCGGGGCCTGCTGGTGCCGCAGAGCGCGGCGGAGTACGGCCTCGCCGCCCGGGTCGGTGACTACACCGATTTCTATGCCTCGATTCACCACGCCACGGCGGTCGGAAGGCTGTTTCGTCCTGACAATCCGCTGCTGCCGAACTACAAGTGGGTGCCGATCGCCTACCACGGGCGCGCCTCCTCGCTGCGTGTCTCGGGCTTTGACCTCACGCGGCCGGCTGGCCAGCTGCTTCCCCCGGGCGCGGAGCGGCCGGAGCTCGCCGCCACGCGCCGGCTCGACTACGAGCTCGAGGTCGGGATCTTCATCGGCCGCGGCAACGAGCTCGGCACGAGCGTGCCGCTCGCCGAGGCCGAGCAGCATGTTTTCGGCCTGTGCCTGCTCAACGACTGGTCGGCGCGCGATATCCAGGCGTGGGAGTACCAGCCGCTCGGCCCGTTTCTCGCCAAGAACTTCGCCACCACGGTATCCCCCTGGGTGGTGACGCTCGAGGCGCTCGCGCCGTTTCGAACGCCGTGGACGCGCCCGCCGGGCGAGCCGGCGCCGCTTGCCTACCTCGACGGGCCCGAGCTGCGCCGCGCGGGCGGCTTCGACCTCGAGCTCGAAGTGTGGCTCGACACGGCACGCATGCGCGCCGCAGGGCGCGCAGCGCAACGCCTGTCGCACGCGAACTTCCGCGACTCGTGGTGGACGGTCGCACAGATGGTGACCCATCACACCGTCAACGGCTGCAATCTCGAGCCGGGCGACCTGATCGGCAGCGGCACGCAGTCGGGGCCCGCGCCCGACCAGGCGGGCTCGCTGCTCGAGCTCAGCAGCGGCGGCCGGCGCCCGATCACGCTCGCAGACGGCGAGCAGCGGACTTTCCTCGAGGACGGCGACCGCGTGATCTTTCGCGCCTGGTGCGAGCGGCCGCCGTTCAGGCGCATCGGCTTCGGCGAGCTCGCCGGCACGGTGCTGCCGCGTACGAGCGCGCCGGCGCAAGGCTGAGGCGGCGCGCGGGTGAAGGCCTATCGCTATTACGACCTCATTCTCGGCGCGTACGTCTGCGTACTGCTGTGTGCCAATCTGATCGGCGCCGCCAAGGTGTCGGTGGTGACGCTGCCGTGGCTCGGGTCCCGCACCTTCATGGCAGGGGTGCTGTTCTTCCCGATCTCGTATCTGTTCGGGGATATTCTCACCGAGGTCTACGGCTATGCCCGCGACCGGCGTGCGGTGTGGAGCGGCTTTGCCGCGCTCGCCTTCGCGGCGCTCATGTCGGCGGTGATCGTGCACCTGCCGCCCGCGGATTTCTGGCGCAGCCGGCAGGGCGCGGTCGAGACGATGTTCGGCAACACTCCGCGCATCATCTGCGCCTCGATCTTCGCCTTCTGGTGCGGCTCCTTCGTCAACAGCTACGTGCTGGCGAAGATGAAGATCTGGACGCGTGGCCGCTGGCTGTGGACGCGCCTCATCGGCTCGACGGTATGCGGTGAGCTCGTCGATACCGCGCTGTTCTACGGACTCGCGTTCGGCGGGCTCTGGGCGGTGAGCGATCTGATGTCAGTCGCGCTGGATCAGTACGTGCTGAAGTCGCTGTGGGAGGTGGTCGCGACCCCGGCAACCTACCGGATCGTCGCCTTCCTCAAGCGCGCCGAGCAGGAGGACTACTACGACCTCCACACCAACTTCACGCCCTTCTCCCTCAGGGCCTGAGGCCGCGGCCGTGGGCAGCGGATCGCCGTCAGCAAGTATCGGGTCGCCGGAGCGGAGCGCGCTTCATACGCTCCGTCCGGTGACGCCCGAGATTGCCGCTTACTTCCCGATCTGCTGGCTGACCTGGTTTTCCTGCTGGTTGAGCGACTTCTGCTCGGCCTTGGTGATGTGGCCGCCGTTGGTGCTCGCCATGGTGCGCTCTTCCTGGCGGATCGCGTGATCCTCGCTGTGCAGCTGCTTCGCCTGCGCCTTGGTGATCTCGCCTTCCTTGACCTCGTTGTGGATGCGCTTGTTCTGGTTGGCGAGGCGCTTGTTGACTTCGGTGCGACGCGGATGGTCCTTCTGCCACTGGGTCTCGTCGGCCAGGGCCGGAGTCGCGAGCGCGCCGAGGGTCACCGTAACGATGGCGGTGAGCAGAACACCACGAATGGACTGGGTCATGGACATATCCTCCTGAGCAAGATGTTGAAGGGTCGTATTCAGCCGGAACGCCCGGCTTGCTGGGCGTTAACAACGTCGCAGGTTCGGCAGCGCTGACGTTTGTTACGGAAAGTTAACGACGGGTACAGTGTGACGCGATTCACGATGCGAAGAGGATGGGTGCTCTGCGGCCTGGTGCTGCTCGCGGGCGGCGCGGCGGCCTCCGACGACGCCTCGGTCCAGCCGCCGCGTCAGGCGCTGGCGGACGCGTGGTGGACCGGACCGCTGCTTGCGCCCAACGCCTCGACCTTTCCGGCAGGCCACTGGCTGGTGGAGCCCTACGTTTTCGACGTGATCACCAACGGGCACTTCGACACGAACGGCACCCGGCAGCCCGGGCCGCGCGAGCACGACCTGGGATCGCTGACCTACATCATCTATGGGCTCACCGACCGCCTCGCGGTGGGCGTGCTGCCACGATTCGGCTACAACGAGCCGGCCGGCCAACCCAACAGCTCCTCGGTGGGGCTCGGTGACCTCGGCGTACAGCTGCAGTACGGGCTCACGAGCTTTCACGAGGGCAGCTGGATTCCCGCCACCGCGGTGGTGCTCGGGGAGACCCTGCCCACCGGGCGCTACGACCGCCTGGCCGAGCCGAGCGACGGCTCCGGCGCCGGCGCCTATACCACCGCGCTGTCGTGGTATTCCCAGCAATACCTGTGGCTGCCGAACGGGCGCATCCTGCGGGCGCGGCTCGATCTGACCTACGCGGTGTCGAGCTCGGCGGGCGTCGCGGACCAGAGCGTCTATGGCACCGCGGCCGGATTTCGCGGCCGCGTCTATCCGGGTGATGCCTTCACGGCCGACGCAGCCGCCGAGTACAGCGTGACGCGCAACTGGGTGATCGCGACGGACCTCGTATGGGTGCACAACTCGAGCACGCGTCTTACCGGGAACGGACCACCGGTGGCGGGCATCGCACCGCCCGTCGACACGCACTCGGGCTCGAGCGAGTACCTCGCGGTGGCGCCTGCCGTGGAGTACAGCTGGAGCCGCCGCGCTGGCGTCATCGTCGGAGCGCGCATCTTCATTGCCGGCCGCAACATCAGCTCCTCCATCACCCCGGCGGCGGCGATCAACCTCGCCTTTTGAGGAAGCTGAACGGCGCCTTAAGAAGCGCTGAAGGCCCTGGGAACAGGGTGCCGCGCACCCATTCTGACAAACGGTCAACGCACGGGAAGGTGACCGCGTTTTAATGGACGTCGGCTTGAACGGCCCCGTGTAGCGGGAGTCTAATTCAGCGAGGAGAGAGGGCTGCGGAGACTGCGGAAACTACGGACCGTCGCAGCCCCAAGCGAGTCGGACAATATGCATCGTCGCAGCCGCATTCGAACCGAGGTGAGAGCTGTGAACACATTTACCGTACGACCACTCATCCGTGTCCTGGGGGCGCTGCTCGTGGGCGTCGCGGTGGCCGGAGCGCCGGCATTGAGTTACGCACAACACGGCGGTGGCGGTGGCGGAGGCGGTGGGGGTGGCGGCGGCCACATGGGTGGTGGCGGCGGTGGCGGCGGAGGCCACATGGGTGGCGGCGGCGGTGGCGGGGCGCATTTCGGTGGCGCTCCGGGTGGCGGTGGCCACTACGCAGGCGGTGGCGGGCATTTCGGCGGCTACTATGGTGGCGGTCACTATGGGACGCACGGCCCGTTGGTCGGCAGCTACTCCGCGGGTGGGCACTACTACTCCGGCGCGCGAGGCTACGCGGCGGCCCACTATGGCGCCGGCTATACCGCCGGCCATCTCAGTGCGGTGCACGGCGCGGCTATCGCCGGCAACCACGCGTATGCGGGTCATGGCTACTACCCCGGCCACGGCTACTACCCGGGCCACGCTTGGGCCGGCGGCTACTGGCACGGCGCTTACTGGCCGCGCTGCTGGTACTACCCCGGCTATGCCTGGTACCTGCCGTGGCTGCCCTGGGGCTACGCGACCTACTGGTGGGCGGGAGTGCCCTACTATTACTACAACAACCTCTATTACACCTGGAGCCCGGCGGACAACGGCTACGTGGTGACGCAGCCGCCGCCTGAGGGCGAAGAGGGCGGCGGTGATCAGGGCGGCGCTGCCTACGCAGCTCCCTCGGGCGCGGCGGACCTCTATATCTATCCGCGCAACGGACAGACGGACCAGCAGATGGCGAACGACCGCTACGAATGCCACAGCTGGGCAGTCGGTCAGACGGGATTCGACCCGACGCGAGGCGGGCAGCAGTCCGGCAACAGTGACGACTACCGGCGCGCCATGACTTCCTGTCTGGATGCGCGCGGGTACTCAGCCCGCTGATCGCAGAGAGAAGCAGAACCGAGGGAACAGCAAGCGCGCCCGGCTCATCGCCGGGCGCGTTCTTGTTTGCCTACCAAATCAGTTCCCCACCTGCACGGGATTGGCAAAGGTTCCCGGCGTGGCGGCGTTCTGCAGCATGACGGTGGCGCTCGTGCCGTCCGCGACGGCGATGTCCGGGTGGCCGTCACCGTTCAGATCGGCAATCGCCACGCTGAGCGGCTGGCCGAATCCCGGATAGACAGTTGCGGCAGTGAAGGTGCCGGCCGCCGCCGGAGCCGCGTTCTGCAGCAGTACCGACACGCCGCCCGTGAAGTCAGGATCCAGACTCGCAACCACGAGGTCCGGCCTGCCGTCGCCGTTCAGATCGCCGACCGCGACGTCGATCGCGCCGGCGGGCGTCGCGTAAGTCACGGGCGCGAGGAAACTGCCGGGATTGGTCGAATCCTGCACGAGCACGGAGACGCCGGCCACGCCGCTGCCGTCACTGCCGGGTCCAAAATTCGCGACGATGAGGTCGGGCAGGCCATCGCCGTTGACGTCGGCGATCCTCACGGCTTGCGGCTGCGCCCCCGCGGGGAAGATCACCGGCGCCGAGAACGCGACCGGATTCGTCGCGCTCTCGACGAAGACATATACGGTGCCGTTGTTGCCGTTGACATCGTAGCTTGCGGCGACGACCGCCACCTTGCCGTTGCCGAGGCTGCCGATGGCCACGGACGGCGTGAATCCCTTGGTCGGCAGCATGAGTGGCGCCAGGAACTGGCCCGGATTGGCCGGGTCGTGCACGAGCACGATGGCGTTGCCCGAGGGACTGTTGTCCGCCAGCGCGAGATCCAGGCTCATGCCGCTGCCGGTGAGATCTCCGGCCACGACCTGGTTGGGCTGGCCACCGGTCGCGATGTTCACCGCCGGCTGGAAGGTCCCGGCAGTCGAGCCGTGCATGAAGACCGAGATGCTCCCCGAGAAGTTGGCGACGACCAGGTCGATGTGCCCGGAGCTCGTGAGATCCGTGGCGACGATGCCCGAGGGGTTGAACCCGGTGATGGGGTACTGCACGCCGGTGACGAAGGTGCCGGGTGAGCCTTTGTTGCCGAGAATGACATTGGCGAACCCGGGATTGCTCACCGCCCCCTGGTCCAGCGTCGTGGCGACCAGGAGGTCCGGCACCCCGTCGCCGTTCACGTCGGCGACGGCGACGGAATTGGGGACGTTCACGGGAGTAAACCCGCAGCCATAACCGCAGCCGGAGCTGTACCCGGAGCTGCAGCCCGCCAGGGCGAGCAGCACTGCGGCGGCGGCGGCGCGTAACAGCGCGCGGCCCTGCGCTGCAATGTCCGCAAACGACTCGGATCTCATCTCTGATACCTCCATGCAAGAAGCGCCGTAAACGCCGGAAACGTGCCAGGGAGCAGGCGGTTGACCAGCCCCGGACCCCGGCCGTTCCCCGCCTCGCCACGATACACTGCCCCGGGTGCGGCCGGGGGAACGTGAAACAAGTGGCAGATTCGCGAACTGTCTTCCTGTTCGACGTGGACAACACGCTGCTCGACAACGACGCCGTGCAGGGCGATCTCAGCGAGTACCTCGAGCGTGAGTTCGGCCGCGCCTGCCGCGACCGCTACTGGACGCTGTTCGAGCAGCTGCGGGTCGAGCTCGGCTACGCCGACTACCTCGGCGCGCTGCAGCGCTATCGCCTCGAGAACCTGGACGATCCGCAGCTGTTGCAGGTCTCCTCGTTTCTGGTGGACTACCCGTTCGCGCGGCGCCTCTATGCCGGCGCGCTGGCGGCCATCGCGCACTGTGCCCGCCTCGGGGAGACCGTGCTTCTCTCCGACGGCGACGTCGTGTTTCAGCCGCGCAAGGTGCGCCGCTCCGGGCTGTGGGCAGCGGTGGAGGGCCGCGTGCTCATCTACCTGCACAAGGAGCAGATGCTCGACGCGGTCGAGCGGCGCTATCCGGCCGGACACTACGTGATGGTGGACGACAAGTTGCGCATACTCACCGCCATGAAGCGCGCCTGGGGGGTCAAGCTGACGACGGTCTTCGCGCGCCAGGGACACTATGCGCACGATGAGCGCGAGCTCGCGGCCTATCCGGCCGCGGACCTGACCGTGCAGCACATCGGCGAGCTCGCCCGGTGGGAACCGGGCATGCTGAAGGAGACGATATGAGCGCCAACCGCCCGTGGCTCCAGGGACTCGGCGATGCCAGCGCCGCGCTGCAGACGGTGCTCGGCGCGCTGCTCGAGGCCGAGCGGCGCTTCGCGCCCTTTGCCTCGCCGCTCGAGCGGCTGCAGCGCATCACCACCGATCCGGCCTGGGCCTGGCTGCAGCCGCTCTACGGCCTGATCGCCGACGTCGATCACGCGCTCGCGGTGGCGCGCGACCTGCCGGAGAGCGAGGCCGCCGCGATCGGCGCGCATGCGCGCGAGCTGCTGAGCGGCGGCGGGGGCCCCGCCGAGCAGCAATTCCTCGAGCACTACCGCGCCCTGCTGCAGACCGATCCGGCGATCGCCATGGCGCACGCGGGCGCCTTGCGCGCCCTGAAGACCCTGCCCGCGGAGGCGGATAGCCCGGCCGATCGGCTGCACGCGCGCCATCAGTGGAACGAGCGCCGGCGCTTCCTGCGCATGGGACCCCGCGGCCGGGGTACCTCCTAGCGCGCGGGGGCTGTCACAGGGAAGCGCGCGTGAGCCGGATCTGCATCTCGTGCATGCGGTAGTCGATGATGAGCACGTCGAAGGATCCGAGCAGATCCATGCCGAGCAGCAGCACCGGCCGATCCGTCATGTGCCAGTGCTCGAACAGATACATGTCGCCGAAGGTGATGTGCACCCCGTTGATGGTGAGGCCCCCCATCTCTATCTGCGGCGCCGGCAGGTTGTCGCCGGTCTGCACGTCGAGCGTCACGCCCACGATCTGTGCGTGCTTGGCATCGCGCGGCGGATGGCGCATCAGCGCCTCGCGCAGCGGCAGATTGCCGACGGTCCCCTGAGCGCCCGTGTCGATGATGGCCTTGCAGCGGACGCCGCCGACCTTCGCATCCGCGATCAGCAGTCCGCCCTCCACCACCCGCAGCTGCACGACGCTGAAGCCGACGTGCGCGGGGTCGCCGTGGGAGGTCGAGATCTCCAGCTGGTCGTGGCTGAAGTCGGCGTAGATACGCTTGCCGGCCAGTCCCTCGTGGCCGAGCACACCCTGCGCGCCGCCGAACACATCCGGCACGACGGGCAGCGTGGTGGGGCCGAACAGCAGATCGCCCACCTCCATGCGCGAGACGGAGATGGTCGGCACGACCGCCGAGCCCGTGAATCCGGTCACCACGATGGCATTGGTTGTGCCGGGAGAGCCGAGCGCCGCGGCGGTGGCGGGAATGACCGCCGAATGGTTGGCGCCCGTGTCGAGCACGAGGCGGAAGGGTCCCTTGCCGTCGATCATCACCGGAGCCCAGATGCGGCCGATCCGGTCGCGGGTCGTCTTGGCCACGAAGCGCGGCTCGGGCGCCTGCACGACGACCTCGGAGAGCTCCTCGCCCGGGGGCGCCGCGCCGCCGGCTCCCGCAGGCGTTGCTGCCGGCGCGGGCGATGCCTGCGCCGCCGCCGGCGCCGGGACGGGCTCGGCCTGCGCCGCGCAAGTGAGCGCAACGGCAACCCACGAGGTCAGCGCGAGTCGCAGGCCCCGCAGAGAGTCCGTGATGAGCGCCTGGCGGATTCCGTTCACGCGCGAGTGTGTGGTCACGGTCGCAAAATACCTGAAATCTGACATGTGGGTGGGCGTTTAGTTCGCCAGGACGGTGAGCGCTCGAGCCGCCGCTATCGCGCCAGGCAGGCCTGGGCAATACTTATCAGTCTGATGAGCCGAACCGAGAAAACGCGCGAGGTGCCGTTGCCGGGAGCGACGCCGGGCGACGCCGCCTCCGCCGCGGCGAGCGCTGCCGCCGTGCCCGCCACGCTCAGCCACCTCGACGCGCAGGACCGCAAGAGCCTGCTGCGCTTAATCACCTGCGGCTCGGTCGGCGACGGCAAGTCGACGCTCATCGGGCGGCTGCTGTACGAGTCGAAGGTGATCCTCGACGACCAGCTCGCCGCGCCCGGTGAGGATACCCGCAGCCTCGGCACGCGCGGCCCGGAGCTCGACCTGGCGCTGCTCGTCGACGGGCCCACGGCCGAGCGCGAGCACGGCATCACCATCGACGTGGCCTACCGCTACTTCGCGACCGGGAAGCGCAAGTTCATCATCGCCGACACACCCGGACACGAGCGGTACACGCGCAACCTGGTGACCGGGGCCTCGAACGCGGACCTCGCGGTCATCGTGGTCGATGCGCGCCAGGGCGTCCTCACCCAGACGCGGCGCCACAGCTACCTGGCGCGCTTGCTCGGCATCTCGCGGGTCGTGCTGGCGGTGAACAAGATGGACCTGGTGGGCTACCAGCGCGCCGTCTTCGAGGCGATCGTGGCCGAGTACCGCACTTTTGCCGCGCGCATCGCCCTCACCGAGATCACGCCCATCCCGCTCTCGGCGGTGTACGGCGACAACGTCACGCAGCACAGTGCCAACATGCCGTGGTTCGAGGGTCCGACGCTGATCGCGCACCTCGAGAGCGTGGAGCTCGACGCGCCCCTCGCGGCACAACCGTTCCGCCTGCCGGTGCAATGGGTCAATCAACCGGCCGCGGACTTGCGCGGCTTCTGCGGCCAGATCGCCCGCGGCAGCGTGCGGCCGGGAGATCGGGTGCGCGTACTGCCCTCCGGGCGCGAGAGCCGCGTGGCACGCATCGTGTCGGCCGACGGCGAGCTCGGGAGCGCCGTGGCCGGCCAGTCGGTGACCCTCACCCTGGACGCGCAGATCGACGCGGGCCCGGGCGATGTGATCGCGGCGGCCGACGCCGCCCCGCAGGTGGCCAGTCAGTTCGAGGCGACCATCGTGTGGCTGGACGATGAGCCGATGCTGCAGGGGCGCGCGTATCTCATGAAGTCGGGGACGCGTATCGTGTCGGCCACCGTGACGCCGCTCAAGCACAGGATCAACGTGAACACGCTCGAGCACATGGCCGCCGAGCGGCTCGAGCTCAACGACATCGGCGTGTGCGAGCTCGAGCTCGATCAGCCGATCGTCTTCGAGCCGTACAGCGAGAGCCGCGTGCTGGGGGGCTTCATCCTCATCGACCGCATCAGCAACCGCACCGTCGGCGCGGGACTCATCCACTTCGCGCTGCGCCGCTCGCACAACGTGCACTGGCAGGCGCTCGACGTCGACAAGCAGCTGCGGGCCCGGCAGAAGGGCCAGAGAGCGTGCGTCCTGTGGCTCACCGGGCTCTCCTGTGCAGGCAAGTCGACGATCGCCAACCGCGTCGAGAAGCTGCTGACGAGCCAAGGGCGCCACACCTATCTGCTCGACGGCGACAACGTGCGCCACGGCCTCAACAAGGACTTAGGGTTCACGGCTCAGGATCGCGTCGAGAACATCCGCCGCGTCGCCGAGGTCTCGCGGCTGATGGTCGATGCGGGCCTCATCGTGCTGGTGTCCTTCATCTCGCCGTTCCGCGCCGAGCGGCGCATGGCGCGTGCACTGTTCGCGGCGGACGAGTTCTTCGAGGTGTTCGTCGACACCCCGCTCGCCGTCGCCGAGGCGCGCGATGCCAAGGGCCTGTACCGCAAGGCACGCCTTGGGGAGCTCAAGAACTTTACCGGTATCGACTCCCCGTACGAGGCGCCGGAACGGGCGGAGATCCATATCGACACCACGCGAGTGAGCGCCGAGGAAGCCGCCGATCTCGTGGTCGCGCGCCTCAAGTCCGCGGGAGTGATGGGGCCGGCATGAGCGATGCCGCGGGCGGCTCGCTCGCCGAGCGCGTGGTCGCGATCGCGCGCGCCGCCGGCCGCGAGATCCTCGAGGTCTACCGGGCGGGCGAGCCCGCGCCGACCTTGAAGGCCGATGATTCCCCGCTCACCGTCGCTGACCTGCGCGCGCACCGCCTGATCACGAGCGCGCTCGCCACGCTGACCCCGGAGGTCCCGATACTGTCTGAGGAGGCGGCCCGGCCACCCTACGCCGAGCGCGCGCGCTGGACGCGCTACTGGCTGGTGGACCCGCTCGACGGCACGCGCGAATTCCTCTCTCGCAACGGCGAGTTCACCGTGAACATCGCGCTCGTCGAGCGCCACGTACCGGCGCTCGGCGTCGTGCATGTGCCGGTGAGCGACACCACCTACGGTGGCGTCCCGGGCGAGGGCGCCTGGCGCCGGGTGGGCACGCAGCCGGCGCAGCCGTTGCACGTGGCGACGCGCGCCGCCGACCCGGTGCGCGTCGTGGGGAGCCGCTCGCACCGTGGAGACTCCCTGGAGGGGTTTCTCGCGCGCCTCGGGCCGCATGAGCTTCGCGCGATGGGCAGCTCACTCAAGTTCTGCCTGATCGCCGAAGGCGCCGCGGACGTTTATCCCCGCCTCGGGCCCACCAGCGAGTGGGACACCGCGGCCGCACATGCGGTACTGGTCGCGGCGGGCGGCGCCGTCGTCGAGCTCGACGGACAGCCGCTCAGGTACAACACCCGTGAGGAGCTCGTGAACCCCTTCTTCGTGGCCTACGGTGACTCGCAGCGGGACTGGCTGGCGCTGCTGCGCTGAGCAGGCCGGCGCCTTCAGAATTTGAAGGTCGAGAGCAGCAGGCTCGTCTCGGTCTGCGAGATCCCTTCGATCAGGCGGATGCGCGCCAGTACGCGGTCAAAGCCTTCGAGGCTGTCGGCGCGCAGCTCCGCGACGATGTCCCAGCGCCCGTTGGTGCTGTAGAGCGCCGCCACGGCCGGCTCCCCACGCAGCGCGCGGATCACCGCATCGACCTGGTTGCCCTCCACCGCGACCGTCATGAAGGCGCGCATGCGCTGCTCCTCGACGTCGGGCTTGAGGCGCACCGTGTAGCCGACGATCGTGCCATTGCCCCTGAGGCGTGCCATCCGGTTCTGGACCGTCCCTCGTGAGCAACCCAAGGCCTTGGCGAGCGAGGCGACCGAGGCGCGGGCGTCGTTGCGCAGGAGGGCGATGAGCTGGCGGTCGATGTCATCCACGGTTCCTAATGATATCAAAAACGCTACTCGACTCTGACGAAATGACTAACTAACTGCGACTTCTGTACAGATTTCTGTCTTTTCTTTGGTTGAGCCGGGCCCGACCATGCTCACACGCACCTTGTCCCGGGAACTCCCCGGGGCGGATTCGGGGAGAGGCAGCCATGGTGGATTTCATCGGGATCGGGCGTGTTCAGGAGCTGGTGGCCCGCCGGGGCACGGCGCGCTTCATCGAGGAGCTCGCGCACGAGGTCGAGAGCGACTTCCTGCGCTGGAAGGACTTCGAGAAGTCGCCTCGTCATGCGAGTCACTCGCCGGTCGGCGTGATCGAGCTCATGCCCGCCTCCGACGGGCGGCTGTACGCCTTCAAGTACGTGAACGGTCATCCGAAGAACACCGCGGTGGGACTTCTCACGGTGACGGCCTTCGGCGTGCTCGCGGACGTCGAGACGGGCTATCCGCTGCTGCTCTCGGAGCTGACGCTGACGACGGCGCTGCGCACCGCGGCCACTTCCGCGCTGGCCGCACAGCACATGGCACGCCCCGGCAGCCGGGTGATGGCCCTCATCGGCAACGGCGCGCAGAGCGAGTTCCAGGCGATCGCCTTCCAGCACTTGCTGGGGGTCCGCGAGCTGCGTCTCTACGACACCGATTCCCGGGCGACCGATAAGCTGGTGCGCAACCTGAGTCAGCTGCGCCTGCCCGGACTCGAGGTTCGGCGGTGCGGGTCGACCGCGGCCGCGGTGGCCGGCGCCGACATCGTCACCACGGTGACCGCGGATAAGCGCAACGCCACGATTCTTACGCCGGCGATGATCGCCCCCGGAATGCACCTGAACGCGGTGGGTGGCGATTGCCCCGGGAAAACCGAGCTGCATGCGGACATCCTGCGGCGTCCCGATGCGCGTGTCGTGGTCGAGTTCGAGCCGCAGTCGCGCATCGAGGGCGAGATCCAGCAGCTGCCGGCCACCTTTCCGGTGACCGAGCTCACCGAGGTGCTTTCCGGTCGCGCCCCCGGGCGCGCGAGCGAGCATGAGGTAACCATCTTCGACTCGGTCGGTTTTGCGCTCGAGGACTTCTCAGCGCTGCGCTTTCTGCTGCGCATTCACCAGGAGGAGCGCGGCGGCGGACGCCAGATCGACCTGGTGCCGGATCTCGAGGATCCGAAGGACCTCTTCGGGCTGCTGGCGGCAGAGCCGGTGAAGCGCGCGGCGCGCTCCGGAATGGCGGCGTGAGCGACGTGCGCACGGCGACTCTCATCGGCGCGCCCACGGATGTGGGCGCCGCGGATCGCGGCGCCTCGATGGGGCCCGAGGCGCTGCGCGTCGCGGGGCTCACCGACGCGCTGCGCCAGCGCGAGCTGGAGGTCGTCGATCTCGGCAATCTCAACGGGCCCGGCAATCCCTGGGCGCCGGCGCAGCAGGGGTACCGGCATCTGCACGAGGTGGCGCGCTGGAACGATCTGGTGCACGCGGCCGTGTACGCCGAGCTGCGCGCCGGAAGGCTGCCGATCCTTCTCGGCGGCGATCACTCCCTCGGCATCGGCTCGATCAGCGCCGTGGCGCGGCACTGCCGCGAGCAGGGCAGGAAGCTGCGCGTGCTGTGGCTCGATGCGCACGCCGACTTCAATACCCGTGAGCTGTCTCCGAGCGGCAACCTTCACGGCATGCCGCTCGCGGTGCTGTGCGGCTTCGGACCCTCGGAGCTGAAGCGCATCGGCGCGCAGACTCCGGCGATCGATCCCTCGTGGGTGCGCCAGATCGGTATCCGCAGCGTCGATGCCGGCGAGCGGCGCTTCCTGCACGAGCAGGGGCTCGACGTGTTCGATATGCGCTTCGTGGACGAGATGGGCATGCGGGCGACGATGGAGCAGGCGCTCGCCGGGATCGACCGCGACACGCACCTGCATGTCAGCTTCGACGTCGACTTCCTCGATCCCGCGATCGCGCCCGGCGTCGGCACGCGCGTCCCGGGCGGCCCGACCTACCGCGAGGCGCAGCTGTGCATGGAGATGATCGCCGATACGCGCCGCCTCGCCTCACTCGACGTGGTCGAGCTCAATCCCGCCTTCGATGAGCACAACAAGACCGCGGTACTGGCCGTCGACCTCATCGAGTCGCTGTTTGGCAAGAGCACGCTGGTGCGCCGGCCCGTGTGGCCGCGCCTCAGGTCGGAGCGTTCCGTACCCGCTGCATGCGCAGGCTGAAGCCCGGCACCCAGCGATCCTGCGCCTGAAACTCGGTGACGACCTCGTAGGCGTCGTCCCCGGCGCGCTGCCAGCGGCTGCGGTAGGTCTGGGTCTGGCCCTTCTCCAGGTAGCTCGCGGCGGGAAACACCAGGGCGCCGTCCTCGACCGTGACCTCACCGCGGCTGAAGCCGCCGGCGCTCTCGATGTAGAGATACTCGAGCTTCCCCGAGGCTGGGTTCCACAGGTAGATCGACTCGCCAAAGCCGTCCGGCTGGCCGTCGAGGTGCACGACGTGCTGATCGCGTACGAACTTGCCGCCGTAGATCCAGCTGAAGCAGTGCTCGTCGCTCCGGCTGCTGTGGGCGAAGGTGCCTTTCCAGCAGTGCCCGATCAGGAAGGCGAGCGGCTGGTACGGGTCGGCGGGCGATGCGGCGCGGACCGCGGGACTGGGCTTCGCGGTGAGCGCCACCAGGGAAAGCGCACATAAGGTGCCGAAGGCTGCAGGCTTCATTTTCGCTCCTTGGATTTTGCCGGAGTTCGCCCGCGCGCGGCCTTCCTCGAGGGAGACTGGCGCGTGAGGCCGTCGAAGTGATGACGCAGCTGGCGTACGGCGGCATCGAAGCGGCCGATGTCGCGGAAGGTGCGCGCCAGCATGACGCCGCCCTCCATGGTCGTCAGCACGAAGATGGCGAGCTCGCGGCGGTCGAGCTCGCGCGGCAGGCGCGGGCCGGCCTCGATCAGGCACTGCTGAACCGCGTCGATCCAGGCGGTGAAGTTAGCCGCCAGCCGCTCGCGCACGAGTGGGTCGGGCTCGTGCAGCTCGAGCGCGAGGCTGCCGATCGGGCAGCCGTAAAAACACCCGGTATCGGTGAGCGAGCGGCGGTACCGGGCGAGCAGGGCGAAGATGCGCTCGATGGGATCCTCGACTCCCCGCCATGCGGGCTCGAGCAGCATGGGGCGTATTCCGCCATGGTAGGCGTCGAGCACCGCGAGCAGCAGGTCCTGCTTCCCGGGGAAGAAGTGATAGAGGCTGCCGCTGTTGACGCGCGCCGCCTTGAGGACGTCGGCCACGCTGGTCGAGCCGTAGCCCTTCTCCCAGAACAGCTGCAGGGCGGTGTGCACGAGACGGCTGCGGGTATCTGGGGCGGCCATGGGAGTTGATTGAATGATCAACCAAGAGAATAGCGACCCCGGCGAGCTGACGTCAAGGGCCCGCCGCTTGGCGCCCCGTGCGGGGAAAGCGCACACTGACGTGAAAACAAGAGTCCCCGCGGTGGGACGAAAGGTGAGCAAGCCATGGCGGAGAGCGTCTACAAGATCGTCGAGCTGGTCGGCACCAGCAGCGAGTCCTGGGAGAAGGCGGCCGCGGCCGCGGTGAATCAGGCCGCCAGGAGCCTGAGGGACTTGCGCATCGTCGAGATCAAGCAGCTCGACATGCAGGTGGCCAATGGCAAGGTGCGCGCCTACCGTGCCAGGGTCAACGTGTCCTTCAAGTTCGAGAGCAAGAAAGAGAAGTAGCCCGGCTGCGGCGCGTAGCCGCGGTCGGACGCATCAGGACGCCGTGCGCTGCGTCGCGCGGCGCAGGGCCGCGCGCGCCAGCAGGCGCGTCGAATCGAGCGTCGGCAGCGGCGAGTTGCCGTCGTGGATGATCAGCGGGATCTCGGTGCACCCGAGCACCACCGCATCGCAGCCCGCATCCTTCATGCGCGCGATGACGCCCTGGAAGCAGGCGACCGCCTCGGGCCTGAACACACCGCACACCAGCTCCTCGAAGATGATGCGATTGACTTCTGCGCGCTCGCTGCTGGTGGGGCGTTGGTATGCCAGGCCGCGGGCTGCCAGCTTCTCCGGGTAGACCTCGCTGTCGACCAGGTAGCGCGTGCCGGTGATGCCGAGCGTGCGGAAGCCGCGCTCCAGCGCCTGCGCGGCCACCACCTCGGCGATGTGCAGCCAGGGGAGCGGCGAGCGCCGCAGCACCCAGGGAAACGCCTGGTGCAGCGTGTTGTCCGGGCAGATGAGAAAATCGGCGCCGGCCTTTGCCAGCTTGTGTGCCGATGCGAGCATGAGCTCGCCCACACCCGGCCAGTCGCCGGCGTCGATCGAGCGCATGTAACGCGCGAAGGAGTGATTGTGGAGCGACACCTCGGGGTGATCGAGAGGGCCGAGGAACTGCGCGCCCTCGAGACAGAGCGTGCGATAGCAGAGCGCCGCGCCCTCGGCGGAGCAAGCCACGATGCCGATGTGCTGCGGCATGCGCCGATCTTACCGTGGTGTCGCCCGGACGGGCAGGGCACAATGCGCAGCCCGCGGTCGGGAAAGCAGGTGCAGCGCAATGCCTCAACGCTCACGCCGGGCCGCCCTGCCGGGCGGATGTCTGTATGCCGCGTTCGCCTGCGGCGCGCTCGCCGGCCCGGCGCTCATCTACCCGCCCGCGCCGCGCGGTCCGGTGGTCGAGGACTATCACGGCAGCCACGTCGCCGATCCTTACCGGTGGCTCGAGGAGCTCGACTCGCCCGCAACGCGCCGCTGGGTCGAGGCGCAGGCTAAGCTGACCGGCGGCTACCTGTCGGCGACCGCGCTGCACGCGAGGCTGCGCCAGCGGATCGCGGCACTCTATGACTACGAGGCCTTTGGCGTTCCCTTCCGGGAAGGTCGCCGGTACTTCTATACGCTGAATTCCGGCCGCCAGGACCAGGCCGTGCTCTACGTGACGGCCGATCCCGGCGCCCGCGGCGCACTCGCCGTGGACCCCAATGCGCTCTCGCCCGAGGGCATCGTCACCGGCTACGTCGCCAGCCGGGACGGCCGGCTGCTGGCCTACGGCGTATCCACCGGTGGATCGGACTGGACCGAATGGCGCGTGCGGGACCTCGCCGCGCGGCACGACCTGCCCGACGTGCTGCGCTTCATCAAGTACTACCCGCCCGCGTTCGCGCGCGACGGTCAGGGCCTCTACTACAGTGCCTTCCCCGCGCCGCCGTCGGGAGCCGAGCTCAGTGCGCGGGATCTCGACAACGCTGTCTATTACCACGCCCTCGGCACGCCCGCTGCGGCTGATCGCCGCCTGCTCTACGACCCCGGTCACCCGGACTGGCAGTACCGGCCGCATCTCTCGGACGACGGGCGCTGGCTCATCGTCACTTCGGGCGAGGGCGAGGTCGGAGACAAGGGACTCGAGAACGTGTACCTGCTCGATCTCGATGCGGCGACGCCGGCGGCGGTGCAGGTCGTGCAGGGATTCGAGGCCGCTTACAACTACGTCGGGTCGGACGCCGGGCGGCTCTACTTCCTCACCACGCTCGCGGCGCCCAATGGACGGGTCATCGCGATCGACCCGGAGGCTCCGGCCCGCGCCAACTGGCGCACGGCGGTCGCCGAGGGGGCCGATGCCATCGATCTCACGGCCCAGAGTGTCACGCTCGTCGATCATCAGCTCATCGTCCGCAGCATTCACGATGCGCACAGCCGCGTGAGGCGTTACGGCCTCGATGGCGCGCCCCGCGGCGAGATCCTGCTGCCGGGGGCCGGCACCGCCGCAGGCTTCGGCGGCCGCGCCGATGATCGTGAGACCTTCTACTCGTTCCGGGATCTCGTCACGCCACCGACGATCTTTCGCGTCGACCTCGAATCCGGCCGCAGCACACGCTGGCGTCAGCCGCGGGTGGCCTTCGACCCGCGAGCCTTCGAGGAGAGCCAGGTCTTCTACCCGGCCAAGGACGGCACGCACATCCCGATGCTGCTCGCCCATCGCAAGGGGCTCGACCTCGATGCCGACAATCCCCTGCTGCTCTACGGATATGGCGGCTTTGGAATCCCGAACCTGCCGAGGTTCGAGGCGGCGCTGATCGCCTGGCTCGAGATGGGCGGGGTCTATGCGGTCGCCAATATCCGCGGCGGCGGCGAGTACGGCGAGGCGTGGCACCGGCAGGCGATCGGTACCCACCGACAGGTGGCCTTCGATGATTTCATCGCCGCCGGGGAGTGGCTGACCGCGCACCATTACACCTCGACGCCGCGGCTCGCGATCTACGGCGCCTCCAACGGCGGGCTGCTGGTCGGTGCCTGCATGACGCAGCGGCCGGACCTGTATGGCGCAGTGATCGCTGACGTGGGCGTCATGGACATGCTGCGCTTCGACAGGTTCGGGCAGGGCGCCGGGTGGCAAGGTGACTTCGGCTCCCCCGGCAATCCGCAGGACTTCAAGGCGCTCTATGCCTATTCGCCGCTGCACAACGTCCGCGCCGGCGTGCATTACCCGGCGACGCTCGTCATCACCGGTGACCACGACACGCGCGTGATGCCGATGCACTCCTTCAAGTTCGCGGCGGCGCTGCAGGCCGCGCAGGCGAGTCCTGCGCCGGTGCTGCTCGATGTGGAGCTCAACTCCGGCCACGGCGGCAGCCAGACGGTCCACCGGGCGATCGGCCTGTATGCGGACATCTACACATTCCTCGCGCGCAATCTGGCGATGAAGAGCCGCTAGAATGTGAGGAACATGGCGACAGCGCTCGAGCAAGAGACGGGTCCGCTCGCCTGGACGAGGCGCCGCGAGGACAAGGCGGCGCGGCTCGCGGGCGTGGCGGACTACGTCGACGGCAAACTGCTGCGGCGCGCCGACATCGTGCCGGCGCTCGAGGCGCTGCTGCGCCCCGGCGATCGCGTCGCGCTCGAGGGCAACAATCAGAAGCAGGCGGATTTCCTCTCGCGCGCGCTGGTCGAGGTCGATCCGGTACGCATTCACGACCTGCACATGCTGATCTCCTCCATTACGCGTCCCGAGCACCTGACACTGTTCGAGCGTGGCATCGCGCGCCGGGTCGAGTTCAGTTACGCAGGCCCGCAGAGCCTGCGGGTGGCGCAGCTGCTCGAGGACGGCAAGCTCGAGATCGGCGCGATCTACACCTACATCGAGCTGTACGCGCGCATGTTCGTCGACCTGACGCCGCAGGTGGTGCTGGTGTGCGCCGAGAAGGCCGATCTCGCCGGCAATCTCTATACCGGTCCCAACACCGAGGAAACGCCGACCCTCATCGAGGCGGCGGCGTTCCGCCACGGGATCGTGCTGGTGCAGGTCAACGAAGTCGTCGAGCGGCTGCCGCGAGTCGACGTGCCCGGGTCGTGGGTCGACCTCATCGTGTCCGCCGACCGGCCCTTCGCGCTCGAGCCGCTGTTCACCCGCGATCCGCGCCAGATCAACGAGCTGCAGATCCTCATGGGAATGATGGTGATCCGCGGCATCTATGAGCGCCACGGTGTAACCGCGCTCAATCACGGGATCGGCTTCGACACGGCGGCCATCGAGCTGCTGCTGCCAACCTATGCGGCTGCGCTCGGCCTCAAGGGGCGGATCTGCCGCAACTGGGTCCTGAACCCCCATCCGACCCTGATTCCCGCCATCGAGAGCGGCTGGGTCGAGAGCGTGCACTGCTTCGGCGGCGAGGTGGGGATGGAGGACTACGTGCGCGCGCGCCCCGACGTATTCTTCGTCGGTAGCGACGGCAGCCTGCGCTCGAACCGCGTGCTGTGCCAGCTCGCCGGCCAGTACGGAGTGGACCTGTTCATCGGCTCGACGCTGCAGATGGACGCCGACGCCAACTCCTCCACCGTGACGCTCGGGCGTCTGGCCGGCTACGGCGGCGCTCCCAACATGGGGCACGATCCGCACGGCCGCCGCCACGTAAGTCCCGCATGGCTCAGCCTGGTCACGGCCGACGCGCCCGTCGTGCGCGGTCGCAAGCTGGTGGTGCAGCTCGTCGAGACCTTCAATCGGGGGGGCGTGCCGGCGCTGGTCGAGTCACTGGAAGCGGTGCAGGTCGGGCGCGACAGCGGGATGCCGATCGCCCCCGTCATGATCTACGGCGACGACGTGAGTCACGTCGTGAGCGAGGAGGGCATCGCCTATCTCTACAAGGCGCAGGGCCAGGAGGAGCGCCGTGCCGCGCTCGCGGCCATCGCCGGAGCCACGGTCATCGGCCGCCGCGCCGACCCCGAGCGCAGCGCGAGCCTGCGCGCGCGCGGGCTGGTGGCCTACCCCGAGGATCTTGGCGTGCGGCGCGGCGCGGCGCGCAGGGCGCTGCTGGCGGCGCGCAGCATCGAGGACCTGGTCGCCTGGTCGGGCGGGCTCTACAAGCCGCCGGCCCGCTTCCGCAGCGGGTAGCGCCCGGTGCCACCGCTCCAGCGACATCGTCCCGACCGGCGGCTGCGCCGCCGCGCGCAGTGGCGCGCGAGTGAGCTCTCCGAGCGGGCGGTGCGCGCGCTCATTCTCGAGGCACTGCTCACGCCGAAGCCGGCGCTGGTCGACCAGCGCGGCCCGGGCGCCCATCGGGATCTCGATCTCGCGAAGCTGTTGCGCTCGGCGCGCGCCCTGCGCAGCACCTTTCACGGCATGGCACTCGATGCGGGCAGCAGCGCGGCGGATGTCCGCCTGCGCGAGCGGCTCGGCGCTCTCGGCCGGCGCGGTGAGCGCGCGATGCTCGAGGCGACCGGCGGCAGCAACGCTCACCGCGGCGCGATCTGGGTGCTGGGCCTGCTGGTCGCCGCGCTGGCGCTCCTGGGCGGCGACTCCTCGCCGTGCGAAGTGGCGGCAGCCGCGGCCGCACTGGCGCGCCTGCCCGACCGGCACGCCCCGCAGCTGCCGAGCAACGGCGCGCGCGCCTGCCGCGAGTTCGGCGTGGCGGGCGCGCGCGGCGAGGCCGCCGCGGGTTTCCCGCACGTGATCGAGGTGGGGCTGCCCGCGCTCGCGGCGGCGCGCAGCCGCGGCGCCGGCGAGGCCTGCGCGCGGATCGATGCGCTGCTCGCCATCATGTCGAGCCTCGATGATACCTGCCTCCTGCACCGCGGCGGCTGGGCTGCCGTGCACGCCGCGCGCAGCGGTGCCCGCGGCGTGCTGGCGCTCGGCGGCAGCGCGACGGCAGCGGGCGCTGCGGCACTGCTGGCGCTCGATGCCGAGCTCATACGGCGCAACGCCTCTCCGGGCGGCTGCGCGGACCTGCTCGCGGCCTGTCTCCTCCTCGATGGCGAGTCGCAGGAGCGTGCCGCGGATGAAGCCCGGACCACACTCGCAGTGGGCCGCCATGGCCCGAGATACCTGGAGAACCGGCACTCATGGAATGCCTGAGCTTTACTTACCCGGCCCGCGAGCCGGTGGCGCGGCGTGTGCACGTCGGGGTCGTCGGATCGGGCGATCTCGAGGTGCTGCTCGAGCCCTCGGCGGACGCGGACGCGCACGTCGCCGTCACGACCAGCGTCGACGGCTTCGGCACCGTGTGGAAGCACGTCCTCGACCGGTTCTTCACCCGCTTCGCGGGAGCGGCCGCGATCGAGATCAACGATTTCGGCGCGACACCGGGCGTCGTGCTGCTGCGGCTCGAGCAGGCGGTGGAGGCGCTGCGCGCTTGAGTACCGCCGCCGAGCGTGAGCGCTGGCTCGCGCGGCCGAGCTTCATCGAGCTGTGCGCGCGGGAGCGCGCGCGCGCGATCCTCGATCCGGGCTCATTCCGTGAGCTCGCCGGTCCTTTCGATCGCCTGAAGTCCCCGTGGCTGCCGCTGCAGGGTGTGGTCGCCCAGGCGGACGACGGTGTCGTGATCGCGCGCGGCTCGATCGACGGACAGCCCGCGGTCGTGGGCTCCATCGAAGGTGTCTACCAGGGCGGGAGTATTGGCGAGGTGTCCGGTGCCAAGCTGGCCGGCGCGCTCGAGCTCGCGCTGCGCGACTGCGAGCGTGGCCGGCCGGTGCGTCCGGTGCTGCTGCTCGAGACGGGTGGAGTACGGCTGCAGGAGGCGAATCTCGGACTGGCGGCCATCGCCGAGGTGCATGCCGCCATCGTTGCGCTGCGCCGTCACGTGCCGGTCGTGGCGGTGGTCGCCGGCCTCGTCGGCTGCTTCGGCGGCATGTCGCTCGCGGCGGCGCTCTGCAGCCGGGTGATCGTGACGCGCCAGGCGCGGCTCGGCATGAACGGGCCGGAGGTGATCGAGCAGGAGGCCGGTCTCGCTGAGCTGGATGCCAGCGACCGCGCGCTCATCTGGAGCCTGATGGGGGGCGAGCAGCGTTACGCGACCGGGTTTGCGGACGTGATCGTGGAGGACGACGCGGAGGCGATCGCCGGCGAGGTCCGCCGTGCCTTCGCGGCTGCGGCCACCACGCCCCGCAGCGAGCAGGTCGAGGCGCTCATTGCCCGCCTCGCTGCCATCGACGCCGCGCATCCGCCCGACCCAGGCGCGCTGCGCGCGCTCTGGGCGCGCCGGCGGGGGCAGTGACCGTGAGCGGCGACGTGCCCGCAGCGGGATTGCGCTGGCTCGAGACCCTGACGGGCTCATCCGGGCTCAGCGATTCGGCGCCGCGCAGTGTGCGGGTCGCCGACGCCCCGCTCGGGGCCGAGGTGGCGCGGTTCATCGCGGTCGTCCCGGACCCTGACAACCGGTTTCCGCGCGCCCGCGCCGGCGAGGTCGGGCTCGACGAAGCCTTAGGAGTCGCGCGGCAGGTGCGCCGTACCATCGCGGAGGACGCGCAGCGCAGGCCGCGCGCGCTCATCGCGCTCGTCGATGTCACGAGTCAGGCCTACGGCCGCCGCGAGGAGCTCCTCGGCATTCACCTCGCCGGCGCCGCGGCGGTCGATGCTTACGCCAGCGCCCGGCTCGCAGGACACCCGCTCATCGCGCTGCTGGTCGGCAAGGCGATCTCGGGCGGCTTCCTGACGCACGGCTATCAGGCGAACCGGATTCTGGCGCTCGATGCGCCCGAGGTGCTCGTGCACGCGATGAGCAAGCAGGCCGCGGCGCGCGTCACGCGCCGCACCGTGGAGGAGCTCGAGCAGCTCGGCGAGCGCATTGCGCCCATGGCTTACGACATCCGCTCGTACGCTAAGCTCGGGCTGCTGCACCGCCTGATCGGCGGCGTCAGCGCCGCCTCGCCCGGGCCCGCGGACCTCGAGCGCGTGCGCGCCGAGCTGATCGCCGCGGTCGCCGATGCGCGGGCCGGCGCCCGCGATCTCTCGGTGCGGCTGACCTCAGCGGCGGCGCTCGCGGGTCGCGCCGCCTCGGTCGCCGTGCGGCGCCGGCTGGCCGAGCAGTGGGATGCGCCCTGAGCTCCGCACCCATGCGCTGTTGCGCATCGCGCACCCCCGCTCCCTCGCGGGCGTCGGCACACTGCCCGCGTGGGCCGAGGCCGCGCTCGCGCGCGCGCCCTGGGTCGTGGTGCGGCGCGCACGCAGCGCTGACGGCCTGATTCCGGTGGGAGTGCGCGGCACCACGCGCACCGAGCGGCTCGCGGCCTGGGTGAACCCGGATGCGGTGCTCGAGTGCCTGACGCCGCCGCAGCTCGCGGTGCGCGCCGGCTGGCGCGGGAGCGAGCGCGGCGCGCGCCTTCCGGCGCTCGCGGCCCTCGAGGCGGTCGCCGCGCTGATGCAGCGTCATGAGCTCATCTGGGGACCCTGCGGCAGCGTCGGCTTCGAGCTCGCGAGCGGCGCTGCGACCGCGACCGAGGACAGCGACCTCGATCTCATGGTCGAAGCGCGCGTAGCCCCGCCGCGCGCGGCGGCCGCGGCGCTCCATGCGAGCCTCGCGCGGCTGCCGGCGCGCGCCGACGTGCTGCTCGAGGGGCCGCAGGGAGCGGTGGCGCTCGAGGAGTACGCCCTCGCGCGCGCGCCGCTCGTCCTGCGCACCGCGGAAGGTCCGCGCCTCGTGGACGATGCCTGGGCCGGCGGGGCCGCGGCTGCCTGATGCAGCTCGCGCTGCTCTTTCCCGGCCAGGGGACGCACACACCGGGGTTCCTCAGCCGGCTGCCGGCACACCCGGCCGTGCAGGCGACGCTCGAGGAGGCCACGGAGACTCTCGGCGATGAGGCGCGCGGGCTCGACAGCGCGCAGGCGCTCGAGTCGACAGCTGCCGTGCAGCTCACCACCGTCATCGCCGGAGTGGCCGTGGCGCGCGCCCTCGCGGCGGATGGACGGGAGGCCGACGCCGTCGCGGGCCTGTCGGTCGGCGCCTTTGCGGCCGCGGTCGTGAGCGGGTCGCTGACTTTTCCCGAGGCGCTCAGGCTCGTGAAGCTGCGCGGCGAGGCGATGGCCCAGGCCGTGCCGCGCGGCCACGGCATGACCGCGATCCTCGGGCTCACCGAGCGCGACGCGCGCGCACTCGTTGCGCGTGTCAGCACGCGTGCGCCGCTCTACCTGGCGAGCGTCAACGGGCCGCGCGAAGTCGTCGTCTCGGGGCCCGACGCCGCCCTCGAGCTGGCTGCTACGGAGGCACACGCGGCCGGCGCCGCCGCGCGGCGCCTGCGCCTCACGATCCCGTCGCATTGCCCGCTGATGGACGGCGTGTCCGAGCGGCTGCGCACGGCGATCGCCGGGCTCAGGCTCCGGCCGCCGCGCGCAGCCTACGTCACCAACACCCGGGCGCGCGTCGCGCGCGAGGCGCGCGAGGTGGCGGAGGACCTGATCCTCAACGTCTCGCATACGGTGCGCTGGCACGATTCGGTGACGCTGCTCTTTGAGCTCGGCTGCCGCTTATTTCTCGAGACGCCGCCGGGCGCGGTGCTCAGCCGTCTGGTGCAGGATTCCTTCCCGGAGGCGCGGGCGGTGGCGCTGGAGGAAGTGCCGCTGGCGACCGCAGTGGCCCTCAGCGTGCGCCCCTGAGCCGCAGGCTCAGTGGGGCGAGGCACTGCGGCGGCGCAGATGCCACGCCGACAGCTCGCCGACCACGCCGCTGCGGAATGACAGGACGCAGGCGACGAAGATCACGCCGATGATGGCGATGACCCAGCCGCCGACCAGGTCGGACAGATACTGCTGCAGCGTCACGACCACCGCCGCGCCCAGCACCGGCCCGAAGAAGGTTCCCGTACCGCCGAGCAGCGTCATCAGGATCACCTCTCCCGAAGTCGATTGATCCACGTCGGTGAGCGTCACGAAGCCGAACACCAGCGCCTTGAGCGACCCGGCCAGGCCCGCCAGCGTCGCCGACAGCACGAAGGCGAGGAGCTTGTAGCGGTTGATCTCATAGCCCAGTGAGATGGCGCGCGGCTCGTTCTCGCGGATCGCCTTCAGCACCTGGCCGAAGGGCGAGTGCACCAGCCGGCGGATGAAGAGATACACCGCGACGAACACCGCGAGCACGACGTAATAGAGCACCAGATCCGATTTCAGCGGCAGGAATCCGAGGAGCTTGCCGCGCGGCACGCCCTGCAGGCCGTTCTCCCCGCCGGTGAAGGGGGCCTCGAGGCACACGAAGTAGACGAGCTGCGCCAGGGCGAGGGTGATCATGGCGAAGTAGATGCCCTGGCGGCGGATGGCGAGCGTTCCGACGGCGAGGCCGAGGAGCGCGGCGGCCGCGACGCCCGCGAGAATCGCCGCCCCGGGACCCCATTGGTGCACGCTGACCAGCCACCCGGTTGCGTAGGCCGCCGAGCCGAAGAACGCCGCGTGCCCGAAGGAGAGCATGCGGCCGAAGCCGAGCAGCAGATTGTAGGCGCAGGCGAACATCGCCACGCACAGCAGCTGCATCATGAATACCGGGTAGATCCCCAGCAGCGGCACGCACAGGGCGAAGACCCCGAGCAGTGCATACAGGATCGCGGTGGCGCGCACGGCTACTCCTTGCCGAACAGGCCCGTCGGCCGCAAGACCAGCACCAGCGCCATCACGAGGAACACCACGACGTTGGAGGCTTCCGGATAAACGACTTTGGTCAAGCCCTCCACGACGCCGAGCACCAGGCCGCTCACGATCGAGCCGAGAATCGATCCCATCCCGCCGATCACCACCACCGCGAACACCACGATGACGAGCGAGCTGCCCATGTGCGCGTTCACCAGCACGATGGGGGAGGCGAGCACGCCGGCGAGGGCGGCGAGCGCCACGCCGCCGCCATAAGTCGCCGCGACCAGCAGCGGCACGTTGACGCCGAAGGCCTGCAGGAGCGGCG
>DASPRP010000015.1:0-138342 GCA_035624385.1 Steroidobacteraceae bacterium | reverse complement strand
GAGCAGCCGCCTTCGACTCGCTCGCCCGGTCGGCCGGCTTCTCTGTCGGCTTTTCCACCGGCTTCTCCTCCGGCTTCTGTACCTGGTACTTGACGATTTTTCGATCGATCTTGATGGTCATGGTGAGTGTCCCGAGTCTGAATTGCGCTATCGCGCGCGTCAGTAGCGGCCGAAGTACCCCTCCTTGAGGCTGTCGTAGAGATTCGCCGCGGTGTGCAATTCGCCGTCGTATTCGACCTCTTCGTCACCGCGCAGCTCGACCATGGTTCCGTCTTCGAGCGTGAACTTGTAAGTGGTGTTCTTCAGGTCCTGCTCCTTGACCAAAACGCCCTGGAACGCTTCCGGATTGAAGCGGAACGTGGTGCACCCCTTCAGGCCCTGCTCGTGTGCATACAGATAGATGTCTTTGAACTTCTCGTAGGGGAAATCCGTAGGCACGTTCGCTGTCTTAGAAATCGATGAATCGACCCACTTCTGGGCCGCAGCCTGCACTTCGACGTGTTCCTTGGGGGTGATGTCCTCGGAGGCGATGAAGTAGTCGGGTAGTCTCTCAGCATCGGTCGTGCCCCCCGGCGTGGCGTTGGGATTGACGAGCTCGCGGTAGGCGAGCAGCTCGAAGGAATAGACGTCGACCTTCTCCTTGGACTTCTTTCCCTCGCGGATGACGTTGCGGAAATAGTGATGCGCGAAGGAAGGCTCGATGCCGTTCGACGCATTGTTGGCGAGCGACAGCGAGATGGTGCCGGTGGGCGCGATCGAGCTGTGGTGCGTGAAGCGCGCGCCGGTCTCGGCCAGCTCGTGCACCAGGCGCGGGGCCAGCTCGGCCACGCGCTGCATGTAGCGGCTGTATTTGGCGTGCAGCAGCCGCCCGGCGATCTTCGCGCCCGGCCGCCAGCCGTCGCGCGCCATCTCCGGGCGCTTGCGCAGCATCTCCCTCGTGACCGTGAACTCCTCGTTCATGATCGGCGCCGGGCCCTTCTCGCGGGCGAGCTCGAGCGCGGCCTCCCAGCCGGCGAGCGCCATCTCACGCGAGACTTCCTCGGTGAACTGCGCCGACTCGGGGGAGCCGTACTTCATGCGCAGCAGCGTCATGGTGCTGCCGAGGCCGAGGAAGCCCATGCCGTGACGGCGCTTGCGCAGGATCTCCTCGCGCTGCTTCTCGAGCGGCAGGCCGTTGACCTCCACCACGTTGTCGAGCATGCGGGTGAAGACCTTCACGACCTCGCGATACTCGTTCCAGTCGAACTCGGCGAAATCCGTGAATGGATGGCGCACGAAACGCGTCAGGTTCACCGAGCCGAGGAGGCACGAGCCGTAGGGCGGTAACGGTTGCTCGCCGCACGGGTTGGTGGCGCGGATGTTCTCGCACCACCAGTTGTTGTTCATTTCATTTACGCGGTCGATGAGGATGAAGCCCGGCTCGGCGAAGTCGTAGGTGGACGTCATGATCACGTCCCATACCCGCCGCGCCGGCAGTGTCTTGTAGACCTTGCAGGCCACCAGGCCTTCGTCGTTCACGACGTAGCCTTCGTGGATCGACCATTCACGCCACACGAACCTGCGCGGGTCGTCGAGATCGGGGCGTTCGGCCTCGAATTCGCGCTGCGTCAGCGGGAAGGCGAGCTTCCACGGGCGATCCTCGCGCACCGCCTGCATGAACTCGTCGGTGATCAGCAGCGACAGGTTGAACTGGCGCAGCCGCCCGTTCTCGCGCTTGGCGCGGATGAACTCCATGACGTCCGGGTGGCCGACGTCGAAGGTTCCCATCTGCGCGCCGCGGCGGCCGCCGGCGGAGGAGACGGTGAAGCACATCTTGTCGAAGATATCCATGAAGGACAGGGGACCCGAGGTGTAAGCGCCGGCGCCCGAGACGTACGCGCCGCGCGGCCGCAGCGTCGAGTGCTCATAGCCGATTCCACATCCAGCCTTCAGCGTGAGTCCCGCCTCGTGCACCTTCTTCAGGATGTCGTCCATCGAGTCGTGGATCGTCCCGGACACCGTGCAGTTGATGGTCGAGGTGGCGGGCTTGTGCTCGAGCGCGCCGGCGTTGGAGGTTACGCGTCCTGCTGGAATCGCTCCGCGTCGCAGCGCCCACAGGAAGCGCTCGTACCAGTGCTCGCGCGCCTCGAGGCTCTCGACGTCGGCGAGCGCGCGCGCGACGCGCTGATAGGTATCGTCCATCGTCTTGTCGATGGGCGTGCCATCCTTGGCGCTCAGACGATACTTCTTGTCCCAGATGTCGAGCGATGCTTCCTGGAACGAAATGGCATCGATGTCCTTCGGGTCAATCTTCACTACAGTGTTCATGGAATCCGCGGCGCTCCGGAAATCTTATTGACGCCCAGTCCAACGGATTACAGGGAAAAACCAGCCAGAAGGCGGCGCTCAAGGAACCGCAAGCCTGACCGGTACCTGACTGTCCTCGACTTCAGTGGAACAGTTCAGGGCCCTGAAACCTCCCCCCGACTGCGTTGACCCTCGTCGCTCTCGCGAACACAAGATCTTGTGTCGGGGTCAAAAGCCTAATGACCGTACCCGGGTGCGTCAAGATTGGAAACCATATTTTGTCTTGTCATTTTTATTAAGTGATTTCATAGTCTTACAGCATTCTCCGCAGCAAAGTGCACGATAATTCTTGAGGAAATGCGGCGTCTCGAAAGTCAAGCTCAGACCTCAATATATTGTGCTCAGGTCGAGCACAGCTTTTGCACAGACTTGCCCACAGGAGAGCGATCCGGGAGTTATTTCCGACCTGAGGTTGCGCCCCGCGGACTTCAGCGCGCATGCGCGATTCGCGAGCTCTCGCACCACGCACCTGCAGTCGACCTGCAGTCGACCTTCAATGCTGCCTCCGCTTGCGAAGTCGCGCAGTGACTTCGTCCCGAGGTGCGCGCGGCTCGCAAGCAAGCGGCGCCCCCGCCCTTGAAACCGCCAGCGCCCATCCGCACATCGAGGCTGAGCGCAGATTGCGCAGCGAATTCTTCCATCTCGCTTCCAAGAGGAGAGTTTCTATGACCATCGTTCGTTACGAGCCGTGGGCGCTCTTCGGGCGGCTGCAGCGGCAGCTCGATCAGGCCTTCGGCGATACCGATGCCGCGGGCATCAGTTGGATCCCGCGTGTCGACGTCCGCGAAGAGACTGATCGCTTCGTGGTCGCCGCCGACCTGCCGGGCGTCGAGGGTAAGGACATCGAGATCACGGCCGACAAGGGCGTGCTCACGATCCGCGGCGAGCGCCGCTCGGAGAAGAAGGACTCGGGCAAGGGCTACGGGCGCCTCGAGCGCGCGAGCGGCACCTTCCTGCGCCGCTTCACGCTCCCCGAGAGCGCCGACGCCGAGGCCATCAAGGCGTCGCACGTGAACGGCGTGCTCGAGGTGAGCATTCCGAAGCGGCCGCAGGCGCAGCCGCGGCGCATCGAAGTCCAGGCCGCCTGAGACTTCCGCAACCGCTCATCCGGCGGCGCCCCCCCGGGCGCCGCCGGCGCGAGCTCTTGACGGCTCCGCCTGGCCCACGGTGCCAGCTAGAATCCGCCCATGAGAGCCGTGGTTCTCACCCTCGGTTTGAGCGTACTCGCGTGCGCTGCCGCAGCGCCGGCCGGGGTTCCTCCGGCGGTCGGCGATACCCCGCTGCCGTCGCTCGCGCCGATGATCCGCAAGGCCTCGCCGGCGGTGGTCAACGTGGCCACGCGCGGCACGGTCCGCGATAGCGGCCCGCAGAATCCGCTGCTCAACGACCCCTTCTTCCGCCGCTTCTTCGACCTGCCCCCCGGCACGGCGCCGCGCGAGCACCCGTTCCGCAGCGCGGGCTCCGGCGTCATCTTCGACGCGCGCCGCGGCTACATCGTCACCAACGCGCACGTGATCGAGAACGCCAGCGAGATCACCGTGACGCTCCAGGACGGGCGCGACCTCAAGGCCGAGGTGGTCGGGAGCGATCAGCCCTCGGACGTGGCGGTGCTCAGGGTGAGCGCCGACGGACTGTCGCCAATGCCGCTCGGGGACTCCTCGCGCCTCGAGGTCGGGGACTTCGTGGTGGCGATCGGCAATCCTTTCGGCCTGCAGCATACCGTCACTTCGGGGATCGTCAGCGGGCTGTCCCGCACCGGCATCAATCCCGACGGCTACGAGGACTTCATTCAGACCGACGCCTCGATCAATCCCGGCAACTCCGGCGGCGCGCTGGTGAATCTGCGCGGCGAGCTGATCGGCATCAACACCGAGATTCTCTCGAGCACCGGCGGAAACGTCGGCATCGGCTTCGCCATCCCCGTCAACATGGTGCGCAGCGTGGTCGAGCAGCTCATCCAGTACGGCGCGGTGCGGCGCGGCCAGCTGGGCGTCTCCATGTACACCGTCACCCCCGACATCGCCCACTCGCTCGGGCTCGCCAGCGCCGCCGGCGCGCTGGTCTCGCAGGTGGTCGAGGGCTCGCCGGCCGACAAGGCCGGGCTGCGCGTCGGCGACGTCATCACCGCGGTGAACGGGCAGCCGATAAAATCCAACAGCGAGCTGCGCAACGCCATCGGGCTGCTGCGAGTGGGCGACCGCATCGAGATCGAGCTGCTGCGCGACGGCAGGCCCGCGCGGGTCACCGCGGCGATCGCCGCCGCGCCGGGGGGCTGAAGGGAGGGGTCGTGAATATCTGTGTGCTCGGCGGAACCGGTTTCGTGGGCACGGAGCTCGTGACGCGCCTGGCCCTCGAAGGACACTGGTTGCGGGTGCCCACCCGCAACCTCGCGCGCGCACAGCGGCTGCGCGTCCTGGACACGGTCGAGCTGCGGGTCGCCGACGTGCACGCCCCGCCGGCGCTCGGCCAGCTGTTTGCCGACTGCGACGCCGTGATCAATCTCGTCGGCATCCTCAATCCGCGACGCGGCGCCAGCTTTCACGCCGTGCACACCGAGCTGCCGGGAAAGATCCTGGCGGCGGCACGCGCCGCCGGCGTTCGCCAGGTGCTCCACATGAGCGCGCTCGGCGCCGACGAGCGCGGGCCGAGCCAGTACCTGCGCAGCAAAGGCGCGGGCGAGGCGCAGCTGCGCGCCGCGGCGCCCAATGCGGCGCAGGCGCAGCCGGCCGTGACCATCTTCCGCCCGTCGGTGATCTTCGGAGCCGGCGACTCGCTCACCAACCGCTTCGCGAGCCTGCTGCGGCTCACGGCGGGCGTCCTGCCGCTGGCGCGCGCGAACGCGCGCTTTGCGCCGATTCACGTGCTCGATGTGGTCGAGGCATTCCGCCGCGCGCTGGGCGCACGCGCGAGCTTCGGCCAGACCTATGAGCTGTGTGGGCCCGAGGTGCTGACGCTGGCTGAGACGGTGCGCCTCACGGCGCGCATCGCCCGTCTCCGCTGCCACCTCGTGCCGCTCCCCGACCCGGTGGCGCGCGTCCAGGGGCTGGTGATGGGCCTGCTGCCGGGCAAGCCCTTCTCACTCGACAACTTCCGCTCGCTCACCGTCGACTGCGTGTGCCGCGAAGACGGCTGCGCGCGTCTCGGCATCGCACCCAGGCACATGCTCGCGGTGCTGCCGACCTATCTCGGCGGCGACGACCTGGAGACGCAGCTCGCGCTGCTGCGCAGGACGGCGGACCGCTAGGCCGGGCGAGCGGGCGGGCGCGGCGCACGCCCGCAGCTCTAAGGTGCCGCCGCCGCGCACAGCACCGCGTGGCGCTGCGCGCGCGGCTGCTGCGCGAGCGCGCGCACCGCGGCATAGAAGCGCGGCAGGTCGCCGTCCTCGGCGGCGAGCAGTCGTTTGAATCCCGGCACGCACTCATAGTAGGTCGCGATGGAGGCGAGCTGCGCGTTGTTGAGGCCGGCGGCCATCCACTGGTCGTACACCGGGTAGTGCACGCCCTGGCGACTCTCGAGCACGCGGATGTCGGCGGCGAGCTCCGCGAGGATGCTGCGCTTGCGCTCGCGCATCTCCTCGACGGCGGCCCCCGAGCCGTAGAGCTCGGCGAGCCGCGCACGCGCCGGCTTGAGCTCCGCCAGCAGCGCCGCCTCGCGCTGCTGCTCGCCGTGGAAGCGTGCGATGCGCTGCGCTGCGCCCTGATGCTCCAGCCAGCGCGCGAGCCCCACCTCCTCGACGGTGGTGGCGAACGCCTCGTTGAACGCCGAATCGTTGCGCACGTAGATCAGCTGGTGGGCGAGCTCGTGGAAGATGGTCGCGGCGAGCTCGTCGTCGTCGTAGCGCAGCATGCTCGAGAGCACCGGATCGGCGAACTTGCCGAGCGTCGAATAGGCCGGCACGCCCTCGACGACCACATCGAAGCCGCGCGCCTCGAGCTCGAGCGCCAGATCGCGTGCCCGCTGCTCGTGGAAGTAGCCGCGGTAGGCGACGCAGCCGGCCACGGGATAGCACCAGTGCTTGGGTTGCAGGGAGAACTGCGGCGCGGCCACCACGTTCCACACGACGAAGGGCTGGCCGATGTCGGCGTAGCTGCGGTAGCTGTCGTTATCGGGGAGTCCGAGCTCCTGCGAGGCGTACGCGCGCGCCGCGCGCGCCTCGGTGAGGCGCGCGCGCAGCTCGGATTTCGTGGCGGGATCGGCGATCACCTGCTCGATCGGCACGCGCGCGTTGAGCACGCGGTACTGGCCGCTCGCCGCCTGCATGAGATAACAGCCGCCGAGCAGCGCGCACGCCGCGCCGGTGAGCAGCACACGCGCCGCCCGGAGCGCGCCGGCCGCGCCCGGCCGCGCCGCGCTGGCCTCCGGGGTCTCGGTTAACATGCGCACCATGCGAGTCTACTTGGTCGGTGGCGCAGTCCGGGACCGCCTGTTGGGCCTCCCGGTGCGCGAGCGCGACTGGGTCGTCGTCGGCGCGCGTCCCGAGGAGCTCGAAGCGCAAGGGTATCTGCCGGTGGGACGCGAGTTCCCGGTGTTCCTCCACCCGGCCACCCACGAGGAGTACGCGCTGGCGCGGCTGGAGCGCAAGGTGGCGCCCGGCTACCGCGGCTTCACCACGCAGTTCTCTCCCGAGGTGACGCTCGAGGAGGACTTGAGGCGCCGCGACCTCACCATCAACGCCATGGCCGAGGGCGACGGCGGCGAGATCATCGACCCTTACGGCGGCCGGGCCGACCTGGCCGCGCGCCTCCTGCGCCACGTGTCGGACAGCTTCACCGAGGACCCGGTGCGGGTGCTGCGCGCGGCGCGCTTCGCGGCGCGCTTCGCCGGCCGCGGCTTTCGCATCGCCGATGAGACACTCGAGCTCATGCGCCGCATGACCGCCTCGGGAGAGGTGAGCGCGCTCACTGCCGAGCGCGTATGGCAGGAGACCGAGCGGGCACTGGCGGAGGACCGCCCGGAGGTGTTCTTCGCGGCGCTGCGCGAGTGCGGTGCGCTGGCGGTGATCTACCCCGAGATCGACGCGCTCTACGGCGTGCCGCAGCCGCCGAAGTGGCACCCGGAGATCGACACGGGCGTGCACGTCATGCTCGCGCTCGCCTATGCCGCGAGCCGCGGTGCCTCCACCGCGGTGCGTTTCGCGGTGCTGCTGCACGATCTCGGCAAGGCGCGCACGCCACGCGAGCTGTGGCCGACGCACCCGGGGCACGAAGAGGCCGGCGTGCCGCTCATCGAAGCGCTCACCGACCGGCTCAGAGTGCCCACCACGCACCGCGAGCTGGCGATCCTCGCCGCGCGCGAGCACACGCTGGTGCACCGCGCGCTCGAGCTGCGGCCCGAGACGGTGTTGAAGCTGCTGCAGGAGTGCGACGCCTTCCGCCGCAGCGAGCGCTTCGCCGAGCTGCTCGAGGCCTGCGAGGCCGATGCGCGCGGCCGCACCGGACTTGAAGCGGCGCCGTACCCGCAGGCGCCGTATCTCAGGGCGGCACTCGCCGCGGCCGCCGCGGTGACGATCCCGGAGCAGGAGCGGCGCGGCCTCGCAGGACCGGCCATCGGCGCGGAGATGCGGCGGCGGCGGCTCGCTGCGGTGATCGCCGTGAAGGCGGCGGCGGGCTGAAGCCAACGGGCTTCACTGCGCGCGCGCTGGCCTCGTGGCCTAGCTCAGCTTCCCGACCGCCACCGCCGCCAGCAGGATGGATCCGAGCGCGAGGCGATACCAGGCAAAGATCGTGAAGCGGTGTGACTGCACGTAGCGCAGCAGCCATTTCACGGCGATGAACGCCACCACCAGCGAGACCGCGAAGCCGATCGCAACCGCATTCCAGTCCTCACCACTCGCCTGGCCGCGCACCTTGAGGAGCTCGTACCCGGTGGCGGCGAACATGGTCGGGATCCCCACCAGAAAGGCAAACTCAGTCGCTGCGGGCCGCAGCGTGAGACCGGCGAGCATGGCCGCAAATATCGTCGAGGCGGAGCGCGAGGTGCCGGGAAACACCGCCGCGAGGATCTGGCACAGGCCGACCCAGATCGCGACGTTCCAGGTGACCGCCGAGGTCTCAGGGCGGCGCGCGACGTAAGCCTCGATGACGAGGATCAGAACGCCGCCCAGGAGCGTCGCCACCGCAACCGGCAGCACCGACTCGGGCAGCTTCCACCCCAGGCGGGTGGCGATGAAGCCGCCGGCCGCAGTGATGAGGAATGCGACGACGAGCTTCGCCAGGTAGTCGCGCGGTGCGGGATGATTGAAATGCGTCAGAAGATCCACGAGGCGACGCCAGTAAATCAGCACGATCGCGAGGATCGCGCCTGCCTGGATCGAGACGTTGAAGAGCTCCGATCGCGCTCCCAGCCACCGCTCGGCTATGAGCAGGTGTCCGGTGCTCGAGATCGGCAAGAATTCAGTGATGCCCTCGATGATGCCGAGGATCACCGTACTGAGAGTTTCGGACACCGGCCTGGATTCCCTGCTGAAACGGGGACGCCATCTTAACCAGCCGGCGGCCCGAGAGGGCGAGCCCGGCGACGCCGTGCTCCCGACGTGAGCGGCAGATCACAACTGACGACGCAGGTCCTGCAGGGCAAAGCCCTGCAGCGGCGTCTCGTAGCCGCGCGTCAGCGCCAGGGCCTTGAAGGCCTCGCCCATCTCTTCCGGCATGATGAGCCGGCGCGCTTCGCCGGCCAGACGCGCCCGCCCCACGGCGTCGGCGGCCGACGCCACCTCCCGGTCGATTCCCAGGGCGAGCAGGAAGGCCGCCTGGGTGGCGAAGCCGGCGACCTCGAGCCCCGCGAGCGCGGCTCCCTCGGCGGCGCGCGTGAAGTCGACCCAGGCGCTGAGGTCCTGGACCCCCAGGTTGATGAGTGGGTCGTCGTGAGCGCGCTGACGGAAGTGGCAGCGCAACGTCCCGGCGCTGCGCTGCGGGTGGTAGTAGTGAGCGCGCGGCAGGCCGTAATCGAAGAGCAGCACGGCTCCCCGCTCCAGGCTCGCGCCGAGCGAGGCGATCCACGGCCCGAGCCGCAGGCTCACCTCGGAGGTGTAGCCCTCGGGCAGCGTGCGCGGCGGAGCCCCGAACATCGCCGCACATTCCCTGGCGAGCGCGGCATCGGGCGGGCCCTCGGCTGCGCGCAGCGTGTCGCCGGGCCCGAGCGCGACGCCGAGCTCGAGCACCGCGCCCGCTCGCACGGTGAAGCGCCGCACGGGCAGCGCGTCGGCCACCTCGTTGGCGAGGATCACGCCACGGAGCGGCGCCCGTGGCAGCTGCTCGAGCCACACGACCCGCTCGCGCAGCGGCGGCGGCAGGGCCTCGAGCCGCGCGCGTTGGCGGGCGGCGAGATCGCCACTCACCTCGAGGATCGCGTAGCGCTCCGGCAGGGCTTGCTGCGCCCCGAGCGCGGCCAGGATCGTGGCGGCCATGCGGCCGCTGCCGGCGCCGAGCTCGAGAATATCCCCGCCGGTCGCGCGCAGCACCTCGGCGCACTGGAGCGCGACGCAGCGGCCGAAGAGTTCCGAGACCTCAGGAGCGGTAACGAAGTCCCCACCGCTGCCGAGCTTCCAGGCGCCGGCACTGTAGTAGCCGAGGCCGGGCGCGTAGAGCACGAGCTCCATGAAGCGCTCGAAGGACAGCCAGCCGCCGGCTGCGGCGAGCTCGGCGCGCACCAGCGAGCCGACCGCCTCGCTGTGGCGCAGCTCCTCGGGGCTCAGGGCGGGAAGCATTGAGCGTGCGGCCGATGAGGTCATAATCGGCTCCCATGGCGCGAGGCAAATCCGACCCGGATCCCGCCCTGCCGGCACCGAGCCAGGCGCTCGCCGGCAAGACCGCGCTCGTCACCGGCGCTGCACGCCGCGTCGGAGCTGCGATCGTGCGCGTGCTGCACGGCGCCGGCGCCAACGTCGTGGTGCACTACCGCAGCTCCGTCGAGGATGCGCAGCGGCTCGCCGCCGAGCTCAACGGCGCACGCGCCGGCTCGGTGCGCCTCGCCGAGGGCGAGCTGCTCGATGTGACGCAGCATGCCGCGCTCATCGCCGGCGCGGTGCAGGCCTTCGGTGGGCTCGACATCCTGGTGAACAATGCCTCCACGTTCTACCCAACCCCGGTCGGCGACATCACCGAGACCGAGTGGGATGATCTCCTCGGCACCAACCTCAAGGCGCCGCTGTTCCTGGCGCAGGCCGCCGCACCCGCGCTGCACGAGCGTAAGGGACTCATTATCAATCTCGCCGACATCCACGGCATGCGGCCTCTGCGCCGTTACCCGGTGTACAGCGTCGCCAAGGCGGGCGTCATCATGCTGACCCTGTCCCTGGCGCGTGAGCTCGGCCCGCACGTGCGGGTGAACGCCATCGCACCGGGCCCGGTCATGTGGCCGGAGGATGCGGTCGATCCGGCGCTGCAGGCGAAGATCCTGCAGCGCACCGCGCTCAAGCGGCCCGGCTCCGCGGTCGATGTGGCACGCGCGTGCCTGTTCTTCGCCGCCGAGGCGCCGTATGTCACCGGCCAGGTCCTGGCAGTCGATGGCGGGCGCAGCATCGGCTGGTGACTCCCGATCAGGAGTCCCCGGCGCCGCGCGGCGGCGGCACGCGCTCGAGTGCGTGCGCGCTCTGATCGAAGCGACGCCACAGCTCGCCGATCGTGAGCCCCGCGCCCGGGTGCCGCACCTCGGGAGCGAGCTCGGCGAGCGGTCCCAGCATGTAGGCGCGCTTCAGCAGGTCGGGCCGCGGCAGCTTCAGTCCCGGCTCGTCGCACTCGAGGTCGCCGTAGAGCAGCACGTCGAGGTCCATCGAGCGCGGCGCCCAGCGCGGTGCATCGCGCTCGCGGCCGCAGCGGCTCTCGATCGCGTGCAAGCGCCCGAGCAGGGCGCGCACCGGCAGTACGGTGCTGAAGCCCGCCACCAGGTTGATGAAGTCATCGCCCTCGAAGCCGACGGCGCGATTGCGGTACCAGGAAGAGAAACGTACGCCCGGAAACTCGCGCGCCAGCTCGGCCACCGCCTGACTGATGCGGCGCTCGGGCTCGACGTTGCTGCCCGCCGCGACGTAGACCTCGGGCATCGGGGCTCTCAGCGCGCCAGGTCGGCGCGCGTGCGCTCGATCACCACGCCGACGTCGCGCGAGTTGCGGATGGCACCCGGCTTGTTGAGCGAGACGCGCACCCACTCGAGGCCGAACTCCTCGAGGATTACGAGCGCCAGCCGGTGCGCGAGCGTCTCGACCAGCTTGAACTCCGAGGCACCGATGAACTCGAGCGCACGCTTGGCGACCTTCTTGTAGTCGAGCGTGTCAGCAACCTCGTCACTCACCGAGGCGCGGCGGCAATCGACCGGCATCTCGAGGTCGACCACGACCGTCTGGCGGACGTGCCGCTCCCAGTCGATGAAGCCGATGATGCACTCGGCGGTCAGCCCGTGCAGGAAGATGCGGTCGCCGGAGCGCTGTGTCATGACGTTGGTGAGTCCGGGTCAGGCCGCCAGCCCCGGCAGCGAGGCGAGCGGCCACTGCGCGCGCGCCTCGATTGCCAGTCCGTCGTGCTGCCCGGCCTCGAGACGCGCGAGTCCGGCCACCGCGATCATCGCCGCGTTGTCGGTACAGAACTCGATGCGCGGATAGTACACGCGCGCCCCCCGCGCGCGGGCGGCGGCGCTCAGCTGCTCGCGCAGGGTGCGGTTGGCGCCGACTCCACCCGAGACCACCAGCGCGCCGAGGCCCGTGTACTCGAGCGCGCGCAGCGCCTTGGCGGTGAGGGTGCCCGTGATCGCCTCCTCGACGCCGCGTGCGATGTCGGCGCGGCGCTGCTCAGTGAGGGGGGTGGCGCGTACCGCGTGCAGCACCGCGGTCTTCAGACCCGAGAAACTGAACTCGAGTCCGCCGCGATCGAGCATGGGACGCGGGAAGGTGTAGACGCCGGGAGTGCCGCGCCGGGCGATCTCGGCGAGCTGGGGGCCGCCGGGGTAAGGGAGGCCCAGGAGCTTGGCCGTCTTGTCGAAGGCCTCTCCTGCCGCATCGTCGCGCGTCTCGCCGAGCAGGCGGTAGCGGCCGATCGCGGCGACCTCGATGAGCTGGGTGTGTCCGCCGGAGACCAGCAGCGCGACGTGCGGAAACGGCGGCGGATCGCTCTCGAGGAGCGGGGCCAGGAGGTGGCCCTCGAGGTGATGCACGCCGATCGCCGGCAGCTTCCAGGCATAGGCGAGGCTCGCCGCGAGCGAGGCGCCGGTGAGGAGCGCGCCGATCAGGCCGGGCCCGGCCGTGTAGGCGATGCCGGACAGATCCTCGGGGCCGGTGGCGGAGCGCGCCAGCGCCGCTTTCACCAGCGGCAGTAACCGGCGCACGTGATCGCGCGAGGCGAGCTCGGGCACTACGCCCCCGTAGGCGCGATGCAGCTCCACCTGGCTGTAGAGCTCGTGCGCCAGCAGGCCGTCGTCCGCGTCCAGCACGGCGGCGGCGCTCTCGTCGCAGGAGGATTCGATGGCGAGCACGCGCATGAGGAAATTCTAGACGATCCGCTGGCTGCGCAGCCGGAGCGCCGCGCGCCGATGCTATAGTCGTCCGCAGATGTGCCCCAGCACGCGCTCGTGGATTGCGCGTACCCTGCCGCCGCATTCCCGCTCGGCGTCCGTTGCTCTGGCGAATGCATTTCTGGGTCTCGCCGCAGCATCGGCGGCCGCCGAGCCGTGCAGGCTGGCGCGCGCGGCCGAGTTGCCGGTCACCATGGAGGACATGAGGCCGCTCGTGCATGCGGCGATCAACGGCAGGGACGCACTCTTCGTCGCCGACAGCGGCGCCTTCTTCAGCATGCTGACGCCCGCGGCCGCGCGTGAGTTCAACCTGCCTCTGGAGCCCGCGCCGCCCGGCTTCGGCCTCGTGGGTGTCGGCGGCGGCGCCCAGGTCTGGCACACCACGGTGCAGAAATTCACCATCTTCGACATGGACGTCACCAGGGTCCCGTTTCTCGTCGCGGGTAACGACCTGGGCCACGGGGCGATCGGGCTGCTGGGCCAGAACGTCTTCAGGCTCGGCGATGTCGAGTACGACCTCGCGAACGGCGTCATCAGCATCCTGCGCACGCATGGCGACTGCCGCAAGGCTTCGCTGGCCTACTGGGCCAATGCCCGGGATCTTCCCTACTCGGTAATCGACATCGATTTTGCCAGTCCCGAAAGGCCGCACACGACCGGTGTGGCCTACGTGAACGGCAGCAAGATCCGCGTCCTGTTCGACACGGGCGCCAATACCTCCGTGCTGACCCTCGACGCCGCCAAGCGCGCCGGCATTACGCCCGAGGCCCCCGGGGTCACCGCCGGGGGCACATCGAGCGGCATCGGCCGCCATACCGTGCGCACCTGGATCGCCCCGTTCGCGAGCTTCAAGATCGGCGACGAGGAGATCCGCAACACGCATCTTCGCATCGGCGATGTGGAGCTGCCCCGGACCGACATGCTGATCGGGGCGGATTTCTTCCTCTCCCACCACGTCCTGGTTGCGAGCAGCCAGCGCAAGCTCTACTTCACCTACAACGGCGGGCCCGTATTCAACCTGACGACGATGAGGGCGCTCCCACCGGCCGCCGCGGAGCCGGCTCCAGCGAGCGGCACCGAGCCGGGTCCGGCCGCGGCCGCCGCGAGCCAGCCGGCGCAACCGGAGCCGCTCGACGCGGCAGGCTACGCGCGGCGCGGCAGCGCTTCCGCCTCGCGCCGCGACTATGAGCACGCGCTCGCCGACCTGACGAAGGCTATCGCGCTCGATCCGACACAGGCCGACTATTTCTATGAGCGCGGCCGAGCGTACGGGTCAAATAACCAGACGGACAAGGCGTTCGAGGACTTCAGCCAGGCGATCAAGCTCGAACCCGGCGATGTGCCGGCGCGTCTGGCGCGCGCCGAGCTGCGCGTACGCCGCAACGATCCCGCCGACGCCATCAGTCCCGACCTCGACGCTGCCGACCGCGCGGCACCCAAGGAAGGGGACATGCGCCTGGCGCTCGGCAATCTGTATCAACGCATCGGCAACTACCCGGCGGCCATCGCGCAGTACGACCACTGGATCGACTCCCACAACCGCGACGATATCCAGATGCCGCGCGCGCGGCACGCGCGCTGCTCGGCACGCGCGCTCACCGGGCGCTCGCTCGAGCAGGCGCTCGACGACTGCAACTTCGCGCTGCGTAAGGACCCGAAGGTGGCGGCGTTCTTCGACAGCCGCGGACTCGTGTACCTCCGCCAGGGCAAGTATGACAAGGCGATCGCCGACTACGACGCGGCGCTCGCGCTCGATCCGAAGCTTGCCTGGGCGCTGTACGGGCGGGGGCTCGCCAGGCAGCATCTCGGCCAGTCCGCGGCCGGCCAGGCTGACGTGGCGGCGGCCACCGCTCTCGCTCCGAAGATCGCCGACGAGGCCGCGAGAAACGGCGTTGTGCCGTAGCGCACCGGTCCGGTCCGGCCGTACGCCCTTTTGCCTTTGCTGCGTCGCTCCCGTAGAATCCCCCGCCCCCGTGCGGCGTGCCGTTGGACACTCCCGGGAGCAGCGGAGATATTTCCTTATCCGTCAATGACTTGAGGTTTCGATGCCGAGCGTGCGAGTGCGTGAGAACGAATACTTCGATGCCGCCCTGCGGCGTTTCAAGCGCGCCTGCGAGAAGGCCGGCATTCTCACCGAGCTGCGCCGCCGCGAGTTCTACGAAAAGCCCACGCAGGAGCGCAAGCGCAAGAAGGCGGCGGCAATCAAGCGCCACATGAAGCGCGTCTCCCGCGACGGCATGCGCAGCTCCCGCTGACGCGGCGGCTGCGCGCCCAGCAAGTTTCCGACGATCACCGACCTCTACGGCCTACTCACGGCGGCCGCGTAGCCATGGCGCTCAAAGATCGCATCACCGAGGACATGAAGGCCGCGATGAAGGCAGGCGAGAAGGAACGTCTCGCCACCATCCGCCTGGCACTCGCCGCCATCAAGCAGCGCGAGATCGATGAGCGCATCACGCTCGACGATACGCAGGTGCTCGCGGTGCTCGAGAAGATGATCAAGCAGCGCCGCGAGGCCATCACCCAGTTCCAGACCGGCGGTCGCTCCGACCTGGTCGCCAAGGAGACCGCCGAGATCGGCGTGCTGCAGAGCTATCTCCCCGCGCAGATGAGCGAGGCGGAGCTCGACGAGCTCATCGCGCAGTCGATCGCCGCCGCCGGCGCCACCTCGGTGAAGGACATGGGCAAGGTGATGGCGCTGGTGAAGCCTAAGGCGCAGGGGCGCGCCGACATGGGCGCCGTGAGCGCGCGGATCAAGCAGAAGCTCGGCTGATTCCTTTATAGTCTCCCCAAAGGTGCGCGGCGTTCGCGGCCGCGCCCTCGAGGACCTTGGGACGCATTCCCCAGCATTTCATTGACGAGCTCATCGCCCGCGCGGACATCGTGGAGGTGATCGGCTCGCGGGTGCAGCTGAAGAAGTCGGGGCGCGAGTGGAAGGCCTGCTGCCCGTTTCACAGCGAGAAGACGCCCTCCTTCTGGGTGAGCCCCGAGAAGCAGTTCTATCACTGCTTCGGTTGCGGCAAGCACGGCACGGTGCTCGGCTTCCTCATGGACTACGATCATTTCGCCTTCCCCGAGGCGGTCGAGGAGCTCGCCGCGCGCCTCGGGTTGGAGGTGCCGCGCGAAGGCGGCACCGAGGCTGCAGCGCCGCGCGCCGACGAGCCGCTCTACGAGCTGATGGCGCGGGTGGCGCGTTTCTATGCGGAGAGCCTGCCGCGCGAGCCCCGCGCGCGCGATTACCTCGCGCGCCGCGGCCTGACGGGCGAGACCCTCGAGCGCTTCCAGATCGGCTATGCGCCGAATTCCTGGAATGAGGTGCTCAGGCGCTTTGGCGGCGACGATGCGCAGCGCCGGCGCCTTCAGGAGACCGGGCTCATCATCGAGCGCGAGCGCGGCCAGACGCAGTTCAGCGAGCGCCATTACGACCGCTTCCGCGACCGCGTCATGTTCCCGATCCGCGATGCCCGCGGCCGGGTGATCGCCTTCGGCGGCCGCATCATCGACGCCGGTGAGCCGAAATACCTGAACTCGCCCGAGACGGTGCTGTTCCACAAGGGACGCGAGCTCTACGGGCTCTATGAGACACGGCGCGCGCGCTCGGCCCTCGGGCGTCTGGTCGTCGTCGAAGGCTACATGGACGCCGTGCGGCTGCATCAGGAAGGCATCGACTGCGCGGTGGCGACGCTCGGAACTGCGACCACCTCCGAACACTTCCGCCGTATCTTCCGCCTGGTCCCCGAGGTGGTGTTTGCCTTCGACGGCGACCGTGCCGGGCGGGCGGCCGCGTGGCGCGCGCTGCAACAGGCGCTGCCCGAGGCCCGCGAGGGACGCCAGATCCGCTTCCTGTTCCTGCCCGAGGGCCACGATCCCGACACGCTCGTAGCGGCCGAAGGGCGCGCCGCCTTCGAGCAGCGCCTCACGGAGGCGCTGCCCTTGTCCGAGTACCTCGTGCGCGAGCTCTCCGAACAGAGCGAGCTCTCGCACGCCGACGGCCGGGCGCGCTTTGCCGAAAGCGCGCGGCCGCTCTATCAGAAGGTGCCGGCGGGTGTTTACCGCGAGCTGCTGCTCGGTCGGCTCGCCCAGGTGGTGGGTCTTGCCCCGGAGCGGCTCGAGGAGCTGTGGCGCCAGGCGCCAGGCGCACCGGCCGTATCCGCCGAGCCACCCGCAGCGCGCGCGCCTGAGCGCACGCGCACCAGCGCCGGCCGTGGCAGCCTCGTGCGCCAGGCGATCGTCCGGCTGGTGCACTTCCCGGCAATCGCCGCCGAGGTGAGCCCGGCCGAGCGCTCCGGCCTCGACGCATCGGAAGAAGCGGGAATCAAGCTGCTGCGCGAGCTCCTCGACAACCTGCGCGAGCAGCCGGCGCAGATCTCCGCGCAAGTCATCCAGCGGTGGGCAGGACGCGAGGGTGGCGAGTCGCTGCAAAAGCTCCTCGAGCGCGAGGAAGTCATCACGGATGCCGCGGCCGCGGCCGGCGAGCTCAAGGCGGCACTCGTGAAGCTCGCGATTCTGGCCGCCGAGCGGCGTCTTGAGGCGCTCGAGGAGAAGAGCCGAGCCGGCGCTTTGGACGCAGATGAACTCAAGGAATTTCAAAGACTTATGTCCATAGTCAGCGCCCGGGAGGCTCGGCGCGGCTAGTTGAATTTTGCGTTTGAGCTCCTGTCAAATAAAATTGCACGCTTTGCCTTATGAAGCCCCTTGAGTCGCCTCATTTCGGCGGCACATAGGGGAACGAAGCCCACCGCGCCCCCCGGACACATGACACGCAAGCACAAGCCCCAGACCTCGCACAAGAAGCGCCCGTCTACACACTCCCACAAGCCCGCAAAGTCGGCTGCCGCACGCGAGGCGGTCGCCGCGGTCGCGAGCCTGCGCGAGAAGGAGCGTGCCAAGGCGGCGGCACTGGCCGCCCGCAAAGGCGCGGTCCAGCCGCGCGCATCGATCACGCACGGCAAAGTAAATGACAGCCCGCGTCCCGCCGAAGGCAAGGCTGCGCCGGGTAAGCCGGCCGGCGAGAAGCGGGCGCCGGCGCTCGAGCGGCGCGTGCCCGTCATGCCGGAGGACCGGCAGTCGCAGCTGAAGCTTCTGATTGCGCGCGGCAAGGAGCAGGGCTACCTCACCTATGCGCAGGTCAACGACCACCTGCCGTCCGAAATCGTCGATCCCGAGCAGATCGAGGACATCGTCAACACCATCAACGACATGGGCATCCCGGTGTACGAGAAGGCACCGGACACCGAGTCGCTGCTGGCGAGCGAGCCCTCCGCGCCCGCCGACGAGGAGGCCATCGAGGAGGCGGCCGCGGCGCTCGCCGCGCTCGATGCCGAGCTCGGCCGAACCACCGACCCGGTGCGCATGTACATGCGCGAGATGGGCACGGTCGAGCTGCTGACGCGCGAGGGCGAGATCCGCATCGCCAAGCGCATCGAGGAAGGACTCGATGCGGTGCGCAGCGCGCTCGCCCTGTATCCGGCCACCCATGAGTTCCTGTTGCGGGCCTATGAGCCGGTGAAGGCCGGCCAGGCGCGCCTGGTCGACGTGATCGTCGGCTTCATCGACCCGAATGCGCCCGACGTGATCGCGCAGCCGCAGAATCCCACCAAGGTGGAGCTGGTCGCGACCGAGGAAAAGTCGGACGACGACGAGGAAGGCGACGAGGACGGCGATGGCGAGGAGGAGGTCATCGACACCGGCCCGGATCCGGCCGAGGCCGCCGCGCGCTTCGCCTCCATCGCCAAGGGCTTTAACCAGGTGCTCGGCTCGATCGCCAAGCTCGGCGCGAAGGACGCCAAGACGCTGCGCCAGCGCAAGCGGCTCGCCGATCAGTTCATGGAGCTGCGGCTGTCGCCGCGCATGTTCGACGCGCTGATCCTGAATCTCCGTACCCACGTGGCGGAGGTCCGCCAGCTGGAGAAGGAGATCATGATCATCGCGGTGCGCGACGCCGGCATGCCGCGCAAGGACTTCATCGCCTCGTTTCCGAAGAATGAGACCAGCCCGCGCTGGCTGGCGCGCCACATCAAGGGCGGCAAGAAATACTCCGCGCCGCTGGCACGCTTCAAGGACGAGATCGAGCGGCGGCAGAAGAAGCTCGAGCAGCTCGAGGGTGTCTATCACCTCTCGATCAACGACATCAAGGAAGTCAACCGCGAGGTGTCGATCGGCGAGGCCAAGGCGCGCCGCGCCAAGAAGGAGATGGTCGAGGCGAACCTGCGCCTGGTGATCTCGATCGCCAAGAAGTACACCAACCGCGGCTTGCAGTTCCTGGATCTGATCCAGGAAGGCAACATCGGCCTGATGAAGGCGGTCGACAAGTTTGAATACCGCCGCGGCTACAAATTCAGCACTTATGCGACCTGGTGGATCCGCCAGGCGATCACCCGCTCGATCGCCGATCAGGCGCGCACCATCCGCATCCCGGTGCACATGATCGAGACCATCAACAAGCTGAACCGCATCTCGCGGCAGATGCTGCAGGAGATGGGCCGGGAGCCGACCCCCGAGGAGCTCGCGGTGCGCATGGAGATGCCCGAAGACAAGGTGCGCAAGGTGCTCAAGATCGCCAAGGAGCCGATCTCCATGGAGACGCCCATAGGCGATGACGAGGACTCGCATCTCGGGGATTTCATCGAGGACACCTCGGTGGCCTCGCCGATCGATCAGGCCACGATGGAGTCGCTGCGCGAGACCACGCATTCGGTCCTGGCGCAGCTCACGCCGCGCGAGGCCAAGGTGCTGCGGATGCGCTTCGGCATCGACATGAACACCGACCACACACTGGAAGAGGTCGGCAAGCAGTTCGACGTCACGCGCGAGCGCATCCGGCAGATCGAGGCCAAGGCGCTCAGGAAGCTGCGCCATCCGAGCCGCAGCGAGCAGCTGCGCAGCTTCCTGATGGACGACTGAACAGGCCGCAACCAGCCGGTGGCGGCGGGCGATTTCCGCCCATAAACGACAACGGCCCGGTGTTGGTGACAACACCGGGCCTGTTGCTTTTTCAGGCCGAGCTAAATGCCGCCCTTGCCGAGCGTGTCGATGATCTCGCGCAGCGTCTCGGCGAGCGCCGGGTGGCTCGCCTCGAACCGCACCGCCAGCCGCTCGAGGCGCAGCAAAGCGCCGGGAGTGGCCGATCCCGGTGCACCGATGGCGTCCATCATGGTGTCGAGCCGCTCACGCTCCTCGGCGCGCAGCGACGGGGTTCCGGCGCTCAGGTGCTCGCGCAGCCGCGCGAGCAGCTCACGCAGTCGGCTCTCGCTCATGGGGTCGCGGCGGCGGGCTAGGCTGCCGGACCGAATGCTCCGCCTGGAGCTCCGCTCGCGCCGCCGCCAGCCCCGCCGAGCAGGTCCTTCCAGGTGTGCTCGCGCCCGAGGCGCTTGCCCTTCTCGGTGAGCTTCACGCCCTCGGGAGACAGCGTGATCATGTACGGTTTGCCATCCACCTCGATCTCACGCTTGAGCTGTTTGTTGAGTTTGGTAGCCATTGCTTCCTCTACTTCAGCAGACCCTCGGACTTGAGCGCTTCGATTGTATGCGGCCGTGCGCCGACCCGCTCGTGCAGGCGCTTGAGCTGCGGCCAGCGGCCGATGTCGAAATTGACGTAGCTGCCCCAGCCTAACACGGTGAACAGATACGCATCGGCCACGGTGAACTGCTCCCCCATCAGGTAGCTCTTCGACCCCAGAGCGCCCTGCAGGTAGTCGAGCCGCTGCGGCAGGTAGTTGCGCGCGTACTCCTTCGCCCCGTCGGGTGCATCGGGGCGGAACATCGGCGAGAAAGTCTTGTGGATCTCGGAGTTGATGTAGCTGAGCCATTCCATCAGATGGTAGCGCTCCATGGTGCCGGCGGCCGGCGCGAGCTTCGCGGCCGGGTTGCGGTCAGCGATGTATTGCAGCACCGCGACGTTCTCCGTGAGCACCTCGCCGTTGTCGAGCGCGAGCGCCGGCACGTAGCCCTTGGGGTTCACTTCGCGGAAATCGAGCCCGTCGGCGGCCTTCTTGGTCTTGCGGTCCACCTTGACTAACTCGAATTTGAGCCCGGCCTCGCGCAACGCGATGTTCGAGGCCAGCGAGCAGGCGTTAGGCAGGTAGTAAAGCTTCATGGCTTCGCTCTCCTTGTGCTGCGCGGCTCGCGCCGTGCGGGCGCCCGCGGGAGGGCCATGCTAACGGGGCGCGCCGCGATGGCAAAGTGGTTTCTACGGCGAGGTCGCATTTGATCACGGCGGCGTCGCCCCGGCGCCAATCCGCTACAATCGCCGCGGTTGGGCCTGTAGCACAGCGGTTAGTGCAGGGGACTCATCGACACGGTGCCTTCGCGCGGAAACGCGCGAAGTGGACGGGATGAATTCAGGGAAACCTTCGCGCGCGGGAGCCGCGGCGCTCGCGCGCATGGCAATCCTGAGCCGAGCCGCCGGTACACCGGCGGAAGGTGCAGAGACTACCTGAGGGCTCGAGCGCCCTTGATGACAGGCTTAGAGCATCCCGCACCCACACGCACGGCTTGGTGCACGGGTGAAGAGATAGTCCACTCCCGGCGGAAACTCCGGGGCAAAGTGAATCCCTTGGTCGTAGGTTCGAATCCTACCGGGCCCATATCAATTCCCATCAGTCTACGCACAAACCCCGATTCAGCCCCATGCCGCGACGAGCTAGCGTGCAGCAGACCTGACCAACCATCCCAGGTAAGGTGAACGTTACGGCGCTCGCACGCACGGTGCGGTGGCTCTACGTGGCCGCTGCCGGGGTAATCGTCCTCGCGGTTGTGGCGACTGTTGCCTGGCTCGGTCCGCTTCCTCCGAAGACGGTCGTTATCAGCACCGGAACGCCGGGTAGCGACTACGAACTGTTTGCCCGGCGCTACAAGGCCATCCTCAATCACTCGGGCGTCGACCTGCGCCTGCTCCCCTCCGCAGGAGGCGTGGAGAATCTGCGGCGGTTGAACGACCCGACGTCGGGTGTCGAAGTGGGCTTCGCGCAGAGCGGGCTCACCAGCGAGGCACAGTCGCCCGATCTGGAGTCCCTCGGGACCGTGTCTTATGAGCCGTTCTGGTTCTTCTACCGCGGCCAAGCTCCCAGGGACCTGCGTAGTGCCCTGAGCGGAAAGCGGGTGGCCGTAGGCCCGCCGGGTGGAGGCACCGAGGCGCTGGCACTCGAGTTCCTGAGGCTGAATGGCTTCGACCAGAACATCGCTCAGCTGCTGCCCCTCACCATGGAGCAGAGTGGCGATGCGCTCCAGCGTGGCGAGATCGATGTGGCCATGATCGTGGCTTCCTGGGATGCACCGGTGGTACGGCGGTTGTTGGCGGCCTCAGGGATCAATGTTTTGGGATTTGCCCGCGCGGATGCATACGCGGCGCTGTACCCCTTCGTCACCAAGCTCGTCCTACCGGAGGGCGTTGGCAACATGGCCACGAATCGCCCTGCCACCGACCTCAATCTGATCGCGCCGAAGACAAATCTGCTCGTGCGCCGCGATCTGCATCCTGCGATTCAGTACCTGCTGCTGGAGGCTGCCTCTGAGATTCACTCCGCGCCGGGGATCTTCCAGAAATCCGCCCAGTTTCCCGCGGCTGAAACGCTCGATCTGCCGCTTTCCGAGCAGGCACGGCAGTTCTACCGGTCCGGTAAGCCGCTCCTGCAGCGCTATCTGCCGTTTTGGCTGGCTGTCCTGGCAAATCGCTTTCTGGTGCTGCTCATTCCCCTCGTAGGCGTTGCCTATCCGCTGCTGCGTATCGCCCCCGCAATCTACGGATGGAACATGCAGCGGCGAATCTTCCGCCTCTACGGTGAACTGAAATTCATCGAGCTCGAATCCGAGAGCCGAAAATCCGGGGCTCGGCGCGACCTGATCACCCGGCTCCAGCGTCTCGAGGATCACGCCGATCGACTACACGTGCCGAACTCCTTTGCCCCATTGCTGTACGACCTGCGTGATCACATCACCCTCGTGCGGACAAGGGTGCAGCAGGCTAGCCTAGAGCGCGGCAGCGCGCTGCTGCACACGGTCGAAGCGCACGACTGACTCGCGGACTCAGTAGCCGCCGCCGAACCGCCAGATGAACAGCGCCTCGATGTTGCCGAAGCCCGGGGTGCCGTTGGCGTTCTGCAGCTGGATCCAGGTCTCCCGGTAGTCGACGTTCACGGCGAAACTCTCGTTGAAGTTGAGCTGGACGCCGAGACCAAGCTGGCCGGTCAGGCTGCTGGCACCGTGGGTCGGCTGATATCCGCTGCAGATGTAGCCCCACCAGGGATCCCACCAGCAGCCCGCTACCGGCGGCCCGGAGGCGATGTCGGTGCTCACCCAGTTCCAGCCGACGCCCAGAAGTGCAAAGGGCCGGATCGCGCCGTCGAGCAGATGATAGGTACCCGTGAAGTTGAAGCTGTTGATGGTGGCGCGGCCATTCTCGACGAAGTTAGCTGTGCCATTGGCACCGATGACGTTGGCAGTGAGATTCGGCCTGCCGTAGGCGAAATCGCCGCCGAACGAGAACTCATCGGTCAGGTAGTAGGCAATCCCGAACCGGCCTCCGACGCTGCTCTCCAGCTTCGCGGACGAGCCACCCTCGAAGTTCACGCTCTTCGAGAGGGTATACACCGGGCCGAGCGTGAACTCCCACGCGCCGGCGCTCGGGCCGCTGCCCTGGGCGCTCACCGCCTGCGAGGCCAGGAGCGCCGCGCAGGCCAGCAGTCCAATCGATAGAAGCTTCATCTGAAGCCGCCGTCAGTCCGGTCGCTTCATGATCTTGGCGTGCAGCGCGTCGTATTCCTTCTGCGTGATCGCGCCCTCGGTCAGGGCACGCTGCAGATCCGACAACTCCTGGCCCTTGGAGATCGTGGTCGTGCCCTGCACTTTCACGTTGGAACCACCCCCGCAACCGCCGAGCAGGGTGAGGGAAGCCAGGGCCGCCGCAAGCATCTTGGTGTTCATGTTCATGTGCATACGCTCCGCAGCTCATTGCACGCTGTTGATCAGCTGCGCCTTCTGGCTCTGGTATTCCTTGTCGGACAATGCGCCGGAGTCATGCGCCTTCTTCAGATCGATGAGCTGCTGCCCGACCGAGACGCTCACGGTCGGCCTGACCACTTCGGTGCCGCCGCAGCCGCTCAGTGCCAGGGACATCGCCATTGACAGAAGTACAGCTCTTGTCGCGCCGCTCATTGTTTCCTCCGATTCATTTGGATCCGCGCGGTTACTTCTTCTTTGGCGCACTGCCCGCGGCGGGCGTGGTCTCCTCGACCGAGATCGCGAGGCCCTCCACGTAGGTCGCCAGGACATGGTCGCCCTTCCGGATGTTCTTCAGCTGCGCCGGGTCCTGCACATTGAGGTCCCACTCGTTGCCGCCTGGCCCACGCAGCGTCACCACCTTCTTCTGCTCATCGACCGCGGTAACATGGGTCATCACGCTCACCTTGCGGCCCACCACCACCCCAGGCTTCGAGCCCGCGGGCGCCGTAGCGGCGGCCGTCTCCTCGGTCGCGGGGTGATGAGATGCCTCTTCGCCCGCAGGGTGGGTCCCCGTTTCCTTCTTCAGCTCGAGCGCCAGTGCCGCCGTATACCTGGCACGCACCGTGTCGCCGACCTTGATCTGATCAAAATTCTTGATCTCCTTGCCCGCGTCGATGGTGTCAGTCTTGCCGTTCGCACGCTTGAACGTGATCGTCCGGTTGGCGGCGTCGACGGCCGTCACCTTTGCCGTCGCCTCGAGCGTTACTGCACCTGCCGCAGTCCCTGGGCCCGTGGCGACCACACCCGTAGCGGTCGGCGCTGTTTGCGCCTGCGCGGCGAGTGATGAAGCGAAGATAAATCCCGCGCCCGTCAGCGCGGCGATGACGACTCTGGTAACTCTCATCCTTCTTGTCCTCCCAAGGATACGCGTGGATGCCGCAATCGGCAGACGTGACTGTTTCGCACAGCGCATCCGCCGCCGGCATCAGTAAAAGTACCAATACCGAAAGCCAGCTGCCCGCCGCGCGGCGCGTCGAAGCTGCGCGCGGATGTCACGTCGGTCTACTAGGGCAGCCCGGCGCGGATCCGCTGCGAGAAGTCCGCGGCCCGGTCCGCGGCCTGCGCGAGCGCGTTGATCTCGGAGCGCCGCTGCAGCTCTTCGAACGGCACGCGGGTGTCCAGCCGGCCATTCTCATAGAGGTACTCGGGAACGTAGCCGCTCAGCAGGATCTTCCATGAATAGGGCAGGTGTCCCGGGTTGACGCGCGAGTTGAGCCAGATGTTGCTGGTGCAATTGTCGGTCGCGGAGTTGTACCACTGGGCGTGCTCCTTGAGCGCGTTGATCCGGCTCAGGTACTCGAGAAACAGGCCGCGCGCCGCGGCGGGCTCGCCCTGCAGCCGATAGAGATGCACCTGCTCGGGCGGATCCTTGCGGTAGTTGGTGCGCAGGCGCACGAGATCACGCTCGTCGCCGACGACGTAGTACAGCTCATACTGGCGGAAGAATCCCTGCACCGACGAGTAGCCCTCGCCGCGCTCCTTGCGCGCTTCGATGGAGAACGCGAGATGCGCCCCGTCGGCGAAGCCGAAGCTCACGAACACGTGCGCGATCGCCGGCCCCATCCAGTACACCGCGTAGAGGTCCACCGCGTCGAGCTGCTGGAGATTGAAGGTGCGGTCGTAATAGGCGGGCGTGAAGTCGCTCTCGGTCCGGTAGTCGAAATTGCGGATGTTGTGCACCGTGATGCGATCGCCGTCGAAAGTTGCATAGGCGAGCACCGCGTTCTCGGGCACCCAGTCACGGTCGTTGGAGGGCTCAATGGTGCTCCAGCAGCCGAGCAGCACCGCGAACAAGGCCGCGAAGGCGCCGAAGGCACGCCAGCGCCAGCGCCGCAGTGCGAATCCGCCGAGAAGCAGCAGACCCGCGAGCCCGAAGGCCGCCGCCAGGCTGTCGCGCAGCGTCGGATTCGCGTGATCCCAGCAGCGCAGGGCGAGCACCCCCCAGCCGGTCATGCCGAGCATCAGCAGAGCGAGCAGGACCACGCCGAGCGCTGCGGAGACCCGCTTGAGATTCGCCGTCATCACCGGAACAGCGGATGGTCCAGGATCGATCCCTGCCCCACCGGGGTTCCGAGCGTGAGCCATCCCGCCCAGGATCCGGTCGCCCTACCGACGCCGAGCGTGACGGTGCCGAGAGGCGTGCGCCCGCCCAGGTAGAGCGAAAAGCCATAAAGGTCTCCGTCGGGCACGGGATCGACGCGCTCCCACACATGACCGCCTTCGAGGCCCACCCCGCCATAGAGGGTCTGATTGACGATCGGCAGGATGTCCGCCACGCGCCAGAGCACGTTGCTCTGCAGCGTCCAGTAGCGGCCGGCGCGCACCTCGCCGGGAGCATATCCGGGAAAGCTCTGCGGGCCGCCGAGGGAGAATGCGCGGTCGGCCGGCAGCGCGCTGCCGAGATCGGATCCGCCCGCCGCGGTGAGCCATACGGAGGCTCTGCCGACCCGCAGCGCCTGTCGCACAGCCGCCTCGACCACCTCCCAGTCGCGGTTGGCGCCGAGCGAGCTGTCGGAACGCCGGTAGTCAATCTCGGCGGCGGTGCCGCTGGTGGCGTAGGTCGCGGCATCGCGGCTGTCATAGAAGAGCGCCGAGGCGATGCCGGCGTCGGTGAACTCACCTTTCGGGATGAACGTTGGGCCGATGTCGACCTCGGTCTGACGCCGGTCGGCCCAGTACCCCACTCGCAGCTGGCTGCGCGTGCCGAGGTTGACCCCACCGTCGAGCTGCCCGCCGGCGTCGTTGAAGAAGTAGCGAGCGACCCGCTTGTAGTCGCTGTAGAGGTCCTCGAGCGAGCGCCCCGCTCCGAGACCCGGCTCGACGAAGAAGATCTGCGCAGTATCGAGCGGCTGGTACAGACTGGTTCCGAGGAACGTAGTCGTGCCGACCTCTACCGTGTTGCGCCATTGCGCGCCATAGGAGTTCAGCCACCGGCGCACGTACTCCACTGAGATCTCGAAGCGCAGCTCGCCGCCTCCTCCGGCATACAGCCCGAGGCCGGGCCGCAGGTAATCCGGCCCGATCTGCTTCTCCGTCGGCTGCCACACCAGGGTCGGATTGTCGGGATCGCCGCTCAGGCGATACTCGACGCCTTCGATATCCTCGAGGGCGGCCAGCTGTGCGGCATCGCGACTGATCGCAGCGACGTCCACCGTGTCCCCGGCACGCACCTTCGTCATCCCCCTCAGGTACTCGGCGTTGACGTGTTTCAGCCCCTCGAACTGAACGTCGGCGATCTTGATCTTGATGTCCTGGCTGACGGTGACGCGGTGCCGCCAGGCAGCGTATTCGGCCGGGCTGACTGAAAGGGCTGCGAGGCGCGGGGCAGCGGCGCGCGCGGCCTCCTCTCCGAAGGCGATGGTCTCCGGGGTTCGCTCGAAGTCTCCTCCGGTCACGTCGCGCGTGTCGACATCGATGCGCACGTCCCGGTCGGTGAGCGTCTGCAGCTCGATTCGCTCATTGGCTTCCATCATGATGTCGCTGCTGCGGGAGATGAGGCTGGCCGGGCCGGTGAGATCCTTCGCCGTCACGGTGCGCTTCGCGAGGTTCACGGCGATCACCACGTCCCCGCACATCTCACGCGCCACGTCGATGGGAAGGTTGCGGACGACGTAGCCGTCCGACAGCACGTAGGGATCGAGGACCACCGGCGCGAAGATGCCGGGAAGCGCCATGCTGGCCCGCATGGCGGTGGCGATGTCGCCGTGGCTCAGCACCACCATGTCACCGGTCAGCATGTCGGTCGCCACGGCGCGGTAGGGAATCGGCAGCTTGTCGAAGTCCGCGACCGAGCGCGACTTCGCCACGAAGGTACGCAGCACGTCCTCGATGCGGCTCGAGGCGATAAGCCCGCGCGGCGCGAGAACTCTGCCGCCCTTCAGCCCCAGCTCGATGCCGCTCTGGTCGTTGTAGCGCTTCTGCTCGACGGGCTGCAGCGGACGGCTGCCGACACCGCCGACGACCGATTTCCAGTCCACGCTGCGCACGAACTCCTCGATCTCGGCCGCCGTCATGCCCGAGGCGTAGCCGCCGCCTACCAGCGAGCCCATGCTCGTCCCGGCAATGCAGTCGACCGGCACGCGCAGCTCCTCCAGCACCTTGAGCACGCCGATGTGCGCCCCGCCCTTGGCGCCGCCTCCGGCAAGCGCAAGCGCGATGCGCGGACGTTTCGGCGGCGCGCTTTGACCGGTACTCTGCTGCGCGATCGCACCGCCGGCGATCAGCACGGCGCAACACGCCGCGAGACACCAGCCGGTGCGCCGCGCCAGGCAGCGCCAGGTCTTCCTTTGCCGATCGTAGGAATCTCGCATAGCCGTTACAGTACTCCAGGAACGCGGCGCTCCCGCCCGCGCTCCGGCCTCAGCCGCCCGGCGGCCGCGGTGCTGCCGCATAGCCGAGCGTGCGCAGCGCGACCGCAATCTCATCAAGAGCCTGCGGATCCTCGATGGTCGCCGGCGTGTTGTACCTTTCGGAATCGGCGATCGCCCGCATCGTTGCGCGCAGCACCTTGCCCGAGCGCGTCTTCGGCAGGCGCATCACGATCCCGACGTGGCGAAACGCGGCTACGGGTCCGATGTGCTGCCGCACCCGTTCCACGAGCTCCGCCAGCACCTCGGAGTGCGCCCGCGTGACCCCGGCCTTGAGCACCACCAGGCCGAGCGGCAGCTGGCCCTTGAGTGCGTCGGCGACGCCGATGACGGCGCACTCCGCGACATCCGGGTGTCCGGCGAGCACCTCCTCCATCGCACCGGTCGACAGCCGGTGCCCGGCCACGTTGATGACGTCGTCGATGCGCGACATGATCCACACGTAACCGTCCGTATCGATGTAGCCCGCGTCCCCAGTCAGGTAGTAGCCGGGGTAGCGTGTCAGATAGCTGTCACGGTAACCGTCATCGTTCTGCCAGAGAGTGGTCAGCGTGCCCGGCGGCAGCGGCAGCCGTATCACGATGTTGCCGATCCGGCCGGCCGGCACCGCGGCACCGGCGTCATCGAGCACCCGCACGTCGTAGCCGGGCACCGGCACGCTCGCGGAGCCCGGCTTGACCGGCAGCGCCGTCAGTCCGCGGCAATTGGCCGCGATCGGCCAGCCGGTCTCGGTCTGCCACCAGTGATCGATGACCGGCACCCGCAGTTTCTCCTCGGCCCAGTGCACCGTGTCGGGGTCGCAGCGCTCGCCGGCCAGGAACAAGGTGCGCAGGCTGCCGAGGTCGTAGCGGCCGATCAAGGCGCCGGTGGGATCCTCCTTCTTGATGGCGCGAAAAGCCGTGGGTGCCGTGAACAGCGCATTGACCCGATGTTGGGAGACCACGCGCCAGAAGGCACCGGCATCCGGCGTCCCGACCGGCTTGCCTTCGTAGAGCACGCTGGTGCAGCCGGCGAGCAGCGGCGCATAGACGATGTAGGAGTGGCCGACGACCCAGCCGACATCGGAAGCTGCCCAGAACACGTCGCCGGGCGCCATGCCGTAGATCGCCTGCATCGACCAGGCGAGAGCGACCGCGTGCCCGCCGTGATCGCGCACCACGCCCTTCGGCTTACCCGTAGTGCCCGAGGTGTAGAGGATGTACAGGGGATCGGTTGCCGCGACCGAGGCACATGGCGCCGGCTGCGCGCGCCGCACGGCGTCGGACCAGTCGAGATCGCGGCCCGCCGTGAGCTCGGCGCTCGCCTGCGGCCGCTGCAACACGACGCAGCGCCCGACTCGATGGCTCGCGAGACTGAGCGCCTCATCGAGCAGCGGCTTGTAGAAGATGACCCGCTGGCCTTCGATGCCGCAGGACGCCGAGACCACCATCACCGGTCGCGCGTCGTCGATGCGCTTGGCGAGCTCGTGGGACGCGAAGCCGCCAAAGACCACCGAGTGCACCGCGCCGATGCGGGCGCAGGCGAGCATCGCGATTACCGCCTCGGGAACCATCGGCATGTAGATCACGACACGATCGCCGCGCATGACTCCCTGCGCAGCGAGCACACCGGCGAAGCGAGCCACACGATCCGTGAGCTCCCGATAGCTCAGTCGCGCGACCGTGCCGCTCACCGGGCTGTCATAGATGAGCGCCGTCTGCTCGCCACGGCCCAGCTCGACGTGCCGGTCGAGGGCGTTGTAGCAGGTGTTGAGACGTCCGCCGGTGAACCAGCGGTAGAACGGCGCGCGGCTCGAGTCGAGCACGCGCTGCCAGCGCGTCTCCCAGGAGAGCGCGGCCGCGCGCTCTCCCCAGAAGCCCTCGGGGTCCTGCTGCGCGCGCCGGTAAGCGTCGCGGTAAGCGGATTCCACTGCGTTCATCTGCCTGGCGTTGTTTTGCCGGACCACCGCGCATGCACTATCCCTGTGGCAGCGGCTCTGACCCCGTTTCGCATGGCACGCCCGCCGCTGTCATCAGTAGAACTACGCATCCGCAAGAACCCCGGAATCACTGCGCCGGCTGCGCATCGACGTTCACGATCCAGCCGCGCTCGGGGTACTTGCAGACCGTGTAAGTCGCATCGGACTCCACGCTCTTCACCCGGTTGACCACGCGCAGCCGCTTGCAGGGTGCTCCGTCGGTCGCGGTGAATTGCCCGCGGACTTCCGCAAGCCCTGAAGCGCCGGTCTTCGGGTTGCTCCATTCCCGCCGGGCGGCAGGCTCGGCGGAATCGAGGACCGCGTAGGCGTTCTTCTGCATCAGCTCTGTGTCTTCCGGCTTGAAGTAGTAGGCCGGCGTCTTCTTGAGGAAGTCCAGATTTCCCGCATCGGCAGGGGAGATGGCCGAACAGGCCAGGAGCGCCAAGCTCAGGCTGCGCCACAGAGTTCGCCGCGGGTGCGTCATGGCCAAGCTCCGTTTGTTCCGAGCGTCGCTCGGAGCTTCCCCGATAGCTTACTTATAATCTATAAAGCGTACCGTTGGGACTCGACTCGAGGAGTTGTGTCATGGCGCGTCAAATTCGCTGGCTGCTCGCCGCCCTCCTCATGTGCGCCGCCGGCTGCGAGACCTCCTCGCACGTCTTGGTCGGCAAGGCGCGGCCACCGATCGCGCCCGAGAGCGTGCAGGTATACCTGCAGCCACCGCCGAAGTACGAGGAGATCGCCACCGTCAACGCCTCCAGCCAGGGATCCTTCGCCCTCACCAGCCAGCAGAACACGGACCTGGCCATCCAGCGGCTGAAAGAGGAAGCGGCCAAGCTCGGCGCCAACGGCATCCTGCTGCAGGGAATGCATGATACGCAGTCCGGATCGATCGGAGTCGGCGGCGGCAGCACCAGCTACGGCCCCGGCAGCTCGACCGGCGCCGGCGCCGGCGGCTCCTTCGCCCTGACCAGCAAGGTCGCGCAGGGCATCGCCATCTACGTGCCGCCGCCGTAGCGACGCGCCCGATCGTCAAGGGAGGATCTCGACCTGCCCCCGCGCTCAGCTCACGGGAAATCGACCGTAGTGGTCATCTCTGCCGTGACTGCAATCCCGGTCTTCACGGGACCGAACTTGACGGCCGGGTCCGCCTGATCGGTGTTGTCCTGGGCGGCCTCACAGGTGAAAGCCACCGTGTACTCGGCCGGCGCGAGGAAGGTGAACTGGTAGTAATACGGAGGCGTCGAGGTCGCGACCGGCACCCTCGAGGCGATGGGCTGATTCGCATCGCCCGCCGCTGCGGTGCTGTTCATGTCCTCCGGCGCCGTCACGGTGCCCGCATAGAGATAGACGCCCGGCGTGCAGCCGCCCGGCACGAGCGTGTTGCTGACCTGACCCTGGATGTTGCCGACCGTGGTGTTGTCGACCAGCCGCTCGACCGGCTTCAGGAAGCACGCCGGGGCCTGGCCGGGCGGGCAGACGATCGCCTGGCGAAGATCGAAGTCGATGGTGTAGTCCACCACCCCGCTGCTCGGGACGGTAAAGCCCGAGACGAGCTTCAGGCCCGTCTGCGAGCCGCTCGGCACCTGCAGGCCATGCATCGAGCCATCGGAGAGCACGATGTAGGAGTTGCTCGGGTCACCGTCGGCCGTGACCAGCAGGCGAACCTGGCCATAGCTGCCGGGCGGAATCGGCTGGGTGAAGAGCACCGCCGATGCAGTGCCGCTGTCGTTCAGCAGATCGATCGTCCGGGGTGTTGGAAAGCTGATCGAGACAGGATCGCCGGCGTTCGGAATCAGCTCCACGCCCGAGAAGACGACGATCACTTTCTCCGCCCCGTCGACCGGCGCATCGCCAACCGAGAGGCTCATCATGGCGCCGGAGCCGCCCGAGCTGCCGCCGCCTCCGCAGCCCGCCATCGAAAGACACGCGAGCATCGCAATGCCGGCGAGCAATCCAGCGATGAAATTGCGCATGCCGCCTCCCTTCGCAGGTTCCGGTTTGGAGGCCCTGCATTCCGGCACCGCCCCCATGAACTAGAGCTGAATGCCCGTGCCGCTCACGGTCACGCTTGCCGGTCAGCTGCGTGCGCGCACCAGCGCGGCGCCGCGGCAGCATCACGCCGGCTGATAGCCCTTCACGCCCGTCTGCCACAGGAGGAAGGCGTAGGTGTCGCACGCCTCGCGGTCCTGCTGCGAGCGCGTCGAGCCGATGCCGTGGCCTGCGTCGAAGTCGACGCGCAGCAGGATGGGTTTGCCGGAGCTGGAGGCCGCCTGCAGCCGCGCCGCCATCTTCGCCACGTGAAAGGGCGCGACGCGCGGATCGGTCACCCCGGTCGTGAGCAGCACCGCGGGGTAGGCCACGCTGTCCTTTACCGCCTGATAGCTGTCGATGAGCCGGAGTGCGCGATAACCCGACTCCTCGCTGATCGCACCCCACTCGGGCTCCTCGCCGTAGCCGTTCTGCTCGGCCACGTAGCGCAGCGGATTCGACCAGCCGACCCCGTCGGTCACCGCCGCGAAGAGCTCGGGGCGCTCGGTGAGCGCGCGCCCGACGGTGATGCCGCCGGCGGAGCGGCCGCCGATCGCGAGCCGTGCCGGCGCGGTGTACTTGAGCCGGCACAAGTCCTCGCACACGTCGATGAGATCGCGCCAGGTGTTGGGCTTGTTCATGAGCTGCCCGGCCTTGTGCCACTCGCGACCGTACTCGCCGCCGCCGCGCACGGCGGCATAGCCGACGATGAACCCGGCGTCGATGAGTGCCAGTGTGCGGCCGGCAAACGCGGGCGTGTACCCGGGAGAGCCGTAAGAGCCGTAGGCCGAGATCCAGACCGGCGTCGAGCCGTCGCGCTTCAGGCCCTTCCTGAAGATCAGCGAGTAGGGAATGCGCGTGCCATCGCGGGCGGTCGCGAAGCGCCGCTCGGTGTCGTAGCCGCTCACGTCGATCGGCGGGCGCGGCGTCAAGCCGGTCGCGGTCACCTTGCCCTGTGCGTCCACCGACCAGATGTCCGCCGGCTCGAGCCAGCCGGTGAAGGAGAACAGTGCGCCGTCTTCCGTCGGGTCGGTGGCGAGCGCGGTCAGGGTGCCATCGAAGGGCAAGGCGACATCGGCAAGCTTGCCGTCGCGGCCGAGGCGTCGCAGCCGCGCGATGCCGCCATCCATCATCCGCAGGTACAGGCCGTCCCGCGCCCGCTCAAAGTCCTGGATGACCACCGGCCCCTGTGGAACCACCTCGAGCGCAGTCGCCACGGCGGGTGCGCTCACGGAGGCCTGGAGAATGCGGCCGCGCGGGTGATCCTTGTTGGCGAGCAGATAGAGCGTGTCGCCGTCGATCACGGCGTCGGTGACCTCGTCCCCGAACTCGGCAACCGGCACCCAGCGGGCGCGGTTGGCGGCGGCGTCGGCGACCGGCGCGATGAGGAAGCGCGCTTCGCTGCGCACATCCTCGAGCATGAGCAGCGCGTGGCGCGAGCCGTAGAAGGTCGCGATGACCGGCGCCTGGATCTTCTCGTACGCGACGCCCGGATCCAGCCCGCGCTTCATGAGAATGGGATCGCTCTGCGGGTCGGTCCCCAGGCGGTGGAAGCGCGCCTGGCTGTCGAGGTAACGCTCGGGCGTGTCGACCTTGCCGGTGAGCTGGTTGTAGAAGAAGCCGCTGCCGTCGTCGAGCCACGCGGGGTTGGCTCCTTCGGTGTTGGCGATGCGCTCCGGGAGGTCGCTGCCGTCGGCGGTCTGGAGGATGTGCAGGACCGAGTCCTCGCTGCCGTCCTTCGAGAGCCCGTACGCCACGTGCGAGCCGTCGTGCGAGGGGTGCCACCAGTCGAGGGACACGTGGCTGGTCGAGCTGCTCAGGGCGGTGGGATCGATGAGCACGCGCCGCACGCCCCGCTCCTCGACGTACAGGCGATAGTTGTCGGCGCCCGCCGGCCGCTGCTCGATGAAGAGCTTGCCGCCTGCGCGCTGCACGCGTCGCGTGAGCGCCGTGTCTCCGGAGAGCTGCTGGATGCGCCCGAGCAGCGCTTCCCTGCCCGGGATGGTGGCGAGCACTGCGCGCGTATGCGCGTTCTGTCCCTTGAGAAACGGCAGCCAGTCCGGGTCCTGGTCGTTCTCCATCCAGCGGTAAGGGTCGCGCAGCGTCTCGCCGAAGTAGGTATCGCTCACGGCGGCGACACGCGCCGCCGGCGCGGGCGGGATGGCGGACGCGGCCGATGCCGCGGCGCCCGCGGTGGCACCGGCAGCGGCAGCCCCGGTGGCCTCGCTGCGGCGCGTCAGCACAGCCGCGACGGCGCCCGCAGCGCCGGCGAGTAATGCACGACGATTGATTCCGCTCATGAGAAGTCCTGCGGTTGCTTCGGGTCAGCGCGTGGCCGGCTCCGGCAGCCAGTGCACCTCTTGACGCAGCTCGCCGGCGAGCTCATCGACCGGGCCGCGGCCGCGGGTCAGCACCGCGATGCTGCCGTCCCCCGCCGGCACGATGACGCCGCTCATGCCGCCCTCGCGGAAGTTGTCGCGCGCCTTGACCTGCTCGTGGCGCAGGATCAGCACGGTGGCGGGGCCGTGCGCGGTCTGAAGGACCAGGTGCGGCACGTAGTGCCCGCGGAACCAGCAGCTCTGCGCGTAGACGATCTTATCGGAAGCCAGGTCCAGCCCCACGCCGGAGCTCTTCAGCGCGTGATCGATCGAGCCGGCGCTCACGTTGAGCGTGCTCAGCCAGCTGTCCGGCTCGGCCTTGATGTGCGCCACCACGTCGCGCGCCAGCGAATCCGTCGGGCGCAGCAGCCACACCAGCATGGCCGCGGCCGCGGCCAGCACCACCCCGGCCGCCAGCGCGTACTCGCGCCACGCGGGCGCCACGCGCCTCGGCGCCGCGACGCGGAGGTCCGGAGGCTCCTCCAAGGCGCGGCGGATGTCGGCGTTCACCCGGCGCATCTCCTCGCGAAATGCCCGGCAGCCTGCGCAGACGCGCAGGTGCTCCTCGAGCTCCGTTCCCGCGGCTTCCGGGTCCGCACCGATCGCGAGCCGCGCGTCCTCGCAGATCATGCCCGCTCCTCACCGGGTGTCGCGTCCGGCGCGGGGCTCGCTCCGCAGAGAGTGCGCAGCTTGTGGCGCGCGCGGAACAGACGCGTCAGCACCGCGGTGTTGGTGAGTGCGAGCTCGCGGGCGATCTCCTCGGTCGAGAACCCGCCGAGCACCTGCATCACCAGCGGCTCGCGGTATTCGAGCGGCAGCTTCATGATCGCGTAGCGCAGCGTGAGCAGCCGGGCGTCGGCCACCGCTGCCGCGGAGCCATCGGGTAGGTCAAGCGCATCATCGAGGCACACGAGCTCCAGGCGCTTGCGTTCGTAGAGTCGCGCGTGCTCGCGCCGGACGATGGTCAGCAGCCAGGCGCGGGCGGCGGACGGCTCCTTGAGAGCGTCCCGTGACCGCCAGGCACGCAGCAGCGCCTCCTGCACGATGTCCTCGGCGATCGACCGGTCGCGCGCCAGCCACTGCGCGAAGCGCAGCAGATCCGGGCGCATCGACTCGATGAGCGCCGTAAGAGTCGCGCGCGCCTCCGCTCCGCGAAGCCGCTCACCAAGGGAGGAGACCGGGGATTGCAACGGGAGATTGCGCCTGACCGCAGCTGACTTGAACCGCGGCGATTATATGTGCGCCGCGTGCGGGCAGTGGCAATATCACGCCAGCCCGCCCGGTCTGTACGTCCAGTCACCTCTGCTACCCGCAGGTGCCGCCGTGAAACAACTCGTCCAATGGCTGATCGACTGGCCCGAGGGCGTCGCGAGACACCTCGGCTGGCTCGCGCCGCTGTTTGCCCGGATCACCGTCGGCTGGGTTTTCCTGTGGAGCGGCTGGGGCAAGCTCAACAACTTGCAGCAGGTTGCCGAGAACTTCGTCGGCTGGGGGATCCCCTTCCCGCAGCTGCTGACCCCGTTTGTGTCGGGTATTGAGTTCTTCGGGGGCCTGTTCCTGCTCGCGGGGCTCCTGAGCCGCATCTCGGCCGGCGCCCTCGGCGTCACCATGATCGTCGCGATCCGCTCGGCCAAGTGGGCCGACGTCGACTCGCTCGAGACGCTGCTCGGCTTCGACGAGTTCGAATATCTGGCGCTGTTCCTCTGGATCGCAATCGCCGGCCCGGGGCCGCTGTCGCTCGACCGGTGGCTGCAGCGGCGCTTCAGCCCGCGCGGCGGGCGTCCCGTCTCGGGAGCGGGTGCATAAATCGGCCGGGCGTAAGAAAATACGCCCCGCCCCGGTCTGCTCACCTGACCGGGGCGTCGAGCCCGGCAGTCAATACGTATTCACTTCACCCTGAGGTCAATCCAAATGCGTAAAAACAGCACCGGCGTAGCCCTCGCGACCGCGGCGGCCATGCTCTTCGGCACGGCTTTGACCAGCACGGCCTCGGCGGCGGATGCCCCCAAGGCCGACGCCGCCAAGATCCATTGCGTAGGGGTCAACTCCTGCAAGGGTCAATCGGCGTGTAAGAGCGCCAACAACTCCTGCAAGGGACAGAACTCCTGCAAGGGCAAGGGCTTCCTCGAGATGACCAAGGTCGACTGCGACGCCGCCAAGGCCAAAGCCAAGTAACAGGTCTGAGACTCGAGCCCCGGTGTGGCGGCCGCCATTGCGGCACTGCCGCACCGGGGCTGCTTATTTCTCCAGCGGCACGCCGTCGAAGAAGTCCACCACCCCGCTCTCGAGCGAGTACTCGGCGCCCACCACCAGCAGGCCGTCCTTCTCGATCGCCTGCTCGAGCACCTCCGAGCCATGGCGCAGGTGATCAGCCGACATGCGGATGTTGGCGCGTACCGCCTGCTGCACCAGGGCGTCGCGATTGCCGCCGGCGCCGCGCTCGATGAGTCCCTCGACGGCGGGGCGGATGCGGTTGACGATCGAGCGCAGATTCGGCGACTGATCCCTGCTCGGGCGGGCGAGCTGGTCCAGCGTCGCGTGGATCGCGCCACAGTTGGAGTGGCCCAGCACTACCACCAGGCGGGTGCCGAAGGCCTCGGCAGCGAACTCGACGCTGCCGACCTGGGAGGGCGCCACGATGTTGCCCGCCACGCGGATGACGAACAGATCGCCGAGCCCCTGGTCGAACACGATCTCGGCGGGCACGCGCGCGTCGGAGCAGCCGAGAATGATGGCGAGCGGCTCCTGTCCGGCCGGCAGCTCCCGCCGGCGCGTGCGTGCCGGCCCCGCTTCGCGGAGCTCGGCAACGAAGCGGCGGTTGCCGTCACGAAGCGCTGCGAGCGCGGTGAGTGCCGGTGTCATGGTGTCACCGTACCGGGAGCCGCGGCGGAAAGCCAACCGCCGCCACGGGGCTTCAGCGCCGACGGCGCACGCCGCGGGTCGGCTCCGCGGCGCGCGGATCCTCGGGCCAGTAATGCCGGGGATAGCGGCCGCGCAGGTCCTTGCGCACCTCGAGGTAGGCACTGCGCCAGAAGCTCGCCAGGTCGCGCGTCACCTGCACCGGGCGTTGCGCCGGCGACAGCAGCCGCAAGGTGACCGGCGCTCTCCCGCGGTCGACGCGCGGGGTCTCGGCGAGGCCGAAGACCTCCTGCAGCCGTACCGCGACCGCCGGCGCGTCGTCCCCCTGATAATCGACGCGGATGCGCGAGCCGCTCGGCATGGTCAGATACCCGGGGGCGCGCTCGTCGAGCTCGCGCTGCTGCTCGAAGCTCAGGAGCGCACGCAGCGCCTGCGCGAGCGGCACGCGCCCGAGATGCTCGCGGCGCGTCACGCCCTCGAGCCACGGCGCGAGCCAGGCCTCGAGTGAGGCCGCGAGCGCGGCGTCCGACACCACGGGCCAGGGCGTCTCGCCGGCGCCGCGTGCCGGCGCCGCCCGCAGAAACTCGATCCGCGCCTGCAGATCCCGCGCCTCGCGGTCCCAGGGCAGCGCCGCGAGCCCAAGCTCGCGCACACCGGTCAGCATCGCCGCGCGCAGCGCCTCGGCGGGAACTTCAGCGAGCGGCTTCTCCTCGAGCACCAGCGAATCCAGCTCGAGCGTGCGCCGTGCCACGACCGCCTGCTCGCGCGTGCTCCAGGCGACCGAGTCGACGCGGCGGATGCGCGCCGCGAACTGCTCCATCAGATCCGCTCGCTCGAGCGGCGCGGCGAGGTTGATCCGCGCGTCGCGAAGACGATCAGCGAGGTCGAGGTCGACGGCGACGAGAAATTCGCGCCGTGCGAGCGGCTGCGCCTCGGCGAACGCCGCGCCCCGGCCGTTGGTGAGCGTGAAGCTTGCGCCACCGGCGCCCCGGCGCAGCGCGATCCGGTCGGGATACGCGAGCGCGAGCAGCAGCCCGACTTCGTGGTCCGCAGCGCGGCGGGCGCCGGGGTGCGCGCGGCGCGCGGCCTGCTGCCGCGGGGCAGTTCCGAGCTGCCGCTCGAGATCGCGCGCCGCGCGGCGTACACGCTCGAGCGCCGCGCGGTCGACTGCCGCTCGCGCCCCCTCGCCGTACAGCAGCTCGAGGCGCGTGCGGACGTCGGCATCCCTGGCGGAGGCGGAACCGCGCAGCAGGTCGCGTTCGGCGAGCAGCGCCGCGAGCTCAGCGCCGAGCCGCAGGCAGCCGAGCCCGCGAGCGCGCAGCAGCAGGTGCGCGAGCCGCGGATGCAGACCGAGGCGCGCCATCTCGTGTCCGTGCGCCGTGATGCGCGCCTCGCCGTCGAGCGCCCCGAGACGCTCGAGGAGCGCGCGGGCGGCGGCCAGCATCGCCGCCGGGGGTGGGTCGAGCCAGGCGAGCGAGCGAGCCTCGCGTGCGCCCCAGCTCGCGAGCTCGAGAGCGAGCGGCGTCAGATCCGCTTCGATGATCTCTGGCGGCGTGAACGGAGCGAGACTCTCGTGCGCGCCCTCGCTCCAGGCGCGGTAGCAGACCCCGGGGCCCAGGCGCCCCGCGCGTCCCTGGCGCTGCTCGGCGGAGGCACGCGAGATACGCCGTGTCACGAGGGCGCTCATGCCGGTGGTGGGATCGAAGAGCGAGCGGCGTTCGAGGCCGGAGTCGACCACGACACGCACGCCCGGGATCGTGAGGCTGGTCTCGGCGATGTTGGTGGCGAGCACCACCTTGCGGCTGCCGGCCGCGGCGGGCGCGAGCGCCGCATCCTGCTGCTCCCCGGTGAGATCGCCGTACAGGGGCAGAACACGTACGCCGGACCCGGGCGAGTCGGCTTCGATGAGCTCGCTCACGCGGCGGATCTCGCGGGCCCCGGGCAGGAACACCAGCACATCGCCCGCCGCCTCGCGCAGCGCCCTGAGCGTGAGGCGCGCGACGATTTTCTCGGGCGGATCGCCGGCACCTGCGTGCGCGCCGGGGAGCGCCGGCGCACCCCGGCCCGCGAAATGCGTCTCCACGGGATAGAGCCGCCCGGGCACGCTTACGAGCGGCGCACCCCCGAGGAGCCGCGCCACCGCGGCGCCGTCCAGCGTCGCCGACATCACCAGGATCCGGAGCTCCGGCGCGAGCTGCGCACGCGCATCGAGAGCGAGCGCCAGCCCCAGGTCCGCCTGCAGGCTCCGCTCGTGGAACTCGTCGAAGAGGAGCCCGGCGACCCCCTCGAGCGCCGGATCTTCCTGCAGCATGCGTGTCAGCACCCCCTCGGTGACGACCTCGAGGCGCGTGGCGTGTGAGACGCGCGTGTCGAGCCGCATGCGGTAGCCAACGGTTTGTCCGACGGCCTCGCCGAGTGAGGCGGCAAGCCGCTGCGCGATGGCGCGTGTCGCGAGGCGCCGTGGCTCGAGCATGATGAGGCGCTTGCCGCGCGCCCAGGGCTCATCGAGCAGCGCGAGCGGCGCCACCGTGCTCTTGCCGGCGCCGGGGGGTGCCTCGAGCACCGCGGCGACATGCGTTCTCAGGGCTGCGCGCAGCGCGGGCAGCCCTGCATCGATCGGCAGCCCCGATTTCACCAGATGCGGACGCGCTCGGCCGGCGGCAGGTAGAGCTTGTCCTCCGGACGCACGTCGAAGGCGCGGTACCAGGCGTCGATGTTGCGCACGACACCGTTGATGCGAAAGTTCGCCGGGCTGTGCGGGTTGCTCGTGACCTGCGCGCGCAGGTCCTCATCGCGTTGTTTCTCTCGCCACACCTGTGCCCACGAGAGGAAGAAGCGCTGATCGCCGCTGAGGCCGCTCAGCCGCGGGGCGGCCTTACCATGCAGCGAGCGGTGATAGGCATCGTTCGCTACCGAGAGGCCCCCGAGGTCGCCGATGTTTTCGCCGAGGGTCAGGCGGCCGTTGATGTTGAGACCGGGAAGCACCGTGTACGTGTCGTATTGAGCCGCCAGGCGATCGACGCGCGCATGGAAAGCTTCCGTGTCCTGAGCCAGCCACCAAGTGTGCAGCACGCCGCGCGCATCGGACTTGGCGCCCTGGTCGTCGAACCCGTGTCCCATCTCATGCCCGATGACACCGCCCACCGCGCCGTAGTTCACGGCTGCGTCCGCGTGCGGATCGAAGAAGGGTGGCTGCAAAATCGCCGCCGGAAAGACCACTTCGTTGAAGGTCGGGTTGTAATAGGCATTGATGGTCTGCGGCGTCATGCCCCACTCGCCCCGGTCCGTCGGTCCCCCGAGACGCTTCACCTGGCGCCGCCAATCGAAGGCGGCAGCTCGCCCGAGGTTACCGAAGGCATCGCCCGGCTTGATCTCGAGCGCCGAGTAGTCGCGCCACTTGTCCGGGTAGCCGATCTTCGGGCGAAATGCGGCGAGCTTCTCCAGAGCGACCTTCTTGGTCCCGGCAGACATCCAGGGGAGCTTCTCGATGTGCTCGCGGTAGGAGGCGCGCAGGTTCTCCACGAGCTCGAGCATCTGCGCCTGGGACGAGGGCGGGAAGTAGCGCTGCACGTACAGCGCGCCAGCCGCCTCACCGAGGCCCGCATCGACGGCCCCCACGCCGCGCTTCCAGCGCGCCTGCTGCTCCTGACGCCCATGGAGCGTCCGGCCGTAAAAGTCGAACACTTCATCGTCGAAGGCCTTCGGCAGCGCATCCGCGTTGCCCGCCAGGTAGTGATAGGTCAGGTACTCCCGCCAGTGCTCCACCGGAACCTGCCTGAACAGCGTGCCAAGTACCTGTAGCGCGTCGGGCTCCATCACGATGAAGCGCGGTTGCGTGTCGAGCTCCGCTCCGGTGAGGAGCTGCGGCCAGGGGAAGCCGGGCGCGAAGGCGGCGAGTGCCTCGCGGGTGTAGGGGTTGTAGGTCAGGTCGCGCTCGCGCGTCTTGGCGCGTGGCCAGTGTGCGCTCGCAATCTTCGTCTCGAGCTCGACGATCGACTTGGCCGCCTGCGGCGCATCGGCTTGACCGGCGAGCGTCAGCAAACGTTCGATGTGCCTGGCGTACTTGGCGCGCAGCTCCTGGTAGACCGCCTCATCCTTGAGGTAGTAGTCGCGGTCGGGAAGTCCCAGGCCCCCCTGAAAAACCAACACCATGTAATGGTCGGGGTCCTTCTCGTCCGGATCGATGTCGAATCTCACGGGCGCTTTGAGGCGCAGCTCCGGGCGACCCATGAATCCGGCGATATCTTCATGGGTCCTCGCTGCGGCGATGGCGTCCAGCACGGGCTTCGCCGGGGTGAGCCCGGCACGCTCGATCGCATCGGTATCGAGGTACCCGCGGTAGAAGTCATGGAGCTTCTGCTCGTTGCTGCCCGCGGGACCGCCTTCGGGCAGTGCCTCGAGGATCTCGCGCAGCTGCTGCAGCGACTGCTCGCGCAGCAGCGCGAAGCTCCCCCAGGAGGCGCGGTCGGGCGGAATCTGTGCCGTATCGAGCCAGCGGCCATTGGCATAGCGCGCGAAATCATCGCCCGGCTTCACGCTCGGATCGCCGCCCGAGAGGTTGAGGCCGAAGTTGCCGATCTGGGCATGACCCGATGTTTCGGCGGACGGGGGCCGGCTCAAGGAGCTGGCAGCCACGGCGAGGGCAGCGATGCAACCGGTCAGCAGTGCGGCGGCGAGCGTTCGACTCGACATGATCGACTCCGTGTGAGCTTCAGGTTCCGGCGCGCCACACGCCTGAGACGAACAGCAGCCACGCAGCGATCCACGCGAGGCCGCCGAGGGGGGTGAGCACGCCGAGGGCGCGCGGCGCGCCGAGGGCGAGCGCATACAGGCTTCCCGAGAACAGAACGATGCCGCCTACGAGCATTGCTGCCGCGGCACTCAGCGCACCGGCAGCGCGCAACCCCGAGGGGCCGCCCGCGAGAGCCCGCAGCGTCAGTCCTACGCCGATCAGTCCCAGCGCCTGGAAGAAGTGATAGCGCACGGCAGTGTCCCACAGCTGCAGCCGCTCGGCCGGAAGCTGGCCCTTGAGTGTGTGGGCACCAAAGGCGCCGCACGCCGTGGCGAGCGCCAGCAGTACGCCGGCGGCTGCCAGAGCCCGGGCGCTACTCACCGCGCGGGCCGAGCAGCGGCTTGATGAGATCGAGCGGCAGCGGGAAGACCAGCAGCTGGGTGCGCTCATGCGCGATGTCGGCGAGCGTCTGCAGGTAGCGCAACTGCAGCGCGCTCGGCTGAGCCGCCAGCGCGGTCGCCGCCTCGACCAGTGTCTTGGCCGCCTGCTGCTCGCCCTCGGCGTTGATGATCTTGGCGCGGCGGGTGCGCTCGGCCTCCGCCTGCTTCGCCATGGCGCGGATCATCGTCTCGTCGAGGTCGACGTCCTTGATCTCGACGGTGGACACCTTGATGCCCCAGGCCTCGGTGCTCTGGTCGAGGATGCGCTGCAGGTCGACGTTGAGCTTCTCGCGCTGCGCCAGCAGGTCGTCCATCTCGTGCTGGCCCACCACCGAGCGCAGCGTCGTCTGCGCGACCTGGCTGGTGGCATCGAAGGCGTTGGCCACCTGGATGATCGCCTTGCCGGGATCGACCACGCGGAAGTACACGACCGCGTTCACCTTGACCGAGACGTTGTCGCGCGTGATCACGTCCTGCTTCGGCACGCTCAGCACGATCACGCGCAGGTCCACCTTGCGCATGCGCTGCACGGCCGGCCATACGAAGATGATGCCGGGGCCCTTCACGCCGGTGAACCGCCCGAGCGTGAACATCACGCCGCGCTCGTACTCGTTCAGTACCTTGAGCGAGCTGAACACCAGCACGATGAAGAGAATGAGGATTGCGACGCCGAAAGGCATGGGACTCTCCAGTCAGGGGCGGGGCGCGCTCACTGCGGCTCGACCCACAATGTTAGACCTTCCACTTTGACGATGCGCGCCGTGTCGCCGGCACGCAGCGCGGCGTTGCTGCGCGCATTCCACAGCTCGCCGCCGTAGCGCACCCGGCCCTTGCCGCTGAAGTCCGCCACCACCTCGGCCACGTCACCGACCATGCCCTGCGCGCCGGTCGCCACCGGACGGCGCTGCGCGCGGGTCGCAAGATAGACGATGCCGGCGATGACCAGCGCGCCGACCGTGGCGATCGCGGCGATCAGCGAGCGGGCGATGTGCATGCCGGGCACGTCGGTATCGAACAGGATGAGCGAGCCGACGATGAACGCAATCACACCTCCTGCGCCGAGTGAGCCGTAGGTCGGGAAGAAGAACTCCGCGATGATCATCGCGGTACCGAGCACCAGCAGCGCCAGGCCGGCGTAGTTCACCGACAGGATCTGGAACGCGAACAGCGCCACCAGCAGGCAGATCGAGCCGACCACGCCGGGCAGTACCGCCCCCGGATTGTACCCCTCGAGCAGCAGTCCCCAGATGCCGATCAGCATGAGTCCGTAGGCCACGGTCGGGTTGGTGATGACGGCGAGCAGCTCGGTGCGCCAGTCGGGCTTGACGTCGACCACCGCGAGGTCGCGCGTGGCGAGCTTCACGGTGCGCTCGCCGAGGCGTACCTCGCGGCCGTCGATGCGCGCGAGCAGATCCGGGAGGTCGCGCGCGACGACATCGATCACCTTGCGCTCGAGGGCCGCGTTGGCGGTGAGGCTCGCCGCACCACGCACCGCCTGCTCGGCCCAGTCGGCATTGCGGCCGCGCAGCTCCGCGAGGCCGCGGATGTAGGCGACCGCATCGTTCACCACCTTGCGCTCCATGGCCGTTCCCGGCGGGCTCTGCGGCGCGCTGCCCTCGCCGGCATCGCCGCCGCCCTTGTCCGCGGGCTTGCCCTGCGGCAACGGCACCGGCGGCGCGGGAGCCTCCGGCTCGCCGCCGATCGAGACCGGCGTGGCGGCCCCGAGATTGGTGGCCGGCGCCATGGCGGCCACGTGGCTCGCATAGAGAATGTAGGTTCCGGCGCTCGCGGCGCGCGCCCCCGAGGGCGCCACGTAGCTGGCGATCGGTACGGGCGAGGCGAGGATCGCACGGATGATGTCGCGCATCGAGCTGTCGAGCCCTCCCGGCGTGTCCATCTCGAGCACTACCAGGCGGCTGCCATGCTCGCGCGCCGACTCGATGCCGCGCACGACGTAGTGCGAGGTCGCAGGTCCGATCGCCCCGTTGATCTCGAGCACCATGGCCGTGCCGGGAGGCTCGGCGTGGTCCGCCGCACCCGGCGTTGCGGCGGCGGGCGCAGCGGTCGGTGCAGCGGTGCCGTTTGCGTAAGCAGCGGGCGCCACGGCAAGCGCCCAGCCGAGGACCACCAGGGTGAGTGCGCGCGGCAGGAGAAGGATCATGCTCAACACCCTACTCTCGCGCCGGCTTCATCCGCAATCTTCCACCGGGCGCGGGCGCGGCTTGCTCACGGCGCGCTCACATCCGGCCCGCAGCGAGCGCGCTCAGCCCCTGGTAGCCGAGATAAAATCCCACCAGCATGATCACGGTGCCGGAGAAGTACGGCGCCTTGCGCGCGAGCCCGCCGAAGCCGCTGAAGCGACGGGCGGCGTGCCGCATGCCGAGCGCCGCCACCGCCCCCGTGGCCACCATGGTGAGCGCGAGGCCGATGCTAAAGCACAGCACCAGCGTCGCACCGAGCGCCAATTTCTTCAGTTGCAGGCACAGCAGCAGCACCGTGATCGACGCCGGGCACGGGATCAGCCCGCCGCTCAGGCCGAACACCACGATCTGGCCGGTCGTCACGTTGCGGTTGCCGAAGCGGCGACGGATGTCGTTGGCGTGCGCGAGCTCGTGCGGGTCCTGATAGCCGGGCGCCGCAACGTCGAGACCCTGGTAGCCGGAGATTGCGTGGCGGTGCCGGCCCTCGACGAACTCGAGATCGTAGTCGTGACGGTGCCCGGGAGAGCCGAGGCGCACTCGCGCGACGAACTCGTGCGGCGCGGGGATCGTCTGCGTCGACTCGAGATGGCCGCCGTGCCGGCGGAAGCTGAAGAGCTCCCGGCTGCCATCGGCGCGCTCGGTCTCGACTTGCACCTGTTCGGCCGGCCAGGAGTAGCCGCTCTCCGCGTAGAGGCGAAAGCGCGGCGGCACGCCGTCCTCGACGATCCCGAGCCGCACCATGCCGTGCCCGGTGTCGATGCGGCGCCCCTCCGCGGCGCCGTCGCGACGATGCGCGTGATCATGATCGTGGCCATGATGATGGTGATCGTGTACCGGGGGGTAGTCGGCCCGCGCCGCACTCTCCTGCCGCGTCCGCCACAGCACCCAGGCAGCCACGGCGATGATCGCCGCCGCAGACACGGTCTGAAAGTAAGGCTCGGTGGTCTCGCTGTTCCAGTTGCGGCCGAAGTACAGCCCGGTGAGCGCGACGGCCCAGACGATCGCGGTGTGCGACACCGTGGCCGAGAGCCCGAGCAGCACCGCCTGGGCGAGCGTGCCGCGGATCGCGACGATGAAGGCGGCCATCATGGTCTTCGAGTGTCCCGGCTCGAGGCCATGCAGGGCGCCGAGCAGCACGGCGCTCGGCACGAACAGCCAGGAATTCCCCTGCTCGAGCAGGCTCACGAAACTCGTCATCGCCCGTCATCCGGGAAATATAGGGTGGGGGGTATAGTATAAGCGAGCAGGTGGCGCTAGCCGCGCCGGCGCGGCATCCGCGGCAGTCCGGTGTGCTGGGTGCGGAAGGGCCGGGCGCGGGCTGCCGCCCGCGGGCGCGCCGGGCCGCCCGTGCCCGCCGGCTGATAAGCGGGGATCAGCTGGTGGCGGCCGCTGCCGATCAGGTCGGCGCGTCCCATGCGCCGCAGCGCCTCGCGCAGCAGCGGCCAGTTGTCGGGGTCGTGATAGCGCAGGAACGCCTTGTGGAGGCGGCGCACCTTGAGGCCCTTAGGAATCCGCACCTCCTCACTCGTGCGCGTGATGCGCTTCAGCGGGTTCTTGCCCGAGTGATACATGGCCGTGGCGCTGGCCATGGGCCCGGGCAGGAAGGCCTGCACCTGGTCGGCGCGCAAGCCGTTTCTCTTCAGCCACAGCGCCAGCTCGAGCATGTCCTGATCCGAGGTGCCGGGGTGTGCGGCGATGAAATACGGGATCAGGTACTGCTCCTTGCCCGCCTCCTTCGAGTAGCGGTCGAACAGCTCCTTGAAGCGGTCGTAGGCCGCGACCCCGGGCTTCATCATCTTCGAGAGCGGCCCCTCGGCGAGCGCCTCGGGCGCGATCTTGAGGTAGCCGCCGGTATGGTGCTGCGCGAGCTCCTTCACGTACCCGGGAGACTCGATCGCGAGGTCGTAGCGCACCCCGGAGGCAATCAGCACCTTCCTGATCCCGGGGAGCGCGCGGGCGCGGCGGTAGAGGCGGATCAGGGGCGCGTGGTCGGTGTTGAGGTTCGGGCAGATCCCCGGGTACACGCACGAGGGCCGGCGGCAGGCGCTCTCGATCTCGCGGCTCTTGCAGGCGAGGCGGTACATGTTGGCGGTGGGGCCGCCGAGATCGGAGATGACGCCGGTGAAGCCCGGCACGCTGTCGCGCACCGTCTCGATCTCGCGCAGCACCGAATCCTCGGAGCGGCTCTGGATGATGCGGCCCTCGTGCTCGGTGATCGAGCAGAAAGTGCAACCGCCGAAGCAGCCGCGCTGAATCGCGACCGAGAAGCGGATCATCTGGTAGGCGGGAATGTCGGCCTTGCCGTACGAGGGGTGCGGGGCGCGCGCGTAGGGCCGCTCGTACACCCAGTCCATCTCGGCGGTGGTGAGTGGCACGGGTGGCGGATTCAGCCATACATCGACATCGCCGTGGCGCTGGATGAGCGCACGGGCGTTACCGGGGTTCGACTCGAGGTGCAGAATGCGCGAGGCGTGGGCGTACAGCACCGGGTCCGCCGCCACCGCCTCGTAGGCCGGCATGCGGATGACGCTGCGCCCGCGATCGGCATTCTTCACGCGGCGTACGAAGCGCACGACGTGCTCGGCGGCAGGCTCCGCAGGCGCGCTGCCGGCTACGGTCGGGGGTGCGCCGGCGGGGCCAGGCTCGGGGGTCGCGTACGGGTCGACGGGCGGATTGAGGGGACCCGGCGCATCGAGGTGCGTCGAGTCGATCTCGATCCAGTCCGCGGGCGTGCCGCGCCGGACGAACACCGTGCCGCGCACGTCGGTGATCTCGCCGATGGTCTCGCCGCCGGCGAGGCGGTGTGCGATCTCGCAGATCTGCCGCTCGCCGTTGCCATAGACCAGCAGGTCCGCCTTGGCGTCCAGCAGCACCGAGCGGCGCACCTTCTCCGACCAGTAGTCGAAGTGCGCTATGCGCCGCAGCGATGCCTCGATGCCGCCGATGACGATCGGCACGTCGCGGAACGCCTCGCGCGCGCGCTGTGCGTACACGATCACCGAGCGGTCGGGGCGGGCACCGCCCACTCCTCCCGGCGTGTAGGCGTCGTCGCTGCGCACGCGGCGCTCGGCCGTGTAGCGGTTGACCATGGAATCCATGTTGCCGCCCGTGATGCCGAAGAAAAGCTTCGGACGCCCGAGCGCGCCGAATGCCGCGGCGCTGTGCCAGTCGGGCTGCGCGATGATGCCCACCCGGAAACCCTGGGCCTCGAGCACCCGGCCCACGATCGCCATGCCGAAGCTCGGGTGATCGACGTAGGCATCGCCCGTGACGATGATGACGTCGCAGCTGTCCCAGCCGAGCAGGTCCATCTCGGCGCGTGACATGGGCAGGAACGGCGCCGTGCCGAAGCGCTCGGCCCAGTACTTGCGGTAGCCGGTGATGTCGCGGGCGGTCTGCATGGAGCCGGTTAGTTTATCGGGAATTTCCGCTCGACGCGGGCGGGCTTGCGCGGCCGCGGCCAGCACGGCCGTGGGCGTGGCAGTGGCGGGTCCGCCGGGAGAGCTCCCGCGGCAGCCAGCGTCCCGGGCGCAGCGGCCGGCTCAGCCTATCCTGGTACTTTGGTACCATGGTAACATTGAGAGCGTGAAGACCATCACCCGCACCCAGACCGGGGTCCGCCTGGAAAGCCGTTTGCTCAAGGTGCTGAAGGCGCTGGCGACCGAGCTCGACCTGTCGCTCGGCGACCTGCTCGAGGGGATCGTGCTGCATGCCTTCGAGGCCAAGGCGCCGTTCTCGCCGGCCACGCTGAAGAAGATCAGGGCGCTGCGGACCGTGTACGGGCTGCACCTGACCGCGAGGGACTCGCACCGCATGCGCGAGGCAGGCAAGCATGGCGACTGACTGCCCCGAGCTTCTGCGCTTCGTGCGCGGCGAGATCCCCGCGGCCGAGTTCCTGCACCACGCGCACGTGCGCATGGCGTTCGAGATGCTCAGACGCTACGACTTCCCCGAGACCGTGCTGCACTACAGCCGCGCGTTGCGCGTGATGACGCAGCGGGCCGGCAAGCCTGAAGCCTTCCACCAGACGGTCACGATCGCCTTCCTGTCGCTGATCGCGGAGCGGATGGAGTCGGACGGCGCAGCCGACTTTGCCGCCTTTGCGTGCGCCAACACCGACCTGCTCGAGAAGTCGGCGCTGACGCGCTGGTACCGCCCCGAGCGCCTCGCCTCAGAAGCGGCGCGGCGTACGTTCCTGCTGCCGGAGCCTGCGCCTGACCGGGCTCGGCTGCATACGCATCAGCCAGCGCCGGCCACGGGGCGTCGTCCATAGCAGGCTGAAGCCGAGTAGCGCCGCCAGAATCGCGCCTTCCAGGACCCCCATCGAGCCTCCCCCTCCCGAGCCGGTGTCGCCGCCCGCAGCCGCCGGCTCGGTGGCCGGGCTCGCCGCGAGCGCCGTCGTCTCGGGTGTAATTGTGAGTGTCGCCTGCGTCGAGACCGGCAGGCTGTTCGGCTCCACGCTCTGGCAGATGAGGCCAAAGGTGTAGTGTCCGGCGGGACCGGACTCCGTCATCGAGCCGCTCGGCGGAAGCGACTCGCCGCTGCCGCCCCAGCTGCCGCCCGGTATACCCCCGGTCAGCGTGCAATTCGCCGCGTGGGTCGCCGACCAGCCGGCGGTGAAGGATTGCCCGGCCGTGACCGTGGCGGGACTGAAAGTGATCTGCGGCGCCGGCGGCGGCGGAGTGTTGTAGGCGACGTTCTCGACCGGCTTGCCCGGCACCACCAGGCTTCCGGTGTTGCCCGGATCGAGCACGGACTGAAGCGTCACGCCGCCCGTGCTGCTCGTCGTGTCGACGCTCGAGGCCCAAAGGGCCGCGAGCGAGCTAAAGTCCGCGACGCCATTCGAGCCGTTCGGCGCCGGTGGGGGCGTGACCGGACAGGCGCCGTAGCCGGAAGGATCGGTGCTCTTGCGTCCGAGCGCGAGCGCGCCCACCAGGTGGTTGTCGCGGTCGAAGAGGCCGCTGCCCGAAGCCCCGGGCCCGATGTTGCCGGTCTGATTGACGGTCTCGAGGAGATTGGACACGTAGGCGGTGCCGAGCGCGTCCCGCTCCTCGAGGGCGAACGCGGTGCCGGACCAGCTCACGAACTGTTTGTCACGGCCCTGGGCCTGATGGATCGTGTAACCGCCGGCGACGGCGCCGCCGGAGGCATCGAAACCCGCGAACTGCGCATCGGCCACCACCGGGTCGGTGTCGAGCTGGATGAGCCACGCGTCCTGCTGCTCGATCACCGTGCGCGCGCCCGTCTGGCTCGCGAGGGTGCCGTCGTAGATCGACCCGAGGGGTGTCCCGCAGGCGCTGGTGGCGTTCCAGTACACCGTGACGGCCGCAGCGGCGGCTGGATTGCCACCGCCGAGCTGACCGGTCTCGCAGTGCCGTGCGGTGAGAACGTAGGGCGTGTTGTCGCCCGGCACGTCATTGATCAGCGTTCCGGTGCACTGATAGAGGTTCTCGACCACGAGCGCGACGGTGGCGGCGGCCGCTGTCGCGTTGCCGGCGGTGACCTCGCACTCGTAGTTGCTGACGCAGGAGGCATTGTCACTGCTGCCCAGAAACCGGCGCTTGTAGACCGGGTGATCCCCCACCCCGGCGCCGATGGCGCGATAGCCCGCCTGCAGGCTCACGATCCTCAGGTCGACCGCCGCTCGGTCGGCGGCCGCAACCGTCAGACTGATGGCGAGCGTGTCCCCGGGATGGATGCGGCTCCAGAGCTCGCCGCGGCGCAGGTCGCTCGCGCGATAGCTCGTCGTGGTCCGCCCGCCGCTCACGAGTAAGGTAGCGCCCTCGGGTAAGGACGGCGCGAGCGCATGAAACGACAGCGACACCGCCGTCGGAACCTGCACCACATAACTCCAGGTGGCCTCGCCGCCCGCCACTGACCAGCTGCCGGAGCTGAGGGTGGAAGCCGTGTGCGGCACCGGCACGGCAAACTGCACGGGCGAGTCAGCCGCGGCGCGGATCAGCGGCCCGAGATCGGTGCGGACGACGAAGGCCCTGGGCGCGGGCGCGCCGCTCACGCCGCTCACCGGCGCGGTGCAGATGGATAAAGATATCGCGAGCGCAGCCAGCGCCGCGCGCGACGGTCCCGGTCCGGAGACGATGACCCCACTCCCTTCTTTTTTTGTCGGCTCACCCGTCCGGTGAGCAAACCCCTGGCGTCCTCAGCCCCATTGTGCGCGAACCGGCCGCGCGCGGTGGCCGGACTTACCGTAAGACGCAGGGCCGCGGCTTATGCAGCGAGCCGCCCGCGCCTTCGCCAGAATAAGACAAGCATTCGGGGGCCTGCGCTATGCTTGACCGATGCACCACGCGCGCGCGCTGACGATTGCCTCGTACCTACTGGTGCTCGCCGCAGGGGCCCCGGCTCCCGGCGCGGACGCGCCCTCGAGGCCCGGCGCCACGCAGCGGGTGATCACGCCGGTGTTTCACCGCCTCGTGGCCTTCTCGCTGCCCGCGCCCTTCAAGCTCCAATTCGAGAGAACCACCGGCAACATCTACGTCCGCGAGCATGTCCCGGAAGGGGAGACCGTGGACGAGTGGTCGCGCATGATTACCCTGCAGGGCGTGCAGGGCATGGCTTACAACCCCGAGGCGACGCCGCAGGGATACCTCAAGGCGCTGGCGCGCGGATTCCAGCGGCACTGCCCGGATACCTTCGTCGCGCTCGATCTCGGCTCGCAGCCGATCGCGCGGGAGCCGTCGTTCGCCACCGTGGTGAGCTGCGGACGCGTCAGCTCGGGCGGCAAGGCGCACAGCGAGACCTCGGTGATGCTGGCGATCAATGGATCCGACGATTTCTACGCGCTCGAGTGGACCGAGCGCGGGCCCGATGCGGGTCACCCGCTCACGCTCGATGGCAGGTATTGGACCGCGCGTCTCGCGCAGCTCGGCCCGGTGCAGCTCTGTCCGATCGTGCCCGGCGAAGGGCCGCCGTACGCGAGCTGCAGCGCGAGGTAATCGATTACTCAATAAAGCAGCACCGCGCGCCGCGCCGCGACCCACGCGGACTCATCGGCGCGGGCGAGCGCATCGAGATCGGCCGGGGTGGCCGCCGCATCATCCACCCAGCGCCGCAGCAGCTCGCTGCCGTTGATCACGTCGATCGCGAGCCTGCCGGTCTCGTACTCGTAGGGAAAATCCGCCCACAGCGCATAGTCGGGCCGCAGGCGCCGCAGTGCCTTGAGCGCCAGCGCGAACAGCCGCCACGGCCGGAATGCCTCGTGCTGGTAGCCCGCCGCATCCTCCACGTGCACCTGCAGCCCCGCGCACAGCCGGCCCAGGTGCTTGTTGAAGGTCGGCTCGAACCAGCAGGGGCGCAGCCGGCAGCCGTGCAACCATTCGGGCGCGAGCGCCCGCATTTCCTGAAGGAGCGCCGGCACGTCGAGGTCCGGCGCGCCAAGAACCTCGAGCGGCCGCGTGGTGCCGCGGCCCTCGGAGAGGTTCGTGCCCTCGAGCAGCACCGAGCCGGCGTAGCAGCGCGCCATCCACAGGTTCGGCGCGTTGGGGCTCGGGTTCACCCAGGTGCGCTCACCGAGCGGCCAGCCGTAACCCGGCGCCGCCTGGGGCCTCCAGCCCTCCATCGGCACGACCTGGCAATCGACATCGAGGCGCAACGCCGCCACGAACCAGCGCGCCAGCTCCCCCATCGTGAGTCCGTGGCGCATCGGCAGCGCGCCCGCGCCGACGAAGCTCTCCCATCCCGGCCGCAGCGTCAGCCCCTCCACCGGCCGGCCCGCCGGGTTCGGGCGGTCGAGGATCCACACCGCCTTGGCTCTGGCAGCCGCCTCCTCCAGCACGTAACGCAGCGTCGTGATGAAGGTGTAGATGCGGCAGCCGAGGTCCTGGAGATCGACGAGCAGCACATCGAAAGTGTCCAGCATCGCGCCCGTGGGCCGCCGCACCGCGCCGTAGAGGCTGAACACCGGAATGTGATGCACCGGATCGGTGTAGTCCGGCGACTCGATCATGTTGTACTGCTTATCGCCGCGCAGCCCGTGTTGCGGACCGAACGCGGCGGTGAGCCTCAGGTCCCCGAAGGCCGCCAGGGCATCGAGCGAATGCCTCAGGTCGCGCGTCACCGAGGCCGGATGCGCCAGCAGCGCCACGCGCCTGCCCGCGAGCGGCGCGCGCAGCGCCGGATCCTCGATCAGCCGGTCGATGCCAAACTTCATGAGGTATTGAGCTCGAGCGCGAAGCAGTCGGGGTCGTGGAAATCCGGGTTGCCCGGTGGATGGCACAACGCCCAGTAGGAGAGCCTACCACCGTCGTCCTCGACCACCGCGCTGAGCCCGAGGCGCAGCGCCGCGCTGGCCGCGAGCTCGGGGAGTCCCTCGAGGTAAAGATGCGCGGTCAACTCGAGCAGGTCGGGGGTGCGGCGCACCTGCAGCCCGGGCGCGCGCGTCAAGCTCGCGGGCGTCATAGCTTCGCGGTACCCGCTGAAGCGGTATGCCGCCCATTCGAGCGACGGCGAGAAGTTGAACTCGTAGTAGCCGTCACCCGAGCGCGCCGCGGCGAACACCTCGAAGCAGGTGTGCTGCCAGAGTCCCTCGGCGCGGTGGCCGGTGCGCGCGGCCGGAACGCGCAGCCGGTCGACCTCCCCGCACAGCGAATAATGGCAGACGAGTGTCGCCGCCGGCTCGAGCCGTACCTCCGCGCTGATGCCCCACACCCACTCGCCCGGCGTGTCGGGGTGCGCGAGCAGCAGTGCACGGTGCGCTGCGCAGACCATGGAGGGTTGCACTCAGCCCTTGAGCCAGTCGAGCAGCGCCCGCGTGACCTCGCGCGGCCGCTCGAGGGTCGAGAGATGCGCGCACTCCGGCACCGTGACGAGCTGCGCCGCGCGGATGCCGTGCGCCATCTCGACCGCGCGGTCGAGCGGGGTGAGCTCGTCCTGCTCGCCGACCAGCACCAGCGTCGGACAGCCGATGGCGGCGAGAGTCGGGCGCGAGTCCGGCCGCCGCATGATCGCGTTCTGCTGCCGCAGGAAGCCTTCGGGGCCGACATCCTCGGCCATCAGCTTATTCAGCTCGCGCAGCCGCGGATCACTGCGATGCAGCGGGTGCACGGTGCGCTCGAACTGCGTCTCGACCACCTCGCCGAGGCGTCCGGTCGAGGCGAGGCTCATCTGCGCCTGGCGCATGGCGCTCGCCTCGGGCGTATCGGGGCGCGCGGACGTATCGAGCAGTGCGAGCTTCGCCACCCTTGAGGGCGCCTGGCGCAGGATCTCGAAGGCGATGTAGCCGCCCATCGACAGGCCGGCGAGCGCGAAGCGCGGCGGAGCGCTCGCGAGAATGCGGCGCGCGATCGCGCCCATGCTGTCGTCGCGCGTGTGATCCGCAACCATCACCGGGCCGTGCCGCCACAGCTCCGGGATCTGCGGCCCGAAGAGGCGCGCGGAGGCGAGCAATCCCGGAATCAGCACGACGGGCAGAGGTTCGCTCACCGGGGCGAGCGTAACATGTGGCCATGCCACACCCCATCGCGCCCCGCCGCCGCCTGCCGTCGGCCATGGCCACCCTCGTGCTCGCTCTGATCGCAACCGCCGGCGCGCGCGCGGCCCCCGTGCCGTCCGCGACGACGCTGGCGCCCGAAGCCGCGGCGCGCTTCGCGGCGCTGGCGCTCAAATGCCTGCACCAGGAGTACCCGAACCACCTCAGCCATACCCTGAACGGCCTCGCCGATGCGCGTCCGCCCCACGAGCTGACACCGGCCTTCTACGGCTGCCTCGACTGGCACTCGGACGTTCACGGGCACTGGCTGCTGGTGCGGCTGTTGCGGCTCTATCCCGATGCGCCGTTCGCAGCGCAAGCGCGCGCCGCGCTCGATGAGAGCTTCACGAGCGCGAAGATCGACGCCGAGGCGAGCTATCTGCGCGCTGCGGGCCGTGCCTCCTTCGAGCGTCCCTATGGACTCGCCTGGCTCCTCGAGCTGTCGGCGGAGCTGCGCCGCTCGGACGATGCGGATGCGCGCCGCTGGTCAGGGATCCTCGCGCCGCTCGAGACCGAGGTGGTGGCACGGCTCGAGAGCTGGCTGCCGAAACTCCAGTACCCGATCCGCGTCGGCGAGCACGACCAGACGGCCTTCGCCTTCGGGCTGATCTGGGACTGGGCGGGCGTCGCGGGCGATGGCGAGATGCGCAAGCTCCTCGCCGCTGCGGCGCAACGCTTCTACCGTCACGACCGCAACTGTCCGCTCGCCTACGAGCCCTCGGGCGAGGATTTTCTGTCGCCGTGCCTCGCCGAGGCCGACTTCATCCGCCGCGTGCTCTCGCCGCCCGAGTTCGCGTCCTGGCTGTCACAGTTCCTGCCGCAGATCCCGCGTGCACCCGCGGCGGCATCGGCGGCGCCCGGCGCGCGCGGCTGGCTCGAGCCCGGCATCGTCACCGACCGCTCGGACCCGAAGCTCGCGCACATCGACGGGCTGAACCTGAGCCGCGCCTGGATGCTGGAAGGCATCGCGCACGGACTGCCGCCGGGTGATGTGCGCATTGCGGCGCTGCGCAGTGCGGCGCGCCGCCACGCCGATGCCGCCCTGCCCGCGGTGACCGGCCAGTACTACGAGGGCGGCCATTGGCTCGGAACGTTCGCGGTCTATCTCACCAGCCGCGCGGGAATCGGGCCCTAGGTTGGCAGGATGTCCGATGCGAGGAATGCATACTACAGCGGCGGCTGATCGATCCAGGTCCAGTCCTTGCTCGATTTCCGGCAGCCGCCGCCGGGCGCGCCGGTCCAGGCGCGTCCGCGCAGGATGCGTCCGCTGTGGGCGCCCGTCGGCTCGCCGTCCTTCAAGGCGAGCTGGCCGTTGATGAAGACGTCCGTGACCCCGGTCGCGTACTGCATCGGCTTCGCGTAGGTGGCGTGATCCTGAAAGCTCGCCGGGTCGAAGATGACGACGTCGGCGAAATTGCCGGCCCGCAGCCGTCCCCGGCCCTCGAGCGACAGTACGTCCGCCGGGAGCGAGGTGAGCTTGCGGACCGCTTCCTGCACACTCAGCAGGTGCTCCTCGCGCACATATTTTGCGAACAGCCGCGCGAAGTTCCCGTAGGCGCGCGGATGGGTGGATGAGAGGAGGAACACGCCCTCGGGCGCGCTCGACTCGGCGTCCGACCCCGAGCTCACCCACGGCAGCACGATCTGCCTGGCGATGTTCGCCTCGCTGATGATCGTGTAGGCGGCCCCCACCCCGGCGTCGTCCTCGATCACGAGATCGACGATCGCATCCTCGGGACTGACGTGGCGCTCCTGCGCAATTTCGGCGATGGTCTTGCCGATGAGCCGCTTCACCTCGGGGGTCTTCGCTGCGAGCACCAGCATGCCGCCGGCGCCCGACTGCTGGTAGAGGTTCTCCCAGTCCCTGGGGTGTGGCTCCTTCATCGCGGCGATGATCCGGGCGCGCTCGGCCGGGTCCTTGAGACGCTTGACCAGCGCCTCCGGGCCGCCGGCGTGCGCCCACGGCGGCAGCGATGCCGCGAGCGATGTCCCGCCCGCGGTGTACGTGTACATGTCGGCCGTGATGCGGATGCCGGCGGCGCGCGCCGCGCTGATCATCGCCACCACCTGGTCGCGCTTACCCCAGTTGTCGCGGCCGATGAACTTGAAGTGATGGATCTCGGCCGGCGCGCCGCTGTCCCTGGCGATGTCGATGGTCTCCTGGACCGCCTCCTCGATGTGATCGCCCTCGCTCCTCATGTGCGCGGTGTACATGCCGCCGCAGCGCGCCGACTCGCGCGCCAGCGCCATGAGCTCCGGCGTCTTCGCGTAGTGGTTCGGCGCGTAGATGAGCATGGTAGTCAGTCCGAGCGCCCCCTGCTCCATCGCCTGGTGTACGAGAGCGCGCATCTGCTCGAGCTGCGCCGGGGTCGGCTGCACGTCACCCTCGCCGAGCACATTGACCCGTACCTCGCCCTCGCCGACGAAGCTCGCGACGTTGGGCGACATGCCGTGCTGCTCGAGATGATCGAGGTACTGCCCGAGGGTCGACCACGTCACCTCGAACTTGACGTCGCCCTGGCGGGCCTTCATGAGCTGCGCCATCGCGGGCGTGAGCGGCCCCATCGACAGCTCGGTGAAGACATCGAGCGTGACGCCCTGCTTGAGGGCGCTCACGCCGCGGCCATCGACCAGCAGCGACTCTTCCGAGTGCCCCATCATGTCGATGAATCCGGGCGACACCGCCTGACCCCGGGCGTCGACTTCGAGGCGGCCCTTTCCCGTCGCCTGCGCGCCGACGTAGGCGATGCGATCGCCGTCGATCGCGAGCTCGCCCGCATAGGGCGCACCACCGTCACCGTCGTAGATCAGGGCGTGCCTGATCACCACGTCGTGCAGCTGCGCCCCGGCGCCCAGCGCGGGGCCGCCGGCCGTGCCCAACACGGCCGCCGTGGTGAGGAGGAGCGCGAGGCGCCCTGCCACCGCGCCCCTCACGGCCGCTGCTCCTTCACCGGCGTGAAGAGCAGATCCTGGTAGTCGTAGCTGAAATCCGCGATCGATGAGACCGCCTTCATCGTCACGCGGTCGACCTTGCCGTCGGCATCGAGGCTGAAGGTCACGTAGGCGGGCTCGATGGTCTTGTCTTCCAGGTTGGTGGTGAAGGTGTCGTACTGGTAGTGCTCGAGCGTGCCGCTCATGCGCGGCGTGGTCTTGAAGTCGATCGTGAGCCTGCCGTCCCGCGCTGCGACCTCGATGTTGCCGTACCAGGGATCGTTGTAGGTTCCGGCGTAGGCCGCGACCGGGAGCGAGGGGCCGACCTGAGCCGGCTTCGCCGCCGCGGTCTTGAGCGCCGCGAGCGCCGCGTTGATGCGCCGCTGCTTCTCGGCGCGGTAGCGCGCCACCCAGTCGACGTGCGGCCGCCCGAGATAGTGATCCAGCAGCTCGTACATGAGCCCGCGGATGATCTCGCCATCCTCGCTGTTGATCTCGATCGAGAAGCCGACGTGCTTCTCCGGGATCAGCACCACGGCGGTGAGGAATCCCAGCACCGCGCCGCCGTGCCAGACGATCTTCGTGCCGGCGTAGTCGGTCACATCCCAGCCGAGCGCGTAGGTGTTGAAGAGCGGCTGGGTGGCTTTGAGCGGCTCTGGGGGCTGCTGCACCGGCTGCAGCACCATCGGCTTCCACATCTGCTGGTGCGCGGCCTCGGAGAACAGTCTTCCCGAGTGCCCCGGCAGCTCGCCATGGTCGAGCTGGATCATGAGCCAGCGCGCCATGTCGTTGGCGCTCACCGTGAGCCCACCCGCGGGAGCGGCGGCGCGGCCGAGCTCCTCGCGCTCGTTGAGCCGCTCCTGGGTGCCGGCGCCGCGCAGCCCGCCGTCCATGCGCGCGTGGGGATAGGCGCGGTCCGCGTTGGCGAAGCGCTCCGGCTCGTCCGCGGTCGAGTGCAGCATCCCGGCGGCCTTGAGAACGTGCTCGGCGGTGAACTTCTCCCAGCTCTCGCCCGAGACGGCCTCGATGAGCTGGCCGGTCACCATGTAGAGCACGTTGTCGTAGGCGAAGCCGTAGCGAAAGCTGCTGGCGGGCTTCAGGTAGCGTAGCCGGCGTACCGCCTCGGCGCGCGTGAGATTCGAGCGCGGCACGAACATCAGGTCGCCCTCACCGAGCCCGAGGCCGCTCCTGTGAACCAGCAGATCCCGGATCGTGATCTCGCGCGTGACCCAGGGATCGTACATCTCGAATCCCGGCAGGCGATCGGTTACGCGGTCGTCCCAGCCGATCTTGCCGGCGTCGACCAGGATCGCCAGATCCGCCACCGTGAAGGCCTTGCCGGTCGAGCCGGTGGGGAAGATCGTGTCGGCGTCGACGGGCGCAGGCTCGCCGAGTGCGCGCACGCCGAAACCGCGCGCGAAGGTCACGCGGCCGCTCTCGACGATCGCGATCGCCATGCCGGGCACCCCGATGTCGCTGCGCGCCTGCTCCACGCGGCGCTCGAAGCCCTGCGGTGGCGCGGCGAGCGCCAGGCTGCTCACCACGGCGGCGGCTGCCGCGGCGGCGATCAGGTTTCTCGAGTTCATGCGACCCCCTGAGGTACGACCTTGCCGTTCCTGAGCCGGTAGATGCCGATGGTGAACAGTGGCAACACGAAAACCACCAGCACGATGACCGCGAACGCGCGGTAGCCCCTGGCGATGAGCGTCACCAGACCGAAGTGCTCGGCGATCAGCATGCAGAAGACCAGCGTGGCGAGTGAGACGCCGAAGCGCGCCTTGCGCGACAGCTCGAGCTGACGACGGCGGCGCCAGGCGTGGCCGACCCGCTCGTTTATGGCGTGCACGAAGCCGGTGCCGCTCTCGAGCAGTGCAGCGAAGATCATCAGCTGGAAGAGGTACCGGAACAGCGGCAGGTCGAGCCGCTGCAGCAGGTAGTCCGACGGCAGCGTGGCGGCGGCGATCTCCGGGTAGTAGGCCATCATGCAGGTGAAGAACATGAGCGCCGGCAGCATCGCCAGCGGCCCGGCGATGACACCCGCGATCACGGCGTCGCGGTTGCTCGTCAGATGGCGCAGCACCGGCAGGATCACCACGGCGCCGATGACGTTGTAGCTCGCGTAGGCGACGCCCCCCGCCACCCAGCCGGGCTGCGCCGCCGGACGGGCGAAGCCGGCGACGATGCGCGCGCCGAAGTGCGTGAGTGAGAACACCACGAACAGCACGTACACCCCGTAGAGCAGGAACGACACGTAGGTGAAGAGCCGCTCCACCGAGGCGTTGCCGTAAGCCGTCACGAGGCCGATGGCCGCCATCAGGACCAGCGTGCCGACGATCGTCGGGAGATGGAGCGCCGCCGCGCCGATGGCGCCGGCCGCGGCGCCGAACACCGCGAGCACCAGCACCACGAACAGCACGTAGGCCGCCTCGAAGGCGATCCACGCGGGCCCGAGCAGCGAGCGCACGAAGCTCTGGTAGTCGCGCGTGTTGCTGGCGCGCGAGTACAGGAACGTGACCGCGCAGATCGCGCTCCAGATGACCATCGCGAGCGCCATGGCCTTGATCCCGCCCCACGGGCCGCTCGGCAGGAAGAACTCGGCGAGCTCGCGACCCGTGGCGTAGCCGCCCCCGATGACCACCGCCTTGAAGGCGAGACCGGGAAGCAGCCGGCGCTGGAACCAGGTGGACACGCGTGTCAGGCCCGCGGCGGGAAGGTGCGTCTTGAGCCGGTCGGCTCAGGTGCCGCGCACCGCCGCGCCTCGGCCCCAAACGGCCTCATCGCACCAGATGCGGCCGCCGGAGTAGCGCACCGCGGGCGTGCGGTCGTGCGCCAGGAAGGTCGGTCCGTCGAGATCGACGACGTCGCACAGCTGCCCGAGCACGAAGGCCGGCGCCATGGCGAGACTCGATCCCATCATGTTGCCTACCATGACGTCGAGCCCGGCGCGCCGAGCTTCCTGCGCCATGGCGAGCCCCTCGGTGAGACCCCCGCACTTGTCGAGCTTGATGTTCACGGTATCGAAGCGTCCGAGGAGTCCGGCAATGTCGTTGAGGCTCAAGGCGCTCTCGTCGGCTGCGATCGGGATCGGCGAGTCGAAATTCTCCAGATCCGCCTCGCGTCCCCGTGCGAGCGGCTGCTCGAGGAGCTCGACCCGCGCCGCGGCCAGGATCTCGACCAGCTGCGCGAGCTGGCCGATGGCGTAGGCCTGGTTGGCGTCGACCCCCAGCCAGACGTCGGGCCGTGCGGCGCGCACCGCCGCGACGCGCGCCGCGTCGAGCTCGAGGTCTCCGGTCAGCTTCAGCTTGAGCGCGCGCGCCTCGGCGTAGCGGCGGGCGCCGGCGGCCATGACCTGCGGCTCGTCCGCGCCGAGCGTGAACGTCGTGGTGAGCTCCCGCGGGGCTTTGAGCCCCGCGAGCTTCCACACCGGCCGCCCGGTGCGCCGCGCCTCGAGCTCCCACAGCGCGCAGTCGAGTGCATTGCGGGCCCCGCCGGGCGGCAGCAGCCGCTGCAGCGCGTCGCGATCGATGCCGCGCTCGATCGTGCCCCGGTGCGCCTCGATCGCCGCCAGCATCTGCGGCACCCCGTCCTCGAGATAGAACACGCCGCAGGCCTCGCCGCGGCCGCGGTGCGCGCCGTCGTCGAGCGTCGCCACGACCGCGTCCTGGTGCTCGAACACCCGGCCGGCAATACGGAACGGCGCCGAGAACGCCAGCTTCTCGACCGACACCGCGAGCTTCAAGGCCGGCATCAGTAGTCGGTCCCGACAACCATCAGCTTGGCTACCAGCCCCACCCACAGCACCGTGAGCGCGGCGAGCGTCAGCACCACGCTCCACAGCTTAGCGGGCCAGCGGCGCCGGCCGCGCCACACGACCGCGAGATTCCACAGCATCGCGGCGCAGCCTCCGAGGAACGCCACGATGGAGAGCAGCTGCGCAAACACCAGCAGCGGATCGAGCTTGCCGCCGAGGGTGCCCGTGTCCTTGACGATCATCATCACGAACACTCCCCACACGGTGAGCGCCGCGACGATGGCGACCGCGGCGATGCGGCTCCAGAGCCAGGCGTGCAGCGACTTGGGATCGAGCGCGAGCGGCGCGTGGTAGCGGCGGCGCACGATCGCCGCGACCGGCCACACGAGCGCCGTAAGGAGCAGTGCCGCGACGCTCGCGAGCAGCAGCGGCATCAGCAAGCCGCTGCTCGCATACCCGGGCGCCCGGTCATACACCATGAAGGGCGAGAGGAAGTCAAAGCTGAAGCGCACCGGCTTGCCGTCGACTAGCTTGGCGGCGGCGCGGTCGTGACCGTTGACGTCCTGCCAGACGAACGGCGCGATCTCGACCCAGTGCCGCGGCTTGCCGTTCGGTCCCGGGAAGGGGAGCATGAGCTCGCCCTTCTTGTTCGCACCCACCTTGGTCTGGCCGATGAGCTCGAGCGCCGCCAGAAAGTTGGTGTCGGCGCGCCGCGAGACCTCCCAGGAGCCGCTCATCAGCGCCGAGTGCGCCGCCTGCGTCTTCGCATCCACCTGCGCCGTGACCGGGTGCGGCACGGCCGCGGGGAAATAGCGGTCGGCGAAGTCCTGGAACAGCTGGGTGCGCAGCGTCTGCACGGCGCCTTCCTTGCCGGGACTGTTGAAGGAGGCGTAGAGGCCGGCGCTCTCCTTCATGAACAGGTGCAGCGAGGTGTGGAACCAGTCGGTGTCGCCGAGGTGCCCGATCACCTCGCGGCCGTTGATGTTGGTCTCGAAGAACCCGAGCTCCATGCGGTTCAGTGGTCCGATCGCATCGGCAAACGGGCTGTTGTGCATCAGCTCGGCAGTCGCCGCGCTCAGGATCCGGTTGCCGTGGTACTCCCCGTTCTGCAGATGCGCGATCATGAAGTGCGCCATGTCCTCGGCGGTGGCGGACATCGAGCCGGCGGGCCGCGGACCCACGTACTCGAAGGGCTGGGCCTCCCCCGAGGCCAGGCGGTAGCCGGTCGCCATCAGCGGCACGAGCGCCCCCGGCAGCGGCTGGCGGAAGCTCGAGTGCTGCATGTCGAGGGGCTGGAAGATGTGCTTCTCGAGATAGTCGTCGAAGGGCTCACCCGATACGCGCTCGACGATATAACCCGCGAGCGAGGCGCCGTAGTTGGAATAGGCGGGCGTCGAGCCGGGCGGGAAGATCGGCGTAGGCACGCCCTGTTTGAGGATCGCCTCGAAGGTCGGCAGCTGCTTCGCGGAGATGATCCCGCGGGCATGCTCCTCGAAGCCGGCCGTGTGCTGCATGAGCTCGCGCATGGTGATGGGCTTGCCGCCGAGGCCCGTCACCTTGTAGTCGAGATACTGGTTGATGTCGGCGTCGAGATCGATCTTGCCCTGCTCGACGAGCTGCATGACCGCCGTCCAGACGACGAGCTTCGACACCGAGCCTGGGCGGAACAGGGTGAGCTTCGGATCGACGGACGTGCGCTTCTCGACGTCGGAGAAGCCGTAGCCCCGCTCGGTCACGATCGCGCCATCCTTCACCACGGCGATCTCGGCACCGGCGATGTCGCCGGTCTTGAGCGCGTACGGCAGGTAGCCGTCGAGCCAGGCGTCGAGATCCTCGGCCGTGAGTGGGGCCGCTGCAGCTGCGGCTGGAGCCGCAGCGGGCGCCGCAGCCGGCGGAGCGGACGCCGCCGGGGTACCCGGCGCCCCCCGGGCAATGCCCAAGGTGAAGATCGCCATGGCCGCAGTGAGCAATACCGCGGCCGCCGCCGGGAGCAGCGCCATCCTGATGCGCACCGAGGCGCGCGCGAGCTGAGTGTTCACAACTGGATCCTTCGGGTCGGGGCTTAAGCGAGGCATGAGTCGACGAGACGTTCGAATTCCTGTCCCGGGCGCAGGGGATCCGCCACCGGCAGGCCGAGCCGGTGGCTCTCCCGCGCGAGCAGATCACGAGCCTCCCGGGCTTCGAGCTGGGAAGTGTTGAGACAGACGCCGCCGCAACGGATCGCGGGGTTGGTGCGTCGGCCGAGTTGCAGGTTGAGATCGATCGTCTCGGGGATGCCCGGAGTCGGGTAGTCGGGGTAGCCGAGCATGCGCTCACGCCCGGGCAGGTGGCAGACCACGAACACGTCGGGCTGGCTGCCATGCAGCAGCCCGAGAGACACGGCCGCGTAGGCCGGATGAAACAGCGATCCCTGTCCCTCGATCACGTCCCAGTGGTCCGGGGCGGCATCGGGACTGAGGATCTCCGCGGCTCCCGCCTCGAAGTCCGAGACGACCGCGTCCATCGGCATGCCGCCGCCGGCGATCAGGATGCCGGTCTGGCCGGTGGCGCGGAAGTCGACCGCGCGGCCGCGCGCGGCGAAGGCGCGCGCGAGGGCGAGCGCCGCGTACTTCTTGCCGAGCGCGCAGTCAGTACCGACGGTGAGGAGGCGCTTGCCCGAGCGCCTGCGTCCCGTGGCGATGGGAATTCGCGGCGGCGGGATGCGCACGTCGATGAGCCTGCGCCCGCAGCGCTCTGCCGCCGCCGCCAGGCCCGGGACATCGGCGAGCTTGGCGTGCAGGCCGCTCACGATGTCGAGTCCGCCCTCCAGCGCCTCGATGAGCAGCGGCACCCAGCGCTCGCCGATCATGCCGCCGACGTTGGCGACGCCGATGACGAGGCCGCGCGCGCCGCGGGCGTGGGCCGCGGCGGGAGCGAGACGCGGGAGCCCGGTGGAAACTGTCGCCTCTGCGCACGCCCACTCACCAACGCAACGCTCCGGGATCCAGTCGCGCAGTCCGAACGCCGTCTTGGCGAAGGCCGGCTCGGTGGCGTCGCCGAGGAACAGCAGGTACGGGTAAGGCAGTCGCGCGGAGTCCCCCGCGACTGCCTCCCGCACGGAGCCCGAAGCGCGCTCGACCATCAGCGTAGTCCCTCGCCGGTGCCGATCGGCGCTCAGAAGCGCGCGGTGATGGTCGCGCCCAGCGTACGCGGCTGCGAGAGCCCGATCGAGCCGCCGTTGTTCGGCGTACCCGTGCTCGCGTAGGTGGTGATGCCGCGCGTGTCGCCGACGTTCTTGCAGTAGATGAGGAACGTCCAGTGGGCGTTCTCGAAGCCGGCGCGCAGGTTCACGGTGTTGTAGCCCGGCAGCTCGAGGCGCGGATTCGGGACCGGCACGATGACGCCACCCTGCACCGTGTCGGTCGCCGAGAAGTCGTCCCAGCGCGAGCCGATGTAGCTCCAGGTGGCACCAACGAAGCCGTCATAGCCACCGCCGGCGCGCCAGGTATAGGAGCCGTCGAGCGAGGCGCTGAACTTCGGCACGTACGGCAGCGGATCACCGTCGTTGCCGCCGGCCGCGGGCGCCGCTTCGGTCAGGTAGGCGTCGACCCAGGCGCCGGTGAGCGTGAAGTTGAGTCCCTGGAGCGGTGTCAGCCCGAAGGTCCATTCGATGCCCTTGCTCTCGGCCGTACCGCCGTTGGCGTTGACGCCGAAGTTGTCGACAATCTGCAGCAGCTGGATCTTCTTCCAGTCGACCAGGAAGGCCGCGATATCGATCGACAGACGGTTGTCCATGAGGGCCGTACGGGTCCCGAGCTCGTAGTTGACGGTCGAATCGGACTCGTAGGAGGTAGGTACCCCCGCGGGCGTGCCGGGCGCCAGGGCGTTCGGACCGCCGGGACGGTAGCCGGTCGCGACGCGCGCATAGGCCATGGTCTCGTTGCTGATATGCCAGCGCGGCGCGATTGAGTAGGTGAAGTCCGTCCCGGTCGAGCTCCCGCTGCTGAGCTGCGGCGGGTTGACGAGCAGGCCGCCGATGGTTTGGCTGGCCTCCTGCTTGTTCTCTGACCAGCGGCCGCCCAGAGCCAGATCGAACGCCGGGCTGAAGTGATAGGTGGCCTCGCCGAATACCGACGTCTCCTTGTAGGTGGCGTCGAGCACGACCGTCTCGAGTCCCGGCAGCCCCGTGTTGGCCTGGCTCGGGATCAGGAAGGTCGGCAGGGATTGGTCGAGAGTCGACAGCTCGCGCGTATAGAAGGCGCCCACCTGCCACTCGAGCGCCTGCGAGCCGGAGGAAGCGAGGCGCAGCTCCTCGGTGAATTTGCCCACGGACAGATCGTTGGTCTCCGCGACGCCGGTCGGCACTCCGGTCACGCTGCTCGCCAGGTCGCCGAAGGTGAATCCGGGGACGAGCGGGACCGAGGTCGCGTCGACGTACAGATTCTGCGCGCTCGACCCGTAGCTCGTGATCGAGGCCAGATGGCCCCAGCCGAGATTCCAGTCGAGCGTGGCGCTGTAGATGCGGTACTCGAAGGTGCTCGGCTCGCCGGTGAAGCGCGTCTGGTTGTAGTAGCCGTTCTGCGGCTGCAGCTGGTTCGGCGGCGGCGTCAGCGGGGTGCCCGCGGCGCCGATCACGTCGGTGTAGGGCGTGCCGTCGGTGTGCAGGTTCTGGCCGAAGGCATTCAGCCGGATCGAGAAGTTGTCGGTCGCGTTGAACAGGAAGTCGGCACGCAGTCCCTCGCGATAGCCCTCATTGATGTAATTCTTGCCGAGGCTCGGATCGTTGACCCAGCCCGGCACCCCCGCGTAGACGCCGCTCAGGCGAATGGCGGCGCTCGAGCCGATCGGCATGTTGAGCATGCCTTTGGTCGAGAGCCCGGTGTCGCCGTGCGCGAGGTCCATGCCACCCAGCTCGAAGGCGCCGGCCTCCCGCGACGGGTCGGGCGCATTGGTCACGTACTTCAGCAGTCCGCCTTCACTGCCCGCGCCGTAGAGCGTGCCCTGCGGCCCGCGCAGCACCTCGACTCGCTGCAGATCCCAGGTGTCGAAGTCGCCGGTCACGATCGAGCCGTTGGCAAGCGCATTGCTCGAGCCGAACGGCACGTCGTCGATGTAGGTCGTCACGGTCGAGCCGACGCCACCGACGTTCTGGCCGCGGATCGCAAGGCGGCTCTGGCCGGGCTGAATCTGCTCGACCATCAGGCCGGGCACCTTGGACTCGAGGTCCGCAAAGCTCACCAGCTGCTGCTTCGTCAGGTCCTCGGTCGTGACGGCGGTGACGCCCATCGGCACGTCGTGCAGCTTCTCGGTGCGCTTTTGCGCCGTGACGACGATCTCCTGCAGAGCCCCCGCGGCGGCTTGCGTGGCCTCGGCCTGCTGGGCCTGCACGGCCGGCGCCGCGAGAGCGGAGGTAAGGGCGAGCGGAAGCAGCGCTGAAGCGCGAGGCGAGCGGTACATGATTGGTCCCCCTTGGGCAGGTTTTATCCAATATGATAACAATATTTCTAATTTGGCAAATTATTTTCTCGAACGGACGGCGCGGGTAATATGGCCGCGATGGCCTCGAGGTCCACCTCCAATCGAATCGCGGAGGCGGCGCTGACGGATCAGCCCGCGCCGGGCAGCCGCGTCGCCAAGCCGGGCGCGGCGCTCAAGGCGCTGCGGCGCAAGCACGGCTGGACGCTCGCCGACGTCAGCCGGCGCACCGGCCTGCCGGCGTCCACCCTGTCGAAGATCGAGAACGACAGGATGTCCCCGACTTTCGACAAGCTGGCACGCATCAGCACCGGATTGCAGATCGATATCTCGGCGCTGTTCGGCGACGCCGGCGCCGACAGTCAGCCGGCCGCCGGCGGACGCCGTTGCATCGTGCGCGCCGGCGAAGGCAAGGGGATCGAGACCCGGAACTACTCGCACCTCTACCCGGCGTGGGATCTGCTCAACAAGCGCATCATTCCGATCGTGGCCGAGCTGCATGCGCGCAGCCTCGAGGATTTCGGCGAGCTGATCCGCCATCCCGGCGAGGAATACGCCTACGTGCTCGAGGGGGAGGTCGACCTCTACACGAGCATGTACGCGCCCGTGCGTCTCAAGGCCGGCGACTCGATCTATTTCGACAGCGGCATGGGCCATGCCTACATCGCCGCGAGCGACGGCCCGTGCCGGGTGCTGTCGCTGTGCTCAGCGCCCGAGACGCAGCTGATCGCTGCGAGCGCCGGGCGTCCGTGGGCCGAGGAGTCCCGCCGGTCCGCGGCACCGGCCCGCAGGCGCCGGCGCCGCTGAGCGGACGCCGCGCGGACCGCGGCGTCAATCCTCCGGTTTCGGTCAGTGCGGCGCCGGGGGCGGCGGCCGGTCGAGCTGTGCCAGCGTAGCCGCCGAGGGGCGGCGCGTGGCACGCAGCCGCGCGCTCACCTCCTCGGCCCGGGCCAGCGCCCGCAGCGCGTTGCCGCCGGCGACCTTGGCGAGATCCGCATCGCTCCAGCCGCGGTGCGCGAGCTCGAGCAGGAGTGCCGGGTACTTGTCGACACCGTCGAGACCCAGAGGTCCCTCCGGTATGCCGTCGAAGTCCGAGCCGACGCCCACGTGATCGACGCCGGCCACCTTGCGCACGTACTCGATGTGGTCCGCCACGTCGGAGATGCCGACCGCGGGCTTCGGGTGCGCGCGCTCCCACTCACCGAGCGCCACCTTGGCGCGCTCCGGCTGTCCAATGTAGAGACCGCCGAACGGCGGGCTGTTGTAGCGCGCCTGCTCCGCGGCCCGGTCCGCATCCCAGCGGCGGCGCGCCTCCGACACGTAGCCGGGGAAGAAATTCACCATCACCACACCGCCGTTCGCGGCGACCAGCTGCAGTACGTCGTCCGGCACATCGCGCGGGTGATCGACCAGCGCGCGCGCGGACGAGTGGGAATAGATCACCGGCGCCTCGCTCGCCGCGAGCGCCGCACGCATGGTCTCGGCCGACACGTGGGAGAGATCCACGAGCATTCCGAGACGGTTCATCTCCCGCACCACCTCCTTGCCGAAAGGCGTGAGCCCGTGGTGCGCAGGATTGTCGGTCGCCGAGTCCGCCCACGCGGTATTGGAGGAGTGGGTCAGCGTCATGTAGCGCGCGCCGAGATCGTAATAGGCGCGCAGCACGTCCAGTGAGTTGTTGATCTGATGGCCACCCTCGACCCCGATCAGGGAGGCGATCCTGCCGGCCTTGTGCGCCCGCGCGACGTCCGCCGCGGTGTACGCCATCGCGAGATCGTTCGGGTAGCGCGCGCACATCTGCTTGACGATGTCGATCTGCTCGATCGTCATCTGCACGGCCGCGGGCCCCTGAGTCTCGACCGGGACGAACACTGACCAGAATTGCGCGCCGACATGGCCGGCCTTGAGGCGCGGAATATCCGTCATCAGCGGCGGGCTGCCCTCCGGTGCCGGCAGCGCGAGGGTGGAGCGGCTCAGGTCGACCCTGGCGAGGTCGCTCGCGAAGCGCGTGCGGATCTCCCACGGCAGGTCGTTGTGGCCGTCGATGAGCGGCGTCTGCGTCAGAATCCGCTCGATGCGCTGTGTGTCAGTTTCGGCCGCCACCGCGGGCGGCGGCAGAGACGCGGTCAGCAACAGGGCGGACAACAACGCGTACGCTGCATGAGCACACCGTGACGGCTGCGGCATGGAATGATCCTCGAGAGTTGCGCGTGCGGGGCGGCATCATACAGCCGCCCGGGTCAACGGAGTGATGTCCGCCGGAATCGCTTGCTGATGCCCAGCCGGCAAAAACCACGCTTTTTGCCCAATCAACTAAGGCAGGCTCTGTAGGTAGCGGTATGCCTGCCGCGCGGCGTCGAGCTCAGTCATCCGTGTGAAGGGACCCTCCTGCTCGGCAAAGTAGTGCTTGAGCCCGGACTTCTCCGCGGCCGCGAGGATCGGCCGGTAATCGATGATGCCGTGCCCGAGCTCCGCACCCGGCCGCGCTGACCGCTCGGCCGCGGGCGGCTGCGCGGGGGGCGGCTGAAAATCCTTGACGTGGATCATCGGAAAGCGATGCGGGTGGCGTGCGAAGTAATCGCGCGGATCGCGCCCGCCGAGGATCATCCAGCCGCAGTCGATCTCGAACTTGACGAGCGCGGGGTCGGTGTCGCGCAGCAGCAGGTCGTAGCCTGTCTCGCCGCCCTGGTCGGCAAACTCGAAATCATGGTTGTGGTAGACGTACTGCAGCCCCACCCGCGCGGCGCGCTCGCCGATGCGGTTGGCGAGCTCGGCGGTGCGCCGCGCCTCCTCGAGCGTCATGCCGGACGGCCCACCGGCGCCGGCCGGGAGGTCAGGCTGCACCTGCGCACGCAGGCTCCCGCTCGCCGCGTAACGGGCCCCAAGCGCGTGTGCGTCCTCGAACGCCGCGCCGAGATTGCCGGGGTCGAAGCTCAAGTGGGCGCTCGGGCACGCGAGCCCGGCTTCATCGAGCAGCTTGCGGAACTGCCGCGCGCTCCGCTCCCCGAAGCCGGCGGTCTCCACCTCGCCGTAGCCGATCGCGCGCACCGCCCTGAGCGTCGCGGCTGGACTCGCCTGCAGCGAGTCCTTCACCGCATACAGCTGGATCCCGATCGGGCCGCCGAGCGGCAGCGCACGCACCACGCGCGGGACGGTGTGGCCGATGAGTGCCGCGAGGCCGCAGCGCCCGGCACCCCCGAGGAACGCCCGGCGCGTCGTGATGCTCACGGGCGCAGCGCCTGCCCGAGCTCGCCGATCAGGTCGCGGACGTCCTCGACGCCGACCGACAGGCGGATCAGCCCGTCGTTGATGCCGAGTGCGCGCCGCGTCGCCTCGGGAAGCGAGGCGTGGGTCATGATGCCGGGATGCTCGATGAGGCTTTCTACGCCTCCCAGGCTCTCGGCGAGCGCAAACAGACGGCAGCGCTCGAGGGTGCGGCGCGCCGCGGCGAGCCCGCCGCGCAGCACCGCGGTCACGATTCCGCCGTAGCCGCCCGGCATCTGCCGTCGCGCGAGCGCATGCTGCGGGTGGCTGTCGAGCCCCGGGTAATACACCCGCTCGACCGCGGGGTGCTGCTCGAGAAACTCAGCGACCGCGAGCGCATTGGCGCAGTGCCGCTCCATGCGCAGCGCCAGCGTCTTGATGCCGCGCAGCGTCAGGAAGCTGTCGAAGGGACTCGACACGGCGCCGAGCGCGTTCTGCAGAAAGCCAAGGCGCTCGCTGAGCTCGCTTCCGGCGCGCACCACGGCCGCGCCGCCGATCGAGTCGGAGTGGCCGTTCAGGTACTTGGTGGTCGAGTGCACCACGAGGTCGAAGCCGTGCTCGAGCGGGCGCTGGATGAAGGGCGTCGCGAAGGTGTTGTCGCATACGCTGATGAGGCGGTGGCGGTGCGCCAGTGCCGCGACGGCCGTCAGATCGACGACCTTGAGCAGCGGGTTGGTCGGAGTCTCCACCCACACGAGGCGCGTGTTGGGGCGCAGCGCCGCCTCGAGCGCCGCCGCATCCGTGAGGTCGACGAACGACACGCCGTGGCCGGCGGAACGCTTGCGCACGTTCTCGAGCAGCCGGTAGCTGCCGCCGTAGAGATCGTGCATGGCGATGATGTGCGAGCCGGCATCGATGAGCTCGAGGAGCGTGGCGCTTGCGGCCATCCCGGAGGCGAAAGCAAAGCCGGCGCCACCGCCCTCGAGGTTGGCCACCGCCGCCTGCAGCGCGTCGCGGGTGGGGTTGCGGCTGCGCGAATAGTCGTAGCCTTGGTGCACCCCGGGGCTCGACTGCACGTAAGTGGAGGTCGCGTAGATGGGTGGCATCACCGCGCCGGTCAGGGGATCGGGGCGCTGGCCGCCGTGGATCACACGGGTGGCAAAGTGCTGCGCGGAGGTCTCATTGCTCATGGGTCTCTCATCGGTGGAGTCGGATCAGCGAGCGCACGGCGCGCAGCTCAGGGCGGCAGACGGCGGCGCAGCCAGTTGAGCAGGTCGATGCGCGTGACCAGCCCCTGGAACTCACCGCCGTGCATGACGATCGCCACCATGCCGCGCTTGAAGATCTCCATGAGCTGCTCGACCGGTGCATCGACCGGCACCGTGACCAGGTGGCTCGCCATGGCATGCGTGACCGGCTCGTTGAAATGCTGCGGGTTATCGACGACCTCGAGGAGAATGTCCTCCTCGTCGACGATGCCGACGATGCGCCCGCCCTGCATCACCGGCACCTGCGAGACGTCGTAGAGCTTCATGCGGCGGTAAGCGGCCAGTACCGTCTCGGTGGAGTTCACGGTGACCGAGGCGCGATCCTTGTGGCGACGCACGATGAGATCGCGCAGGTCGCCGTAGCTCTCGCGCTCGAGAAAGCCCTGGTCGAGCATCCAGTAGTCGTTGTAGACCTTGGACAGGTACTTGTTGCCGCTGTCGCACACGAAAGTCACGACGCGCTTCGCTTGCTGCTGCGCGCGGCAGTAACGCAGCGCCGCCGCGAGCAGCGTTCCGGTCGAGGTGCCCGCAATGATGCCCTCCTGCCTCAGCAGCTCGCGGCAGGTGTTGAAGGCCTCGGGGTCCGGAATGCTGTACGTGCTCGTGACGCGCGAGAAATCGGCCACCGGCGGCACGCTGTCCCCGCCGATGCCCTCGACCAGCCACGGCGACATCTTCTCCGGGAGCTTGCCCGTGCTCGCGTAAGCGGCGAGGCCCGAGCCCACGGGATCCGCCAGCACCATCTCGACGCGCGGCGCGGTGCGCGCGAAGAAATGCGAGAGCCCGGCGAGAGTGCCGCCGGTGCCGGCGCCGCACACCACCGCATCGAGCTTGCCGTCCATCTGCTCCCAGATCTCCGGGGCGGTGGTCTCCTCGTGCGCCTGGGCGTTGACGGGATTGCCGAACTGGTTGACGAAATACGCCTGGGGTATCTCGCCGGCCAGGCGCTCGGCGACGTCACGGTAGTACTCCGGATGCCCCTTGCTGACATCCGAGCGGGTCATCACGACCTCGGCGCCCATCGCCCTCAGGTGAAAGATCTTCTCCTGGCTCATCTTGTCGGGAATCGCCAGCACCAGGCGATAGCCCTTCTGGCCCGCCACGAGCGCTAAGCCTAAGCCCGTGTTGCCGGCCGTGGCCTCGATGAGGACGCTGCCGGCGCGGATGTGACCGGCACGCTCGGCGGCCTGGATGAGATAGAGGCCGATGCGGTCCTTGATCGAGCCGCCGGGATTCTGGTTCTCGAGCTTGAGGAACAGCTGGCAGGGGCCGGTATCGATGCGCCGCACCGCCATGAGCGGCGTGTGGCCGATCATCTCCAGCACATTGCCGTAGCTGAGCGGTGACATGTCCGATCCTTCAGCGCTTGCCGCGCGTCGCCCTCGAGTCCCGGAGCCGCGCGGGCCGGGTTGCTGGTGGCGGAGATTGTACGGTCAGGCGCGGGCGGCGGCGACAATCAGTCCGGCGCCGAGCCACGCGGCCAGGAGCGCCGCGGCATCCTGCGGCGCCCGCTCCGTGCCGTGCCAGGCGGCGAGGAGCTCGCAGAGCTCAGCGAAGCTCTGCCCCTGGCGCGCCGCATCGAGCGCCGCGGCTTCGTCCGCCCCGAGTGAGCGAAAGCAGCTCGTGAGGTCCTGCCGCCACAGGAGCCACTCGATCGGCTCGGGTTCCACGCACAGCTCCGGCCGCTCGGCGCCTTCGCTCAGCGCCTTCCACAGCTGCGGGGCATTCCACTTGAGCGCCAGGCGCCGCAAGCTCGGGTGGAACGTGAGGCGCAGCTCGGGCCAGTCTGCGGGCGCGAGGCGCGCGAGCGCGGCGGCGCTCAGCGGCTCGGCATCGGCGGCGTCGAACACCGCGCACAGCGCCCACTCGAAGCACGCCAGCTCCGCGAGCAGCGGGACGTCGGCGTAGTCGGCGTGCTCGACGAGAAACTCGCCGAGCGCATCGCCGTAGTTCCGGATGGAGAAGTATGGCGAGTCGTGCGTGCGGACGTACTCGGCGCCGAGCGCGCGGAAATCCTCCTCGCCGAGCAGCGCCGCGAGCGCCGGGTAGCTGCTCCCGAGCGCATCGATCAGCCGGCTGCCGTAGGCACCGGCGTAGATCCCGAGGCGCGTCTCCAGGGCGAAGCGCGCGCTGCCGACGACGCGCTGCTCGATGGCGCGCGCGCCGCGCAGCAGGTAATCCTGGAACTCGCCCTGCACGCGTGCGAGCTCGCTCACGGCGCACCGACGGTGACGGCCGGCGCGACGCGTGCGGGCCCCGCGGCGCCGGCCGCCTCCGCGAGCGCGCGCCGCGCGAGCACGCGCGCCTGGTCGAGCTCCGCGCACAGCTCCGCCAGCGGCGGGATGTGATCGTCGCGCTCGATCATGGTGGACACCGGCCCGCAGCGGCGCACGGCGCTCGCATACAGCTCCCATACCGCGCTGCGCACCGGATGATCGTGGGTGTCCACCAGGTAGTCGCCGTGGTCCTCGTGCCCGGCGAGATGGATCTGCTGCACGCGCGCCGGCGGGACCGCGTTCAGATACTCGAGCGGATCGAACTCGTGGTTCACCGCGCTCACGTAGATGTTGTTGACGTCGAGGAGAATGAGGCAGTCGGCGCGCTCGGCGATCTCGCCGAGGAACTCCCACTCGGTGAGCGGTGCATCGCGGAAAGTGACGTAGCTCGAGACGTTCTCGAGGAGGATGCGCCGCTCGAGCACGTCCTGTACGGTGCGTACCCGCGCCACCACGTGCTCGACCGCTTCGCGCGTGTAGGGCAGCGGCAGCAGGTCATGGGTATTGCGGCCGGCCACGCCGGTCCAGCACAGGTGATCGGAGATCCACGCGGGCTCGAGGCGGGCGGCGAGCGCCTTCAGCTGCCGGAGGTACTCGCGATCCAGGGGGGCGGTGCTGCCGATCGAAAGCGACACGCCGTGCATCGCGAGCGGATAGCGCTCGCGGATGCGCATCAGATAGCTCAGGGGCTTGCCGCCCGGCACCAGATAGTTCTCGGTGAGTACCTCGAACCAGTCGACCGGGGGGCGGTCGGCCAGGACCGCCTCGTAGTGATCGACCCTGAGACCTAAGCCAAAACCGAGAGAGGGGCGGGTCAGCATTCGTGGCTATCTCGCGTAGCTGCGCGATTGTAGCGCGCAGGCTCATCCAGTAGACCGGCACGGCTGCTGCTGGATTGCCGGGGCGCCCCGAGGGAGGCGCTGGCGTGGCCGGATCGATTAGAATTCCCTGGCCCGCGTCTGCCTGGCGCACCCCCCGACTCTCTGTACCGACGGTGAAGGAATGACCGACGCTTCCGGCGACGCCATCCGAGTGCGAGGCGCGCGCCAGAACAACCTCAAGAGCCTCGATCTCGACATCGCGCTCAACGAGCTCGTGGTCGTGACGGGCGTCTCCGGCTCGGGCAAGTCCTCGCTGGTGTTCGACACGCTCTACGCGGAAGGGCAGCGCCGCTACGTCGAGACCTTCTCTCCGTACGCGCGGCAGTTTCTCGATCGCATGGACAAGCCGCAGGTCGACTCGATCGCGGGGATTCCTCCCGCGATCGCCATCGACCAGACCAACCCGGTGCGCACCTCGCGTTCGACCGTCGGCACGATGACCGAGCTCAATGACCACCTGAAGCTTCTGTACGCGCGCGCCGCGCAGCTCTACTGCCGGCGCTGCGGCGAGCCCGTGCGGCGCGACAGCGCCGAGAGCATCTACGCGGACTTAAGCGGGCGCGCCCGCGCCGCCGGCGACCCGCGCCTGATGCTCTGCTTTCCGGTGCCGGTGCCCGGCAACTTCTCCGGGACCGAGGTGCGCGAGCTCCTCGCGCGGCAGGGCTACACGCGCTTCCTCGAATCCGTGCCCCCGCCGCCCGCTGCGGCCGCCGCGGAGGTTGCGGCCAGCGCCGACAAAGGACGCGGCAGGCGCGCGCGCGGCCAGACGGCGCGCGCCCCCGCGCAGGTGCTCGAGGTGGTGCAGGACCGGCTGCGCGCGGGCAGCGCCGAGCGCGGCCGGGTGCTCGAGTCCCTGGAGGCGGCGCTGCGGGTCGGGCGCGGGCGCATCAATGCGCACGTGGTCGATGAGTCCGATCCGCCCGGAGTGCAAGACACCTGGCGCTACTCGAGCGAGCTGCACTGCGCGCACTGCGATCTCGCCTACCACGAGCCCAGCCCGAGCGAGTTCTCCTTCAACTCCCCGCTCGGCGCCTGCGACGCCTGCCGGGGCTTCGGCCGCACCATCGGCATCGACTACGGGCTCGTGATACCGGATGAGAGCAGGTCGCTGCGCGGCGGCGCGATCAAGCCCTGGCAGAGCAAGTCCTATGCCGAGTGCCAGGAGGACCTGGAGAAGTTCGCCAAGCTGCGCGGTGTGCCGCTCGATACGCCGTGGCGCGAGCTTCCCGCCGAGGCGCGCCGCTGGGTCATCGAGGGCGAGGGCGCCTGGAGCCGCAAGGTCTGGTACGGCGCCAAGCGCTTCTTCGCCTGGCTCGAGACGCGCGCTTACCGCATGCACGTACGCGTGCTGCTGTCGCGCTATCGGGCCTACACGCCGTGCAGCGCCTGCGAGGGGGCGCGGCTCAAGACCGAGGGACTGCTGTGGCGCATCGGCAGCCGGGAGCTTGCCGCGCGGGCGCTCGGCGCCCAGCCGCCATTTCGCCCGCAGGGCGCCGAGTGGAGCCCGCAGAAGCTCGCCGCGCTCCCGGGGCTGTCGATTCACGATGTCATGCTGCTGCCGGTCGAGCGCACCCATGAGTTCTTCCTGGCGCTCACGCTGCCGCAGCCCCTCGATGAGGCGACCGATCTGCTGCTTGGGGAGATCCGCGGCCGCTTCCGCTATCTCATCGAAGTCGGCCTCGGCTACCTGACGCTCGACCGCCAGTCGCGCACGCTCTCGGGCGGCGAGGTGCAGCGGATCAACCTGACGACTGCGCTCGGAACCTCGCTCGTCAATACGCTCTTCGTGCTGGACGAGCCCTCGATCGGCCTGCACCCGCGCGACATGCAGCGCGTGATCGGCGTGATGAAGCGGCTGCGTGACGCCGGCAACTCGCTCGTCGTGGTCGAGCATGACCCGCAGATCATGCTCGAGGCCGACCGCATCCTCGATCTCGGTCCGGGCGCCGGCGAGCGCGGCGGGGAGATCGTCTTCTACGGGAGCCCGTCCGAGCTGCGCGCGAGCGCCGGCTCGCTCACCGGCGAGTACCTGAGCGGGCGCAAGGCGGTCGTAACGGCGCCCGGCGGCGCGACGGCCGCACCGCCCACCCGCGCGAGCGGCGACGGTGGCGTCGTGGCCGAGGCGCGCTCCAACCGCTGGCTGGAGCTCAAGGGCGCCACCGAGCACAACCTGAAGAACGTCGACGTGCGCATCCCGCTCAAGCGCCTGGTGTGCGTCACCGGCGTCTCGGGCTCGGGCAAATCGACGCTGGTCGAGGACGTGCTCCACCCGGCATTGCTCCGCTACCGCGGCAAGCCCACCGAGGCTCCCGGGCAGTTCACCGGCCTCTCCGGCGCCGAGCTCATCGATGATGTGGTCATGGTCGATCAGAACCCCATCGGCCGCACCACGCGCTCGAACCCCGCGAGCTACGTCGGCGCTTTCGATGCGATCCGCACCCTGTTTGCCGCCGAGCCGGCCGCCCAGGAGCGCAAGTACACCGCCGGCACGTTCAGCTTCAACTCCGGCAACGGCCGCTGTCCGGCCTGCAGCGGCAACGGCTTCGAGCACGTCGAGATGCAGTTCCTCTCCGACGTGTACCTGCGCTGCGCGGACTGCAACGGGCGGCGCTATCGCGCCGAGGTGCTCGACATCCGCCGCGAGGGCGCCGATGGCCGCCGCGCGAACATCGCCGAGGTGCTCGAGATGACGCTCACGGAGGCCGCGGCCTTCTTCGCCGATGCCGCGGAAGTAGCCACCCGGCTCACGCCGCTCGCGGACGTCGGACTGGAGTACCTGAAGCTCGGCCAGCCGGTGCCGACGCTCTCGGGCGGCGAGGCGCAGCGGCTGAAGCTCGCCGGACATCTCGCCGCCGCCGGCTCGGTGCTCTCGAGCACCACCCACCGCGGCAAGCTCTTCCTGTTCGACGAGCCGACCACGGGGCTGCACTTCGAGGACGTGGCGAAGCTCCTCAAGGCCTTTCGCAAGCTCCTGGCCGCCGGGCACTCGCTGCTGGTGATCGAGCACAACCTCGACGTCATCGGCGCCGCCGACTGGATCATCGACCTGGGTCCCGAAGGCGGCGAGCGCGGCGGCGAGCTCGTCTGCACCGGCACGCCGGCCGAGGTGTGCGCGGCGCCCGCCTCCCACACCGGCCGGGCGCTCGCCGCGTACCGGGCGGCGCTCGCCGAAGGAGCGCCGCCGGCACCCGTGACGCGGGTGCGCGAGGCGGGCGTCGCCGAGCCGCGCGCGGCCTATGGCGGCAATGGCCGCGCGCGCGGGCAGATCGTCATCCACAAGGCACGCGAGCACAACCTGAAGGCTATCGACGTGGAGATTCCGCGCGATCGCTTCACCGTGATCACGGGCGTCTCGGGCTCGGGCAAGTCGACGCTGGCCTTCGACATCCTGTTCAACGAGGGACAGCGCCGCTATCTCGAGTCGCTGAACGCCTACGCGCGGCAGTTCGTGCAGCCGGCCGCACGGCCGGACGTGGACGCGATCTTCGGCATTCCGCCGACCGTGGCCATCGAGCAGCGCACCAGCCGCGGCGGCCGCAAGAGCACCGTGGCGACGCTCACCGAGATCTATCACTTCATGCGGCTGCTCTACGTGAAGCTCGGCACGCAGTACTGCCCGGATTGCGAGGTCGCCATCGAGCCGCAGAGCTCAGGCTCGATCGCTGCACGGCTGCTGCGCGATTACCGCGGCAGGTCCATCACGCTGCTCGCGCCGCTCGTCGTGGCGCGCAAGGGCTACTACACCGATCTGGCGAAATGGGCGAAGAAGAAGGGCTTTCGCGCACTGCGCGTCGACGGCGAGCTCACGCCGACCGCGCCGTGGCCGCGTCTCTCGCGCTTCCGCGAGCACACCATCGAGCTGCCGGTAGCGGAGCTCGCGGTGAGCGCGAAGACCGACGTGGCGCTGCACCAGGCGCTGACGCGCGCGCTCGATTTCGGCAAAGGGCTGGTGCACGTGCTGAGTGCCAAGGCCGCCGGCGTCACCGTGTTCTCCACCAAGCGCGCCTGCCCCGCCTGCGGTCGCAGCTTCGCCGAGCCCGATCCGCGCCTGTTCTCCTTCAACTCGCGCCACGGCTGGTGCGAGAGCTGCTACGGCACCGGGGTCGAGATGCCGGGCTTCGATGCCGAACAGTCGGGCGAGGAGCTGTGGTGGAACGAGTGGTACGAGCGCGAGCCCGCGCCCTGCAGCGCCTGTCACGGACAGCGCCTGAACAGGATCGCGCTCAACGTGCGCTTCCGCGGGCGCTCGATCGCCGCGCTGGCCGCCGGCTCGGTGGCGGAGAGCGCGGCATTCTTCGCCCAGCTGCGCTTGAAGCCGCGCGAGCGGCAGATCGCCCGCGACCTGCTCGCCGAGATCCGCGCGCGCCTCAGGTTCCTCACCCGCGTCGGCCTCTCCTACCTGCAGCTCGACCGCTCCGCGCCCACGCTCTCCGGCGGCGAGGCGCAGCGCATCCGCCTCGCCGCGCAGCTCGGCTCCAACCTGCAGGGTGTGTGCTATGTGCTCGACGAGCCGACCATCGGCCTGCATCCGCGCGACAACGGCATCCTGCTCGATTCGCTCGCCGAGCTCGCCGGACACCGCAACACGCTGGTGGTCGTCGAGCACGACGAGGAGACGATCCGCCGCGCCGATCACGTGCTCGACCTGGGTCCCCAGGCCGGGGTGCGCGGCGGCGAGCTCGTCGGCTCGGGCACGGTGCGCGACCTCATCGCCAATCCGCGCTCCACGACCGGGCGGTTCCTGCGCGAGCCCCTGCTCCATCCGGCGCGGCCGCATCGCCCCGTGACCGACGACACCGTGCACCTCACGCTCGAGCGCGTGGCGCTGCACAACCTGCGCGGCAGCGACGTGCGCATCCCCCTCGGGCGGCTGGTGGTGATCACCGGCGTGTCCGGCTCGGGGAAGTCGACCGTGGCGCGCGACGTGCTGTACGCGAGCCTGAAACGCCTCCTCGGCACGCAGCACCGCGGCCGCCGGACGCGCGCCAACGGCGCCCAGCCGGTCGGTTGCGCCGCGGTCCACGGCGTCGAGCGACTCGACCGCGTGCTCGAGGTGGATCAGACACCGATCGGCAAGACGCCGCGCTCGTGTCCCGCCACTTACATCGGCCTGTGGGACGAGATCCGCCGCATCTACGCCGGCACTACCGAGGCGCGCATCCGCGGCTATACCGCCAGCCGTTTCTCCTTCAACACCGCGGGCGGGCGCTGCGAGGCCTGCGACGGTCAGGGAGTGAAGACCATCGAGATGAGCTTCCTGCCCGACGTCAAAGTGCTGTGCGACGTGTGCGGCGGGCGGCGTTTCAATGCCGAGACGCTCAGCGTCCTGTGGCGCGAGAAGAGCATCGGCGACGTGCTGGCCCTGGACGTGGACGACGCGGTCGGGTTCTTCGCGGCCCATGCGCGCGTGCACCGTGCGTTGAAGCTCCTGCAGGACGTCGGCCTCGGCTACCTCACGCTCGGACAGCCGAGCCCGACGCTCTCGGGAGGCGAGGCGCAGCGCATCAAGCTGGTCGCCGAGCTCTCCAAGGTGCGCGACGGCGATGCCGGCCCAGGCAAGGCGGGCCCGAAGCAGACGCTCTACGTGCTCGATGAGCCGACGGTGGGCCTGCACATGGCGGACGTCGAGAAGCTGATCCAGGTGCTGCACCGGCTGGTCGCGGCCGGAAACACCGCCGTGGTGGTCGAGCACAACCTCGACGTGATGGCCGAGGCCGACTGGATCATCGACCTGGGTCCCGAGGCCGGCGCCGGCGGCGGGCGCATCGTCGCGCAGGGTCCGCCGGCGCAGATCGCGCGCCGCCGGCGCTACTCGCACACCGGACGCGTACTCGAGCCGTTCCTGCGCCAGCGCGCCCGCGCCTGCCGGTCCGCGCAGTAGTACGCTAGCGGCGCATGGCCCACGACCTGGTCTGCTGGAAGTGCGGCGCGTCGCTCGCTGAGCTCAGCCTGCCGCTGCGGCGCCTCGACGAATGCCCGCGGTGCCGGGCGGAGCTGCACGTGTGCCGCATGTGCGTCGATTACGACACGCGCGTCGCCAAGCACTGCCGGGAGCCTACGGCGGAGGAGGTGAGCGACAAGACGCGCGCCAACTTCTGCGACCACTTCAAGCCGCGCGCCGCCGCCTACATTCCGCCCAACACGGCGGAGATCGACAAGTCGCGCGCGGAGCTCGAGCGGCTGTTCGGAAAGCGCTGAGCTCTCAGGGCTTCTTGACGCGCTCGCTCAAGCGCTCGAGCAGCCGCGAGAACGGGGAGTTCTTCTGCACCTCGACGCGCAGGTGCCGTACGCCGGTGTCGTTGAGGATCTCGCCGCGCGGGTCCTCGATGGTGAGCTCGCTGGCGCCGAGGATCTCCAGAGTCTCCTCGAGCGTGGGTCCGCCGCGCCGCTCGCGCATGCCGACCCTGGCCGGGCGGCGGGCACGCGGCCGGGCCGCCTCGGCAGGCGCGCGCCCGGGGGCGGGCGCCTTGGCAGGCGGTCGCTCAGCGAGCGGACGCGCGGCGGGCAGCTGCAGCTCCTCGTCGACGTCGATGAGCTTGAACTCCTCGGCCTCGACCCGGGGCGCGGCGCCGGGCGCGGCGACCGAGGCCGCCGCCGCACGCTCGTCGTCGGTGGCGCGGGCGCGCTCCTGCGGGCTCACCGGCACGACCGCCACGGAGCCGAACTCGGAGCGCACGTAGTAAGCGACCTGCTTGGCGGAGATCGCGTCGCTGAAAAACCCGAGGCGCAGTCCATACCAGTGGCGGCCGTCGCGGCTGCCTTCCACCGTATAAAGAGTGTAGGCGCTGAAGATCGCAAGTGGCGGCACCTTCCCGAGCTCGACCGGCTGCACCGACCACTGCAGCTGCACCGCGAACCACACCGGCGCATTGCTGACCACGGCCTCCTTGAGTGCCCGGCGGGTACCGGTGTCGTCAGGCTTCAGCAGCGGAATGTTGCTTGCCCGGGCGTCGCCGGCTCTCTCGGCATCCTCGGGCCGCCGCTCCTCGAGGACCCGCAGCACCTGGGTGTCGCTGAGCGTGCCCTCGGCCGGCGGTGCACTGCGCGGCGGCGGCGGCAGCCGCATCAGGCGCGTCTCGCCGGTCGAGCTGGTCTCACCGAGCGCGGCGAGGACTTCACGCACGTTGGAATCCCGGAATACGGGCCTCGCGGGTGCACGGGCGGGCGGGCGCGCGGCGGCGGCGGGAGGCGGTGCCTGCGGGCGAGCCGGCGCGGGCGGACGCGGCTGAGGCGCCGCCGCCGGCCTTACAGACGGGGTGGCTCGTGCGCTCGGCGCACTGAGCGGCGCGGGACGCGCGGGACCGGGTGCGACCGCGGGCGCCTTGCGTACGCCCGCGGGCGGCGCGGCCACTCTGGCGGCGGGCGGCAGCTGGGGGGGACGGCGCGCGGCGGGTGCGCCGGCCGGAGCGGCGCGGGGAGATACGCGTACCGCCGCATGCGGGGCGGCGTGCACCACCGGCACCCGAACCGAGGGGGGCGGCCCGGCCGGCGCCGGCCGCGGCGCGGGTACCGCCACGCGCGTGGCAGTCCGGGCAGTGTCCAGGACACCTCGCGACTGCGGACCCGCCGCGTGCTGTGCCTGGGCCGCAGCGGCGGCGGCGGCGCGCTCACGCAGCTTGCGGCCAGGCGCCTCGCCAGCCCATGCGCCGGGATAGATCTCGCGCACGACGCTCAGCCACTCCTCGGCTTCGGCGAGCGTCGCGAAGTAACCCATGTGGAGGCGAAAGCGCTCGCGCCCTTCCTCGAAGCGGCGGCTCACGAAGAAATTGAAGCGCTTCAGCTCGGGGAGTTCCGTCTGCGCCAGTGCCATCGGCGTGGTCGATGAGCACAGATTGAGAACGAAAGGACCCGTCGCCGCTGCGGACGGCGCCGGCTCCCCGGCTGAGGCGCCCGACATCGCGTCGGCCGCCAGCTCTGGCTGTGGTGTCATAGCTTCCCCGGAACTCAACCAATCCCTGATAACGTCCCCGGACATATGGGACTTTAGGGATCCGTGACGGGGAAGGGAGTGCGAGCGTCGCGATTTCCATTTCGCGATCGTGGCAGCCCCGCCGTCGTAGAACCTTTACGTCCGTTAGACCGGTGGCTTTGCGTCCCCGTCTTTCGACGGGTTTGCCCTTATCACGCGACCAAGTGTCAAAGCGTCGCCGTTTGCAGTCAAGTGCATTGTGTGCAGAGTTGCGAGGAAATGCCTGACATATGGTGCATGGCTGCAGTGCGGGCAAGCTTATGTCTCACCGCGGTGCCGCGCCCGCGGAAGAGCCGTCCCAGAAACGGCCCGCGCCCACCAGGCGCGCACGGTAATAGCCGTCGCTCAGCTCGCCGTACGCGACCGCGACTCCGGCGCGCGGCGCATGAATGAAACGTCCGGCACCTGCGTAGATGCCCACGTGATCGACGCCGCGCGCATGGATACGGAAGAAGACGAGATCGCCCGGCGCGATCGCGCCGAGAGGCACGGCACGCGCCGCACGCTGCTGCTCGCTCGCCGTGCGCGGAATCGCCAGACCGAAGCGCTCGTGCACGTAGAGCGCGAGCCCGCTGCAGTCGAAACCCGCCGCGTCTGCGCCACCGAAATGATAAGGCGCCCCGACGAGCGAGACCGCGAGCGCGGCAATTGCGGCCCCGGTGTCGGCCTGCGGGCTCGGGCGGCGTGCGTGGCTCGCGCAGCCGGCGAGCACGAGCGTCGCAATCAGCAGCGCACCCGCCGCACGCGCGGGGTGCGCTCCCGCCATCAGCGGGCGCGAGCCGGCTTGCGGTCCGGCGGTGCCGCAGGGCCGCGCGGCGGGGTCAGGCGCGCGAGCGCCTGGATGCCCGGATTCACGTGACGCTGCACGCCCTTGCGCCCCGAGCGCGTCGCACCGACCATTGCCGCCGCCACGGTACGCGCGGAGATGGCGCGCCAGGCGGCGCGCTTGCCGACCAGAAAGGGATTCACGAGCGGCATGAACGCCGCCGCCGCGAGCTCGAGCGGGCGCGTCTCGTGCCGCCACCCGAGCAGCAGCCCCGGCTGCAGGATGTCGAGCGCGGGGAAGCCGACCGCCTCGAGCTCCTCCTCCATCTCTCCCTTGGTGCGCAGGTAGAAATTACGCGAGCGCGGGTCGGCGCCGGCGCTCGACATGACGACGAAGCGCTGCGCGCGCGCAGCGAGCGCGGTGCGGGCGAAAGCCAGCACGTAGTCGACGTCGACTTCGCGGAAGCTCTCGCGCGAGCCGGCGCGGGCGATCGTGGTGCCGAGGCAGCACAGCGCGACGTCGGCGGTGACGCCCTGCAGCTGCGCCTCCATGCGGTCGAACTGCACGATGCGATTGGCGAGGCGCGCGTGCTCGCGCGGGAGCGGCCGGCGCGTCACGGCGATCACGCGGCTGAAGTCCGGGGCTTCGAGCAGCGCGTCGAGCACATAGCCACCCGTCAGACCGCTCGCCCCGGCGAGCAGCGCAACCTTCGTCGTGCCGTTCGACATCGGTATCCCCCGTTACCGTGCACGCGCTCTTGTGGGCGCAGCTTAGCGAGTGGCCGTGTGCTGCGGCAAGACTCAACTTTGTTACAGACCTAAGCGCAACTGGGCACCGGCGTGGCCGGGGGGACGAAACCGTGTCGTGTCGAGCGAGCCGCGTGCGGCGGAATTGAGCTTCAGGCGCTGGCAGGCGAGCTTGAAGCGGCTCCTGAGCAGAAGGGCATACGGCCCCGTGCCGCGCATGCGCGAGCCGAAGCGCGGGTCGTTGTCGCGCCCGCTGCGCATCTCGCGGATGAGGGACATGACGTGCGCGGCCCGGTCGGGGTAGTGCTCGGCGAGCCATTCCCTGAAGAGATCCTTGACCTCATGCGGGAGGCGCAGCAGCACGTAGCCCGCCCAGCCGGCCCCGGCGGCTGCGCAGGCCTCGAGAATCGCCTCCATCTCATGGTCGGTGAGCGCCGGAATTACCGGCGCGACCATCACCCCGCAGGGCACGCCCGCCGCGGCCAGTGCCGCGAGCGTCCGCACCCGTGCCGCCGGGGAGGCGGCCCGCGGCTCGAGCCGGCGCTTGAGGTCGTCGTCGAGCGTCGTGACGCTGATGGAGACACTCACGAGTCCGTCGCGCGCCAGTGATGTCAGCAGGTCGAGATCACGCAGGACGAGCGAGTGTTTGCTGATGACGGCAACCGGATGCCGGGTCCGCTCCAGCACCTCGAGGATCGAGCGCGTGACTCTCGTGCGGCGCTCATCCGGCTGGTATGGGTCAGTGTTGGCACCCAGCATGATCGGCTTACAGACATAACCGGGCCGCGACAGCTCGGCCTCCAACACCCTGGCTGCGTCGGCCTTGTAGAAAAGGCGGGTCTCGAAGTCGAGTCCCGGCGAGAGACCCAGGTACGCGTGGCTCGGGCGGGCATAGCAGTAGACGCAAGCGGTCGAACATCCTCGATACGGATTGATCGACTGCTCGAACGGAATATCGGGCGAATCGTTGGTCGTGATCACGCCGCGCGCGCGATCGGGCTCGAGCGTCGTAGCAACGCTGTCGGGCACTTCCTCCTGATACCAACCGTCGTCGACGACGCTCAGCTGGTGAAGGTCGAAGCGCGGCGGCGGATTGCTGAGAGCCCCGTGGCCCTTGCGGGCGCGGGGACGGTCGTCGATGCGGGCCACGCGGCTACTGTAAACCCATACAGTATAGCCAGGTCAAGATTCTAAGCCGCTGAATTAATTGATGGTTACTGACTGGTGCCCGCGCGGCCCCGCCGGCAATTCACTTCACGAGCCGCAGCGCGAACGGATAGCGGTAATTCACGCCCTCGCTCGCCTTGATCGCGGCGATGAGGGTGAGCGCGAGCCAGGCGATGAACAGCGCCGTGCCAAGCAGGAAGCCGACGAACACGACGACCAGCACCCAGCAGATGAGGGCGCCGATCGACACCGAGAGGTTGAAGTTGAGGCTCTCGAGCGCCTGCTCGCCGACGAACTTCGAGCGCTCGCGCCAGCTGTGCCAGATGAGCAGCGGCACCACCACGTTGCCGACGAGCGGCAGGACCAGTCCCGCGAACGCCGCGAGGTGCGCCAACATGCCCCAGGTGCGCTCGTTGTCACTCGGCGCCGCGCCCGGCGCCGGAGCCGCGCCGGGCTCGCTCATGTGGACCCCTCCCTAATGCAGGCTGGAGCGGTAGCGGATCGTGACGCCGTAGCTCCGGCCCGGCTGGGCATAGTATGCAGCCGTCTGGTAGCTGCGGTCGAAGAGGTTGGCCACCTTCGCCTCGAGCCTCCAGCTGGCGGCGAGCCTCCAGTCGGTGAGCAGATCGACCGTCAGATAACCGCCCATGGGGAGCGTATTCGCGAGGTCGTCGTAGCGCCGCCCCTGCCAGCGCGCCACGACGCCGACGGATCCGTCCGCGCCGTCGGATGGCGCGCTGCGCAGCAGGCGGCGCACGTTGACGCTGGCACTCTGCTCAGCGCGCCGCGGCAGCAGGTTGCCGTACTCCTCGCCCGGGGAAATGTTCAGCGGCTCGAGCCCGGTCAGCTGCCCGGCGAGCACCCAGTCGGCGTTGTGCCAGTCGCCCTGCAGCTCGACGCCGCGGATGCGCGACTTGTGGATGTTCACCGGAAGGAACGTCAGCGGATCGATCGAGATCTCATCATCGATCGTGGTCTGGTAGGCATGCAGCGACCAGCGCAGCGCGCCCTGCTCGCCGTCGAGCCCCGCCTCGTAGGACTGCGAGGTCTCCGGCTTCAGGTCCGGATTGCCGAAGCCCGGGAAGTAGAGCTCATCGAAGGTCGGGGCGCGGAATGCCGTGCCCCAGGTCAGGACCAGCCGCAGGCCCGGTGAGAGCGTGCGCGTCAGCCCCAGGTTCTCGGTCCAGTGATCACCGAACTGCTCGTTGTCCTCGAAACGCGCACCCGCGAGCGCCGACCAGCCGGCCAGATCCGCGTGCAGCTCGGCAAATACCGCGCGCGTGGTGCGCGAGGTCACCTCATAGGGCGTGTCGCTGTCGACGTGCACGTCCTCGTAGTCGACGCCGCTCACGAGACACACGGCCGAGCCGAGCCTGCCGTCGGCCTGAAGGCTCGCGCTGCTCCTGACCGTATCGAAGGTGCCGACCGGCGTGGGATCGAGAAAATCCCGCTCGTCGTCCTCATCGCGTCCCGCCATGAGCTTCAGGTGCCAGTTGCCGCCGAGCGCCTGCTCGAGGTGCGCGCTGAAGACCTTCTCCTCGAAATCCAGCCGGTCGTCGAACCCAGCGCCGTCGAAGGCCGTCCAGCCGTGGGTGTAGAGCACGTCCGCCGATGCCGTGAGCTGATCCGTGAGCCGCACGCCCCCGTTGAGCGAGGCGGAGCGGTTCTGGTGACCGTCGGGTACCTGCGGCGCACCCGGGTCGAAGCAGCCGGCGATGGCCGACGGCAGGCAGGCGGCGATGCCGGCCGTGGTGAGCACGTCGCCCGAGATACTGCCCCAGGCCTCACGACCGCGCGCCGCCACGTAGCCGGTGAACTCATGGGTGTCGTAGCTGCCGGTCATGGCGCTGCCTCCCCAGGTCACCCCGGGCTCGCCCGCCTGGCGGGTGAAGATCTGCACGACGCCCCCGACCGCGTCCGAGCCATAGAGCGTCGAGCGTGGCCCGCGCACGACCTCGATGTGGTCGATCTGCTCGAGCGGAATGATCTCGAAGGGCGCAATGCCGAGCGTCGCCGAGCCCACACGCACGCCGTCGACCAGCAGCAGCGTATGGTCGGAGTCTGCGCCGCGGATGAATACCGAGCTCTGCTGGCCGAGGCCACCCGAGTTGTCGATGTTGATGCCGGCGAGATCCGCGAGCAGATCCTGCACCGAGGGCGCCTGGCGCGCCTCGATGTCGGCGCGCGTCAGCACGGTCACCGAGAAGAACGACTCGTCTGCGGGCTCCGGCGCGCGCGCCGCGGTGACGATCACCTGCTGCAGCTGCTCGGGGGGAGCGGATGCGGACGGCGGCAGCAGCTGCTGACACCACGCCGCCGGCACCCACGAGACCAACAGAATGGCCGCGCAGGCTGGCGCGCGGCGCTCGCTGAGACCTTGAGACATCCGTAAGCTCCTGAGACAGCACACACCCGTGCCCGTGCACGTCGTGTCAGGAGCTGGTGCAGGTCTGCGCCTCCGGCAGGCGCACACCGTTCGACCAGCGTCGCCCGCCGCGACGTTCAACGGTGATGCGCGAGGCCGGTCTCCGGGCTCTCGAGCCAAGGCCTGCGCCTTGCGGGTGGATCGCCTTCCCGCACCCCTTTCTTACCGGGTGCAGTGGCTCGTGATCCGCCTGATCTCGATTACCGTTGCGGGGGCAGCGCCGGGTTTGGACGAATCCGCACCGGACTTCCCGTTTTACTCGTTCCCTCTCGGGTCGAGCACCTCACGCCGCGCGAAGGTTGCCTGCCCGGCTCGCCCGCCGTCAAGACGTCACAGTGGCGCGCCGCGTGGCATGATCGCGGGCCGTGAACCAGACCCAGAATGAGACGGCCCCCGCCCGGATCGGCACCGCCGCCGAGCTCACCGGCTACCTGGCGGTGGCGCCGCTCATCGTGTGTCTGGCCGGGGTGGCGCTGCACTCCGGCTACGCCGGCCGCGAGCTGGCGCAACGCGGCGCGATCGCCTGGGGCGCAGTGTTGCTCGCCTTTACCGGCGCGGTGCACTGGGGACTGGCGCTCGCGGGGCGCGCGCCGTCGAGCCCGGCACGCATGGCAGCGGCGGCGGCGCCCACCCTGGTCGCGGCGGCTGCGATCCTCATCGGCGGGCAGCGCGCGCTCGCGCTGCTGGTGGCCGGCTTCGGAGTCTTCTGGCTCTATGAGCACCGCTCGCTCGGTGCGGCGCTGCCGTCCGCCTACCTCGCACTGCGGCGCAACCTGAGCCTCGCGGCCTGCACACTGCTCGCCCTCATCATGATCGCGTCCGATGCGGTGGGTCTTCTGTGACGGAGGACTTCGCCACCGCGCTCGGGCTGCGCCGCCTCCTCATCGTGGTGATGCTCGCGGGGCTCGTGCTGCTTGGCTTCCTGGTGCTCGACCCCTTCATCGTGCCGGTGGTGTGGGCGGCGATCCTCGCCTACGTGACCTGGCCGGGCTACGAGTGGCTGCGCCGCAAGTGGGGCGGCAGCAGCATCCTCGCCGCGCTCGCGATGACGACTGCGGTGAGCGCGGCGGTCATCGTGCCGCTCGCATGGCTTGCGGTGGTGGTGCGCCTGGAGCTGGTGCACGCCTACGGCGAGACGCAGCGGCTGCTCGCCGGCGGCGAGCTGCCGCCCGTGCTGCTCAAGCTCCCGTGGGTGGGCGACACGCTGCGGGACCTGTCGGCGCACGTGGCCCAGGACCCGCACGCGCTCGGCGCAGCTTTGCGGAGAATCGCCGACCGCTCCTTCGACCAGATCGCGCACGTGGTCGGCGGCATCAGCCGCAACGCGGCGAAACTGCTGCTGACGGTGGTGAGCCTGTTCTTCGTCTATCGCGACGGCGCGGGCGTCGCGGCGCAGCTGGCGCGCGCCCTCGAGCAGATGCTCGGTCCGCGCGTACAGAACTACCTCCAGGCGATCGGCCAGACCGTCAAGGCGGTGGTCTACGGGCTGGTGCTGGCCGCGCTCGTGCAGGGTGTCCTGGTCGGGATCGGCTACTGGCTCGCCGGGGTCGGCGCGCCGGTGTTTCTGGCGGCTCTCACCACCGTGTGCGGCCTCATCCCGTTCGCGGCGCCGACCATCTGGGTGTGCGTCACCGCGTGGCTGCTGCTCGAGGGCAGCACCGTGGCGGGGGTGGGACTGCTTATCTGGGGCGCCGTCGTCATGGGCTGGACGGACCACATCGTGCGCCCGTTCCTCATCAGCCGCGAGGCGCAGATCCCCTTCCTCGTGGTGCTGTTCGGCGTGCTGGGCGGACTCGCCGCCTTCGGGCTGGTGGGCCTGTTCGTCGGGCCCGTCATCCTCGCGGTGCTGCTGGCGATCTGGCGCGAATGGCAGCACGAGAGCCATCAGGACGAGAGGAACATCCGGTAGGCCGGGTTGGCGGTCTCCTCCACGTAGGCGTAGTGCAGCTCGCGCAGATGCTCGAGGAAGTCGCCGCGATCGGCGGGCGGTACCTGGATGCCGGCGAGCACCCGCCCGTAGTCCGAGCCGTGATTGCGGTAATGGAACAGGCTGATGTTCCAGCGCGAGCCGATCGCCTGCAGGAACTTCAGCAGCGCCCCGGGACGCTCGGGGAACTCGAAGCGGTAGAGCAGCTCGTGCTCGAGGCCGCGGGCGTGTCCCCCGACCATGTAGCGCACGTGCAGCTTCGCCATCTCGTCGTCGGTCATGTCCGTGACGGCGAAGCCGGCGGCGCGCAGCTGCCCGGACACGGCATCCTTCTCGGCGCGCCCCTGCGACAGTGCCAGGCCGACGAAAATCTGCGCGGCCTCGGGGCCCGCGTAGCGGTAGTTGAACTCGGTGACGCTGCGCCGGCCGATGGCCTCGCAGAAGCGCAGGAAGCTGCCCGGCTGCTCGGGAATCACCACCGCGAGTAGCGCTTCGCGCTCCCCGCCGATGTCGGCACGCTCCGCGACGTGCCGCAGCCGGTCGAAGTTCATGTTGGCGCCGCTGTTGATCGCCACCAGGCGCTTGCCGCGCCAGCGCTCGCGCGCCACGTACTGCTTCAGGCCCGCAAGCGCGAGCGCTCCGGCCGGCTCGACGATCGAGCGTGTGTCCTCGAACACGTCCTGGATCGCGGCACAGATCTCGTCGGTGTCGGTGAGCAGCATCTCGTCGACGTGGCTGCGGCACAGCGCGAAGGTCTCCTCGCCGACACGCCGCACCGCCACGCCGTCGGCGAAGATGCCGACGCGCTCGAGTGTGACGCGGCGCCCGGCGCGCAGCGACTCGTACATCGAGGCGGCGTCGCGCGGCTCGACGCCGATCACCTTCACGCCGGGGTACAGGTACTTCACGTACACGGAAATGCCGGCCAGGAGTCCGCCGCCGCCCACCGGCACGAAGATCGCGTCGAGCTTGCCGCCGCTCTGGCGCAGGATCTCCACCGCGATGGTGCCCTGCCCGGCGATGACGTCGGGGTCGTCGAAGGGGTGTACGAACACCAGACTGCGCTCGCGCCCCAGCAGCAGCGCGCGCTCGAGCGCGCTGTCGTAGTCATCGCCGTGCAGCACCACCTCGCCGCCGAGATCGATGACCGCCTGCACCTTGATGAGCGGCGTGGTCTCGGGCATGACGATGACGGCGGGGATGCCCCGCCGGCGTGCCGCCAGCGCCACTCCCTGCGCGTGGTTACCGGCCGAGGCGCACACCACGCCGCCTCTGGCGGCCGCCTCGCCCAGGTGCGCGATGCGGTTGTAGGCGCCGCGCAGCTTGAAGGAGAAGACCGGCTGCAGGTCCTCGCGCTTCAGCAGCACCTCGTTGCCGAGCCGGCGTGAGAGGCGCGCGGCCGCCTCGAGCGGCGACTCGATCGCCACGTCGTAGACACGCGCCTTGAGGATCCTCTCGATGTAGGGGCTCGCCACCGGGACGAGCTTAGCGAACGCGCCGCGTCCCTGTCAGCGCCTGTCGGTGCGGCGCACGGCGAAACGGTATTCCGCACGCCCGATCATCACCTGGTCGCCGTCCTGCAAGACCTGGCGCGTGATGCGCCGGCCGTTCACGGTGACGCCGTTGGTGCTGTTCAGGTCCTCGATGATGGTGTGGGCCGGACCGGCCAGGATCACCGCGTGGTGGCGGCTGATGTGCTTGGCGTCGATCTGCACATCGTTGTCGGGCGTACGACCGATGGTCGTCTTGCGGGCGAGGACGTGCACCACCTCGCGCTCGCCATCGCTGCGGATCAGCAGCCGTGTCGCCCCGTCCGGCGCCGGCTCGCGCTGCAGGCCCTCCGCGGCAGCGGCGTATGCGGCCTCGCGCAGCGCCAGGTGAGTGTCGGTGTCGACATGTGCCGCACGGGTCTCATCCAGCGTGTGGCGCCACTGCTGGTTGGCTTTCTCGAGCTCCGCGACCCGCGCGTTGCGGCCGCGCAGCTGCGACTCGAGCCGCGCGATGCCGTCCTCGGCCGCGCGCAGGTCCTGTTCCAGCTCCTGGGTGCGCGCGACCGCGGCGTCCGAGGCGGTCTGCAGCGTGCGCAGCATGTCGACCTGCTCCGCCACCCGCTCCTCGAGCTGCTTCACGCGCGCCTCGCCCGCGCTGATGCTGGCCACGTGACCGCTGCGCTCGAGCTGGGCGCTGCGCAGCGCGCCGGCCCACTCCTCCATGTCGCCGCGCACCTTGGCGAGCTCCTCCTCGCGCTCGGCGCCGTGCCTGCGCTCGGCGGCGAGCTCCGCCTCGAGCGCCGCGACCCGCGTGCGCGCCTCATTCAGCGCGACCTCGTGCTCGCCGGCGCGCGTGGTGACCGCGGTGGTGGCGGCGCGGCCCGCCTCGAGCGCTGCGCCGAGACTCGCCTCCACGGCTCGCAGCCGCGTGAGCTCGACGTCGCGCTGCTGGAGCGCAGCGCCGAGCGTCGCCACCTGACTTTCGAGATCGGCGATGCGCGCCGCGCGCTGACTGAGGTCCGACTCGAGCTCCCCGGCATGCACGTCGCGCCCGGCGAGCTCGCGCGCCAGGCGGGCGCGGCCGGTCTCGTGCGCGTCGACCTCGTCCTGCAGGTCCGACAGCAATCCTTCGAACAGCGACCGGCGCCGCTCGGCCGACTGAAGCGACTCGAAGTAGCTCGCGGCGCGGACGCGCATTTCCTGCAGCTCGCCCTGCAGCGCTGCCTGCGCCAGGTCACGGACGGCGAGCCCCTGCTCCCGCTCGAGATCGCGGCCGCGCTGCACCTCGGCCGCCGCCTCACGCTCGGCGAGCAGCCGCTGCTCGCCGGCCGCCCGCTCCTCGAGGAGCTGCCGCGCGTGTTGTGCCTCGCGCTGCTCGGTGTCGCGAGCGGCTCGGGCGAGCTCCTCGCCGAGGTCGCTCGCCTGCTGTCCCGCGGCCGCACGCGCCCGGACGAGCTCCTCGGCGAGCTCGGCCTCGCGCTGCTGCGCGGCGGCGCGCGTCTGGGCGAGATCGCCGGCATGTTGCGCCTCGCGCCGCTCGGCGGCGGCACGCGCCTCGGCCTCGGCGGCGGCGCGCTCGCTGTCGCGCTGCGCCACCGCAGCGCGCGCTGCGGCGAGCTCCTCGGTGAGCTGCTGCACACGCCGCTCGGCAGCGGTCCGCGCGGCGTGCGCCTCCTCGAGCGAGCGCTCGATCTCGCTCAAGCGCGCCCCGCGACTCGTCAGCAGGTGCTGCGCCTCGCGCAGGTTGGCCACCGCCGTCTGCAACGGGTCCTCGGCGAGCTCGGCCGCGGCGGCGGACTCGGATCCCGCATCGCCCGGCTCCAGGCCCGGCTGAATCCAGGTGTCGGCCAGCCGCTCGCGTGCAGCGGCCTCGTAGGCCTTCAGGTCGAGAACCGGAAGCTCATCGGTGCTGTCGAGGTCAGCTGCACGGGGTGGGGACCCTTGGGGCGGCTGCCTCAGGCGCGGATCCATTTGGGATTGGCTCCCTTATCGCTTTGGTGCGGATTCTAGCCCCGCAGAGGCGCCGGATCCCCCTGAACTGGTGCAATTATGTGAGGGGAATCGCGAAAAAAGGCCTCCGGGCGGGGGACTGAAGCTTCCCTCAAGCGCGCAGGAACGCGCGAACCGCTTCCGCCACCGCCTCCGGGGCCGACCGGAGGAGATCGGGCCCATGGTCCGGAAGGTCCAGCACCCGGGCTGCCGGCTGGACTTCCCGTACCCGGCCGCCGGCGTCCCACCACTCGTCCCGGGGCCGCAGGACCAGGAGCGCCTGCGAGACCCGCCCGAGCCGCTCGCGCAGCGCATACGCGGCGGCCGCGGCAGCCAGGCCGTCGGCCGGTGCGGTCGCGGCTCTCGGCGGACCCGGCGGATTGAGCGGCACCGAGACGAGGACCAGGCGACGGACCTCGACTGCGCGCGTCAGCGCGAGCTCGGTGGCAAGTGCCGATCCGGCGGCGTGCGCGAGCACATCGACCTCGCGCAGCCGCATCGTGTCCAGAAAGTCGCCGACCGCCGCGGCGTAGTCTGCCGCGCTGAGACCTTGCCCGGGTCCGTCGGATTCGCCGCAGCCCGGGAGATCCGGCGCGTACGCCGAGCGGTCGCGCCCGATCAGCGCCAGAAACTCCTTGAAGAGCCGCCCCGTTCCCTGGGCGCCGTGCAGGCAGATGAGCGGCGTTCCCTCCTCGAACCCGCCTCCGGGAGGCATCGCGTGATGCACGTGCAGCTGTCCGTAGCGGCATTCGAAGTAGCCGCGCCGCACCCGCGGCTCCATCTCCACGCGCTGCGCCTTGAGCGGACCCCTTGACATGCGCGACATAGTGCCACGTTCACCGCTGCTCTTGCGTAAGCAAGGCGGGCGCGTAAATTGGCATTCATGCAAGGCGCGTTGGTGCTCCTCGGCTTAAGCGCCCTGCTCGGGGGCTGCGGGCTCGCCGAGACCGGCGCGGCCGCGGCGAATGGCGACGCCGCCGGCGCGCAGCAGGCGGCCGAGGCCCGCAGGACGGAGGAACGCGTGCGCGCGCAGGTCGAGGCCAGCCAGGCGGCGGGTGACCGCGAACGCGCCGCCGCGGACACCGCCGCCAGGTAGCCGCCAGACGCCCGAGGCCGCGCGTGCAGAACCTCCAGATCCGGATCAAACATCCCCCGTCCAGGTCGAGCGACTTCGAGCTGGTCGAAGCCCCGCTTCCCAAGCTCACCAACGGCTCGTTCCTGTGCCGCGCGCTGTGGCTGGCGCTCGACCCGTTCCACATGGCGCACGCCGCCAACGGCAATTCGGGTTCTGTCAGGCCGGGAGACGTGGTGCCGGCGCGCGGCGTCGGCCAGGTGATCGAGTCGCGTCACGATGTGTTCGGCGTCGGCAGCGTCGTGGTGCTGGATGCCGGCCTGCAGCAGCTTTCCGCGTCCGACGGCGAGTACGCGCGCTTCGTGCATCCGGGGCAGACTCCGGCTTCCACGGCGCTCGGGGTGCTGGGCGCCCCCGGCATGGCCGCCTATTTCGGGCTTCTCGACCTCGCAAAGCTGCGGCCCGGGGAGACGGTGCTGGTGTCGGCCGCCTCGAACGCCGCGGGCTCGATGGCCGGACAGATCGCGATGCTCAAGGGCGCACGCGCGATCGGCATCGCCGGCACGCGCGAGAAGTGCGACTGGGTGACACGCCACGCGCGCCTCACGGCCTGCATCAACTACCGCGCGGAGCCCCTGAGCGCCCGGCTGCGCCAGCTCGCACCCCACGGCGTGGACGTGTATTTCGATAACACCGGCGGCGAGCTCCTCGAGACCATCATCACGGAGCGGCACCTGGCAAGCGGCGCGCGCATCGTGCAGAACAGCCTGAGCGATTCCGATCCGGGGCCGGCACTGCTGCGGGCCGGCTACCTTGCGGAGAAGGACGGTATCCAGGTGCTGCGCGCGCGGGTGCGCGACTACGAGCATCGCCGCGGCGAATTCCTGCGCGAGGCCATCGCCTGGTACGGCGCCGGCCGGATCGCGGTCAAGGAGCACGTGGTCGAGGGTCTCGCCAAGGCGCCGGAGCACCTGATGCGCGCACTGCGCGGCGACAACTTCGGCCGCCCGCTCGTGAAGCTCTGACGGTAAGACCGGCGAAGCCCCCGCCGATGACCGGCGGGGTGGCCCGCTCCTGATCAGCGCCTGCGGCGCGCGCGCCCCACCCGCCGTCCAGCGCGTCGCGCCTTGCGCGCGACCTTGCGCCCCACGCGCCGGACCTTGCGCGCCGTCTTGCGGCCGACGGCACGTCGGGCCTTGCGCGCCGTCTTGCGGGCGGCCCGCCGCACCTTGCGTGCGACCTTGCGCCCCGTGCGGCGCGCCTTGCGCGCCGCCTTCTTCGGCGCTTTGGCGGCTTTCGCCGCTGCAGGCCTGGCCGCCGCGGCTGCCGGCCCGGGAGCTGCCGCCGGCTTCGGCGCTGGAGCGGCGGCCGGCTTCGGCGCTGGAGCTGCCGCCGGCTTCGGCGCTGGAGCCGTGGCCGGCTTCGGCGGCGGCGCCGCCGGCCTTGCGGCCGCGGCGCGTGGCATCTCGTGCACCGCGAACGCCCCGCCCTGCGGATCCATGAAGAGCGCGATCCAGCTGCCACCCGGCACCTCGACCGGCCCGTGCAGCAGCCGTCCGCCGGCACCCTTGGCGGCTGCGACCGCGCGGCTCGAGTCCGCCACCTGCACGTAGCTCAGCCACGAAGGCGCGGTCGCCGGCCCCTGCACGTTGCAGACGCCGCCGATCTGTGCTCCGAAGCGCTCGATGATCTGGTAGATGCCCATCGCTCCCATGTCGTGGCCCGGCCCCTTGGTCCAGCCAAACAGCTCACCGTAGAAACGCAGTGCGGCGGCGACGTCAGTCGTCGCCAGCTCGTGCCAGGAGAACACGCCCGCTCCGGGCGCAGGGATACCGCCGCCGGTCGGCCCCGGGGTATAGAGCGCGAAGGTCGCACCCTGCGGATCCGCAAGCACCGCGAAGCGGCCGACGTTGGGAATGTCGGCAGCCGCCTTCACCACGCGGGCGCCGAGGCGCTGGGCGTGCTCGGCCGTGGCATCGACATTCGGCGTGCCAATGTAGACGAGCCAGTGCGGCGGCGTTCCCGCCGCCTCGGGAGGCAATGCCATGAGCCCCCCGACCTGGCTCTGGCCGGCCATCCACAGGGTGTAGCCCGGCATGCTGGAGGGCTGGGTCCGCCACGGCACGACCTTGGGATAGAAGGCGGCGGCGGCGGCCGTGTCAGTCGTCAACAACTCGTGCCAGACGAAACGTCCGCGGATATCGGCATTGCTCATGGCCTGTTCCCTCTTGTTAGCAAACGACCCGTCAGCGCATGACCTGCGACCGTCGACGATGCACTGGCGCCGGACGCAGCCGCCGACGATACGCGCCGTCGAGGATTAGCACGCATTCTGCCTCGACGCGCTTCTCACTGCCACGACTGTTGCGCAGCGGCGTGCCGCGGTGCAGTGCGCGCATGCCAGATGAGGTAGAGGCCGCTCGCGATCACGATGCCGCCGCCCAGGCAGACCCGCGCCGAGGGCAGCACCTGCCATACCACCCGGTCGATGCCGACTCCCCAGAGCAGCGCGGTGTACTCAAACGGGGAGACGACCGAGGGCGGCGCCGAGCGGAACGCCTCGGTGAGGAGGTACTGGCCGACCGCGGCGAGGACCCCCAGGGCCAGCAGCCATTTCCAGTGCGCGTGCTCGATCGCGACCCACCCCGGCAGGGCCACGGCGCCGGCAAGTACGGTCATGAGGCTGATCGTCCAGAAGACGACGCTCACCGTCGTGTCGGTACGAGTCAGGACCCGCACCGCGATCCCGCTCAGGGCGTAGGCGGTGGCGCCCACGAGCGCCGCCACCGCGCCGAGGCTCGCCAGCCCCGCGGTGGTGGGTCGGAGCATGACGAGGACGCCGGCGAGGCCGGCGAGGATGGCCAGCCAGTTACGCCAGTCGAGCCGTTCCCGCAGCAGCGGCACCGACAGAGCCGCCACCAGCAGCGGCGCCGACAGGAACACCGAATACGCATTGGCGAGTGACAGTGAGCGCACCGCGTAGACGAAGCCCCCGATCACCACGACGCTCAGGCAGCCGCGTAGCAGATGCATCGGCCAGCGCTGCGGAATGAGATCGCGCAGGCTACCTGCGATCAGCACCGGCGCGAGCGTGAAGGGGAGTGAGGTGGCACCACGCAACGCCGCCACCTCCATGGGCGGGTAGCGCATGGCAAGGAACTTGAGTACCGCGTCCATGAAGGAGAACACCGCGACCGCGGCGATCATGGTCGCGATGGCCTGGAGCCGGCGCTCGTGCACGACGCTTAAGCCGCCGGTCCCACCTGCGCCTCGCGGCCGGTGCCGGACACCGGGCGGTAGCGCGTGCCGAGCCAACGCGCCGGCAAGGGGAAGGCGCTCACCAGCGAGACGATGAGCGAGGAGGTGTAAGGCACCGACTGGATGAGGAGCACGACGATCCAGGCCAGCCGGTCGGGGCCCGCGGTCTCGCGCGTGCCGGTGTAGGCGACGCCCCACGCCGACAGCATGAGGCCGATCACCATGACGGCCTCCTCGCGCGCCGCCCCGAGCGCACGCAGCAGGCCCGAGGAGCTCGCCTGCTTCGGGGTGCGGAAGAACGGCTCGCTGCGGGTGATCAATCCCTTGACCGCCGCGGTGCCGATCGTGTGCGTGAGCGCGAGCCCCGCGACCGCCGCCGCCACCGTCTGGCGCACGCTGGCGCCGACGCGCACGTGGTACAGGTGCACGAGCTTGGCGAGCTTGAAGGTGAACAGCGACAGCGGCAGCACCGAGTACATGACGAGCGGCGGGTCCACTTTGCCGGGGGCCCATACCATCGCCGCCGACCAGCCGAGAGCGGCGAGGTTGAACAACAGGTTGCAGCCATCCGCCACCCACGGGAGCCACCCGGCGACGAAGTGATAGCGCTGGCCCGGCGAGAGCGGTCCGCCCTCGAGGAACAGCGCGCGCGCGTGCGCCTTCAGGATCTGCATCGCGCCGTAAGCCCAGCGGAAACGCTGCTTCTTGAAATCGATGAAGGTGTCGGGCATCAGGCCGCGGCCGTAGCTCGTCGGCACGTAAATCGCATCGTAGCCCGCCTCGAAGATGCGCAGGCCGAGCTCCGCGTCCTCGGTGATGCACCACTCCGCCCAACGGCAGCGCATGAGCTGCTCGCGCCTCACCATGGTCATAGTGCCGTGCTGGATGATGGCGTTGCGCTCGTTGCGCGTGATCATGCCGATGTGGAAGAAGCCGCGGTACTCGGCGTAGCACATGGCCTTGAAGGCGCTCTGATCCGCATCGCGGTAGTCCTGCGGCGCCTGCACGATGGCGACCTGCTGGTCCTGGAAGGCGGGTGTGAGCTGGCGCAGCCAGCCTGGCTCGACCACGTAGTCGCTGTCGATGACGGCGATGATGCCGGCGTCCGCCGCGGTGCGCCCGAGCGCGTAGTTGAGCGCGCCGGCCTTGAAGCCCGCGAGCGGTGCGACGTGGAAGAAGCGGAAACGAGGCCCGAGCGTGGCGCAGTGCGCCTCGACCGGGCGCCAGACGTTCTCGTCACGCGTGTTGTTGTCGATGACCAGCACCTCGAAATCGGGATAGTCGAGCCGCGCGAGCGCATCCAGCGTCTCGATGAGCATCGCCGGCGGCTCGTTGTAGGCCGGCACGTGGACCGAGACCTTAGGTTGCTGCCGGCCGGCGGCCAGCATCGGCGCGCCAAGCCGCCGCCGGTAGGCGACCCAGTGCGCCTCGGCCCATTCATGCGCCTCGGCGAGCAGCACCAGCAGCACGCCCAGCATGCCGAGCAGCAGCAGCACGCCCGCGACCACGCTCGAGACCGTCATGTACTGCTGCGTGAAGTCGTAGATCACCCACACTGCGAGGGTGGTGGCGGCGTACACCACGATGGCGAGGAAGCTGCGACCGCGGTTGCGCAGCGCGTCGCTCCCGAGATAGACGAGCCCGAGCACCAGCAGCGCGACGCCGATCGAGATGGCCGCGAGGATGTGCCACTCCGGCACGCGCACGATCGGCTCGGTGAAGGCGAATTTCGGCTGCCGGTTGACGTCGTACACGCCCCAGTAGGAGCCGACCGCCCCCTCCATGTACGCCTTCCACGGCTGATCGAAGGCCTCCATGACGTAGTACTTGATCTGCTCGTGCTCGGCGCGCGCGAGGAAGCGGCGCAGGAACAGGGCCTCGTTCGCCACCGACGCCACCGCCGACTCGCGCGTGCGCCCGCGGCTCGGCCAGCCGATCTCGGCGATGACGATCGGCTTGTGCGGAAAGGTCTTCTGCAGCCGCTTGAACTGCGCGAAGGAATAGTCGACCGCGGCGTCCACCGGCACCCCTTCCCAGTAGGGCAGCAGGTGCACGCCGATGTAGTCGACGTGCTGCGCGAGCTCGGGGTGCGCCAGCCAGGTGTGCCAGGTCTCGGCGGTGCCGACCGGCTGGCCGATGGCGGCGCGCGCCCGGTCGAGATACTTGCCGAGCTCCTCGAGCGTGAGATCGCCGCGCAGCAGCACCTCGTTGCCGACCACCACGCGCACCACGTTCTGGTGCGACTCCGCCAGCTCGACGAGCGTCTTCAGCTGCTCCTCGTTCTTGTCGCGATGACTGTCGAGCCACGCGCCGAGCGCGACGTTGATGCCGTGACGGTCGGCGAGCTCGGGGACGTCGGCGAGTGTCGCGCCAACCGAGTAGGTGCGCACCGCGTTGACCTTGCCCTCGAGCAGCGCCAGGTCGGCGTCGATCTCGGCGTCGGTCGGCATCTTGAAAGTCGTGGGATCCTCGTTGGCCCGGAACGGCGAGAAGGCGAATCCCTGGATGCGCGCCGGCCAGGGCGGCTCACGTGTCGGGCGATTCAGGTACGCCCACACCGCGAAGGTCAGCGTGGCGAACACCGCGGCGATGATGAGGCTCGGGATCGTCTTCATGCTTGCCGGCGCGGACCGCTACCAGGTGCCGGTGTTGGCCATCGATTTCCAGGGCTCGGCCGGCGCGAGTGCCGTTCCCTTCTGCAGCAGCTCGATCGAGATGTTGTCCGGGGAGCGCACGAACGCCATGCGTCCGTCGCGCGGCGGCCGCAGGATCGTCACCCCGTTATCGGCGAGCCGCCGGCAGGTGGCGTAGATGTCGTCGACGGCGTAGGCGAGGTGCCCGAAGTTACGCCCGCCGCCGTAAACCTCCGGATCCCAGTTGTGGGTGAGCTCGACCTGCGCGTCCTCGTCGCCCGGCGCGGCGAGGAACACCAGCGTGTAGCGGCCCTGCGGGTAGTCCTTGCGCGACAGCTCCTTGAGGCCGAGCGCATCGCGGTAGAACCGGAGCGAGGCGTCGATGTCGGTGACGCGCACCATGGTGTGCAGGTACTTCATAGCTTCATCCCTCGTCCATCAGCGCCTCTCCACGGGCGTGATGCCGAGCGCCGCCTCGAGGCGCGCCGGCTCGTAGAGCTTGCCGCCCTTCATCACCAGGTCGATGCGGTCGATATCGGCGATGCGCACGCTCGGATCCCCGTCGACGAGGATGAGATCCGCGAGCTTGCCGGGAGCGATCACGCCGCGCTCGCCGTTCGCGCCGATCACCAGCGCCGAGGTGAGGGTCGCCATGCGCAGCACCTGGGCCGGCGGGATGCCGGCGCGCGCGTAGAGCTCGAGCTCGTGGTGCAGCCCGTAGCCTGGCATGGAGTCGGTGCCGGGAATGATCGTCACGCCGGCCTCATGCAGCGCCCTGAGCAGGGTGAGCAGCGCCGGCAGCGCCTCGCGGTAGGTGGTTTCCTCCCCCTTCGGCGGAACGAGCGCCCCGGAGAGCAGCCCGCGTCGCACCTGAGGCGGCATGCGCGGCGCGACCGACTCGAGCCCCGGGGTCACCGCCGCCGGGTCGCCGCAGAACTGCGCCTCGAAGACGTTCAGCGTGGGATCCAGCACCGTGTGTTGACGGGCGAGATAGGCGATGAAATCCCGCACCTGCGGCTTGTCGGGCGGAAAGTCGCGGGCGTGCGCGGCGACCGCCGTGAAGCGGTTCATGTTGCGCGTCTCCTGCACCTCGGGATACAGGAAGTCGAGCACGATGAAGTTGAGGTGCTGGATCTCGTCGGCGCCCGCGGCGACGAACTGCTCGGCGCTCATGAAGGCCGGCACGTGGCCGCTGACGCGCAGCCCGCGCGCGTGCGCCTCGGCCGCTATCACCGGCACGATGGGCGGCGGGACCGAGGAGTAGATCTTGATCTGCCCGTAGCCGTGGTCAGCGTACCAGTCGACGTCGGTGATCGCTTGCGCCGCATTATCGATGCGCATCTTGGTGGGCCCGGCATATTGGCCCGTGCCGTCGATGATGCCGGCCTTCCACACCCGCGGCCCGAGCTCGGTGCCGGCATCGAAGCGCGCCACGCGCCCGAGGAACTCGTCGGTGTCGTTGGCCATGTCGCGGGCGCTCGTCACGCCGTTGGCGAGATCGAGCGCGCCGGTGTTGTCGCCAAAGTGCTGGTGGTTGTCCCACAGCCCGGGCATGAGGAAGCGCCCGTGCGCGTCGATCACCTCGGTCCCCGCAGCGGCGGTGACGTCGGCGTCGGGCGCGACCCGCACGATGTGCGCGCCGCGCACCAGCACGCTCGTGCCCGCGGTGACCGTGAGGTCGCGGGGATCGAACACCCGCGCGCCGCGAATCAGAAGCTCTCCGGCCGGCGTGTGCGTCGCCGCTTGCGCGAGCCGTGCCGACCAGGCGGCGCTGGCGTGCTGCTGCGCCGCGAGCAGCTGCGGCTGCCTGTCGCGCAGCGCCGCGGGCAGCACCGAGAACCAGCCGGAGAAGGCAATCGAGGCAGCCGTCGTCCCATCAGCCTCGAGCCAGATCGGGGTCGGGGAAAAGTCGAGCCCGCTGATGGTGTAGAGCACGAGTCCGCCGTGGGGGCCGCCGGTCGTGTGGGCGGCGTCTTCCGCCGACAGCCCGACCTTCTCGAGCCTCGCCTCGCCGGCGGGCAGGAGCGCGAGCCGATGCCCCGGGGCCTTGAGGAGCGCCCGCGCCAGCACGCCGAAGAGCTCCGGCGGTGCACTCACGGGCACGTAGAACGCCTCACCCCTGACCGGGGCGCTGCCGTGCTCGGAGCGGTTGCTCCAGGTTGCCTTGCCGGCGGCGAGCCGGAAGCTCTCGGTCACCGGCGCCTTCATGTAGTCGTTGCCGCTGCCCTGGTACTCGGTGAGGACGCCGGCGGCATCGAGCTTCCAGGTGGCGACGATATGGTCGCCGCGACCGCGGTCGTTGAAGGAGTACTCGGCGTGCGTCACGCCATCGCTCCCGGTGCTGACCCTCTGCGACCCGGCCAGGTTGCCGAGCATCAGGATCTCGTCCTGCCGTGCGCCTGGCTCCGCAGCCGTTGCGGCGAGCGCGGCGGCCGGTGTCACCGACGCCGCGGCGAGCACGGCGGCGAAGGCCGAGGCGCGCGCGGGCATCGGTCTCATCAGAACATCTCCGAAGGCCCGGGCGTCTTGATGTCGACCTTGGTGCGCGAGGGAATGTGCTCGCCCGTGATCATGTCCTCATAGCTCTGCCCGGGACCGACCATGGGGTAGACGCCGGCGTCCGGGTCGATCATCACCTCGAGGAAGGCCGGCCCGCGGAAGGCGACGAATTCGGCGATGACGCGCGGGACGTCTTCCTTGCGCTCGAGGCGCACCGCGTAGCGGAAGCCGTCAGCCTGGGCGGCGCGGATGAAGTCTTTCTTATGGAGCGACTTGTCGCTCGCCGACAGCCGCCCCTTGAAGAACAGCTTCTGCCACTGCTTGACCATGCCGTCGCCGAAGTTGTTGAGCACCATCACCTTGACCGGCAGGTCGTAGGTGGTCGCGGTCTCGAGCTCGCCGATATTCATGCGGATGCTCGAGTCACCGTCGATGTCGATCACCAGCCGCTCAGGTCTCGCAATCTGGGCGCCGATCGCCGCAGGCAGCCCGAAGCCCATGGTGCCCATGCTGCCGGAGGTAAGCCACAGGCGCGGACCCGCGAAATCGCAGTACTGCGCCGCCCACATCTGGTGCTGCCCGACCCCGGTCGAGATGATCGCCTCGCCGCGCGTGCGGCGGTTGAGCTCCTCGAGGACGTAGTAGGGCTGGATCAGCGGGCTCGCGCGGTCGTAATTCATGGCGTAGCGCTGCTTGAGCTCGGCGAGCTCGGCGTGCCAGGCAGAGAAGTCGCGCCGGAACCCGGCCTGCTGCCCGTGCGCCGTGAGCGCCGCGAGCGCCTCCGCCACCAGGCCCACGTGGCTCCACTGCACGCGCTTCACTTTATTGACCTCGGCACGGTCCACGTCGAGGTGCACGATCCGTGTGGCATTGCGTGCGAACTTATCGGGGACGCCGGCGACGCGGTCGTCGAAGCGCGCACCCACGGCAATCAGGAAGTCGCAGTCGTCGACGGCATAGTTGGCGAAGGCGGCGCCGTGCATCCCGAGCATGCGCAGCGAGAGCGGCGCACGAGTGTCGAACGAGCCGATGCCCATGAGCGTCGTCACCACCGGCACGCCAAAGGCGGTCGCAAACTCACCGAGCCTGGCCGCGGCGTTGCCGTTGATCACGCCGCCGCCGGCGTAGATGAGTGGACGCTGGGCCTCCCCCAGCATGGCAAAGAAGCGCGCGGCCGCGGCCACGTCCAGCGAGGAGCGGGTGAGCTCGTCGAGCCGCCTGCGGTAGCCGGGGATCGGCAGCAGTCCCACTCCCTGGAACGTGCCTTCCCAGTTCTGGACGTCCTTCGGGATGTCGACCACCACGGGCCCTGGGCGCCCCGTCCGGGCGATCTCAAAGGCCGTTCGTACCGTCGCCTCGAGCTTCTCGGGCTCGGTAACCAGGAAAATATGCTTCGCGACCGCACTCATGACCGCCGGTACCGGCGCCTCCTGAAACGCATCCGTCCCGATTGCCGCCCGCGGCACCTGGCCGCAAATCACAACAATCGGCACCGAATCCGCCATGCAATCGCGCACCGGTGTAACAGTGTTCGTGGCCCCCGGTCCTGAGGTCACGAGGCAGACCCCGACCCGCCCGCTCGCCCGTGCGTAACCCGCCGCCATGAAGCCGGCTCCCTGCTCGTTCGCCGGGACGATGAGGGGGATTTGGGGACGGCCGGCCTTTGCGCACTCCTCGTTGTAGAGAAACACCGCGTCGTAGGTCGGGAGGATCGCCCCGCCGCTGTAGCCGAAGATCGCCGTGACCCCCTCGTCGGCGAGCACCTGCATGATCATGCGGGCCCCGCTCATGCGCACCCCGGCCAGCGGGTGGGCCGCCGGCCGCGGCTCGGCGCCTGGGTCGCTCGGGGACGGCGCGCTCATGGACGGGTTTTGCGAAACCTCTTGGGGGATTGGGACGGCGACAGAACTTTTGAGCGTAACAGCTTGGGTTGGTGGTGCAAACTTGGGCCGATCCTTTATTCTGAACGGGCTTTTTTGCCACCGAGGCTCCTCAGGCTCTGCGGCGCGCTGCGCCGCCCGCCGCGTCCCAGATGCGTCACATCATCGCCATACTGTTGCAGAACGAGGCGGGGGCCCTGACCCGCGTAGCGGGCCTCTTCTCCACCCGCGGCTATAACATCGAGTCGCTGTCGGTCGCTCCCACCGACGATCCGACGGTCTCGCGCCTGACGCTCGTCACGCGCGGCTCGGACGCCGTCATCCAGCAGATCGTCAATCAGCTCAACAAGCTCGTCGACGTCGTGAACGTGCTCGACATGACCCGCGGTCAGCACCTCGAGCGTGAGCTGGTGCTGCTCAAGCTCCGGGTCGACCCGCGCCACACCGACACGGTGCGCGGGCTCGTGGTCCGCAGTGGCGGCCGGGTGCTGGATCCTGCGACCGAGGGGTTCATCGTCGAGCTGACCGCGAGCGAGGCCGAAGTCAACGCATTCGTCGCGGATCTCTCGCGCGGCGCACAACTGCTCGAGGTGGTGCGCAGCGGCGCGCTCGGTATCCCGCGCACCGCACGCGCCTTGCGCGCCGCACCGCCGGCGACGGCAGACGCTTAGAGCGCGCACCGGGTGCGGGCCAGTCAGCGCGACACGGGGCTGCTGCGCGCGGTCGGGCCGGCCGGACTCGCCGCCAGCATCATCAGCCAGACGGTCGGTGCGGCGATCTTCGTGGTGCCGGCGGTCCTCGCGCTCAACGTGGGCGTCTACGCGCCGCTCGCGATCCTCGGCTGCGGGGTGGCCATCGGCACGGTCGCCATCTGCTTTGCCGAAGGCGGCAGCCGGGTCCCGACCAGCGGCGGCGCTTACGGCTACATCGAAGCCGCGTTCGGGCCACTCACGGGCTACGTGGCCGGGACGCTCCTCTGGGTGGGCAATGTTCTGGCGTGCGGTGGCGTTGCCGCTGCGCTCGGCGACGTCATCGCGAGTCTGTTCATACCCTCGTTCGCGACGCCGGTTCGCGCGCTCGTCATTCTCGGCGCCGTGACCGCCATCGCGGCCGTCAACATCCGCGGCGTCGCCCGCGGCGCAGTCCTGGTCAAGGCAACGACGGCCGTAAAGCTGCTGCCCCTCCTGATCTTCGTGGTCGTCGGAGCTCCCGTCGTTCATGCCGCCAATTTCTCCGGCGCCGCTCCGCCCGATGCACAGGGCGTGGGCCGTGCCCTGATCCTCTCGCTGTTCGCCTACACGGGCCTCGAGGTCGCGCTCTCCGCCAGCGGGGAAGTGGCGGAGCCCAATCGCAGCATCCCCAAGGCGCTCGCGGTCGCCATGCTCTCGATCATTGCCCTGTACGTGGCCATCCAGGTGGTCGCGCAAGGCATCCTCGGTGCGGCGCTGGCGCACTCGAGCGTGCCCCTGGCCGATGCCATGGGCCGGATCAGTCCGCTGCTGCGGGCGCTGATGCTCGCCGGCGCGGCGCTCTCCATGTTCGGCATGCTGGGCTCGGATCTGCTCGGCAGCCCACGGCAGCTGTTCGCCTTCGCACGCGACGGCCTGCTGCCGCGCGTACTGGGGCGAATTCATCCGCGCAGCCGCGCTCCCCACGTCGCGATTCTCTGTTACGCGGGGCTTGCCGCGGTGCTGGCACTCACGGGCACGTTCGCCGAGCTCGCCGTGCTCGCGACGCTGAGCGCCGCCGCGGTCTACGCCGGCGGCAGCGCCGCCGCCTGGTTGCTCGCGCGCCGCGGCGTGGCGCTCGCCGGTGCACCGCTCGACTTTCCTTTCCTGGCCGCCGTGGCCGCGCTCGCGGTCGGCAGCATGCTGGTGGTGATCGCGCTCGCCGCGCGCGAGGAGATTCTCGGCCTCGGGGGGCTCGCAGCGCTGAGTGCCCTCGTTTATCTGATTCAGACGCACGCGGTGCCAGCGCGCGGGTGAGCTCGCGGGCTGCGGGAGCGCGCCGGTCGCCGTCTCTGGGAGAATGGGCGACCCGGAACACAACGGAGAGCTGCCATGAGAGGCTGCCTGATGCTTGCCCTGCTGATCCTTTCGGCCACGGTGGCACGCGCCGCGGACAACCCGGCGCCCGCGGGGCGGCTGCCCGACACCGTAAAGCCCACTCACTATCAGCTGGCGCTCACGATCGACCCGCGCCGGAGCGAGTTCTCCGGCGAGACCACGATCGACGTCGAGATCCGTGAGCCGCTGTCCACCCTCTGGCTGCACGGCCTCGGGCTCAAAGTCGAGAGCGCCTCCGTCACCTCGAAGGGCCGCACCGTCGCGGCCCGCTACGAGGAGGTCGATCACGATACGGGCGTCGCGCGGCTCACTGCCGGCACCCCGTTCCCCGCGGGCAAGGCGGTGCTGCACTTCACCTACCGGGCGCCGTTTCAGGATTCCCCCCAGGGCCTGTACCGCGCACGCGTCGGCGACGACTGGTATGCGTTCACGCAGTTCGAGGCCATCGATGCGCGGCGCGTGTTCCCGGGCTTCGACGAGCCGCGCTTCAAGACGCCCTATGACGTGTCGGTCACGACCGCCGGCGGCGATCTGGCGGTCAGCAACGCGCCGCAGCTGAGCGCCGCAGCTTCCGGCGGCGGCACGCTGCGCAGGTACCAGACCACCAAGCCGCTGCCGACCTACCTCGTCGCCTTCGCCGTGGGGCCTCTCGATGTCGTGCAGGCGCCGGTGCCGCCGAACGACGTGCGTCGTGAGCCCCTGCCGCTGCGAGTGATCGGTCCGCGCGGGGATGCGAAGCGTCTGCAGTTCGCGCTCACCGAGGCACCCGAGCTGATCCGCCGGCTGGAGCTGTATTTCGGCATTCCTTTCCCCTATCCCAAGATCGATCTGATCGCTTCGCCCACGCATCAGGGCGCGATGGAGAACGCCGGCGCGATCATCTTCGCGGAAGACCTGCTGGCCTTCGAGGGCACGCCGACGCCGCGCCAGCAGATCGGTTTCGGCGGGGTGGCGGCCCACGAGCTCGCCCACCAGTGGTTCGGCGACCTGGTGACGCCGGCGTGGTGGGACGACATCTGGCTGAATGAGTCCTTTGCCGAATGGATGGGAAGCAAGATTGCCGACGAGTGGCGCCCGCAGCTCGGCATCGAGCAGGAGCAGCTGGACGGCACGCTGCAGGCCATGAACACGGACGCGCTGCGCGCCGGGCGTCCGATCCATCAGCCGGTCGATACCAACCTGCAGATCTCATCCACCTTCGACGACATCACCTACCAGAAAGGCGCCGGTGTCATCGGCATGGTCGAGTCGTATCTGGGAACGGAGCGCTTCCAGCGCGGTGTGCGGCTGCATCTGAACCGCCATGCCTACGGCACGGCGACTGCCGACGAGTTCTTCCGCTCGATGGCCGAGGGCAGCGGCGACAAGGCCGTGATCGATGCCTTCGAGTCCTTCGTCAACCAGGCGGGCGTGCCGCTCGTCAGCGTCACGCAGGCCGCCGACGGCTCGCTGCAGCTCGCACAGTCGCGCTATCGGCCGCTCGGGCCGGGCGGCAGCGCGGGCCCGGTGACGTGGAAGATTCCGTTCTGCGCCGATTTCTATGCGCCCGGAGCACAACCGGCCAAGCAGTGCACGATGCTCACCGCGCCCGCCGGCTCGCTGGCCGTGCCTGCGCAGCTCAAGGGCGCGACCGTGCACCCCAATGCCAACGGCGCCGGCTACTACCGCTTCACGGTCGATGCGACACTCTGGCAGTCGCTGCTCGCGATGGCCACGCGGCTGCCACCGCGCGAGTCGGTCACGCTCGCCGACAGCGCCTCCGCCGCTTTCGATGCCGGGCGCCTGCCGTTTGCCGGCCTCTATCAGGCGGCGCAGGTGCTGGCCAGTCACCCGGACCGCACCACCGCGCTCAGCCTCGGCTACCGTCTCGCGACCATCCACGACCGCATGGCTGAACCGGCGGAGCGGCCCCTGCTCGAGCGCGCGCTCGTCGTGCTCTACGGCGGGCAGCTGCGAAAGCTCGGCTACGACGCGGCTCCGGGACGCTATGCCGCGGAGCCGCCTGAGCAGCAGCTGCTGCGGCGCCAGCTGATCGGACTCGTCGCCCTCACCGGGCGCGACCCCGCGGTGCGGGCAGCGCTCGTTCCGTTCGCCGAGCGGTCGGTGGTTGATCCGGCGCAGGTGGAATCGCTGCTGCGCTGGCGTGTGTGGGCGGTCGGATTGCAGGAGCGCGGCACGCCGGTCTTTGCGCAGCTGAAGACGCTCGCGACCGGCCGCGAGGCCCAGGCGCGCTCCGATGCCTGGAACGCCCTCGGTTGGGCGGAGCCGCCGGTCTCGGGGAAGGCTCTCGATTTCACGCTCGACCCGTCACTCGATCCGGGGGGCGGATTGCGCATCGTATTTCAGCAGATCGCGAACCCGGCAACGCGCGCGCCGGCGTGGAGCTGGCTCGTCGCGCACCAGGACGCAAGCCTGGCGCGCATGCCGGCGATGTTCCAGAGCTTCTACGCGCAGGTCGGCGAGAGCTTCTGCAGCGCCGCCGAGCGGCAGTCATTCGACACCACGTTCGGGAAGAGACTCCGGACCCTGAACGGCGGGGAGATCGCGGTCGCCCGCGCCCTCGAGAGCATCGAGAACTGCAGCGCACTGCGCGCCGCGCTCGGCGACTCGATCCGCACGACGCTCGAGCAGAGCCTGCGGTGAGCGGCGCAGCCGGCGAAAGTCCCTGCGCCGGCCCTACCACGGCGGTAACTAGGGCACCAGAACCGTCGATCCGGTGGTGCGCCGGCCTTCGAGGTCGCGATGCGCGTCAGCCGCCTCGCGCAGCGCGTATTTCTGCCCGATCACGACGCGCACCTTGCGCGCGCGCACCGCGGCGAACAGCTCGCGCGCCGCGGCCTCGAGCTCGGGACGGGTGCTGATGTAGTGGAACAGCGTCGGGCGCGTGAGAAACAGCGAGCCGCGCTTGGAGAGCTCGAGCGGCGCGATCGGTGGCACCGGCCCGGAGGCGTTGCCGAAGCTGACCATCATGCCCCGCCGGCGCAGACAGTCGAGCGATTCCATGAAGGTGTCGCGGCCGACCGCGTCATAGACCACGGCGACGCCCTCGCCCTTGGTAAATGCCTTGACGGCGGCCACCAGCTCGTCGCGCCCCGAGATGAGCACGTGATGGCAGCCGTGGCGGCGGGCGATCTCGGCCTTCGCATCGCTGCCGACCACGCCGATCACCTTCGCGCCGAGCGAGCGCGCCCACTGGCAGAGGATCAGCCCGACACCTCCGGCCGCGGCGTGCACCAGGATCGGGTCGCCGCGCTGGACACGGTAGGTGCGGCGGATGAGGAACTGCGCCGTCAGGCCCTTGAGCATGAGCGCCGCGGCCTGCTCGTCCGAGATGCCGCGCGGCACCTTGACCAGCCGCTCGGCCGGCACGTTGCGCAGCTCGCTGTAGGCGCCGGGGCTCGGCCAGACATAGGCGACCCGCTCGCCAAGCTTGAAGCCGCGGACGCCGCGGCCGAGGGCGGTGATGACTCCGGCCGCCTCGCGTCCGAGGCCGCTCGGGAGCGAGGCGACGGGATAGAGCCCGGTGCGGTCGTAGACGTCGATGTAATTGACGCCGATCGCGTGGTGGCGCACCTGCACCTCGCCCGCGGCGGGCTTGCCGGGCTCGACGTCCTCGACGCGCAGGACTTCCGGTCCGCCGTGCTCGTAGAAGCGGATGGCTGTAGGCATGGGCCTCAAGGATAGCCCGCGCGGCGGTGTCCGCCCAAGCACTGGGCTTGCGCCAACCGGCCTGCTGCGTAGCGGGCAAGAGCCGCGCCTTTTGCCCGCGGGCCTGAGACTGTCGATGGGTTGGCCTGCGCGAGGCGCCGAAGGCGCTTCGCGCCAATTTTACAGAGCCGAGTCGTCGGTCTCGCCGGTACGGATGCGAATGACGCGGTCGATGTCGGTGATGAAGATCTTGCCGTCGCCTACCTTGCCGGTCTTGGCGGCCTTCATGATCGCCTCGATGACCTGATCCACCAGCTCACTGCGCACCGCGACCTCGATGCGGGTCTTGGGCACGAAATCGACCACATACTCGGCACCCCGATAGAGCTCGGTGTGACCCCGCTGGCGCCCGAAGCCCTTCACCTCGGTGACCGTCATGCCCGACACGCCGATATCCGAGAGCGCCGCGCGCACGTCGTCGAGCTTGAACGGCTTGATGATCGCAGTGATCAGTTTCATGAGGCTTCGGTCTCCATCGCCTGAGTACGCGGTGTCGGTGATCGTGCAGCTTTCATGCCAGGGCGAAATCGGCGCTCGGCCGCGCAGCCCGGCACCGGCCGGGTGCCGCGCCGCCTCGCGGCTGCACCACGCCGGAGCAGCTCCGGTGCGCGAGCGCCCTGCGCTGGTGCGCCCAACCCGCACGCCGCTCCTGGGATATTCTTCCCCGATGCTCGAGCGGATCGTGATCGTCGGGGCAGGCCAGGCGGCCGTGCAGGCTGTCGATACACTACGCCGCAGAGGCTTTGCAGGGAAGCTGACGCTCATCGGCTCCGAGCCGTGGCCGCCCTACCAGCGCCCCCCGCTTTCCAAGAAGTATCTGGCGGGCGCGCTCGAGCGCGAGCGCTTGCTGATCCGGCCCGCGAAGTTCTACGCCGACCACGCCGTGACCACCCACTTCGGCCGGCGCGTCACCGACATCGCGCCGCGCGAGCGACACGTGCGCCTCGACGACGGGCAGATCGTGCCCTATGACGCGCTCATGCTCGCCACCGGCAGCTATCCGCGCCGCCTGCCCGTTCCCGGCGCCGACCTCGAGGGCGTGCACTACCTGCGCACCGTCGACGATGCCGACCGCATCGGTGCGGGCCTGAGGAGCGGCGGACGGCTGCTGATCGTCGGCGGCGGCTACATCGGGCTCGAGGTCGCGGCCACCGCACGCGAGCTCGGCATGGAGGTGACGGTGCTCGAGATGGCCGAGCGCGTGATGAACCGCGTCACCTGCCCCGAGGTCTCGGCCTTCTACCAGGCCGAGCACGCACGCCATGGCGTGCATATCCACTGTCACGAGCAGGTACGGGCGCTCCACGCCGACGCGCGCACCGGGCGGGTGCAGAGCGTTCTCACCGAGGCGGGCGGCGAATACCCAGCCGACGTGGTGCTGGTCGGCGTCGGGGTCGCGCCCGCCGATGAGCTCGCCCGGGCCGCGGGCCTCGAATGCGAGAACGGCGTCGTGACCGAGGCGCACTGCCGCACCTCGCACGAGGGGATCTATGCCGCCGGCGACTGCGCCAGCCACCTGAGCCGCCAGTACGGCCGGCACCTGCGCCTCGAGTCGGTCGACAACGCCTTCGAGCAGGGCACCACCGTGGCCCTCAACCTGACGGGCAACGAGACGCTGCATGACAAGCTGCCGTGGTTCTGGTCGGATCAGTTCGACCTGAAGCTGGTCATCGTGGGCGTCGCGCAGGGCTACGACACCGTGGTGATGCGCGGCTCGCCCGCGGCGCGCAGCTTCAGCGCCTGCTACCTGCGCGCCGGGGAGCTCATCGCCATCGACACCATCAACGCGCCCAAAGACCAGATGGCGGCGCGCAAGCTGATCGCGGCGCACGTCCGGCCGCAGCCGGAGAAGCTGGCGGACGCAGGCGTCGCGCTCAAGGACACGGTTTGATCTTGCGGGCGCACGCGCCGCGCGCTCAGAACGTCCAGGTGAGCCCGCCGGTCACCATATAGGGGTTGCCGCCGTGGGCGGCGAAGCGCTCGTACTCTGCGCGCAGCTCGATCCTGCGGAACCGGTACATGACGCCGCCGCCACCCGCGACACCGACCCCGGTCTCGTCGATCGGTGGCGGACTGCTGAGCGGCGGGCACACGCCGCCCTTGGGGCAGGTGCCTACGATCGTCTGCGCCTTGGTATGGAGCTTCGCGAACCCGCCCTTCAGGTAGAAGTCGACGATGGGCGTCGGCAGATAGAGGATGCCGAAGGCTCCCACGCCCTTGCGGCTCGCGCTGTTGGTCAGCGGGACGTCGGAATTCGGGTAGATCGAGGTGCCGCCCGAATGGCCGAAGTCGAGGTACTGGAATTCCGCGGCGAGCTCCGGGATGGGGCGCCAGCCGGCGAGGATCTGGTAGGCGGAGCTGTGCTCACCGAAGCCGGTGACGAGCCCGGTCGAGGCATCGAGCGTCGCCTTGCCGAAGGCGGCACCGAAATAGAAACCCAGCAGGTCGTCCGCACGCGCGCCGTCCGCCGCGCATGCGAGCAGCGCGGCGCACGCCAGGCCCGCCCGGAATCTCGATCGCCGCGCATCGGTGCGCCGCTCGCGCATCGGCCTGCACTCCGCTGAAGTGTCGACTGCCGGAAGCATACAACAAGGGTGTTGGCATCGACCGATGACGCCAGGCACCGACACGCACGCAACCGTGAGGAGCGTCACACCCTGGAGCGCAACACGATGAGCAGATCCTTCAGATCGACCGCCTCGCCCGGCTTCACCAGCACTTCGGCCACCTCGCCCTCGCTCTCGGCGCGCACCGCGGTCTCCATCTTCATGGCCTCGAGCGTCAGCAGCGCCTCGCCACGCGCCACCTTCGCGCCGACGCTCACCGCCACCGTCGTGACGGTGCCGGGCATGGGCGCACCGACGTGGCGCGTGTTGCCGGGCTCGACCTTGGCGAGCGCCGGGCGCTGCGCGACCCGGGCGAGATCGCGCACGCGCACCGAGCGCGGCTGGCCGTTCAGCTCGAAGAACACCGTGCGGGTGCCGTCCTCGTGCGGCTCGCTGCTCGCGACGTAGCGCACGATGAGCGTCTTGCCGCGCTCGAGATCGACGCTGATCTCCTCCCCCGGCTGCATGCCGTAGAAGAACACCGGCGTCGGCAGCAGGCTGAGATCGCCGTACTGCAGCCGCTCGCGCGCATAGTCCTGCCACACCCGCGGATACATGAGGTACGAGGCGAGATCCTCATCGCTCACCGGCCCGGGCAGCCGCTCCTCGAGGCGGCTGCGCTCGGCCTCGAGGTCCACCGCCGGCAGCCGCGCACCCGGCCGCTCTGCGAGGGGCGGCGCGCCCTTCAGCACCTTGCGCTGCAGCGCCGCGGGGAAACCCCCGTAGGCCTGCCCGAGCTCGCCGCGCAAGAGCTGCACGACCGACTCGGGGAACGCCACCTCCGTGCCGGGATCGAGCAGCTGCTGGCTCGTCAGGCCGGCGGTGACCATCACCAGCGCGAGATCCCCCACCGCCTTGGACGTCGGCGTCACCTTGATGATGTCGCCGAGAGCCGCGTTGACCGCGGCGTAGGCGCGCGCCACCTCGGGCCAGCGCGCCTCGCCGATGCCGAGCGCGCGCGCCTGCTCGCGCAGGTTGGTGTACTGGCCGCCGGGCATGCCGTGCACATACACCTCGGAGGCCCCGGCGCGCACGTCGCTCTCGAAGGCGACGTACAGCCGCCGCACCTGCTCCCAATAGGAGGAGATGGCGCGCAGCCCCTCGGGGTCGACCCCCGCATCGCGCGGGCCGAAGCGCAGCGCCTCGACGATCGAGCCGAGGTTCGGCTGCGAGGTGAGCCCGCTCAAGGCGTCGATCGCGCCGTCGACGGCATCCGCCCCGGCCTCGATCGCCGCCAGCACGCTCGCCGCGCCGATGCCGCTCGTGTCGTGGGTGTGGAAGTGCAGCGGCAGGCCGGTCTCCTCCCGGAGTGCCTTCACCAGGGTGTAGGCGGCGCGCGGGCGGCACAGTCCGCCCATGTCCTTGATACCGAGCACGTGGGTGCCCGCGGCCTTGAGCTCGCGCGCGAGCTTCAGGTAATAGTCGAGCGTGTACTTCTTCTCGCGCGGGTCGCTTAAGTTTCCGGTGTAGCAGATCGCCGCCTCGCACAGCTTGCCGGATTCGCGCACCGCGTCGATCGCGACGCGCATGTTGTCGACCCAGTTGAGGCAGTCGAAGATGCGGAACACGTCGATACCGCGCGCGGCGGCGCGCGCGATGAAGAAGCGCAGCACGTTGTCGGGGTAGTTGGTGTAACCGACCGCGTTCGCCGAGCGCAGCAGCATCTGCAGCAGGATGTTGGGAATGCGCTCGCGCAGCTGCACGAGCCGCTCCCAGGGGTCCTCGCGCAGGAAACGCAGCGCCACGTCGAAGGTCGCCCCGCCCCAGCACTCGAGCGAGAAGAGCTGCGGCGCGAGGGCCGCGTAGCACGGCGCAACGCCCATGATGTCCGCGGTGCGCAGCCGGGTCGCGAGCAGCGACTGGTGCGCATCGCGCATCGCCGTGTCGGTGAGCAGCACCCGCTCCTCGGCGAGCATCCAGCGCGCGAAGCGCTCAGGTCCCAGCTCCGCGAGTTTCTGCCGGGTCCCGGGCGGGGGCGCCGGCAGGGTCGTAGGCGGCGGCTGCGGCAGGGTGAAGTGCGCCGGGCGCGGGCGGTCGCGAACTTGCGCGTTGCCGTTGACGATGGTGGCGGCGATCCCGGTGAGGAGGCGCGTGGCGCGATCGCGCTTCGGGGGCCAGCGGTACAGCTCCGGCGTCTCGTCGATGAAGCGCGTGGTGTATTCGGCGTGCGCGAAGCGCGGGTGCGTGATCAGCTGGTCGAGGAAGCGGAGGTTCGTGACCACGCCGCGGATGCGGAACTCCGCGAGCGCCCGGTGCATGCGGGCGATGGTCTCCTCGGGCGTCGGCGCCCAGGCGGTCACCTTGACCAGCAGCGAATCGTAGGAGCGCGTGATGATCGCGCCGGTATAGGCGGTGCCGGCGTCGAGGCGGATGCCGAAGCCCGCCGGACTGCGGTAGGCGGAGATCTTGCCGTAATCCGGAATGAAGTTGTTCTCCGGGTCCTCGGTGGTGATGCGGCACTGGAGCGCATGGCCGGAGACGCCGATCTCCTCCTGCGGCGGCACGCCGCTCTCCCCCGTGCCGATGCGCGCGCCGCCGGCGATGCGGATCTGCGCCTTGACGAGATCGATCCCGGTCACCTCCTCGGTCACCGTGTGCTCGACCTGGATGCGCGGGTTCACCTCGATGAAGTAGCAGCGGCCGCTGTCGGCGTCCTGCAGGAACTCGACGGTACCGGCGTTGCGGTAGCGCGCTGCACGGCCGATGGCGAGCGCCGCCGCGGTCAGCTCCACACGTTGCGCCGCGGTGAGAAACACCGCCGGCGCGCGCTCCACGACCTTCTGGTTGCGCCGCTGCATGCTGCAGTCGCGCTCGTACAGGTGCACCAGGTTGCCGTGGTGGTCGCCCAGGATCTGCACCTCGACATGCCGCGCGCGCACCACCCGCTTCTCGAGATAGACCTCGTCGTTGCCGAAGGCAGCGAGCGCCTCGCGGCGCGCGAGCGGCAGCAGCTCCCGCAGCTGCGCCTCGTCGTCCACCGCACGGGTACCGCGCCCGCCACCGCCCCAGCTCGCCTTGACCATCAGCGGATAGCCGAGCTCGCGCGCGAGAAGCGCGCACTCGGCAAAGTCCGCGGGCAACGGTCCGGTGGCCGGCATCACCGCGACGCCGGCCGACACGGCGAGCGCGCGCGCCGTGACCTTGTTGCCGAGCGCGTCCATGGTCTCGGGCTCCGGCCCGATGAAGATGACGCCGGCCGCGGCGCACGCCCGCGCCAGCTCGGGGTTCTCGGACAGCAGGCCGTAACCGGGGTGGATGGCGTCCACCTGCGCCTCGCGCGCGATGCGCAGCATGTCGGCGATGTCGAGGTACGCCTCGACCGGCTTCCTGTCACGCCCGACCAGGTAGGCCTCGTCCGCCTTGGTGCGGTGGAGGGAGAAGCGGTCCTCCTGCGAATAGATGGCGACGGTGCGCACCCCGAGCTCGCTCGCCGCGCGCATGACGCGGATGGCGATCTCGCCCCGGTTGGCCACCAGGATGCTGCGTATCCGCTGCGACGTGGCGGCTTTCACCTTAAGATCTACCGCAGGACCGACGGGGAAGACTTTTGATCATAGCCGCTTTGGGGGAAATCATGCCGCGCCCGCAGGGAAATACCTTCGCCACGGTGGCGCTCGCCGCCCTCGCCGCGTTGCTGCGCGTCGCGCCGCTGCCAGCCGGCGAGCACCCGCTCGTCATCGTCATCCACGGCGGCGCCGGCGTCATCGAGCGCTCGCGCATGACGGCCGAGCGCGAGGCGTCCTACCGGGCGGGGCTCGCGGCGGCGCTCGATGCCGGCTACGCGGTGCTCGAGCGCGGCGGCTCGGCACTGGACGCGGTGGGCGCGGCGGTGCGCACCATGGAGGATGACCCCCAGTTCAACGCCGGGCGCGGCGCGGTGCTCAATCACGACGGGCGCTGCGAGCTCGATGCCGCCATCATGGACGGCTCGGGCCCGCGCGCCGGGGCGGTGGCGGGCGTGCACCATGTCAGGAACCCGATCGATCTCGCCCGCCTCGTCATGGACAAGTCCCCGCACGTACTGCTCGCGGGTGAGGGCGCCGAGGAATTCGCGCTCGAGCAGGGCGTGACGCTGGTGCCTGCGAGCTACTTCATCACCCCGGAGCGCGTGCGCGAGCTCGAGGAGGAGAGGCGCGCCGCGGCCAGCCGGGCGCCCACGACACCACTCCCCATCCGGCCCTCCGCCCCGAAGGGCATGGGGACCGTCGGCGCCCTGGCGCTCGATCGCGCCGGACATCTCGCCGCCGCCACCTCCACCGGTGGCATCACCAACAAGCTCTACGGCCGGGTAGGCGACACGCCGATCATCGGCGCCGGTACCTACGCGAGCGAGTCGTGCGCGGTGTCCGGGACCGGACAGGGAGAGTTCTACATCCGCCAGGTGGTCGCCTATGACATCTGCGCCATGGTGCAGTATCAGCACCTGCCGCTCGAGGCGGCGGTGCGCATCATGATGCACGAGAAGCTTGCGCGTACCGGAGGCGAGGGCGGCGCGATCGCCCTCGACAAGGACGGCAACTTCGCCATGGATTTCAACAGCGCCGGCATGCACCGCGGGGTGCGCGACTCGCGCGGCCACCGCGAGATTGCCATGTACCGCGACGCGAACTGACGGACGGAGGGGCGACGACATGTACGCCATCGCCATTCACGGCGGCGCCGGCGCGGTGCCGCGCGCGACGCTCTCGCCGGAGCGCGAGCAGCGCTATCGCGCCGGCCTCGAGGCCGCCCTCGAAGGCGGCTACGCGGTGCTCGAGCGCGGCGGCACGAGTCTCGATGCGGTGACGGCGGCGGTGCGCATCCTCGAGGACGACCCCTCGTTCAACGCCGGACGCGGCGCGGCCCTGACCCGCGAGGGCGCAGCGGAGCTCGATGCCGCCGTCATGGACGGGCGAAATCTGCGCGCGGGCGCGGTCGCCTCGGTGCGCCACGTCAAGAACCCGGTGGAGCTCGCCCGCCGGGTGATGGAGAAGTCGCGCCACGTGCTGCTGGTCGGGGGCGGCGCCGAGGAGTTCGCGCTCGAGGAAGGCTTCGGCCTCGTGCCCAACCTCTACTTCCGCACCCCCGAGCGGCAGAGCCAGCTCGAGCACGAGCAGCGCGGCGAGCGTGTGTCGGATCTGGTGCCCCCCGGGCACGGCACCGTCGGCGCGGTGGCGTGCGACCGCGACGGCAACCTCGCGGCTGCCACCTCCACCGGCGGCATGACCAACAAGCGTCCCGGGCGCGTCGGCGACTCGCCCATCATCGGCGCCGGCACCTACGCCAAGAACGGCGTCTGCGCGGTGTCCGCCACCGGGCACGGGGAATACTTCATCCGCGCCGTGGCCGCGCACCATGTGTGCGCGGCGGTCGAGTATCGGAGCCTCACGCTCGAGGTGGCTATCGCCGAGCTCCTGCACGACATCCTGGGCGGGCTCGGCGGCGACGGCGGACTAATCGGCGTCGACCGTGGCGGGCACATCGTCATGGACTTCAGCACCGAGGGCATGTACCGCGGTGCGCGCGACTCCTCCGGCCGCAGCGAGATCGCAATCTACTAGTCGTACAGTCTCCCGAGGATCGCACCATGAGAACCTACCGCGGACTGCTCTTCTCCCTGCTGGCGGCGCTCGCCACGCTGCGCGCCGAGGCCGCGCCCACCTGGACCGAGGGCCGCGACTACTTCGTGCTCAACCAGGCGCAGCGCACCAGCGTGCCGCCGGGCAAGGTCGAGGTGCTGGAGGTGTTCTCCTACGGCTGCCCGGCCTGCAACGCCTTCCAGCCGACACTCGAGCTGCTGAAGAAGAGCCTGCCGCCGAACGCACAGCTCGCCTACCTGCCCGCCGCGTTCAACAAGGCCGAGGACTGGCCGATGTTCCAGCGCGCCTACTTCGCCGCGCAGGCGCTCGGCATCGCCGAGCGCACCCACCAGCTGATGTACGATGCGGTGTGGAAGACCGGTGAGCTCGCCACCACCGACAGTCAGACGCACCGCCTGAAGAATCCGCAACCCTCGATCGAGCAGGCCGCACGCGCCTACGCACGCTGGACCGGGGTGAAGCCCGGGGATTTCCTGGCGATGGCGGCATCCTTCACGGTCGACGGCAAGATGCGCGCGGCCGATGAGCAGATCCTGGCCATGCAGGTGCCCGGCACGCCGTGCATCGTCGTCAATGGCCGCTACCGCGTCGCCGACGGCGTGCGCACGGCCGATCAGCTCATCCCCCTGGTGAGCTTCCTGGTCGCTAAGGACAGCGCCCACTGAAGAGCGCGGCGATCAGCCGAGCGCGTCGGCGCTCGCGACGATGCGCGCGAAGCGCCCGTCGAGCACCAGCTCGGTGCGCTCGCGGATCTCCGCCGCCGAGACTACCCGCCCCGCGCGGGTGCGCATAGGAAAGGTAAGCGTCGCATCCGTGACGTAGCGCACGGCGAACCCGAGGTCGGAGGCGTGGCGCGTGGTGGTCTCGCAGCATTGCTCGGTGCGGATCCCGGTGACGAGCAGCTCGCCGATGCCGTGCGCGCGCAGCCACTGCTCGAGCGTGGCGCCGGCAGCATCCGTGCCGAACAGCGCCGAGTGCACCTGCTTGTGGAACACCGCGTCGGGACGCAGGGCGAGCTCGGACATCGTCCTGACGAAGCCGGAAGCGCCCGTGAAAGGGTTCGCAGGGTCGTCGCCGGGCTCCTGGTGAAACACCTGTACGACCGCGATCCCGCGCTCGCGGCTGCGATCAATGAGGGACTGCAGCCTGGCGAGGAACGCCGGCAGCTCCTCGGCGCGGAAGTACGGTCGCTGGCGGAAGGACTCCTGCACATCGATGACGAGCAACGCCTGCTTCATGTGTGCTGACCGCAGGCTCAGCTGCCGCCCTGGGGGCAGGTGAACTCCTTCTCCTCCTGGAGCTTGGGAGGCACCAGCTTCCAGCCCGCCGGAATGTCGAACTGGCTCGCCGGCACCGGGGCGACCGCGATCGAGGTCGTCTCGACCGTGAATGAGGCGGCCTGCACCATGCCCGCGGGTATGCCGCTGTCGGCGGGCGCAGCCGCCGGAGCCGGAGCGGACTTCTTCTTGAACAGGCCGCCGACCAGGTTCGAGCCGAAGGCGCTGGCCGCGGGACCCAGGATCGAGCTCGCCGCGCTGTTGCCGGCCGCGTTGCTCGCGGCTTGCCCCGCGGCGGTGCCGGCCGCGCTCGCGCCGGCACTGGTGGCCGCAGCGGCGGCGGCGTCGCTGGCACTGCCCACGGCCGAGCCGCCGCCCGCACCCTGCTGCTGTTTGGCGGCTGCACAGTGCTCGCCGCCGAACAGGATGCGCACGGTCGACTTCAGCGGGTAGCCCTTGAGGTCCGAGGACTTCGCCGCGAGCTGCTTCAGGCTGTTCTGGTACGGCGCGAGGAACTGTTTCATCTGCTGCTGCACCATCTCGTTGCTCGGATCGAGACCGAGCTTCCTGAAGTAGGCCGTCCGGAACGCCTTGCTCTCCTCGACGCCGGCGATCTGATCCTGCGTGAGCCAGGTATCCATCGCGAGGCTGTACTGGCACTCATCGCCGGTGTCCTTGCTCTTGCAGCTCTGCGTGAGGGCGACCTGCGTGAGCCGGGCATCGTGGCCGGCGAGCGTGGCGTGCTGGTCCGTCGCCTTCACGTCGATGACCGGCGGGCTCATCTGGCACTTGGAGGTATCGGGACCCGGCGCCGCCGCGTGCTGCTGCATCGCCGGACATTGCTGGATCTTCGCCAGCAGCTCTTTCGCCTTGCGCTCGGCCTCCGCGCGCTGCTCCGCGGTCGGAAAGGGTGCTTCCTTATAGGTCTTGTGCTTGGGATCGAGCGACCAGCTCAGGTCCTTGTCGAGCCGCACGATCTCGCCGCTCTGGGCGTTGCCGCACATGAGCGACATGAATCCCTCGCAGTGCATCTCGGTGTCGCGCCGCTGCTTGTCCGCCGTCGTCGACTCGGTACTCGAGCCGTGCGCCTTGATGATGGCGAGATCGAAGCTGCTCTGCGTCTGGACAGTGACGTCGGCGCGGGCGCGCGGGGCGGCGACGAGTGCGGCGGCGAGCGCCACCAGGACGGCGGCGGCGGATCTTTGCAGGTGGCGCATCGGTGTCGTTCTCCCCGACCGCGAGCGTCGGAATCAGTGGCGTGACGTGGCGGCTGTCTTCATGGCTTCTCCCCCGATCTTATTGGCGTTCCTGGTATCGAAGGGCCGGGCGCAAATGATACCCGAGATTCTGCCGAGTGGTTTTGACCGGCCGATGACCCGCGGAGGCGTTCCCACGGTCCACGGGCCGGCGGCGCTGCAGCCGGGCGGCTCGAGGGCACCCCGGCCATCGACCCTGGCGAGCACGGCCACTAAAGGCGCACCGCCGGTGGCACCGGGCCGCTGAGCCGCGCTTCGGCTGCCAGCATCGTCAGCCCGTGCAGGCGCACGCACTCGAGCGCGCGCGCCTCGCCCGAGCGCGCTGCGAGGAGCAGCGCCCGCCATAGCTGGGGATGCGCCGGCCAGCGCGGCCGCAGCCACTCCGGATGGCGCTCCGCCAGCAGGTGAATCTGCCGCAGCGTGCGCTCGCCGATGAGCGCCGCGCACCCGGGCGGCATGCCGAGCAGCACCCGCGCGGCCGCGCCATGGGCGCGCGCCAGATGCCAGGCATAGGTGAACAGCAGGCGCGCAACCTCGACCGTGCCCGGCACGCTGAAGAACGCGCCGCCGCCGGCGGCACGAGCCGAATCCGCCACCAGCGCCGCGGGCGCGTACCGCCAGCGCTCGGGGTCGCCAAAACCGGCGTCGAGCAGCAGGTAAGGGCAGGTCGCCGCGCGGCGCCGCGCCGGAGCATCGAGCACCCGCCACAACGCGCCCACCTCGCGCAGCAGCGGCGCCGCCTGCGTCCCGCAAGAGGCCGCCTGCTCGGCGAGCAGCGCCAGGCCGAGCTCGTTGAGCTCCGCGAGCGACTCGAGCGCGTCGGCGCGCAGCCAGGACGCCGCCAGCCGCGTCTCCTCGCCCGCCGCCCCGCCCTCCATCCCGCACTGCAACAGCATGACGCGCCCTCCGCCGTGAAGCGCATGGTAGCCGAGCGGCGCGCGCGCGCCAGAGTGAATTTGGGAATTTTTTACCAAATTTCTTTTGTTGAGTTTTGGTAGATTTTTCCCAAAATGTCACCCGAGCCTGGCCAGAGGAAGTCCGCCCATGCGCATTTCAGACGATCGCTACAGCCGCGAGCGGCTGCGGATGGAGCTGGCACTGCGCTTCCTGCGCCACGAGGCCCGTACCCAGACGATCCGCGCCTGGACCGGGCTGTCGGACGACCGCATCAGAAAGCTGTATCGCTCCTACATGAGCCAGGTGCACCGCCAGCTGCCGCGCCACCGCGGGAAATCGCCTCACCAGGTCGCCTACTTCACCCGCTCGCAGCAATTGCAGCAGGAGAGCGCGGTGCTCGCGAGCGTGCTGTCGCTGCTCGGCGTCCTGCCCGCGCAGGCAGCGGGCAGCGCGCTGCCCGGACTGATGCGCGGCGCGCTGCTGTGCGAGGCGTTCGAGGCTTACCGCGCGCTCATTCCCGCCGCGCAGATCTCGTTCGAGCACGCGGTGTTCCTCGCCACCGCGCTGACCCGCGGCGACCAGCTGCGCCTCGGCGCCTGCGCGGGTTGCGGCTGCGTCATCGTGACCGAGCGCTTCCCGGCGCGTGACCAGCGCTGCCACCTGTGCGCGGGGACGGCACGCTCACATTAGTTGATTGGGCAAGAGTCGCCTGCGGCGCTCTTTGCCGGACATCAGCTTCGTTGCCGGGAACGATGCCGCGACACTGATAGAATGCGCGGCCTCGTCTGCCGCTGCACGGCCCGCATGGAGCCCGCCCGACCCAACTTCTTCGCCGGTCCGTACCTCGAGCGTCGCGTGGAGGCGCGCGAGGACCCCGAATGGGTCGCGGCCGCCTGGGCGGATCCGGCCACCATGTATCTGGTGGCGCGCGGCACCGCCCATCTGCTGCACGGCGACCCGCCGCACGCAGCGCTGCTGACGCGCGCCGAGCCACTGGTGCGCACGGCGCCGGCCGCGAGCCTCACGCTCCTCGGCTGGTTCCGCGGCACACGCTGCGTACTGATCAGTCTGCCGCCGGCGCCCGGCGCCGAGCCGCCCGCCGGCATGCGCTTCGAGGAGCTGCGGCCGCTGTCGGCGCTGCTGCCGGCCGATGAGGCGGGACTGCTCGCCTATGCGCGCGCGCTCGCCGTATGGCGCACCCGCACGCACCACTGCGGCGTGTGCGGCGCGCCTACGGCGCCGAGCCGCGCCGGCCATTGCCTCACTTGCAGCAACCACGCCTGCGGCGAGGAGTTCTTCCCGCGCATCGACCCGGCGATCATCGTGCTGGTCTCCGACGGCGAGCGTGCGCTGCTCGGCCGCCAGGCGAGCTGGCCGCCGCGGCGCTACTCGACCATCGCCGGATTCGTCGAGCCGGGCGAGAGTCTCGAGGATGCGGTAGCACGTGAGGTCGAGGAGGAGACCGGCGTGCGCATCACGGCGGCGCGCTACGACTCCTCGCAGCCCTGGCCGTTCCCGTCCTCGCTCATGCTCGGCTTTCAGGCGCGCGCCGCCCCCGGAAGCCCGGTGCGCGTCAGCGGCGAGCTCGAGGATGCCCGCTGGTTCACGCGCGCGCAGCTCACCTCGGGCGAGGCACTCGCGCCGCCCTCGCACTCGATCTCCTGGCGCCTCATCTCGGCCTGGCTCGAAGGCGGGTAGCGCGCCCGTGTGCCTGCTGGTGCTCGCCTGGGCTGCGCATCCGCGCTACCGCCTGGTCGTGGCCGCCAACCGCGACGAGTATCACGAGCGCCCCGCGGCGCCGCTCGCCAAGTGGCCCGAGGCTTCCGGCATCCTCGCCGGGCGCGACCTGCGCGCCGCGGGCACCTGGCTCGGGCTCGACGCGGCGCGCCGCTTCGGCGTGGTCACCAACTTCCGCGAGCTGCAACTGCCGCAGCCGGCGGCGCCGTCGCGCGGCGGCCTGGTCCCGCGATACCTCGGCGACGCGGCCGGTCCGCGCGAATTCTTCCAGCGGCTCGAGCCGGCGGCCGAGGAGTATTCGGGTTTCAACCTGCTGCTCGCGGATAGCGGCTCGCTCTGGTATGGCTCGAACCGCGCCTTCCCGTTCGCGCGCGAGCTCCCCGCCGGCGTCTATGGCCTCTCGAACGAGCTGCTCGACACGCCATGGCCGAAGCTGCTGCGCGTCAAGGCGCGCTTTCAATGCTGGCTGGCCGAGGCAGACGGCACGGCCGATGAGTTGTTCGCGCTGCTCGCCGACCGCACGCAGGCGGCGGAGAGCGACGGGGCGCTGCCGACCGGCGGCCTGCCGCGCGAATGGGAGCGGATCCTGTCGGCGCCCTTCGTGCTGCACCCGGCCTACGGCACGCGCTGCTCGACCGTGGTGCTCGCCGAGCGGGGCGGCGGTCTCTCTGTCGCCGAGCGGCGCTTCGACTCCGCGGGCGAGCCCGCGGGCGAAAGCCAATTCCGGCTGAGCCCCGGCGAGTGGCCCTGAAGTGACTCACACCCGAGCGGAACCGGCACCCGGCACGCGCGCTCAGACTTAAAGAGTGGCGAGCGGGTGCGCTCGCGAGGCTCTAGAATCCTTTGAATTTTTCTGACCGCACGTCGAGATGGCGCAGCGCTCCAGTATGCCCCGGGCTCGCCGACGGCTCCGGCGACGCCCGGCGCCCGGCGTGCGCCTGCTCGCCGCTGCGCTCCTCGGCACGCTCGCCGCGCCGCCCGCGCCTGCCGCCGGCGTCAACGTCGAGATCCGCGGAGTCCCTGAGACGCTGCGCACCAACGTGCTCGCCTACCTGAGCTTCGAGCGCTACAAGAAGGGTGCCGTCGATCTGAACGCCGACATGATCGAGCGGCTGCACAACCGGGTCGAACGCGAGGTTCAGGAGGCGCTGCGCCCCTTCGGCTACTACGAGCCGCAGGTGAGCTCCACCGTCACCGATCTCGGCAAGGGCGACTGGCGGGTGCTGATCGACATCAAGCCGGGGAGGCCGGTGCTGGTCACCAGCATCGAGGTGAAGGTGACCGGGCCCGGCGAGACCGATCCGCTCTTCAGGCGCATCCTCGAGCATCTGCCCCTGAGGAGCGGCGAGCGTCTCAACCAGGGTGCTTACGAGACGATCAAGTCTGACCTGCAGCGCACCGCCGCCACCTACGGCTACTTCGACGCCAAGCTCACGCGCAACGAGCTGCTGGTCGATCCGCCCAACTACACCTCGAGCATCGCGCTCGAGCTCGAGACCGGCGATCGCTACCGCTTCGGCCCCACCACGATCACCCAGGAGGTCGTCAAGGAGAGTCTGGTGCGGCGCTACCTGCGCTACCACGAGGGTGACCCCTTCGACCTGACGCAGGTGCTGCGCACCCAGTTCGCGCTCGATGACGCGCAGTACTTCACCAACCTCGAGGTGCAGCCAGGCACGCCGGACCCGGCTACGCACCGCGTGGCGGTCGCGATCCGCGCCGATCCCAACCGCCGCCACCGCTACTCCTTCGGCGCCGGCTACGCCACCGACACCGGCGTGCGTGCGACGCTCGGCTTCGAGGACCACCGCATCAACTCGAGCGGCCAGAGCTTCAACCTCACGCTGCAGTTCGCCAAGGTCACGCGCTACGCGGTGCGCAGCAGCTACATCTTCCCGGTGGGCGACCCGGCGCTCGAGCATTTCGCGCTCAACGCCTCCATCGAGCAGCAGACGCTCGCCGACGTGACTGCCTATACCCAGTCGATCGGGCCGAGCTTCACTTCGGTCAAGGGCGGCTGGTTGGGCGGCTGGCAGACGGTGTGGAAGCTGAACGCCGTGCGCACCACCAGCGAGGACCTGAACGGCACCACCACCGACCGGCTGCTGGTGCCGGAGCTCGATCTCGCCTCGGTGCCGAAGGACTATCTCGGCGAGCCGCTGTTCCAGTACCCGTTCGTCGCCGAGATCCGCGGCTCCCACTCGGCGCTCGGCTCGGACTCGGACTTCATCCAGGCTCACATGGAGCTCGAGAACGTCTTTCGCCTGGGCGGCCCCTGGCACCTGCTGCTGCGCGAGGAGGTGGGCGCGAGCCTGGTGTCGAGCTTCTCCAGCCTGCCGGCCATCTACCGCTTCTTCGCCGGCGGCGACAACAGCGTGCGCGGCTTCTACTACAACGAGCTCTCGCCCACCGAGCCGGTGTGCGCCACCGGGCCGAACGGCCAGTTCCTGCGCACCGCCGACGGCAGCTGCCAGAGCGTCGCCGGCTACATCAAGGTCGGCGGCAAGGACATGATCACCGGCACGGTGGAGGTCGTGCGCGAGCTGCCGCGGAACTTAGGGGTCGCGACCTTCGTCGACTATGGTAATGCCTTCAACAGCTTCAGCAGCACTCACCTTTTCTATTCGGCAGGCATCGGCATACGCTTCCGCACGCCGGTGCTGACGCTCGGAGTCGATGTGGCACAGCCCTTGAACTCCCCAGGCTCGGGCCCGCGCCTGCACATCAACTTCTCGCCGAAGCTGTGAGAGGCTGACCGCCGTGCGCCGCCTGCTGATCCTCGTGACTGCCTGCCTCCTGGTCCTGGTGGTCGTGGTGGTGCCGGCCGCGATCATCGGCGCCGCGGTGTTCACCGAATCGGGGCTGCAGTTCCTGATCCGGCACATCCCGGAGCGCTTCGGCTCGGGCCCGGGAGCCGTGCGCCTCACCATCACGGGCGTCACCGGCACGATCGCGCGCGGGCTGCACGCCGACCGCGTCGAGATCGACCACGAGCTGGTGCACCTCAGGTTCGAAGGGATAGACGGCCGTGTGGCGCTCGCGCCGCTGCTGCTGCAGACCATCCGCTCACCCGATGCCACGGTACACAGCGCGCTCATCGAGGTGAAGCAGCGCACCCGGCAGGTGCCGCCTTCCCCGCCCGTGTTCCTGCCGCGCTGGCTGCTGATCAGCGCCGAGCACACCACCGTCGATGATGCGGTGCTCACGGTCTACAACGGCGCGCGTCTCGAGGCCACCCACATCACCGGGGCCGCGGTGCTGCGGCATCGCTCGATCCGCTTCTTCCAGGCGCAGGGCAATTTCGGCGAGGCGCGCGTCGATGCGATCGGCGAGCTGCGCGCCCGGGATCCGCTCGGCATCGAGGCCGAGGGGCACATCGCGTGGGCCCCCGCCGGGCAGCCGGCCTGGCGCGTCGACGGATCAGCCAGGGGCGACCTCAACGCGCTGAAGCTGACGGCGCACGCCTTCAGCCCGTTCCGCGCCGATTTCACCGGCCAGGCGCTCGACCTCACCAGCCACTGGCACATCGTCGGCAACGCCAACGTCGAGAATTTCGACCTGCGCGCCTGGGGCGTATCGGGGCCTCTCGGCGCGATCAAGGCGCGCCTCGCGGTCACCTGGAACGGCGACGGCTTCAGCGGCCGCGGCAAGGTCGACCCGACAGGGCTCCATGCCGGGGCTTTCGACGCCGAATTCGACGGCTCGTTCGCCGACTCGGTACTCACGGCGAAGCACATGGAGGCACGCCATCCTTCGGGAGCCCACGCGGCCGGCTCCGGCACCTTCGCCATCGTCCCGAACGGCCCGCGGCTCGATCTGAGCGGCAGCTGGCAGGATTTCCGCTGGCCGCTCGTGGGAGCCGAGCCCGCGATGCGAAGCGCCGCAGGCACCTTCACACTCGAAGGACTGCTGCCCTACCGGGTACACGTGCAGGGGTCGGCCAGCACGGCGAACCTCACCGCCAGCGCCATGGATGTCAGCGGTACGCTCGGCAAGGACGCCTTCTCCTTCGAGCGCGCCGAGCTCGACCTCCTCGACGGCCACGCCAGCGTGAGTGGCGCAGTGGCCTGGGCGCCGCGTCAGAGCTGGTCGGTCGCCGGTCAGCTCACCGGCATCAACCCGGCGGCGTTGCGCGCCGACCTTCCGGGCAGTGTCAGTCTGGCAGTCACGGCCTCCGGCCGCGGCTTCGACCCGCGCGGCGACCTGAGCGTCTCGGTCGCAAGCTTAAGCGGCAAGCTGCGCGGCGCGCGCGCGAGCGGCGGCGGCGCAGTCAGCCGCACGAGCGGCACCTGGAGCTTCGACCGGGTGCGCGTGGCTCTCGGCGGCACGAGTCTCGCGCTCGACGGGCGCGCCGGCGAGCAGCTCGACCTGCGCTTCACGCTGGCGAGCTCGGACCTGAGCCTGCTCGGAGCGGGCAGCCGCGGGCAGCTGAACGCCAGCGGGATCCTGCGCGGCACGCTCGCGGAGCCGGCGATCGTGGCGAGCGCCCACGGCAGCGGGCTCAGTTACCAGGGACTCGGGCTCGAGCGCCTCGACGCCGACGTCGACTTCAGCGCGGCCGACCCGCAGCGCGCCAGCAGGATCGACGCGCGTCTGACCAACCTGAGCTACGCAGATCACACCATCCAGAGCGCGGCGTTTACGGCGACCGGCCCCCCGGCGGACTACCATGCGCATCTGGATGTACACGCCGTGGGGCTGGCACTCGCGGCCGAGGCGGGCGGCGCCTACGCGCACGGCGCATTCGAGGGTCAGCTCACAGCGCTGGCGCTGAAGGGCAAGGACGCGCTCGACCTCGCGCTCGAGCATCCCGTGGGACTCACCGTTTCCGCGCAGCGCTTCCGCGTCGAATGGCTGTGCCTCGCGGGCACCCCGGGCGCCATGTGCGCCGATGCCGACTGGAGCCGGCAGCACTGGTCGGCCACGCTCATGAGCAACCAGCTGCCCTTGAGCGCGCTCACCGCCGGCATGACGCCCGCGGTGCAGTACCAAGGTACGGTCGACCTGCTGCTGCGCGCGACGGGCGGCGCCGCCGCTCCCGTCACCGGCACGCTGCGCGCGCAGCTCAGCGATGCGGTGCTCTCGCACCGGCTGCTCAGCAAGAAGATCGAGCACACCCGCATCGGCTCCGGCACCGTGACCGCGAGCGTCACGACGGACGAGATCACCGTGGCGGCCGTCCTCGAGGAGGGCGAGGTCGGCACCATCCGCGCCCGCGTGGATGCGCAGCGCAGCAGCGCGCGCTGGCAGGACATGCCGCTCTCCGGCGCGCTGCACGCCGAGACCTCGGAGCTCGGCCTGCTGTCGCTCTACCTCCCCGACATCGACCGCACCGCGGGCGAGCTGCACGCCGACGTCAACTTCGCCGGCACCCTCGGCGCGCCGCAGCTGAACGGCGTGGTGAAGCTCAGCGGTGGCGAGCTCGATCTCTACCAGGTGAACCTCGGGCTGCGTCAGGTGACGCTCGAAGCGCACCTCAACGACGGCGGCCTGGATTTCAGCGGCAACGCGCGGGCCGGCGCCGGCAGCGCCACCGCGAACGGTCACCTCGAGTGGCGCAACCTCCTGCCCTACGGCAAGCTGCATCTCGAAGGCAGCAACCTGCGCGTGGCCGACACCCCCGAGGCGCAGATCGATGCCTCGCCGAACCTGAGCTTCGACGTTCAGGGCCGACGCATCGAGGTGACCGGTATGGTCGCCGTGCCGTACGCGAGGATCCAGCCCAAGGACATCACCAACGCGGTGCGCGCCTCGCCCGACGAGGTGGTCCTCGGCCGCGAGGCGCCGAGCCCTGCTGAGCGCTTCGAGGTGATGAGCACCATCACCCTCACCCTCGGCGAGAAGGTCTCGGTCGACACCTCGGGGCTGACCGGCCGCCTCACCGGCAGCGTCACCATCAGGAGCGGCTACGACGCCATCACGCGCGCGACCGGGGAGCTGTCGGTGGCGGACGGCAAGTATCTCGCCTACGCGCGCAAGCTCGACATTCAGCGCGGCCGGCTCATCTTCACCGGCGGCCCGATCGACAATCCGGGCATCGACCTGCGCGCCGTCAAGGAATTCCCCGACGTGACCGCGGGGGTCAACGTGCGCGGCACCCTGCTGCAGCCGCGCATGTCCTTCTTCTCGGATCCGCCGCTGCCGCAGTCGCAGATCGTGTCGCTGATCCTCTCGGGCGGCTCGACCCAGGCAACGCAGACGGCGAGCAACGCGGCTCTGGGCCAGGGCGCGGCACTGCTCGCGGCGCAGATCGGCTCGCGCGTCGGCCTTCCCGACGTGAGCCTCGAGACCGACCCGCTCGCCAACGAGACCTCGCTGGTGCTCGGCTACTATCTCTCGCCGCGCATCTACGTGAGTTACGGCGTGAGCCTCACCGAGACGCTCAACACCCTCAAGATCCGCTATACGCTCGGCGACCACTGGGTGGTGCGCACCGAGCTCGGCACGGCGCGCGGCGCCGACCTCGTCTACAGCATCAGCAAGTAGCCAGCCAGGCGCGCCGCTCAGCGGGCCTTGACTCGTCTGCATTAATATGCAGAATATGCGCATCTTTATGCATGGAAGCACCCGCGCATGCTGAACGACACCGAGCCACTCGAGCGCCGCGCCGCCATCGTGCGCATCCTGCGCGCCGGGCTGGTGCGCAAGCAGCAGGACCTGGTGCGCCTCCTCAGGAAGGAGGGACACGACGTCACCCAGTCCTCGATCAGCCGCGACCTGCGCGACCTCGGCGTGCTCAAGGCGAGCGGCCGCTACGTGCTGCCGCCGGACGAGCTGACGCGCGCCAACGGCGATTTCGCCACGCTCGCGCAGTTCGTGCGCGGATTGCGCCGCGCGGGTCCCTCGATCACGGTGCTGCGCACCACCATCGGCGCGGCGCAGTCAGTCGCCGTGGCGATCGACAAGGCCGAGTGGCCCGAGGTCGCCGGCACCATCTCCGGCGACGACACCATCTTCATAGCGACCGCCAACGCACGCGCGCAGGACGCGCTCACCGCCCGCCTGCACGCCCTTTTCAGGATCTGATCCATGTCGAAAAGCTCAGGCAGCGCCCCCGGCGCGGGCACCACGCCCATCGTCCTCGCCTACTCCGGCGGTCTCGACACCTCGTTCCTGGTGCCCTGGATCGGGGAGACCTACCGCCGGCCGGTGATTACCGTGACGGTCGATACCGGCGGTATCGACGCAGCGGCGGCGCGTGCGCTCGCCGGGCGCTCCCGGGCGCTCGGCGCCGTGGCGCACCACCAGATCGACGCGCGCGCCGACTATTTCGAGCAGGTGCTGCGCTTTCTCATCATGGGCAACGTGCGGCGCGGACAGCTCTACCCCCTGTGCGTCGGCGCCGAGCGCGTCATGCAGGCCCAGACCATCGCCCGCATGGCGCGCGAGCTCAAGACCGACACGGTCGCGCACGGCTGCACCGCGGCCGGGAACGATCAGGTTCGCTTCGAGGTCGCGCTGCGCACGCTGGCGCCCGACCTCGCGGTGCTCGCCCCGGTGCGCGACCGGGCCTTCAAGCGTCAGGAGGAGCTCGACTACCTCAAGGCGCGAAGCCTGCCGGTGCCGCCGAGCGGCGCTGCCTACTCGGTGAACCGGGGACTGTGGGGCGTCACCATCGGCGGCAAGGAGACGCTCACCTCGGACGGCAGCATCCCCGAGGACGCCTGGCTGCTGACGCGCGGCGCCTTCGCGCAGCCGCGCGCCGCCGAGCGACACGTGCTGGCCTTCGCCGCGGGACGGCCGGTCGCACTCGATGGCCGGGCAGCTCCGCCGGTCGAGATCATCGAGAAGCTCGAGGCGCTCGCCGCGCCCTTCGGCATCGGCCGCGGCATTCATCTCGGCGACACCATCATCGGCACCAAGGGGCGGGTGGCATTCGAGGCGCCGGCGGCCGAGGTGCTGCTCACGGCACACCGCGAGCTCGAGAAGCTCACGCTCACTGGCCGACAGCAGCGCATCAAGGAGCTCCTGGCGGCGCCTTACGGGGATCTGGTGCACGAAGGCCAGCTGCTCGATCCGGTGTGCCGCGACATCGAGGCACTGCTCCTCTCTTCGCAGCAGCGCGTGACCGGCGAGGTCCATTGCAAGCTCCAGACCGGCAATCTCTTCATCGAGGGAGTCGCGTCCCCCTACTCGCTCATGGCCGCCTCGCGCGGCGTCTACGGCGAGGCGGCCGGCGAGTGGTCGGCCGCGGACGCGCTCGGCTTCTCGCGCATCGTCTCGCTCCCGGGCGTGTTCTATACGCGCGCCGGGGCGCACACCGCGGCGGCAGGGGAGCGCTGAGATGGTGAGCATGCGCAGCGTCATCGTCGACAAGCTCGCCTCCGTCACCCAGGCCTGCGGCCTGTCGCACGAAGTGCGCATCTCCGCGGATATCCCCGCGGAGGAAGGCGTCGTGATCGTGGTCGAGGTGCTCAACAACAAGTCGACCTACAACACGCTCGAGCTCGTGAGCGGCCGCATGGCCAAGGTGGGCAAGGGCGACATCGTCGCCGGCGCCCTCGGTCACCGCCAGGCGCTGTTCGGCTATTCCGGGCACGTGCCCGAGTCGCTCAAGCCGGGCGACATCGTCCAGATGCTCAACATCGGCGGCGTGCTCGGGGTGTGTGACTCGATCAACCCCGAGAAGGGCAAACCCTTCGACTGCCGCGTGCTCGGCGTGGCCCTCAACTTCCCCTATCTCGGCGAGCGCATCGGCGTGCCGGCCCGCGCCGGCTACCAGCGGCTCGATGCGAATGCGGCGCTCGAGGCGCGCGGCGTGCCGGTCGTGGCCATTGCCGGCAGCTGCATGGAAGCCGGCAAGACGGCCGCCGCCTGCGCCATCATCGCCCGCATGCGCCACCGCGGGCTCACGGTGGATGCCTTCAAGGCGACCGGGGTGTCCCTGAGGCGCGACATCCTCGCGATGGAGGACGCGGGCGCCAGGCGCTGCGCCATCTTCACCGACCTCGGGGTCGTGACCACCACGCGCGCCAACGGCCCGCCGCTCACGCGCACCATGCTGACGGAGCTCGCCGCGGGCAAGCCGGATGTGCTGGTGTTCGAGCTCGGCGACGGCATCCTCGGCACCTACGGCGTGGACGCCATCCTCGAGTGTCCCGACATCCGTAGCGCGCTCACCGGGGTGGTGCTGTCGGCCAACGATCCGGTGGCGGCCTGGGGCGGGGTGAAGCTGCTGCGCGAGCGCTTCCATATAGAGCCCTGCGTGGTGACCGGGCCCTGCACCGACAATCAGGTGGGGGTCGAGATCATCACCAGGCAGATGGGCGTGCCGGCCTGCAACGCCATCAGCTCGGCGGCCGCGCTCGGCGACCGCGTGATCGAGGCGCTCGGGCTCGCGGCGGCGGCGGCCGCATGAGCGCGTTGCGCACCCCCGCGGTGGTATTGGGCGGAACCGGCTACGTCGCCGGCGAGCTGCTGCGCCTCATCGCCGGACACCCGAACCTCGAGCTCCTCGCCGTGATGTCCGAGGGCTCGCCCGGCGAGCCGGTGGCGGCGGCGTTCCCGCACCTCGTGTCCGCCTATCCGCAGACGCGCTTTCGCGCGCTCGGCGAGGTCACGAAGCTCGTCGCCGAGACGCCGCTGTCGGCGGTGTTCTCCGCGGCGCCCCACGGCGCCTCCGCCGGCCTCATCGACGCGCTGCTGAGCGAGACTGCCCGCGCGGGCACGGACGCGCGGGTGGTGGATATCTCGGCCGACTTCCGTTACTCCTCGGCGGAGGCCTACGCCAGGGTCTACGGCCAGGCGCACGCGGCTCAAGGCCGCCTCAAGGACTTCACCTGCGCGCTGCCCGAGCATCTCGAGGACCTCGCCACTCCCCACGTCGGCCATCCCGGCTGCTTCGCCACCGCGGTGCTGCTCGCCTCGGTGCCGCTGCTCGCACTCGGGCTCGTGGAGCCGTCGCTGTTCGCGAGCGGCGTCACCGGCAGCACCGGCGCGGGCCGCAAGCCCGTCGAAGGCACGCACCATCCGCTGCGTCACGGCGACCTCTATGGCTATAACGCGCTCACGCACCGGCACGCGCCCGAGATCGTCGCCTGCGCGCGCGCGGCGACCGGGGTCGAGGCGGAGCTCGCCTTCGTGCCGCACTCGGGTCCGTTCGCGCGCGGCATCCACGTCACGGTACAGGCGCGCCTGAGGCGCGCGCTCGACACGACGCAAGCGCGCGGGGCGCTCGCTGAGTACTACGCGCGCGCCCCCTTCGTGCGCGTCAGCGAGCGCGCTGCCCATGTGAAGGAAGTGGCGGCCAGCAACTATGCGCACCTCACGGCGGCCGCCAACGGCCGTACGATCGCCGTCATGTGCGCGATCGACAATCTGGTGAAGGGAGCCGCGGGCGGCGCCGTGCAATGGATGAACCGGATGCTGGGACTGCCCGAGACCGCGGGCCTCACCCAGCCGGCACCGGGGTGGACCTGAAAGGCGCCCGCCATGCCCAAGAGACCTCAGGCCGCGACGGCCACGGCGAGCGGCACCCGCAAGGCGGTGAAGCCGCCCACGCGCGACTTCCAGGCGCAGGTGTTTGCGCAGTACCCGGTCGAGATCGCCTCGGGTCAGGGCGTGTGGCTGATGAACACCCGCGGTGAGCGGTTGCTCGATCTCTACGGCGGTCACGCGGTTGCGGGCTTAGGCTATGCACACCCCGAGTGGACGGCGGCGCTCACTGCCCAGGCGCAGGCCTGCCAGTTCCAGAGCAATGCGGTGGCCATGCAGGTGCGCGTCAGGGCGGCGCGCCGCCTGGTGCGCTTCTCGAAGCTGCCCTTCGGGAGCGTCTTCTTCGTCAACAGCGGCGCCGAAGCGAACGAGAACGCGCTCAAGGTGGCGCTGCGCATGACGGGCCGGGCGCACGTCGCCGCCGTCGAGGGCGGCTTCCACGGGCGCACCGCGGCCGCAGGCGCCGTCACCTGGGGCGCGAAACTCAAGTGGTACGGTTTTCCGCGCACCCCGTTCGACGTGAGCTTCATTCCGCGCACCGCACCGGGCGCCATCGCCGGGCACGTCACCACCGATACCGCGGCGGTGATCGTCGAGCCGGTGCAGGGCCTCGCCGGCGCGGTGGCTCTCGGTGCGCCGTTCCTCGCGGCGCTGCGCGCGCGCTGTGACGAGGTCGGCGCGCTGCTGATCTTCGACGAGGTGCAGTGTGGCATGGGCCGCACCGGCGAGCCTTTCGCCGCCAACCTCTACGGCGTGCGGCCCGACATGCTCACCACCGCCAAGGCGCTCGGCAACGGCTTCCCGGTCGCGGCTCTGCTGATGTCGCCGCTGGTGTCGGCCTCGCTCAGAACGGAGGCGCTCGGCACCACCTTCGGCGGCGGACCCATGGCGTGCGCGGCGGTGAACGCCGTGCTCGCCGCCATCCGCGAGCAGCGTCTGCTCGAGCGCGTGCGGCGCTTGGGTGCCTACATCCGCCGCACCTGCGTGCTGGGTCCGGTGACGGCTGCCCAGGGCGAGGGCCTCCTGGTCGGGCTGCGCACCACGCGGCCCGCGAGGCAGATCCAGGCCGAGCTCCTCGAATGCGGCATTCTCACCGGCACCTCGAACGACCCGCAGGTGCTGCGGCTGCTGCCGCCCTACATCCTCGAGGAGGAGCACGTCGACCTGCTGCGCGATGCGCTCAAGGACCTCGAGCCATGAGGCGCTTCATCGACCTCGGCGACTTCAGCCGCGAGGAGCTGCTGTCGCTCCTCGAGCTCGCCCGGCGCCTCGAGCGGCAACCGGAGCCGCGCGCGCTCGCCGGCAAGATCCTCGGACTCCTGTTCCTCAATCCCTCGCTGCGCACGCTCGCCTCGTTCCAGGCGGCGATGGCGCGCCTCGGCGGCACCTCCTTCGTCATCAACCCGGGACACGGCAGCTGGCTGCTCGAGACGCGGCCCGGCGTGGTGATGGACGGCGCCGCGGCCGAGCACGTACGCGAGGCGATCCCCGCACTCGCCTCCTACTGCGACGCGCTCGGCATCCGCGTGTTCGCCGAGGGACGCGACCTCGCCGCCGATCTCGCCGAGACGGCCTTCAACAGCATGGCGGAGCTCACGACCAAGCCGCTGGTGAATCTCGAGTCCGCACTCAACCACCCCTGCCAGGCGCTCGCCGACTGGAAGACGATGGACGACCTCGCGGTGCCGCGCGCCGGGCGCTTCGTGCTCTCCTGGGCCTGGCATCCGCGCGCCCTACCGCTGGCGGTGCCGGCCGCGGCACTGCACATGGCTGCGTTGCGCGGCATGGAGGTGATCGTGCTGCGCCCGGAAGGCTTCGCGCTTCCCGCGCCGGTCATGGAGCGCGCGCGCCGGGCGGCCGCCGCCGCCGGCGGCTCGCTGCGCGAGACCCCCTTGCGCGACGAGGCGCTCGAGGGCGCCGACATCCTCTACGTCAAGGAGTGGGGCGCGACCGACTGCTACGGCGACGCGGCGGGCGATGCACGGCTGCGCGCCACGCTCACCGGCTGGTGCGTGCGCAATGACTGGTTCGCGCGCACCGCGCGCGACTGCCGCGTGATGCACTGCCTGCCGGTGCGGCGCAATAGCGCGATCGCCGACGAGGTGCTCGACGGCCCGCGCAGCGTCGTGCAGCGCGAGGCCGCCAATCGCCTGAGCGTGCAGACCGCCGTGCTCCACCAGCTGCTCGGGTCCTGAACGTCTCCCCAGAAGGCCGCAACCATGATGATGCACCGAGGCGACCAGACTCTCGCGATCCGCGCGCTCAAGAGCGCCGCACCCTACATCCGCATGTACAAGGGCAAGACCTTCGTCGTGAAGGCGGGTGGCGGAGTCTTCGCCGACGCCGACTCCACCCGCTCCCTGGTCGAGCAGATCGGCATCCTCCATTACTTCGGCGTGCGCGTGGTGCTGGTGCACGGCGGCGGGCCGCAGCTCACCGAGCTCTCGGCGGCGCTGGGCGTGCCGACGCAGATGGTGGAGGGCCGCCGCGTGACCGATCAGCGCTCGATCGACGTGACGACCATGGTGCTCAACGGCCTGATCAACACCCGCGTGCTCGCCATGTGCCGCGATCTCAACGTCGACGCGGTCGGCATCAGCGGCGTGGACGCGGGCCTGGTGCGCGCCCACAAGCGCCCCCCGGTCCGCTTGAGCGCCGATGGCGCCCCGGTGGATTTCGGCTACGTCGGCGACATCGACGCGGTCGACACCACGGTGTTGAGGAAGCTGCTCGACAACGGGCTCATGCCGGTGGTGAGCCCGCTGTCGGCGGATGAGAGCGGCACGCTTCTCAACATCAATGCCGACACCGTGGCCGCGGCGATCGGCGCCGCCCTGGGCGCGGAGAAGCTCATCCTGTGCACCGCCACGCCCGGGATCCTCGGCAGCGTCAGCGATCCCGGCTCACTCATTTCCTATACGGACCTCGCGGGCCTGAAACGCCTGCGCGAATCGGGCCAGATCGCCGACGGCATGCTGCCGAAGGCCAAGGCCATCGAGGATGCGATCCGCGGCGGCGTCCGCCGCGTGCACGTGGTGTCGTACCGTGCCCCCGAGGGCATACTCGGCGAGGTGTTCACCAACGAGGGCACCGGCACGCTCATCGTCGCCGACGTCAACGCGCTCACCCCCGCCGAGCAGCAGGGCACGCTGCCATGACGCGCCTGTGGGACAAGGGCGAGCCGCTCGATGAGCGGGTGCTGCGCTACACGGCCGGCGAGGATTACGCGCTCGACGAGCGCCTGGTGGCCTACGACGTGCGCGCCTCGATCGCGCATGCGGAGATGCTGAATGCGCAAGGGCTGCTCTCGCTCACCGACCTCGACGCGATCCGCGACGGCTTGCAGGGCCTCGCCGGCGAGCACGCCCGCGGCCTCTGGCATGTCGAGCTCCAGGACGAGGACGGTCAGACGGCGCTCGAGCGGCGCCTCACCGAGCGCATCGGCGCCGCCGGGGCCCGCATTCATCTCGGACGCTCGCGCAACGACCAGGTGCTCACCGCCATCCGCCTGTACCTGCGCGAGACCATCGAGGACCTGGAGAGCGGCGCGCTCCAGGTGGCGGAGGCGCTCGATGAGCTCGGCGTTCGCGAGGGCGGCACCCCGCTGCCCGGCTACACGCACATGCAGCAGGCCATGCCGAGCTCGGTGCCGCTCTGGGCCGGGGGCTTCGCCGCCGAGCTCCGCGATGACGCGCGGGGCCTCGTGGAGGTCGCAGGGCGCATCTCGCGCAGTCCGCTCGGATCCGCGGCCGGCTACGGCACGCCCGGGTTGACCATCGACCGCGAGGCTACGCGCGCGGCGCTCGGCTTCGCCTCGGTGCAGGAGCCGGTCACCGCCGTGCAGCTCTCGCGCGGCAAGGCGGAGGCGCAGCTGCTCTTCGAGATCACGCTCCTCATGCAGGACCTCGGCCGCTTCGCCGCCGACGTGCTGCTGTTCACCACCCGGGAGTTCGGCTTCGTGACGCTGCCGGAGGCTTTCACGACCGGCTCCTCGATCATGCCGCAGAAGAGAAACCCCGACGTGTTCGAGCTGATCCGCGGCCGCTCGGCCACCGCGCAGGGCTGTCTCCTCGAGGCGCTCGGGATATGCGCCAAGCTCCCCTCGGGCTACAGCCGCGATCTGCAGCTGCTGAAAGTCCCCCTGTTCCGCGGCATCGATCTGGCACTCGCGACGCTCGCCATCCTGCCACCGGCCATCGGCGCCATGCGCTTCAACCGCGAGGCGATCAAGCTCGATCCGGCGATCAACGCCGCCGAGGAAGCCAACCGCCTGGCGGTGCGGGAGAGCATCCCGTTCCGCGAGGCCTACCGGCGCATCGCGGCGAAGCCGGGGAGCTGAAGCCTCATGCTCAAGCTGCTGGGAATCTCGGGTAGCCTACGCCGCGCCTCCCACAACTCGGCGTTGCTGCGCGCCGCGACACGCCTGATGCCGCAGGAGGCGACGCTCGAGGTCGCGAGCATCCGCGGCATTCCGCTCTACGACGGCGACGTCGAGGCCCAGGGGATCCCCGCCGCCGTCAGCACGCTGAAAGAGGCGGTGGTGGCCGCCGCGGGCGTGCTGCTCGTGACCCCGGAGTACAACAACGGCATTCCGGGCGTGTTCAAGAACGCGATCGACTGGCTGTCGCGCCCGAACTCGGACGTCAAGCGCGTGTTTGCAGCCAGGCCGTTCGCGGTAATCGGCGCCTCGCCCGGCGGCTTCGGCACGATCCTCGCCCAGGCGGCCTGGCTGCCGGTGCTGCGCACGCTCGGTACGCAGTTCTGGACCGGCGGACGGCTGCAGGTGTCGCGCGCCGCCACGGTGTTCGACGAGGCCGGCAACCTCAAGGACGCGGGCGTCGAGGAGCAGCTCAGACAGTTCCTGGCGGGCTACGTGACCTTCGTGCGGCGCCCGGCCTAGG
>DASPRP010000009.1:0-35822 GCA_035624385.1 Steroidobacteraceae bacterium | reverse complement strand
AAACAGTCGCAGCCACCTATTTTATGCTACCTCTTTTAGCTCCATCCGCATGGGACTTCACTGACTTAAGGCACACCTTATCCCGAAGTTACGGTGTCATTTTGCCTAGTTCCTTCAGCCGAGTTCTCTCAAGCGCCTTAGAATTTTCATCCCACCCACCTGTGTCGGTTTAGGGTACGGCTACTGATAACCTGAAGCTTAGAGGTTTTTCTTGGAAGCATGGCATCTATCACTTCGCGCATCTTGCGATTTGCTCGTCATCACATCTCAGCATAAAGAATCCCGGATTTGCCTAAGATTCATGCCTACTTGCTTAAACGGCCACTTCCAACCGACCGCTGATATAGCCTTCTCCGTCACCCCATCGCAGTTACCACTAGTACAGGAATATTAACCTGTTTTCCATCGACTACGCTTTTCAGCCTCGCCTTAGGTGCCGACTAACCCTGCGTCGATTAACGTTGCGCAGGAAACCTTGGGTTTTCGGCGTGAGGGTTTTTCACCCTCATTATCGTTACTTATGTCAGCATTCGCACTTCCGATACCTCCAGCCGACTTCTCAATCGACCTTCGCAGGCGTACGGAACGCTCCTCTACCACTCACGCTTACGCGTAAATCCGTAGCTTCGGTACTATGCTTAGCCCCGGTAAATCTTCCGCGCAGACCGACTCGACCAGTGAGCTATTACGCTTTCTTTAAAGGGTGGCTGCTTCTAAGCCAACCTCCTGGCTGTCTGTGCCTTTCCACATCGTTTCCCACTGAGCATAGATTTGGGGACCTTAGCTGACGGTCTGGGCTGTTTCCCTTTTCACGACGGACCTTATCACCCGCCGTGTGTCTCCCGTGCTGGCACTTGCTGGTATTCGGAGTTTGCATCGGGTTGGTAAGTCGGGATGACCCCCTAGCCGAAACAGTGCTCTACCCCCAGCAGTGATACACGAGGCGCTACCTAAATAGCTTTCGAGGAGAACCAGCTATCTCCGAGCTTGATTAGCCTTTCACTCCGATCCACAACTCATCCCCTACCTTTTCAACGGGAGTGGGTTCGGTCCTCCAGTCAGTATTACCTGACCTTCAACCTGGTCATGGATAGATCGCCCGGTTTCGGGTCTACACCTTGCGACTAAACGCCCTATTAAGACTCGCTTTCGCTACGCCTCCCCTATTCGGTTAAGCTTGCCACAAAATGTAAGTCGCTGACCCATTATACAAAAGGTACGCAGTCACCCCACGAGGGGGCTCCCACTGCTTGTACGCATACGGTTTCAGGTTCTATTTCACTCCGTTCACCACGGTTCTTTTCGCCTTTCCCTCACGGTACTAGTTCACTATCGGTCAGTAAGGAGTATTTAGCCTTGGAGGATGGTCCCCCCATATTCAGTCAAAGTTTCACGTGCTCCGACCTACTCGATTTCACTAAAGAGTCATTTTCGTGTACGGGGCTATCACCCTGTATCGCCGGACTTTCCAGACCGTTCCACTAACAACTTTCTAGCTTAAGGGCTAGTCCCCGTTCGCTCGCCACTACTTAGGGAATCTCGGTTGATTTCTTTTCCTCCGGGTACTTAGATGTTTCAGTTCTCCGGGTTCGCTTCCAGCACCTATGTATTCAGTGCAGGATGACCAACTTATGTTGGCCGGGTTTCCCCATTCGGACATCTCTGGATCACAGTTTGTTTGCAAACTCCCCAAAGCTTTTCGCATGCTACAACGTCCTTCATCGCCTCTTACTGCCTAGGCATCCACCGTATGCGCTTATTCACTTGACCATATAACCCGAATACGTCTGTATTTTGGTTTATGTGTCGCTGACATGTTCGCTGATGTATTGCTTGAGAACGACACAATTGAGAGATCTCAATTATGCGTTTTGTATTGATCTTTTCAGATCTTTACAGCTTGTTACAGATTTCCATATTGTTAAAGAGCTATTGATGCAAGCATCAATGGTATCGAGTCTTCTCGCGATGCGAGTAAACCGGATAACATTGAGACCGGTGACGACCTTGAGTATTGCCTTTCCCCATTCGGTAGGAATGGTGGAGCCAAGGAGGATCGAACTCCTGACCTCCTGCGTGCAAGGCAGGCGCTCTCCCAGCTGAGCTATGGCCCCAAACAGATTTAGACTCTGTACTGTTGAGCCGGATTAACCGTCTCAGCCTCACGTCGCCTTTTATGCGTTGGTGGGTCTGGGAGGATTTGAACCTCCGACCTCACCCTTATCAGGGGTGCGCTCTAACCAACTGAGCTACAGACCCAGGTGCGTCGTTTAATCGAAATAATTTGTTGTGAGTACGTATGACAGTGTCCTGTCTTTGTAAGGAGGTGATCCAGCCCCAGGTTCCCCTAGGGCTACCTTGTTACGACTTCACCCCAGTCATGAATCACAAAGTGGTAAGCGCCCTCCCGAAGGTTAAACTACCTACTTCTTTTGCAACCCACTCCCATGGTGTGACGGGCGGTGTGTACAAGGCCCGGGAACGTATTCACCGCGGCATTCTGATCCGCGATTACTAGCGATTCCGACTTCATGCAGTCGAGTTGCAGACTGCAATCCGGACTAGGACCGGCTTTTTGGGATTAGCTTACTCTCGCGAGTTTGCAGCCCTCTGTACCGGCCATTGTAGCACGTGTGTAGCCCTACCCATAAGGGCCATGATGACTTGACGTCGTCCCCACCTTCCTCCGGTTTATCACCGGCAGTCTCCCTAGAGTTCCCGGCATTACCCGCTGGCAACTAAGGATAAGGGTTGCGCTCGTTACGGGACTTAACCCAACATCTCACGACACGAGCTGACGACAGCCATGCAGCACCTGTGTTCGCGTTCCCGAAGGCACTAAGCTATCTCTAGCGAATTCTCTGGATGTCAAGGGTAGGTAAGGTTCTTCGCGTTGCATCGAATTAAACCACATGCTCCACCGCTTGTGCGGGCCCCCGTCAATTCCTTTGAGTTTTAACCTTGCGGCCGTACTCCCCAGGCGGTCAACTTAATGCGTTAGCTGCGCCACTAACTCTCTATAGAGAGCCAACGGCTAGTTGACATCGTTTACGGCGTGGACTACCAGGGTATCTAATCCTGTTTGCTACCCACGCTTTCGTACCTGAGCGTCAGTTTTAAGCCAGTAAGTCGCCTTCGCCACTGGTGTTCCTTCAGATCTCTACGCATTTCACCGCTACACCTGAAATTCCACTTACCTCTCTTAAACTCTAGCTTGCCAGTTTCAAATGCAGTTCCCAGGTTGAGCCCAGGGCTTTCACATCTGACTTAACAAGCCGCCTACGCACGCTTTACGCCCAGTAATTCCGATTAACGCTTGCACCCTCCGTATTACCGCGGCTGCTGGCACGGAGTTAGCCGGTGCTTCTTCTATAGGTAATGTCAAGAACCCGGGTATTAACCAGGCTTTTTTCCTTCCCATTGAAAGTGCTTTACAACCCTCAGGCCTTCTTCACACACGCGGTATTGCTGGATCAGGCTTTCGCCCATTGTCCAATATTCCCCACTGCTGCCTCCCGTAGGAGTCCGGACCGTGTCTCAGTTCCGGTGTGGCTGGTCGTCCTCTCAGACCAGCTACGGATCGTCGCCTTGGTGAGCCGTTACCTCACCAACTAGCTAATCCGACTTGGGCTCATCCATCAGCGCAAGGTCTTGCGATCCCCTGCTTTCTTCCTCAGAACGTATGCGGTATTAGCCCGAGTTTCCCCGGGTTGTCCCCCACTGATGGGCAGATTCCCAAGCATTGCTCACCCGTCCGCCGCTCGCCGCCAGGATTGCTCCCGCGCTGCCGCTCGACTTGCATGTGTTAGGCACGCCGCCAGCGTTCAATCTGAGCCAGGATCAAACTCTTCACTTGAAGATTTTGAGAATCAACATCGAAGAGTAAATCCAAAAATGGCTCCAACTACTGCTGGACATCTTTGGTCACTCGGTCTTTTGCGCCAAAGGCACATCGACGCGAGTCCCCACACAAATTACCTGCCAAACTTTTAAAGAGCACCCGAGAGCGCTTGCGGCTTCGGGAAAAGGGGCCGGCAGTATAGCCAGCGGCCATACCCCGTTAAATAAGTAATCACCCACAGACTCGCCGCCCCGGACCGCTTTGCCGGCCGAGGCTGCGAGGGGCGCGCAGTATAGCCCCCCAAAGGGCCTTGTCAACGCACTGTCATCTGCCCGGACCCCTTTTCAGGGGGGGAAGGGCCTCGGTCCGTGCCTCAGAGCGCGGGCAGCGGCTTGAGCTGGGCGGCTCAGCCAGCCCGCACAATGGCCTGACCCGGCTCACGCCCTTCCCGGGCCTGCCAAAGCCCAGCTCCCGCCCCCGTCCCTGAGAGCCCCGTCACAGGAGCCCCGCCCGCGGGACACTCTCTCAGGATTTGGCCTCGAGCCTCACCCGGGCAAAGCGCCTGGCCCCGAGCTGGAACACATGCTCGGCACCGGCCTTGAGAGTGAGCCCCCGATCGCTCACCCGCGCGCCGTCGATCTTGACCGCTCCCTCGTCGATCTTACGGTTCGCTTCCGAGGTGCTGGCCGCCAGTCCCGCCTCCTTGAGGAGATTGGCGATGCGCAGCCCCGGCCCCTCGATGGCAATCACCTTCACGGGCAGGTCCTGCGGCACCGCCTTCTCGCTGACGCGCGCCATGAAATTGCTCTGCGCGCGCGCCGCGGCCGCCGCATCGTGGAAGCGCGCGACCAGCTCGCTGGCGAGCTCGAGCTTGATGTCGCGGGGGTTGCGGCCCTCCTGCGCCTGGCGCCTGAGGGTGGCGACCTCGGCCAGCGGGCGGAAAGACAGCAGCTCGTAGTAGCGCCACATGAGCGTGTCGGAAATCGACATCACCTTGCCGAACATGCTGTCGGGATCCTCCGTGATGCCGATGTAGTTGCCCAGGGACTTCGACATCTTGTTGACGCCGTCGGTCCCTTCGAGCAGCGGCATCGTCATCACCACCTGGCGCTCCTGGCCGTAGTCCTCCTGCAGCGAGCGCCCGACCAGCAGGTTGAACTTCTGATCGGTGCCACCCAGCTCGACGTCGGCGCGCATCGCCACCGAGTCGTAGCCCTGCGCGAGCGGGTAGAGAAACTCGTGGATCGAGATCGGCTGGCCGGCCTTGTAGCGCCTGGCGAAGTCATCGCGCTCGAGCATGCGCGCCACGGTGTAGTGGGCCGCGAGCCGCACCACGTCCGCCGCCGTGAGCGGCGACAGCCAGCGGGAGTTGAAGTCGATGAGGGTGCGCTCGCGATCGAGGATCTTGAAGACCTGGCCCTCGTAGGTGCGTGCGTTGGCCTCGATCTCGGCCAGCGTGAGCGCCGGGCGTGTGACGTTGCGCCCGCTCGGGTCGCCGATCATCCCGGTGAAGTCGCCGATGAGAAAGGTCACCTCGTGGCCGAACTGCTGGAACTGGCGCATCTTGTTCAGCAGCACCGTATGCCCGAGATGCAGATCCGGCGCGGTCGGATCGAATCCCGTCTTCACGCGCAGCGGCGTGCCGCGCCGCAGCTTCTTCTCCAGCTCCGGCAGAGTCAGCACCTCGCTCGCGCCGCGCACGAGCTCTGCGATCTGTTGCTCGAAGTTCATCCTCGATCCCGTGAAGCCTGTTATGGACCCGTTAAGCTTCGCTCCCGCACACTCTACATAGATTGACCGGGCGTCCTAAGCCCGGTACGGTTCGCGCCTAACTTAGAAGCTCCGGCAGAACATTCACCTAAGTCTAGTCGATGGCACTGCGTTTCCGTCTCCCCAAGCCTTCGTTCGCTTTCTTCCTCCAGGCGGCCGCCTGCGCCGTCGTCGCCTGGTCGGTGTGGGACGGCGGCCTGACCGCCCCGCGAACCTCCAGCGGCACGCAGCCGGCCAGCGCCGAGAGCACGCCGGACTCCGCCGCCTCGAATCCCTTTAAGGACGCCGGCACGGCAACCGCGCCAACACCCGCGGCTCCCGACCCGGCAGGTACCCCGGCCGGCTCCGTCGCCTCACCCGCCGCTCCGGCGAGCGGCGCGGGCGTTGCGGTGCAGCTCGCCGGCGCCACGGGCTTCGATGGGGCGCGGCTCGCGCTCACCTCGATCGACGTCATCGTGAGCCGCAACGACACGCTCGACCGGATCTTCCGCCGCCTGAAGCTCAGCCTCGCCGACCTCGCATCGCTGCGCGCCCTGCCCGGACTCAAGACCCACCTGGACAGCCTGCGCCCGGGTGAATCGCTGCATTTCATGCACAGGGACGGCGAGCTCTTCGGCCTCGAGCGGCGCTTGAATGACGCCGAGACGCTCGAGGTCACGCGGGCCGGCGACGGCCTCAAGGCCAACGTCGTCGCGAACCCGCTCGAGACCCGCACGCACACCGTCGGCGGACGCATCTCCAGCTCGCTCTTCGAGGCGGTCGGGAACTCCGGCGCCCACGACCAGACCGCGGTGGCGCTCGCCGACATCTTCGGCTGGGACATCGACTTCGTGCTGGACGTGCGGCCCGGAGACTCCTTCGTCGTCACCTACCAGGAGATCTGGCGCGACGGGCACTACCTCAAGGACGGGCCGGTGCTGGCCGCCTCATTCGTGAATCAGGGGCGCGAGTATCGAGCGGTGCGCTACACCGATCCCACGGGCATCACCAGCTACTACGCGCCCGACGGGCACAGCATGCGCAAGGCGTTCCTGCGTGCGCCTCTCGAGTTCAGCCGCGTGAGCTCCGGGTTCAACAGCGCGCGCCTGCACCCGATCCTGAACCGCATCCGTGCCCACAAGGGTGTCGATTACGCCGCCCCGACCGGCACGCCGGTGCGTGCCGCGGGCGACGGCGTCATCCGCTTCGCCGGCGTCATGGGCGGCTACGGCAACCTGATCGAGATCGAGCACACCCATAGCATCACCACCGTCTACGGACATCTCTCCCATTTCGTCCACGGCATGCGGGCCGGGACCCACGTGAGCCAGGGGACGGTCATCGCCTACGTCGGAATGACGGGGCTTGCGACCGGACCGCACCTGCACTACGAGTACCGGGTCAACGGGGTCTTCAAGAACCCCCAGACGGTGGTGCTCCCCGCGGCGACCCCGATCAACGCAAGCTACAGCGCCGACTTCCACGCCCACACCGATCCGCTGCTTCAGTCCCTGGACCCGGCCGCGGGGCCGATGCTGGTCGCCCGCTGACGGCCCGACTCCCAGCGCGCGCTTCTTCACTGAAGCGTCGCGCGCGGCTGGTATCCTTAGAGGTTCATGGACGCTCCGGATCTCAAGGCACCGCAGCACTACATCAACCGGGAGCTGTCGTTCCTCGAGTTTAACCAGCGCGTCCTCGATCAGGCCTTCGACGAATCGGTGCCGCTGCTCGAGCGGCTGCGGTTCCTGTGCATCTCCTCGAGCAATCTCGACGAATTCTTCGAGATCCGCGTCGCGGGCCTCAAGCAGCTGACCGAGCTCGGCGGTGGCCAGCCGGCTGCTCCGGACGGCATGTCGATCCCGGAGCAGCTCGCCGCGATCCACGACCGCGCGACGCGCCTGGTGGCGGACCAGTACCGCTGCCTCAACGACCTGCTGCTGCCGGCGCTCGCCAGGGAGGGGGCCCCGCTGCTCGAGCGCCGGGACTGGAGCCCCGCCGCCTACCAGTGGCTCGAGCAGTACTTCGAGCGCGAGGTGGAGCCGGTGCTCTCGCCGCTCGGGCTCGATCCCTCGCGGCCCTTCCCGCGCATCCAGAACAAGAGCCTGAATTTCATCGTGCGCCTCGAGGGCAAGGACGCCTTCAACCGCAACAGCGAGCTCGCGATCGTGCAGGCGCCCCGTTCACTGCCGCGCGTGGTGCCGCTGCCGCAGGAGGGCACGGGGCGCGCCTGCGTGCTGCTCTCGACCATCGTGCAGACCTTCGTGTCGAAGCTCTTCACCGGCATCCACGTGATGGGCTGCTACCAGTTCCGCGTCACCCGCAACAGCGACCTGTTCGTCGACGAGGAGGAGATCGACGACCTGAGGCGCGCGCTCGAGGGCGAGCTCATCCACCGCCGCTACGGCGCGGCCGTGCGACTCGAGGTGGCGAGCGAATGCCCCGACGACATGGTGAAGTTCCTGCATGCGCAGTTCGGTTCGAACGGCCTCGACACCTACTTCGTGCCCGGACCGGTGAACCTGAACCGCCTCACAGCGCTCTACGACCTGGTGCAGCGGCCGGACCTCAAGTACCCGATCTTCACGCCCGGGCTGCCCAAGCGCCTCGTCGGGACCACGGATCTCTTCGCCGTCATCCGTCAGAAGGATCTGCTGCTCCACCACCCCTACCAGAGCTTCGCGCCGGTGATGGACTTCCTGCGCCAGGCCGCGGCCGACCCGCAGGTGCTCGCCATCAAGCAGACGCTCTACCGCGCGGGCCACGACTCGCCGCTGGTCGATGCCCTGGTGGCGGCGGCCAATGCCGGCAAGGACGTGACGGTGATCGTCGAGCTGCGTGCGCGCTTCGACGAGGAAGCCAACATCGAGCTCTCCAACCGGCTGCAGGAGGCCGGCGCGCACGTCATGTACGGCGTGGTGGGCTACAAGACACACGCCAAGCTGCTGTTGGTCGTGCGCCGCGAGTCGGGCGGCATCCGCCGCTACTGCCACCTCGGCACCGGCAACTACCACCCGCGCACCGCGCGACATTACACCGACTACGGGCTCTTCACCTGCGACGACGAGATCGGCCAGGACGTCCATGAGCTCTTCCTGCAGCTGACGAGCCTCACGCAGACGCCCAAGCTCAATCGCCTGACCCAGTCCCCCTTCGGCATGCATGACATGGTGCTCGGCAAGATCGCGCGCGAGACCGAGCATGCGCGTGCCGGGCGTCCGGCACGCATCATGGCCAAGATGAACGCGCTGGTGGACCCGGAGTCGATTGAGGCGCTGTACCGCGCCTCCTGCGCCGGGGTGAAGATCGATCTCATCGTGCGCGGGGTGTGCGCGCTGCGGCCCGGGGTGCCGGGCGTCTCGGAGAACATCACGGTGCGCTCGATCGTCGGGCGCTTCCTCGAGCACTCACGCGTGTTCTATTACGAGAACGGCGGTAAGCCCGAGATATTCTGCGCCAGCGCCGACTGGATGGAGCGCAACTTCTTCCGCCGCGTGGAAGTCGCCTTCCCCATCCGCCGCAAGGCCCAGGAAGAGCGCATCCAGCGCGACCTCAACGTCTGCCTGCACGACAACTGCCAGGCGTGGAGCCTCAGGCCCGACGGCAGCTACGAGCGCATCCAGCGCGGCGAAGCCAAGGCGGTCAGCGCACAGACGGAGCTGTTGGCCGCCTACGCGGCGGGACCAGGCACCGCGGTTTGAGGTGCGCTCGCGCGCGAGCGCCGGGCCTCAGCTCCCGCCGAACACCCGCAGCCGGTAGCCGCCGGCGCGCAGGTAATCGACCTCCTGCTGAAGGTCCGCAGAGGTGAGCGGATGGTCGCGGAGCCAGCGCGCCGGGAAGCGCATCTCGACCGAGCGCGGCGTCACCGACAGCTCGATCGCCGGCAGGGCGGTCGGGCTCCTGCCCCGGTGCAGCAGCACCGCGAGGCGCAGCAGCAGGATGAGATACACGACGCTGCGGTCCCACGGCGGCACCAGCTCCTCGACGCCATCGAGCGAGAGCTTGCGGCGGTGCGCGCCCACCAGGCGCGCGAGCAAGCGCTGCTCCTCGCGCGGGAAGCCCGGCATGTCGGCGTTCTCGAGGAGATACGCACCGTGGCGGTGATAGCCCGAGTGCGAGACATCGAGCCCGATCTCGTGCAGCCGGGCAGCCCACTTGAGCGCCAGGTGCGCGAGCGGCTCCTCGAGCCTCCAGCTCTCGCGCGTCTGTTCGAGGAAGTCACGCACCGTGGCCTCGACCCGCTCGGCCTGAGCGACGTCCACGTGATAGCGCTGCTGCATCGCCCGCACGGTGCGCTCGCGCGCGTCCTCGCGGCGGAAGCGCCCGAGCATGTCGTACAGCAGGCCCTCGCGCATCGCGCCCTCGGCGATCTTCATCTCCCTGATGTCGAGCGCGCTGAACACTTCGGCGAGGATCGCCAGGCCTCCGGGGAACACCGCGCGGCGATCCTCGGTGATGGGCTCGAGCGTCAGCTCGCGCGTGTGGCCGGCGTCGGCACAGTACTCGGTCGCGCGCGCGAGTCCCGCCGGCGTGATGGCCAGTGCCGCGGGCTCGAGCGCCCGGATCACATCGCCGATCACGCGTACCGTGCCGGAGCTGCCGGCGCAGGTCTCCCAGCCGCGGGCGCGGAATGCGGCCTGCACGGGCTCCAGCTCGAGGCGCGCGGCCATGCGCGCCCGCTCGAAGCGCTTGGCGGAGATCTTGCCGTCGCGGAAGAAACGCTCGCTCAAGCTGACGCAGCCCATCTGCAGGCTCTCGAGCTCGAGCGGGGTCATCTCCTCGCCGATGATGAGCTCGGTGCTGCCGCCGCCGATGTCGACCACCAGCCGCCGTCCGGGCTCCTGCGGCATGGTATGCGCGACGCCCGCGTAGATCAGGCGCGCCTCCTCCATGCCGGCGATGATTTCGATCGGGTGGCCGAGCGCCTCGCGCGCGCGCTCGAGGAAGGCCTGCTTGCGGTGTGCCATGCGCAGCGCGTTGGTGCCGACCACGCGCACGCTGTCGGCGTGCATGTCGCGTAGCCGCTGCCCGAAGCGCTCGAGGCAGGCCAGCGCCCGCGCCGCCACCTCCTTGTCGATCCGTCCGCTCTCCTCGACTCCGGCTGCCAGGCGCACCATCTCGCGCAGTCGATCGATGATGACGAGCTGGCCGTGGGAGTAGCGCGCCACGACCATGTGGAAGCTGTTGGAGCCTAAGTCGACCGCTGCGAGAACGTCCGGAACGGGACGGGGGGCGGTACGGGCGGCGGGTTTGGTTTCGGGGGCTCGGGCGGTGGCAACCGGGCTCACGCGCACCGCCGGTGGTCAGGCTGCGAAAGAGGAGCCGCAACCACAGGTGGTGGTGGCGTTCGGGTTACGGATGACGAACTGCGCGCCGTCGAGTCCTTCGCGGTAGTCGATCTCGGCGCCCGTGAGGTACTGCACGCTCATCGGGTCGACGATGAGCTTCACCCCGAGATTCTCGATGCAGGTATCGCCCTCCTGCAGCTGCTCGTCGAACTCGAAGCCGTACTGCAGCCCCGAGCAGCCCCCACCCTGCACGAACACACGCAGCATGAGCCTGGGGTTGCCCTCGCCGCGAATCAGATCGCCGACCTTGCGGGCCGCGGCATCCGTGAACAGCAGCGCCGCAGGAGCGTCCTGGAGGGTGTCGGTGGTAGTCATGGTCTCCTTCGAGAAGCCAGTCTAGAAGCGAGCGGGGACTCCGGTCAAAGGCGCACTTCACACAGTATCGTCCGCGTCGCCAGCGGCGCGTCAAGCCCGTGATATGGGACCTGGCGGCTGCGTTCTCAAGTCTTGGCCGCCGCCTCCGCAGGGGCCGAGGGCGTGAGTCGCACCAGCTTGCCCATGATCTGCGCGCCGAGCGTCATCTCGATGACGCCGTAGTAGACGTCGCCCTCGACGCGCGCCGTCGCGCCGAGTACCACGCGCTCGGCCGCGCGGATGTCGCCGCGCACGTGACCCTGGAGGATCACGCTCGGCACCTCCACCGAGCCCTCGATCGAGCCGGTCTCGCTCACCGAGAGCGTCGAGCCCGGCGCCAGGTCCGAGCGCACGTTGCCGGTGATCGCACCGTCCAGGTGCATCCCGCCGACGAAGGCGATGTCGCCCTGCACGCGCACGCCCTTGCCGATCAGCGTATCGATGGGGGGCGGGCGGGAATCGCGGCTGAACATGGCTGCCTCCGATGGCCGCATATTCTAAGGCGAGGCCTCGACGCTCCACAGGAAGGTCTGCGAGAGCGGCGTCACATCCTTGCGGTTCGAGTGCACCTCGACCACCAGGTGCGCGGGCTTGAAGCCCGCCGGCAGCGTCAGTTCCTGGTCGAAGTCCTGGAAATAGCGGAAGTCGTAACGCAGGTCGCGCTGGCGGCCGCCCGTCAGGGTCGGAAGGTCAAGAGTCTTCTCGCCGCCGGCGAATTCGCCGTCGACGCTCAGCAGCAGCGTCCCGGCGGCGAGCGTCTCGGCGCGCCCCGAGCGCACCAGCGCCATGTGCGCCACGTATACGTTCGGCTGCGCGCTCGAGGTGATGCGCAGGTCCTCGATCTTCACGCCGAGATTCGCCGCGCCCTGCGCCACCACGCCGCGGTAGAAGGCGAGCTCCTGGGACTGCTTGGCCACCTGCGCCTGCAGATCCCCGAGCGCGCGCGCCACTTCGGCCTGCTCGCGCGCGCGGCCCACGCGGATCGTGTCGAGCTCGGCAAGCTGGGTGCGCAGTGTGCGGTTGTCGGCCTCCAGATGCTCGATCTTCACCTCGAGCTCGGTGCGCTGCTGCCCGACGGCCTGGCGGTCGTAACCGGCGTTATAACGGCCGAGCTCGTAGACCACGTACACGCCGAAGGCGCCGATCAGGGTAGTCGCGAGTCCAACGAGGATGCGGCGCGCCTGCGAGCCGCGATGCACGATCTGCGGCACCGCCTCGCCCCTGCTGAAGATCGCAGCGACCCAGCCCAAGGCGCGCACCTACTGCGAAGCGGACGCCGCCGTCGGCTGGCCGCCCTTCGCCATGACCCTGTCCCACCAGCCGGGGAGCGGCGGGCTCTGACCCTCGGGAAAGGCGCGCACGGCGAGCTCCGTGAGCGCGCGCGCGTAGACCGGGCGCTTGAAGTAGATCACCTCGCGCACCGGTTCCCACCACCCCGCCCAGCGCCAGCGATCGAACTCGGGCTCCGCGGTGCGCCCGAAGTCGAATTCGACCTGCTCGTCGGTGAGGCGCAGCAGAAACCAGCGCTGCCGCTGTCCCACGCACAGCGGGTGCTGGTTGCGGCGGACGTAGCGAGGCGGCAGCCGGTAGCGCAGCCACTCGGAGGTCGAGCCGAGGAGCTCGACACCGTGGCGCTCGACGCCGACCTCCTCGGCGAGCTCGCGATACACGGCCTCCTCGGGCGTCTCCCCCACGCGCACGCCGCCCTGCGGGAACTGCCAGCCGCGGCCGCCGGTGCGGCGTCCGAGAAACACCTGCGGCCCGTGCATCAGGACGATCCCGACGTTGGCGCGGAAACCGTCCGGATCGATGACATCGCTCATGATTGAGGGCGAGTCTGCCACAAGGCGCGCCCGCCGTGAGCCTCAAGAGGATGTAGGCTAGCGCCCCATGGCCGCGGACGCGCAGGAGTCGACGGTGATGGCGCGGGATCGCCCGTCGGAGCGGGCACGCCCGGGCAGCCTCGCGCTGCTCGCGGTGTTGGCGGCCGGAGTCTTCTGCGTTTCGCTGCTCGTCGGCAGCTCCGGCGCGGGATTGCGTGGCTCGCTCGCGGCGCTCACGGGCTCGGGGGACGAGGCGACGCGCACCGTGCTGCTCGCCGTCCGGCTGCCGCGTGTGCTGGCCGCCTTCGGCGTGGGAAGCCTGCTCGCCCTCTCGGGCGTGTTGCTGCAGGCGCTGTTTCGCAACCCGCTCGCCGACCCCTACGTGCTCGGCGTCTCGGGCGGCGCCGCCGTCGGAGCGCTGCTCGCGATGATGGCGGGGCTGGCGGCGCTCGCGGTGCAGACGGCCGCAGTCGGCGGAGCGCTCACCGCGGTGGTTGCGGTCTACCTGCTCGCGCGCAGCGGCGGCACACCGCGCCTGCTGCTCACCGGCGTGGTGCTGGCGAGCGCCTGCGGAGCTCTGGTGAGCGTGCTGCTGTCGCTCGCCGACACCTCGCGCGTGCGCGGCATGGTGTTCTGGCTCGCCGGGGACCTCGAGTGGGCGGTGACGCCCTGGGCGAGCGCGGCGGCGGCAGTGCTGGCGGTGGTGGCCGCGGTGCTGGTGGCGCGCCCCCTCAACGTGCTGGCAGCCGGGGAGCTGCGCGCGCGCAGCGTCGGGCTCGCGCTCGAGGCGTGGCGCACGGTGCTGTTCCTCGGCTGCGCCGCGCTCACCGCCATCGCGGTGGTGAGCGCCGGTACCGTCGGCTTCGTGGGACTCATCACCCCGCACGCGGTGCGCCTCGCGTTTCGCACCAGCGATCACCGCATCGTCGCGCCTGCCGCGGCGCTCACCGGCGGAATGTTGCTGGCGCTGGCCGACCTCGTGGCGCGCACCCTGGCGAGCCCGCGCCAGCTCCCGGTCGGGGCGATCATGGCCCTCGTCGGCGCGCCGCTCTTTGTGGTGATCCTGAGGGGACGCGCGCGCTAGGCGCGGGTCGCCCGGCCTGCGGGGCGCGGCGGCGGGGGCTCACTTGTCCGGCTGCCTGTCGTCCTTGCCGCCGTCGTTCCCCTGCGGCAGAGCGAGCTTCGGTACGCCGAACTTGCCTTCGAGGCGGTGAAGCTTGGCGAGGTCGATGGAGCCCACGATATTCACGATGGTGAACTCGCGCGGCTCGCTCGCGATGATCGCGAGCCCGTTGGCCACGCCGCGATCGACGGAAACGTAGATGTCGACGTGCGTGTGCTCCCTGGAGCTGTTCACCTCGAGCAGCCGCTGCCAGGCAGGAGCCGCGAGCTGCTTGCGCACGAGGTCGACCTGTGCCGACGGGTAGGCGAAGTCCGCGCCGAAAGTGTAGCTCCTGACATAGATGCCCTTGAGCCCGCCGATGAGCTCCTTGGTCGCCGCGTCTTCGGGGTCGCTCGAGTCCAGGAAGCCCGCCGCCAGGCCGAGCAGCGCCGTATCCAGCGAGATGTTGACGGACTCGGTGGCCTTGGCGGCCAGATCCTCGAAGTCGGGGAGCACGAGCCTCGCCGGCGGCGCGGCCAGCGCCACGGACGCACCCAACGCCGCCACCGGTCCGAGGAGCCACCGCCACATTGAGGAGGAGACCTTCATCACCTATGCACCCGAGTGTTCCGCAGGAGCGGCCTGCTGCTGTGTATTCACGGCCCGATACGCCAGATTGAGCTTCTCGTCGGTCACCCTGAGCGCCTCGACCAGCTGGCGGCGCGCCTCGCGCCCCTCCTCGATGCGCCGTAGCTGCCACTCATGGGCCAGAAGGACAGCGACTACCACCGAAGCCGCGAGCCCGAATGCCAGCCAGCTGACGACCGCTGCGGCGCGCGGCGGCCGCTGCGCGTGCGCCGGCTCGGCCGCAATGCGCGCCAGCACACCCGGCACGAATCGCTCCCCCGGATCCACCGCCTCGAGCGCCCCGTGCAGGCGCCGCTCCAGATCCTCGTTTTCCAGGTCGGGACTCATGTCAGCGCATCCGCCGTCTCGTTCATCCGCTCACGCAATTGCGCCAGCGAGCGCTTCAGGTGGCTCTTCACCGTGTTGACCGGCATCTTGAGAGTCCGGGCGATCTCCACGGGGTCGAGATCCTCCTGGTATCTGAGCAGCACCACCGCGCGCGCGGCGGGAGCCAGCTCGCTCACCAGACTGCGCAAGCGGCGCTCGAGCATCGGATCGGCGTGCTCCGTGTCGCTCGCCGCCGCCGCAGCCTCCTCGGGCGCGGCGCTCGCGTATCTCGGCGTGCGGCGCAGTCGATCGATCGCCCGGTGCATCGTCACCTTGCGCAGCCAGAACCCCAGGTGAGCCTCCGAGCTGACCGAGGCGAGGTTGTGGTACAGCTGCAGAAACACCTCCTGGGCCAGATCCTCGGCCGCGTGCCGGTCCGACAGCATGCGCAGCGCCAGGCTGTAAACCGAGCGCTGATGGGCGCGCACCAGCGCACCGAACGCCGCCCGCTCGCCGGCCAGGGCCTGCGTGAGCAATTCGCCACTCGTGCATGGCTCGTCCCCGCTCACATCGGGTCCGCGGCTCGATTACCGTCAGGCCTGAGGCGGTACCTGAGCGAGCCCTTTCCCCGGGGGCACGAAGGTCTTGCGAAGACTCGCGATCTGCTCAAGGTCGATCGTGCCGACGATGCTGACGATGGTGAACTCGCGGGGCTCGCAGGCGATGATGACGAGTCCGTTCACCTTCTTATCCTCCAGGGCGACGTAGATGTCGACATTCTCCTTGTCCTTGCCCGCCTGGTCGCCGCGCTTGCGCACCTGCACCAGCGGACTCCAGCCGGGCGCCGCGAGCTGTGCGCGCAGCTGATCGATGTCCGCCTGCGGGTAGGCGTAGTCGGCGCTGAACTGGTAGCTGCGTATCTGCACCGATTTGAGTCCCTTGAGGGTCTGCTTTAGCTCGGCGCTGTCGGGATCACCGTCGCTCATCAGCCACGACATCAGATGCAGCGGCATCCAGCCGAGCGTCAGGTCGATCGACTCGGCCGCGTGCTCCTTCAAGCCCGGGAACGAGGGGAGCCGGAGCTGCGGCCCCTGGGCGGCAGCGAGCAGCGGCAGGCTCAGGCAGGCGGCAGCTACGGCGAGCAAGCGGGCATTCATGGGTGTCTCCCTCGGCGACAGCCGGAATCGGGTCATGCCTCGATAAATACGCACGACCCGCCGCGTGAGGGTGCAAGGCGGTGGAGGGCCTAGAGCACCACGTTCGGCGAGGTCGCGACCCGGTTGCGCCCGGCGCTCTTGGCGCGGTAGAGCGCCGCGTCCGCCTCCGCGATCAGCCGCTCGGCGAGCGCCTTGTAGTCGTGCGGTCCGGGGCCGGGATTCGCGGCGGCGACCCCGATCGAGAGCGTCACGGTCTCGCTGGCGGCCTTGGTGCCCGCGCCGATCGCGATCGGCTGGCGGCGCACCGCATTCAGGACCCGGGTGGCGACCCTCTCGCCGTCGGCGATGTCCGCCTGGGAGAGCACCATGGCGAACTCGTCGCCGCCGAAGCGTGCGCCGGTGTCGCTGATGCGCATCTCGGCATCGATACGCTGCGCCACTTCGCGCAGCACCGCATCGCCGGCCAGATGCCCGTACTGGTCGTTGATGCGCTTGAAGTGATCGACGTCGATCATGAGACATACGATCGGCAAGCGGGCGCGTGCGGTGCGCGCCAGCTCCTCGCGCAGCCGGGCGTGCAGGTAGCGGCGGTTGTGAAAGCCGGTGAGGAAATCGGTGAGCCCGCTGCGCAGCAGGCGCGCGCGGTTGACGGCATTCTCCACGCAGATCGCCGCCACCAGCCCGAGGTGCGCCAGGAAGTCGCTCGCCAGCTCCTTGGTGAAGCGCAGCGAGTCGTTGCTGACGAACACGAGCACACCGTCGAGCGCATCGTGACGGCGCAGCGGAATCAAGGCGAGACTCGCCGCGTGCGCCTGGCCGGGGAGCAGCAGCTCGTGGTCGGCGCGCCGGTAGGGCCCGAGCCACGGCCGCTCGAGCGCGGCGAGCTGCGGCGCCACGGTCATCAGCGCATCGACGAACATCACTCCGGCGAGCGGGTCGTGCGCCAGGTCGTCGCCCGAGATCAGGTGGCGGATCTCGTGTTGCGGGTCGTTGAGCACGAGCGTCACGCCCTCGAGCTGATAGGAGGTCTTCAATCCCGTGATCAGCCGCTCGAACAGCTGCGGCAGCGAGCCGGCGCGCAGCAGCTCCAGCTCCCGCTCCTGCGACTTGCGCAGCAGCGCGGCGTTGCGGCTCGCTTCTTCGGTGAGCGCGGCCAGGCGCGCCTTGAGCGTGCCATTCTCGCGCTCGAGCGAGTCACTCAGATCGGGGGCCACGGCGCTCGCGCGCTGTTCGGCATTCGGTCGGCGCACCAAGACTTTGGACTCCTCCTGATCCCTCAGGCGCGGCGCTCCGTCACCGTGCGCCGATCATCGAGATAATCGCGCCCACGCCGCATCAAAGCAACGAAAGTATCGTGGTCCTGCGAAAGAACCGCCGTGCGCACGCGCTCGACGGCCTGCGACAGCGCCTCGAGCGACTCGGCGCCGTAGTCGTTGAGGCTCTGGATCTCGTAATACAGCTCCGGACTGTCCTGGGCGACGCGGGCCGCCACGTCGAGCTGCGCGTCAAAAGTGGTGCTCGACATGCGCGCGAGCTTCGGCGCCGCCTCGCCGCTCTCGGCGAGCGCGGTGAAGAAGGCGATGTTGAGCGCGTGCGAGAGTCCGAGGACGTAAGCGATCAGGCGATCGTGATCGTCGAGGCTCATGACGACCTGCTCGGCCATGGTCGAGGAGAACAGCTCGCGGGCGCTCGCCAGGGCCGCGGCGTGGCCCAGGTCGACGAAGATGACGTGACGTCCGGAAAGCAGCTCCGTGTCGGGACCGAACATCGGGTGCAGGGAGGTCACTTTACAGCCGTGGGACTTGAGGGCCATCAGCCCCGCGCGCAGCGGCGACTTCAGCGACCCGACGTCGAAGATCACCCCGGGCGGGCGCCGCAGCGCCAGGTCGCGCAGGATGGCATCGGTGATGCCGAGCGGGGTCGCCAGCACGATGTAGTCGTGCTTCAGATCGGTGTTGTGCCAGTCGGCGACGTGCGGCGCGCCGGCGGCGGAGGACGCCGGGTCCGCGACCTCGACCGCGAAGCCCTGTGAGGCGAGAAAGTTGACGAACCAGCCGCCCATCTTGCCCGCGCCGCCGATGACGAGCGCCCGCCGCCCGCTGCCGGCACCGCGCGCCACGACGCTGGCGTGCTCCTGCGTCGTCAGGGAGGAACGGATCAGGAGCCGCAGCAGCTGCTCGGCGAGCGCCGGCGACACGCCGCGCTCCTCCGCCAAGGCGCGCACGCCGAGGATGACTTCGCGCTCACGCTCGTAATCGCGGGTCGAGCGGCCGGTGGCGCGCTTCACCCGCGCGACCTCCTCGCTCACGGCCTTGCGCTCGGCGACCAGCGCGATCAGCTGCCGGTCGATATCGGTCACTCGCTGGCGCAGGTTCTCCAGCGTCACGGTCTCGCGCGTCATGGGAAGGGGTGCCTTTGGCGGAAGTCCGCCTCCTTTCTATCGGGGCGGAGCGGGCGGTGCAAGGGGCGGCGGCGCGAATCAGCCGGGTGCTTCACCGGCCCCCGGCGATCGCCACACGTGGATCGAGAAGCGCCGGCCCTCAGGCTGCTCGCCGATGGTCTGCACACGGATCTCGGCGGTGCCGGGCTGCCACACGAACGGCCGCCCGTCGCCCGGGTGCGTCGACCACTCGGGATGCCGGGCGAGAAACGCCGGGACGTCGGCTGGGGCGATGCGCTGGCGGCGGATCTCGTACCCGGCGCGCACCAGGCGCTGCAACGCGGCCGCGTCCCAGGCGCGCAGTGGATAAGTCACGCCCGCCGGGGCTGCGATCCCGGCGAGGAGCTTGCCGATCGGGTTGTAGGCCCCGACGAGGCTCCAGGCCGCGAGGCTCGAGTCCGCCAGCTTCTTGTCCGCGGCGGCGACTCCGGGACCGGGTCGCAACGCCGTCAGCCGCTCGGCCTGCTGCGCAAACAGATTCACCGTCGCATTGAGCTTGAAAAAATGCGCGCTGATCAGGCTCCCGAGCCGATCGGTCCAGCGGCGCGGCGCGGCGTCGTCCGCCGGCTGCGGGCTCCAGCCGATGGTGTACAGGTACTGGGTCTGCTCGAGGAGCGATGCCTGCACGCGAAACTCCGCGGCGAATGCGCCGCCGAGGCTGAAGTCCTCGAGCGCGAAGAGCGGCGCGACGTCGTCGGCGTCGCCGGGACCTTCGGGCACGGCCGCGTGCGGGTCGGCGATCATGTCCGCCAGCACCAGGCAGTCGGACTGCAGGTACGCGAGCGCCAGCATCTTCGAGATCAGCAGTCCCTGCCCGATGAGGACGCGCTGCCACAGGGCGACGTCGGCGAGGAGCTCAACGAGTGCCGCGCGCTGCTCGTGCGCCTTCGCGCCGCGCAGCCGCAGCACCGTGTCCTCGAGAAACAGGTAGCGCACCTCGGTGGGGACAAAAATGGCCGGAGCCAGGTAGCTCGGCCGCGCGGTCTCGTAGTAACCAGGCAGACGTTGCAGCGCCAGATAGCGCTGGTAGAGCTCGCTGTTCGCCGCCGTCAGTGCCTCGATCTGCTCCCGGTGCGAGGGCGCCTCGTCCCACAGCGAGCCGGAAAGCGGCCGCACGAACTCCGCCTGACCCCGGAACTCGAGCGTGCCCGGAATCCGCAGCGTCAGAGAATCGAGTGCTGGCGCGGAAGGGTCGTGCAGCACGGCGTCGAGGCGCTCGTTATAGTGCCCGATACGGTCCTGCCCGGCCGCGATCACCGAGGCGCCCGCCGGAGCCGTGAATCCCGCCATGGCGATGTAGATGTTGTCCTCGGGCTTCAACGGGTTCGGCGGCGGCGCGCGCAGCGCGCGCGCCTGCGGCGTGAGCGGTTCGTCGCGCCAGTTGATGGCAAAGGCCAGCGTGCACAGCGCGAGCGCGATGAGCGCGAGGCTCCCCGCCACGAGTCCGATCCACCTGAGGATGCGGCCCGCGGTGCGCGAGAGCGGTATCATGCGCCGAGCCTACCGAATCGCGTGACGCTGCACCAACTCCATGACCGAGCCCGGGGAACTCCTGCCCGATCCGCTGCCCGCCGAGCCGCTCACCGTGGTGGCGCGCTGGCTGGCGGACGCCTGGGCAGCGGGCCGCCAGCCAAATGCCAACGCCATGGTGCTCGCGACCGCGAGCCGCGATGGCCGACCGTCCGCGCGTGTCGTGCTGTGTCGGGACATCGCGCCGCAACCGGGATACGTGCTGTTCTACACCAACTATCACTCGAGCAAGGGCCGTCAGCTCGAGGACAACCCGCGCGCCGCGGCGGTGATGCACTGGGACGCGCTCAGCCGCCAGGTGCGCATCGAGGGCAGCGTGGTGCGCAGCCCCGCCGCCGAGAGCGACTCTTATTTCGCCGCGCGCTCCTGGGACAAGCGCATCGGCGCCTGGGCCAGCGCGCAGAGCGAGCCGCTCACCTCACGCGCTGCGCTGGAGGCGGCCGTCGCGGCCGCCGCCAGGCGCTTCGGCGCACCGGTACCCGGCGCGCCAGGGTCCGATGCGGCGCTCGACATCCGCATCCCGCGCCCGCCGCACTGGGGCGGGTATCGCTTGTGGGCGGATGCAGTCGAGCTCTGGGTCGAGGGCAGCGAGGGCCGCATCCACGACCGCGCGCGCTGGAGCCGCGCGCTGCACCACGCCCCCGGCGGCGCCTTCGAGCCGGGCGCGTGGCAGGTCACGCGGCTGCAGCCCTGATGCGATGTGGAGAACCGTGCGTATCGCCGCCCTGCTGCTGGTGCTCGCTGCGGTGGCGCTGCAGCAGTGGCTCGCCCGCGTACACACGCAAAGCTGGCACGACACGCTGTGGGTCGGAATCTACCCGCTGAACGCCGACGGCAGCCGCACGGCCCAGAGCTATATCGAGGCGCTGACGCGCGCGGATTTCGTGCCCATCGAGAGCTTCTTCGCGCGCGAGGCGCATCGCTACGGGGTGAGGCTCGATGAGCCCGTGCACGTCGAGCTCTATCCGCAGGGCGGCGAGCTCCCGCCGGCACTCGCGCCCGATGCCGGACCGCTCGGCATCGCCTGGTGGAGCCTGCGGCTCCGGTGGTTCGCCGCGCATGCGGGTAGCGTGCCGGGGCGCGTACCGTCGCGCGTCCGCCTGTTCGTCCTCTACCACGACCCCGCGACCCTCGAGCGGGCACCCGACTCGCACGGGCTGCAGAAGGGCCTGGTCGGCGTCGTGCATGCCTTCGCTGGGGGCGCGATGACCGGCAGCAACGACATCGTGATCGCGCACGAGCTCATGCATACCGTCGGTGCGCTCGACAAATATGATCCCGCAACCGGCGAGCCGGTCTATCCGAGCGGTTATGGTGATGCCGAGCAGCAGCCGCTCTACCCGCAGGCCGAGGCCGAGATCATGGCGGTGCGCCGCGCGCTGAGTGAGCGCGAGTCGGAGATGCCGCGCAGCCTCCGGAGCGTGGTGGCGGGCCCGGCGACTGCGCTGGAGATCCATTGGACGCAGCCCTGAGCAGCGGCAACGGTGCGGCAGTGCGCACCGCGCCCGCGGCGCGGCTCGCCGCGCGAGCCTTGAGCGTACATGCCGGCGCGCGCGAGCTGGTGCGCGAGCTGTCGATCGAGTTCTCCCCGGGCGAGCTGCTGGCGATCCTCGGGCGCAACGGCTCGGGAAAGACGCTGACGCTGCATACACTCGCGGGCCTGCGCCGGCCTGCGGCCGGGGAGATCTCGCTCGATGGAGTGCCGCTCGCCGGGTTGCAGCGCCGCGCCGTGGCGCTGCGCCTCGGTCTCCTGCCCCAGGACCTCGAGGATGCGTTCGTCACTACGGCGATGGAGACGGTGCTGATCGGCCGCCACCCGCACCTGGCGCTCTGGCAGTGGGAGACGGCCGAGGACGAGCGGCTGGCACGCGCCGCGCTCGCCGCGGTCGACATGGGGAATTTCGCCGCGCGGCGCACCGACACGCTCTCGGGCGGAGAGCAGCGGCGCGTGGCGGTGGCGGCGCTGCTGGCGCAGCAGCCCGGCATCTTCCTGCTCGATGAGCCGACTAATCACCTGGATCCCCATCACCAGCTGGTCGTGCTCAGCCTGTTCCGCGACCTGGCGCGCTCCGGTGGCACCGTCATCACGACGCTGCACGATCCGACGCTTGCGGCGCGCTTCGCCGACCGGGCGCTGCTGCTGCACGGCGACGGGCGCTGGACCCTCGGACCGGTGAGCGAGGCGCTCACCGCCGCAAGCTTGAGCGAGCTCTATCTCGCCCCGATGATGGAGCTCGATCAGCACGGACGGCGGGTGTTCGTCAGCGCGTGAGGATCCCGAGCACCTCGGCGTGCAATACCCCGTTGGTGGCGAGCACGCTCGTGGTCTCGAGTCCGACAGCGCCTCCGGCGAGATCGGTGATGGTTCCGCCCGCCTCGCGCACGATCACCGTGAGCGCGGCGATGTCGAGGATGTTGACGTTCGATTCGATGACGACCTCGAGCGCGCCGCGCGCCAGCAGGTGGTAGTGGACGAAGTCACCGTAGCCGCGCAGGTAGCCCGCGGCGCCGACCAGCCGACCGAAGCGCTGCCAGCGGGGCGAGTCCGCCAGGCTGCGCAAATTACCGGTGGAGACGGCCGCGTCCCGCAGTGCCGCGACCTGGCTCACGCGGATCGCCCGTTCGTTGAGGTACGCGCCGCCGCCCTCCTCGGCCCAGGCGAGCTCGCCATACACCGGGGCGCTCGAGACCCCGAGCACCAGCCTGCCCTCGCGCAGGAGGGCGATCTGCGTCGAGAAGAAAGGGATCTCGCGTACGAACGCCTTGGTGCCGTCAATCGGATCGACCAGCCAGATGTTGTCCGCAGCCATCGCGTGCTGGCCGCTCTCCTCGCCGTAGAAGCCGTAGCCCGGGAACTGCCCGCTCAAGCTGGCGCGGATGACCTCCTCGGCGCGCAAATCGGCCTCGGTCACCGGCGAGGCGTCGGACTTCAGGCGCACCTCGGGGCTCTTCTGGTAATAGGCGCGGATGACCTCGCTCGCGGCACGCGCGGCCGAGAGCGCTGCCTGGAGTTCTTTCGATGCCATATGGCTTAGGATACGACCAATGGGAAACCGCCTGAGCAGGATCTACACGCGCACCGGCGATGACGGCACTACCGGCCTCGGCGATGGCAGCCGCGTGCCGAAGGACAGCCCGCGGGTCGAGGCCTACGGCACCGTGGACGAGCTCAACAGCGTCATCGGCGTGCTGCTCGCGGTGCCGGGTCTGTCGCAGGAGGTCACGGACTGCCTGACCGAGGTACAGCACGAGCTGTTCGACCTGGGGGGCGAGCTCTGCATCCCGGGCCACCAGATGATCCGGGCTGAGCAGGTGACACGCCTCGAGCGCTCGCTCGACAGCTTCAACGACGCGCTGCCGCCGCTCAAGGACTTCATTCTGCCCGGCGGCGGCCCGGCCGCCGCGGCCTGCCACCTGGCACGCACCGTAGCGCGGCGTGCCGAGCGGCGCGCTTGGACGCTCGCGCGCGCCGAGAGCGTCAACCCCGAGCTGCTGAAGTACCTCAACCGCCTGTCGGATCTGCTGTTCGTGCTGGCGCGCGTACTGGCGCGACACGAGCGCGGCGCCGAGGTGCTGTGGAAGCACCAGCGGGGCGGTAAATCCTAGGCGGCGCGTCGGACCCGCAGCTCAGCGCAGCGCCGTGCGCTCCTGCACCAGTATCCGCAGGCGCCGCCAGTTGAAGAGCGGCCCCGGATCGGTCTTGCGTTCGGGGGCGATGTCGCTGTGGCCGACGATGTGCTCGGGGCCGAGCGACGGATAGGCATCGAAGAGCGCCGCGGCGAGCCCGGCGAGCTGTTGATACTGCGCATCCGTGTAGGGCGTCTCGTCGGTGCCCTCGAGCTCGATGCCGATCGAGAAGTCGTTGCACGATCGCCGGCCGTCGTACTCGGACTGCCCTGCATGCCAGGCGCGCGCGCCGAAGGGAACGTACTGCACGATCTCGCCGTCGCGGCGTATCAGCGCGTGCGCGGAGACGCGCGAGCCGGCGAGTGCGCGGAAGTACGGGTGTGCATCGAGCGGCAGCGACCCGGTGAACAGGCGATCGATCCACGGGCCGCCGAATTCTCCCGGCGGCAGGCTGATGCCGTGCACCACCAGCAGATCGGGCTTCATCCCGGACGGGCGGGCATCGTAATGCGGCGATAAGACCTGGCGCGCGCCCACCAGGAGGCCCGTGGCGGAATCGATCCGCAGCGGCGTGCTGACGGGTATGGTGGCGGCGGTGATGGTCATGCCGGCCGGCCGATTCTGCCACAATCGCCGGCATGACTTCCGCCAACGCATCCTACGTCACGCGCGATCTCGCCCATGTGTGGCATCCGTGCACGCAGATGAAGGATCACGAGCGCGTGCCGCTGATCCCGATCCGGCGCGGCAGCGGCGCGTGGCTCGAGGACTACGCCGGCAAGCGCTATCTCGATGCGGTGAGCTCCTGGTGGGTGAATCTCTTCGGCCACGCGAACCCGCGCATCAACGCCGCGGTGCAAGCGCAGCTCGCGGCACTCGAGCAGGTGATCCTCGCGGGCTTCACCCACGAGCCCGTAATCGCGCTCTCCGAGGAGCTCGCCGCCGTCGCGCCGCCCGGGCTCACCCGCTGCTTCTACGCCGACAACGGCTCGTCCGCGGTGGAAGTGGCGGTGAAGATGAGCTTCCACTACTGGCGCAACCTCGGCCGCACCGGCAAGCGTCGCTTCATCACCCTCTCGAACAGCTATCACGGCGAGACGCTCGGAGCCCTGGCCGTGGGCAACGTCGAGCTCTACAAGGAGATCTACCGGCCCCTGCTCATGGACGTAATCACCGTGCCCTCGCCGGACTGCTACGAGCGCGCCGCGGGAGTGACCTGGGCGGAGCACTCGCGCGCGCAGTTTGCCCATATGGAGGCCGCGCTCGCGCGCCACGCGCACGAGGCCGCAGCAGTGATCATCGAGCCCCTGGTGCAATGCGCGGGCGGCATGCGCATGTACGATCCGGTGTATCTCACGCAGCTGCGCGAGGCCTGCGACCATCACCGCGTGCACCTCATCGCCGATGAGATCGCGGTGGGCTTCGGGCGCACCGGCACCCTGTTCGCCTGCGAGCAGGCGGGCATCCGCCCCGACTTCATGTGCCTCTCGAAGGGACTGACCGGGGGCTACCTGCCGCTGTCGGTGGTGATGACCACGGAGCCGATCTACGCGGCCTTCTACGACGAGTACGTGAAGCTCAACGCCTTCCTCCATTCGCACAGCTTCACCGGCAATCCACTCGCGTGTGCCGCGGCACGCGCGACGCTCGCGATCTTCCGCGAGGACAACACGCTCGAGCGCAACCGCGCGCTCGCCGCGCACTTAGGTTCCCGCGCCCGCGAGCTCGAGGACCACGACCACGTCGCCGAGGTGCGCCAGCGCGGCATGATCGTCGCGATCGAGGTGGTACGCGACAAGGCGCGCCGCCAGCCCTATCCCTGGCAGGAGCGCCGTGGCCTCACCGTCTACCGCCACGCCCTCGAGCGCGGCGTGCTGCTGCGCCCGGTCGGCAACGTCGTGTACTTCATGCCCCCCTTCGTCGTCACCCCGGAGGAGATCGATCTCATGGTGGAGGTCGCGCGGGAGGGCATCGGGCTCGCCACATGCGCTTGACGCGCGTCTACGTCGCCGGCGCGCTCCTCAGCGGGACGCGCGTCAAGCTCGAGGGAAATGCCGCGAGCCACATCACCCGGGTGCTGCGTCTGCGGGTGGGCGCCGCGCTCATCCTCTTCGATGGCAGCGGCGGCGAGTACGAGGGGAGCATCGACAAGGCGCACGGCGGCGAGGTGATCGTCGCCGTCGGTACACGCACCGACACCGAGCGCGAATCCCCGCTGCCGGTGACCCTGGCGCAGGGCGTCTCGCGCGGCGAGCGCATGGATCTCGTGGTGCAGAAGGCCACCGAGCTCGGCGTGGCGCGCCTCGTGCCGGTGTTGACCGAGCGCAGCATCGTACGCCTCAGCGCGCAGCAGTCCGACCGCAAGGTGAATCACTGGCGGGCGATCGTGATCGCCGCCTGCGAGCAGTGCGGACGCAACCGTCCGCCGTCGGTGGCACCGCCCGTGGCGCTCGCAGAGTTCCTCCGGGACAATGGCTCCGCCGCGGCCGGGAGCGGGGACCTGCGGCTGCTGCTGTCGCCCGCTGGCGCCGTGAGCTTGCGCGACCTGAAGCGCCCGGCCGGCGGGGTCACGGTGCTGATCGGCCCCGAGGGAGGGCTCACGGACGCAGAAGAGCAGACGGCGGTGGCGTCGGGGTTCACCGCAGTGCGCCTGGGCCCGCGCGTGCTCCGGACCGAGACCGCGGCGATCGCGGCGCTGGCGCTGCTGCAGCGGGAGTTCGGCGACCTCTGAGGGAGCTAACGGGTGGAGCAACCACAACGGCTCATCTTTCTCGCAGCGACGGTTGCCTGGGCGATCTTTCGTCTGGTGCGCTACCTGCGCATCTCCGCCGCCAGGCATCAGCCGCCGGCGATCCCGCCGTCCGTCGGCGCCCGCGGGCCGCTGCGCAGTGATACCGCCGCGGCGCCGTCCGCCACAACCTCACCGATCGAGCCAGAGGGCGACACGGGCGCGGGGCTCGCGCGCAAGCTTCTGGCGGCGGCCGTGTTCATCCCCGGGACCGTGGTGATCTGGTCGCTGCTCTTCATGCTCCCTGCGATCGAGGACGTGCCGCCAGTGGTGCGAGGGATCGCCGGCGTGCTCGCGACGCTCTATCTCATCCAACTCGCCAGGGGCGCGGCCGCCCGCCTCGGCGGCACGGGGCAGAGCGGCCACGCCGAGGACAGCAATCCGATCAAGTGAAGGTCATCTCTCCGCGGCAGTGAGCACATAGTCGTCGAGGATCCTCTCGGACTGCTCGTGCATGCCGCGCGTGTTGTAGTTCGTAGACGTGACGACCACGGCCAGGTCGAGGTCGGGGATGGCCACTACCTTGTTGCCGCCGTTGCCGCTCATGAAGAAGGCGGCGTGCGCCTTGCCGCCGGTTCCGAACGATTTCAGCCACCACAGATAGCCGTAGTTCGTGGCCTCGTCGATCTGCGCGTGCGGCGTGGTCGAGGCCTTGACCCACGCCTCGCTCACGATCCGCTTGCCCGCCCACCGGCCGCCGTCGAGGTAGAGCTGCGCGATCTTGAGCAGGTCGCGCGAGGTGAGCCGCAGGCCGCCGCCGGTCTGCGGCATGCCGAGCGGCGAGAAGACCCACGACACGTTCGTGATGCCGAGCGGATCGAACAGACGCGCCTGCGCGTAGCGATCGGTGCGCATCCCGGTCGCCCGGGTCAGCACTTCGCTCAGGACGAAGACGCCGCCAGTGCAATAGCTGAAATAGCGGCCGAACGGCACGGCCGGGAGATTCTCGCCCACGTGCATGCGCCCGCGGATCGGCAGATCGAGCACGAACTGCGCCCAGTCCTCGACCAGGTACATGCGCTCCTCGTTGCCGCGCGAGGCGTCGTTCCAGTCGTCGCACTCGAGTGGCGAGCTCATGGTGAGGAAGTCCTCGACGGTGATGCGACTCTTGCGCGCGTCGGGGTTCGCAAGCCTGGCGGCGCGGTCCGGCAGCAGCTCGAGAACGCGCGCGTCGACGCCGCGGAGCTTCCGCTCCTCGATCGCGATGCCGATCAGCACGCCCGTAACGCTCTTGGTGGCCGAGCGCGTGTCGCGGAGCGTGTCCGCCCCGCCGTCGAAGTATTCCTCATAGACCAGCCGACCGTGGCGAGCGACGAGCACGCTGCCGATCTTCACGAATTTACCGGCGCGGATATCGGTGGCGAGCGCCGCGAGCTTGTCCGCCGCGAGGCCGCTGTCGCCGGGCGAGGCCCGCGGCCAGTCGCCGGCCGCGCCCGACTGCGCGCCTGCCAGGACCGCAGCTGCCAGCAAGGTGGAAAAGAGCAGCGCTGCCGCCTTGACCATGAGCGTCATTTGCGTGCCGTCTCGCAGGCCGCGATGGCCCGCTCACAGTCTTCGATCCGCAGGCACCCGCAGTGGAAGCTCGACTCGAGCAGGGTCTTCATGCGCGCGATACGCTGCGACTGCTGCTCGAGCTCTGCGAGCTTACGCTCAGCCAGCGCGCGCCAGCGCGCCGCGGGGGTCGTCGCCGGCGGGAACCCGGAGAGGAAGGTGCGTGTCTCGGCGATCGTGAAGCCGGCATCGCGTGCCAGCTGGATGATCCTGAGGCGCGCGGCGGTCTGCGCACCGTAACGCCGCTGGCCCGACTGCCGGGCGGGCTTGGGCAGGAGACCCGCCTTCTCGTAGTAGCGGATGGCGGACGGGGCAAGACCTGCGGCTCGCGCCACCTGTCCGATCGGCATCGCTGAGGGCATCGCGCGCTCCCGTTCCCGCCTGCTTGACTTAAAGCGCACTTTAACTCGTATGCTCGAGCGACCACAACAGGATCGGGAGCTCGGAACATGAAACTCTCACCCGTGCCAGGCGCGCTGCTCGCCCTGCTCGCCGCCGTCACAGCACAGCCGGCCGCCGCCGCCCCGGAGGCAGCCGCCGCCTCCCTTGCCGCAGCCCTGTCGGATCCCGCGCGCCCAACCGCGGAGGTCAGGCTCGATGCGCTGCGCAAGCCCGCCGAGGTGATCGCGTTCGCGGGACTGAAGAGCGGCGACCGGGTCATCGACTTCATGTCGGGGAACGGCTATTTCACCCGCATCTTCAGCCGGGTCGTCGGATCCACCGGACGCGTGTACGCGTTCGTTCCGGCGCAGCAGCTGGCCAACTGCTCCGCCAGCGAGACCGCCGGCACTCGGGCACTCGGGCGCGACCGGCGTTACGGCAACGTCGAGGTGCTGATCGACGCCGCCGATCGATTCGCGGTGCCCGAGCCCGTCGACATGGTGTGGACGGCGCAGAACTACCACGACCTGCACGACTCGTTCATGAAGCCGATCGACATCGCCGCCTTGAATGCCGCCATCTTCCGCGCGCTGAAGCCGGGCGGCGTCTACCTCATCATCGATCACGCGGCGGAAGCTGGCTCGGGGCTGCGCGACACGGAGACGCTCCACCGGATCGATGCGGCGAGCATCCGCGCGGAAGTGACGGCCGCCGGATTCGTATTTGAGGAGGAAAGCGCGGTGCTGCGCAATCCCGACGATTCCCATCTGCTGCGGGTGTTCGATCCCGCGATCCGCCACCGCACGGATCAGATCGTCTTCAAGTTCCGCAAGCCCGGGTGAGCGGGCGCCGCTCAAGCCCCGATGCTCGTCTCGTCCGCGATCATCTCCTCGAGGCGCTCGAGGTCGGGGACGAGCGGCGTCTCGTTCACCATGCGGATCTGACAGATGATCGGCGCCCGCTCCGGAAACACCCGTGAGTTGTCGGGGCGCACCACGTCCGAGCTCACGCGCACCAGCTGCGGAAAGCCCTGCGCCACCAGGGCGAAGTTGCCGCCTTCGACGCGTGTGCCGAGCGCGTGCAGGATCACGATGCGGGTACGGCCGCTCGCCGGCGGGATCATCTGGCCGCAGGTGCCCTCGAAGGACACGAGCGGCACGGCCTTGCCGTTCCAGGGCACCGTGCCGATGTACCAGGGGGGCGCGCCGGTCATCTCGGACGGCGTCTGAAAGCCGACCACCTCCGCGACGCAGGCGCGCGGAATGATGAGCCGCCCGTCGACCAGCGGGATCAGCAGGCTGTAGATCTCGTTGACGCGCTCGGCCACGTTTTAGCTGCCCGAGGCAGCCTGCCGTACCGCGGCGCGGCGCCGCTCGACCAGCGGCGCGATCGCATCGAGCAGCTGCGCTTCCTGGTAGGGCTTGCCGAGGTAGTCGTCGACCCCGAGCTCGATGGCGCGCGCGCGATGCTTCTCGCCGACGCGCGAGGTCACCATGATGATGGGCACGTCCTTGAGGCGCGGATCGTTGCGCACGTGCGCCGCGACCTCGTAGCCGTCCATGCGCGGCATCTCGATGTCGAGCAGGATCACGTCGGGCACGTTGTCCTGCAGCAGCGCCACCGCGTCCATGCCGTCGCGCGCGGTGATGACGCGCATGCCGTTGCGCTCGAGCAGCCGCTGCGTCACGCGGCGCACCGTGATCGAGTCGTCCACCACCATGGCAAAGGTGCGGCGGTCGCCGCGCTCCTTGGGTGCGGACACGGGAGCCGCCGCGCGCGTGCGCCACTCGGCGCGCACCAGCGCGCCGATGTCGAGAATGATGACGATGCGGCCGTCGCCGAGGATCGTGGCCCCCGAGATCCCGCGAATGCCCGAGATCTGCGGCCCGACCGACTTCACGACGATTTCGCGGCTGCCGACCAGCTCGTCCGCGACCAGGCCGGTCGAGTGCTCGCCGGCACGCACCAGCACCACCGGAATGGTGACGTCCTGCACCGGCAGCGGCGCCGGCTCGAGCCCGACGAAGCTTGCGAGGTGCTGGAAGCGGTACTTCGCGCCGCCGTACTCGAAGACGCTGGCATCGCGCCCGAGGTGAGCCGCGACCTCGGTCTTCGAGAGGCGCAGCACACCCTCGACCGTCGGCAGCGGCAGTGCGTAGTACTCCTCGTCGACTCGCACCACGAGCGCGTGGCTGATGGCGAGCGTCAAGGGCAGGCGTACCGTGAACACCGTGCCCTCGCCCGCCCGGGTCTCCATGTGGAGCGCGCCGCCCAGGCGCTTGATCTCGGTGGCGACCACGTCCATGCCGACGCCGCGTCCGGCCTGCTGGGTAATGGAGCCGGCGGTGGAGAAGCCCGGCTCGAGGATCAGCTGCATCGCATCCTCATCGCTCAGGGCCTGCCCCGGCGCGATGAGCCCGAGCGACGCGCCCTTCTCGCGGATCGCCTTCAGATTCATGCCGCCGCCGTCGTCGGTCAGGCGCACCATGACCTCGGCACCCTCGCGGTGCAGCTCGAGCAGGATCCTGCCGGTGTCGGGCTTGCCGCGCCGGGCACGCTCCTCGGGCTTCTCGATGCCGTGCACGACCGCGTTGCGCAGCATGTGCTCGAAAGGCGGCAACATGCGCTCGAGCACCTGCCGGTCGAGCTCGCCCGAGGCGCCCTCGACGGTGAGCTCGGCGCGCTTGCCGGTATCGGCGGCCGCCTGGCGCACGATGCGCGCGAGGCGCTGCACGTGGCGCTGGAAGGGCACCATGCGGGTGCGCATGAGCCCGTTCTGCAGCTCGGTGATGGTGCGCGCCTGCTGCTGCAGCAGGTTCTGCGTGTCCTTGGCGAGGTTCTCGAGCAGCTGCTGGATGCTCGCCACGTCGTTGGCGGTCTCGGCGAGCGCGCGCGAGTACTGCTGGATCGAGGAGTAGCGGTCGAGCTCGAGCGGATCGAACTCGCTGCGGTGCGAGCCGACCTCGTCCTCGTGCTTGTGCAGGATCTGCGCCTCGGTCTCGATCTCGAGGTGCCGCAGCTGCTCCTTGAGACGCGTCACCGTGCGCGACAGCTCCCCTAAGTTGAAATCGAAGGAGCCGAGCTGCTGCTCGAGGCGCGCGCGCGCGATGCTCGCCTCGCCCGAGATGTTGAGCAGCTGATCGAGAAGCTCGGCGTCGACGCGCGCCATCTCCTGCCGTTCGCCGGCCTGCACGGGCTCGCGGCCCGGCGGCACGGGCTGCGCCGGCGCGAGGCCTTCCTCGGCGGGGGCGCCCTGCGCCAGCTCCTCGTTCATGCGGGCGAGCCCGGTGTCGCTCATGGGCGTGGGGCCGGCCGCTGGCGCGGTCGTCCGGGCGACCGCCGGGATGAAGGGCTGCGCGGGCCGCGCGGGTGCGGCCGCCGACGGCCGCGACGGGAAGACGGGGCTGTAGGCCGGTGCCGGCGGTGCGGTGGGCGCGGCCGCGGGTGCTGGAGCCGCAGCTGCCTTGGGAGCTGCGGCTGCCGGGCGCGCCGGCGCGACGGCAGCCGGCGGTACGGCTTGCGGTGCGGGTGCGGGTGCGGGCGCCTGAGCAGCTGTCGGTTTGGGCGTAGCCACCTGCGGCGCCGCAGCCCGGGGCGCGGGTACGCTCGGCGGCGGCGGAGCGGGCGCAGGAGTCGTCGGCTTAGGAGCCGTCGGCGGCGGCGCCGCCGCCTGCGCCGCGGCCGGCGGCCGGGTGAAGGCCTGGATGCGCGAGAGCATCGCCCGGCCCGGCACCACGCGCTGCCCCGCGGCGACGTGCTCGCGCATGCGTGCGAGCTCATCGAGACTCGCCTGGATCACGTCGAATACCGCATCGTCGGCCGTCACGGAGCCATTGTCGACCTGCATGACGAGCGACTCGAGCTCATGGGCGAGATCGCCCATGGGGAGGATGCCGGCCATGCGCGCACCGCCCTTCAACGTATGCAGCGGACGCTTCAGGCCCAGGCGGAGCTCGGCGCTGCCGGGGTGCGAGCGCCAGTCCGAGAGCGCGTGCTCCGAGGCATCGATCAGCTCGGTGGCCTCGTCGGTGAAGATCGCCGCGACCTCCGGATCGAAATCGGCGGCCTCATCCGGCGGCTCGCCCTCGGGCTCGGTGGCAGCGGGGGGCGCGGCGGCCGCTCCCGCGGCGGCGGGGGGTGCGTGTGTGCCGCCCGCGGCGCTGCGTTGATCGAGGTTGCGCTCGGCCTTCTCGATCCGCTCGAGCAGGTGCCAGTGACTGACGAAGTAACCGGTCGGCTCGTCGAGGTGCGTCGCAACGGCGTGCATCGCGGCCATGCACTCGCCGACGAGCACCAGATCCTCGCCGCGGAGCCCCAGGCCGCTGCCGTAAACCCGGCGCAGCCAGCGATCGAGCGGCTCGGCGAGGCGGATTCCGTGACGGGCCTGCGCCATCTTCGAGCTGCCCGAGAGGGTGTGGCAGGCGCGATAGACCTCCTCGGGCAGGAGGTGCGGCTCGGGCAGCGCCGCCTCGCGCGCGAGATAGGCGCGCACGGTCGCAATGTGGGTCGCCGTCTCGCGCGCATAGATGTCGCGCAGCGTGTCGTCCTGCAGCCCCGGCCGCGTGGCGCCGAGCGCGGCTTCCGCCGTCGGCGCAGGTGCGACGGGCGCGATTTCGTCGCCGACGAGCGTGTTGGCCCCGTCCAGCAGGTCCATCAGCCCGCTCGGCATTGCCCGGGTCTGGGCCGGCGGCGCTCGCGACGGGGATGGGCCCGGCTGCGGCGGCACCGGCCGCGGCTGCACGGCCGGCGTCGCGACGAACACCGCGGTGGGCGACTCCGTGGCGACCTCTTCCTCCGCCTCGGGCGGCGCAGGCGCCGCCGCCGCGGCTCCGCGGCCGGCGGCGAGCGCGTGGGCGCGCGCCACGATGGCGGCGGTATCGGCCCGCGGCGGTGCCCCGCCGTCGAGCTGCTCGATGAGCTCGGGGAGCGCGGCGACTGCGGCGCGCAGCGCCTCCAGGATCGGCGGCGAGCGGGTGAGCGTGTTGTCGAGCACGCGGTTCAGGAGATTCTCGATCGCCCAGGCGAACTCGCCGAGCTCGCGCGCGCCGACCATGCGCCCACTGCCCTTGAGCGTGTGGAAAGAGCGGCGCACCGTCACCAGCGCGTTGTGCTCGAGCGGATTCTGATCCCAGGCAGGGAAGCCGCGCTGGATCTTCTCGAGCTCCTCGCGCGCCTCCTCGATGAAGAGCTTGACGAGCTCGGGGTCGGCGCTCTCGGCGAGCGCGGCGAGCTTGCCGGTCGCCGAGGGCGAGAGCGTGGGCGCCGCCGCGTGGGCGCCCGCGGCGTCCGCCGCCGCAACCCGCAGCGGCGCCGCCGTGGGTATCGCCACGGTGCGCGCGTAGGCGTTCGCGTCCAGCGGCTCGACAGTCGGCACCGAGGGCGTCGGCTGCTCCTCGAGCGCATTCACGCACACCTGGGCGTTGTCGAGCATGTACCACGGATCCGAGCGTCCCGCCTGCAGCGTCTCCATGTAGTACTCGACGCTGACGATGGCATCGGCGAGCCGGTCGACGAATCCGGGCGGCAGCACATGGATGCCGGGCTGCATGACGCGCTTCAACTGCGCGGTGATCCCCTCGATCACCTCGACCGCGCGTGCCTTACCGAGCATGAGGAGCCCGGCCTTCATGCCGCGCATCAGGTCCTGCCAGCTGTCGAGCCCGGCCGCGTCGAGCGTGCCGCCGACGCTCTGCGTGATGGCCTCCTTGATGCGCGCCAGGTTCACGATGCACTCGCGCAGCACCGCCGCCTGCACCTGCCGGAACTCGGTGTCGTCGCCGCCTTCGGCGGGGGCGGCCTCGGTGTCCTTCGGAAGGATGAGCCCGACCAGACGGTCGTCGAGGCGGTCCTCGACGCTGATCAGCGTCGCCGCGATCTCAACCAGCGACGCCTCATCGGCGGGCAGCGTTCCCTCGACGATCTTCTCGAGCCGTTCGGTCTCGTTCTGCACGTTGCTACGCAGCTCGCCGAGGCCGAGGACGCCGAGGGTGTCGCCGATCTTGCGCAGCATCTCCACCTGCGGCGCGAGCTCCGCCGGCTGGCCGGCGCCGCGGCGCACGAAGATGTCGAGGACATCCTTCACCTTTCCCAGGTCCTCGCGGATCGCCGCGGCCACCGTCTGCATGAGCTTCACGGAGGGCGCCGACAGGTTCTCGCGCTCCTGCTCGATGCTCTCGTCCACGGGCAGGAGCTCCGCGAGCCGGAATGAGGCGCGCACCGCGCTCACCCGACCCCCGGCGGACTCCGCGCGGCCGACGTAATAGAGAAGGTTGTTGAGCAGCTCGATCGGCGGATTCTGCGCATAGCGCGCCTCGCCCTGCTCGTAGAGGCGGCGCATCTCGCGGTCGCCGAGACCCAGCAGCCGCTTCACCGACTGGCCGCCCTCGAGCCCGTTGTGCTGCAGCGCCTCGATGACAGCGCCGATCACCCACCACAGCTGGAACACCGGCTGGCGGGTCGCGGTCTGCTCGAGCTTGTGCGCCACCGCCGCCAGGACCTCGAGGTTCTGCTCGGGGCGCTCCCCGCGGATCCAGCCGATGAGCCCCATCTGGTAACGCGCGCGCAGCCGCCGCGCCCACTGCTCGACCGTCATGGGCGGCTCGCCCGCCGTGGCGGGCTGCGGCTGCGCCTGCTTGTCGGACTTCAGGTTCAGCAGCAGCAGCGTGCCTTCGGAGAGCAGTGCATGGCCGCGCACCGCCCGCAGGTCGTTCAGCAGCGGCAGCAGCACCAGCGCCAGGTCGCGCCCCCCGGCCAGCACCCGGTCCAGGTAGCTCGGCAGCTGCACCATGGCGCGCATCAGCGCGTCGAGGCTCTCCGCCTGGCCCTTGCGCTCGTCGACCGTGGCGATGAGGTACTGCGCCACGTGCTCCATCTCCTCGGCGAGCAGCGCCGCGCCGTAGATCTCCAGCACGCGCAGCACGCCCTGCACCTGGTGCAGGTCCTGCGCGCAGTGCTCGAGCAGCGCCACGTTGTCGGGCTGCTCGACGTAGTTCTCGAGCGCGCTGCGCGCCTCGGCGAGCGTGGTAGTGACTTCTCGTCCTACGAGCTCGAGTGTCTGGGAAGCGACTTCAGGCATGCGCGGGTCGCTGCCTTCAGGAGCCGCCGAGTGCGGAGATCTGCCGCACCTTGGCCGTGGTGAGCGTGCTCTCCTCGATCTTCTTCAGCCGGGAGCTGCTCGAGG
>DASPRP010000022.1:0-24018 GCA_035624385.1 Steroidobacteraceae bacterium | reverse complement strand
TCGCGCAGGTGCTGCACGATGTATTGCGAGAGCTGGGCGAGGTTCGCGAGGTCGAGCTCCCGGCGCCGCACCAGCGCATCGCTCTCGCGCAGGCGGTGGGCGACGGGCCAGGTGGCGAGCGAGGTGGCAAAAAGGACCGCGCCGAGGAGTCCCGCGGTCACGTAGTCCGTCGCCGGCGTCGAGTCTGTGATCCCGGAGAACACCTGCTGTGCCAGCACCGCGATCGCGGCGACCGCGGCGATCAGAAACGCGTCGCGGCGGTCGGCCAGAACCGCGAGCGCGAAAACGGGCAGCACCAGGAGTATCCCGAGTCCGCTGGCGACACCCCCGGCCGCGTAAAGAATGAAGGCGATCGCGAGCGCATCGACGCTGGCGTTGACGAGCGCCACGATCCGCAGGCTCGACCACTCGAGCCGCCGCGCGATGATGAGCAGCAGCGCCGCGGTAAAGTAGGCGATGCAGGCGCCGATAAACAGCTGCGGATGCGCCGGCACCAGGCTCCAGACGGGACCGGCGAAGGCCTGCATGGCCATAAGCAGCAGCGGCACCAGCAACCGATAGAGGTTGAGCAGTCCTATGACCCGCCAGACGAGATCGCTGGGTGTCACGGCGGGGGCGGCTGTGCTGGCCGGCATGTTGAGTGCGGGGAAGCGTTCGCGGGCCGTTTGAAGCCCCGGCGACTGTAGCATCTTCGCTCAATCCCCGGACGCGACACGCATCGCATCGCTGGTCACTGCCGGGCAATTTCGCGAGAATGCACCTTTTACCTCGACGGGCGGTGTGATGAACCTGCACGAATACCAGGCGAAGGAAGTGTTCCGCAGCTGCGGAATCCCGGTGCCGGCCGGCAAGGTTGCGGCCAGCCCCGAGGAGGCGGTCGCGGCCGCCACTGAGCTCGGCGGCGGCGTCTGGGTCGTGAAAGCGCAGGTGCACGCCGGGGGCCGCGGCAAGGCGGGCGGCGTGAAGCTCGCGCGCGACGCGGAAGCGGTGCGCGCCGCGGCGGCCGGCATGCTCGGTAAGCGCCTCGTTACCAAGCAGACCGGCCCGGAGGGACTGCCGGTCGAGCGCGTTTACGTCGAGGCCGGCTCCGATATCGCCCGCGAGCTCTACCTTTCCATGACCCTCAACCGCGAGCGCGGCCGCGTCGCATTGATTGCCTCCGCCGCCGGCGGCATGGAGATCGAGGAGGTCGCCGCCGAGACCCCCGAGAAGATTCTGAGTGTCAACGTGCACCCGGCGGCGGGCCTGCAGGGTTACCAGGTGCGCGAGATCGCCTATGGACTGAAGCTCGAGAGCACGCTCATCGGACCATTTCAGGCGCTCGCCGTGGTGCTCTATCGCCTGTACGTCGAGAAGGACCTGAGCCTGGTCGAGATCAACCCGCTGATCGTGACGCGGCAGGGAGCGCTGCTGGCACTCGATGCCAAGGTCGACGTCGATGCGAACGCGCTGTTCCGCCACCCGGAGCTCGCGAAGCTGCGCGACGTGAGCCAGGAAGATCCCATGGAGCGCCGTGCCAGCGAGCACGATCTCAACTACGTCTCCCTCGATGGCGACATCGCCTGCATGGTGAACGGCGCGGGGCTCGCCATGGCGACCATGGATCTCATCAAGCTCCACGGCGGGGCGCCGGCGAATTTTCTCGACGTGGGCGGCGGTGCCACGGCCGAGCGCGTCACGGCCGCGTTCGAGCTGATTCTCTCCAACCCGCGGGTGCGCGCGGTGCTGGTCAACATCTTCGGCGGCATCGTGCGCTGCGACCTGATTGCCGAGGGCGTGATCAAGGCCGTCAGGAAGGTCGGTGTCAGCATACCGGTCGTTGCCCGGCTCGAGGGTACCAACGCGGAGGCCGCGCGCGGCATGCTGGCGAAGAGCGGACTCGCGATCACACCGGCTGCGGATCTCACCGACGCGGCCCGCAAGGTGGTCGCGCTCGCGAAGGGCAAGGCATGAGCATTCTGGTCAACCGTTATACGCGGGTCATCTGTCAGGGATTCACCGGCAAGCAGGGGACCTTCCATTCCGAACAGGCGCTCGCCTATGGCACGAAGCTCGTCGGCGGCGTGACCCCTGGTCGAGGCGGCCAGAAGCACCTCGGGCTGCCGGTGTTCGACACCGTGCGGGATGCGGTGCGCGAGACCGGCGCGACCGCCAGCGTGATCTACGTGCCCGCCTCGGGCGCGGCCGACTCGATCCTCGAGTCGGTGGACGCCGGCGTCGAGCTGGTGGTGTGCATCACCGAAGGCGTGCCCGTAAAGGACATGGTGAGCGTCAAGGCGATGCTGGCAGGCTCCGCCACGCGGCTCATCGGGCCGAACTGTCCCGGGGTCATCACGCCCGAGGAGTGCAAGATCGGCATCATGCCGGGCTTCATCCACAAGAAGGGCACGGTCGGCATCGTCTCGCGCTCCGGTACGCTGACCTATGAGGCGGTTTTTCAGACCACACGCGCCGGTCTCGGACAGTCGAGCTGCGTCGGCATCGGCGGCGATCCGGTGAGTGGCATGAGCTTCACCGACGTGCTCGATCTCTTCGAGCGCGACCCGCGCACCGAGGGCATCATTCTGGTCGGTGAGATCGGCGGCAGCGGCGAGGAAGCGGCGGCCCACTATATCCGCAGGTACGTCACCAAGCCGGTGGTCGCCTACATCGCCGGCGTCACCGCGCCGCCGGGCAAGCGGATGGGCCATGCGGGGGCCATCGTCGCCGGAGGCCATGGCACGGCTGCCCATAAGTACGCGACGCTCGAGGCCGCCGGCGTGCGTACCGTGAAATCCCCCGCCGAGCTCGGCTCCGCGATGGCGGACCTCCTCAAGTATCGCCGTGCCGCCCGGAGCGCGGCCGCGACACGCGCCGCGCCGGCGAGGCCGCACCGCGCGCCGCGCAGCCCGCGTGCCAAGGGACGAGGCGCCACGCCGCGGCGCAAGGCGCCCGCGCGCGCCGCCGCGCGGCCGCGTGTGCGCCCCACTGCCCGGCGCCCGGGAGGCGGCCGGCGGCGCTGAAGGCGTCGTGGTCCGCCATGAGCGACAGCCTCGGTATCGCGCTCGCGCAGATCGACCTCCTGGTTGGCGACGTGCAGGGCAACGCCGCGCGGGTGGTGCGCGCGGCGCGCAGCGCCCGTGCCGAGCTCGGTGCCGACCTGGTGATGTTTCCCGAGCTCGCCTTAAGCGGCTATCCGCCCGAGGACCTGTTGTTTCATCGCGGTTTCCGCCGCCAGGTCGAGGCGGGGCTCGCGCGCGTGCGTGCCGAGGCCGGCGAGGCCGCCGTGCTGGCGGGGTTCCCGGAATACACGCGCGCCGGGATCTACAACTCAGCGGCGCTCGTCACTGCAGGCGAGGTCGCCGCGATTCACCGCAAGGTGGAGCTGCCCAACTATAAGGTCTTCGACGAGAAGCGCTACTTCCGGCCCGGCGCCCAGCCGACGGTGGTGGAGCTCAAAGGCTTCAAGGTCGGGCTCCTGATTTGCGAGGACATCTGGGAGCGGGAGGCAGCGCAATTGGCGCGCGCCGCAGGTGCCGAGCTGCTCGCCGTGATCAACGCCTCGCCGTACGAGATCCACAAGCAGCGCGAGCGCGAGAACGTCGCCCGGGCGCGGGTGACGGACGTAGGCCTGCCCCTCGCCTACGTGAATCTCGTCGGCGGGCAGGACGAGCTGGTCTTCGACGGGAACTCGTTCGTGATGAGCGCGCAGGGCGAAGTCGTGCTGCGCGCGCCGCCCTTCGAGGAGGGCAGCTACCTCGCGCGCTTCGAGCGGGACGCGCGCGGGCGGGCGGTACCGTGCCCAGGTGAGGTCTCGCCCGAGCTCAGCGACGAGGCGAGTGTGTATCGCGCGCTCGCGCTCGGAGTGCGCGACTATGTCGGCAAGCACGCGTTTCCGGGAGTCGTCATGGGACTCTCGGGAGGCGTGGATTCCGCCCTCACGCTCGCGATCGCCGTGGATGCGCTCGGCAGAGAGCGCGTACAGGCCGTCATGATGCCCTCGCGCTACACCTCGCCGATGAGCCTGGAGGACGCCGCGGAGCAGGCACGCAACCTCGGGGTCCGTTACAGCGTGTTGCCGATCGAGGCGATGTTCGAGAGCACGCTGGCAACGCTCAAGGGCGAGTTCGAGGGTCGCGCGCCGGACGCCACCGAGGAGAACATCCAGTCCCGCTGCCGCATGCTGCTGCTCATGGGCATCTCCAACAAGACCGGCCGGATGCTGCTGACGACCGGCAACAAGAGCGAGATGGCGGTCGGCTACGCCACACTCTACGGCGACATGGCGGGCGGCTTCGCGCCCATCAAGGACTGCAGCAAGGGACTGGTGTATCGCCTGGCGAACTATCGCAACTCGCTCTCGCGGGTGATTCCACAGCGCGTCATCGACCGGCCGCCGTCGGCAGAGCTGCGCCCGGGACAGAAAGACTCCGACTCGCTGCCGCCCTACGAGGTCCTCGATCCGATCCTCGAGGCGTTCATCGAGGAGGATCTGTCGGTAGATGAGATCGAGGCGCGCGGCTTCGACCGCGCGACCGTGGCGCGCGTTCTCGACCTCGTGAAACGCAATGAGTACAAACGCCGCCAGGCGCCTCCCGGCGTACGCGTGAGTCGCCGTGCCTTCGGGCGCGACTGGCGCTATCCGATCACCAACGGCTACCGGCGCTGACGCGCCGCGTCCGCTACCAGAACTTCCACCAGGAGCGCTTGGCGAGGGCCTCGGACTGGTGCCCGGCCGCGGAGAAATTCGCCGCGTACACATCGCGCGACTCAGCCGCGAGCGGATCGAGTCCGAGCTTGTCGTAGCAATCGATCATGATCGCGAGCGCTTCCTTCACCGCGGGCGAGCCGTCGTACTGCTCCACCGCTCCCCGGGCGCGCTGCGCGGCCGCTACGTAGGCGCCGCGCTTGAAGTAATAGCGTGCGACATGTACCTCGTAGCTCGCGAGGCGGTCGCGCAGGTACACCATGCGCTGCAGCGCGTCGTGTGCATACTCGCTCTTCGGATACTGCTCGACGACGATCTTGAAGGAGGCAAAGGCCTTGCGCGCGTTGGTGGGCGGGCGCTGGGTCATGTCGGCGTGGAACACCCTCTCGATGGCGTTGGGCGTGCGCTCGAAGTCGACCAGCCCCTTGAGGTAATAGGCATAGTCGACGCGCGGGTGGGTCGGGTTCTCGCGGATGAAGGCGTCGGCGGCGTCGGTGGCCGACTCGCTCTCGCCGGCGCGGTAATATGCGTAGATGAGATCGATGCGCGACTGGCGCGCTTCGTCCGTGAACGGAAAGCGCGCGGTGAGCGACTCGTAAGCCTTGATGGCGCCGTTGAAGTCGTTGTTGGCGAGGTCCTTCTTGGCGGTCTTGAAGAGCTGCTCCGGCGTCTGCTTCTGCAGCGCCTTCTCGCGGTGCGAGCTGCAGCCGCAGACTGCAAGCAATACCGCGCACAACGCGACTGCAGTGCCGCGCACTGGACCGGAAAAGAGCATCTGGAAGGGACCTTTCTTTGGCTTCGCGCCGTACGAATCGGAGAAGTATAACGGATCTCCCCGCTGGCCTTCCGACCGCGGCCGCACCCGGCGAGTTCCGCTCGCATGAGCTCGAGCTGCCCGCCGAGGCATCGGGCTTGAGGTTCGATCAGGCGCTGGCGCGCGCGCTGCCGCAGTACTCGCGCGCGCAGCTCAAGTCCTGGATAGACACCGGCGCGGCGCGCACCGAAGGGCGAGGGCTCCGGGGCAAGGATCGCGTGGCCGGCGGGGAGCGGGTACGGATCCATGCGCAACTCGCCCCCCTGAGCGAGGTCGGGGCGGAGAAGCTGCCGCTCACCGTCGTCTTCAGGGATCGCGCCCTGCTGGTGATCGACAAGCCCGCGGGGATGGTCGTGCATCCGGGCGCCGGCAATCCGCGCCACACGCTGCAGAATGCCTTGCTCGGGCTCGATCCCAGGCTCGCCCTGGTGCCGCGTGCCGGGCTCGTCCACCGCCTCGACAAGGACACCTCCGGTCTCCTCGTGGTAGCGCGCACGCCCGAGGTGCACACCGCGCTGGTCGCCTCGCTTGCCGCGCGCGAGATCTCCCGCCAATACCTTGCGGTGTGCACCGGGGTCATGACGGGGGGCGGCACGGTCGATGAGCCGATCGGCCGGCACCGGGCGCAGCGGGTGAAGATGGCGGTGCGCCGCGACGGACGGCCGGCGATAACGCATTATCGTGTGCTGAAGCGCTTTCGTGCCCACACGCTGGTGCGCGTCGAGCTCGAATCCGGCCGTACCCACCAGATCCGGGTACACCTCGCGCACATCGGTTATCCAATCGTTGGCGACCCGCTCTACGGCGGGCGACGGCGGATCCCCGCGGGATGCACGCCGGCACTCGCCGCCGCGCTGGGCGCCTTCCGCCGCCAGGCGCTGCATGCCGAGCGCCTCGCGCTGACGCATCCCGTGACCGGGCGGAGGATGGAGTGGCAGGCACCGCCGCCGGCGGACTTCCGGGAACTGGTCGCCGCGCTCGAGCGGGACGCGCGGTGAGCGGTCCTCTGGCAGCGGCAGAGCCTCAGGTGCTCACGCCCGAGTGGCGCGCGCCGCGCGGGGTGCGTGCCGCGTTCACGCTGCGCGGCGGCGGCGTGAGCGTTTCCCCGTTCGACTCGCTCAATCTCGGCGCTCATGTCGGCGACGATCCCCCTGCCGTCGCCGAGAACCGGCGTCGGGTGCGGGTGCGACTCAAATTGCCGGCCGAGCCTGACTGGCTCGAGCAGGTGCATGGCACGCGGGTGGCGGACCTCGATGCCGCGGGCGGTGCAAGCTCGCCGGCGGACGCGGTCCTCACGCGCCGGCCAGGACGGGTGTGCGCCGTGCAGGTTGCCGACTGTATGCCGGTTCTCTTTGCGGCGCGGGATGCCTCCGTCGTGGCGGTCGCGCACGCAGGATGGCGCGGCCTCTCGGCCGGGGTACTGGAAGCCACGGTCGCGAAGGTGGGTGTCGCGCGCGGGGAGCTCCTCGCATGGCTGGGACCAGCCATCTCGGCGCGGCACTTCGAGGTGGGTGCCGAAGTGCGTGCAGCGTTTCTCGACGGGGATCCCGGCGCCGCCGGCGCGTTCGCGCCGAACGAGCGTGGTCGCTGGCAATGCGACCTCGGCGCACTCGCCCGGCGGCGGCTCGCCGCGCTCGGCGTCGCGGAGGTCTCCGGCGGTACCTGGTGCACCTACGCCGATCCCGCGCGGTTCTTCTCCTTCCGGCGCGACGGCCGCTGCGGCCGCATGGCGGCGGTCATCTGGCTGGAATAGGCAGTCCCGACTCATGCCGTTGCTCGTGTGGATCGTATCGTTCGCGGCGCTCGGCGGTGTCGCCAGCGCCGCGCTCGCCGTCGTGTTCCTGTGGATCCCGGCGCCGCACGCCGCGCGGCTGCTGCCGCACCTTGTGAGCTTCGCCACCGGGGCGCTGCTTGGCGCGGCTCTGCTTGCCCTTCTTCCCGAGGCGATGGCAGGTGCCGGCGTCGCCGGTGTCCACGCGGTCGGAGTCACGCTGGTCGCGGGACTCGGGGTGTTTTTCGTGATCGAGAAGCTGGTGCTTTGGTGGCACGCCCGTGGCGAGGAGCAGGCGAACCCTGGGAATGATGAAAACTCCCACGGCGGAGCGGCGCACTCCCACGCGGGACACCCCCATGCACGCGATCACGCCTCCGGCGTTCTGGTACTGGTCGGAGACAGCGTCCACAACGCGCTCGATGGGGTGCTGATCGCTGCCGCCTTTCTCACCAGCGTGTCGCTCGGGGTGGTGACCACCCTCGCCGTCGCGGCTCACGAGATTCCCCACAGAGTCGGGGATTTCGCCATCCTGGTGCACGCCGGCTTCTCGCGCTCGCGCGCACTCGTCTTGAATCTTGCCACCGGGCTCGCTTCGATTATCGGTGCGGTGGCAGCCTACTTCGGCCTGCGCAAAGCGCTCGGGGTTCTGCCCTATGCGTTGGCATTTGCGTCGGCCGGCTTCCTCTATATCGCGGTGGCGGGGCTCATCCCGGAGCTCCATCGCCGCGTCGACCTGCGCAGGAGCCTTATCCAGGTGATCCTGATCGGTCTCGGAGTCGCGCTTATCGCAGTTGCCGAACGCCTGGCGGAATCGAGGTAGGGTGGCGCGAGGGCTCTCCCTCAGGCCGCAGGCGGCGGACGCGGCTGCTTCCTTGCGCTATGCTGCCTGCGGCAATACTCCGGGTACACCGGAGCCCTTGAACGGACTGCGGTTTGTCCCCACAAACCGAACACCCACCCCTCCTCAGGGCAAATCCTCATGCGGATGGATAAGCTCACCAGCCGATTTCAGCAGGCGCTGGCCGATGCGCAGTCGCTCGCGCTCGGCCGCGATCACCAGTTCATCGAGCCCGCCCATGTCCTGCTGGCAATGCTCGACAGCTCCGGTGGGGGGGTGCGCCCGCTGCTCATGAAGGCCGGCGGCGACGTCAATAAGCTGCGCTCGGGCCTTCTCGCGCACCTCGACGGTCTGCCGAAGGTCGAGGGCACACCGGGCGAGATCCACGTCTCCAACGACTTAAACCGCATCCTCAACGTCACCGACAAGCTCGCGCAGCAGCGCGGCGACCAGTTCATCGCGAGCGAGCTGTTTGTGCTCGCGGCCTTCGAGGACCGGGCACTCGCGCGGATCTTCAAGGACTCAGGCATGGTGCGCGGCGCGATCGAGAAGGCCATCGAGGAGGTGCGAGGCGGCGAGAAGGTGGCCGATGCGAACGCCGAGGAGGGCCGCCAGGCGCTGGAGAAGTACACGATCGATCTCACCGGCCGCGCCTCCGCCGGCAAGCTCGACCCGGTCATCGGCCGCGACGACGAGATCCGCCGCACCATTCAGGTATTGCAACGCCGCACCAAGAACAACCCGGTCCTGATCGGCGAGCCCGGGGTGGGCAAGACCGCGATCGTCGAGGGGCTCGCCCAGCGCATCGTCAACGGCGAGGTGCCGGAGGGCCTGAAGAACAAGCGCATTCTCGCACTCGATATGGGAGCGCTGATTGCCGGCGCGAAATTCCGCGGCGAGTTCGAGGAGCGCCTCAAGGGCGTACTCAACGATCTGGCCAAGCAGGAAGGCCAGGTGATCCTCTTCATCGACGAGCTGCACACCATGGTCGGCGCCGGCAAGGCCGAAGGCGCCATGGACGCGGGCAACATGCTCAAGCCCGCGCTCGCCCGCGGCGAGCTCCACTGTGTGGGCGCGACGACGCTCGATGAGTACCGCAAGTACCTCGAGAAGGACGCCGCCCTCGAGCGGCGCTTCCAGAAGGTGCTGGTCGATGAGCCCTCGGTCGAGGACACGATTGCGATCCTGCGCGGGCTGCAGGAGCGCTACGAGGTGCACCACAAGGTCGAGATCACCGACCCGGCGATCGTCGCGGCGGCGACGCTCTCGCACCGCTACATCACCGACCGGCAACTGCCCGACAAGGCGATCGACCTCATCGACGAGGCCGCGGCGCGCATCCGCATGGAGATCGACTCCAAGCCCGAGGCGCTGGATAAGCTCGAGCGGCGCATCATCCAGCTCAAGATCGAGCAGGAGGCGCTGAAGAAGGAGAAGGACGAGGCGACCCGCAAGCGTCTGGCGACCCTCGAAGAGACGCTCAAAGCGCTCGGCAAGGAGTACGCCGACCTCGAAGAGGTATGGAAATCGGAGAAGGCGGCGCTGCAGGGTGCGGCCGAGATCCGCGCCGAGCTCGATCGCGTGCGGCTCGAGCTCGATGCCGCGCGCCGCGCCGGGAACCTCGAGCGCATGGCGCAGCTGCAGTACGGCAGGATTCCCGAGCTCGAGAAGCGCCTCGCGGCGGCGCAGACCGCTGAGGACAAGGCTCCGACGCTGGTGCGCAACAAGGTCACCGAGGAGGAGATCGCGGAAGTGGTCTCCAAGTGGACCGGCATCCCCGTGTCCAAGATGCTGCAGGGGGAGAAGGAAAAGCTCCTGCACATGGAGGAGGCGCTGGCTAAGCGCGTCGTCGGACAGGACGAAGCGCTCAAGATCGTGTCGGACGCCATCCGCCGCTCGCGCGCGGGGCTCTCCGACCCGCGCCGCCCGAACGGCTCGTTCCTCTTCCTGGGGCCCACCGGCGTCGGCAAGACCGAGCTCTGCAAGGCTCTCGCCGAATTCCTCTTCGACACCGAGGAGGCCATGGTCCGCATCGACATGTCGGAGTTCATGGAGAAGCACTCGGTGGCGCGCCTGATCGGCGCGCCTCCCGGCTACGTGGGCTACGAGGAGGGCGGCTATCTCACCGAGGCGGTACGCCGCCGTCCCTATTCGGTGATCCTGCTCGATGAGGTCGAGAAGGCACACCCGGACGTGTTCAACGTGCTGCTGCAGGTGCTCGACGATGGACGGCTGACGGACGGGCAGGGGCGCACCGTGGACTTTCGCAACACGGTCATCATCATGACCTCGAACCTCGGGTCCCAGCTCATCCAGGAATACGCCGGCGAGAAGAACTACGCCAAGATGAAGAGCGCGGTCATGGAGGTCGTGCAGCAGAGCTTCCGCCCCGAGTTCATCAACCGCATCGACGACATCGTGGTGTTTCATCCGCTCGGGACCCGGCAGATCCGCGCGATCGTCGACATCCAGCTGCTTTACCTGCGCAAGCGGCTCACGGAGCGCAACATGGATCTCACGCTCGATGACGCGGCGCGGGATCTGCTCGGCGAGGCGGGCTTCGACCCGGTGTACGGTGCGCGGCCCCTGAAGCGGGCCATCCAGCAGCAGATCGAGAACCCGCTGGCGCAGCGGATCCTCGAGGGCGAGTTCCAGCCCGGCGACCGTATCCGCATCGGCGCCCGCGATGGGCAGCTGACCTTCGCCAAAGTCGAGGAGCGCAAGGCGGCGCGCGCCTGAAGGCGTGCGCAGCAGGGCAAGGGCCGCGGGACGCGGGCGTGCGTCCGTTATAATCCACGCCAGTCAGTCTTCGCGTTTTCCGACAGTCAACCCATGCCCTTCTACGAGTACGAATGTCAGGCCTGCAAGTTCTACACCGAGGTCATGCAGAAGATCACGGACGCGCCGCTCACCAGGTGCCCCTCGTGCGGCAAGCGGCGCTTGAAGAAGCTGGTGTCGGCGCCGGTGTTCCGCCTGAAAGGCGGCGGCTGGTACGAGACCGACTTCAAGTCCGACAAGGAGGGCAAGCGCAACCTCCTCGGCGCGGATAAAGAGGAGGCGAAGGCGGAGAGCAAACCGGAGCCGAAGGACGCGAAGACCGAGAGCAAGGAGACCAAGGCGGCCGAACCCAAGGCAGCCGACGCCAGGCCGGCCGAGGCGAAGTCCGCGAGTGCCGTCCGCCGTCCGGCCAGGAGCGTGCGGCGCAAGAGCACACGGCGGCCGCGGCGTTAGGGAGCCCCGCGGGGAGGAAGCGATGCCACCGACGGAAGACAGCGCCAGGAAGCCGGAAGGCACTCCGAGAAGATGGGCGCTGCGGCGCTATCTCGTCGCGGGTGTCCTCGTGTGGCTGCCGATCCTCGCCACCATCTGGGTGGTGAATTTCATGTTGAACCTCATGGACCGGACACTGCTGCTGCTGCCGCCGGCGTTGCGGCCCGAGGCGTTGCTCGGCTTCTCGATCCCGGGTGCGGGGCTGGTGTTGGCCCTGGTCTTGCTGCTGCTGACCGGACTGCTGGTGACCAACCTGATCGGCCGCCGCCTGGTCGTGTGGGGCGAGGAGCTCCTCAACCGCATTCCCGTGGTCCGTAGCGTCTATGGCGGCGTGAAGAGCTTCGCGGAGAGCGTCTTCTCGCAATCGAACTCCTTCCGTAAGGTGGTGATGGTGGAGTATCCGCGCGAAGGTGTCTGGAGCATCGGCTTCCTCACCGCCGAGGACGTTCCGGAGATCAGCCAGAAAACCGGCGAGAACCACGTGGCGGTGTACGTCTCCTCGGCGCTCAACGCCACGGCCGGCTGGCTCATCGTGGTCCCGCGGCGTAGCGTGCGCGAGCTCGACATGTCGGTGGACGCCGCGCTCAAGATGATCATCACCTGCGGTGTGGTGGTGCCGCCCCACCCGGCGGTCAAGTCGCAGCTCGCCAAGCCCGCGGCTTAAAGCCCATGAAGGCCATGCGCCTCATCGCGCGCGGCTCGCCGCTCGAGCTCACCGAGCTCTCCCTGCCCGCACCAAGCGAGCACGAGCTGCTCATCGCCGTCGAGGCCTGCGGCGTCTGCCGCACCGACCTGCATGTGCTGGATGGCGAGCTGCCCGACATCCACTGCCCGCTCACCTTGGGTCATGAAGTCGTGGGCACCGTGATCGAGGCCGGCTCCGCGGTCGAGCGCTTTCGCCCCGGCGCGCGGGTGGGCGTGCCCTGGCTCGCCCAAACCTGCGGCGTCTGCCCCTATTGCCGCTCCGGTCAGGAGAATCTCTGCGTCGAGGCGCGGTTCACGGGATATACGCGCGACGGCGGCTATGCCGAGCAGGCCCTCGCCGATGCACGCTACTGTCTGCCGCTCCCGCCCGGTCCGGCCGCCGAGCTCGCCCCGCTCCTGTGCGCCGGCCTCATCGGCTATCGCGCCTACCGCGCAGCGGGTGAGGCGGCCAGTCTCGGACTCTACGGTTTCGGCGCCGCGGCGCACCTCCTCGCGCAGGTGGCGCGCTTCGAGGGCCGGCGCGTCCTGGCCTTCACACGGCCCGGCGACGCCGAGGCACAGCGCTTTGCGCGGGACCTCGGAGCCGTGTGGGCCGGCGGATCGGATGAGCGCGCGCCGGAGCTGCTCGATGCGGCGATCCTGTTTGCACCCGTCGGCGCGCTCATCCCGGCGGCGCTCGCCGCCGTGCGTCCCGGGGGCCGCGTGGTGTGCGCCGGGATCCACATGAGCGACGTCCCGGCCTTCCCCTATAGGCTGCTCTGGGGTGAGCGGCAGGTCTCCTCCGTCGCCAATCTCACGCGGCGCGACGGGGCGGAGTTCATGGAGCTCGCCGCACGCCTCAAGCTCAAAGCGAGCGTGGAGCGCTTTGCCCTCGCGGACGCGAATCGCGCGCTCGAGCGGCTGCGGGGCGGGGCGGTCACGGGAGCCGCGGTGCTGGAGATGCCGGGCTCGCTTGCGGTTGCGGGGCCCCCGGTGCGTCCGTAACATCGCGCGCCTCATGCGCTCACATTACTGTGGACAGGTCAACGAGCAGCTCCTCGGCCGCGAGGTCACGGTCGCCGGCTGGGTGCACCGCCGCCGCGACCACGGTGGGGTCATCTTCGTCGACCTGCGCGACCGCGAGGGACTGCTGCAGATCGTCTTCAACCCGGATGCGGCGCAGGTTTTCGCGGAGGCCGAGCGGCTGCGCAACGAGTACGTGGTGAGCGTGACCGGCGTCGTGCGCGAGCGGCCGGCCGGCACCGTGAATGCCAACCTCGCCTCCGGGAAGGTCGAGCTCATCGCCCGCCGGATCGAGCTGCTCAACCGCTCGGAGCCCCTGCCGTTCCAGCTCGACGAGCAGGTCGGCGAGGAAGTGCGGCTGCGCTACCGCTATCTCGACCTGCGCCGCGAGGTGATGAGTCAGCGACTGCGGCTGCGGCACCGCCTGACGCGCGCGATGCGCGCCTACCTCGACTCCCACGGCTTCGTCGATCTCGAGACGCCGATGCTCACCAAGGCGACCCCCGAGGGGGCGCGCGACTATCTGGTGCCGAGCCGCACGCACCCCGGCAAGTTCTTCGCGCTGCCGCAGTCGCCGCAGATCTTCAAGCAGCTGCTGATGATCGCGGGCTTCGACCGCTACTACCAGATCGTGCGCTGCTTCCGCGACGAGGACCTGCGCGCCGATCGGCAGCCCGAGTTCACGCAGCTCGACATCGAGACCTCGTTCCTCTCCCAGGACGAGATCATGGCGATGATGGAGGCCCTGGTGCGGCACTGCTTCCGCGAGGTGCTCGACGTGGCGCTGCCGGAGCCTTTCCCGCGTATGAGCTATGCTGAGGCGATGCGCCGCTACGGCTCCGACAAGCCGGACCTGCGGATCCCGCTCGAGCTCACCGACGTCGCCGACCTGGTCAGGGACTGCGACTTCAAGGTGTTCGCGGGTCCCGCCCGGGACCCACAGGGGCGGGTGGCGGCGCTGCGCGTGCCGGGTGGTGCTGCGCTGCCACGCTCGGCGATCGATGAGTGTACGGCGTTCGTCGCGCGTTATGGCGCGAAGGGGCTCGCCTACATCAAGGTCAATGAGCGCGCCCGCGGGCGCGAGGGACTGCAGTCGCCGATCGTCAAGTTCCTGAGCGATGCCGCGCTCGCGGGCCTCCTCGAGCGCACCCACGCGGCCGACAACGACGTGGTGTTCTTCGGCGCCGACCGCGCTGGGATCGTGAACGATGCGCTCGGAGCCCTGCGCCTCAAGCTCGGACACGACCTGAAGATGGTCGAGGGCGGGTGGCGACCGCTGTGGGTGTTCGACTTCCCGATGTTCGAGTGGGACGCGGAGGCGAAGCGCTGGGTCGCCATGCACCACCCATTCACGTCGCCGAAGAATCCCGACCCGGCGGCACTGCGCGCCGCGCCCGCGGCGGCGCTCGCCAACGCCTATGACATGGTGCTGAACGGCTCCGAGATCGGTGGCGGCTCGGTGCGCATACACCGCCAGGAGATGCAGTCGACGGTGTTCGAGCTCCTCGGGATCGCGCCCGATGAGGCGCAGAAGAAGTTCGGGTTCCTGCTGGATGCCTTGAAGTTCGGTGCGCCGCCCCACGGCGGCATCGCCTTCGGGCTCGACCGGCTCACCATGCTGATGGCGGGCGCCGACAGCATCCGTGAGGTGATCGCCTTCCCGAAGACACAGACCGCCGCGGATCCGCTCACCGACGCGCCGACCGAGGTGAGCGAGGCACAGCTGCGCGAGCTGCACGTGCGGGTGCGCCTGCCGCCCCCGTCCACCTGAAGCGGCCCGCCGCCCGCGCCCCGAGGAGCCACCCATCGCGCACGTCGTTTACGTGCATGGCTTGTGGCTCCCGGGCGAGGAATCCCTGGTCCTCAAGCACCACCTCGCGCAGGAGTTCGCTCTCGAACTCCACTGGTTCCGCTACTTCGGGGCTTCCGAGTCCATGAGCGAGATCACCGCACGGCTCGCGGCCTTCGTGCGCGAGCTCAAGGGTGCGGAGGTGCACTTCGTGGGACACAGCCTCGGGGGACTGGTGATCTACCGGCTGCTCGAGCGCTTTCCCGAGCAGCCCCCGGGCCGCGTCGTGTTCCTCGGCGTGCCGTGCGTCGCGAGCCGCGCCGCGGAGCGCGCCGGGGTCCTGGGTCCACTGGCGCACCTCATGGGACCTACGGTGGCGGCGGAGCTGCTCACCGCCCACGAACGGCGCTGGACGCATGCACGAGCGCTCGGCATCGTCGCGGGCAATCAGCCGATCGGCCTCGGACAGTTTCTCGCGCACTTCGAGGAGGAGAGCGACGGCACCATCGCCGTGAGCGAGACGCGGCTGCCGGGCGCGACCGATCACATCGTGCTGCCGGTCAGTCACCTCGGGATGCTGGTCTCGGCGCGCGTGGCGCACGAGACCGGCGTCTTCCTCACCCAGGGACGCTTTTCGCTGCGCTAGTCAAATTAACCGGCGGAGGCGGTAGAGCTCTTCCAGCGCCGCCCTCGGGGTGAGCCCATCCGGATCGATGGCCGCGAGCGCGGCTCGCAGGCGATCGTCACCTGCGGTCGCGGCCTTGGGCGCCGCGCGCCGCTCCCCGGCCGCGAACAGCGGCAGCTCGCTCTGGGACGCGGCGGCGACGCCGTTGCCAGCTGCGCGCTGCCGGTCGCGCTCGGACTCGAGCGCCTCGAGGTAGCGGCGTGCCTCAGCGATCACTTTCAGCGGAACGCCCGCCAGCTGCGCCACCTGCAGGCCGTAGCTGCGATTCGCCGGGCCGTCCTTCACGGCGTGCAGAAACACAATCCCGTTGGCATGCTCGGTCGCATCCAGATGCACGTTGGCGCAGCCCTCCAGCTCGGAGGCGAGCGTGGTGAGCTCAAAGTAGTGGGTCGCGAACAGTGCAAAGGCCCGCACCCGCGTGGCAATGTCACGCGCCATGGCCCAGGCCAGCGACAGCCCGTCGAAGGTACTGGTGCCGCGCCCGATCTCATCGAGAAGAATGAGGCTCCGCGAGGTGGCGTTGTGCAGAATGTTGGCCGCCTCGGTCATCTCCACCATGAAGGTCGAGCGCCCGCCGGCGAGATCGTCGGCGGCGCCGATGCGGGTGAAGATGCGGTCGATCGGTCCCACCGCGAGGGTGTCGGCGGGCACGTAGCTGCCGATGTGCGCGAGCAGCACGATGAGAGCCGCCTGACGCATGTAGGTCGACTTTCCGCCCATGTTGGGCCCGGTGATGATGAGCATGCGGCGCGCCGCATCGAGCGTGAGATCGTTGGGCACGAAGGGCGCATCGGCGAAGCGCTCGACCACCGGGTGGCGTCCGGCCCGGATCATGAGACGCGGCTCGGCGACCAGAGTCGGCGCGCTCCACTCGAGCGCCGCGGCGCGCTCGGCCAGCGCCGCGAGCGCGTCGAGCTCGGCGAGGGCGCCCGCGGTACGCTGCAGCGGCGCGAGGGCGTCGACGAGCCGTGTCAGTACGGCCTCGTACAGCTCGCGCTCGCGCGCGAGCGCCCGGTCGCGCGCGCCGAGCACCCGGTCCTCGAAGCTCTTGAGCTCGGCGGTGATGAAGCGCTCGGCGGAGCGGACGGTCTGGCGGCGGATGTAGTCCTTCGGCACGCGCTCGGCGTCGCGCCGCGAGACCTCGATGAAAAACCCCTGCACGCGGTTGTAGCCGAGCCTAAGGCCCATGAGCCCGGTGCGCTCCCGCTCACGCCGCTCGAGATCGAGGAGGAACTCGTCGGTGTGGTTCGCGATGCGGCGCAGCTCATCGAGCTCCCGGTCGTAGTCTGAGGCGATCACGTCGCCGTCGCGCACCAGGGTAGCGGGCTCGGCGGCGATGGCGGCCGAGAGCAAGGCCAGTTCGTCCCGATGCTCCAGGATGCGCTCGTTGAGGCCGGCGAGGAGCGGCGAGTCGATCGGGGTGAGCGCGGCACGCACCGCCGGCAGAGCCCCCAACGAGCTGCGGAGCTGCGTGAGGTCGCGGGGCCGCGCCGAGCGCAGCGCCACCCGGGCGAGGATCCGCTCGATGTCGCCGACTCCGGCGAGCTGCTCGCGCACGTGCCCAAAGCGCCTCGCGTCGATGAGCGCCCCGAGCGCCTGGTAACGCGCGCGCAGCAGCGGCTGATCGGTGAGCGGACGGTTCAACCAGCGGCGCAGTTGCCGCGAGCCCATGGCGGTGACGCAGCTGTCGATCACCGCAAGCAGCGTCGCGTTCTCGTTGCCGCCGAGGCTCGAGTCGAGCTCGAGGTTACGCCGTGTGGCGGCATCGAGAGTCAGCGCATCACCGCGCTCCTCGACGGTGAGGGCGCGCACGTGCGGCAGCGCCGAGCGCTGGGTGTCGCGCACGTACTGCAGCAACGCGCCGGCGGCGCGGATGGCGAGCGGCAGCTCATCGGCCCCGAAGCCCCTGAGGTCGAGGGTTCCGAGCTGATCGGTCAGGAGGCGCGAGGCGCTCGCGAGCTCGAAATGCCAGGGCGGGCGCGCGCGCAGTACCGCGCCGCCCGAGGCGAGTCGGTCCGCGGCGCCTTCCGCGACCAGGAGCTCCGCGGGCTTCAGGCGCTCGAGCTCGGCGTTGAGCGCCCCATCCCCCTGGCCCTCGAGTACGGTGAAGCGGCCCGCGGCCAGGTCGAGCCACGCGAGTCCGAAGCGCTCGCCGTCGCGCGCCAGGGCGGCGGCGAGCGTGTCGTGCCGCTCCTCGAGGAGCGCCGAATCGGTGACGGTACCGGGCGTGACGATGCGCACCACAACGCGCTCGAGCGGGCCGCGCGTGGAGCCGGGCTCCCCCTTCTGCTCGCAGATCGCGACGCACTCGCCCTTGCGCACGAGCCGTGCGAGGTAGCTGTCGACCGCGTGGAAGGGGACACCCGCCATGGGAATGGGCTGGCCGGCCGACGAGCCGCGCGCGGTGAGCGTGATGTCGAGGAGCGCAGCGGCGCGGCGCGCGTCGTCGTAGAAGAGCTCGTAGAAGTCGCCCATCCGGTAGAAGAGCAGAATGTCCGGATGCTCGGCCTTGATGCGCAGGTACTGCTGCATCATCGGCGTGTGCTGCGACAGGGGCTCCGCGCTCATGGAGAGCGAAGGCTACCGTAACTGAGGCCGGGTCGACGACCCGGGGGCGTTGCGCGTAGCCTCACCAGGCATGGCCAGCGACTCGGACCTCTACACCCTCGCCGCCCGTGTGGGCGCTGCCGTGCATGCCGCCGGGCGGCGCCTGGCCACGGCCGAGTCGTGCACGGCCGGGTGGATCGCGAAGGCGCTCACCGACGTGCCGGGAAGCTCGCAGTGGTTCGAGTGCGGCTATGTCACCTATTCCGATGCCGCCAAGGTGCGCGACCTGGACGTCTCGGCGCGTACGCTCGCCGAATTCGGCGCCGTGAGTGAGCAGACCGCGCGCGAGATGGCGATGGGCGCGCTGCGCGTGCCCAAAGTGAGCGTGGCGCTCGCCGTCACCGGCATTGCCGGCCCTGACGGCGGCACGCCGGAGAAGCCCGTCGGCACGGTGTGGCTGTGCGCAGCCGCTCGCCACGACCGCGGGATCGAGACCATCGCCGAGGTCAAGCACTTCGCGGGTGACCGCGCCGCGGTGCGGCGCTGCTCGGTGCAGCATGCGCTCGAGCTCCTCTTGCGGCTCGATCTGCGGACGGGCGCGGCTTGAGCGCCGCGCCGACCCGACGGCTGTTCTTCGCCTTGTGGCCGGATGCAGCGCAGCGCGCGGCGTTGGCGCACGCAGCGGGCAAGACCGTGCGCCACTCGGGCGGGCGTCCCGTGCCCGAGTCCAGCCTGCACGTCACGCTGGTGTTCCTCGGCAGCGTGCCGGAGCCCCGGCTCGAAGACTTGCGCGCCATCGCGCGTGGCGCCGCCGCCGCCTTCCCCCGGAGCGCGCTGCCGCTCGCGGTCAGCCTGGAGGGCTTTGAGCACTGGGCGAAGCCACAGATCCTCGCCGTGATCGGGCGCGAGGAGGAGGAGCAATCTGCGCCGGCCAGCGGCGTTGCGCAGCTCGCGGGGATCCTCACCCGCGAGACTGCCGCGAGCGGTTTTTGCCCGGATCTCAAGCCCTTCCGCGTGCATGTGACCGTGGCGCGCAAGGTCGCGCGGCCGCCGTACTCGAGCGAAATGCGGAAAGTGCTGTGGAGCTTCGACGCGTTCGCCCTGGTCGAGAGCCGCACGCTCAGTGAGGGGTCCGTATACAGTGTCGTCGAATCGTACGTACTGGCTAGCGTGGAAAAAGTAGCCACTTAGGCGGTTAATGGCTGCGCTGCGCGGCACCGGCTGCGGGATCTTTGTGTGATAATTACTCGCAGGACGCACTCGCACGCCGTCGCCAATCCCGGGAAACTCGCAGATGGAAGAGAATCGCAAGAAGGCGCTCGCCGCCGCACTGGGTCAGATCGAGAAGCAGTTCGGCAAGGGCTCGGTGATGCGCCTGGGCGACGCCGCGGCAAGCTACGACGTCGAGACGGTCTCGACCGGCTCGCTGGGGCTCGACATCGCCCTCGGAATCGGCGGTCTGCCGCGTGGGCGTGTCGTGGAGATCTTCGGTCCGGAGGCCTCGGGTAAGACCACGCTCACCCTGCAGGTCATCGCCGAGGTGCAGCGCGCCGGCGGCACCGCCGCTTTCGTCGACGCCGAGCACGCGCTCGATCCCAGCTACGCCGAGAAGCTCGGCGTCAACATCAACGAGCTGCTGGTCTCGCAGCCCGATACCGGCGAGCAGGCGCTCGAGATCACCGACATGCTGGTGCGCTCGAACGCGGTCGACATCGTGGTGGTCGACTCGGTGGCGGCGCTCACGCCGAAGGCGGAAATCGAGGGCGAGATGGGGGAGATGCAGGTGGGCCTGCAGGCGCGCCTCATGTCGCAGGCGCTGCGCAAGCTCACGGGCAACATCAAACGCTCCAACACCATCGTGGTGTTCATCAACCAGATCCGCATGAAGATCGGCGTGATGTTCGGCAACCCCGAGACCACCACCGGTGGCAATGCGCTGAAGTTCTACGCCTCGGTGCGCCTCGACATCCGCCGCATCGGCGCCATCAAGAACGGCGAGGAAGTCGTCGGCAACATGACGCGCGTCAAGGTGGTGAAGAACAAGGTGGCGCCGCCGTTCCGCGAGGCGGAGTTCGAGATCATGTACGGCCAGGGTATCTCGCGCGAGGGCGAGATCATCGAGCTCGGCAGCTCGCTCGGCATCATCGAGAAGTCGGGCGCCTGGTACGCCTACAAGGGCAACCGCATCGGCCAGGGCAAGGACAATGCGCGCGCCTACCTGCAGTCGAACCGCGAAGTGGCGCGCGAGATCGAGGAGCAGATACGCGCGCGACTGCTGCCACCGCGCCAGCGTATCGCCGAGCAGGCCGCGAACACGGCCTGAGCGCCGCGGCTCGCGCGCGCCTCAGTGGGCGGAGATGCCCACCTGCTGGCGCTGCGCGTCGGACACGCCCGACTTGGTACGCTGCTCGTTGAGTTTCAGCTGCTCGATCGTCCCGCAGTTCTTGACCGGAGTGAGGCGCGAGCCCAGGGCCGTTTCCTTGCGGCAGTAGATCTGCTCGCCGCCGTGCATCTCGGGCCTGTAGCCCTCCGCGAGGAAGTGCTGCGTGTCCTTGTCGATGTCCGCTTTGACGGTGACGACCGGGGTGGCGGCAGCGGCGTTGGGGGCTGGGGCCGGCGTAGCCGCCGCGGGCGCAGCCGGGGCAGCGGTCGCTGTGGAAGCGCCTGCGGTCGAGGGGTCGGCCAGGGCGAAAGTCAGGGCGCCCGCGCCGAGGCAGGCCAGTAATCCAACAGCTATGCGCATGATGCTCCTTGAGTCCTTCTGCGGTGTGGGAGCGGCCCCCTGGGAGGCCGCAGGCCGCGCACTATACTTCAATCGATGACCCCGCGCCGAGCAGCCAGGTCGAGACTGCGTTCCGACGACGGACCCGGGCGCGCCGCGGATCCCGCGGCGGCCCGGGCAGCCGCGGTCGCACTGCTCGCGCGCCGGGACCTGTCGAGCGGCGCGCTGCGCGAGCGCCTGGAATCGCGGGGATTTGCGCCGCAGGCGGCGGCGGCGGCGCTCGCGGCGCTCGCCGCCGAGGGCGCGGTCAACGATGCGCGCTACGCGCACAACTATGTCGCATACCATGGCGGCCGGGGCCGCGGCCCGGTGCGTATCGCCTCGGACCTGCGCGCGTACGGGCTGGCACCTGAGCTCATCGAGGCGGCGCTCGCTGGCGGTCCGGACTGGCGCGCGCAGGCTGCGGCGGCCCGCGTGCGCCGCTTCGGCAAGGCGGCGCCCGCTACCTGGCGCGAGAAGGCGCGGCAAGCGCGTTTTTTGCAGTATCGTGGCTTTTCAGCTGATCATATCCGCGCGGCTACCGGAGCCGATTCCGACACGGACTGAAGGACCTTGGGCAAACCGACCTACCTGAGCGCAGCGGACGTGCGCGCCGCGTTCCTCGAGTTCTTCCGCGGGCACGCCCATGCGATCGTGCCCTCGAGCTCGCTCGTGCCCGCGAACGATCCGACGCTGCTGTTCACCAACTCCGGCATGGTGCAGTTCAAGGAAGTGTTCCTGGGGCGCGAGACACGCGATTACCTGCGTGCCGCGACCAGTCAGCGCTGCGTGCGCGCCGGCGGCAAACACAACGATCTGGAGAACGTGGGCTACACCGCCCGTCATCACACGTTCTTCGAGATGCTCGGCAACTTTTCCTTCGGCGACTACTTCAAGCGCCAGGCGATCCGCTTTGCCTGGGACTTTCTCATCTTCAATCTGGGGCTCGATCCGGCGCGCCTCTGGTGCACGGTATACAAGGACGACGACGAGGCCGCCGATATCTGGCTGAAGGAAGTCGGCGTGAGCCCGCGGCGCTTTGCGCGCCTGGGCGAAGCCTCCAACTTCTGGGCTATGGGAGACACCGGGCCCTGCGGGCCATGCAGCGAGATCTTCTACGACCACGGCCCGGAGGTCGCCGGCGGTCCCCCGGGCTCGCCGGATGAGGAAGGCGACCGGTACGTGGAGATCTGGAACCTGGTCTTCATGCAGTACGACCGCAGCGCCGACGGCAAGCTCACGCCTCTGCCCAAACCCTCGGTCGACACCGGGATGGGTCTCGAGCGCATCGCGGCCGTGATGCAGGGCGTGCATTCGAACTACGACATCGACCTGTTCAAGAACCTGATCCGCGCCGCCGGCAAGCTGGCCGGTACCTCGGTGCTCAGCTCGAGCTCGCTGCGGGTGATCGCCGATCACATCCGCGCCAGCGCCTTCCTGGTCGTCGACGGCGTGCTGCCTTCCAACGAGGGTCGTGGCTACGTGCTGCGCCGGATCATCCGTCGCGCGATCCGTCACGGCTACAAGCTCGGCATCCACGAGCCCTTCTTCTACAAGCTGGTCCCGGTGCTGGCCCAGGAGATGGGTACCGCCTATCCCGAGCTCATCTCGCGCCGTGCGGTCACCGAGCGCGTGCTGCGACAGGAGGAGGAGCGCTTCGCCGAGACTCTCGCCAACGGCATGGTGCTGCTCGAGAGCGCGATCCGGAATCTGCGCGGCGAGAAGGTGATCGACGGCGAGACGGTGTTCAAGCTGTACGACACCTTCGGCTTCCCGGCCGACCTCACCGCGGACGTCGCGCGCGAGCGCGGGCTCGGGATCGATCAGGCGGGCTTCGAGGCGGCGATGGAGCAGCAGCGGCGCCGCTCGCAGGAATCAAGCAAGTTCGGCGCCGACTCGAGCGCCGCTGCCAGGGTCGATGTGCGGACGGTCTTTCGCGGCTATGAGGAGCTCAACAGCACCGGGCAGGTGGTGGCGCTGCTGAAAGACGGCGCCTCCGTCGAAGCGCTCGCCGCCGGCGACCAGGGCGAGGTGGTGCTCGAGCGCACGCCGTTCTATGCGGAATCCGGCGGGCAGGTGGGAGACGCGGGGGAGCTGACCGCGCCGGGTGTGCGTTTCGCGGTGGCGGACACGCAAAAGCGCGGCGCGGCGCACGCGCACCTGGGCGAGGTCGCCGAGGGGACGATCCGCATCGGCGACACGCTCGAGGCGCGGGTGGATGCCAAGCGGCGCCAGGCCACCGTGCTCAACCACACGGCGACCCACCTGCTGCACGCGGCGCTCCGGCAGGTGCTCGGCACCCACGTGCAGCAGAAGGGCTCGCTGGTAGCGCCCGACCGGCTGCGTTTCGACTTTGCGCACTACCAGGCCGTGACGCCCGGGGAGCTGACGGAGATCGAGCGGCTGGTGAACGCACAGATCCGCGCCAATGCGCCGGGCGAGATCCGCGTCATGGACTATGACGCCGCGGTGGGTGAGGGCGCGATCGCGCTGTTTGGCGAGAAGTACGACAAGGACGTGCGCGTGCTGCGCCTCGGCGATTTCTCCATGGAGCTGTGCGGCGGCACTCACGTGCAGCGCGCCGGCGACATCGGGCTCTTCAAGATCGTAAGCGAGAGCGGGGTCGCCTCAGGCGTGCGCCGCATCGAGGCGCTGACCGGCGAGGCAGCGCTCGGCTATGTCGAGCAGAACGACGGGCTGCTCAAGGACCTGGCCCACCTGATGCGCGGCTCCCGCGAGGACCTCGGCGACAAGGTGCGCGAGCAGCTCGAGCGGGTGAAGCAGCTCGAGCGCGAAGTGCGTACGCTCAAGGACCGGCTGGCTTCCGGCAAAGGCGTGGATCTCGCCGCCGGCGCGGTCGATGTGCAGGGCGTCAAGGTCGTGGCCACCAAGGTCGACGGGGCGGATGCCGGCGCATTGCGCAGCGCGGTCGATCAGCTGAAGGAAAAGTTCAAGTCGGCGGTAGTGGTACTGGCGAGCGTCGAGGGTCCCGCCAAGGTGGTGCTGGTCGTCGGCGTGACCGACGATCAGACCGCGCGCATCAAGGCGGGGGAGCTGGCCGGGGCGGTGGCGGCGCAGGTGGGCGGGCGCGGCGGCGGCCGGGCGGACTTCGCCCAGGCCGGCGGCAGCAAGCCCGAGGCGCTCGA
>DASPRP010000012.1:0-38510 GCA_035624385.1 Steroidobacteraceae bacterium | reverse complement strand
CGTCTTCCGCTTCTCGGTGAGCTACCTCATGTGGCTGTTCGCGGCGCTGCTGGTGGATCACTACCTGCCGGCGCTGCGGTAGTTGGCCGGCTACGCTCAGGTCTCGCGCGTGAGCCGCATCGACCAGGAGTAGATCACCTTGTCGTCCTGCAGCAGCACGCCCACGGAGGCGTAGTGGTCGGCGTCGATCTGCCCGAGGTGCTCGCTGCCGTGGTAGCCGGAGCTCTCGCAGCCGAACACCGAGAGGATCGAGCGGTCGACGACCGCATAGATGCCGGAGAGCTTGCCGAAGGTCTCGGTCTCGAAGGTCCACTTCATCGCGGCGCCTTCGCCCGCGGGCGGCTCGATCAGGTAGGCGTGCACGAACTCGACCGGCGGCGCGCCGAGCACCTTGAGGACGCCCGACAGCAGCCAGCATTGCTCGCGGTGCGCGATCTCGGTGCGGCCCACGGCCTCGAGCGGCTCGCCATCGCCCCGCCAGAACGTTCCGGTCGCGATCCATACCGCCGGCTCGAACAGAAACGTATGGCTCATGGGCTCATTATGGCGCGCGGGGAAGCTTCGCGGTACGTTGCCGGCGGACGACAGGGGAACTGAGACGAAGGGGCCGCTCATGCTCACGGAACGGATCTGGTCCGGGAACTCGTTACGCAACTTCCACTATCTCATCGCCTGCCCCGAGACCGGCGAGGCGCTCGCGGTCGATCCGCTCGAGTGGCGGCTGTGCCTCGATGCGGCGCGCCAGCGCGGCTGGGAGATCACGCAGATCGTGAACACCCACGAGCACAGCGATCACACCGGCGGGAACGCCCCCCTCAAGGCCGCGACCGGCGCGAGGATCCTGGCGCACGCGGGCGCGGCGGCGCGCATCGGCGACGTCGACCGGGGCCTGAATCGCGGCGACGTCATCCGCGTGGGCCGCAGCGTCGAGCTCGAGTGCCTCGACACTCCCGGTCACACCATGACCCACGTGTGCCTGCTGTCGCACACCGCGCAGCCGGCGCTCTACTGCGGCGATACGCTCTTCAACGCGGGCGCCGGCAATTGCTACAACGGCGGCGACCCCGAGGCGCTCTACGACACCTTCGTCACGCAGCTCGCGCGCCTTCCCGATGCGACCCGCGTCTATCCCGGCCACGAGTACCTGGCGCGCAACCTCGAGTTCACGCTCGACCGCGAGCCCGCAAACCGCGACGCCGCCGCGCTGCTCGAGGAGGCGCGCGGCCAGGATCCCGCGGCCGCGCTGGTGACGACTCTCGGGCAGGAAAAGCGCATCAACAGCTTCTTCCGGCTGCAGAGCCCTCAGGTAATTGCGCGGCTGCGCGAGAAGTTCCCGGATCTCCCCGAGCAGCCCGACGCCCGCACCGTGTTCGTACGCCTGCGCGAGCTGCGCAACCGCTGGTGAGCGCCTTCAGGCCGCTGCGCCTCGATCGCGCTCGCGGGAACGCCGCGCGCGCCCGCGGACCCATTGGGGCTATTGCGACACCGGCCCGGGCGGCGGCAGCATAAGGCGATCCGGCAGGCAGACACGCACCGCAGGAAAGGAAGCTCTCATGCGTACCATTCTCAGGCTGTTCGCGGCGGGCCTGTTGTGCAGCGCAGCGGCCCCGGTCCTCGCCAACGGTGGCGGCAGCATGTCGATGCCGATGCAGTCGGCGCCGCGCAGCCCGGAGCAGCAGGCACGCGAGCTCTACAACGACGGCGTGGGCTACGTGAAGAAAGCCGACAAGGCGGGCCTGGATGCCGTGCAGGCGACCGAGGCCGGCCGCAAGGAGCGCGCGGCGCGCGAGAGCCATGACCGCTACGCCTCCGCGCTCGGCAAGTTCCAGCAGGCCGTGCAGCTCGACCCGCAGCGCTACGAGGCCTGGAACTACGTCGGCTACACGAGCCGCAAGCTCGGCCACTACGACGATGCGCTCTCGGCCTACGACCGCGCGCTCGCGCTCAAGCCCGGCTACCCCGATGCGATCGAATATCGCGGCGAGGCCTACCTCGGGGTGAATCGCCTCGATGACGCCAAGCAGGCCTACCTCGACCTCTTCGCCGGCAACCGCGCGCTCGCCGACAAGCTCCTCACCGCCATGAAGGGCTGGGTCGCCGCCCAGCGCGCCGCCCCGGTAAGCGACCAGGCGGCGAGCGTCGACGAGCTCGACCAGTGGATCCAGGAGCGCAGCCAGATCGCCGCGCAGACCGCGGCGCTCACCCGCGTCGGCACCGCGGCCGCCTGGCGCTGAGGGCGTTCGCCGCGGCGCTGCTCGCCGGCGCGGCTGCGGCGGCGGGCGCGCACGGTACCGGGGCACGGCAGGCCGCACGGCCCTATGTCTGGCACCTGCCGCGCGGGTTTCCCGTGCCGGCGGTCCCCGCCGACAATCCCATGTCGGATGCCAAGGTGGCCCTCGGCGAGCGACTGTTCTTCGACCCGCGCCTCTCGGTCACGGGCCGCTACTCCTGTGCCGGCTGCCACGATCCCCGGCGTTCCTTCTCGGACGGCTTGCCGCGCGCCGTCGGCGCCACCGGCGAGCCCCTGCCCCATAACGCGCTCGCCCTCGTCAACGTCGCCTACAACATCAGTTACGGCTGGGCGACACCTGAAGTGCGCTCGCTCGAGACGCAGATGCTCACGCCGCTCCTCAATGAGCACCCGGTCGAGCTCGGCCTCCAGGGGCGCGAGGCGACGGTGTGCGCGGGGCTCGCCGCCGATCCCGCCTACGCCGCGGCCTTCGCCGCTTCCTTCCCCGGATCGGAGCCCGCGGTCAGCTTCGATCACCTGGTGAAGGCGATCGCGGCCTTCGAGCGCACGCTCATCTCCGGCGACTCGCCCTTCGATGCCTACGTGTTCGCGGGCGAGCACGGCGCGCTCTCGGCGCCGGCGAAGGAGGGCATGGCGCTCTTCTACTCAGCCCGCGTCGGCTGTGCCGGCTGCCACTCCGGCTTCAACTTCTCGGGCAACTGGCGCGACACGCAAGGAGAGACGGGGCGCGCGAGCTTCGCCCGCAACGGCACCAGCGCCCGGCCCGTGCGCGTGCCGACGCTGCGCAACGTGGCGCTCACGGCGCCCTACATGCACGATGGGCGTTTCGCCAGCCTCGAGGCCGTCCTCGGGCACTACGCGGATCTGGCGCACCTGCCGGGAGGCGCATCAAGGATCGACCCGCGGCTGCCCGGCGCGCCGCTCACCGCCGCGGAGCGCACGGCGCTCGCGGCCTTCCTCGAGAGTCTCACCGACCGCTCCTTCGCCGCCCGCTTCGCGGATGCCGCGCCGCGCTGAAGGCGCGCCGCGCCGCTCGAGCATCGCGCGCCGCGGCCATTCCCGTTAGGCTAGACCCCGCATGCAATCCCAGTTCTACCGCCGCTCTTTCCTGGTGGTGGCCGCCGCGGCGCTCGCCTACGGCCTTTATCACGTGCTCGCGCCGCTGCGCACCGAGCTCGGCTGGGCCGCCGTGCTCGCCTTCGTCCTGCACCCGTTGCACGAATGGCTCGCCGCACGCCTCAAGGGTCGGCAGGCCCTGTCGGCCGGCATTCTCACCGGCCTCACGCCTTTCCTGGTGCTGGCGCCGCTCGCGATGCTCGGCATCGCCTTTGCCGGCCAGGTGGCGCACCTCATCGCCTACTTCCGCGGGCAAAGCTTCATCTCCTCGAGCGACCTCCTCACACGGCTGTCCGCGATGCCGGTCATCGGGGCTCCCGTGAGCTGGGCGCGCGACAACGCCGTGGTGAGCGCGAGCCAAGTCGAGGGCTGGATCAGCGACAGCGTCCAGGCGCTGCTGAAATCCGCCGCGACCATGGGAGGGGACCTGGCGCTCGGGGTGTTCGGCACCCTGGTCGGCTTTTTCATGATGCTCTTCATGCTGTTCTTCTTCCTGCAGGACGGGCGCGCGATGCTCGCCGCGTTCGAGCGGCTGATCCCGATGGCGCGCGAGCAGCGGGCGCGGCTGCTGAAGTACCTGGGCGACGTCACGCGCGCGGTGGTCTTCGGCTCGGTGACGACCGCGCTCATCCAGGGCGTGATAGTCGGCGTCGGCTTCGCGATCGTCGGGCTCCCCTCGCCGCTCGTGTTCGGCGTGCTCGCGGTGATTGCCGCCTTCCTGCCCTCGGGCTCGGCGATCGTGCTGATTCCGGCGGCCCTCTATCTCGCCCTCGCCGGGCGCTGGGGCGCGGCGCTCTTCATCGGCCTGTGGACCGTGGGCCTGTGGGTCGTGGACAGCGTGCTGCGTCCGATCATCACCTCCAAGCACGCCGAGGTCTCGACGCTGGCGATCTTCATCGGCGCGATCGGCGGCGTGTCGGCCTTCGGGATCCTGGGACTGATCGTCGGTCCCGTGCTGCTGAGCTTCGCAGTAGCACTGGTGCGCTTCGCGCAGGAGAGCCTCGCGGCGGACGCCTGAGCGGTCAGGGCGCTTTCCCGTAGAATGCGCGCCCTATGGATCTCACCCCGATCCTCGCACCCCTCAACGACGCACAGCGCGCCGCGGTCACCGCCCCGCCGGGGCCGGTGCTGGTGCTCGCCGGGGCGGGCAGCGGCAAGACGCGCGTGCTCACGCACCGCATCGCCTGGGCGATTCAGGCCGAGGGCGTCTCGCCGCAGGCCATTCTCGCCGTCACCTTCACCAACAAGGCGGCCGGGGAGATGCGCGCGCGCATCGAGCGGCTGCTGTCGATGCCGGCCGCGGCGCTCTGGATCGGCACCTTTCACGGCATCGCGCACCGGCTGCTGCGCATCCATTGGCGCGAGGCGCATCTGGCGCAGGGCTTCCAGATCATGGACTCCGACGACCAGCAGCGCCTCATCAAGAAGGTGATCCGCGCCCGGGAGCTCGACGAGACGCGCTGGCTGCCGCGCGAGGTGCAGTGGTTCATCAATTCCAGCAAGGACGAGGGGCGGCGGCCGCAGCAGCTCTCCGACGGCAATGATCCGACCCGCCGCGAGCTGATCCGGATCTATGCCGACTACGAGGAGGCCTGCGCCCGCACCGGCATGGTGGACTTCGCCGAGCTGCTGCTGCGCGCCTTCGAGCTGTGGCGCGACAACCCGCAGCTGCTCGCGCACTACCGGCGGCGCTTTCGCCACGTGCTGGTCGATGAGTTCCAGGACACGAACTCGATCCAGTACGCCTGGCTGAAACTCATCGCGCCGCCGCAGCCGCCGGCCGCCGAGGGTCAGGCGGCGGCGGGCTACCCGTTCGTGGTCGGGGACGACGACCAGTGCCTCGCCGCCGGCACCCCGGTCACGATGGCAAACGGCTCCACCCGCCCGATCGAGGAAGTCTCGCCCGGCGATCTCGTGATGTCCTGCTATGGCAGCGGCGACCTGCGACCCGCGCGTGTTACCGAGGCAATCGGCCGCGTTCGCACTGGGCATATGCTGACCCTGCATCTGCGCTCGGGGCGGACTTTGTGCAGCACACCTGAGCATACTCATATCGCCGGATATCTATTGGGCGAAACGCCCCAGACATACTTCCTCTACCTCATGCACAAGGAAGGTGTTGGCTGGCGCCTCGGCACTTCGCAGGTCTACTCCAAAGGCCAACAGAAGCCCATGGCGGGGTTCAAACAGCGCTCCGTGCAGGAGCACGCCGATGCCACCTGGATCATCCGCACCCACGAGGGCGAGAACGAAGCGCGCCTGGACGAAGTGCTCACCTCTCTCAGCTACGGCCTGCCGACCCTGCCGTTTACCCCGCGCAAGGGAAGGAGCGTCAACGGTCTGGTGCATGATCCGCGGCATATTGCCCGGGTATTCGGCTCACTCGACACGGACACCGCAGCGCTGCGGCTCCTCGAGGACGTCGGGCTGGACCCCGATCAACCCCACCACTGGCCACGCGGCCGAAATTCACCCCGGCATAACGTCGTTATCACCCTGTGCGGCGACCGGCGCGGTAAGACCCCAATGCACAGGATTTCCGTTGCCGGGACCTCGCCGCAGGCCCGCGGGATCCTCGCGTCCCTTGGACTGAGCGTGCGGCCCGCCAAGCACCATCACCAAAGCTGGCGATTCGAGACTGTGTGCAAGAGCTTCGCCGACGTGATGACGATTGCCAGGCGTGTCCGCGAGCAGCTCGACGCCAACTGCATACTGCAAGGGCTCCTGCACCGGCGGGCCTTGCCGTTCGTAACCGCATCGGCAATTCGGCCCGGGATGGTGGTCGTAACGGACAACCGCAGCTTCGACATCGTGGAGCGGGTCGAGCCGCGACCGTACCAGGGTGAGGTCTACGATCTGAATGTCGCGGACACGCACAACTTCATCGCCGGCGGGGTCATAACCCACAACTCGATCTACCGCTTCCGCGGCGCCCGCTCCGAGAATCTGCAGCAGTTCCGCCGCGACTATCCCGGCGCCCAGCTCTTCCGCCTCGAGCAGAACTATCGCTCGACCGGCACGATCCTCGAGGCCGCCAACGGGCTCATCGCCCACAATGCGAGCCGCCTCGGCAAGAAGCTCTGGACCAGCGGCGCGCGCGGCGACCCGATTCACCTCTACAGCGCCTTCAACGAGCGCGACGAGGCGGAGTTCGTCACGCACCGCATCCGCGAGCATCTCGCCCAGGGGATGCAGCGCCGCGAGATTGCCATCCTCTACCGCTCCAACGCGCAGTCGCGCGTCTTCGAGGAGACGTTCCTCTCGGCGCGCATTCCCTACAAGGTCTACGGGGGCCTGCGCTTCTTCGAGCGCGCCGAGATCAAGGACGCGCTCGCGTACCTGCGCCTGATCGTCAACCGCCGCGACGACGCCTCCTTCGAGCGCGTGGTGAACCTGCCGCCCAGGGGCCTCGGCGCGAAGAGTCTCGAGGCTCTCAGGGAGCGCGCCCGCGCGGCGGGCAGCTCGCTGTGGGAGGCGGCCGCGGCGGGCAGCGCCGCGGGTGGCGCCGAGCTCGGCACGCGCGCGGTCGCGGCACTGCAGGGCTTCCTCGGGCTCATCGAGCGGCTCGCGCGCGAGACGGCAGCTCTCGTGCTGCACGAGCAGGTCGATGCGGTGCTCAAGGGCTCGGGCCTCATCGCCCACTACCAGCGCGACAAGGCCGAGCGCGGCGAGGCGCGCGTCGAGAACCTCGATGAGCTGGTGAGCGCGGCGCGCGGCTTCCAGCCTGAGTCGAGCGAGCTTAAGCCGCTCGAGGCGTTCCTGGCGCACGCGGCGCTCGAGTCCGGCGAGGGCCAGGCCGAGGCGTGGGAGGACTGCGTGCAGATGATGACGCTGCACATGGCCAAGGGGCTCGAGTTCCCGGTGGTGTTCCTCACGGGACTCGAGGAAGGACTGTTCCCGCACCAGCGCTCGAGCGTCGATCTCGACGGACTCGAGGAGGAGCGGCGCCTCGCCTACGTCGGCATGACGCGCGCCAGAGCCAAGCTGTACCTGAGCTACGCCGAGCAGCGCCGCCTGCACGGCATCGACAGCTACGGCCAGGTGTCGCGCTTCGTGCGCGAGATCCCCGAGGAGCTCATCGAGGAGGTGCGGCCGCGGGTGCAGGTCTCGCGGCCGCTCGCCGTGGGGCGCTTCCGCGCCGAGGAGCCGGCCGCTCCCGGCATGCGCCTCGGCGGGCGCGTGCGCCACGGCAAGTTCGGCGAGGGGGTGATCCTCAACGTCGAGGGCAACGGCGCCCATGCGCGCGTGCAGGTGAGCTTCGAGAGGCAGGGCACCAAGTGGCTGATGGTGCAGTATGCGAATCTCGAGCCGTTATGAAGATCCTCATCCTCGGCGCCGGCCAGGTCGGACGCACCGCCGCGCAGCACCTCTCGCGCGAGGAAGCCAACGAGGTCACGGTCGTCGACATCAACGAGGAGGCGCTGCGCGACCTGCAGGAGCGGCTCGAGGTGCGCACCGTGGCGGGCAACGCCGCGCATCCGACCGTGCTCGAGGCGGCGGGCGCCGCCGAGGCGGACGTCATGGTGGCACTCACCTCCAGCGACGAGGTCAACATGATGGCGTGCGAGGTGGCGTTCGCGCTGTTTCGTACGCCCACCAAGATCGCGCGCATCCGCGCCGCCGAGTACACCGACCGCGCTGAGCTGTTCGGCGCAGACGGACTCGCGGTGGACGTCTTCATCAGTCCGGAGCGCCTGGTCACCGAGTACGTCGAGCGACTCATCCACCATCCCGGCACGCTGCAGGTGCTCGACTTCGCCGACGGCAAGGTACGCCTGGTCGCGGTGCGTGCGCGCGCCGGCGGCCCGCTGGTCGGACACCGTCTGCGCGAGCTGCCGCAGCACCTGCCGAAGATGGAGGTGCGCGTGGTGGCGATCTACCGCGACGGCCGCAGCGTTCAACCTGAGGGCGACACCGGAATCGCCGAGGGCGACGAGGTGTTCTTCCTCGCCGCACGCGACCACATCGACCGCGTGATCAGCGAGATGCGCCAGGGGGATCAGGCGGCGCGCCGCGTCATCATCGCCGGGGGCGGCAACATCGGCTTTCGCCTGGCGAAGACGCTCGAGCACTCCAACCAGGTGAAGCTCATCGAGCGCGACGCGCGGCGCGCGCGCCGCATCTCCGAGCTCCTCGAGCGGGCGATCGTGCTGCACGGCGACGCCGCCGACGAAGAGCTGCTGATCGAGGAGAACATCGACAGCGCCGACGTGTTCGCCGCCATGACCAACTCCGAGGAGGCCAACATCCTCTCGGCGATGCTCGCCAGGCGGCTCGGCGCTGCCAAGGTGATGGCGCTCATCAACAAGCCCTCCTACACCGAGCTGGTGGAGTCGGGCAGCATCGACATCGCGGTCGCGCCGCAGACCATTACCATCGGCTCGCTGCTGGCGCACGTGCGGCGCGGCGACGTGGTGCGCGTGCACGCCCTCAGGCGCGGCGCGGCCGAGGCCATCGAAGCCATCGTGCACGGCGACGAGCGCAGCTCGCGGGTGGTGGGGCGCATGGTGGGCGAGATCCCGCTGCCCGAGGGTGCCTCCATCGGCGCGGTGGTGCGCGGCGATGTGGTCATCATGGCGCACCACGACACGGTGGTGCGCGCCGACGATCACGTGATCCTGTTCCTCGCCGACCGCCGCCATCTCGAGGCGGTCGAGAAGCTGTTCCTGCGCGCGACGCGCTGAAGCAGAGGCGCACGCTCCCGTGCTCGCGGTCGCCTACGCTCTCGGACTCCTGCTCGCGGCTTTTGCGCTGACCTTCGTTCTGCCGATCGCCTGCTCGCTCGTCATGGCGGACGGGCTGTGGCCCAAGTTCCTGCTGGCCGGCGCGCTCGCGGCGGGCGCGGGCCTGACGCTGGCCGCGGCGACCGCGCGCCTGAAGCGCGAGCTGCGAGCGCGCGACGGCTTCCTGCTGGTGACCCTCGGGTGGCTGGTGCTGTCGGCCGCGGCGGCGGTGCCGCTCAGGCTCAGCCTGCCCCAGCTCAGCTTTTCCGGCGCTTACTTCGAGGCGATGTCGGGACTCACCACCACGGGCTCGACCGTGCTCACCGGCCTCGATGCGCTGCCGCCCTCGCTCAACTTCTGGCGCGCCTCGCTCCACTGGTTCGGGGGACTCGCGATCATCGTGATGGCGCTCGCGGTGCTGCCGCTGCTCGGCATCGGCGGCATGCAGCTCTACAAGAGCCAGGCGCCGGGGGCGGCCAAGGAGGAACGCCTGACGCCGCGCATCACCGAGACGGCACGCTCGCTGTGGCTCGTGTACGCGCTCATCACGGGTGCGGGCGTCGTGAGCTTGAGGATCTGCGGCATGTCGTGGTTCGACGCGATCTGCCACGCCTTTGCCGCGGTCGGGCTCGGCGGCTTCTCGACCCACGACCGGAGCATCGGCTACTTCGACTCCCCGGCGATCGAGCTCACCCTGGTGGCGCTCATGCTGGTCGCCTCGCTCAACTTCGCGCGCCACTTCATCGCGCTCAAGCGCCTGAGCCTCGACACTTACCGGGTCGATCCCGAGTGCCGCGCGATCTTCGTCATCCTGTCGGCGAGCGTGGTCGGCGTGGCCGCGCTCCTCACCTGGCACGGCGTCTACCCGGGCTTCATGACGGCGCTGCGCCACTCGGCCTTCAACGTGATCTCGCAGGCGACCACCAGCGGGCTCTCCAGCCAGGACTACCAGCGGTGGCCGGTGTTCGCCCCGTACTGGATGCTGTTCCTGTCGGGCATCGTCTGCAGCACCGGCTCGACCGGCGGCGGCATCAAGATGTTCCGCACGCTGCTGCTCGCGCGGCAGGCGGGGCGCGAGCTGAAGCTCCTGGTGCATCCGGCCGCCATGGCGCCGGTGCGCATCGGCGGGCGCCCGGTGCCCGACTCGGTCGGCCACGCGGTGCTGGCCTTCATCTTCCTGTACTTCATGACCCTGGTGTTCTTCACCTTCGCGCTGCTGCTCACCGGGCTCGACTTCGACGCGGCGCTCTCGGCGAGCGTCGCCTCGATCAACAACACCGCCCACGGCTTCGGCCCGCCGGGCGCTGTGCACAACTTCCATGTCCTGAGCGCGGTCCAGACCTGGCTGTGCACCGCGGCGATGCTGATCGGGCGGCTGGAGATCTTCAGCGTGATCGTGCTCGCGACGCCAGCGTACTGGCGCAAGTAGACATGGCGGCGCCGGCCACGGCAGCGCCGCACCCGACGCGCATGCCCGCGCGGGACGTGGCGGCCGTGGTGGCCGGCAACGGGCTGGAGTTCTACGACTTCATCGCCTACGCGTTCTTTGCGCTGCAGATCAGCCGCGCGTTTTTCCCGGCGCGCACCCCCGGGACGAGCCTGCTGCTGTCGCTCGCCACCTTCGGCGCCGGCTTTCTCATGCGGCCGCTGGGAGCGGCAGTGCTCGGGCGGCTCGCCGACCGGGTGGGGCGCCGCCCGGTGATGCTCGTGTCCTTCGGCCTGATGGGGCTCGGCATGGTGGGTCTGGCGCTCACTCCCTCCTATCGCTCGATCGGCCTCGCGGCCCCACTGCTGGTGATCGCGTGGCGGCTGTTGCAGGGCTTCTCGGTCGGCGGCGAGGTGGGCCCGAGCCTCGCCTACCTCGTCGAGGCGGCCCCGCCCGAGCGGCGCGGCCTGTACAGCTCGCTGCAGCCCATGACCGCAGACGCCGCCGCCTTCTGCGCCGGGCTCGTTGGCGTCGTGCTCTCGAGCGCGCTCACGCCCGAGCGGCTCGATGAGTTCGGCTGGCGCATCGCCTTCCTCCTGGGCGCGGCCATCGTGCCGGTGGGACTGCTGCTGCGACGCGCACTGCCCGAGACCCTCACGGGCCCGGAGCCGCCCTCCGCCCCGGCCTCCGACTACCGCCGCGTCGCGGTGCTCGGCTTCGGCATGCTCGCCTCCGGCACCGTGATCGGCTACGTGCAGGACTATTTCACCACCTACGCCGCCGACACGCTCGGCATGAGTCCGCGGCTCGCGTTCCTCGCCACCATGGTGAGCGCCCTCTGCATGATGTGCTGCGACCCGCTCGGTGGCTGGCTATCCGACCGGGTGGGGCGCCGCCCGGTGATGGTCGTGGCCACGGCGCTGCTCGCCGCCTCCACCTACCCGGCATTCCTCGCCATCGTGCGCTTTCACAGCCCGGCGGTGCTGTATGGGGCCTGCGCGCTGCTCGGCGTCCTGACCGGCCTCAACCAGGGGCCGGTGGTCGCCGCGCTCGCGGAGTCACTGCCGCGCCGGGTGCGCGCCGGCACGCTGTCGCTCGTCTACGCGCTCGCCATATCCGTGTTCGGCGGCTCGACGCAGTTCGTGGTCAAGTGGCTGCTCAAGCTAAGCGGCAACCCGCTCGCGCCCGGCTGGTACATGCTGGCCGCGGCGCTCCTTGGCCTCGCCTCGATGAGCCTGCTGCGCGAGAGCGCGCCCGCCCGGCTGGCGCGGACGACGCCGGCGACGCGCGCGGAGCGCCTGGCGTGAGGGCGGCCGTGCTCGGCACTCTGGCGCTGCTCGCCGCGGGCTGCGCGCCGCGCGAATCCGACCCGGCCTGGCGCGTCGATGAGCTGATGCGGGCCTACCGCGGCAACGTACCCGGCGCCGCGGTGCTGGTGCTCGAGGGCGGGGTGCCGGTGTTACGCCGCGCCTACGGGCTCGCCGACCTCGAGCAGGGCGTCCGCGCGACCGCGGCCACCAACTTCCGGCTCGCCTCGATGACCAAGCAGTTCACCGCCGCGGCGATCCTCAAGCTCGCCGAGGACGGCCGGCTCACGCTCGATGACCCGGTACGCAAGTGGCTGCCGTCGCTCCCGCCGGCCGCCGAGGCCATGACGCTGCGGCACCTCCTCACCCATACCTCGGGTCTCATCGACTACGAGGAGCTCATCCCCGCCGATGCCACCGCCCAGGTGCACGATGCCGAGGTGCTGCGGCTGCTCGAGCGGGAGAACCACAGCTACTTCGCGCCCGGAACGGCCTACCGCTACAGCAATACGGGCTACGCGCTGCTCGCGCTCGTGGTCGCACGCGCCTCGGGGCGCGATTTCGCCTCCTTCCTGCGCACGCGCATCTTCATCCCGCTCGGGATGTATGCGAGCGTCGCCTACGAGGCCGGCGTCTCCGAAGTTTCCCACCGCGCCTTCGGCTACAGCCCGCGGCAGGGCTCGTGGACGCGCACCGACCAGAGTCTCACCAGCGCCGTGCTCGGCGACGGTGGCGTCTACTCCTCGATCGATGATCTCGCCAAGTGGGATGCCGCGCTCTACGACACGCGGCTGCTCTCGCGCGAGTCGCTGCGCGAAGCCTTCACGGGCGCCACCGCCACCGACGATGCGGCGGTGCGCTACGGCTTCGGCTGGCGCCTCACCGGCGAGACGCTCTGGCACTCGGGCGAGACGCTCGGGTTCCGCAACGTGATCGTGCGCTACCCGCGCCGCCACTTCACGGTGATCGTGCTCACGAACCGCGACGAGCCCGAGCCCTATGCGCTCGCGCTCGCGATCGCGAAGCTCTACTTCCCGGACGCCGACTCCGGGCATGCCGCCGGCAGCGCCGCCGGTCCCGATCCGAATGCCCGGCCGCTGCCAAAGGGCGCGCACTGACCTCGCGGAGCCGAGCGCCCCGCACGCGTGCTACCTCTTCGGCTGCCACTCCGGCACGCCGGCGCGCCAGAAGACGAACGCGGCGATGTCGGCATCCTCGGCATCGCGCGTTGACTTGGTGGTGCCGAGCCCGTGCCCAGCGGCATCCTCCACGCGCAGCAGCACCGGCGCGTGGCCCGGGACCTCCAGCAGGCGCGCCGCCATCTTCGCGGGCTCCCACGGCTCGACGCGCGGGTCGTTGAGGCCAGTGGTGAGCAGGAACGCGGGGTAATGCGCATCGTTGCGCACGTGCTGGTAGGCGTCCATGGCGTAGAGATTCCTGAAGCCCGGCTCGTCCTTGAAGCTGCCGAACTCCGGGATGTTGGCCGGCCCCGAAGGCATGGTCTCGGAGCGCAGCGCGTCGAGGTCGCCGACGCGTCCCACCGCTGCCGCGAACAGCTCGGGCCGCTCGGTGACGGCGCGCCCGACGGTGATGCCGCCAGCGGAGGTGCCTTGGATGGTGAGCAGGGCGCGGGTCGTGTAGCCGTCGGCAATCAGTCTCTCGGCGCAGGCGATGAAGTCGCGCCAGGTGTTGGGCTTATTGGCATCCTTGCCGCCGAGGCGCCAGGCCTCGCCGAGCTCCCCCCCGCCGCGCACGTGGCACTCGGCGTAGCTGCCGCCCGCGGCGACGAAGGTGACGATGCGCGGCGAGAAGAACGGCAGCGTCGAGATGCCGTAGGCCCCGTAGGCATCGAGCAGCATCGGACGCGGGCGCTTCGGTCCCGCGGGCGTGATGAGGGAAAGCGGGACCTGCGTGCCGTCGGCGGCGCGCGCGCTCAGCTCCCGCGCCGTGAAGCGCGCCGGGTCGAACTTCGGCCGCGTCTCGAGCTGCAAGTCCGCGAACTCCCCGCTCCTCGGGTCGTAGCGGTAGTGCGCCGGCGGGTGCGCCCAGCCGTCGAGCGCCACGACCGCGCCGGGCTGCGCCGCATCGGTCGCCACCTCGCGCACCGTTCCCTCGAAGGGCAGCGCGAGCTCCTTCACCGCCCCCTGCGAATCGACCCGCAGCACCTTGCCGGCGAGCCCCTCGCGGGCTACCACGTAGAGCGCGTCCGCAGCGGCGTGGATCGACTCGACCACCCGGTCGGGGCGGGCCGCGATCACGGTGCGGGCTTCCTTGAGCGTCCCGTCGATGGGCAGGGCCAGCACCTTGAAGGTCGGCGCATCCTTGTGCGTCAGCACCCAGATGGTCGTCGCGTTGGCATCGAAGGCAGTGACGTCGTCGGCGGTCACGACGAGGGGGCGCCAGTCCGCGCTGCCGTCGCGCGCCCGCGCCGTCGGCGCGATCCAAGCCTGGAACTCGTTCTGGACGCCGTTCACCTCGACCAGCACCGCGCGCCCGGAGTCCGGGATCACGCTCACCACAGGAAATCGCGCCGGATCCTTGATCGGCCCGCGGCCGCTCGCGGCGCCCGCGACCTCGACCGCTGGCGCCTGGATCGTCCAGAACCAGGAGCCCGAGTTCAGATACTTATCGGTAGGCTTCGAGCCCGGATGCAGCTCCTGCATGCGCACGAAGAAGAGGCCCGAGCCGTCGTCGAGCCACGCGGGCGACCCAAACTGTGCCCGGTCGATGGGACCCGCGAGCGTCCTGCCGGTGGCGGCATCCAGCACGCTGATCTGCGAGTTCTCCGAGCCGCCCGCGGAGATGCCGACGGCGACCTGGGTGCCGTCACGCGTGGTCTGGAAGTAGTCGATCGCCTGCGGCGTGCCGCCCGCGGCCTTGATGAGCGCGGCGGTGTCAACCAGCGTGCGCCGCCTGCCGTTGCCTTCGCGCACGATGAGATCGAACACGTCCGCTCCCGGCTTGCGCTCGAGATAGAAGAGGCGCGTGCCGCCGAGCTGCACGGTGTTGACGAAGCCGAAGGCCGCGCCGAAGGCGGTCAGCTTCCGAAGATAGGCGGCGCGCGGCGCGATGGAGTCGAACACCGCGCGGGTCCACTCGCTCTGCGCCTGCATCCAGGCGAGGGTTGCCGGATCCTTCGACTCGATGAAGCGAAAGCGATCGACCACCCGGGTGCCGAAGTAGGTCTCCTCGAACGGCTGCGCGGCGATGCCGGGCGGCTGCCCGGGGGGATCGACCGGGGTGAGGCCCGCGGCGGACACGGCCGCCGGCGCGCACGCCGCCGCCAGCAGGAGGACGGCGCCGGCGCAAGGCATGGCTGCTTCTTTCATGGAGAGCCTCGGGTGCAACCTGAGCGCGGCGCGCGCCGCTTCAGCGGTGAATGTAACTCTCGAGCTGCTCGATCTGCTGCTGCTGCTCGGCGATGACCGCCTTGACGAGGTCCCCGATCGACACCACGCCGACCGCGCGCCCGCCGTCGACGACCGGCAGATGGCGCACGTGGCGGTCGGTCATGAGCTGCATGCACTGCTCGACCGAGGTCTCGAGCGACACGGTGAGCACCGGGGAGCTCATGATGTCGCGCACCGGGGTGTCGGCCGAGGAACGCCCGCGCAGGATCACTTTGCGGGCGTAGTCACGCTCGGACACGATGCCCTCGAGCGCGGGTCCACGCATGACGAGCAGCGCCCCGACGTGGTGCTCGGCCATCAGGCGGATCGCATCGAGCACGGCCGCCTGCGGCTCCACCGAGTAGATCGCCCGCCCCTTGCGATCGAGCAGCATCCGCACCGTGGTCATGTCGCTACCCCCTGAAGTCGGCCGGAGCGCGTGTCTTCGGCTGCGCGCGGCCTAGTGCCCCGCCGGGCCGATCTCCACCGTCAAGGTGACATTGGCGCTGACATCGAGCGTTCCGGCCTCGACCGGCGTCGCGACATCCGCGCCCGCCGCCGCGCGCGCCACCGCCAGGTGGGTGCGCACGGGCACGATGCTCGGGCTCGATTCCTCCACGCTCAGCACGCGCAGGATCCGCAGATTGAGCGTTCCGGCGAGCACCTCCGCCTCGGCGCGGGCGCGGCTGGCCGCCTCGCGCAGCGCCTCGGCACGCACCGCGTCCTGGTCGCGCAGCGTGAATTGGATGCCCTGCACCCGATTGGCGCCCGCGTGGGTCGCGGCATCGAGGACGTCGCCGATGCGCGCGAGGTCATCGAGCTGGACCTGCACCACGTTGAGCGCGGTGTAGCCCACGATGGTCGGCTCGCCCCCCGAGGTGTGGTACTGGTAGTTCGGATTCAGCGAGTAGCTGACGGTCTTCAGCTGCGCCGTCGGACCCGCGACCTTGCGCACCGCGGCGAGGACTGCGTCGAGCTGGCGCGCGTTGGCGGCCGCGGCCTCCTGCGAGAGGGCCGCCTGGGTCTGCACGCCGAGGTCGATCTGCACGCGGTCGGGCTTGGCGCTGACTCTTGCATCGCCGGTGACGCGAATCGACGACAGGACCGCGGGCGAGCCCGCGGCAAGCTCGGCCCCCGCGGGGGCCGGCCGCACGCCGCCGAGCGCGAGCAGGGCGATGAGCGCCGCAGATGGCGCTCGCGTGAGACGCGGCGGGGCGGAACGCATTCGCATATTCTACGCGTGCGCCGTGCGACAGTTCATACTTTGGCCAGCGGGACGCGCGCTGCGTGGTGCAAGGACGGTATACAACCGCATATGGAAAGGCGCGAAGACAGCCGCAGGGAAATTCACGTCGCACCGGACCGCTTCGAAGTCACGGCGGAGGATGCGATTTTGACGACGGAGCTGCGCTCTGCGGTCGCGGTGTGCGTCTACGACGCCGCCGAGGAAGCCGGGGCGCTGCTGCACCTGCGCTGCATCGTCAAGAGCTCCAAGCCCGCCGACGTGACCGACACCACGCTCGCGACCGAGCTGCTGCTGCTCGACCGCTGCCTCGAGGCGCTGCGCGAGGCGGCACCCGCGGCGCGCCACCTGCAGGCCCGCATCGTCGCGCATCTGGCCGAGGGCGCGCACGCGCAGCCGGTGTGCGAGACGGTCATGGGCGTCGTGCGCCACTACCTCGCGGACGCCGGCGTGCAGCTGCTCCCCGAGGACGTCGCGGCGGGGCCCGCGCGCACGCTGCGCTTTCGCCCCGGCATGGGGTGGGTGCACACGCGCACCTGAGAGGGCGCGCCGGCGGACCGATGCCTGCTGCCCGAGCCCGCCCGACCGTCGGATGAGAGGCTCGCGCCAGGCGGCGGTACCGCCCGAGATCCGCGCCGCCCTCGAGCACCTCTTCGGCGAGAGCGTCGCGCACGTGCGGGTGATCGAGCACTCCTGGCTCGCGCGGCTGCACGGGCGCGCGCTCGCCACCACCCGTCCCGGCCGCATCTACCTGCGCGGCGGGGCCGCCGCCTTCTTCGCCGATCCGAGTCTCATGCTGCACGAGTACTGGCACGTCCTCGGGCAGTGGCAGCGCGGCACGCTCACGGTGCCGCGCTATCTCCTCGAGTGCGCGAGGCGCGGCTACTGGAACAATCGCTTCGAGGTCGAGGCGCGCGAGTTCGCCGCCACGCACGCGGGGGCCCTGCGCTCGCTCATCGCGCGGCCGCTGCGCCCTGCGCCCGCCGCTGCCGCCTCGCCGGCCGTCCCGTAGGCTGCGGCCCTTGCCGGCGCGCGCTGTCGACCTACAATACGCGACCCTCTGCGGAGCCTTAAGCGGTGGGGAAGCACCCGAAGCGATCGACATGACGCGCGCTCAGCCCCTCAACTACGACGTCGTCGTCGTCGGCGGCGGACATGCCGGCACCGAGGCGGCGCTCGCGGCGGCGCGCATGGGCGCGCGCACGCTCCTCCTCACCCAGAGCATCGAGAGGCTGGGGGCGATGAGCTGCAACCCGGCGATCGGCGGCATCGGCAAGGGGCACCTGGTGCGCGAGATCGATGCGCTGGGCGGCGCCATGGCGCGCGCGGCCGACCGCGCCGGCATCCAGTTCCGTACGCTGAACGCAAGCAAGGGCCCGGCCGTGCGCGCGACGCGCGCCCAGGCGGACCGGGGCCTCTACGCCCACGCGATTCGCTCACTCCTCGAGCGGGAGCCGGGTCTCGCCCTTTTCCAGCAGGAGGCGGCCGACCTCGTGGTCGAGGGCACCCGCGTGCGCGGCGTCGTCACGGTCACCGGGATCACGATCGAGGCACGTGCGGTCGTGCTCACCGTCGGCACTTTCCTCGGCGGGCGCATCCACGTGGGGCTCGACAGCCACCAGGGCGGTCGCGCCGGCGACCCCGCATCGCTGCGGCTCGCGGCGCGGCTGCGCGAGCTCTCCTTGCGGGTGGGGCGCCTGAAGACCGGCACACCGCCCCGGATCGACGGGCGCACGCTCGACTGGTCGGTCATGGCCCGTCAGCCCGGGGATGTACCGACCCCCATCTTTTCGTTCCTCGGGCGAGTCGAAGAGCATCCTAGACAGATTGACTGTTTCATTACCAGCACAAACGAGCGCACTCACGAGATCATCCGCGCGGCCACGGACCGCTCGCCGATGTTCACCGGCGTGATCGAAGGCACGGGTCCGCGCTATTGCCCCTCGGTCGAGGACAAGGTCGTGCGCTTCGCGGAAAAGTCCTCGCACCAGATCTTCGTCGAGCCCGAGGGGCTCGATACCCACGAGATCTATCCGAACGGTATCTCGACCAGCCTGCCGTTCGACGTGCAGTGCGAGTTCGTGCGCACCATCCGCGGCTTCGAGCGCGCCCATCTGACGCGCCCCGGCTATGCCATCGAATACGACTATTTCGATCCCCGGGACCTGCAGGGCTCGCTCGAGACCAAGGCGCTCGCGGGGCTGTACTTCGCCGGGCAGATCAACGGCACCACCGGCTACGAGGAGGCCGCCGCGCAGGGCCTCGTCGCCGGCATCAATGCCGCCAGGGGCGTGCGCGGCGAGGAGCCCTGGGTGCCGAAGCGCAGCGACGCCTACCTCGGCGTGCTCATCGACGACCTGGTCACGCGCGGCACGCGCGAGCCCTACCGCATGTTCACCAGCCGCGCCGAGCATCGGCTGCTGCTGCGCGAGGACAACGCCGATCAGCGCCTCACGCCCATCGGGCGCGAGCTCAAGCTGGTGGACGATGAGCGCTGGCGGCTGTTTGAGGTGAAGCAGTACCTCACGGATCTCGAGATCGAGCGCCTCGGGCAGCTGCGCGTGAAGCCCGGCCAGCTCGAGCCGGCGTGGGCTGCGCGGGTGCTTGGCACGCCGCTCGCGCAGGATACCTCCGCCTTCGAGCTGCTCAGGCGCCCGGAGGTGAGCTACGCGGCGCTCCTCGAGGTCGCGGGTCGCCCCGAGTGGCTCGCCGACGAGGACGCAGGGCTCGAGCCGGCTCTGCCGATCGATGAGCGGCTGCCGGCGCAGATCCGCGCCCAGGTCGAGGTGCGCGCCCGCTACGCCGGCTACCTCGAGCGCCAGCAGGAGGAGATCGAGCGCGCCCGCCGCAACGAGGAGACCCGGCTGCCCGCCGACCTCGACTACCGCGAGCTCGCCGGTCTCTCGCACGAGGTGCGCCAGCGGCTCACCGAGGCCCGTCCCGCGACCCTCGGCCAGGCAGGCCGTCTCCCGGGCGTGACGCCCGCCGCCGTATCGATCCTGCTGGTGCACCTGAAGAAGCGCGCCGCGCGGGTCGCATGAGCGCCTTCACGCTGCGTCTCGAGCGCGCCTGGGAGAAAAACGACTCGCTCTTGTGTGTGGGGCTCGACCCTGAGATCGAGCGCTTTCCGCCGCAGGTCGCCGCCGCGCCCTCGCCGATCTTCCAGTTCAACAAGGCGATCATCGACGCCACCCACGACCTGGTGTGCGCCTACAAGCCGCAGTTCGCGCACTATGCCGCCTACGAGGCCGAGGACCAGCTCGAGCGCACCATCGAGTACGTGCACCGCAGCTATCCCGGGATCCCCGTGATCCTCGACGGCAAGCGCGGCGACGTCGGCAACACGGCCGAGCGCTACGCCATCGAGGCCTTCGAGCGCTACGGGGCGGATGCCGTGACGGTGAATCCCTACCTCGGCGGTGACTCGCTCGAGCCGTTCCTGAAGCACGCGGACAGGGGCGTCTTCGTCCTGTGCCGCACCTCCAACCCCGGAGCGCGGGATCTGCAGGACCTCGAGGTCGGCGCACGGCGGCTCTATCACGTCGTGGCGGAGCTCGCGGCGACGCGCTGGAACGGTCATGGCAACTGCGCGCTGGTGGTCGGCGCCACCTATCCGCGCGAGCTCGCCGAGGTGCGGCACATCGTCGGCGGGATGCCGCTGCTCCTGCCGGGCGTCGGGGCGCAGGGCGCAGATGTCGCCGAGGCCGTCCGGGCCGGGCAGACGGCCGCGGGCACGGGCCTTCTATTGAGCTCCTCGCGCGGCATCCTCTACGGCTCAGCGCCGGCGCACGGCGCGGACTTCGCCGCCGCGGCACGCGCCGCCGCCGGGGCGCTGCGCGCCGAGATCAACCTGAGCCGGCGCCGGCCACGCTCGCCATGACCCGGCGGTCCGCCGCGTGGCCCGCTGCGCTCGCCGCCGGGATCGCGCTCGCGATGCTCGCGGCCTGCGCGCGCAGCGGCAGCGGCCCCGCCGCGACCGAGGCGGCCGCCCCCGGGGAGCCACTGCTGGTACGCGGCGGCGGCCCCGATCCCGACTCCCTCGATCCGCAGAAGGTGCGCGGCTTCGAGGCCCAGAGCATCGTGCGCGACCTGTGCGAAGGGCTCACGACGCTCGACCACAGCGCCGCAGTGGCGCCGGGCGTGGCCAGCCACTGGAGCGTGAGCGCCGACGGCAGGATCTATACGTTCACGCTGCGGCCCGAGGCGCGCTGGTCGAACGGGGACCGCGTGGTGGGCGCGGATTTCGTGGCGGGCTTACGCCGCCTGGTCGATCCCGCCACCGCCTCGGGCTATGCGCAGTACGCCGACGTCATCGTCAATACCGATGACATCGTCGCGGGACGCAAGCCGCCCGAGTCCCTGGGCATCGCCGCCCCCGACGACTCGACCGTGGTCGTGACGCTCGCGGCACCCGCGCCCTACCTGCCCGCGCTTCTCTCCCACCCCAGCACCTGCCCGGTGCACCGGCCGACGCTCGCGAATCATCCGGATGCTTACTCCCGCGCCGGCGTCATGGTCGCGAACGGCGCCTTCGTGCTGAAGGAGTGGGTGCAGGGCTCCTACGTTCTCGCGACGCGCAACCACCGCTACTGGAACGATGCGGCGACGCGTCTTGCCGCGGTGAAGTACCTGATCATCCCCGACGAGAACGCCGAGCTCGCCCGCTACCGCGGCGGCGAGCTCGAGATCACCGCGGTGGTGCCCCGCGGCCAGTTCGACTGGATCAAGGAGCACCTCGGCGGGCAGCTGCACGTCTCGCCCCAGCTTACGACCTACTACTACGGCTTCAACCTGCGGCGTGCGCCGTTCGCGCAGCAGCCGCAGCTGCGCCGTGCGCTCTCGCTCGTCATCGACCGCGAGAAGCTCGCGAGCCTCGTGCTGCGGGTCGGGGAGCTGCCGGCCTACGGGTGGGTGCCGCCGGGGATCGCCGGCTACACCCCGCAGTCCTTCGACTACGCGAGCGAGCCAATGCCCGCGCGCATCGCCGAGGCGCAGCGCCTGTACCGCGAGGCGGGCTACTCGCACGCGCGGCCGCTCTCCTTCGAGCTGCGCTACAACGCCGGTGAGGTGCACACCAAAGTCGCCGTGGCGGTCGCCTCCATGTGGAAGGAGGCGCTCGGCGCGGAGGTGAAGCTCACGCAGGTCGAGTTCAAGACGCTGCTCGAGGAGATCGACCGCGGGGACGTGGAGCTCTTCCGCTCGAGCTGGGCGGGCGACTACAACGACGCCTATACCTTCGCGCAGTATCTGAAGGGCGACTTCGGGCTGAACCTCCCGCGTTACCGCAGCGCCGCCTACGATGCGCTGCTGACGCGCGCCGCGGCCGAGATCGACCCATCCAGGCGCCGCGCGCTGCTCGAAGAGGCCGAGCGCCTCATGCTGGCCGACCACCCGCTGCTGCCGCTGTATTTCTACGTCAACAAGCACCTGGTGAAGCCCGAGGTGCTCGGCTGGTACGACAACGTCATGAACGTCATCTACAGTAAGGACCTGGGCCTCAAGACACGGAGTGCGCAGTGAACTGGCACCTGTTCGCCGGATTTCTCGCCATCACGATCGTGCTGCTGCTCGCCCCGGGGCCGATCGTGACGCTGGTGATCTCCACGGCCGCGACGCGCGGCATGCGCGCGGGCCTCGTCACCGTCGCCGGCACCTCCACCGGGAACGCCCTCCTCATCGCAGCGATCGCGCTCGGCCTCGGCTGGGTGCTCGGGCACGCCGCCCAGCTCTTCCAGGCGCTGCGCTGGATCGGGGCCGCCTACCTCGTATGGCTCGGCGTGCAGGCCTGGCGCAGCGCCGGCTCACCCGCGCCGCCCGCTCCCGCCAACCACGTGCACTTCCGGCGTGGCGTGCTGGTGGCGCTCTCGAACCCCAAGACCATCGCCTTCTTCAGCGCGTTCCTGCCGCAGTTCGTCGATCCCTCGCTCCCGGCCGCGCGGCAGCTCACCGTCATGTGCGTCGTCACGGTGCTGCTCGCGGGGGTGAGCGATTCGTGCTGGGCCATCGCCTCGGGCCTCGGGCGCGCCTGGTTCGTGCAACCCCAACGCGCCCGGCTCCTCGGCCGGGTCTCGGGGCTGACGCTCATCGGCGGCGGAATCTGGTTGTCGCTCGCGCGGCGGCCGAGCTAGCTGCGTCACTTCCCGATACAGAAGCTCGAGAAAATCCTTCCCAGCAGATCCTCGCTGGTGAACTCCCCGGTGATCTCATCGAGCGCGCGCTGCGCGCCGCGCAGCTCTTCCGCCACGAGCTCACCCGCGCGCCGCTCGGTGAGCTGCCGGGCGGCCTCCTCGACGTGCTCGCGGGCGCGGGCCAGGGCCTCGACGTGCCGCTGCCGCGCGCTGATCGCACCGCCCTCGACCGTCTGAAAGCCCACGCAGCCCTTCAGGTGCGCCCGCAGCTCCTCGAGCCCCGCCCCGGTGAGCGCCGAGACGTACAGGCGCGGCGGCCCGGTCACCGTGTCGGCGAGCGGCAAACCCGCCGCCAGGTCGCACTTGTTGAGCACCAGCGTGACCGGCACGTCCGCCGGCAGGCGGGCGCGCTCCTCGCGGTAGGCATCGGCCGCCGGATCCTCGGCGGCGTCGATGACGAACAGCACCCGGTCGGCACGCTCGATCTCGGCGCGCGCGCGGCGCATGCCCTCCTCCTCGACCGGGTCGCCGCCGCGGCGCAGCCCCGCCGTGTCGAGCACGTGCAGCGGCATGCCGTCGATCGCGACCCGCTCGCGCACCACGTCGCGCGTCGTGCCCGGGAGCGGCGCGACGATCGCGGCGTCGTAGCCGGCGAGGCGGTTCAGGAGACTCGACTTGCCGGCGTTCGGGCGGCCGGCGATCACCACGGTCATGCCCTCGCGCAGCAGCCTTCCCACGCGCGCGCTCTCGAGCACGCCGCCGAAGTGCTCGCGCAGCGCCTGGAAGCGCTCGGCGAGCTCGCGGTCGGCGAGGAAGTCTATCTCCTCCTCCGGGAAGTCGATCGCCGCCTCGACGTAGGTACGCAGCTCGATCACCGCCTCGGTGAGCCCGCGCACCATGGCCGAGAACTCTCCCTGGAGCGAGCGCATCGCGGCACGCTGCGCCTCGCGCGAGCCGGCATCGATCAGGTCCGCGATCGCTTCCGCCTGCGTCAGGTCCAGCTTGTCGTTGAGGAAGGCGCGCTGGGTGAACTCGCCCGCCTGGGCGCGGCGCGCGCCGAGCTCGAGCGCGCGCGCTATCAGCGCCTCGATCACCACCGGCCCGCCGTGGCCATGAAGCTCGAGCACGTGCTCGCCGGTGTAGGAGGCGGGCGCGGGGAAGAACAGCGCGAGGCCCGCGTCGATCGGCTCCGCGCGTGCACCGAGGAAGCGCGCGAAAGTGGCGCGCCGCGGCGGCGGCAGATCCCCGAGCATCACGGCGGCGATCTCCGGCACCTTGGGGCCGGAGAGGCGCACGATGCCGACACCGCCTCGTCCCGGAGGCGTCGCGGCGGCCACGATGGTTTCCGTGCGCGTCATCTGCGCCCTCGCTCGAGAGAAGGCTAGCGCACCGTTCCCGCGGTGTCGCCCCATCGGGCACCTTGGGTATCCTTCAGCCCCTTAAAGCCCACGGCGCCTTGGCGAGGGACGCATGTCAGCCTACGAGCTCGCGCAGCTGAACACGGGCTTCATCCGCGGGCCCATCGACTCGCCGATCATGGCCGAGTTCGTGGCCAACCTCGAGCGCATCAACGCGCTCGCCGATGCCGCGCCGGGTTTCCTCTGGCGCCTCAAGACCGAGGCCGGGGATGCGACCGCCATCCGCCCCTTCGAAGATCCCAAGCAGTTGCTCAACATGTCCGTGTGGCGCGACGCGGATGCCCTGCGGCGCTTCGTCTACCGCAGCGCCCACGCCGAGATACTCGCGCGGCGCCGCGAGTGGTTCGCGCAGGTCCCCGAGCCGATCATGGTGCTGTGGTGGGTGCCACGCGGCCACCGGCCGAGCCTCGAGGAGGCCGTCGCGAGGCTCACGCTGCTGCGCACGCAGGGCCCGACGGCGCAGGCCTTCACTTTCCGCCAGCCCTTCCCGCCGCCGGACGCCCCGGCCACCGAGCAGCCCCGCGGCTTCGACGACCAGTGCCCGGCCACCTGAGCCGGGCGCAGCGCCGCGCTCTGCGCGGGGTCAGTTCCTGCTCGCCACCAGCGCGCCGATGCGGCGGTTGATGTTCCACTGCTGCGCGATCGAGAGCACGGTGTTGGTCACCCAGTAGAGCACCAGCCCCGCCGGAAAGACCGCGAAGGTCGCCGACATCACGATCGGCATGATCATGAAGACCTTGGCCTGCACCGGATCCGGGGGCGCCGGGTTCAGCTTGTACTGGACGAACATCGCGACCGCCATGATCGCCGGCAGGATGAACAGCGGGTCGTGCGAGGACAGGTCGTGAATCCAGAGCGCAAAGGGCGCCTGGCGCATCTCGACGCTCTCGAGCAGCACCCAGTAGAAGGCGATGAAGACCGGAATCTGGATGACGATCGGCAGGCAGCCCGCGACCGGGTTGATCTTCTCGCGCTTGTAGAGCTCCATCATCGCGCGCCCGAGCTTCTCGCGGTCGTCGGCGTAGGTCTCCTGCAGCAGCTTGATGCGCGGCTGCAGGGTCTTCATCTTCGCCATCGAGCGGCCGCTCGCCTCGGAGAGCGGATAGAACAGCAGCTTCAGCAGCAAGGTGACGAGGATGATCGCGACGCCCCAGTTGCCGGTCAGCTGGTGCACGAAGCTCAGCGCCACGAACAGCGGCCGTGCGAGGAACCACAGCCGGCCGTAATCGGCCACGTGGTCGAGCCCGGGCGCGGTGGCCTCGAGCGCGCCCTGGAGCTTTGGTCCGACGTAGAGCGTCTCGCTGAACCCGCCGTCGGCCCCCGGCGTCACCATGCGCGGCGGGCCCTCGGCGGCGAGCAGGTACTGGTCGCCCGCCACGTTGAGCGTCACGTGGTAGGTGGCATCGCGCGGCGGCACGATGGCGCTCACGAAATGGTGCTGGAGCGCGGCGATCCAGCCGCCGGACACGTCGAGCGCCAGCTTCGCGTCCTTCTCGTCCTTGACGTCGAGCTTGCGGTACTTGCCGTCCCAGATCGCGGGTCCGTGGAAGGCGTAGCTCTCGGTGTTGAAGTAGGAGCGCTTGGTGGGCGGATCGTTGCGCAGGATCTGCGCGTAGGAGCGGGTCTCGAAGGCGCCGCTGCTGCCGTTGTGCAGCTGGTATTCCAGGTCGATGCGGTAGCTGCCGCGGTGGAAAACGTAGGTCTTGGTCACGACGACGCCGTTGTCGCCGTGCCAGGTGAGCGGCACCCGCAGCTCGGTCCCGCCATCGAGCGCGTAGCGATCCCGCTCGCTCGCGAAGGGAGCGAGGTGCGTCGGGTAGGAAGCGCCCGCGGGTCCCGTGAGGCCCGACTGCAGGAGGTAGAGCGTCTGCGGATCGTCCCCGCTCTCGAGCCGCACGGGCGCGGGCTCGCCCTTCACCTTGGGATACGCGAGCAGCTCCGCCTGCTCGATCGTGCCGCCGCGAGTACTGATCTCCAGGTCGAGCACATCGGTCCGCACGTGCACGCGCGGCGCCTGCTCGCCTTCGGGGGCTGCGCCTGCGGCGGCAGCGGCTGCGCCCGGGACGGCGGGCAGCGTAGCGCCGCCGGCAGGCGTGCTGGCGGCGGTCGCCGCGGCGGGTGGCGCAGCCTGCGGGACGCGGTTGCCGAGCTCGGTCGCGGGCGCACCGGCCTTGCCCGGCTGCTGCGCGCCCGTCACGGCGGTGGTGCGAGCCGCACGCGCGGCGTCGTCCTGCATCCAGGTGTTGTAGTCGACGAACAGCAGCAGCGCGAGCGCGCCCCAGAGGAAAATGCGCGGGTTATTGATCGTGGACATGATGAGTGCAGAGTCGTGCCGGCGGCACCGGATCGAAGCCCCCCGGGTGCCAGGGGTGGCAGCGGCCGAGACGGCGAACGCTGAGCCACGCGCCGCGCAGCACCCCGAAGCGGGACACCGCCTCGAGCGCGTACTGCGAGCACGACGGATAGAAGCGGCACGCGGGACCCACCAGGGGGCTGAACGCCAGCTGGTAGAAGCGGATCGCGCTGCCGACGAGCGTGCGCATCAGCCTTTGACGTCCGCGACTTTGCGCCACAGCGCCTCGAGACTCTCGTTGAGGGCGCGCGCGGGCGCGGCGCGCGCGCCCGGCCGCACGCTCACCACCAGATCGAGCGCCGGCAGCGCACGCTGGTGCAGGCGGAAGGATTCGCGAATGATCCGGCGGAGGCGGTTGCGCGCGACCGCGCCGCCGGCGGCGCGTACCGCCACCGCAAGCCCGAGGCGCGGAGCGCCCAAACCGTTCGCTGTCGCAATCACCGTGAAAAATCCGTCACTCAGGCGCCGCCCGCGCGCGTAAATCGCATCGAACTCGCTCTTGCGCCGCAGGCGCAGTCGCGCCGGCAGAGTCAGTCGCCCTTGCATCGGGCCCCTGATGAGACCTTCGTAGGATGGGTGGCGCGCGCTGCGGGTTCCCTCGCAAGGCGCGGCCAGCCTTAAGGCCCTCAGGGTATCAGCTTGTGGCGGCCTTTGGCGCGGCGCCGCGCCAGCACCTTGCGGCCGTTCTTCGTGGCCATGCGCGCGCGGAACCCATGGGTGCGCTTGCGGCGCACTTTGCTCGGCTGGTAGGTACGCTTGGTTGCCATTGCCGCGGGCTCCGGTCGACGGGCGGAGAAAAAAGGGCGGCAAGGCTAAGCCGTTGAGCGCCAAGGTGTCAATACGCGGCCGGCGGCGCCGTGCACACGCGTGGCGCGGCGCGAAGCCTTCAGCGCGCCGGCCGATCGGTATAGACTTCGCGACCTTTTCCTCAACGATCTCTAGATCAAGACGCGGAGGCAAACGCGCGTGGAAGCGTCGCTTTGGACTCGCTGCATGGGCGCGTTGGAGGCGGAGCTTCCGGAGCAGCAATTCAATACCTGGGTGCGGCCGCTGCAGGCGATGGAACGCAACGGCGCCCTCAAGCTCCTCGCGCCCAATCGCTTCGTCGTCGACTGGGTGAACGCCAACCTTCTGCCGCGCATCGGCGAGCTGCTGCGCGATGAAGCTTCGGGCGATGCGCCCATCATCACCGTCGAGGTCGGCTCGCGCGCCCAGAGCCTGCGCGGCGCGCCGGCCACGGCGGTCGCGACGCGCGCGCGCCCCGCGGAAGGCCTGGTGGTGGGCGCGCGGCTCAACCCCGACTTCACCTTCGCCAGCTTCGTCGAGGGCAAGAGCAACCAGCTCGCCAAGGCCGCGGCGCTCCAGGTCGCGGAGAATCCCGGCCGCGCCTACAACCCGCTGTTCCTCTACGGCGGTGTGGGTCTCGGCAAGACGCACCTGATGCACTCGATTGCGCACCTCATCAAGGAAAGGGACCCCGAGGCGCGCATCGCCTACGTGCATTCCGAGCGTTTCGTCGGCGACATGGTGCGGGCGCTGCAACACAACTCGATGAACGAGTTCAAGCTAGCCTACCGCTCCCTCAATGCCCTGCTGATCGACGACATCCAGTTCTTCGCCGGCAAGGAGCGCTCGCAGGAGGAGTTCTTCCATACCTTCAACGAGCTGCTCGAGGGGCAGCACCAGGTGATCCTCACCTGCGACCGTTATCCGAAGGAAGTCGAAGGGCTCGAGGAGCGGCTCAAATCGCGCTTCGGCTGGGGCCTCACGGTGGCCATCGAGCCGCCGGAGCTCGAGACCTGCGTCGCGATCCTCATGACCAAGGCGCGCGCCGCGGGCGTGCAGCTGCCGGAGGAGGTGGCCTTCTTCATCGCCAAGCGCATTCGCTCCAACGTGCGCGAGCTCGAAGGGGCGCTGCGGCGGGTGATGGCGAACTCGCGCTTCACCGGCCGTCCGATCACGCTCGAGTTCACCAAGGAAGCGCTCAAGGACCTGCTGTCGCTGCAGGCGAAGCTGGTCACCATCGACAACATCCAGAAGACCGTGGCCGACTACTACAAGGTGCGCATGGCGGACCTGCTCTCCAAGCGCCGCAGCCGCTCGGTGGCGCGGCCGCGGCAGGTAGCGATGGCGCTCGCGAAGGAGCTCACCAACCACAGCCTGCCGGAGATCGGCGATGCCTTTGGCGGGCGCGATCACACCACAGTGCTGCATGCGTGCAAGCGGATCAAGGATCTGCGTGACACCGAGCAGCGCATGAAGGAAGACTACTCAAACCTGTTGAGAACCCTGGCCGGCTGAGCACGCCGGCTTGTGAATTTGCTGTGGACGAGCTTGGGGATAAAGTTATACACAGGCCGTACACAGATCCCCGGCAGCTCTTCCCGGAGCTACCAGCGGATTTTTTCACCGTAAGGGTTTGAATGGGCTTAAAAAATATTCTTATTCCCGCAATCCCCAGGCTCTATAGCCTCAACAATAAAGATTTCCGATCAACTAAAGACCAGATTTACAGAGAGAGCTGCCCATGAAGCTGACCGCCACGCGCGAAGATATTCTCGCCCCGCTGCAGAGCGTCATCGGAGTCGTCGAGCGGCGGCAGACGATGCCGGTGCTCGCGAATGTACTGCTGGCGGCACGCGACAATCGCCTGAGCTGTACGGGAACCGACCTCGAGGTCGAGCTCGTGGCCACCAACCAGGTGAGCGTGCAGCAGGCGGGTGACATCACCGTGCCTGGTCGCAAGCTGCTCGACATTTTTCGCTCCCTGCCCGAGAAAACCAGCGTGGCGCTGAGCACGGAGGGAGAGCGGGTGTCGCTGCGTGCCGGCCGCAGCCGTTTCACGCTCTCGAGCCTGCCCGCAGCCGAGTTTCCGCTGGTCGATGAGATCAACGCGCAGCAAACGCTCACCGTCGCGCAGGGCGAGTTCCGCCGCCTGATCGACAAGACCCACTTCTCGATGGCCCAGCAGGACGTGCGCTACTACCTGAACGGGCTGCTCCTCGAGACCGAGGGCAAGACGCTGCGCGCCGTCGCGACCGATGGACATCGCCTCGCGCTCTGCGAGACGGAGCTGAGCGGCAAGGCCAGGACCAATCAGCAGGTGATCGTGCCCCGCAAGGGAGTGCTCGAGCTGCAGCGGATCCTCGGCACGGAGGGAGACATCGAGCTGGCGGTCGGCACCAATCACGTTCGCGCCCAGATCGGCGATATTCGCTTCACTTCGAAGCTGATCGATGGCCGTTTCCCGGAGTACGCGCGGGTCATTCCCGCCAGTCCGCCCCGGACGGTGGAGGCCGAGCGCGAGCCGTTGAAGCTCGCCCTGCAGCGCACTGCGATCCTGTCGAATGAGAAATACCGCGGCATTCGCCTGACGGCGCGCCCGGGCCTGCTGACGATCCAGGCTCACAATCCCGAGCAGGAGGAAGCCGAGGACCAGGTCGAAGTGAACTACAAGGGCGAGGAAGTGGAGATCGGGTTCAACGTCAATTACCTGCTGGATGCACTCGCGGCGATCGAGAGCGAGAAGGTGGAGATCGGGCTCACTGACTCCAACAGCAGCTGTCTCATCCGCGCGCCGGGTACGTCCCAGACCAAGTACGTCGTGATGCCGATGAGGCTGTAAGCCGCTGCTGCGCCGGGGCGTCGACCTCAGGAAGCCGGAGCCGCGGGGCCCCAACCGGCGGGCGCTGCGGGCAGGTTCCACGTGGAACACTCCAGCGGGTCGTCGCACTAGCTATTCAATCACACCGGTCTACTGGTCTCTGTTCCGGCAGCAGATGCGCGATCGACCACAAGGGTATCGGAGCCGCGGATGTTGGCCGTTCCGGCGCGCGTTCCACAACGCGGCCCTCGTTACGCTGGGCCTGCGCCGGCTGATGCCGCTTCCCGAGAACTCGGGAGCCGACGACGTCGGGTACGGCTCTTCGTGATCGATCCGGATGGCAACCACATCGAGGCTGTGTTTCGCCGGGCTGACCTTGTGGGTTCCACGCAGAACACGACGAGCAAGCCAGATCGCGCCGGGGGGTCATGAGCCTTAGCCAACTCAACGTCATCAACTTGCGCTGCATCGAGCAGGCCGAGCTCGAAGTGCCTGCGGGACTTACGCTGATCTGGGGTGGCAATGGCTCCGGGAAGACCTCGCTGCTGGAGGCGATGTTTCTCCTGGGACGGGGACGTTCGTTCCGCACACGAAACACTGAGCGGCTCATCAGGCGCGGACAGAATCACTTAAGAGTCATTGGGCGCATCCGAACGGGCCAGGAGGCCAGTACCGTGATTGGCCTGGAGCTAGCCGGCGAGGGCGTGACGGCCAGAATCGGTGGCCGTCCCGCCGGCTCGCTGGCTGAGCTCTCCCAAGCCTTTCCGGTCCAGGCCATCGAGCCGGGAGTTCATCGCCTCGTCGAGGAAGGGGGCTACGGGCGACGGCGCTGGATGGATTGGACGGTGTTCCACGTGGAACCTCGATTCGTGGAGAGCTGGGTCCGGTACACCCGTGCGCTCAAGCAGCGAAACGCCGCTCTGAAGACCGACCCGGCGCGAGCCTCGATCTGGGATGCGGAGCTCGCGCGGCTCGGGGAGTTCATTGCCGCCTCTCGGCACCGATTGCTCGAGCAACTCGAGCCGTATTGGCACGACGCGGTGGCAGCCCTGAGCGGGCTGCCGGTCGAGTTGCATTACCTGAGGGGTTGGAGCCAGGAGCACTCCCTGCATGAGGCTCTCGCCGCCTCGCGGGCCCGCGACGCGGCGCGCCACCTCACTCACGCCGGTCCGCATCGCGCGGACGTCGCGGTGCGGCTGCACGGGCGGCCCGCCCGCGAAGTGCTCTCACGCGGGCAGCAGAAGCTGGTCGCCGTCGCCATGACACTTGCCCAGCTTCGGTTCCTCCAGGCGACGACGGATATCACGCCGACGCTGCTCCTGGACGACCCCGCGGCGGAGCTCGACGGCGCTCATCTCGAGCGCTTTATCGGACAAGTGTCACTGCTCAAATGCCAGCTCGTGGTGACGTCCTTGCACGCGGAATCGCGGCTTTTTGGCTCTCCGGAGGGCGTGTTCCACGTGGAACACGGGAGGGTGCAGCCGGTATAATGCGGTGTCACAAAATCGAGCGGATTCATGGCTTCAGACGACGTCTACGACTCAAGTAAAATCAAAGTCTTAAAGGGTCTCGATGCGGTGCGCAAGCGCCCCGGAATGTATATCGGGGACACGGATGATGGCACCGGCCTTCACCACATGGTTTTCGAGGTCGTCGATAACTCCATCGACGAATCCTTGGCGGGTCATTGCGACCGCATAGTCGTCACGATTCACGCTGACGAATCGGTCACCGTGTCCGATAACGGGCGCGGCATCCCTGTGGATATCCACCCCGAGGAAGGGCGCTCGGCGGCCGAGGTCATCATGACCGTGCTGCACTCGGGGGGAAAGTTCGACGACAGCTCCTACAAGGTCTCAGGGGGCCTGCACGGGGTCGGCATCTCGGTGGTGAATGCGCTCTCGGACTACCTGCAGCTCACGATTGCGCGCGACGGCAAGCTCCACCGCCAGGAATATCACCTGGGTGAGCCGGTGGCGCCGCTCGCCGAAGTCGGCGAGGCGCGCGAGCGTGGCACGGTGATCCGCTTCCGCCCCAGCGCGAAGATCTTCACCAACATCCAGTTCAACTACGAGATCCTGGCCAAGCGGCTGCGGGAGCTCTCGTTCCTCAACTCGGGCGTGCGCATCGAGCTCATCGATGAGCGCGAGAACAAGTCCGACGTGTTCGCGCACGCCGGCGGGCTCGAGGCGTTCGTGAAGTACCTGAATCGCACGCGCACGCCGATCCATGAGTCGGTGTTCTGGTTCCGCACCCAGGACGGGCCGGTGTCGGTCGAGGTGGCGCTGCAGTGGAACGACTCCTACCAGGAGTCGATGTTCTGCTACACCAACAACATCCCGCAGAAGGACGGCGGCACGCACCTCGCGGGCTTCCGCTCAGCGCTCACGCGCACGCTGAACGATTACGTCGAGAAGGAATTGTCCGGGAAGAAGGACAGGGTCCCGATGACCGGCGACGACGCGCGTGAGGGCCTGACCGCGATCCTCTCGGTGAAGCTGCCGGATCCGAAGTTCTCCTCGCAGACCAAGGACAAGCTCGTATCCTCCGAGGTGAAGGGCATCGTCGAGAACGCCGTCGGCACCAAGCTGCAGGAATTCCTGCTCGAGCATCCTCAGGAGGCGCGCCTCATCGTCGCCAAGATGGTGGAGGCGGCGCGTGCGCGCGAGGCGGCCCGCAAGGCGCGCGAGATGACGCGCCGGAAAGGCGCGCTCGATGTCGCGGGGCTTCCCGGCAAGCTGGCCGACTGCCAGGAGAAGGATCCGGCGCTCTCCGAGATCTTCATCGTCGAGGGCGATTCCGCCGGCGGCTCCGCCAAGCAGGGACGCGACCGGCGCACGCAGGCGATCCTGCCCCTGAAGGGCAAGATCCTGAACGTTGAGCGGGCGCGCTTCGACAAAATGCTGTCCTCGGCCGAAGTCGGCACGCTCATCACGGCGCTCGGTACCGGCATCGGCCGCGACGACTTCGACGTGGAGAAACTGCGCTACCACCGCATCTGTCTCATGACCGATGCGGACGTCGACGGCAGCCACATCCGGACGCTGCTCCTGACTTTCTTCTACCGGCAGATGCCCGAGCTGATCGAGCGCGGGCACATCTACATCGCGCAGCCGCCGCTCTACAAGATCAAGCGCGGCAAGCAGGAGTCCTATGTCAAGGACGACAGCGAGCTGAACCAGCTGCTGCTCGCGGCCGCGCTCGAGAACGCGGGGCTGCACGTGAACGCGGCCGCGCCACCGGTCTCGGGCTCGGCGCTCGAGCTGCTGGCGCGGAAGTACATGGAGGTGCAGGCCATCATCAAGCGCTGGTCGCGCCGCTACGACGATCGCCTGCTCGAGCAACTCATCTACATGTCGGAGGTGACGCCGGCGGACTTCGATCGCGCCGACTGGCTGCGCGGCTGGGTGGCCGAGCTCAACGAGCGCTTGAACGCTCTCGCCGACGGCACCCGCACGTATCGAGTGGAAGTGCGCGCCGCGGCCGGCGGGCAGGGTCCGCGCGTGATCGTGCACAAGACTGAGCACGGCACCGCGAGCCAGAAGTACCTGCCGCGCGAGTTTTTCGAGTCCGCTGAGTACCAGCGCATCGCCGACCTCGCCCGCACGCTCGCGGGGCTCATCGGGGAGGGCGCCTACGTCACCCGGGGCGGCGAGCGAGCGGAGATCGGCTCCTTCAAGGAGGCGATGAAGTGGCTCTTCGATCAGGCGAAGAAGGGCCAGAGCATCCAGCGTTACAAGGGACTCGGCGAGATGAATCCGGAGCAGCTCTGGGAGACGACCATCAATCCGGAGACGCGCCGTCTCATGCAGGTGAAGATCGAGGACGCGGTCGCGGCCGACGATATCTTCACGACCCTCATGGGAGACCAGGTGGAGCCACGGCGCGAGTTCATCGAGAAGAACGCGCTGTCGGTGACGAACCTCGACATCTAAGCTTCTGGGAGTAGCCCAGAGGCAAGATTGGGATACCAGAGAATCAATAGTGGCTATTGGAAGATCTTTGGGTCAGTAGAGATTCAATAGCCCAAGAGATCGGTGATATGGAGGGCCGTGGCCTGGGAGCGCTCAGCCGCTCGCAGGCGGGGTGCCGGCTCGTGGCTCCTCACTCACTCGCAAGCCGCCTCACCGTCGCCTCGACCCACGACTGAATCTCCTCGTTCAGCACGCGCGCCTCGCGCCCGGCGGCGGAGAAGGGATGTCCGATCACCACGCGCACGGTCCCCGGCTTCTTCAGGAGTCCACGGCGCGGCCAGTAGCGGCCTGCATCGTGCGCGACCGGCACGATGAGCGCGCCGGCTTCGGCGGCAAGCAGCGTCCCGGACACGCCGTAGCGGCGCGTCTCCCCGGCAGGCATGCGGGTCCCCTCGGGGAAGATCATCACCCAGTCGCCTTCGGCGAGCCGGTTCTTGCCCTGCTCGACGACCTGGGCGACTGCGGTGTGTCCCGCCTTGCGGTCGATGGCGATGGCGTGCATCTGACGCACGGCGATGCCCACCACGGGAATCCACAGGAGCTCGCGCTTGAGCACCCACACCTGGCGCGGGAACAGCACCATCATGGCGATCGTCTCCCAGGACGAGGAGTGCTTCCAGAAGGCGATGTGGCAGCCGGCGGGGAGTGCTTCGCCCTCGATATGGTAGTCGAGCCCGCAGCTCCACTCGAGCACCCACAGCAGCGTCGCCGCCCAGGCGCGCGCCAGCGGGAAGCGGCGCGGAAAGGGCAGCACCAGGCAGGCGAGCACGAAGGGGATCGCGTACAGGAACGTCCACGCGAAGAGAAAGGCCGTGAAGAACAGCGAGCCCAAGGCCTGCAGCAGCGCCGGCCGCCGGCGCTCGGCTCGTGCGCTCCTTGCTGCGGGCTCGGTCAACCGGGCAGCCGCGAGAGATCCGCGACCCCCGCGAAGAGGGCCTGCAGCTGCGCGAGCAGGCTCAGGCGGTTGGCGCGCAGCGCCGGGTCCTCGTCCATCACCATCACCTGATCGAAGAAGGCATCGACCGCCGGCCGCAGCTGCGCCAGGCGCCCGAGCGCGCCGGTGTACTCGCGCCGTGCGGTCGCCTCGGCGACCGCCTCGCGCAGGGCACGCATCGAGTCGAACAGGCGCACTTCGGCGCTCTCACGCAGCCGCTCCACGTTCACCTGCGCGGGCGGTACGCCGGGCGCCTTGCGCAGGATGTTGGCGATGCGCTTGTTGGCCGCGGTGAGACTCGCGGCCTCGGGGAGCGCGAGGAAAGTGCTCAAGGCCTTGAGCCGCGCATCGAAATCGAGCGGCGAGGCGGGCCGCGCGGCGAGCACCGCATCGAACATCTCGCCCGTCACCGGGGCCATGCCCGGCAGCACTGCCGCCGGGCGCTCGAGGTAGTAGGCCCGCAGCCGCTCCATCAGGAAGTCGTAGATCTCGGCCTCGATCTGTGCAGCGGGCGCGAGCGGCTTGCCCGCGGCGCCGCCCGTCCCCGCGCGCAGCCGCTCGATGTCGGCGCGCACCGCCGCCACCGCCCGTGCGAGTAAGCGCGTCAGATCGAGATCCAGGTTCTTCTCGATGAGGATGCGCTGCACGCCGAGCGCCGCGCGGCGCAGCGCGAACGGATCCTTGGCACCGCTCGGCTTCTCACCGATCGCGAAGATGCCCGCCAGGGTGTCGAGCTTGTCGGCGATCGCGAGCGCGAGACCCGCGCCGCTCCCGGGAAGCTCGTCGCCCGCCGAGCGCGGCAGGTAGTGCTCGCGGATCCCGGTGGCGACTTCGGCGGGCTCGCCGTCGGCGCGCGCATAGTAGGTCCCCATGATGCCCTGGAGCTCGGGAAACTCGCCGACCATGGCGGTGAGCAGGTCGCACTTGCTCAACTCGGCAGCGCGCTGCACCGCCTCGGGCCGCGCGCCGGTGCTCGCGGCGATCTCGCCGCCGAGTGCGCGGAGCCGGCGCGTCTTGTCGCCGAGGGAGCCGAGGCGCGCCTGGTAGGTCACGGAATCGAGTGCCGTACGGCGCGCGGCGAGCGGCTCGCGCCGGTCCTGCTCCCAGAAGAACGCAGCGTCCGCGAGGCGCGCGCGCACCACGCGCTCATTCCCTGCACGCACCCTCGAGGGGTCGCGGCTCGCGATGTTGCCGACCGCGATGAATGCGGGGAGCAGGCTTCCCGAGGAATCCTCGACCGGGAAGTAGCGCTGGTGGTCCTCGAGCGTCGCGGTGAGCACCTCGCGCGGCAGCGCGAGGAAGCGCTCCTCGAACTTGCCGGCGAGCGCCACCGGCCACTCGGTGAGCGCCGTGACCTCATCGAGGAGCCCCTCCGCGATGAGCGGGCGCCCGCCGAGGCTCCGGCCGAGCGAGGTCACCTCGGCGCGGATGCGGCTGCGCCGCGCGGCGAAGTCGGCGAGCACGAAACCCCGCTCGCGCAGCGTCCGCTCGTAGCGCTCGGGTGCGGCGATGCGCAGCGGTCCCGGCGCATGGAAGCGGTGTCCGCGGGTGTCGCCGCCGCTTTGGGTCTCGAGCAGCGTCGCGGACACGACCTGGGTGCCGTACAGCATGAGGAGCCAGTGCACCGGTCGCACGAACAGCGCATCACCCGAGCCCCAGTGCATGCGGCGCGGGATCGGGAGCGCATCGAGCGCCGCCTGTACCAGAGCGGGGAGGAGCTCGACGGTGCGGCTGCCTGGACGCGTGCCGACGAAGAAGAGAAAGCTCCCCTTGGCTTCCTCGATGCGCTCGAGTGCTGAGACCTGCGTGCCGCAGCTCGCGGCGAAGGCGAGTGCGGCGCGGGTGGGATGGCCCGCGGCATCGAAGGCGGCCGAGACCGGCGGCCCCTTGCGCCGCAGCTGCTGCTCGGGCTGCCCGGGAGCGAGGCGCTTGACCCACACCGCCAGGCGCCTCGGGGTGGCGAAGCCCACGAGCTCGCCGTGCGTGAGGCCCGCCTTGTCCAGGCCGGCGCCGAGCGCGGCGACCAGGGAGCGCTCGAGACCTAAGAGCCCCTTCGGCGGCAGCTCCTCGGTACCGATCTCGAAGAGGAAATCGCGCGGACCGCCCGCGGCGCGCGCGGGCTTCGCGTGTCGGCTCGCAGGGCGCTTGGGATGCGGGCGCGGCGCGAGCTTCGCGGGCTTGCGCCCCTTCATGCCACAGCCCCGGCGTCGGTGCCGCGTTTCTCCGGCCTCGCCTTCAGCAGCGGGAATCCGAGCTTCTCACGGCTCTCGAGATAGGCCTTGGCGACGCCGCTCGCGAGGGTGCGGACCCGCAGGATGTAGCGCTGGCGCTCGGTGACGGAGATGGCGCGACGCGCGTCGAGCAGATTGAACGTATGCGAGGCCTTCAGCACCTGCTCATACGCGGGCAGTGCCAGCTTCGCGGCGAGGAGCCGCTGACACTCGCGCTCGTGATCGTCGAAATGCCGGAGCAGCCCCGGCACGTCGGCATACTCGAAGTTGTAGGCGGACTGCTCGGTCTCGTTCTGCCTGAAGACATCCCCGTAGGTCAGCCGCGTCGAGGGCCCTTCGGTGACCACGATGTCGTAGACGCTCTCGATCCCCTGCAGGTACATCGCCAGCCGCTCGAGACCATAGGTGATCTCACCGGTGACCGGACGGCAGTCGAGGCCGCCCACCTGCTGGAAGTAGGTGAACTGGGTGATCTCCATGCCGTTCAGCCACACCTCCCACCCGAGACCCCAGGCCCCGAGCGTCGGGGATTCCCAGTTGTCCTCGACGAAGCGCACGTCGTGGGTGAGGGGGTCGAGGCCCAGCGCCGCGAGACTCCCGAGGTACAGATCGAGTATCTCGAGCGGCGAAGGCTTGATCACGACCTGGTACTGATAGTAGTGCTGCAGGCGGAACGGATTCTCGCCGTAGCGGCCGTCGGTCGGGCGGCGCGAGGGCTGCACGTACGCGGCGGCCCACGGCTCCGGCCCCACCGCGCGCAGGAACGTCGCCGTGTGGAACGTGCCGGCGCCGACTTCCATGTCGTAGGGTTGCAGGATCACGCAGCCGTGCGAGGACCAATACGCCTCGAGCGCGACGATCAGCTGCTGGAAGGTGCGCGGCGCGCGGCGATTTTTTCTCGAGCGACCGGAGGCCATGGAGGGATCCGAGACCCAAAGAGCGCGCGAGTATAAGGCGCAGCGCCCGTGGGCGGCGCAGTGCCCGCCACCTTCCGCCCCGCCCTTAGGCCGAACCGCGGGTGTCAGATCCTGCGCACCAGGACTGTGCACATTGTTTTCTGAGTTCTTGGGAATCGGTTGAGTCTCTATTGCATGCACCTCAGAAGTGCAATAACCTGCCCGGAGCGCACCTAAATGGTGCACATACCCTGCAAAATGCCTGTTAACTACTTGATTTCCCGTGCCTGGTGCCGTGGCACAGGCCCTGCAATGGCTTGAGAACCCAAGTGGCGGCGGCCGCTCGACCCCCTTTTTCCCGGAGGCGATATGACACCGAGTGATGTGATTAAGCTCATCAAAGAAAAGCAAGCGAAGTTCGCGGACCTGCGCTTCACGGACACGCGCGGCAAGGAACAGCACGTGAGCATTCCGGCGCGGCTCGTCGACGAGGATTTCTTTCGCGACGGCAAGATGT
>DASPRP010000008.1:0-100334 GCA_035624385.1 Steroidobacteraceae bacterium | reverse complement strand
GTTCTGTGCGTTCGCGGCGAGGCTCGCGAGCGCGAGCGTCGTCAGCGCGAGCGACTGGGCGAGTGTCCAGGTCTTCATGAGAGGTTGCTCCATCCGGGTTGATGACTCACTGGAAGGCGGCATCGGGCGAGACCGACGCCGTCGAATCGTTGCCACGCGCGCTGCGGAAGGTCCGCATCGCGCTCGCGGCGCGCGCGCGCAGCTCGGGAGCGAGGCGCTCGCGCGCGGCCTGCTCGGCCAGAGTGCCGAGCGCGTCCGTTTCGGCGTAGTGCCGCCAGATCAGCAGCGCGGCGACCGCGCTCACGGCGAGCAGGGCGACCAGAAAGGCGGCGCCCGCGTACTTCAAGCGGAAGCTGGCGGCGGTCACTTCATCTGCCTGTCCGGGGAGTCAGGATGCTCCCGGACAAGGATCCCCTCATTTATGGGGATTCATCTTACCGCCTGAATCAGTAGTTCGCCCAGACTCTCTTTATATAACCGAGCATCAGGCCGCGCATGGTCCCCATCGGGTCCTCGGTGGAGGCGAAGATCGGCGGACGCCGCCGCAGCAGCTGCCAGTTCTCGCTGCGCAGCACCTGTCGCAGATACTCGACGTTGCGGTCGATCGCCTCGATGTAGGGATTGCGGCCACCGTAGAGGATCTCGAGGTAGCGGTAGGCCGCGCCGAAATCCCGGTCGAGGCGGTTGCCTCTGGTTTCTTCGATGAACTCCGGCGTCTGCCGCAGCAGGTCGAGTCCCGAGGCGTATTTCACCTGCCGGTAGCCCCCGGAGAAGGGCAGCGCCACCCCGCCCAGGACGAACTCGGCGTAGAGGCGATCGCGGCATTTCTCCAGGTAACAGCGGTCGGCGATCTGCGCGATCATGTCGGCGGTGCCGAGCAGATGGCCGACCAGCACGTCGCGCCGGTCGGAGAGCTTCGCCTCGATCTGCGCGAACGGCACCTCGTAGCCGGTGAAGTGGATGATCTCGGTCGCCACCGGCACCCAGGCTCCGAAGCCGAGCACCGGCAGATATTCCTCGAGAAAACGCGCGCCGCGCGAGACGTGCACGCGGGTGAACTCGGCGCCGTTGCGCGATTCCCGCTCGTCCGTGCGGCGCAGGTAGCCGACATCGTGGAACAGTCCCGTGACGAGTCCGACGATGGCGCGGGCGCCGCCGAGGCGCGCGTCTGCGGGCTGCTGCCGCTCGTAACCGACGATCAGCCGCGCGAGCGCCAGCGTGATGTCGAGGGTGTGCTGGCGGTCGTGGTAGACGGTGTCGACGCCATGGAATCCGGGGATCTCGCCCGCGAACAGCCGCTCGAAGTGCTCGAAGGCGCGCTCCACCGGCTCGAGCGACAACCCGGGCCAGGTGGGGCGGTAGAGAGCCGAAACGGCCTCGAGCACCGCGCGCGGCGAGCTTACCTGCACCGTGTTGGTAACGTCGAAATCGCTGCGCCGGGTGTTGAGCATGGTCGCACGAGGTGCCGTGAAGGACGAGTTGATGTGGCCCTCCCCGAAGAGGCCTCGCGTCGGCTTTAACTGCCGCAGAGTCTAGTGAGTTGCAGCCTCCGCTCACCACGACGCCGCGCACACTTTTTGAGCCATCAGCTCCGGAGAAATGGTAAATAACCCTTCCGTTTCAATGGGTTCCGCCATTGGAGGCGTCTGCGGACGGCGACAGTGCCGGAGCCTCGGCGGAGAACTCGGCGATGACCGGCGCATGATCCGAAGGGCGCACGGCGCGGCGTGGCTCGCGGTCGACCACGCAGGCGGTGCAGGCCGTGGCGAACGCGCGGTTCGCGAGCAGCAGGTCGATGCGCAGGCCGTGGTTGCGTCGAAAGGCGAGCATGCGGTAGTCCCACCAGCTGTAGGTTCCCGCGGGCTGCTCGAAGCAGCGGAATACGTCGACGAGTCCCAGGTCCAGCAGCGTACGCAGCGCGCGCCGCTCCGGCTCGCTGACGTGCACCGAGCCGGCCCAGGCAGCCGGGTCGTGCACGTCCCGGTCCTCCGGCGCGATGTTGAAGTCCCCGAGGACGACCACGCGATGATGGGCGGCGAGCTCAGCGCGCAGCCAGGTGGCGAGCGCCGCAAGCCAGCGCAGCTTGTAGTGGTACTTGTCCGAGTCCACCGTCTGGCCGTTCGGGACATAGAGGTTGACGACGCGCAGCCCGCCGGTGGTGGCGGCGAGCACGCGGCGGGCGGGATCCTCGAGCCACGGGATGTCGGTCACGACCTCGGTGCACGCCCAGCGCGACAGCAGCGCTACTCCGTTGTAGGTCTTCTGGCCGCTCGCGAGCACGGAATAGCCGAGCGCGGCGAGCTCGGCGCGCGGGAAATCCTCGTCCGTGAGCTTCGTCTCCTGCAGGGCGAGCACGTCGACCGGAGTGTGCGCGAGCCACTCCAGCAGCTGCGGCAGCCGAACGCGTAGCGAGTTCACGTTCCAGGTCGCAATGCGCATCGAATCAGTAGATGCGCAGGCCGCCGTACTTGCGGCGGATGCGCCGGTCGAGCAGTCGCCAGCCGAGGACGAATCCGCCGGCGAGGGCCAGCAGCGCCACCGCGACGAGCCAGACCCACGCGGCGCGCGCGGGCGGCACCGGCCCGGTCTCCTCTTCGGGCGGCAGCGCCGCGGCACGCTCGGCGTCGAGCTCGGACTGCAGGCGCGCCACCTCCCGGCGCAGCGCCGCCACCTCCGTGTCGCGCTCGCCCTCCGGGGAGCTGAGCGCCAGCGGCTTCGGCGGCTCCCGCCTCGGGGCAGGCGCTTTTGCGGCCGGCGGGGGCGCAGCTGCCGTGGGGGCAGGGGGGGCTTGCGCGGCCGGGGCCGGGGCCGCGGCCTGTTCGGCCCCCGGAAGCTGCGTCGGTGAGCCCGACGCAGGCGCAGATTCGGCTGGCGGAGGCGTCGCGGGAGGTGACTCGGGCGGAGTCTGTGCGTGCGCCGCGAGCACGCCGGCGAGCAGGGCCGCTGCGACGTGGCGCTTCAAGCCGCCAGCTCGCCCGCGGACAGCATGCCGTGTTGCCTGAGAAGCGGGCGCACGTCGGGAGTGCGACCGCGAAACTCGACGAAGGCCTCGAGCGCATCACAGCTGCCGCCGCGCGAGAGGATCGCATCGAGAAAGCGCTGCGCCATGCGGGAATCGAACACGCCGCTCTCCTCGAAGGCCGAGAAGGCGTCCGCCGCCAGCACCTCGGCCCACTTGTAGCTGTAGTAACCGGCCGCGTAGCCGCCGGCGAAGATGTGCCCGAAGCTGTGCGGGAAACGGTTCCATTCGGGCACCGGCACGACCGCCACCTCGCGCCGCACCTCGGCGAGAATCCCGAGCACGCGCCCGCCCCGCTCGGGCGAGTACTCGGCGTGCATGCGGAAATCGAACAGGGCGAACTCCAGCTGCCGCATCATCGAGAGCCCCGCGTGGAAGCTGCGCGTGGCGATGAGGCGCGACTGCATCTCGCGCGGCAGGGCCGCGCCGCTGTCGAAATGGCCGGAGATCTGCTGCAGCACCTCCGGGTGCCAGGCGTAGTTCTCGAGGAACTGGCTCGGCAGCTCGACCGCGTCCCAGGCGACGCCGTTGATGCCCGCGAGGCTCGGGTAGTCGACGCGCGTCAGCAGATGGTGCAGCCCGTGCCCGAACTCATGAAACAGCGTCACCACGTCGTCGTGAGTGAGCAGCGCCGGCCGGCCGGCCGCGGGCGGCAGGAAGTTGCACACCAGATAGGCGACCGGGAGCGCCGCCCCCGAGGCGAGGCGCTTGCGGCCGACGCACTCGTCCATCCAGGCGCCGCTGCGCTTGTTGGAGCGCGCGTAGGCATCGAGGTAGAAGCCGCCGATGGCGGCGCCGGCGGCGCTCTCGATGTCGAAGAAGCGCACGTCCGCGTGCCACGCCGGCACACCGCTGCGTTCGCGGATGCGCACGCCGAACAGCCGCTCCGCGACGCCGAAGAGGCCGGCGAGCACCCGCGGCAGCGGGAAGTAGGGCCGCAGCTCCTCCTGCGATACGGCGAAGCGCGCGCGCTGCAGCCGCTCGGCGTGGAAGCCCACGTCCCAGGGCGCGAGCTGCCGCCCGGCGAAGTCCTGGAGCTCGGCGAACTCACGCTGCGCCGCGGCGCGCGCCGAGCGGGCCAGCTCCTGCAGGAACTCGAGCACCTCGGAGACGCTGCCCGCCATGCGGGTCGCGAGCGCGTACTCGGCGTAGTTCGGGAAGTCGAGCAGCCGCGCGGCCTCGTGGCGGCGGCGCAGGATCTGCTCCATCACGGCGGAGTTGTCCCAGCGGCCAGCTCCGGGTCCGCGGTCGGAGGCGCGCGTCGTCCAGGCCTCGTAGAAGGCGCGGCGCAGTCCTTCCGACTCCGCATCGGTCACGACCGCGACGTAGCTCGGCTGGTCGAGCGAGAGAATCCAGCCGCTCGCGCCACGCTCGGCGGCGCGACGCGCGGCCAGCTCGATCAGCATCTCGTTGAGTCCCCGCAGATCGTCCGCATCGGTGACGTGCCAGCTCCAGGCATTGGTCGCGTCCAGGATGTTCTCCTCGAACTTCGCCTGCAGCTGCGTGAGCTCCTGCATCACGGTCTTGAAGCGCTCCTTGCGCTCGGGCGGCAAGCCGACCCCGGCGAGGCGGAAATCCCGCACCGCGTGCTCGATGAGGCGACGCTGCACCGGGGCGAGCTCGGCCGCGTCGCGCTCGGCGATGGTGCGGTAGGCGCGGAACAGGGGCTCGCTCTGCGCAAGATCCGTCTGGTACGCGGAGAGCAGCGGCAGGCAGGCGTTGTAGCCGGCTCGCAGCGCCTCGGAGTTCACTACCGCGTTCAGGTGGCTCACCGGCGACCAGGTGCGCGTGATGCGGTGCTGCAGCTCCTCGAGCGGCTCGATGAGCGTCGCGAAGGTCGGCTCAGGCAGAGAGGCCAGCTCGCCGATGCGCGCGCGGTTGCGCTCGAGCAGCGTGCGCATCGCCGGCTCGACGTGCTCGGGGCGGATCTGCACGAAGGGTGGCAGCGGATTCTGGCCGAGGAGGGGGTTGTCCATGCGCCCCGCCATTGTAGCCGACCGCGCCGGCGGGACCGCCTCGCCGGCCGCTCATATAACATGGCAGTACGAGGTGCTTATGGGCGAGCAATTCGACCTGGTGGTGATCGGCGGCGGCAGCGGGGGACTCGCGGCGGCGCAGCGTGCAGCCGAATACGGCGCCCGTGTCGTGCTCATCGAGTCCGGCCACCTCGGCGGCACCTGCGTCAACGTCGGCTGCGTGCCGAAGAAGATCATGTGGAACGCGGCCGAGCTCGGTGGTGCGCTGCACGACGCGCGTGACTACGGCTTCGACGTCGGCGCTGCGGCGCACGACTGGCCGGCGCTGAGAGCAGCGCGCGAGCGGTACATCAGGCGGCTCAACGACATCTATGCGGCGAATCTCGAGCGCCGCAAGGTCGAGCTCGTGCGCGGCCGTGCGGCCTTCCTCGATGCGCGTACCGTGGGCGTCGGCGGGCGCACCTTCAGCGCCCCGCACATCGTCATCGCCACCGGCGGGCGGCCGCAGCTGCCGCGCCTCCCGGGGGCGGAGCTCGGCATCACCTCCGACGGCTTCTTCGAGCTCCCGGCGTGCCCGGCGCGCGTCGCGGTCGTGGGTGGCGGCTACATCGCGGTGGAGCTCAGCGGGATCTTCGCCGGCCTGGGCGCGGCAACCACGCTGGCGCTGCGCGCCGGCACGCCGCTGCGCGCCTTCGATCCCATGATCGGGGAGACGACGCTCGCGATGCTGCGCGAGGTGGGCGTCACGCCGCTCACCGAAGCGGTTCCCGTGGCGCTCACGCGCGGCGCCGGCGGTGCGCTCACGCTCGCGCTCGCCGACGGCCGCAGCGCCGGCCCTTTCGACTGCGTGCTCTGGGCCATAGGCCGGGAGGCGCTGGTGGGCGACCTGGCCCTGGCGCGCGCCGGCGTCGCGCTCGACGGCGCGGGTTTCGTCGCCACCGACATGTACCAGGCGACCAGCGTCCCCGGTATCTACGCGGTCGGTGACGTCACCGGGCGCGCCCAGCTCACGCCGGTGGCGATCGCCGCGGGCCGGCGCCTCGCGGACCGCCTGTTCGGCGGTCATGCGGGCCGCCATGTCGACTACGACAACATTCCGACGGTGATCTTCGGGCGCCCGCCCATAGGAACGGTGGGGATCACGGAGCCCCTGGCGCGTGCGCGCTACGGCCATCAGGCCGTTAAGGTCTTCAGGTCGAGCTTCGTGCCGCTCTATCACGCGGTCACGGACGCCAGGCCGCGCACCGAGATGAAGCTGGTGACGGTCGGCGCCGAGCAGCGCATCGTCGGCGTGCACATCGTGGGGCCGGGGGCCGACGAGATGCTGCAGGGGTTCGCCGTGGCCGTGCGCATGGGCGCGACCAAGCAGGACTTCGACGACACCGTGGCGATTCATCCGACCAGCGCCGAGGAGCTGGTCACGATGCGATGAGGCCGCGGCGCGGCTTCAGATGCTCCCGGAGCGCTCCTTGAGCGCCGCCAGCACCTTGGCGGTCGGGGGACGTACCCCGCGCCACAGGCGAAACGATTCTGCCGCCTGCTCCACCAGCATGCCCCAGCCCTGCAGCGCCTGTGCACACCCCAGCGCGCGCGCCCATTCGACGAAGGCGGTCGCCGCGCGGCCGTAGGCGAGGTCGTAGCACACCGTGGCGCGGCCGACCGCCGCGGCGGGCACCGGCGGCATCTCGCCGGAGAGGCTGGCCGAGGTGGCGTTGATGATGAGGTCGAAGGGCTCGGCGCCGATGTCCTCGAAACCCACGCCCTGCGTGGCGCCGAGGTCGGCGAAGGCCGCGGCGAGCGCGGTGGCGCGCTCCGGCGTACGGTTGGCGATGACGACGATGGTCGGCGAGAGGCCGAGGAGCGGCGCGAGCACGCCGCGCGTGGCGCCGCCCGCGCCGATGATGAGGACGCGCCGGTTGGTCACCACCAGCCCCAGGTTGTCGCACAGGTCGCGCACCAGACCGACACCGTCGGTGTTGTCGCCGAGGATCGTGCCGTCGTCGCGCAGCGCCAGGGTATTGACGGCGGCGGCGTGCATGGCGCGCGCGGTGAGCTCGTTGGCCGCCTCGACGGCCATGACCTTGTGCGGCACGGTGATGTTGAGTCCGCGACCGCCGCGGTCGAAGAACCCGGCGACGAAGCCCGGGAACTCGCTCGAGGTCACGTCGTAGAGGCGGTAGCTGATCGCCTGCCCGGTCTCGCGCGCGAACATGCCGTGAATGAACGGCGAGAGGCTGTGGCCTATCGGATGACCGACGACTCCGTAGGGATCGGGTGCCGCACTCATTTACCGCGATTGTGACAGCATCCGGACCTCGGTGCCTCCCGAGCCGCCGACCGCCAGACAGGCGAGGAGCTCCTCGAGCCATGCGCGCATGCGCTCCTCGATCTGCCAGGGCGGATTGACGATGAGCAGGCCCGAGCCGTTGAGCGCCACGCGCGAGTCGCGCGGGTAGAGCCACAGCTCGGAGAGCAGCGTCGGGACTTCGATCCGCCGCGCCCAGTCGGCGTGCCAGGCCGCCGTGACGCGCTGCTCCTTGATCGGATACCAGGCAGCGAATACCCCGGTCGCGAAGCGCTCGAGGCCATCGGCCACCGCCGCCGCTACCTCCGCGAACTCTCCGCGTGTCTGCTCATACGGGGGGTCGATGAAGATGAGCGCGCGGCGCTCGGGCGGCGGCAGCGAGGCGCGCAGCAGCTCGAAGCCGTTGCCGCGCTCGGCGCGCAAGCGGGCGGCGGGGCACGCCCCGCGCGGCTCTGCGAGCGCGGCGGCGAGCGCATGCGCCTCGGCGCCCTCGAGCTCGACGAAGACGCCGCGGTCCTGCGCCCGCAGCTCGCTCGCTGCGAGCAGCGGCGACCCCGGGTAGAAGTGCGGATTGCCGCGCGCGCTGCGCAGCTGCGTGAGCAGCGCGGCGTAGCGGCACAACTCCGCTGCGTGGAGCTCGGCCTGACAGAGACGGCCGACGCCGGCCGCCGCCTCCGGCGCGCCATGCGACAGGTCATAGCTCCCGCGGCCCGCGTGGGTATCGAAGTAGAGGAAGCCCTTGTCCTTTCTCTTCAGCGCCGCGAGCAGCGCGAGCAGCGTCACGTGCTTGTGCACGTCGGCGAAATTGCCGGCATGGAAGCCGTGGCGGTATTTCATGCTCGGCGGCGCGGATTGCGCGCCGCGCGGCGTGCCTGCGCCTTGCCCGAGGCGCTGGCTCGGCCCTCGAGCGCACGCGCGCGCAGGGCGCGGAAGCCCGCCGCGACATACGGCGCGAGCCGCTCGCGCACGCTGTCGAGGTCGGAGGCGCGGCACAGGCCCCCCGAGAGCTTGTCGATGCGGCCCGTCTCGGCAAAGGTCAGGGTCAGAGCGCCGGTGAGGAACTGGTAGCCCCAGTAGATCTCGCGCGGCGGACAGTCGGGGAGCGCCTCGCGCAGCACCGCGATGAAGCGGTCGACCAGCGGGTCGAAGTGGCGCGTCATCATGAGCGGGCCGAACTCCGGGGAGTTGTTCACGTAGGCGACCAGGGCGAAGTAGCTCTTCCAGCCCGGTCCGCCGCGCGCCGAGCGCTCGAGCAGCGGCTCGAAGAAGGCATTGCAGATGGCCTCGAGGGACGGTGCCGCCGGGAGCGCCCGGCGCCGCACCTCCTCGAGGAGCTCGAGCCGCTCGCGGTTCAGCACCTCCGCGCGCCGCTCGAACACTGCGGTGAAGAGCTCGCGCTTACCGCCGAAATGGTAGGCAACCAGCGCGACGTCCACCCCGGCCGCCTCGGTGATGTCCCGCAGCGATACCCCGTAGAAGCCGCGCCGCGCGAACAGCGCCTCGGCGGCGTCGAGGATGCGCTCCTTACCCGGCCGGCCGGCGGTCTTCTTGCTCATTCTGCTGCGCTGCAACACGCTATGGCACCCCCGACAGTTTCCTGTGATTCCGCTCGTACGGCAATCGCACCGCCACCTTGACGCCCTCAACGTCTGTTGAATATATTCTCAACAGTTGTTGAATAAGATCCAGGGGGGGACCACCATGAGCAGCAATTCGGCCGCGCGCTTGTGCGCGTGGACACTGGCATGCGGCGCGGCACTCGCGCCGGCCACGGTATCGGCGCAGACGGCGGCCGCGGGCGCTGCGGCGGCGCCGGCGGAGGTCACCGGGCTGCAGGAAGTGGTGGTCACCGCCCGGCGGCGCTCCGAGAACCTGCAGGACGTGCCGATCACCGTGTCGGCGGTCACCGCTGACACCATCGAGAAGCTCGACATCACCAGCATCCAGGACCTCAACAGCCTGGTGCCGAACCTGAAGATCTCTCAGGACCGCGCCACCAGCAGCACCATCAACATCTACATCCGCGGCGTCGGCCAGAGCGATCCGCTGTGGGGCTTCGAGCCCGGCGTCGGGGTGTATGTCGACGACGTCTACATGGCGCGGCCGCAGGCGGCGCTGCTCGACGTCCTCGACGTCGAGCGCCTCGAGGTGCTTTCCGGCCCGCAGGGCACGCTCTACGGCAAGAACACCATCGCCGGCGCGCTCAAGTACGTGACGCGCGACATCGCCGGTCCCGACACCGCCACCGCCGCGGTGACCGCCGGCAACTACGACGAGCGCGATTTCAAGTTCAACGGCTCGCTCGCCATGGTGCCCGACCACGTGTACGTCGGCATGGCGATCGGCTACTACACGCACGACGGCTTCGGCGAGGTGCTCGAGCAGCCGGGCGTCGCGCCGGGGCCCGCCACCCAGATCGGCGCTCAGGTGTCCGACAAGAGCGTGCTGGTGGGGCGTGCCAACCTGACCTTCATGTGGGGCGAGAGCTCGAAGCTGCGGCTCATCGCCGACGGCATCGAGGATAACTCGCATGCCTCCGGCGGCCAGCGGCTCAACAACTACCTGGTGCCGCAGCTCAGCAATCCCTTCGACATGTACAACGACATGCCGGTCGACCGCGACTTCTTTCACCGCAACGGCTACTCGGGCACCTACACGCAGAGCCTGACCCCGCAGCTCGACCTGAAGATCGTCGGCGCCTACTACCAGGGCAACGGCCAGCAGTTCATCAGCTTCGACCACCTCGATCAGAACCTGTTCGAGGTCCCGGGCCTGTACAAGGACGACCAGTCCTCGGGCGAGGCGCAGCTGACGTTCCACAACGACCTGGTGAAGGCGGTGGGCGGAATCTTCTACATGAACAGCACCGCCTGCGGCGACTACAACGGCTCGATCGGTACGCTCACGCTGCTCGGCGTTCCGGCGCTCGATCTGTACATCACCGAGCTGGTGAGCGGCTGCGTGCATACCAAGAGCTCCGCCGTCTACGGCGATACCTCGTGGAAGCTCACCGACAAGCTCAACTTCGACGCCGGGCTGCGCTGGAACGAGGACCGCAAGACCGCGCCCATCTACCAGGCGGATTACGCCAGCGTGGCTCCCACGCAGCTGCACCCGGGACAGACTTTCTTCGACCCCAGCCAGGTGCCGGCCGGCTTCTTCCCCTTCCCCGGGGTAGTGACCAACTACACGGGCGATCGCGCCTTCGTCAACACCACCCCAAGGCTCGGCTTCGACTATCACTGGACCGAGCGCCTGATGACCTACCTGAGCTACAGCAAGGGCTTCAAGAGCGGCGGCTTCGACATGCGCGGCAACGCCGCCGTCTACCCGGGCACCGAGAACGGCTACAACTCCGAGACCGCCGACAACTACGAGATCGGCCTGAAATCGACCTGGCTCGACGGCACGCTGCTGGTGAACATGGCGGTGTTCTACGACCCGTACACCGACGCGCAGATCGGGGTGCAGCAGTTCGTCGAGTACGCCGGTGCGCCCACCAACCTCACCGCGATCCTCAACGCCGGCAAGCAGATCAACCAGGGCGCGGAGCTGCAGACCGTGTGGCAGCCGGCTCGCGCGCTGACGCTGTCGCTCAACACCGGCTACCTCGACTCGTACTACGAGGACTACCTCATCCCCTGCAGCGTGTTCACGGCGGCGCCCGGCTGCGGCGCCGGCGTCGGCAGCATCAATGCCGCCGCCGAGAACCGGCCGCTGAACGCGCCCGCCTGGACGGTCTCCGCCACCGCGCTTTACCACTGGGACCTGCAGGCGGGCACGGTGACCGCGCGCGCCGGCTACGACTGGCGCAGCTTCACCAAGGTCGCCAACACGACGCCCAGCGTGACCGACCAGCCCGCCTACGGGCTGCTCAACGCGGGTCTCGCCTTCGAGACTGCCGACCGCAAATGGCGCCTGTCGCTCGACGGCCGGAACCTCAGCAACAAGTACTACCGGGTCGCCGGCTACGACTTCGGCGATCCGCCGATATCGCCGGCCAACTCCTTCATCGGCGGCATCAGCCAGATCGGCTTCTACGGTCCGCCGCGCACCTGGTCCGTGACCGCCCAGTACCACTACTGACGCGACTTCCGGGCGCGGGCACACCGATGGGCTGGTTCGAGGCGCCAGAGCCGCTGCTGCCGGAGCTGATCGCGCGCCACGGGCGCTGGCGCGCCGGGCGCACGGCGCTGGTAGCAGGGCCGCGGCGCTTGAGCTGGGCGGAGTTCGAGCGGGACACGGCGCAGATCGCCAACGGGCTCGCGGCGCTCGGACTCGGCGCCGGCGAGCGGGTCGCCATCCTCATGGACAACAGCCTGGAGATGGCGCTGACGATCTTCGGCATCCTGCGCTCCGGCTGCGTCGCGGTGCCGCTCAATGTCTCGGTGACCGACGCCGCGGTCGGCGCCATGATCGAGGACGCAGCGGCGCGCGCCGTGTTTGCCTCGGGCCCCCACTGCGCGCGCATCGAGGCGCTCGCCGCCGGCTCGGCGCGCCTCGGCAGCGCGGTCCGCATCGGACACCACGCGCCCGGAGCGCCGTGGATCGAGCTCAATCCCTGGTGTGCGCAACAGTCGGCCGCCGCGCGCGCGCCGCCCGGGCCGCACGACGAGTGCAACATCATCTACAGCTCGGGCACCACCGGCGTGCCGAAGGGCATCGTCCACACTCACCGGTGCCGTCTCAACTGGGCGGTGGACTGTGCGCTGACGCTGCGCTACCGCAGCGACTGCGTCACGCTGTGCTCGCTCGGCCTGTTCTCCAACATCAGCTGGGTGGCGATGCTCTCCACGGTGCTGGTCGGCGGCACCATCGTCGTCATGCCGCATTTCGACGCCGCGGCCTGCGCGGCGCTCATCGAGAGCGAGCGCGTCACCCACGGCAACTTCGTGCCGCTGCAGCTCGAGCGGCTGCTGGCGCTCCCCGAGCTCTCGCGCCACGACCTCTCCAGTCTCGATACCATCATGTGCTGCGGCTCGCCGCTGCCGCTCGAGGTGAAACGCGAGTTCCCGCGCCGCACCGGCGCGACCCTCATCGAGCTCTACGGGCTCACCGAGGGCCTGTGCACGATTCTCGCGCCCGAGGACTTCGCGGCGAAGACCGCCTCGGTCGGCAAGCCGTTTCTCGGCACCGACCTGCGCATCATCGGCGACGACGGCCGTGAGCTGCCCGCGGACGCCACCGGCGAGATCGTCGGCGTGAGTGCGCTGCTGATGCAGGGCTACAACGGACGCGATGAGGCGAGCGCGGAAGCGACCTGGCAGGGTCCGGACGGCCGCCGCTGGCTGCGCACCGGGGACCTCGGCTATCTGGATGCCGACGGCTTTCTCTATGTCGTCGACCGCAAGAAGGACATGATCCTCTCGGGTGCGCAGAACGTGTACCCTGCCGACATCGAGCAGGTGATGCGCGCGCATCCCGACGTCGCCGAGGTGGCGGTGGTCGCGGCGCGCAGTGCCAAGTGGGGCGAGACCCCCGTGGCGATCGTGGTGGCGAGAGCCGGCAGCACGGTCGACCGGCAGGCGCTGATCGAATGGACCAACGCGCGGGTCGGCAAGCAGCAGCGCATCGCGGACGTCGTGTGGCGCAGCGCGCTGCCGCGCAATGCCAATGGGAAAGTCTTGAAGCGCGAGCTGCGCGCCGAGCTTGCCGGGCGCGAGTACTGAGCTTTCGGGGAGTTGGCCATGGCGGCGGCGGAATACTGGTTCGACAGTCAGGAAGGACTGCGGCTCTTCAGCCGCGTCTGCGCGGGCCCGGGGGCGGCTGCGCCGGTGGTGCTGTGCCTGCACGGCCTGACCCGCAACAGCCGCGACTTCGAGGATCTCGCCGCGCACCTGGCGGCGCGCTATCGGGTGATCGTGCCGGATGTGCGCGGGCGCGGGCTGTCGGCGCGCGATCCCAACTGCCAGAACTACCAGATCCCGGTGTATCTGGCCGATCTGCAGCGGCTGCTGACCGGCCTCGGCGCGGCGCGCGTGACCATCATCGGCACCTCGATGGGCGGCCTCATGGCGATGCTGCTGGCGGCCATGCAGCCGCCGCTGGTCGCGGGCATCGTGCTGAATGACGTGGGGCCCGAAGTCGATCCCGCCGGGCTCGAGCGCATCCGCGGTTACGTCGGCAAGGCGCCTGCGGTGCGCGACTGGCCCGGGGCCGTGGCCCAGGTGCGCATGGTCTACGGCTCGGCCTGGCCGGGGCTCGACGAGGCGCGCTGGGAGAAGATCGCGCGGGCGAGCTACCGCGCCGATGCGCAGGGCGTGCCCCAGCCCGACAGCGACCCGCTCATCGCCGAGCCCCTCAAGGACACGTCCAAGGCGGCGCCCGATCTGTGGCCGCTGTGGGGCGCGCTCGCGCAGGTGCCGATGCTCGCGATCCGGGGCGCGCACTCCGACATCCTCAGCGCCGCGACGCTCGCGCGCATGCAGCGCGAGAAGCCGGATCTCGCCACCCTCACGGTCGCCGATCGCGGCCACGTGCCGCTGCTCGATGAGCCGGAGTGCCTCAAGGCGATCGACGAGTTCCTGGCGGCGCGCGCCTGAGGCCGCGCCCTTCAGCCCACGGTTACTTCACGCCCCGCGCGCGGCCGGCGCTCGTTCTCGCCTTGGGCGCGGCGCGCGCCTTGCGCGGCGTCGTCGTCTTGGCAGTACGCGCCGGGCGTGCGCCGCGGGCCGCTGATGGCGGCCGGGCACGTGCGAGCGGCTTGCCGGTGCGCCGCGGATTTGCGGCCTGGGCCTCCCGCGCCGGGGAGGGCGCCGCGCCGGCCGTGCGGCTGCCCGCCGCCCGCTTGCGGCCCCCAGGCTGCTCCGCCCTGGCGGCCACCGCGGCCGCGTCGCCGCCGGCAGGCGGCTTGGGCTGCTTGCGGAAGCGCCCGAAGCGCGCGCCGCGCTCGGGCGCCGCGGCGAGGAGCGCCTTGCACTCCTCCAGCGTCAGGCTCTTCGGATCGCGCTCCTTCGGTACCTTGGCGTTCTTTTTCCTGTCCGTGACGTAAGGCCCGTAGCGGCCGTTCAAGACCTGGATGCCGTCCTCGGGAAAGTCGCGGATGAGACGCGCGGCGTCCGCTTCCTGCTTGAGGCGGATCACCTCGAGGGCGCGCTCGAGCGTCACGGTGTAGGGATCGTCCTCCTTGAGCGAGACGTACTTGCTGCCGTACTTCACATAGGGGCCGAAGCGGCCGACGTTGGCGACGATGGTCTCGCCCTGCGCGGTGGCGCCGAGCGTGCGCGGGAGCTTAAAGAGCTCCATCGCATCGGCGAGCGTGATCGAGTCCATCTTCTGCCCGGGCCGCAGGCCCGCAAAACGCGGCTTCTCCTCATCGTCCTTGGTGCCGATCTGCACGAACGGGCCGAAGCGGCCCATGCGCACCGTGATGGGCTTGCCGCTCGTCGGGTCCTTGCCGAGCTCGCGCGCCTGCGCGACCTGCTCGCGCGTCACGGTCTTCTCGATCTTCTCGACCTGATGAATGAACGGCTTCCAGAACTTCGCCAGCGGCGTGGTCCACGGCTCCTCGCCGCGCGACACGGCATCCAGCTCGTCCTCCATCGCCGCGGTGAAGCCGTACTCCACGTAACGATGGAAGTGGTGGGTGAGGAAGCGGTTGACGATCTTGCCGATGTCGGTCGGCACGAAGCGGCGGCTGTCCATCTCGACGTATTCGCGGTCCTGCAGCGTCGAGATGATCGAAGCGTAGGTGGAGGGCCGGCCGATGCCGTGCTCCTCGAGGGCCTTCACCAGCGAAGCCTCGCTGTAGCGCGGCGGCGGCTCGGTGAAGTGCTGCTCGGCCTTGAGCGCGGTGAGCGCCACGCGCCCGCCCTCCGTCATCGGCGGCAGCACGTGATCGCCCTCGTCGGTTCTCGCGTCGTCGCTCCCCTCCTGGTAGACGGCGATGTAGCCCGGCTTCACCAGCGTCGAGCCGTTGGCGCGCAGCAGATGGCGCTGCGGCCCGTCGGCGCCGGCCAGCAGGTCGACCGCCACGGTGTCGAACACCGCGTGGCTCATCTGCGAGGCCACCGCGCGCTTCCAGATGAGGGCGTAGAGACGATACAGGTCGTCCTCGATCTTGCCCTCGACGTCCGCGGGCGTGATCGCCGCCGAGGTGGGCCGGATCGCCTCGTGCGCCTCCTGCGCGTTCTTCGACTTGGTCTTGTAGATCCGCGGCTCCTCGGCCACCTCGTCCTTGCCGTAGAGCCGTGCGGCCACCTCGCGGATCTCCTGCACCGCCTCGGCGGCCAGCGACACCGAGTCGGTGCGCATATAGGTGACGAGGCCGACGCTGCCCTCGCCGATGTCGAGCCCCTCGTAGAGCTGCTGTGCGAGGCGCATGGTGCGGCGCGCGTTGAAGCCGAGCTTGCGGGCGGCCTCCTGCTGCAGCGTCGAGGTGGTGAAAGGCGGAGCGGGATTGCGGCGGCGCTGCTTGCGGTCGATGGCCAGCACGCTGAGCACCGGCTGCGCACCCGCGCCGCGCGCGGCGGCGCCGATGGCGCGCTCGGCCTCGCGCGCCGTCGTCTCGTTGGTGAAGCTGAACTGCTCGACCTTCTGGCCGCGGTACTCGAGGAGCTTCAGGGGGAACGCCTGGCCGGCGTGCGTGCCTTCGCCGTCGATGGTCCAGTACTCGAGCGCCTTGAAGGCGGCGATCTCCTCCTCGCGCTCGCAGATCATGCGCAGCGCCGGGCTCTGCACCCGCCCGGCCGAGAGTCCGCGGCGCACCTTCTTCCACAGCAGCGGCGACAGGTTGAAGCCGACCAGATAGTCGAGCGCGCGGCGCGCCTGCTGCGCGTTGACCAGCTCGAGCGACAGGTCGCGCGGCTGCTCGACCGCGGCGCGGACCGCGTTACGCGTGATCTCGTAGAACACCACGCGCCGCACCTCCTTGCCGCTCAGGTCGCCGCGCTCGCGCAGGATCTCCTTCAGATGCCAAGCGATCGCCTCGCCCTCGCGATCCGGGTCGGTCGCGAGGTACAGCGCGCGCGACTTCCTCAGGGTGCGGGCGATAGCATCCACGTGCCGCAGATTCTTCTCCAGCACCTGGTACTTCATCGCGTAGCCGTTGTCGGGATCGACCGCGCCCTCCTTGGGCACGAGATCGCGCACGTGGCCGTAGGAGGCGAGCACGTCGAACTCGCGGCCGAGATACTTCTTGATGGTCTTTGCCTTGGCGGGCGACTCGACGATGACTAGGTTGTCTGCCATTAGGGGAAAAACGCCTCAGCCTGAGACGAAAAACCGCGGACGAGCCGCGGACCAGACGGGAAGGGCGCGCGAGCTCGCGCCGGTCAATGCGGCGCGCCCGGGCGGTCCTCGGACACCAGTCCGTCGAGCCGCTCGAAGGCCAGCTCCTGCCCGGGCTGGCTCGAGAGAACCATCAGCACCACCCACTTCAACTGCTCGGTGTCGGGCTCGTCGGCATCCAAGGCCAGCATGCGCTCGATGACGATCTCGCGCTGCTGCGCCGTGAGCACGCCGAGCCGCTCGAGCGTCAGCAGGAATCCGCGGCATTCGGTCGAGAGGCGCGTCAGCTCGCTGTCGGAGAACACGCGCACGCCCGCGCCCGCAGCGCCCGGCGGCGTCCCCGGCAGGGGCGGGCGGTCATGCTCGAAGGCGAGATCGGTGAGCCAGTCGAGCGCGCGCTCGACCTTCGCCGGAGTGAAGCCGGCGCGCTCGAGATCGCGCGCCAGATGCTCTCTCTGCGGCACCTCCGGCGCATCGGCGAGCATGTACCGGTCGAAGACGTAGATCAGGATGTCGAGAACGCTGCCAGTCATCTATCTTAAGGTATGCGGCCAAAACGGCCGCCCGGAAGAGCCGCCACACGCCCCTCGAGCTCGAGTATCAACAGCATCGAGGCGATTGACTCGCTCGGCAACTCGGTGCGCGCCACCAGACTATCGATGGTCGCGGGCTCGAAGCCGAGCGCATCTAACAGCATTTCATACTCCTTGTCCAATTCGCGGTCGCTGGCGAGCGGGCGCGCAGCTTGCGTAAGTCGTTCTTCCGGAACCGAAAATCCGAGCTCCTCCGTCACGTCCCTGGCTTCCTCGACGAGCTTCGCGCCGGCCTTGATGAGTTGATGACAGCCGCGTGACAGCGGGCTGTGGATCGAGCCTGGGATCGCGAACACCTCGCGGCCGGCCTCGATCGCCAGACGCGCCGTGATGAGCGAGCCGCTGCGGCGCGCGGCCTCGACCACCAGAGTGCCGAGCGCGAGTCCGGCGATGATGCGATTGCGCTGCGGGAAGTTCTTGTGGAGCGGCGCGGTACCCGGCGGGAACTCCGATACCAGCGCGCCGTGCGTACGGATCCGCTCGGTGAGCGCGCGGTTCGCTCCCGGATACACCTGATCGAGGCCGGTGCCGAACACGGCGATGGTCGCGCCGCCGCCCTGCAGCGCGCCCTCGTGGCTCGCGGCGTCGATCCCGGTCGCGAGCCCGCTGGTCACGGTGAGACCGGCGCGCGCGAACCAGGCGGCGAACTCCCGGGCCGTGGAGCGCCCCGCTGGCGTGGGCGAGCGCGAGCCGACCATGGCGAGCTGGCGTGTGGCGAGCAGCTCGACCGGGCCCTGCACGTAGAGCGCCGCGGGCGCGCCCACGGTCGCCTTGAGAAGCGGCGGGTAGGCGGCATCGGTGCTCAGGAGGATCGCCGCGCGGCTCTGCGCGAGCCAGTCGAGATCGGCGGCGATGCGGCGCTCGGAGGGCGCGGCGAGGAAAGAGCGCGTCGCGGGAGGCAGCTCGACCCGCACCAGGGCGCGTGGGGAGGCGGCGAGCGCGAGATCGCCGCCGGAGGCGGCGCTGAGCGCCGCGAGCGCCTCCGCCGTCAGGCCCGGGGCCCGTGCCAACACCGCCCGTGCATGTGCCTCATCCATGGCCAGCGAGCATAAGGCAAGCGCGCTGCGCCGCCTTCGGGGCGGCGCAGCGCAAAGCTGAGCGAAACGTCTAGTTTTGCGCGCCCAAGGCGCGAGCGGAGCTCAGGGGTTACGCACGACGTCGTGCACGTGGATGGTGTTCAAGGCGCCGACGATGAGCGCGTAGCTCATGCGGTCGTAGACCTTGAAGACCAACAGCGTGCCGCTGCGCTCGTCGGGCAGCCTCACCTTGGGCGCGAACGCCTTGTCGATGCCGGTGCCCATGCTGCTGATGTCGCGTCCGCCGCGGTACAGATCGGGCACCACCTCGCCCGCGGTATCGACGGCGAGCACGTTGCCGACGTCGAGCCCCTGGCTCTTGCCACGGTTGATGGCGACCACCTCGAACTGTCCGGACAGATCCGTGCCGCCAACGATGGCGATGATGCGGCCGTGGACGTTGCCCGAGGGCGCGCGCGGCGTGAAGTTGATGGGCGGAGCCTCTTCGGTCGCGGTCACCAGGCGGTCGCCCGCCACCGTCTCCATCGCCGGGTCGGTGAGCAGGGCCTTGGCGGGACTGCCGGGGCGCTCGACCAGCGCGGTGGCGGTGTAGACGCCTTCGTAGCCGAGCAGCGCGTTGTCATCCGGATCGCGCAGCTCGTCGCCCACGCGCATCACTGCGTAGCGCGCATTCTGTTCGGCGCTCAGGTTGGCGACGTAGACCTCGATGCCCGAGCCGCCCACCTGGTGCATGTCGCGGAAGGCCAGCACGTAGGGGGCGGTCCTGATCTGGTCGCGCGTCAGCAGGCGCGGATGCGAGAGGAATCCCTGGATGGAGGCATAGGGAATGGTCGGGATCGCGGCATCGAGCGGAGTGCTGCGCAGGCGCGGATCGAGCCGCACCGACTCGAGGCGCGCCGCGCCGGCCTGCGCGACGGACACCTGGGGGCTGCCGTTGGCGCCGTAGGCCAGCGCCAGCGTGTCACCCGGATAGATGAGGTGCGGGTTGGGAATCTGCGGATTGATGATCCAGACCTCGGGCCACAGCCACGGGTCCTTGAGGAACATCGAGGCGATGCCCCAGAGCGTGTCGCCGCGCTTGACCACGTAGCTCTTCGGTGCGCTCGGGTTGACCGCACTCGCCGCAACGGCGGGAGCGGCGGCGGCGGGGGCCGGAGCGGCAGCTTCCGCGCCGGCGGCCGCAATCGCGGCCTCGGTCGCTGTCATGTCCGGTGCCGGGGCGGTCGCCGCGGCTGAGGTGCTCGCGGGCGGCGGCGCGGCCGCCTGCTCGGCGGCGGGTTCGGAATGCCTGAAATGCGCGCACCCGGCGAGTATCAGCGACAGGGCGAGCATGCCCGCGCCTACGCGGGCTCCAAGTACTTGATTAGAGACCATCCTCCACTCCTCATTGCACGAGGTGGGGCACACAAGCAGCGCCCAGGATTCTAATTGTTATACTGGCACGCCGCCCATTTGGCAGACGAATTAATGTCAAAATCGTGCGCTGGATCACGGGTGGCGGCGCCCCCATATACGGCGAAATCATGCCCTTAAGAACCATCCTGGAGTTCCCGGATCCCCGGCTGCGCACGCGCGCGCGTCCGGTGACCGAGTTTGACGCCGCGCTCGGGGCGCTCATCGACGACCTGTTCGAGACCATGTACGCAGCTCCCGGCATCGGGCTCGCTGCCACCCAGATCGACGTCCATCAGCGCGTCATCGTGGTCGATATCTCGAGCGACCGCAGTGGAAAGCTCGAGCTCGTCAACCCGCAGATCCTTGCGCGCGAGGGCGAGGCGAGCACCGAGGAAGGCTGCCTGTCGGTGCCGGGAATCTTCGATGAGGTGAAGCGCGCGGCGAAGGTGCGGGTGCGCGCCCAGGACCGCACGGGCGCGGTATTCGAGCGCGACTACGACGACATCCTGGCGGTGTGCATCCAGCACGAGATGGACCATCTCGACGGGAAGCTGTTCGTCGACTACCTCTCCGACCTCAAGCGCGAGCGAATTCGCAAGAAGCTCGACAAGGAGCGGAAGGAGCGCTCGGCGCGCGCTGCGGTGCCGGTCGGGGGCGCGCACCGCGCGTATTAGTCAATGTCAGTGTTGCGCGTCGCCTTCGCCGGGACGCCGGAATTCGCGCGGCCCGCGCTCGGGGCGCTCATCGGCTCGCACCGCGTCGTCGGCGTGCTGACGCAGCCGGACCGGCCGAGCGGGCGCGGGCGCCTGCTGCGCGCCTCACCCGTCAAGGCGCTCGCCGAGGCCCAACATCTGCCGCTGCTGCAGCCGGCGACTCTGCGCGAGGAAGCCGCGCGCGCGGAGCTCGCCGCCTGGAACCCCGACGTTCTCGTCGTAGTCGCGTACGGACTCATGCTCCCTCCCGCGGTGCTGAAGCTTCCGCGACTCGGCTGTCTCAACGTCCACGCCTCGCTCCTGCCGCGCTGGAGGGGCGCGGCCCCCGTGCAGCGCGCGATCCTCGCCGGCGACTCCGTCACGGGCGTCACCATCATGTTGATGGACGAGGGACTCGACACCGGTCCGATGCTTCTGCAGCGGGAGTTGGTCATTCGCGAGGACGACACGGGCGGGTCGCTGCAGGCGGCGCTCGCCGAGCTCGGCGCTAGGGCGCTGCTTGCGGCGCTCGAGGGATTCGCGGGCGGGACACTCAAGCCGCACCCGCAGCCACAGGAAGGCGTCAGCTACGCCGCCAAGATCACCAAGTCAGAGGCGAACATCGATTGGGGTCAGGACGCCGCGAGTATCGAGCGTCAGGTCCGGGCCTTCAGCCCCTGGCCGATTGCGGAGACTACCCTCGTCGGGGAGCGCCTTCGGATCCACTCTGCCAAGTCATCTACCGCGAACGAGTCGGTAAAAGACATAAATTACGCAGAAAGCGGCACCATCGTCTCCGTACGTGACGGCATCATGCTTGTGAAGTGCGGCGAGGGGGGGCTGCTCGCGGTCCGGGAGGTCCAGAAGCCGGGTGGCCGGATCCTGCCGGTGTCTGAATTCGCTCACAACGTCGAGCTCGTGGGTCGCCGGCTTGGCTAGGGGGCGCCGGGCCCCGGGCGCGCCGGCGCTTGCCGCCGCGGCCCGGGTGGTTCAGGCCGTCGTGACGAGCGGCCGGTCCGCGGACGCTGCGCTCGCAGAGTCCGACTCCGAGGCGGAGCGCTCGGCTGTGCGGGCCATCGCGCTCGGGACCTTGCGCTGGTACCTGCGGCTCGCGCCTGCGCTCGACCAACTGCTGAAGCGCCCCGCCGAGCTCGCGCCAATGGTGCGCGCGCTGCTCGTGGTCAGCGCCCATCAGATCGACTACTCGCGCAACGTTCCCGAGCAGACCGTGGACGCTGCGGTCGATGCCGCACGGATCCTCCGGAGCGAGCGCGCCACCTCGCTGGTCAACGCGGTATTGCGGCGTTATCTCGCCGAGCACGCCGCGCTCCTCGAGCGGGTCGATGCGGACCTGGCCGGCCGCACCGCGCACCCGGCCTGGCTCGTCGAGCGCTTCCGCGCCGCGTGGGGCGAGACGAGCGCGGCGATACTCGCAGCCAACAATGCCCATCCCCCGATGACGCTGCGCGTGGACCTCTCGCGCCTCGGCAGGCCGGACTATCTGCGCCAGCTGAAGGATGCCTCAATTGACGCGCGGGAAATACAATGGTCAGCATCTGCAGTGACTTTGGATCTTCCGCTGCCCGTTGATCGGCTGCCGGGGTTCTCCGCAGGAATGGTCTCCGTCCAGGACGCGGGGGCCCAGCTTGCGGCGCCGCTGCTCGGAGCCCGGCCGGGAATGCGGGTGCTCGATGCCTGCGCCGCCCCGGGCGGCAAGACCTCGCACATCCTCGAGCAGCTCGGCGGAGAGGCTGAGCTCACGGCTGTGGACATCGATGCGGGCCGGGTCGAGCGGATCCGCGAGAACCTCATGCGACTCAGGCGCGCCGCGCGACTCGTGATCGCGGATGTCCGTGAGCCGCAGACTTTCTGGGACGGACGTGCCTTCGACCGCATTCTGGTCGATGCCCCCTGCTCCTCGACGGGGGTGATCCGCCGCCATCCGGACATCAAGCTGCTGCGGCGCGAGAGCGACCTGCGCTCGCTCATCGAAGGTCAGCTCGCGATCCTCGTCGGGGCCGCGCACATGCTCGCCGTGGGCGGGCGGCTCCTCTACTGCACCTGCTCGGTGCTGCCGGAGGAGAACGAGGCCGTCGTGCAGGGCCTCCTCGAGCGCGTGCCGCAGATGGTGAGCGCGCAGATGCCGCGAGCCTCCCAGCTTGCCCCCGGCGCCCTCGATCGGGCCGTCGGCATCCAGCTCCTGCCCGGAGCAGAGGCGGGGACGGACGGCTTCTATTATGCTTGTCTCGAAAAGACAACGGTCGGAACCTGAGCACCCGTCCCGAGTCCACAGCCGAGGCCTTGTCGTTGCATCCATGCTACGTGGCGATCCAGCAAGGGATGGTTTGATCCGGCACGGCTTGGTCATGACGCTCTGCGCGCTGGCCCTGAGTACCGGGGCCGGGCAGGCGGGAGCCGAGGCCCTCGACGGGGTGCTCGCGGTGCGCTCCGCGTACGTCAACATCGATCACGGGGTCTTCCTGCTGCACGCGCGGATCGAATACCCGGAGGGGTCCGCCATCCGCCAGGCGCTGCGGGATGGGATCACACTGGCCTTCGACCTGGATGTGCGCATCGAGCGGGAGCGGCATCTGTGGTTCAACGCGGGCATCGTCGATCTGACGCTGCACCGGGAGCTCAGCTACCACGCGGTCAGCGACCGTTACGTGGTGCGCGACGTGCGCAGCGGCGACCAGGACACCTTCGCGACGCTCGACGAGGCGCTCACTTCCCTCGGCCAGGTGAATGGCTGGCCGATCCTGGTGGAACCCCAGCTCGACGGGGGCAGCTATACGATCAGCGTGCGGGCCGGCGTGCGCCGCGGACGGATGCCGGCATCGCTGCGCGCCTTGTTGTTCTGGACCGACGACTGGGCCCGCCAGAGCGAGTGGTATACATGGACGCTGCCCGTGTAACGCCGCGCTGGCAACGCCGCGCGCGCCTCTCGGCGGTCGCGCTCAGCGTTTTCTGGGGCGTGACCGGCTTCGCCGCCTTCCTGCTGCTCGCCAAGAGCGTGCAGAACTCGGCTGAGTTCGCCCGGTTGCAGTGGTGGATCCTGGTGCTGAACGTGTGCGCCGTGCTGGTGCTCACGGTGCTGGTGGTGCGCAAGCTCTGGCGGCTGGTGCGCGATTATCGGGCGCACGTCCCCGGCTCGCGCCTCACGGCGCGGACCGTGGGGATCTTCGGCGCGCTGGTCATCGCGCCGCTCTTGATCGTTTACCTGTCCTCGCTCGAGTTCCTCAACCGCGGCATCGACAGCTGGTTCACCGTGGAGGTGAAGCAGGGCCTCAACGACGCCGTGGTGCTGTCACGCGCCGCGCTCGCCCTGCGCATGCGCGAGTACTCGCGCCGCACCGAGGAGCTGGCGCGCTCGCTCGCCACCCTCCCGCCCGGGGCGATGCAAGCGCAGCTCGATGCCGATCGGCGCACGGGCGAGGCGCTCGAGATCGCGCTCTTCGGCGCCCAGGGACACATCATCGCGGCGAGCCTCGAGAACCCGCTCGAGGCCTTGCCCGCGCAACCGCCGCAGGACCTGGTGCGCCAGGTGGCGCAGCGGCTCTCCTACGTGAGCCTCGAGCCGCAGGCGGGCGGCCGCTACCTGATCCGCACCGCCGCGCCGCTGGTCGCTTCCGCAGCCAGCCACGATCCGCGCTTTGTCGTGGCCGTCTATGGCGTGCCGGAGCAGCTCGCGGCGCTCTCGGAAGCGGTGCAGGGCACGTACTCGCAGTACGGCAACCTCGCGGCCATGCGCGAGCCGCTCAAGTACAGCTTCCGCCTGACGCTCACCCTGGTGCTGCTGCTCGCGATGCTGGCGGCCATCTACGGCGCCATCTTCTCGGCGCAGCGCCTGGTGCGCCCGGTCCAGGACCTCATCGAGGGCACCCGGGCGGTCGGCAAGGGCGATTTCGCCACACGCCTGCCGCTGCCGTCGCGCGACGAGATGGGCTTCCTGGTGCACTCCTTCAACGACATGACCAAGCGGCTGCGGCGCGCGCGTGCCGAAGCGCAGCACAGCCAGGAGGCGGTGGAGCGCGAGCGCGAGCGGCTCGCCATCATCCTGGCGCGCCTGTCCACGGGAGTGATTGCGATCGACCGCCACATGACGCTGCGCATGGCCAACCAGGCAGCCGGCGCGATTCTCGGCACCGAGCTCGCTTCAGCCACCGGCCGCGCGCTGCCCGAGCTCGCCGCCGGCAACGAGCGGCTCGGGCAGTTCGTGGGCGCGCTCGCGGTGCGCTTCGCGGCCGGCCGCGAGGAGTGGCGCGAGCAGCTCGACCTCGACGGCGCCGCGGGCCGGCGCACGCTCATGTGCGCCTGCACCCCGCTTCCGGGCGAGGAGCGCGACATGGGCTTCGTGATCGTCTTCGACGACATCACCGCGCTCCTTGCGGCGCAGCGCGATGCCGCCTGGGGCGAGGTCGCGCGGCGCCTGGCGCACGAGATCAAGAACCCGCTCACCCCCATCCAGCTGTCGGCCGAGCGGCTGCGCCGGCGGCTGCTCGCCGGGATGAGCGAGCGAGACGCGGAAATCCTCGAGCGCGGCACCCGCACCATCGTGCAGCAGGTCGAGACGATGCAGCAGATGGTGAACGCCTTCAGCGAGTACGCGCGCGCGCCGGAGATGCACATCACGCGCTTCAGCCTTAATCAGCTGGTGACCGAGGTGGCCGACCTGTACCGCTCGCAGGCCCCGCGCACCCGCATCCGTCTCGATCTCGATCCGCGCCTCGAGGGCATCGAGGCGGACCGCGGGCGCGTGCGGCAGATTCTCAACAACCTGGTGACCAACGCGCTGGAAGCTCTCGAAGGCGTCGCGCAGGGCGCGCTCGAGATCAGCACGCGGCTGGAGAGCGCCGAGGACGCCGACTATGCCAGCATGACCGTGAGCGACAACGGGCCGGGATTCCAGCGCGAGCTGCTCGGGCGGGTGTTCGATCCGTACGTGACCAGCAAGCCGAAGGGCACGGGCCTGGGCCTCGCCATCGTCAAGAAGATCGTCGAAGAGCACGGCGGGCGCATCGACGCCGACAACCGTCCCGAAGGCGGCGCACGCGTGCACGTCGTGCTGCCGGTGATAGACAGCACCCGCTCCGCCAGCGGCGGCGCGCGCGAGCGGCGGAGGGAAAGGGCGCAAGTAAACCTCGACTGAATGTCGCAGGCTTTATGGTGATGCATGGCGGACCACGCAACCCACATCAGGCGTACTTGCGATCGCCCTCGGCAGCGGAAAGCCGCCGCCGATCCGGGCAAGGTTGCGACTTGCGTTCAAGTCGGCATGCGCCCGGAGACCACACGGACACTCAAAGCGATTCCTGATCCTTTGACCCAATGCACCACACGCGGAACACGTCTGGCTACTGTAGGCAGGGTCGACATAGTCGACAGCTATAGTCCACTTCACCAGAAACAGCACGCTGCACTTTGCGCGCAATTCATCGCGCGATTTCAGCTGCGAGTTTCCTTGTGAGGATATATGAGCAACCCACACATTCTCGTAGTCGATGACGAGGCGGACATCCGCGGCCTGCTGAAGGAGATCCTCTCCGAGGAAGGCTACGAGGTGGACGTCGCGGCCAACGCCGCACAGGCGCGCGCCTCGCGCGCCCGGCAGAACCCCGATCTCGTGCTGCTCGACATCTGGATGCCGGACGTCGACGGCATCACGCTGCTGCGCGAGTGGTCCTCCGGCGCCGGCGACGCCTGCCCGGTGGTGATGATGTCGGGTCACGGGACGGTCGAGACCGCGGTCGAGGCCACGCGGCTCGGTGCCTTCGACTTCGTCGAGAAGCCGCTGTCACTCGCGAAGCTGCTGCGCACGGTGGAGCGCGCGCTCGATGCCGGGCGGCGCCACCGCCAGTCCGGCAAGCTCCTCGGTGCGGCGCTCACCGCACCCATCGGCAAGAGCCGCCTCATGCAGCAGCTGCGCGCCGAGCTGCAGCAGGTGGCGGCGAACCCCTCGCCGCTGCTGCTCATCGGCGAGCCGGGCTCGGGCCGCGAAGCCCTGGCGCGCTACGTGCACGAGCACGGGCCGCGCGCCACGGCGCCGTTCGTCATGCTGATCGCCGGCACGCTGCGCGAGGCGGATGCCGAGGCGCGCCTCTTCGGCCGCGAGCGGGCGGATGGCGGCACGCGGGAGGAGGGGCTGCTCGAGCAGGCGGGCAACGGGTCGCTCTTCATCCACGAGATCGAGGACCTGCCGGCCGGCGTGCAGCGCCTCCTGTACGGTGTGCTCGAGTCCGGACAGTTCACGCGCCTCGGCGGCAGCGAGCCGGTGGCGCTGCGCGCGCGCCTGATCTCCTCGGCGCAGCCCGGGATCGAGCAGCGCGCCGGCAGTGAGGCGCTGCGCCGCGACCTGCTCGCGCACCTCAACGTGCTCATCATGCGCGTGCCGCCGCTGCGCGATTACGCCGAGGACGTCCCGGACCTGCTGCGCTATCACGTCGACCGCGTGGTCGACACCGAGGGGCTGTCGTTCCGGCGCTTCAGCGTCGCCGCGCAGAACCGGCTGCGCAACTACCCCTGGCCGGACAACGTGCGCGAGCTTCGCCACCTGGTGCACCGGCTGCTGATCCACGGAGGGAGCGAAGAGATCCGCCTCGAGGAGATCGAGCGCGAGCTCGCGGTGCAGGCGCCGCCGGACGAGCCGCTGGTGAAGCAGGATCTGCTGGCACTGCCGCTGCGCGAGGCACGCGAGCAGTTCGAGCGGGCCTATCTGCAGCAGCAGCTGCTGCTCTGCAACGGCAAGGTCGGGCAGCTCGCCAAGCGCGTCGGCATGGAGCGCACGCACCTGTATCGCAAGCTCCGCTCGCTCGGGGTCGATTTCAGAAACATCAGCGAGGACTGAGCACGGCGCCGGCACCCATGACAATCAGCGCCGACTTTCTGGCGTACGTGCTCGATCAGCTGCAGGAGCTCGGGGACGTCAGCGCGCGGCGCATGTTCGGTGGCGCGGGGCTCTACTGCGATGAGTTCTTCTTCGCGCTGATCGCGGACCACACGCTGTATCTGCGCGTCGACGATTCCAACCGCGGCGACTACCTGCAACGCGCCGCGCAGCCCTTCAGGCCCTATGCGGATCGGCCGCATCTCAGCATGAGCTACTACGAGGCGCCGGCGGAGGTGCTGGAGGATGCGCGGCAGCTCAGCGAGTGGGCACGGCGCTCGGTTGCGGTCGCGATGCGTGCGCCGACGCCCCGGGAGAACAGGCGGCGGCGCGGCCGCTCCGGGCGGCGCCGGCCGCGGACCGCGCGCGCCGCCGAACGCTGAGCGTGCTCAGTCGCCGACGCGGATGACGAGCGCATCGACGTCCGCGGCCTGCAGCTGCTTGCGCACCTTGTTGAGCTCGGCGAGATCGGTGATCGGACCAATGCGTACGCGGTGCCAGACGTCCGCGTCGACCGCCACCCGCTGCACCTTGGCATCCACCCCCTGCAGCGCGAGCTGTTTCCGCACGCGCTCGGCATCGGACTCGCTGCGATAGGAGCCGGCCTGCAGCACATACACGCCCGGGCGCTCGATGGGCGCGCCCGCGGGCTGGTCGCGCTTGACGTCCTTGTCCTTCTCCGGCACCACCACCTCGAAATTGGGCAGCATCTGGTAGAAGTCGTACTTCTCCGCGCTCTTGCCGCCGCCCGTCGCGGCCGGGTCGTCCGCCGGCGCGGTGCGGTGCGGATCGGGGCGCGGCGCGTCGCCGAGCTCAGGCGGCTTGTGGCCCCGGCCGGCGGCGTACACGAAGGCCACGGTGGCGAGCACCACCCCGGCGAGGAGGCCGAAGCCGAACTCGCGCCAGCGCCCGAAGTCGAGCGGGCGGCGCCGGGCTCTCTTGTAGTCGCGGGTGGTGAGTCTCGCCATGTTGAAGCAGCGCGCAGCGCCGCTCACATGCTCTCGGGCGCGGACACGCCGAGGAGCTTCAAGCCGTTGCGTACCACCTGCTGCACGCCGAGCACGAGCGCCAGGCGCGCATTGCGCAGCGGCGCATCCTCGACGAGGAACACCTGGGCGTTGTAGTAGGTGTGAAAGGCGTTGGCGAGCTCGCGCAGGTAGTGCACCAGCGCGTGGGGCGCGCGGTTCACCGCCGCCTGCTCCAGCACCTCGGGATAGCGCGCCAGTGCCTGCAGCACCGTCTGCTCGTGGCCGTCGGCGAGGCGCCCGACGGCGGCGAGCCCCGCAGCACGGTCGAAGCTAAGGCCGCGCGCGCCGAGCTGCTTGATGACGCTCGCAACGCGGGCGTGCGCGTACTGGATGTAGTAGACGGGATTCTCGTTGGTACGCGATTTAGCGAGCTCGAGATCGAAGTCGAGCGGCTGGTCGTGGCTGCGCATGAGATAGAAGAAGCGGCAGGCGTCGTTGCCCACTTCGCCGCGCAGCTGGCGCAGCGTCACGAACTGCGCCTCGCGTTTGCCCATCGGGATCTTCTCGGCGCCGCGGAACAGGCTCACGAACTGGATGAGCGGCGCCTCGAGGCTCTCCGGCGGCTCGCCCATGGCCGCAAGTCCCGCGCGCACGCGCGCGACGTAGCCGTGGTGATCGGCGCCCAGTACGTCGATCAAGCGCGCGAAGCCGCGCTCGCGCTTGTTGAGGTGATAGGCGATGTCGGAGGCGAAGTAGGTCTTCTGGCCGTTCTCGCGCACCACCACCCGGTCCTTCTCGTCGCCGAACTCGGTGGCACGGAACCACAGCGCGCCATCCTGGCGGTACAGCCGCCGCTGCTGCTCGAGCACCGCAAGCGCGTGATCGATCGCGCCGGAGTCGGCCAGCGCGCGCTCCGAGCACCAGTGGTCGAAGGTGACGCCGAATTCCCCCAGGTCCTCGCGGATGTCGGTCAGCATCGCCTCGAGCGACAGCTCGAGCACCTGAGCGAAGCCCCCGGGGCCGAGGAGCTCGCGGGCGCGCGCAATGAGCGCGTCGATGTAAGCCTCCTTGTCGCCCGCGGGAGCATCGGGCGGCAGGCCCGCGAGCACCGCGGCGGCCGGCCGCCGCAGCGTCGCCTCGGCAGCCGCTGACTTCAGGTCCTGCGCCAGCGCCCGCACGTAGTCGCCGCGATAGCCGTTTTGCGGAAAGGGCAGCTGCTCGCCGCACAGCTCGAGATAACGCACCCAGGCGCTCACCGTGAGGATGTCCATCTGGCGCCCGGCGTCGTTGATGTAGTACTCCCGCGTGACGTCGAAGCCGACCGCCGCGAGGATGTTGGCGAGCGTCGCGCCGTAGGCCGCCTGGCGCCCGTGACCCACGTGCAGCGGGCCGGTCGGGTTTGCCGACACGAACTCGACCAGCACGCGCTCGCCCGCGCCGAGCCTGCTCTCGCCGTAGGTGGCGCCGCGCGCGTGGATCGCCTCGAGCTCGCGGGCGTAGGCCGTGGCGCTCAGGTGAAAGTTGATGAAGCCGGCGCCCGCCACCTCGGCGCGCGCCACCAGCGGGCTCGGCGGCAATGCCGCGACGATCGCCGCGGCCAGCTCGCGCGGCGGACGGCGCGCGGCCTTCGCCAGGCGCAGCGCGACGTTGCTGGCAAAGTCGCCGTGCTGCGCCTCGCGGGTGCGCTCGACGACCACGGCGGAGGCGGGGGTTGTTTCGCTGAGGAGGCCGCCGGCGAGCTTCGCGAGTGCGGCCAGCAGCAGCTGCTCGAGTTCCTGCTTCAAGATCGGGTGAGTGTACCAGCCGTCGGATGCTCAGAAGAGCTCGAGCGGGTCGACGTCGAGCGCCCAGCGCACGCGCTGCGCACTCTTCAGAGCCTCGACGCCGGGCAGCCAGCCATCGAGCAGCTGATGCAGCGGCGGACGCTCCTGGCTCTCGATGAGGAGCTGCGCGTGGTAGCGTCCGGCGCGCTTCGCCATCGCGGCGGGCACCGGACCCAGGAGCCGCACGCCACGCGGCACGCTGCCGGCCAGCGCGCGTGCCTCGGCGAGGAAGCCGAGTGCCGCCTCGCGCGTCTTCCCCGAGGCGCGCAACGCCGCGAGACGGCTGAAGGGCGGCCAGGCCGCCTGCAGCCGCTCGGCGAGCGCGGCCTCCGCGAAGCCGTCGTAGCCACGCGCGAGCAGGCTCGTGAGCAGCGGGTGCTGGGGAAACTCGGTCTGGATCAGCACCTCGCCGGCCCTGGCGCCGCGGCCGGCACGGCCCGCGACCTGCACGATGGTCTGCGCGAGACGCTCCGGTGCGCGGAAGTCGGTGCTGAAGAGACCCTGGTCGGCGTTGAGCACCACGACCAGCGTGACGTTCGGGAAATCATGACCCTTGGTGACCATCTGCGTGCCGACCAGGATGCGCGCCTCACCGCTGGACATGCGGCGCACGACCTCATCGAGATCGCCACGCCGGCGCACCACGTCGCGGTCGAGCCGCACGATGGGCACTTGCGGGAAGCGCGCTGCAAGCGCCGCCTCGATGCGCTCCGTCCCCTGGCCGACGGGCTTCACGGCGAAGCCGCACTGCGGGCAGCGTGCCGGCAGCGGTGCGTCGGCGCCGCAGTGGTGGCAGCGCAGCCGCACTGCCGCGAGATGCACCGTGAGCCGCGCGTCGCACTCGCGACAGGGAGCGATCCAGCCGCACGCCGTGCACAGCAGCGTCGGCGCGAAGCCCCGGCGGTTGAGGAACACGAGCACCTGGCCGTCCGCGGCGAGATGCCGCTCGATGGCAAGCGTCGCGGGAGTCGAGATGCCGGACTCGACCGCGCTCGAGCGCAGATCGATGAGCGCAAGTCGCGGCGGACGCGACTCGCCGGGACGGCGCAACAGGCGCAGCCGCGTATAGCGGCCGCCGGCGACGTTGTGCAGCGTCTCGAGCGAGGGGGTCGCGGAGCCGAGCAGCACCGGCACGCGCGCCAGTCGCGCGCGCACCACTGCCAGATCGCGCGCCGAGTAGCGCAAGGCACCCTCGTGCTGCTTGAAGGAGGCATCGTGCTCCTCGTCGACCACGATGAGCCCGAGCGCAGGGAGCGGGGCGAATACCGCGGAGCGCGTTCCGAGCACGATGCGGGCCTCACCGCTCGAGGCGCTGCGCCACGCGGCGAGGCGCTCCTGATCCGTGAGCGCGGAATGCAGCACCGCGAGCGGTGCCTCGAAGCGATCGCGAAAACGGCCGACCAGCTGCGGAGTGAGTCCGATCTCCGGCACCAGCACGAGCGCGCTCCGCCCGCGCGCCAAGGTCTCCTCCGCGAGACGCAGATACACCTCGGTCTTGCCGCTGCCGGTGACCCCCTCGAGCAGGAAAGGCGCGAAGGCTCCCGCGGCCGCCGCGAGCTGCTCGACCGCATCGCGCTGCTCGGGGAGCAGCGTCGGTCCGGCGGCGCGTACCCGCGCGCCCTGCGCGGCGGGTGCGAGAGCGACCTCCTGGCGGTCGAGAAATCCGCGCGCCGTGAGAGCGCGCGCGGCCTCGCGCCAGTTGACGGAGTGCGTGGCGAGGACCTCGGCCGCTGCCGTGCCCCCCTGCGAGACGATGAATTCGAGCAGCGAGCGCTGCCTGGCCGCGCGCCGGGGCTCCCCGCCGCTGAGCGCCTCACGGCCCGCGGCGCTCAGCGTCCAGCGCTCTTCGATGGCGAGGAGTCCCGCCCCGAGCCGCAGCGCCTTGGGCAATGCGCTCGAGAGCACCTGTCCGATCGGATGGTGGTAGTACTCCGCCGCCCAGCGCACGAGCTCGAGGGTCGCTCCATCCAGCACCGGCTTGGGGTCCAGCACCTCGAGGACAGTCTTGACGCGCTCCGGAGCGAGCTCGGAAGAGTCTGCGGCCCCCATGACGACTCCGATCAGACGGCGTCGGCCGAACGGGACCCGCACCCGCATCCCCGGCGCGGGCTCTGCGGCACCCTCCGCGAGGGCCGGCGGAAGGTAGTCGAAGAGCCGCCGCAGGGGGGTATCGATCGCCACCCTGAGGAACTGAGGACCCGGTCTCACGGATTAGTCAAATCAGTGACTTGCGTTCGAGATGGGCGTCAACCGCGCACGGCGTGCGCGCGTTATACACGCCATGCCCGAGTTTGCTACGCTCGCGTCGCCTTATAGCATGCCGGCCGCACTACACGGCGACGTGGATCTGTCGGACCCCGAAGAGCAGACACAAACCCGCGCGCTGAACCAGTTCCTGGCCGGCGTCGAGCTGAAGGCTTTCAAGATCGCCCAGGCGGCGCTGCGGCACGAGGATGACGCCCTCGATGCGGTCCAGGATGCGATGCTGCAGCTGGCGCGGGCCTACTCGGATCGTCCGCCCGGGGAGTGGAAGCCGCTCTTCTACCGGATTCTCGAGAACCGCATTCGTGACATGCAGCGCCGGCGCACGGTACGTGGCCGCGTCATGGCCTGGCTGCCGGTGCGCGGCGACGATGACGACGAGGACTTCGACCCCGTGGCCCAGGCCCCGAGCACCGAGCCACAGCCGGTGCGCCGGCTCGAGCTCGAGGAGGCGGTGGGCGCGCTGGAGAAGGCGCTGCAGGAGCTGCCCCCGCGGCAGCAGCAGGCGTTTCTGCTGCGCACGCTCGAGGGGCTCGACGTGGCGGAGACGGCGGCGGCGATGGGCTGCTCGGAAGGCAGCGTGAAGACCCATTACTTTCGCGCAGTGCAGGCACTGCGCGCGCAACTTGGAGAGCTCTACCTGTGAGCCGCACCGATGAGTCACTGACGGATTTCGAGCAGGCCGCGCGAGCGGTGCTCGAGGAGAGCGTGCGCCGCATCGACGCGCGCACGCGCTCGCGCCTCAACCAGGCGCGTCATGCCGCGCTCGAGGCGGCCGCTGCGCGCCGCCGCTCGTGGTGGCGCAGCTTGGCCCTGATGCCGGCCGCGGGCGCCGTGGCCGCCGCGCTGCTCGTGGCCGTGGTGCTCTGGCACCGCGAGCCTCAGCGCACGCCGGCGCTGGCCCTCGACTCGCAGCATGCCGTGGTCGAGGACATGGATTTGCTGACAGACAACGACTCGATCGACCTGATGGAGGGATGGGACGGCTCGTTCTATGAATGGGCGGCCGCGCAGTCCGATGCCGGTGCCGAGAGCAACAGCTGATGTGGTCCTATCGCGCCGCTGCGGTCGCGGTGCTGAGCGCACTCACGCTCGGCAGCGCCATCGGCCGCTCGGACGACACCAGCCGCCCGCCGCCGCAGCCGCCTGCCGCGGGATTCCTCGAGTTCCTCGGCAGCGTCGACCGTCTCTCGGAAGTGAATCCGAACTACCTTTCGCAGCCGATTCCGGCGAAGACTGCGCAGCCTGCGGCCAGCGGGGGCACGCGGCCGCCGCCCGCCCCGCCGCCGACTCCGGCGCCGACTTCCCCCGGAGACAAGAACAATGGGTAGCCAGCTGAGAGTCCGTAACGGGGTGTGTGTGCTGCTCGCCGCGGTGCTGCTCGCCGCGGTTGCGCCGACCTTCGCGCAGGAAACGGCGCCGGCCGCAGCTCCGGCCGCCGCGGCCGCGAGTCCGCCCGCGCCGGTCGCCTGGTCGAGCCTCTCGAGCGAGCAGCAGAAGCTCCTTGGCCCGATGGCAAATCAGTGGGGGACTCTCCCCCCCGAGCGGCAGCAGGCGCTCGCCCACGGCAGCGAGCGCTGGCTCTCCATGTCTCCCGAGCAGCGCGACCAGGCGCGTGACCGCTTCTCGCGCTGGCAGTCACTGCCCCCGGAGCAGCGGCGCGCGCTGCGCGATCGCTGGCAGCGCTTCCAGGCACTGCCGCCGAATGAGCAGGCGGCCGTGCGGCAGAACTTCCACCGCTTCCAGCAGTTGCCGCCGGCGCAGCGGCAGATGCTGCGCCAGCAGTGGCGCAACGCCACGCCCGAGCAGCGCCAGCAGATGATCGAGCACGCGCGCGAGCAGCGCCAGAAGCGGATGGTGCAGCCGCACGCCGGACCGCACCCGCAAGCCAAACGTCCGTAGCTTCGTTGCGGGCCGCGAAGGGCGGGGCTCGACGCGCCTCTGCCCCGATCGCCTCAGCTAGCGGCTCTTAGCCTTCGCGTCCCGCATTGGCACCGGGATGTTGCATACGTCGATGCGGCCCGCCGGCACCTTGAACCACTCCTCGTGGCGGTTGCGGCGCGCCTCGACGTAGGCGGCGAAGGTCGCGGTGTCAGTTCTCAGGACCTCGAGCGGCGCGCGCTCGGCCTCCGGGAGATCGGCCGCGACGCGCAGCGAGCGCAGCGGCGTGCGCTCGGCGGGGTGCTCGTAGAAGCCGAGCGCGCCGCTGCCGCGCGGCATCACCGAGAGCAGCTCCATGCCACGCACCACGCGCCCGAGCAGCGTCACGTTGCGGTCGAGATGGCGGGGCGCCTGCCCGATCACGACGTAGAGCTCCGTGCCGCCGCCTGAGTCGACGTCATTGTCGCGTCCGGCGCCGACCATGCCATAGCAGTGCACCAGCCACGCGCGCCCGATCTGCGGATCGGCGGCCACCGGGAAGCCGTCCAGGAACCCGACGACCGGCGCGTAACTGTCGGGGTCGGTGATGCGCGTCAGCGTGAGAGCGCGCAGCGGCCGCTCGAACTCCGCAGGGAGGGTGCGCTGCGCCTTCTGCAGCGGCTTCTTGCCCTCGGCATCGCCCCATTGCACGACGTAGTTGTCCTGCGCGCGCATGATGGCGAGGCCGTCGAAGTACTGCTCGCGCGCGAGCGCCACGACGTTCTCCACGTGGCGCGGCGCGAAAACCGGGGCGAGCTCGATGATGACTCGCCCCGCGGGCAGCTCGAGGTAGAGCGTCTGCTGCGGATCGAGCGCGCGCCAGTCGGAAGGCGCAGACGCCGCGAGCACCTCGGCGGTGGTCCGTGCCTTGGCAGCCGGCTCGCCCATCGGGGCGGCGGCAGCGGCAGGGGCTGCGGGCGCGGCGGCACCCAGGAGCGACGCGGCCAGGGCCGCGAGCGCGGACCGGATGGGGTGAGTCATGACCTTATCCTCGCTCACTTCAGCCGTGTGAAGCCGTCCGGGCTCCAGTCCTCGCTGCCCACGCCGTGGTGCACGATGAAGAGGCCCTCCGGGTCATAGCGCTTCTTGATCGACATGAGGCGCCGGTAATTGGCGCCGAAGTACGCCTCCTGCCAGCGCTCGTTGAAGAAATTGCTCTCCGAGAGGTACGACCCGGAGCGCGGGGCGACCTTGGCGAGCTCCGCAGTCGCCGCATCGATCGCGCGGGCGTCGCGGTGCGCCGCCTCGAGATCCATCGGCGGCCGCGACTCGCCGGGATAGGAGGGCCGCTCGCCGTCGGCGATGATCGCGAGCGCGAAGGCCTCGGTCACCGCGGGGTTCATGGCGGTGTCGAGCGAGGCCTTGATGGCGTCGGGCGCAGCGAACGCCAGTCCCTTGTTGAAGTGCAGGCCCACCTCCTTGTGGCGCGAGGCCGCATGGAGCGCCTCTGTGAGGCGCTCCTGGGAAGCGCCCTCGAGCAGCGCCGCGGGGAGCCACAACGAGTCGTAGCCGTGCAGGTAGGCACCCACCTGGTCCTGGTCGCCTTCCCAGTAGCCGTGATCGGGCGAGGCTCCGGGCCGCTTGTCCGGGATCATGCTGGAGTTGCCCTCGATCTCCCACCAGCTCTGCATCTTGTGGCCGCCGCTCGCGCCGAGATGGTCGGTGACCTGGTAGTCGGCGTTGGCGCTCACCCAGTCGAAGAACGGCTGCCACGCCGCGCGCGCCTCCTCGCGGGTTAGGCCCTGCTGCACCATGGAGATCTTGAGCGAGTTGTCGCTCTTCACCGCGACCTGCTCGCCCCAGTGGGGATTGGCGAGCCGCTCGGCATAGTGGGCGACGAAGCGGGCGATGAGCGCGCGGAACGACGTATCGCTCTTTGCCTGGATGGTGCCCCAGGCGCTGCCGCAGAAGTCCGGCAGCGGGTGGATGCGCAGCGTGAGTCGCGTCACCACGCCGAAGGTCCCGCCGCCGCCGCCTTTCAGCGCCCAGAGGAGATCCGCATCCTGGCAGGCGTTGACGACGCGCACCCGCCCGTCGGCGGTGACGACCTCGGCCTCGATGAGCCCCGCGGCGGCGTTGCCGAAGGCCCTGGAGAAGCTGCCGAAGCCGCCCGACTGCACGAGCCCGGCGACGCCGACCGAGGTGCAGCCGCCGCCCTGGACATAGCGCCCGCCGCGGCTCGTGACGGCGCTGTAGGCGTCGATCCACATGCAGCCGGCGCCGAGCGAGACCGCCGGGGTGGGGGCCATCTTGCCGGCGCAGCCCGCGCCGACGAAGTCCTCGTGCAGGCGGACCTCGTTGAGCGCGCGCGTCCAGATGAGCAGCGAGTCGGGGGCGCTCGAGGTGCCGAGATAGCTGTGGGCACCGCCCTTCACCACCACCCGCAGGTTGTGTGTGCGCGCGAAGCTCACGGCGTGGGCGACGTCCTGGGCGCTGCGGGCCTTGACCGCATAGGCGCTCGGGGCGGGCGTCCAGGCATCGAGCCAGCCCGAGACCTGCGTGCCGCCCGGCTGGTCGCCGATGTAGAAGGGGTTGCGCAGGTTTTGCGAGACCTCGCTGCACGCGGCGCTTCCGGCGTCGGCGACGCAGGGGGCGAAGAGCGCCTGCGGCTCGAGCAGCTTGCCGCCGACTGCCGCCCTGAGCTCAGCCCACTCAGCCGGCTTCGGCCAGTAGGGGTCGCCCGGGCGCACGCGCGCGAAGGGCGACATGACGCGCGCCGCGAGTCGCCCGGGCGCGGCGAGAACGAGCGGCAGCGCCGCCCCCAGCTTCAGCAGACTCCGGCGTGGCAGGACGTGAACGGGTGTTGTTGGTGTGCTCATCGGTCGCGCTCGTCGCAGTGGAAGAGATGCAGCATCCGGTGGAACACCGGAGCGAGGATGATGGTCGCGGTGATGATGAAGATCAGCCCCGCGTACAACGCATAGCACCCGGCGAACAGCTTGCCCGCGGGTGTCACCGGATTGTTCACCGGCCCCATGCCTCCCAGCAGCATCGCCGCGTTGAGGAAGGCATCGCGCCAGGCGAGATGCTCGTAGTACCCGTAGCCGGCCATGCCGAGTGCCAGCGAGGCCGCGAGCAGCAGTGCCGCGAGCGCGAAATGTCGCAGCAGCCGCCGCACGAATCGCGGGCGCGAGAGCGGCGGCGTGCGGCGGGACTCGTACATGGGCGCAGCGAGAGACAGCCCCTGATGCGCAGCCTCAGCCCACCGCTTTCACAGCCGCGATGAGCTCCGCGCCGGCTTTCTGCGCATCGCCGTACAGCATGCGGGTGTTGTCGAGGTAGAAGAGCGCGTTCTCGATGCCGGAGAAGCCCGCGCCCCTGCCGCGCTTGATGACGATGACGTTCTTCGCCTTGTCGGCGTTCAGGATCGGCATGCCGTAGATCGGGCTCGACTTGTCGGTGCGCGCCACTGGGTTCACCACGTCGTTGGCGCCGATGATGAGCGCGACATCTGCGGTCTCAAACTCGGCGTTGATCTCGTCCAGGTCGGAGATGAGGTCGTAGGGCACGCCGGCTTCCGCCAGCAGCACGTTCATGTGGCCGGGCATGCGCCCCGCGACCGGATGGATCGCGAAGCGCACGTTCACGCCCCGGTCGATGAGCAGCTGGCACAGCTCCCAGATCTTGTGCTGCGCCTGGGCGACCGCCATGCCGTAACCCGGTACCACGATCACCTTGGAGGCGAAGGCCAGCATCACGCCGACGTCGGCCGCCTCGATGGGCTTCAGGCTCCCGGTGACGGCGCCGGTCGCCTCGCCCCCGGTGTCGCCGAAGCCCGAGAACAGCACGTTGCCGAGCGAGCGGTTCATCGCCCGCGCCATCAACTGCGTGAGCAGCGTGCCGGCCGAGCCCACCACCGTGCCGGCGATGATCATCGCCGCGTTGTCGAGCACGAAACCCTCGAGCCCGACTGCGAGTCCGGTGAGCGCGTTGTAGAGCGAGATCACCACCGGCATGTCGGCGCCGCCGATCGGCAGCGTCATGGTGACCCCGAGCACGAGCGCGAGCACGAAGAAGCCGGTGACGACGCCCGCACCGGCGTTCATGTGGGAAGCCACCAGCGCGCCGAGCACCAGCGCAGCGGCGAGCAGCAGCAGGTTCACGATCTGCTGACCCCCGAAGCGGATGCTGCGCGTGATGAGTCCCTGGAGCTTGCCGAAGGCGATGGCGCTGCCGGAGAAGGATATCGCGCCGATGATGCCACCGAGGACCGCGAGCGAGCCGGTGACGTAGCCCCCGGCACCGCCGCGGTAGAGCTCGACCGCGGCGATCGCCGCCGCCGCGCCGCCGCCCATGCCGTTGTAGAGCGCGATCATCTGCGGCATGTCGGTCATGGCGACGCGCTTGCCGCTCCACCACGCCAGCGCCGCGCCCACCAGCATCGCCGGGAGGATCAGCCCGTAGTTGGACATCCCCGGATAGAGGAAGGTGACGAGCGTGGCCACGCCCATGCCGGCGCCCGCCCAGAGGATGCCGCTGCGCGCCGTCACCGGCGAGCTCATGCGCTTCAAGCCCATGATGAACAGCACCGCGGTGACGAAGTAGCTCGCCTGGATCGCGAGGCTCGCGGAGAACCAGCCCGGCATCAGTGGGTCCCTTTCCTGGCGCGCGACCCGCTCGCCTTGAACATCTCGAGCATGCGCTCGGTCACCACGTAGCCGCCGACGGCGTTGCCGGCCGCCAGCAGCACGCCGATGAAACCGATGACTTTCTCGAGCGGGGTGACCGCGCTGCCGAGGGCGACCATGGCGCCCACGAGAACGATGCCATGCACGAAGTTCGAGCCCGACATGAGCGGCGTGTGCAGGATCACCGGTACGCGCGAGATGACCTCGTAGCCGGTGAAGGCCGCCAGCATGAAGATATAGAGCGCCACCATCCCGGTCATGTCAGCCCCCCAGCGCCTTGGCCGTCGGCTCGTGTCTGATCTCGCCGTCGCGCGTCAGGCACGATTGCGCGAACACCTCGTCGTTCCAGTCGATCGCCAGCTCGCCCTTCACGAGGGCGGGCTTGAGGAAATTGAACAAGTTGCGCGCGTACATCTCGCTCGCGTTGTAGGCGAGCTCGGCGGCGAGATTCACCGCGCCCACGACTCTCACGCCCTGGTGCTCCACGATCTCGCCGGCGCGGGTGAGCTCGCAGTTGCCGCCCTGCTCGGCGGCGATGTCGACCACCACCGAGCCCGGGCGCATCCGCTCGACCGCCGCGCGCGAGATGATCTTCGGCGCCGGGCGCCCGGGGACGGCGGCGGTGGTGACCACGGCATCGGCCGCGGCGATGCGTGCATCGAGCGCCGTCTGCTGCTGCGCCCTCTCCTCGGCGGTGAGCTCGCGCGCATAGCCGCCGGTGCCTTCGGCGCTCACGCCGGTCTCGACGAACTTTGCTCCGAGCGATTTCACCTGCTCGCGCGTGGCGCCGCGCACGTCGTAGGCCTCGACCACGGCCCCCAGGCGCCGGGCGGTGGCGATGGCCTGCAGTCCCGCGACGCCGGCGCCGATCACCAGCAGCTGTGCCGGGCGAATGGTGCCGGCGGCGGTGGTGAGCATGGGGAGGAACTTCTGCAGCTGACTCGCGGCGATCAGCACCGCCTTGTAGCCGGCGATGGCGGCCTGAGATGACAAGGCGTCCATCGACTGCGCGCGCGAGATGCGCGGCACGAGCTCCATGGCGAAGGAGGTGAGGCGGCGCTCCTTGAGCGCGCGCACCTCGGCGGCGCGTGCGTAGGGCTGCATGAAGCCGATCACCACGGCGCTGCTCCTGAGCTGTCCGATCTGCCCGACGGTGAGCGGCTGCACCGTGAGGAGCACGTCGGCGCCCGCCAGCACCGCCGCGGCGGAATCGGCCCAGGTCACATTCTTATAAGCCGAGTCGGGGAAGCGCGCGCGCTCGCCGGCGCCGCGCTCGAGCAGCAGGCGCGCGCCCGCTGCCGCGAGCTTGTCGGCGATCTCCGGGACGAGGCTGACGCGCGTCTCAAGCGGCGCGCTCTCGCGCAGCGCTCCTATCGTCACTGGCATTCAGGGCCTCTTGCACGTGCGTGGCCGGCCGGCCACGTGACTGGAAAATTTCAATTTAATTAAGACCTTGCGATGTTGAATTCTTGCACAAAAGTGCCGTATCTTACAGCGCCATGCCCGGGATTGACCTTGATCGAGCCGACCACGGCCTCCTCGACGACCTCGCGGTGATCGCCACGCCCGCGGCGCGCGGCCTGTCGCAGCTCGTACTGCGCACGGACGTGGCCGGCATGCCGCTCGAGTGGATCGATTACAAGGAGGCCGCGCGACTCTACACCCAGGAGCAGGTCGCATACACGTGCGGCTCGCTCCTCTACCAGCTGTACGGCGGGACCAACGCGCGCACCGGCCGCCGCACCGTGCTCGAGGTGAACTCCATCGTCGCGACCGTCGGCCACACCGGCAATCCGGGCAACACGCGCCACGATTACATCCCGCCGCTCAACAACCAGACCCTGTTCCGGCGCGACGCGTACCTGTGCATGTACTGCGGGCTGCGCTTTCCCTCGCGCGACCTGTCGCGCGATCACATTCGCCCCTTCAGTCAGGGCGGCACGGACATCTGGACCAACGTGGTGGCCTCCTGCCGCCGCTGCAACAACCAGAAGGCCTCGCGCACGCCGGAGCAGGCGCGCATGCAGCTGATCGCCGTGCCGTTCACGCCGACCTACGCCGAATACATCTTCCTGAAGGGACGGCGCGTGCTCGCCGACCAGATGGAATACCTGGTGGCGCATTTCCCGCGCTCGAGCCCGCTGCACGACCGCATCCGCGCCTACCTCTCCTGAAGGCGCTCCGCGTGACGATCGGGGCCGGCACCTGCTAAGGTCCGGCGCGTGATCTTCCTCGTCGACGCCTCGGTCTACGTCTTCCGCGCCTACCACTCGATGCTGCCCGACATGCGCGACGCGGACGGCAATTCCACGCACGCGGTATTCGGGTTCGCGCGCTTTCTCGGCGATCTCATCGAGCGGATGCGTCCGGCCTACATGGCGGTGGCCTTCGATCAGCGCTGCAAGGATTCCTATCGCCGCCGCCTCTACCCCGCCTACAAGGCGAACCGCGACAGCCCGCCGGCGGACCTGACGCAGCAGTTCGCGCGCTGCCGTGAATTGTGCCGGCATCTGGGGATTGCCGAGTTCGTGTACCCCGAGTACGAAGCCGACGACATCATCGGGACGCTCGCGGGGCTCATGCGCGCGGCCGGCGTGCGCGCCGCCTTCATCACGCGCGACAAGGACCTGGCGCAGCTGATGCGCGACGGCGACGTGCTGTGGGACTTCGGCGCCCGCGGCCAGTTCGGCTATCACGACATCGAGCGCCACTTCGGGGTCGCACCTGAGCGCTTCGCCGATTATCTGGCGCTTGCGGGTGATGAGTCCGACAACATCCCGGGCGTGCCCGGCGTCGGGCCCCGCACCGCGGCCTCGCTCATGAAGGCTTTCGCATCGCTCGATGAGCTCTACGACGATCTCGAGCGCGTCGCGCTGCTGAAGATCCGCGGCGCGGGCACGCTCGGAGCGCGCCTCGCCGAGCATCGCGACGCGGTGTACCTCGCGCGGCGACTCACCCGCATCAGCTGCGATCTGCCGCTGGGCGTCGGTGCCACGGGACTGAAGCGCCGCGCGCCCGATCTGCCCGCACTCTCGCGCCTGTACGACACCCTCGGCTTCGGGCCGTTTCTGCGCGCGCAGGGGGCGCGCGTCGCGCAGCTGCCCGCGGCCTGCGCCTGAAGCGGCGCCCGGTCGGGCCCAACATGGAGCGCTGGGCTGCCATCGCGGCCGGAATCACCCGCATCGCGGGAGTGAGTTGCGCCGCTCGGCCCGAGAGGCGTGTGGCCGGGGGCAGTATCAACCACTGCTACCGGTGGCCGACCGCAACGGGAGCGCTGTTCGTCAAGGTGGCCGGCAGCGGCGCGCTGCCGATGCTCGAGGCCGAGGCCGAGGGGCTGGCGGAGCTCGGGCGCGCGCGGGCGCTGCGCGCACCAAGGGTGCTGGCGTGCGGAGCGGGCGCCGAGGCGGCGTTTCTCGCCCTCGAGTGGCTCGAGGCCGGGACCGCGGACGAGGCTTGCGAGGAGCGCCTGGGATCCGCCCTCGCAGCGCTCCATCAGGTCACCGCGGGCGAGTTCGGCTGGCGGCGTGACAACACCATCGGCAGCACGCCGCAGGCGAACGGGGCGCTCGCCTCCTGGGCGGAGTTCTACCGCGAGCGGCGGCTGCGCCCGCAGCTCGAGCTCGCCGTCGCCAACGGCTTCGGCCCGCTGCTCGGCGGCTGTGGCGAGCAGCTGCTCGCGGGGGTCGGAGCGCTGCTCGGGCAGCACCGCCCGGCGGCCTCGCTCCTGCACGGGGACCTGTGGGGTGGCAACTGGCTCGCCACCAGCGACGGTGAGCCGGCGGTCTTCGACCCGGCGGTCTACTACGGGGACCGCGAGACGGACCTGGCCATGACGCGGCTCTTCGGGGGCTTCGGCCCGGCCTTCTACCGGGCCTACACCGCGGCGGCGCCGCTGCCGCCGGGAGCGGAGCTGCGGCGCGGGCTCTATAACCTTTATCACGTGCTGAATCACGCCAACCTCTTCGGCGGCGGCTACGCCCAGAGCGCACGCGCCATGATCGAGCGGCTGCTCGCGGAGCTGCACGCATAGAGGCTATGCTGCGTACCCGGCCCGTGCCGGCGCGAAAGGAGCTCCCGGGGGTTTTATGGCGGTCGCAACGACGGATAAGAACATCGAGTCGGTCCTCATCGAGCAGCGCAGCTTTCCCCCATCGCCCGAGTTCACGGCGCGCGCGCGCATCCAGCCGCGGGATCTCGACAGCCTGCGCAAGCGCGCGGCCGACGATCATGTTGGATTCTGGGCGGACCTCGCCTCGCAGGAGCTCAGCTGGCACCGGCCGTTCACCGTGGCGCTCGATGAGGCGCGCGCGCCGAATTACCGCTGGTTCACCGACGGACGCCTCAACGCCTCGTGGAACTGCCTCGACGTGCACCTGAATGAGCGCGGCCACAAGACCGCGGTCATCTTCGAGGGCGAGCCGGGGGACGTGCGGCGGCTCTCTTACCGCGAGCTGCACGCGGAAGTCTGCCGCTTCGCCAACGCGCTCAAGGCTCTGGGTGTCGCCAAGGGCGACCGCGTCGTCATCTACATGCCGATGGTGCCCGAGGTGCTGGTGGCGATGCATGCCTGCAACCGCATCGGCGCCATCCATTCGGTGGTGTTCGGCGGCTTCTCGGCGCCGGCGCTCAAGGATCGCATCGAGGACACCGAGGCGAAGCTGGTCATCACGGCCGACGGCGGCTGGCGCGGCGGCGCGGCGGTGGAGCTCAAGGTCGGCACGGATCACGCGCTCGCCGGCGGCTGCCCGAGCGTCAGGCGGGTCATCGTGCTCAAGCGTACCGGCCGTCCGGTGCCCATGGACGCGAAGCGCGATCTGTGGTGGCACGAGGCGGTCGAGGGACAGCCGCCGTCGTGCGATCCCGAGTGGGTGGAGGCGGAGCATCCGCTCTACATCCTCTATACCTCGGGCTCTACCGGTAAGCCGAAGGGCATCCAGCACGCCACCGGTGGCTATCTGCTCGGCGCCAAGGTGACGACTCAGTGGGTCTTCGACCTGCGCGACGACGACGTCTTCTGGTGCACGGCGGATGTCGGCTGGGTCACCGGCCACACCTACATCGCCTACGGACCGCTCGCCGCAGGCGCCACGGTCGTCATGTACGAGGGCGCTCCCACCGTGCCCGACGGCGGCCGCTTCTGGAAGAACTGCCAGGCCCATGGCGTGACCATCTTCTATACCGCGCCGACCGCGATCCGTGCGCTGATGAAGCTCGGCGATGAGATACCCGCCAGGTACGACCTGTCGAGGCTGCGCCTGCTGGGCAGCGTCGGCGAGCCGATCAATCCCGAGGCGTGGATGTGGTATCACCGCGTGATCGGCAAGGAGCGCTGCCCGATCGTCGACACCTGGTGGCAGACCGAGACCGGCGCGATCCTCATCTCACCGCTTCCCGGGGTGACCGCCACCAAGCCCGGCTCGTGCACCCAGCCGCTCCCGGGGATCGATGCCGACATCGTCAACGATCACGGCGAGTCGGTGAAGCGCCCCGACGCGGGTGGCTATCTCGTGATCCGCAAGCCCTGGCCGTCGATGCTGCGCACCATCTGGCGCAACAACCCGCGCTACGTCGAAGGATACTGGTCTAAGTTCCACACGCGCTGCTACGTGGCGGGCGACAGCGCGCACCGCGACAAGGACGGCTACTTCTGGATCATGGGTCGCATCGACGACGTGCTGAAGGTGTCGGGACACCGTCTCGGCACCATGGAGATCGAATCCGCTCTGGTCGCTAATCCGCGCGTCGCCGAGGCGGCCGTGGTCGGCAAGCCGCACGAGATCAAGGGCGAGTCGGTGTTCGCCTACGTGGTGTTGCGCGGCGCGCGTCCCACCGGCAGCGCGGCCACCGCCCTCACCAAGGAGCTGCGCGACTGGGTGGGCGAGCAGTTAGGTCCGATCGCCAAGCCCGACGACATCCGCTTCGCGGACAATCTCCCCAAGACGCGCTCCGGCAAGATCATGCGCCGCCTGCTGCGCGCGGTGGCGAACGACGAGGAGGTCACCCAGGACGTCTCGACGCTGGAGAATCCCGCGATTCTCGATCAGCTGCGCGGCACGGCCACCGGCGCGAAAACTTCCCGCCCCAAGCCGGCCGCGCCGAAGGCCAAAGCGCCGGCAAAGAAGGCCGCCAAGCCGAAGGCCGCGAAGGCGAAGGCGAAGGCGAAGAAGCCCGCGAAATCCCGCAAGCCCGCCGTGGCCAAAGCGAAGCGCTCCGGCAAGCGGCCAAGCCGCGCACGGCGCGCGGCGCCACGGCGCAAACGCTAGACCCTCAAGGGCCGGCGCCGCCGGTCGCATCGAGCCCGAGCACGACGAGGCGCCGCTCGAGCCGCTCGCGCAGGCTCGCCGGCTGATCGAGCCCCATGCGTTTCAAGGCCGCGGCGTGGCGCGCGGCGGGACGGCCCGAGGCGAGTGCCGCCGCCGCGGTGGTGAGCTTCGACCAGGGGCTGCCGGTGCGGCCCCCGAGGTGCTTGAGCGCCCGCACCAGCGCGGCCTCCTCGGCGGTGAGATCGGTGCCGAACGGGTACTCGCTGAAGAATCCCTGACGGCGATGCGCGCCGAGCGCGCGCGCCAGGCGCGCGGGCGTGTTGTCGCGGTGCGCCTCCGGGATGCGGTAGTCGGCGCGTAGCTTGCCGGCGCGTACGGCGTGCGCGAGCAGCGGCTCCTGGAAGCGCGAGTCGGTGACGTTGAGCAGCGCCATGATGATCTCCTCGTCGGTCCGGCCGCGCAGGTCGGCGATGCCGTACTCCGTGACCACGATGTCGCGCAGGTGCCGCGGGATGGTCTCGTGGCCGTAGCTCCAGAGGACGTTGGAGGTGGTGCGGCCCTGCTGCGTGCGCGTGGCGCGCGCGCAGAGTATGGAGCGGGCGCCGGGCAGCGCGTGCGCCATGGCGACGAAGTTGTACTGGCCGCCGACGCCCGTCACCACCCGGCCGCTGTCGAGCGCGTCGGATACCGCGGCACCGAGCAGCGTGACCATCATGGTGCTGTTGATGAAGCGGGCGTCGCGGCGCTGCAGGATGCGCAGCTCCTGGTCCGGCCCATAGAGCTGGTTGATGTAGCCGACCCCGCGCATGCCGAAGCGCTCGCGGGTCGTCTCGGGCAGGTCGCGCAGCGCCGCGTAGAAGCCGCGCGGACCGACGAAGAATCCCGCGTGCAGCACCTGGCCGTTGCGCAGCTCGCGTCCCAGGCACTCGGCGAGGCGCGCGAGGCTTGCGGGGTCGCTCAGGTCGGCCTCGATCCAGCTGCCGCCGCGTGCGCGGATACGCCCGGCGTCAAACTCGACGTCGGCGCGGAAGACTCCGTAGTGCTTGAGCTGCGCGAACTCCGCGGCGGTGAGTCGCGGTCCCATGCCCGCGTTCGCCAGGAGCTCGAGGATGCGCTCGTCGAAGCGCTCGCCGATCTTCCCCGAGGCGAGCAGCCGCTCGAGCGGCAGGCAGTCGTAGACCGGGCGGCGCAGCACCCCGGCGCGGTACAGCTCGAGCAGCTGATCGACGAACATCTCGGTTGCGGCGTAGAGGCCGCCGGCGAAGGGCTCCATGCCGCCCTCGGCCGCGATCAGCGGCGCCGCCCCGGCGTGCGGGTCGAGAGCCTCGCGTGCGGCGCGCCAGGCGGCGTTCTGCTGATGGCGCAGCAGCAGCGCGTAGGTGGTCGCCTCGGCCAGCTCGCCGATGCCCACCTGCAGCGTGCCCCCGTCGCGCACCAGGCTGCTGGCATGCATGCCGATGGCGTGGTGCACGAGGCTGAGCGGCGGATTCGGCGGGCAGAAGAGGTCGTAGTCGTAGCGCGGAGCGTCCACCAGGAAGTCGAGGCAGCGCGCGTCCACCTGTGCATGCCCGGTCATGAAGGGCATCTGCGCGTGGGTCTCGCCCACGAGGACGATGTCGCGGCCGGCGCGGCGCTGTGCCTCGATGAGCGCCAGCAGCTCGGGAGTGACGTCGGCATTGGAGCCGAGGCTGAGCAGCATCTGGCCGTCCTGCGTGCGCCGCGCGACCAGCTGCGCAACGACGTTGACACCGCGCGCCAGGACGTCGCGCGCCACGTGCGTGTAGTTCGCGCACAGATAATGCCGCTGCGCCTGGGTTGAGCCGAGGAACTGGCCGAGCGTCAGGAAGAACTCGATGACGCGCACGTTGTCGGGCAGCGCATCGTGCAGCAGCGCCCGGGCGTACTCGGGCTCGACGTAGCTGCCGAACACGCGCGCGACGAGCGGCGTGGTGAGGCGCGCTTCCAGCGCCGAGTCCGCCACCGGCTTCAGCAGCGACAGCGCCGTCAGGATGGTGAGGTCGATGCCGGGATCGCGCAGCGCGCGACGGTAGAGCTCGTTGACCAGCGGATTCGGGTTGCCGATGCCGAGCGGCAGCGCCAGCACGATGCGCGGCCCCACGCGACGCAGTACCGCATCGACGCAGTGTCCGACGTCGTCGAATATCTCAGGCATGCCTCTTGTGGCATGCTCCCCGAAGCGCCTGACGCGCGTCAACACGCGCCACCTGCATGGAGGAGCACCATGGCATTGAGCAAGCCCGCACTCGACCCCGCGAGCGTCGCCGCAGTGAGCCGTTCGGGCTATCCCGAGCCGTACCGCTCGCGCGTGCTGCCGCGCGAGAAGCGCCGTCTCGGAGAGGCGCTCGGCCTCACGCGCATCGGCATCAATCAAACCGTGCTGCCGCCCGGCAAGGAGTCATCGATGCGGCACTGGCACACGCGCGAGGACGAGTTCGTGTACGTGCTCGAAGGGGAGCTGGTGCTGCGCACGGGCGCGGGCGAGCAGCGGCTCACGGCCGGCATGTGCGCCGGTTTTCCCGCGGGCGTCGAGGACGGGCACCAGCTCATCAACCGCAGCGACCGGCCCGCGGTCTATCTCGAAGTGAGTAACCGCGATCCCGAGGACGGGGCGCAATACTCCGATCCGGAGGTGGACCTCCTGTGGAGCCCGCCGCATGCGCGCGGCAGCTTCACGCGCCGCGACGGCACGCCGTACTGATCCGTTGGGCGCCTCTAGCGCGCTACGCGCGTCAGGCGCAACGCGAACGACACGGTGACCTCGTTCCCGGCCTGATCGGTGGCCTGCCACTCACCCTGGCCGACGCCGAAATCCAGGCGGCGCACGACGGTCTTGCCGGCCATGTAGCCGACCGCAGCACCGCCTTCCGTGGCCTCACGGAAGCTGAAGGGCACCTGCGTCTCGCGCGTCACGCCGCGGATCGTGAGCGGGCCCCTGGCTTCGTAGCCGCCGGCGGTCCTGACGATTTGCGTGGCAGTGAAGTGCGCCTCGGGAAACCTGGCTGCAGCGAACAGGTCGTCGCTGCGCAGCACCTCGTCACGGTCCACGTCGCCCGTGTCGACCGAGGCGACCTGCACCGTGACTTCGAGCCGTCCGCCCGCCGGATCCGCGCCCGGGCAATCCAGCGTTACCGCGAAGCGCGGGAAGCGTCCGGTGTTCTTCGCGCCCGCCTGCAGGAAGGTGAACTCGAGCGAGCTCTTTGCGGGGTCGAGCGTGTAGTGCGAGGCTGCGGCCGGCGGGGCGCCGGGGGCCGTCGCTCCCGCCGCCGCCGGAGCCGCGGCGCGGGCGTCACCGCAGCCGCCGCCGGCGAGGAGCGTCCCGGCGAGCGCCGCAGCGAGGAGCGATGAGCGCATGGGTCGATTCCTTCAGGTGCGGGTGAACGGCAACATGCGCCTGAGCACGTCGTCCCTGTGCACAAGATGATGCTTGAGCGCGCCGGCGACGTGCACAGCCACCACGGCTGCGAGCACGCAGACGAGCGTCACGTGCGTGGTGACGAGCGCCTCGAACAGCGCCTGGCTCTTCGGCACGAGATCGGGGAGCTGGAAGAACCCGAACCAGCTCACCGGAAACCCACGCGCCGAGGACATGGTCCAGCCGGACAGGGGGATGGCGAAGAGCAGCGTGTAGAGGGCCGCGTGGCTGAAGCGCGCGAGCCTGCGCTCGTAGGGCTTGAGGTTGTCCGGCAATGGCGGATGCGGATTCAGGGAGCGCCACGCGAGGCGCAGGATCACGAGGCCGAGGATTGTGATGCCAAAGGACTTATGGCGCGCGAGGAGGGTGAGCTTGCGTACCCCGTTCGGAAGGTCGTCGGCCATCTCCGCCAGCGTCACCTGCACGAGGATCAACGCCACGATGACCCAGTGGAACGCCTGGGCGATGACGCCCCAGCGACGGGTCGTGTTGCGGAGAGCCATGGGCTTTAAGCTTAAGGGCGTGAGCAGCGGTTGCAAGGTCCGGGCACTCGGCGCGTCGTTCCTGGCCTGCGCGTTGGCTGCCTGCCCGACGCGTGCACCCCCGCCTCCGGCGCCGCTCACCAATGCTCCGCCGCCGCCGCTCACCGCGCCGCACGTCGGCCGGCCCTACGGCATCGTCGCGGACCAGTCGCTGCTCACCGTGCGGGTGTATCGCGGCGGGGCGCTCGCATCCGCCGGCCACAACCATGTCATCGCCTCGCACACGCTCGCGGGCACGATCTACCTGGCCGACGACGTCCTCAGGACGAGCTTCGAGGTGCGCTTTGCGGCGGCGGAGCTCAGCGTGGACGAGCCGCAGCTGCGGGCGCAGGAGCCGGGCGCAGATTTCCCCCCCGACGTGCCGCAGTCGGCGCGTGACGGCACGCGGCGCAACATGCTCGGGCCCGCGCTGCTCGCGGCCGACGACTACCCGGAGCTGGTGCTGCGCGCCGAGCGCCTCGAGGCTGCGGCGTCTGGTGCCGCGGGGGAGCTGGTGGCGCAAATTGAGGCGCAGGTGCGCGACCAGCGCCGCACCATCGCCGTTCCGGTGCGCTATGAGCTCGCCGGGGACACGCTCACGGTGACGGGCGAGAGCGCGCTGCGGCAAAGCGACCTCGGCCTCACACCCTTCACCGCGTTCATGGGCGCGCTCGCGGTGCAGGACGAGATGCGCATCCGCTTCCGCATCGTGGCGCGCGCCGCGGGCGGCGCGCGCTGAGACGCGCCGTTTCCCGCACGCGCTACTTCGCGCCCATCTCCGCCAGCAGCTCCTTCGCCCGGTAGATCTTGCGCAGCGCCTCGAAAATGACCGCCGGATCGACCGCGACGGCGCGGTTGAGCTCGGCGTCGTACCAGTAGTCGCCGGAGATCGAGTGGATGTTGCCGTCGAACATCAGGCCCACGACGCGCCCGCGCGCATCGATGAGCGGACTGCCGGAGTTGCCGCCGATGATGTCGTTGCTGGTCGAGAGGTTGAAGCGCGTGGTGGGATCGAGCTGCGTCTTCACCGCCAGCCAGCTGTCGGGGATGCGGAAGGGATCCTCGCCCGTGGCGCGCTCGAACAGGCGTGCCAGGTGCGTAAACGGCTCGACCTCGGTGCCGTTCTCCTTCCACCCCTGCACCGTGCCGAAATTGAGCCGCAGCGTGAAGGTCGCATCCGGCGGCTCGCTCGTACCGAGGAGGCGGAAGCGCGCGCGTGCAATCTTCTCCGCGGCCGCATCGACCGGCGCTTCCACCTGGTCCTCGTAGCGCTTGCGCACGGCACGCGCTTGCCCGTCCACCGCGCGGGCGAGCTCGATCATCGGATCGTGCGAGCCGTCGACCGCCGCCGCGCCGCCCTCCCAGAGCTGCCTGCGTAAGGCAGGCTCGGCGAGCTTCGAGCCGTCGATGAGCCGCGCGGCGAGCGAGTCGGGGGAGTCCCCCGAGAGCAGCTGGCGCACCAGCGGCGCATCCGGTCCCAGCCACTCGCGCATGCGCTCGAGCGAGAAGGAGAGCGTGAGCTTCTCGAGCTGCGGATACACCGGCACCGGAGCCGTGAGGCGCTGCGCGACGCGCGGCAGCGCCGCATCGCGGTACTCGCGCAGCCGCTCGGTGTTGGGCTTGGCGCGCTCGGCGGCGCCACGCACCAGGGTGCGCGCGTAGCCGTAGAGCTGGCTGTTGAAGCCCGCACCGAGCTCGATCCAGGTATAGGGCAGCTCGATGCCGCGGTAATAGGCCTCGGCCCGCGCGATATCGCCCCAGGGGTCACCGGCCGCGGCGGCGAGCTGCGGGTCGGCGGCCACTTTCGCGCGCAGCGCCGCCTCCTCGGTGCGCTTGGACGCGAGCAGCCGCTCATCGAGGAGAGCCTCGAGCTGGCCGCGGCGCACCTTGATGGAGTTCTCCAGGCCCGACAGCGGATCCTCCACGATGCGGCTCGCCTCCGCGCCCGTCTTGCCGAACTGGATGTAGCGGCCGCGCAGCTCCTCGGCGCGCAGCAGCCACTGCGGCAGGAATACATCGCGCAGCACCTCGAGCTGCGCGACGGTCAGCAGCCGGTCGGTGTGGCCCGGATGTCCGGCGACGAACACCACCTCGCCCGCCTGCGGCCCCTCGGGACGCAGGCTGAGGAAGCGCGGCGTAGCGGCAGGCTTGCCGTCCGGTCCGTAGGCGCGCAGCACCGACATATCGAGGCACCAGCGCGGGAACTGGAAGTTGTCCGGATCGCCGCCGAAGGCGGCGATGTCGCGCTCCGGCGCGAATACCAGCCGGACGTCGTCGTAGCGGCGGTACTTGTAGAGCCAGTACTCACCGCCCTGGTAGAGGTCGACCGACTCGCACTTGAGCGGGGCGCCCGGCCCGTGTTTGCTCTCCTCCTCGCAGGCCTGCTCGAGCTGCGTCAGGGTCTTCTTGCGTGCCTCGTTGGCTGCCCGGTCGTCGAGGCCGCGCAGCGCCGCGGCGACCTGGTCGGTGACGTTCGCGGTGCTCATCAGGACGTCCGCCACCTGGGTGCCGCAGCGCTGCTCCTCAGCGCGCGTGCGCGCGAGGAAGCCGCTCCTCAGGAGATTCTTCTCGGGCGTCGAATGCTCGTCCAGGCAGGCCTCGGAGCAATGATGGTTGGTGAGGATGAGCCCGTCGCGCGAGACGAAGGAGGCCGTGCAGTTCGACAGGCGGATCACCGAGGTGCGCACCCGGTCGAGCCAGGCCCGGTCGACGTCGGCGCCGTAAGTCCTCTTGACCCGCTCGCTCGGGAAGTTGTCGAAGGTCCACATGCCGGCGTCGGCGCGGGCGCGGGGCGCGGCGGCGAGCAGCGGCAGGCACGCCAGCACGGCGAGAACGGGCAGAGCCGGAAGAGCGCGGCGCATGGGCGGTCCTTTCTTATGACTTTTCGCCGGGAGCGGCATTATCCCCGATGCATCGCGCCGTGAGGCGCCGCCCGGACCGTCGGCCCCGCTGTCCGTCGCAGCGCGCGCTCCGCTGAGCGTGGTACGGCGCTAATCCTCGCCCGCGAGCAGCAGCAGCAGCGTGCCCTCGGGGCTCTGCAGCAGCGCGTTGGCGTCGCGGGCGATGCCGCGCGGCAGCGGCTCCTCCGCCACCCCCAGTGCACGCAGCTGCGCGATGCGCTGCGGCATGTCCGCCGCGCGAAACACGACCAAGGGCGCAGCGAAGATGCGCGGGCGGTGGAACGCCAGGTCGAGGTGGTCGCTGGTGAGCGGCAGATGCGCGTAGGGAGCCGCCACTTCATCGGTCGCGACGAAGCCGAGCGGCTCCCAGAAGCTCCGGGCGGCGTCGAAGTCCGTCGCCGGGAGCGAGACCTGCGCGAAGTCGCCGAGGAGCGAGACCTCGCGGGGCGAGCGCTCGGCGGGCGAATAGGTACGCGCCTCGATGACCCGTACGGACTCGCCGTGTGGACCCTCGAAGCCGATCTCGTTGAACACCTCCTCGCCGGTGTGGGACACCGTGAGCTCGATGCCGAGCGCCGCGAACTCGGCCAGGCAGGCGGCGATGCCTGGCCGCACGAAAGTCAGGGTGGGCGAGGGGGCACGGCGTGCGTGCAGGCCGAGATAGATCCGGCCGTCGGTCAGCACCCCGTAGGGATGCGTGTAGGTGTCGGTGGTCGCGGTCTGGGTGAACCCGAGACGCTCGTAGAATTCCACCGAGGCGCGGATGTCGTCGGTGACGAGGCTGAGCTCGTGAAAGCGTCCCGGCGGCGGCAGCGGCGCGCGCGCCATCAGGCGGAGGCGCCGCGCGCCGCGCTCGGCAGCTGCTCGCGCTCGAGATGAGTCCAGCCCTGGGTGTGCTCCACGATGAGATCGGCGAGGCACTGCGCATGCGCAGGCCGCGCGTTGAGCGCCGGCACGTACTGGAAGCGCTCGCCGCCGGCGCCCATGAAGGACGCGCGGTTCTCGATGGCGATCTCCTCGAGGGTCTCGAGGCAATCGACCGCGAAGCCAGGGCACACCACCGTCACGCTGCGCGCGCCGCGCGCCGGCATGCCGCCGAGCACTTCGCTGGTCGCGGGCTTCAGCCAGCCGCTCGGCCCGAAGCGCGACTGGAAGGCGACGCTCCACTCGCTCTCGCGCAGCATCAGCTCATCCGCGAGCAGCCGCGCCGTCTTCTGGCACTTGCAGAAATACGGATCGCCCTCGCGGAAGCGGCGCTCCGGAATCCCGTGGAACGACATGAGCAGGTGTGCAGTGCGGCCCTCGCGGCTCCAGTGCTCGGCGACGCTCGCGCGCAGCGCCTCGATGTAGCCGGGATGATCGTGGTACTCGGCGACGAAGCGCAGCTCGGGCAGCCAGCGCCAGCGGCGCAGCTCCTCGCTCACCGAGTCGTAGACGGCGCCGGTGGTGGCGCCGCAGTACTGCGGGAAGAGCGGCAGCACCAGGATGCGCTGCGCGCCCGAAGCGCGCAGCCGGCCGAGCGCCTCGCGCACCGAGGGCGGGCTGTAGAGCATGCCGAGCTCGACCGACAGCGGCGCCAGCATGCGCTGGGCCAGCGTGGTGGTGAGCGCCGCGTGCAGCTGCTCGGACAGGCCGCGCAGCGGCGAGCCGGCCTCGGTCCAGATACTGCGGTACTTGCGCGCGATGCGTGCCGGCCGCAGCGGCAGCACCAGGCCGTAGAGGATCGGCAGCCACAGCAGCCGCGGCAGCTCGACCACGCGCGGGTCGGAGAGGAAGCGCCGCAGGAAGCGGCGCACCGCGGGTGCGGTCGCCGTCTCGGGCGTGCCGGAGTTGACCAGCAGGATGCCGATGCGCTCGGCGCCGTCGTGCTGGAAGTCCGGGGAGCTCACGTAGCGCATCGGCTCAGCGTCGCGCCGCTAGCCAAGGCCGACGCACAGGTACTTGAGCTCGGTGTAGTCCAGGATCCCGTAGCGCGAGCCTTCGCGGCCGATGCCGGACTCCTTGACGCCGCCGAAGGGCGCGACTTCGGTGGAGATGATGCCGGTGTTGAGGCCGACGATGCCGTACTCGAGTGCCTCCGCCACGCGCCACGAGCGCGCGAGGTCGCGCGTGTAGAAGTAGGCCGCGAGACCGAACTCGGTGTCGTTCGCCATGCGCACGGCATCGGCTTCGGTCGCGAAGCGGAACAGCGGCGCCACCGGGCCGAAGGTCTCCTCGCGCGCAAGCAGCATGTCGGCGGTCACGTCGGTGAGCACGGTCGGCTGGAAGAACGTCCCGCCGAGCGCGTGACGCCTGCCGCCCGCCACGACGCGGGCGCCCTTCGCCACGGCATCGGCGACGTGCTCCTCCACCTTGGTGAGCGCCTTCGCATCGATCAGCGGACCCTGGTCGGTGGGGCCCTTCAAGCCATCGCCCACCCGCAGCTGCGCGACCGCATGCGTGAGCTTGCGCGTGAACTCCTCGTACACCGGCGCATGCACCAGCAGCCGATTGGCGCACACGCAGGTCTGGCCGGTGTTGCGATACTTGCTGGCGATGGCGCCGGCTACCGCGGCATCGAGGTCCGCGTCATCGAAGACGATGAAGGGCGCGTTGCCGCCGAGCTCGAGCGAGAGCTTCTTTACCGTGCCCGAGCACTGCGCCATCAGCTTCTTGCCGATGACGGTCGACCCGGTGAAGCTCAGCTTGCGCACGATGGGGTTGGAAGTCATCTCGCCGCCGATGGCAGCCGCGTCCCCGGTGATGATGTTGAGGACTCCCGCGGGCAGGCCCGCGCGCGCGGCCAGCGCCGCGAGCGCCAGCGCCGAATAGGGCGTCTGGCTTGCCGGCTTCACCACCACCGTGCAGCCGGCGGCGAGCGCCGGTCCCACCTTGCGGGTGATCATCGCCGCCGGGAAGTTCCATGGGGTGATGCACGCCACCACGCCCACCGGCTGCCGCAGCACCAGGATGCGCTTGTCCACCTGGTGACCCGGGATCACGTCGCCGTAGAGCCGCTTGCCTTCCTCGGCGAACCACTCGATGAAGGAGGCGGCATAAGCGATCTCACCCTTCGACTCGGCGAGCGGCTTGCCCTGCTCGGCGGTCATGAGGGTGGCGAGATCCTCCTGGTTGGCCATGATGAGCTCGTACCAGCGGCGCAGGATCAGCGCGCGCTCGCGTGCCGTGTGCGCCGCCCACGCCGGGAAGGCCGCGGCCGCCGCCTCGATGGCGCGCCGGGCTTCCGCGCTCCCCATGTCGGGCACGGTGCCGATGGGCTCGCGGGTGGCGGGGTTCAACACCTGATGGCTCGCGCCGCTGGCGGCATCGACCCATTTGCCGCCGAGAAAGGCCCGGGTACGCAGCAGATCGGGATCTCGAAGCTTCATGTGAGAGTGCGTCCAGAATGAGGCGCGCTAGCTCCCCGCCGGCTCCGCGCCGGCGACGTAGCGCGCGAGGAAATCGAGCGTGCGGGAGCGCGCCAGCGCCGCGGCCTGCGCGTCGTAGCTGTCGCGCTGCTCGCAGTTGAAACCGTGGCCCGCGCCCTGGTAGACGTGCAGCGGGGCCTGCGGGTACGCCGCGCGGATCCGTTCGACGTCGCTGAGCGGAATGCTGCGGTCCTCGCTCCCGTAGTGGTACATCACCGGGCAACGCGGCTTGCGCCCGAGATGCTCATCGAGGCGGCCGTAATAGACCACCGCGGCGGCGAGCGGCAGCTCGCAGGCGGCGAGATAGGCGAGCGTTCCTCCCCAGCAGTAGCCGACCACGCCGATGCGGCCCGAGTGCTTCACCACCGCCGCAGCGGCGGCGACATCCTTCAGCGCGGTCTCCGCGGCGATCTGCTTGCGGTAGCCCGCGCCCTCCTGAATCTCCGCCGGCGCGTAGCCGAGCACGATGCCGCGGCGCACCCGGTCGAACAGCGAGGGCGCAATCGCGGTGTAGCCCGCGGCGGCGAAGCCGTCGGTCACCGAGCGGATGTGAGCGTTGACGCCGAAGATCTCCTGGATCACCACCAGGGCGCCGCGCGGGCGGCCGGGGGCCGCCGTGAGCCACGCCTGAAACTCGTGACCGTCGCGGGCCATGATGGTGGTGAGCTCGCCCATGGGGATCCGATGGCAACGCCTGGTACTCCATGGCATTCTAACCTGCCGCGCTCCGGGGGGGTGTCATGCTCGTCGGTCAAGCAGCCAGGCGCGTCGCCATCGTCGGCGGCGCACGTATTCCCTTCGCCCGCTCGTATACCGTGTACGCCACGGCCAGCAATCAGGACATGCTCACGGCCGCATTCCGCGCGGTGGTCGAGCGCTTCAAGCTGCAGGGCGAGCGGCTCGGAGATGTGGCCGCGGGCGCGGTGATCAAGCACTCGAAGGACTACAACCTCACGCGCGAGTGCGTGCTGTCGGTGGGGCTCGATCCGCAGACGCCGGGGCTCGATATGCAGCGCGCCTGCGGCACCAGCCTCGAGGCGGCGATCGCCGTCGGCAACAAGATCGCCCTCGGCCAGATCGACGCGGGGCTTGCCGGCGGCACCGACTCGATCAGTGATGCGCCGATCGTCTACCCGCGCTCCTATCAGCAGCTGCTGCTCGCGAGCTACCGCGGCCGCGGCGCGTGGCAGCGCCTCAGGCCCTTCTTCGGCCTGCGGCCCAAGCATTTCCGGCCGGTGCTGCCGGCGGTGGTCGAGCCGCGCACCGGACTCTCGATGGGCCAGAGCTGCGAGCTCATGGCGAAGCGCTGGCAGATCACGCGTGCCGAGCAGGACCAGCTGGCCTACGACAGTCACGTCAAAGCGGCGGCCGCGTGGCGCGAGGGCTTCTACGACGACCTGGTGGTGCCGTTCCTCGGCCTGAAGACCGACAACAACGTGCGTGCCGACAGCAGCGTCGAGAAGCTCGCGAAGCTGCGGCCGAGCTTCGCCTCCGACGGCACGCTGACTGCCGGCAACTCCACCCCGCTCACCGACGGCGCGAGCGCCGTGCTGCTCGCCACGCCCGAGTGGGCCGCCAGGCGCAATCTCCCGGTGCTCGGCTATCTCGCCTACGGCAAGGTCTGGGCGGTCGACTACGTGAGCGGCAAGGAGGGGCTGCTGATGGCGCCCGCCTACGCGGTACCCGCGATGCTTCGCGATGCGAACCTCAAGCTCCAGGACTTCGACTACTACGAGATTCACGAGGCCTTCGCCGCGCAGGTGCTGTGCACGCTCAAGGCCTGGGAGACGCCCGAGTACTGCCGCGACGTGCTCGGGCTGCCGGCGCCCCTCGGCTCCATCGACCGGGCCAGGCTCAACGTGAAGGGCGGCAGCGTGGCGCTCGGCCACCCCTTCGCCGCGACCGGTACGCGCATCCTGCCGACGCTGGCGAAGCTCCTCGCCGGGAATCCGTCCGCCCGGCGCGGGCTCATGTCGGTGTGCACCGCCGGGGGGATGGGAGTCACCGCGATCGTCGAGCGCTGAGCGTGCGCGGGCCGCCGCAGGTCACCCCCATGAAAGCCGCGATCCTCTCCGGCGCGCTCGCGGCTGCGGCTCTGGCCGCGGCCCCGGCTTCAGCCGACTTCAACGCGGCGCTCGCCGACTATCAGGCCGGCCGCTACGACACCGCCCGGCGGCAGTTCAGCGCGATGGCGGAGCTCGGCGACTGTTCCTCGCAGTTCAACCTCGGCGTGATGGTGCTGCAGGGCCAGGGCGGAGCGAAGGATGTGGGAACGGGCGTCGGCTGGCTCGAGGCGGCGGCCGCCAACGGCTGCCAGGAGCTGGTCGGTGGCCGCGTCGCGGCGCTCCAGGGTGCCTTGAGCCGTGAGGAGGAGCGCACCGCGCGCGACATCATGGCGCGCTACGGCCACGAGGCCCTGCACGCCCAGGGAATCGTCGATCCCGACCTCGAGTGCCGCGAGCGCAGCCGCGCCGCGGTGCTGCAGGCGCCGGTGGCGGAATATCCGCATGCAGGCAAGCACCGCAACGCCCTGGTGATCGGCGTGCTCACCATCGGTGTCGACGGTCACCCGCGCGATCCGGAGATCCTGCTCGTCGCGCCCGATGAGGCGTTCGCCGCGGCGGCGGTCGAGGCCTGGCTGCATTCGCGCTTCGCGCCCGCGACCCACAACGGCACGCCGGTGGAGTCCCGGCTGCAGGTGCGGCTGCCTTTCATCATCACGGGCGGCGAGCCGCTCTGGAGCGGCGGCGCGCTCAAGGACGTGCGCGCGGCGGCGGATGCGGGCGATCCGGCGGCCGAGTACCTGGTGGGTCTGGCGGCGACGGCCGATCCGGCGCTCGGGATCGCACCGGCGCGCGGGACGCAGCTGCTGATCTTTGCGGCGCGCGACGGCAACTCCAAGGCGCAGTATTGGCTCGGCGCACAGCTGCGCGCGGTGACGGCCTGCCACCCGCAGACGAACGGCTCGGCGTGGCTTAAGTATGCCGCCGCGGGCGGCGATCCGGGCGCGCAGCTCGTGCTGGCCGCCGATCTCGTGAGCGCGAACCCGACGGACGCGCAACTCGGCGAAGCGCGCAGCCTGCTCGAGCAGGCCGCATCCGCCGACAGCTACTACGTCAGAAAGCACGTCGTGGCGCTGCTGGCCGCCTCGCCGTACGCTCAGCTGCGCGATGCGACGACGGCGCAGCAGGTCGCCTCCAGGCTCTCCGTCGGCGACATCCAGTCCGATCCGCAGATGTTCGAGGCGCTGGCCGCGGCGGCCGCAGCCGGCGGCGACTTCGCCGGTGCCGTCTCGCAGCAGGAGATCGCGATCCGCAAGGCGCGCGATCTCGGCTGGAACACGCGTGCGATGGAGGAGCGGCTGGCGTCCTATAAGGGCGGCAAAGCCTGGCAGGGAGACTTGTTCGCGCGCTAGCCGCGGCCCCGAGACCTGACACGGCAGGCTCCTGTGACCAGCTCTCGGGCCGCGCGTCAGATCAGCAGGAACTCGACCAGCGTACGCTGCTCGGCGCTCAGGCGCTCGAGCGGGGTCACCAGCGCGCCGCGCAGGGCGTGGCGGCACGGGCGCGACTCGTCCTCGGAGTACTGCGCGACCACCGCGACCAGCAGCTGTCGTACGCGTTCGAGGTTGTCGCGGAGGCCGGCGAGTATCTGCGACGCCGACGCGTGTTGCGAGGGATCCTCGAGCCAGGAGTCGTAGTCGGTGGCGAGCGCGATGGTGCAGTAGCCGAGCTGCGCCTCGAGAGCGAGGAACACCTCCGGCACGTTGGTCATGCCGACGACGTCGGCGCCGGCGCTGCGCAGGAACAGGCTCTCGGCGCGCGTGCCGAGGCGCGGGCCCTCGACGCAGGCGTAGGTGCGGCCCTCGTGCACCGTGAGTCCGCGGGCACGGGCCACGCGCGCGATCAGCCCTGCGGTGCTCGCGCACACCGGCTGCGCGCTGGCGACGTGCGCGACCAGCCCACGGCCGAAGAAGCTCGCGGCGCGCGTTCCCCGGGTGAAATCGAGGTACTGCGACGGAACGGTGAGCTCGCCGGGCCGGATATCCTCGCGCAGGCTCCCGACCGCCGAGACCGCGATCACGGTACGCACGCCGACGCTCTTCAGCGCCCAGATGTTGGCGCGGAAGTTGATCTCGCCCGGCAGCAGCTCGTGGTCGCGACCGTGGCGTGCGAGGAAGGCGACCTCGCGTCCGGCGAGCGTGCCGCACAGCAGCGGGCCCGAGGGCGCCCCGAAGGGCGTGAGCACCTCGCGCTCTCGCAGGCCCTCGAGGCCTTGCATGGCGTACAGGCCCGTTCCGCCGATGATGCCGATCATGAGCTCACTCCCGTGGCGGCATTTGCGCCGACCGCCCGGCAGGCGGCAAGATGCCTCAAAGGAAGCGCAAACAACAACCGCCACCCGTCACCGGCATGAGCAGCACCCCCGAAAAGCGCGGCGCGCGTTATGCGAGCTTTCGTGAGTTCTATCCGTTCTATCTCGGCGAGCATGCCAACCGTACGTCCCGCCGCCTGCACGTGAGCGGCACGCTGCTGGCGCTCGCGCTGGCTGCGGTGGCCATGGCGAGCGGGCGGCTGAGACTCCTGTGGGCGGTGCCGGTGGCCGGCTATGCCTTCGCATGGGTGGGGCATTATTTCTTCGAGAAGAACCGCCCGGCGACCTTCGCGCACCCGCTCTACAGCCTGTGCGGGGACTTCACCATGCTCTACGAGGTGCTGACGGGCCGCATCCGCTGGTAGCGGCGTCACGCAGGACCCATGAGCAGCGCGGCCATCGATCGCGTCTTCGAGCGACGCCTCGCCTCCCTCGTCAACAGCGGCGAGCCGCACGTCCTGCAGGGCGGTGCCAAGGGCGTGGAAAAGGAATCGCTGCGGGTCACCCCGCGGGGGCGCCTCGCTCACACTCCGCACCCGGCGGCGCTCGGCTCGGCCCTCACCAGCGAGAACATCACGACCGACTATTCCGAATCGCTGATCGAGCTGGTGACGCCTGCCTTCACGCACAGCTGGGAGCTGCTGCAGTACCTGCTCGACCTGCATCAGTTCGTCTACCGCCATCTCGGCGAGGAGCTGCTGTGGGCGACCAGCATGCCCTGCGCCATCGACAGCGACGCCGACATCCCGCTGGCGCAGTACGGCAGCTCGCATGTCGGTCGCATGAAGACGGTGTACCGCAACGGTCTCGGACTGCGCTATGGCCGCATGATGCAGGCGATCTCGGGCGTGCACTTCAACTACTCGTTTCCGCTGCCGTTCTGGGAGGCCTACGCCGCGCTGCGCGGCGCGCGTTCCCATGGCGCGGGCTTCGTCTCCGAGTGCTACTTCGACCTGCTGCGCAACTATCGCCGCCACGGCTGGCTGGTGCTGTACCTGTTCGGCGTCTCGCCGGTCGTGTGCAAGTCGTTCCTCAAGGGGCGCGACGTCCAGCTCCAGGACTTCGGTCCCGGCACGGCCTACGAGCCCTACGCCACGAGCCTGCGCATGAGCGACGTTGGCTACCGCAATCGCAACCAGGCGGGGCTCACGGTGTCGGTGAACAGCCTGGAGGAGTACGTGCGCGACCTGCAGCGCGCGATCACCACGCCACACCCGCCGTATGAGGCGCTCGGCGTCAAGGTGAACGGCGAATGGCGCCAGCTGAACGCCAACATCCTGCAGATCGAGAACGAGTACTACAGCTTCATCCGCCCCAAGCGCGTCGCGCGCTCCGGCGAGCGGCCTACCAAGGCGCTCAAGCGCGCGGGTGTCGAGTACGTCGAGGTGCGCGCGCTCGATGTCAGCGCCTTCGATCCGGTGGGAGTGAACCAGACCAAGCTGCGCTTCCTCGAGGCCTTCCTGGCGCTGTGCCTGCTCAAGGAGAGTCAGCCGATCGGGGTCGCGGAGCAGGCGGCGCTCGATGAGAACCATCTGACCGTGGCACGCCGCGGCCGCGAGCCCGGGCTCGTGCTGTCGCGCGACGGGCGCAGCGTCCCGATGCGCGACTGGGCGCGGGAGCTCCTCGACTCGATGTCGGGCCTGTGCGAGATCCTCGACCGGGGGGATTCGGCCCGGCCCTACACCCAGGCGCTCACCGCCCAGGCGGTGAAGCTGGCCGACGTCTCGCTCACGCCCTCGGCGCGCCTCATGAGCGGGCTCGGTACGGGGGAATCGTTCTTCGAGCTCGCGCTGCGCATGTCGGCGGCGCACAAGGCGTACTTCCTCGATCTCTACCCTCCGAACGAGGAACGCCTCAAGGAGCTCAGAGTAGAGGCCGATGAGTCGCTGATCGCCCAGCGGCGGATCGAGGCGAGCGATCGGGGAAGCTTCGATGAGTACCTCGCCCGGTACTTCGCGGACTGAGGTCCACAACCTACATAATCAAGGAGTTAGCGGCACCGCCCGGGTCAATACCCCGGCAGAGGCATTGTTGCGCTCGTGGCGCGCCCGGGACACTGCGCGTTCGTGAGCGGCACGAGCGCGATGTGGCCAGTGCTTACTTGCGCGCCGCGCCGCCACACCCGATCCTCCTCGAACTCATGAATGCGCTCTCTGTCCGCGGACTCACCAAGACCTACAAGAACGGCGTCGAAGCTCTGAAGGGTATCGACCTCGACGTCGAGCAGGGGGACTTCTTCGCGCTGCTCGGGCCGAACGGCGCCGGCAAGACGACGCTCATCGGCATCATCACCTCGCTCATCAACAAGACCGCGGGCGAGGCGCGCGTCTTCGGCCACGACATCGATCGCGAGCTCGAGGCGGCCAAGTCCTGCATCGGGGTCGTGCCGCAGGAGATCAACTTCAACATGTGGGAGTCGCCCTTCACCATCGTCGTGAACCAGGCGGGCTTCTACGGGATTCCACGCCCGGTCGCACGGGTGCGTGCCGAGAGGTATCTGAAGCAGCTGCAGCTGTGGGACAAGCGCGGCGGCATATCGCGCGCCCTCTCCGGCGGCATGAAGCGGCGCCTCATGATCGCGCGCGCGCTGATGCACGAGCCGCGGCTGCTGATCCTCGATGAGCCGACCGCGGGGGTTGACATCGAGATCCGCCGCTCGATGTGGGACTTCCTGCGCGAGATCAACAACCGCGGCACGACCATCATCCTCACCACCCACTATCTCGAGGAAGCCGAGACGCTGTGCCGCAACATCGCGATCATCAACGGCGGGCGCATCGTCGAGCGCGACCGCATGTCGAGCCTGTTGCGCCGGCTGCATGTTCAGACCTTCGTGCTCAACGTACGCGAGCCGCTTGCCGCCGCGCCGCGGCTCGACGGCTACGACACGGTGCGGGTCGACGACCACACGCTCGAGGTCGAGGTGTCGAAGGACGAGAACCTCAATGACATCTTTGTGCAGCTGTCGGCGCTCGGCATCGAGGTGCTCTCGATGCGCAACAAGGTGAACCGCCTCGAGGAGATCTTCATGGCCCTGGTCGAGGGGCGCGGCGCCGAGGACTCCCGGGCGCAGGCCGGGCCGGCCGCAACGCGCGCGGCGCCGCCCGCCGTGCGCGCCGAGGCGGAGGCGCGCCGATGAGCAGCGTGGCGCTGCCCGCCGCACCGGCGCCGATCAATCTCGGCGTGGTGCGCTGGATCGGCTTCAAGACCATCGTGATCCGCGAGTACGGGCGGATCATCCGCATCTGGGGCCAGACCATCGTGCCCGCGGTGGTGACGGCGACGCTCTACTTCGTGATCTTCGGCAGCCTGATCGGCCGGCGCGTCGGCGCCATGGACGGCTTCGACTACCTCCAGTACATCGCGCCCGGGCTGATCATGATGCAGGTGATCACCAACTCCTACGGCAACGTCGTGGCGTCCTTCTTCGGCGCGAAGTTCGGCAAGCACGTCGAGGAGATGCTGGTGTCGCCGCTGCCGAACTGGGTGATCGTGGCCGGCTACGCCTGCGGCGGCGTGGTGCGCGGGCTCCTGGTGGGCGGGGTGGTCACCCTCGTGTCGCTCCTCTTCGCGCACCTGCACGTGCACCACCTGCTGGTGATCCTGGCCGCCGTGCTGCTCACCTCGCTGATCTTCTCGCTCGGCGGCTTCCTCAACGCGCTGTTCGCCAAGAACTTCGAGCAGGTGAACTGGATCCCGACCTTCGTGCTGACGCCGCTCACCTATTTCGGCGGCGTGTTCTACTCGATCTCGCTGCTGCCCGATTGGGCGCGCCGGGTGTCGTACGTCAATCCGATCCTGCACATGGTCAACGCGTTCCGTTACGGCTTCCTCGGCACCTCCGACGTCAATCTCGGCGTCGCCTTCACGCTGATGGTGCTGGCGGCGGCGGGATTGTTCGCGACCGCGGTGACGCTGCTCGATCGCGGTACGGGAATCCGCGATTGACGCCGGCGGTGGCGCTGGTGACCGCGCGCGCCGCGCGCGGTCTTGACGAGGACATGCCGCCGCTCACGGCGGCGCTGGCGGCCGCGGGCGCGGCGGCACAGTGCGTGGAGTGGGACGACCGCCAGGTCGACTGGGCGCGCTTCGACCTCGTGGTGCCGCGCTCCGCCTGGGACTACGCCGAGCGGCTGCCGGAATTCCTCGCCTGGGCGGAGCGGGTCGCGCGCCTCACCACCCTCGTCAATCCCTTGCCCGTGGTGCGCTGGAACACCGACAAGCACTACCTCGGCGAGCTCACGCGCGCCGGCGCGCCCGTGGTTCCGACGTGGTACCTCGAGCCGGGTGAGGATGCCGAGCGCAGGCTCGGTGAGTTCCTGGCCGCGGAGAGCTGCCGCGAGCTGGTGGTGAAGCCGGCCATAGGTGCCGGCTCGCGCGATGCGCGGCGCCATGCGCGCGCCGCTCGCGCCGAGATCCTCGCGCACATCGAGCCGCTGCTCGCCGCGCGGCGCAGCGTGATGCTGCAACCCTATCTCGAGAGCGTCGACCGCGAGGGCGAGACCGCCCTCATGTACATCGACGGCCGCTTCAGTCACGCGATCCGCAAGGGCGCGCTGCTGCCCTCGGGCGCGCCGTCCACCGCGGAGCTGTTCGCGCCCGAGACCATCGTGCCGCGCGCACCCGGGATGGACGAGCTCGCGGCCGCCGAGCGCGTCCTCGGCGCGGCGCCCTTCGAAACGCTGGTCTATGCGCGGGTCGACCTGCTGCGCGATGCGGCGGGCGCGCCGCGGCTCCTCGAGCTCGAGCTCACCGAGCCGTCGTTTTTCCTCGCGCACGCGCCCGGCTCGGCGGAGCGCTTCGCCGCGGCGCTGCTGGCGCGCCTTGGCGCACGCTGAGCGCGACGCGCCCGGCTCGAGCGCGGAGCTCAGAGGAGCGCGGCGTTCTGAAATATGTGAGACAGCACACACAAAAGACCCGATAAGCCTTTGTAGCAACAAAACTTTCACATCTGCGTCATGCCTCTGTCGCACCGCAGCGCGAGCCTGTAGTGCGTATGAAAGCGCCTGGCCTCAACGCCTTCATGGCCCGCATCGATGCGGCAGAGTACGGCCTCACCCGTACGCTGAACCGCGGGGCTGCGTTCGCCATTCCGCGGCGTGTTTTCCGGATCGCCAGCCGCCTCGGCGATGGGATCGTCTGGTACCTCCTGATCGTGCTGCTGCCGATCCTGTATGGCGCCTCAGCGCTCCGACCGGCCATCGTCATGGCGCTCACCGGCGTGCTGGGACTGACGCTCTACAGGCTCTTGAAGCGGCTGTTCGTGCGCGAGCGGCCCTTCATCACCCATGCCTCGATCGACCTGAAGGCCGCGCCGCTCGATCGCTACAGCTTCCCCTCGGGGCACACGCTGCACGCGGTGTCCTTCGCCTGGCAGGCCACGGCGCATTTCCCCGAGCTCGGCTGGGTACTGGTGCCGCTCGCCGGCCTGATTGCCGCCTCGCGCGTGGTGCTCGGCCTGCACTACCCGACCGACGTGCTCGCGGGGGCGGCGATCGGCGGCGCGCTCGCAGAACTCGGCACGTCCTTGGCTTAGAATCTCACCGATGCATTCCCATCCGATGACGCGCCCGAGGCGCGCTGTTTGCGCTTGCGTTCGCTGAGGCAACGGCGCTGATGTCCGAAAAATCGCCGCAGGCGATTTTTCCGATGGGCTAGCGCGTGCGCGTCCTTTTCATCTCGGACGTCTACTTTCCACGCGTCAACGGCGTCTCCACTTCCATCCGCACGTTCCGCCAGGACCTCTCCGCCCACGGCGTCGACACACAGCTGGTCGCGCCGCACTACGGGGCCCCGGCCGCAGCGGAGGAGCCCGGCGTGCTGCGCGTGCCCTCATCAGGCGTGCCGCGCGACCCGGAGGACCGCCGCATGCGCTGGGGCGCGCTCACGCGCACGCTCGATGAGCTCGCACCGTCAGGATTCGACCTGGTGCACATCCACACGCCCTTCATCGCCCATTACGCCGGCGTGCGCTTTGCGCGCCGCGCCGGCATCCCCTGTGTCGCGACCTACCACACCTTTTTCGAGGAGTACCTGCACCACTACCTGCCGGTGCTGCCGCGGCGAGTCGGCGGCTGGCTCGCCCGGCGCTTCACCCGCTCGCAATGCGACGACGTGCGCGCGCTGATCGCCCCGTCCGAGCCGATGCGAGCCGTGCTGTCCGACTACGGGGTCACGACGCCGATTCACGTGCTGCCCACCGGGCTTGCGGCCGACCGCTTCCGCGCCGGCGACGCGCGCGCCTTTCGCGAGCGTGCCGGGCTCGCCGACGATGCACGGCTCGTCACCTACATCGGGCGCGTGGCGCACGAGAAGAACATCGGCTTCCTGGTGCAGATGTTCCGCCGGGTGCTCGAGCGCGTGCCGCAGGCCGTGCTGGTGATCGCCGGGGAGGGCCCGGCGCGTACGGCTCTTCAGAGCCAGGTCGCGAGCCTCGGGCTCGCGCGCCACGTGCACTTCACCGGCTATCTCGACCGCGACACGCTGCTGCTCGACTGCTACGCGGCGGCGGAAGTGTTCGTGTTCGCCTCGCGCACCGAGACCCAGGGGCTGGTGCTGCTCGAGGCGATGGCGCAGGGGGCGCCGGTGGTCTCGACGGCCGAGCTCGGCACGCGCTCGATCCTGGTGCCGGGAAGCGGTGCGCTGGTGGTGCCGGAGGAAGAGGCGGCATTCGCTGCGGCGGTGCTGCGCGTGCTCGACAGTCCGCAGCTTCGGCAGGAGCTCGCGCAGCGCGGGCGCGCGTACGCGCGTGGCTGGACTTCGTCGGTCATGGCGCGGCGTCTCACCGAGCTCTACGAGACGCTGCGCAGCGCGCCGGGCGCCCGCCCGGCGGTGGCCTGAGCGCAGTTGAGCGGCGCTCCGTGCTGACGGCAGCGATTCCCTACCCGGTGGCGGAGGAGTTCCGGCCGCCGCTGTGGCTGCGCAACCCGCACGTGCAGTCGATCCTCGCGACCACCTTCGTGCGGCGCGGCCGCATCGAGCGTCAGGCCGCGCCGCTCGTCGGCGCGCAGCGCGAGCTGCTGCTCGAGTGCGGCGCCGGCGTGCGGCTGCAGTGCTTCGTCTCGCGACCGCCACGCAGCAACGGGAAGCCGGTCCTGGTGCTGCACGGCTGGGAGGGGAGCGTCGAGTCCATCTACGTGCTGTCGCTCGCGCAACTGCTGTTCGAGCGGGGCTTCGAGGTGGTGCGGCTCAACCTGCGCGACCACGGCGAGACCCATCACCTGAACCGCGAGCTGTTCCATTCCTGCCGCCTGCCGGAAGTGATCGGAGCCGTGCAGGCTCTGCAGGCGCACTTTCCGGGGCGGCCTCTCAGCGCCGTGGGGTTCTCGCTCGGCGGCAACTTCCTGCTGCGCGTGGCGGCCCGCGCCGCGGAGTCGTCGCTCGATCTCGCCGGCATCATCGCCATATCGCCGGTGCTCGAGCCGACCGAGACGCTGGTCGCCCTCGAGACCGCCATGCCGGGCTACCAGGGATTTTTCGTGCGCAAGTGGCGCCGGTCGCTGCGCAAGAAACAGGCAGCCTGGCCGGACAGCTACGATTTCGCCGACGTGCGTGGCGGGTTGAGGGAAATGACGGCGGAGCTGGTGCGCCGCCACTCCGAGTTCGCGAATCTCGATGACTATCTCAACGGCTACGCGATCACCGGCGCGCGGCTGGCCTCACTCGCGGTGCCCGCGCACATCCTCACCTCGCTCGATGATCCGATGATTCCGGCAGGGGGACTGGCGCGCCTCGCGCACTCCGCCGCCCTCTCTGTGACGGTCACGCGCTACGGTGGTCACTGCGGCTTCATCGAGTCGCTCACGGGCGTCACCTGGGCGGAGCGGTTCGTGCTGGCAAGGCTCTAAGCGCTGCGCTTCTCGTCGAAGCGCATCACCGGTTGACCGCTGGTGACGGTCACGGCTCCCTCGATTACCGCTCCGCGGGCGATGGCGATCGTGCGGGCAACGATGTCGGCCTGGATCACTGCCGTGGCCCCCACCTCGAGCTTCTCATCGACGACCAGCCGCCCGGTCAGGTGGCCGGCGATGACCGCGGCGCGCGCATGCACTTCTCCGTGCCACTCGGAGTTGGCTGACATGCTGAGCGCGCCGCCGATGCGCCCGTCGCCGCGTACGGCGCCGCAGACCACCAGGGGGCCGAGGGTCTCGAGATCGCCGCTGATGCGGCTCCCCGGCGCCACGAAAGTCGGCGCATCGCCGAGCTGGTCGAGCATTCTGCGCCGTTGTGTATCCTCACCCATGCGGTGCTCCCGGGAAGCTGCGGAGTCATAATAAGGGCCGCCAGGGGACGAGAATGCCGACCATGATCACATTCCAGGCAGGGAGGGCGGTGCTAGCCGCGGCGCTGCTCACAGTTGCGGGATGCAGCGGGGAGCAGCAGGACTGGCGCGCCGCCGAGGCGGCCGGGACGAGCGAGGCCTACCAGCACTTCCTCGAGCAGCATCCCGACAGCGAGCTTGCGGGCAAGGCGCGCGAGCGGGTGGGGGAGTTCGCCGAGGAGCGCGACTGGCAGCAGGCAATGAAGGTCGGTACGCCCGAGGCCTACAAGAGCTTCCTCGCGGCGCATCCCAGCGGCCGATGGTCGCAGGAGGCGCGCATCCGCATCGAGAGTTACGCGCTCGGATCGATCCCGCGGATGGAGCCCCAGACACCCGGACAGACCGCCACGCGCGCATCGGGCGTGAAGCTGCTGCGCCTCGCGAGCGCCGCGCCCACGGTTCCCGCAGGCGCGGCAGCGGCCGGTACGGCAGGCGCCTCCCCGGCGGTCGCGGCAGCATCGGCTCAGGCCGCCGCGGGGCTTCAGTCCGCGCCTTCGGCCGGAAAGGGCTACGCGGTGCAGCTCGGCGCCTTCGCCACCCCGGCGAGCGCCGACCGCGAGTGGCGGCGCCTGCAGGCGCGCTTCGCGCCACAGCTCGCAGGCCTCACGCCGCAGGTTGTGTCCGCCGGCACGGCCTCAGCCCCGCTCTACCGCCTGCAGGCCTCGGCGGGCGGTGAGGCCCAGGCACGCGCGATCTGCGACGCGCTCAAGGCCCGGTCGCAGCCGTGCGTTCCGGTGCTCCCGCACTGACGGTACGACTCTGCTGCTGTGCGCTCCAAAGTGACAATTCTCGTCACCGCGTCGAGGCGCTGGGTTTCCTCTTAAGTATTTGTTTGTACGAGGTTTGTGTCTTTGGCACGCCCCTTGCTCCTATCGGGATGCGGTGAATCGGATGATCACCGCGAGGTTCGTCGGACGCGCCCCTGAGTGCGTCCGTCACCTGAAGTTGCGAACAACTTCCCCGTGTTCGCTCCTGCGCGCCGCGATGCGACTTCCCCCGCTCGCGGCGCATTTTTTTTCCCGGCTAGAATTCCCGAAAAGTTGAGACCACGGCATTCGGCTCAATAGAACTGCTCATGGAATACCGGGACTACTATCAGATTCTCGGCGTGCAGCGCACCGCCTCGGCCGACGAGCTGAAGACGGCCTACCGGCGGCTGGCACGCAAGTACCACCCGGACGTCAGCAAGGAGGCCAACGCCGAAGAGCGCTTCAAGGAGGTGCAGGAGGCGTACGAGGTGCTGAAGGATCCGGAGAAGCGCGCCGCTTACGATCAGCTCGGGAGCGAGTGGAAATCCGGGCAGCAGTTCCGGCCGCCGCCGGACTGGGGGAGCGGCTTCGAGTTCGGGGGAGGCGCGCCGCGCCCGGGGCGCAGATCGGGCCGGGCGCGCACCGGTGCCGCCACCGGCGGCAACGAGGAGACTTTCGGCGAGGAGGGCTTCAGCGATTTCTTCTCCTCGCTGTTCGGCGGCGGGTCGCCGTTCGGTGCCACGGGCCGCCACGGCGGCCGTGACCATCATGCGCGCATCGACATCGACCTCGAGCAGGCATTCCACGGTACGACCAGCACACTCGAGCTCAAGCGCCCCGAGCTCAAGAGCGACGGTACCCTCGAGGTGCGCACGCACGCCGTGCGGGTCACGATCCCGCCCGGGGTGACCGAGGGGCAGCTGATCCGCCTCGCGGGCCAGGGGGAGGCCGCCGCCGACGGCGGCCGCGCCGGGGACCTCTACCTCGAGGCACATATCCTGCCGCACCGGCTCTATCAGCTGGATGGTCGCGACATCACCTTGACGCTGCCGGTCGCACCCTGGGAGGCCGCGCTCGGTGCATCGGTCAAAGTCCCGACGCTCGGCGGTCCGGTCGAGATGCAGGTCCCGACGGGAGCGCAGTCGGGGCAGAAGCTGCGGCTGCGCGGCCGCGGCCTTCCGGGAAAGCCCCCGGGGGACCAGTACGTGCAGCTCAAGGTGGTTTTGCCGCCGGCGACTTCCCCGGAGGCGAAGGCGCTCTACGGGGAGATGCGCAGCCAGCTCCACTTCAATCCGCGCGCCGATTTCCCGGGGCGAGGTGAGGCATGAGCGAGATGACGCATCTCCTGAGCGGCGAGCTGATCGGCGAGGGCGACTGGGTCACGGTCACCGAGATCTGCCGCCTGTGCCGCATCGACAGCGAAGCGATGTTCGAGCTCGCCGAGCTCGGCCTCGTCAGCCCGCGGGGCGCAACGCCCGGCGAATGGGAGTTTCCCGCGGCGGTGCTGCCGCGGCTGCGCATCGTGGGGCGGCTGATGCGCGACCTCGGCGTGAACGTGAGTGGCGCCGCGCTGGCGGTGGAGCTCCTCGAGTCTCAGCGCCGGCTCGAGCGGCAGATTCGCCGGCTCGAGCGGCTGGTGAGCGAGCCGGGCTGAAAGCGCGCGGCGCGCCGCCTCAGGCCCCGAAGCGCGTCCCGCCCGCCTCGAGCCACTGCGCTTCTTCCGGCGTGCTGAGGCGACCGAGCACCGCGTTTCTGTGGGGGAAGCGGCCGAAGCGCTCGATGACCGCGCGGTGCTCCTCGGCGTAGTGCAGCACGCCCGCGAAGGCCGTGTGCAGCTCGGGGGGCGCCTCGGCGAGCAGGCGGCGGAATGCGGCGACCGACTCGTCCTGCGCATCCCGGCTCTCGGCGTGCTGCAGGGGCATGTAGAAGAAGAGCCTCTCCACGGGATCGAGCGCGCCGTCGGCGGCAGACTGCATGCCCGCGAGGGTCAGCGCGAGCGCTGCCGCATCGTAGGCGAAGGCGCGGGCCGTGCCCCGGAACATGTTGCGCGGGAACTGGTCGAGCAGAATGATGAGACTCAGCAGTCGCCGTGAGCCGTCGGCCCAGCTGTCGAGCTCGCCGGCGGCGGCGCGCTCGAGCAGTCTGCCAAAGCGCGTGCGGATCTCCTCGTCGTGACGGCGGCTCTCCGCGCCGAACCAGAAATCCATGCGGCGCTCGAGCGCTGCCGCAGTGAGCGGCAGCTCGCCGAACCAGTAATCGCGCACGGTGCGTGCCTCATCCATCGGCGCGCTTCGGCTCGTCAGACTCGAACAGCCTCTCGAGCTGCTGCGCCGCCTCGCGCGAGGTCGCGAGGAACTTGGTCTCGTCCTCCTTGACCTGGTACTGCGCCGCGAGTGTCGCCTCGTCGTGCTCGCGGAAGCGGTGCACCGCCTCGCGCGCCGCCGCCGGGCTGTCGCCGAGCGCCTCCAGCACCCGGCCCGCCATCTCCAGGCTGGAGCTGTAGGTCTCGCGCACGATCACGCTGACGCCCGCGTCCATGAGCGCGAAGGCATGCTGGCGGTTGCGCGCCCGCGCGAACACCTTGAGTCCCGGGAACTGCTCGCGCGCCAGCACCGCGGTGCGGATCGAGGCCTCGACGTCATCGAGCGCCAGTACCAGGATGCGCGCGGTCGCAGCTCCCGCGGCCCGGAGCAACTCGAGTCGCGAGGCGTCCCCGTAATAGACCTTGTTGCCGAAACGCCGCACGAAATCGACGTGCGTCTGGCTGCTGTCGAGCGCGGTGAAGGACTGGTGCCGCATGCGCAGCACGCGCGCCACGATCTGGCCGAAGCGGCCGAATCCCGCGATGATCACCGGGCGATCGCGCTCGTCGATCGGATCGTAGGGAGGCTGCGCCGGGCGCAGCCAGCGGCTCACCACCACCTCCTGAGCGATGAGCAGCAGCGGGCCCAGCATCATGGAGAGCGTCACCGCCAGGACCAGCAGGTCGGCGATAGCGCCGTCGAGGAGCCGCTCACGTGCGGCGAGCGTGAACAGCACGAAAGCGAACTCGCCCCCCGCAGGCAGCGTGAAGCCGAGCTTCCAGGCCGAGCCGCCCCGGCAGCGGGCCAGGCGCCCGAGTGCCGCGACCGAGAGGACCTTGATCGCGAGAAAGCCGCCGGTAACCGCAAGCAGCGTCAGCGGCTCGGACTTGAGCAGCCCGAGGTTCGCCGACATTCCGACGCAGAGGAAGAACAGGCCGAGCAGCAGGCCCTTGAAGGGCTCGAGGTCCGCCTCGAGCTCGTGGCGGAACTCGCTGTCGGCGAGCAGCACGCCGGCGAGGAATGCGCCGAGCGAGGCCGACAGCCCCGCCTGGTTGGCGATGAGCGCGGTCACGATTACGGTGAGGAGCGCCGCGGCCGTGAACACCTCCGCGACGCGCACACGAGCCACGATGCGCAGCGCCGGCCGCAGCAGCAGCCGCCCGCCGCCGATGATGACCCCGGCGATCACCACCAGGAGCTTCAGCGGGCCCAGCCACCAGGCGCTGCCGGACGCAGGGACCGAGTCCTGCGGCGCCAGCATCGGCAGCACGGCGAGCACCGGCATCACCGCGAGGTCCTGGAAGAGGAGGATGCTGAAGGCGGCCCGCCCGTGCTGGGCATGGAGCTGCCCGCGCTCGGCCAGCACCTGCAGGACGAGCGGCGTCGAAGACAGCGAGAGGCCGAAGCCCACGATGCCGGCGGCCACGGGCGCGAGCCCGAGCGACCAGGCCGCCGCGCCGAGCAGCAGCGTGCACAACGCGACCTGGGCCGCGCCGAGACCGAACACCGTACGCCGCATGACCCAGAGGCGCGTCGGCTGCAGCTCGAGCCCGATGATGAAGAGCAACAGCACGATGCCGAATTCGGATACCTGGGTGATGCGCCCCACGTTGCCGACGAGATTCAGGCCCCAGGGGCCGATGACGAGGCCCGCAGCGACGTAGCCCAGGATCGAGGACAGATGCAGGAAGCGGAACAGCGACACCGCGAGCACCGCGGCGGCCAGCAGGATGGCGGTTTCGGCCAGCGAGATCATGAGCGTGGGGTGATTCTGGCAGGAATCCTCCGCCCGGGGACTTGAGTTTGGCGCGTCGGGTCCCCATCCCCCGCCGCATGCTGGACGAGCACGCCGACCCCGCGACCCCGCGAGTCACGGCCTCACCCGACACGCAGGTCCCCTCTGAGCCGCTCGATGCCTACTCACGGGCGGTGGTCGGCGCCGTGGAGAGAGTGGGTCCGGCGGTGGTCAGCGTCTACACGGGCGGGGCCGAGGAGGCGGCGCGCGCCCGGGGCGGTGCGGGCTCGGGCGTCGTGGTGACGCCCGACGGATACCTGCTCACCAACGAGCACGTCGTGCAGCGGGTCCAGGAGGCACGCGTCTCGTTCGTCGACGGGCGCTCGGTACCAGCCGTGGTCGCCGGGCGCGATCCGGCCACCGATCTCGCCGTGCTGCGCGCGCAGGCGGCAGCGCTTCCGTACGCCGAGCTCGCGAGCGCGCAGCGCCTGCGCGCCGGGCAGCTCGTCGTGGCGGTCGGCAATCCCTTCGGCTACGAGTCGACGGTCTCGGCCGGGGTGGTGAGCGCGCTCGGACGGTCGCTGCGCAGCCGCCAGGGGCGCCTCATCGAAGGCATCGTGCAGCATACGGCGGCTCTCAACCCGGGAAATTCAGGTGGCCCGCTCGTGGACGCCCAGGGCGCCGTCACCGGCATCAACACCGCGATCATCCCCATGGCCCAGGGCATCGGCTTTGCGATCCCGGCCGCGACCGCCCAATGGGTGCTCACCGAGATTCTCACCCAGGGTCGGGTGCGGCGCGCCTTCCTCGGCATCGCCGCACGCGATCGTCCGCTCGACCTGCGGCTGGTGCGGGCGTTGGGTCTCAAGGCCGCGCGTGCCGTGGAGATCCTGTCGCGGGAGAAGGATGGGCCGGCCGCCGCCTCGGATCTTCGCCCCGGGGACCTGATCGTTGGGGTAGACGAGGAGCCGGTCGACGGCGTCGACGCTCTGCACCGGCAGCTCGCGCGCGTTCCGCCTGGTACGAGGCTCAGCTTGAGCGTCGTGCGGCGGACGCGGCTCGTCAAGCTGCCGCTCACGGCGCGCGAGCCGCCTGGTTGAATTGGCGCGCCGGCCTGCGGCGCGGCGCGCGGGCCAACCCGCCGGTGCAGCTTCAGGCCGGCCCTACTCGCACAAGCTCTCGAGGTAGCCCTGCGCTTCCGCCGACAGGCGCTTCAGGGCCAGCGCCCGCGCTTTTGGCGCATCCACGATGTACTCGAGCGGCCCCGACACCAGCATCTGGCGGATGCTCGGGGAGCGCGCCGAGGCGCGTGCCATGCGGTTGAGGAGCGTGAAGCCGCGGTTGATCACGCGGCCCGAGGCGCGGTTCTGCTCGATGGTGCGCGCCAGGTACTGCCCGAAGCGGGCGTAGAGAAAGTAGTCGTCGTTCCCGACCTGAAAGCGCGCTTCGGCGAAAAAGTCGGGGAAATTCCTCTCGAGATACTCGTTGAGTCGTTGAAGGCGGGGCCCAGGGTCGCTGTCAGTCGACGCTTTGCGCTGCTTCATTGCCTTGCTAACACCTCGCTCGCCGCCGAAGGTGAGCGGCCGCGCGAATGTTGGAGCAGCAGGACCTGCGATGCAAGAGGCAATTGCGGCGCGCGCTGCGCTCTGCGAGGCGGCGCACGCGCTCAGGAGCGTCCACTTCGATCCGGGGCCGCCAGGCGATAGAGCACGTGGTCGCGCAGCGGGTGACCTGCCGGCAGGCGCGGATGCGCGAAGTCGTCGGCCGGATCGTGGCGCATGCCGAGCCGCTCCATCACGGCACGCGAGCGCACGTTGGCCGGCACGGTGAACGCGACCAGCTCGGGGAGTCTGAGGGTCTCCAGCGCAAATCGCAGGCACTCACGTGCCGCTTCAGTCGCGTAACCGCGTCCCCAGTCCGGGCGGGCGAGGCGCCAGAGGATCTCGGTGCAGGGCGTGAAGTGCGCCTGAAAGGCCGGGACGTTGAGGCCGACGCAGCCGGCGAAGGCCCCGCTCTCCCGCACCTCCAGGGCCCACAGTCCCCAGCCGCGCGCCTCGAGGTCGGCCGCGGCGCGCTCCACGAGCGCGTCGCTCTCGGCCCGGGTGAGGCGCTTCGGCATGAACTCCATGACCGCGGGGTCGGCGTTCAGGGCCGCAAAGGGCTCGAGATCCGCGGCGCGCCACTGGCGGAGGGTGAGCCTTGGGGTGGTCAGCCTGTGCATCGGTGCTTGCAAGAGCGTCAAGGGCCGGTATTATCGATCGCATAGTGATGGTGTAAGACAGCCGGCCGACGGGGTGAGTGGCGCAGCCCTCCGTCGTGGTTCCGGCTGCTCAATTCGCGGTTCTCGAGGCCTTGTGAGTCCAGGCCGCGGATCTCCTTCAACGCACGATTTTCCGGGTAAGCCTCCGGCTGCGGTCGCCTCGAGACCGCCCGCGGATCTTGCCCGCATCGAAGCTGCGTGGGGCCGCCACTCATGAACGCCGGACTCTATAAGGATGAATACGAGCGAGACAGCTGCGGATTCGGACTGATCGCGAGCCTCGACGATGCGCCGAGCCACGCGCTGGTGCGCACCGCCATCACCTCGCTGAATCGCCTCACGCACCGCGGGGCGATTGCCGCGGACGGCAAGACCGGGGACGGCTGCGGTCTGCTCCTCAAGAAACCGGAAGCCTACCTGCGCGCCGTGGCTGCCGAGACCGGCATCAGACTGTCGGAGCGCTTCGCGTCGGGCCTCGTGTTCCTGTCGCGGGACGCCCAAGCGGCGGGCGAGGCGCGCGTCGTGCTCGCCGCCGAGCTCAAGCGCCAGGAGCTCGAGGTCGCCGGCTGGCGGCGGGTTCGGGTGAACCGCGAAGCCTGCGGCGCCGAGGCCCTGAAGACGCTGCCGGTGATCGAGCAGCTGTTCGTCAACTGTCCGCTGCCCATCGACGAGGCGGCCTTCAACCGGCGGCTCTTCATGGCGCGGCGCCTCGCGGAGAAGGCGCTCGCCGCCGACCCGGCCTTCTACGTGCCGAGCCTCTCGGCGAGCACCATCGTCTTCAAGGGCATGGTGATGCCCCAGCACCTCGCCCAGTTCTATCCCGATCTGGACGACCCGCGCCTCGCGACCTCGGTGGCACTGTTCCACCAGCGCTTCTCCACCAACACGCTGCCGCAGTGGCGCCTCGCGCACCCGTACCGGTATCTGGCCCACAACGGCGAGATCAACACCATCCAGGGCAATCGCCACTGGGCGCAGGCGCGCGGACCGCTGCTGCGCTCACCGCTCCTGCCGCACCTCCAGCAGGTGCTGCCGCTGGTGTCGCTGCAGGGCTCGGACTCGCAGAGCCTCGACAACATGCTCGAGGTGCTCCTCATGGGCGGCCTCGACCCGCTGCACGCCATGCGGCTGCTGATCCCGCCGGCGTGGCACGGGCTCGACACCATCGATCCCGACCTGCGCGCCTTCTACGAGTATTACTCGGTGCACATGGAGCCCTGGGACGGGCCGGCCGGCGTGGTGCTCACCGACGGGCGCTATGCGATGTGCACCCTCGACCGCAACGGGCTGCGCCCGGCGCGTTACTGCATCACGCGGGACCGCTGGCTGACGATCGCCTCCGAGACCGGGGTGTGGGACTACCGACCCGAGGACGTGGTGCGCAAGGGCAAGCTCGGCCCCGGCGACATGATCGCGCTCGACCTCGAGTCGGGCGAGCTGCTCAGCTCGCAGGACATCGACCAGAGGCTCAAGAGCCGGCATCCCTACAAGCGCTGGCTGCGCGAGGGCGTGCGTTACCTCGAGAGCGATCTGGTGGACGCGCGGCTCGCGGCCGAGCCCATGGACCGCGAGACACTATCGCTCTATCAGAAGATGTTCAACGTGACGCAGGAGGAGCGCGACGACGTCATCCGCGTGCTCGCGGTGGACGAGAACGAGGCGGTGGGCTCGATGGGCGACGACACGCCGATGCCGGTGCTGTCGCACCAGGTGCGCCCGCTATACGACTACTTCCGCCAGCAGTTCGCCCAGGTCACCAACCCGCCGATCGATCCGCTGCGCGAGACGATCGTGATGTCGCTGCAGACGCAGATCGGCCCCGAGTGCAACATCTTCGTGCCCGCGCCGGGACATGCGCGGCAGATCGTGCTCGGCTCGCCGATCCTGTCGCAGCGCAAGCTCCGGCAGATCCTCGCGATCGAGGAAGTGGCCCACGAGTTCCTCGACCTGCAGTACGAGCCGGCCGAGGGCCTGAAGCGCGCGATCCTGCGCCTGTGCGCACAGGCGGAGAGCGCAGTGCGCGCGGGCAAGCTGGTGCTGCTCCTGTCGGACCGCTACCTGGTCAGGGGGCGGGTGCCGGCACACGCGCTGCTCGCGACCGGCGCCGTGCATCACCACCTGGTGAAGCTCGGTCTGCGCTGCAAGTGCAACCTGCTGGTCGAGACCGGCACGGCGCGCGAGCCGCATCATTTCGCCTGCCTCATCGGCTACGGCGCGACCGCGGTCTACCCCTACATGGCGTACCAGGTGCTGTTCGAGATGATGCGCCGCGGGCGAGTCAAGCTCGACTTCGCGGCGCGTCTCGAGCTCGGCCGCAGCTACCGTGCCGGGCTGCGCAAGGGCCTCTTCAAGATCATGTCCAAGATGGGAATCTCCACCATCTCGAGCTACCGGAGCTCGCAGCTGTTCGAGATCGTGGGGCTCGCCGACGAGGTCGTCGAGCTCTGCTTCACGGGCACGGAGAGCCGCGTGGGCGGCGCCGACTTCGATGATCTCGAGGCGGACCTGAAGGAGCTCGCCGCGCGCGCCTGGGATCCGCGCGAGTCACTGGCGCAGGGCGGACTCCTCAAGTACGTGCACGGCGGGGAGTATCACATGTACAACCCCGACGTGATCGCGGCGCTGCAGGCCGCGGTGATCTCGGGGGACGCGGATCACTACCGGCAATTCGCGCAGCTGGTGAACGAGCGGCCGGCGTCGACGTTGCGCGACCTGCTCGCGCTCAAGCCCGGCGCGCGGGCGGTACCGCTCGAGGAGGTCGAGCCGGCCGAGGCGATCCTGGCGCGCTTCGACAGCGCCGGGATGTCCCTGGGCGCGCTCTCCCCGGAAGCCCACGAAGCGCTCGCCATCGCCATGAACCGCTTGGGCGCGCGCTCCAACTCCGGCGAGGGCGGCGAGGATCCGGCGCGCTACCGCACCGAGAGGAACTCCAAGATCAAGCAGGTGGCCTCGGGGCGCTTCGGGGTGACGCCCGAGTACCTGGTGAACGCCGAGGTGCTGCAGATCAAGATCGCCCAGGGAGCCAAGCCGGGCGAAGGCGGACAGCTCCCCGGCCACAAGGTCAACGACATGATCGCGAGCTTGCGCTTCGCGCGCGCCGGCGTCGGGCTGATCTCGCCCCCGCCGCACCACGACATCTACTCCATCGAGGACCTGGCGCAGCTGATCTTCGACCTCAAGCAGGTGAACCCCGCCGCGCTCGTGTCGGTAAAGCTGGTCGCCGAGCCCGGAGTCGGCACCGTGGCCGCCGGGGTCGCCAAGGCGTACGCCGATCTCATCACGATTTCGGGCTACGATGGCGGTACGGGCGCGAGCCCGCTCTCCTCGATCAAGTACGCGGGCACGCCGTGGGAGCTCGGGCTCGCCGAGACGCACCAGACACTGCGCGCGAACGACCTGCGCCATCGCGTGCGGCTGCAGACCGATGGCGGACTTAAGACCGGGCTCGACGTGGTCAAGGCCGCCATCATCGGCGCCGAGAGCTTCGGCTTCGGCACTGCGCCCATGGTGGCGCTCGGGTGCAAGTACCTGCGCATCTGTCACCTCAACAACTGCGCTACCGGGGTCGCGACCCAGCACAACGTGCTGCGCTCGAAGTACTTCACCGGGCTGCCGGAGATGGTGATCAACTATTTCCGCTTCGTCGCCGAGGAGGTGCGCGAGATCCTCGCCGCGCTCGGCGTGCGCAGCCTCGCGGAGATCATCGGCCGCACCGAGCACCTCGAGGTGCTGCCCGGCGCGACGGCGCGCCAGCGCAAGCTCAATCTCGCGCCGATCCTCGCGGATGCGGGACTCGCACCCACGGCGCCGCAGTTCTGCACCACGCCCGCGAACGCGCCCTTCGACAAGGGCGAGCTCGCCGAGCGCATGGTGCGCGACATGCTGCCGGCGATCGAGGCGAGGTCCGGCGGCGAGTGGGCTTACGAGCTCAGTAACTTCAACCGCTCGATCGGGGCGCGCGTCTCGGGCGAGATCGCGCGGCGCTGGGGCAGCTACGGCATGCAGGATGCGCCGCTCATCGTGCGTTGCCGCGGCAACGCCGGCCAGAGCTTCGGCGTGTGGAACGCGGGGGGCCTCAACCTCTACCTCGAGGGCGACGCGAACGACTATGTCGCCAAGGGCATGGCGGCGGGCCGCATCGTGCTGCGCCATCCGGCGGGGGCGCGCTTCACGCCGCGCGAGACCGTGATCATGGGCAACACCTGCCTGTACGGCGCCACCGGCGGCGAGCTGTACGCCGCCGGGGTCGCCGGCGAGCGCTTCGCCGTGCGCAACTCCGGCGCGCTCGCGGTGATCGAGGGGGCGGGGGACCACTGCTGCGAGTACATGACCGGTGGCGCGGTGTGCGTGCTCGGCCGCACCGGGGTGAACTTCGGCGCCGGCTTCACCGGCGGCTTCGCCTACGTGCTCGATCTCGAGCGCAACTTCGTCGACCGCTACAATCACGAGCTCATCGACATCAGCCGCATCCACCCGGAAGCCATGCAGTCGCACGTGCAGCATCTCGAGGGGCTGCTCGAGCGCCACGTCGCCGAGACCGGCAGCGACTGGGCCCGCGAGATCGTCAACGACCTGCGCACTTACCTGCCGAAGTTCTGGGTGGTGAAGCCGAAGGCGGCCTCGATCGACTCGCTGATCGAGAACCTGCGGCGCGCGGCCTGAGGCGGCGGCAACCGCAGCGCCCATGGCTGACAGGAATCTGCAGTTCCTCGACGTGCCGCGCGCCGACCCGGCGAAGAGCCCGGTAGAAGCGCGCGTCAGGCATTTCCGCGAGATCTATGCGCCCTTCGATGCGGCGGGCGCGGCCAGCCAGGCCGGCCGCTGCCTCGCCTGCGGCAACCCGTTCTGCGAATGGAAGTGCCCGGTCCACAACTACATCCCGAACTGGCTGAAGCTGATCGAGGAGGGCAATCTCTTCGAGGCGGCGGAGCTCTCGCACCGAACCAACTCGCTGCCCGAGGTGTGCGGGCGCATCTGCCCGCAGGATCGTCTGTGCGAGGGCGCCTGCACGCTGAACGACGGTTTAGGCAGCGTCACCATCGGCGCGATCGAGAAGTACATCACCGACGAGGCGCTGAAGCGCGGCTGGAAGCCCGATATGTCGAACGTACGACCGACGGGCAAGCGCGTCGCCATCGTCGGCGCGGGACCCGCGGGCCTGGGGTGCGCCGACATCCTGGTGCGCAACGGCGTCACTCCCGTAGTCTTCGACCGCCATGCGCGCATCGGCGGACTCCTGACCTTCGGCATCCCGCCCTTCAAGCTCGAGAAGGAGGTCGTGGAGAAGCGCCGCGAGATCATGGAAGGCATGGGGGTCGAGTTCCGCCTCGGCACCGAGGTCGGCAGCGACGTCGCCTTCGACGCGCTGCTGGCGGAGTACGACGCGGTGTTCCTCGGCATGGGCACCTACACCGCCGTGAGAGGCGGATTCGCCGGGGAGGAGCTCCCGGGCGTATACGCGGCGCTCCCCTACCTGATCTCCAACATTCACCACGAGCTCGGATTCCAGGGCGCCGAGCGCGCGCTCATCAGCATGGCGGGCAGGCGCGTCATGGTGCTCGGGGGCGGCGACACCGCCATGGACTGCAACCGCACCGCGGTGCGCCAGGGAGCGGAATCGGTCACCTGCACCTACCGGCGCGACGAGGACAACATGCCGGGCTCGCGCCGCGACTACCGCAACAGCCGCGAGGAGGGCGTCGAGTTCCTCTTCAACCGCCAGCCGATCGAGATCTTGGGCGCCGAGCACGTCGAGGGAGTGAAGCTCGTCGAGACCGCGCTCGGGTCCCCGGACGCGCGCGGCCGGCGCGTGCCGCAGCCGATTCCCGGGAGCGAGCAGATCGTGCCGGCCGATGCCGTCATCATCGCCTTCGGCTTCCTGCCGAGCCCGCCTGAGTGGCTCGAGGCTCACGGCATCCGCCTGCACGACAACGGCCGCGTACGCGTCTCCGCGGGAGCGCGCAACGCGTTCCAGACGACGCATCCGAGAGTCTTTGCCGGCGGCGACATGGTGCGCGGCTCGGACCTGGTCGTGACCGCGGTGTTCGAGGGCCGCGAGGCGGCGAAGGGGATCCTCGGGCTCCTCGAGGTGCGTTGATACACCTCTCTAGAAGCCGAGCCGCATCATCTAAGGCTTGGCCCAGACCATCTGCAGAAGCCATACACCCGCCATGGGAACCGCCGGACACTGGTCGGCCACCAGCTTGCGCTGAGCCGCAATGCTGTCACGGGACTCGCGGGAATCCGGATGCTCCATGGCGGAAAGCTTGTCGCGCTCGACCGCACATTCCGGGGAGCGCGCGGTATGCAGGCGCTCGGCGGCGGCGTGTTGCGCCGCCTGCACGGTCGGATCGCTGCTGCAGGAGGCGGCGACAATCTTGCTGATGCGCGCGAGCTCGGCCGGGCGGTCGGCATCCTTGAGATAGTGGCGCTGGTCGCCGGGCAGTTGTTTGTAGACGGCCACGTCCGTCTTCAGGGTCGCGACCTGCTCCAGCGCGTCCACGCACGGGGACGCGGGCAGGTCCTCGGAGAAGGCCGCTCCGGGGAGCCACGTCGCGCTGATCAGCAGCCACGCGAGCTTCGGCATGTACGAATGATGCTGGGCGCAGCGCCCGACGACAATAATGCGAATCTCCCCCCGCACGAAAAAAAACCCCGCTCGTGAGAGCGGGGTTTCACATGCACATTCCCTTCAACCGACCCGGTGGCTCGCTGTCAGCTACTTCCGGGCGCCCGTACTCCGGATTCAAGACGATTCCGGCACCGGCCCACCGGCATGTCGCGTCGTCACGAGCATCTAAACTTCCCGGCTGAAACGTAATGGAGCGCAGCTCCGGCTTCTATCGCGAGGCCCGCGTGGTTCTCCACGCGTTGTACCGTTCCTGACAGTGCTAAAAGGTAGCTGCTGTCTTACCCGTGCCCGCGTCGATCCCCGAGTTTTCTCTTTTTTAGATCCTTTCAGGTGCTTTGCTTGTACGCATCACCGCCGTAACGGTGCATCCCGTGGGAATGCTTAAAATCCTTTACGGACGGAGGTTTCCGTGAAGAAATTATACTGGTTCCAAGCAAAAAAACCATGTAGCAGGAAACCGACACTCGGGTAGGGGACTCCCGAAGGAGTTCCCCGCCCTCGCCAGCCCCGCCGCCTGGGGAAAGCCCCAGGATCAGGCCGGGAGGGCCAGGCGGATGGAGAACCGCGCTCCGGAGCCGTCGGGGAGATTGCTCGCGGAGGCTGAGCCCCCGTGAAACTCGGCGATAAGTCGCACGATGTAGAGCCCGAGGCCGAAATGCGGCCGGCCGTTGCCGTCGCCGCGCGACTGCCACAGCGACTCGAACAGCCGCCCCGCCTCGGAGGGCAGCGGGGGACCCAGGTTGTCGACCTCGAGAACCGCCTCGGGCGCTGCGAGCCGCAACCGCACCGTGATGCTCGACCCCACGGGGCTGAAATCCACGGCGTTGTCGATGAGCTTGTCGAGCATCTGCACGATGAGGTCCGGGGCACCGTCCATCATCACGGGCCCGGGTGGGAGCTCGGCGGCGAAGCGCCGCTCGGTAAAGGCGCCGCGGTAGGCCGCCACCGCCGATTCGATGAGCGGGACCAGATCGAAACGGCTGCGCTCGGCGCCGCCGATCGCCTCCTCGACGCGCGTCGCCGCGCCCATGGCGAGGAGAATGGCGTTCAGGCGCTCGCTCCCCTGGCGGGCGCGCTCGAGATAGGCGCGGGCGGAGGAGGGAACCTGCTCGGCCTCGAGGTTCTCGAGCGAGGAGCGCACGATGGTGAGCGGGGTCCGGATCTCGTGGGCGAGCTTGCCGGCGAGCGTGCGCAAGTAGCCGGTGTATTCATTGAGCCGGCCGAGGAGCCTCGAGAAGCTGCGCGCCACATCGCCGAGCTCGTCGCGCGCCTCGGTGTCGGGGAAGCTCGCGATGAGCCCGGCGCGGGTCAGCGCCGACTCGCTCGCCTGCCGCAGCCGCGACAGGCGCAGCGCCAGCCACACGGCGAAGGCGAACATGGCGAGCACCACGACGATCGAGGTTGCGAGCGTGAAGTTGAGCATGCGGGTGAGAGCACGGTCGCGCAGGCGCAGCCAGCGGTCGGGCGTCTGCGTCACCTCGAGCGTGCCGATCACGGTGCGATGCTCGCGGTCGTAGACGGACACGCGCGCCTCGATCGGCGGCTGCGCGCCCGGCTGATCGACGAAGCGCCGGTAGAGCCGCGCGATCAGCGGCGGTGCGGGAGCGAGCTCCGCGACACGCTTCAGCTCGTCGACGCGCGCGAGCACCTGCCCGCCGGGCGTCGCCACCGCGAGCTTCAGTCCCGGCTGTGAGAACTGCGCGAGGTAGCCGGTGAGCTCGGGAGCGGCGACGATCAGATGACCGAGCGTGCGCAGGTCGTCCGGATGCAGGCTCCCGTAGCTCAACGGCGCTCCGCCGCGCACGTCGCGATCGTCGATGAGCACGCCGAAGCCAGCGCCGAGCATGGAGAGCGGCACGCGCAGCTCCAGGCGATAGCCGCCGGGACTCAACTGCCACACTCCGCGGATGCGCGGCTCGAGCTGCGCGAGCTGCTGGCCGTACTCGCCGCTCTCGATGTAGCGCGCAGTGATCGCGCCGGGGCCGGTCGCGGCGAGGAACACCTGGCGCTCACCGCCCTGCGGGTCCTGAAAGCCGAGCCAGACGCGGTCGCCGGTGGCGCGCGCATCGAGGGGGCTCGCACCCGCAGCGTCGAATACCGGGTGCTCATCGCGCACCTCGAGCAGCAGGTAGAGCACGCGCTCATAGACCCCGGTGAGCACGCCGAAGCGGTGCGCGGCGTCCTTCTCGTACCAGGCCCATGCAGCAGCGTCCCGCGGCCAGTCCTCGGAGTAGCCGTCGACGAGCGGCGCCGCGGTGAGCGCCACAGGCTTGAGGTCATAGGGTCCGCTCTCGAGCAGCGCTGCCGCATCCTGCGAGTCACCGCCCTGGGGCGCGCGGTAGAGCAGATCCAGCCGTCCTTCGAGCGAGGTCGCGAGCGTCTCGGCGACCGACTGGAGCGAGGTCTGCTCGCCCTCGCGCAGCGCCGACTCCATCTCGCGGGCGTAACGGCAGCCGGCCCACGGCAGCACCAGCGTGAGCAGGCCGAGCAGCAGCAACTTCAACCGCAGCGACATCGTCGCGACGCTACTCGACCCAGCGGTAGCCCATGCCGTAGACGGTTTGCACCGCGTCGAAGCGCGGATCTGCGCCCTGAAACTTGCGGCGGATGCGCTTCACGTGCGAGGTGATGGTGTTGTCGTCGAGCACGACGTTGGCGGCGTCCATGAGCTGCTGGCGGTTGCGCACGTGGCCGGGATGACGCGCCAGCGCGTGCACGATCCAGAACTCGGTGAGCGACAGCAGCACCACCTTGCCGTCCCACTGCGCCTGCATGCGCTCGGTGTCGAGCGTGAGCGGCCCACGCCGCAGCACGTCGCCCGCCTGCTCGGGCTTGCGCAGGGCATCGACGCGGCGGAACAGCGCGTTCACGCGCGCCGACAGGTGCGCGAGGCTCAGGTCCTTGGTGAGGAAATCGTCCGCGCCGAGCCGCAGACCCGAGACCGCATCGAGCTCGCTGTCGCGCGCGGTCAGAAAGATGATCGGCAGTACCGGCGAGAGCGCGCGCAGCTGCCGGCACAGCTCGAATCCCCCCTCGGGCTCGTCCTCGAGCGAGATGTCGATGACGGCGAGGTCCGGGAGGCGGGCCGCGAAGGCGCTCATGGCCTGCGTGCGGTTGGCGTAGGTACGGACCGCGTAGCCCTCGCGCGCGAACGCGGCGGCGTAATTGTCGCGGATGGCGGCTTCGTCCTCGACGATGGCGATCAGGCGCTTCATGAAGTCAACAGGCTACCGCCGGCGCGCGGCCGGTTAAAGCGTCGTGCTTCACCGAATCGCCATGCCGCCGCCGCCACAATCCGCCACATTTGGCCGGTGCCCCGCCCGATTGGCGCCGCGCCCGGGCAATGCCCGGTGGGCAACATGCCTCCTCATGAGTATCGGACCCGCCCCGCCCACCGCACCTGCCGCGCGCTGCTGGCGGCCCCGGGGCACGCTCGCCGACTGGCTCGCGCTGCTGATGCTGCTCGCCGGCAGCGTGGTGTGGCCGCACTGACGCGCGGCGCCGCGCGCGGGGCACAGCGCGCGCGCTAAGGAACGTTGAGCCGCTCCCCCGGCCGTGCTAGGTTGTCCTGCCTCAAGCGCCGGACGCGCTGGTGTTGTATCCACCAGGAGCAGTCGCAACCACAAGAAGCTAAAGCGCCGCGAACCTGAAGAAACGCCCATCGCGCCGCCCACTGAGGGGATAGCTCATGTTCACCCAAGTGCTCGATCCGCTCGACAATCTGACGATCACGTGCCTCGTGGCGCTGATCCCGGTCGTCTCGCTCCTGGTCATGCTGGCCGTGTTCCGCTGGCCGGCGTGGCTCGCGACCCTGATCGGCTCTGTCATCACCTTCGTGCTGGCGCTCGCGGTGTGGAAGATGCCCATGGATCAGGGCTCGCACGCCTACGTCTACGGGGCGGCCACCGGCGTGTGGAACGTCGACTGGATCACCTTCTGGGGAATGATGCTGTTCAACACCCTGTCGGTGAGCGGGCTGTTCGAGAACTTCCGCCGCTGGCTCATCAGCAAGGGCAGCCTCGACGTGCGCGTGCAGACCATGCTGTTCGCATGGGCCTTCGGCGCGCTGCTCGAGGGCCTGGTCGGCTTCGGCTATCCGTGGGCGGTGGTGGCGCCGATCCTGATCTCGCTCGGCATCTCGGACCTGAACGCGATCCGCGTCGCGGCGATCGCCAACAACGCGCCGGTCTCCTACGGCGCCCTCGGCGCGCCGATCATCGCGCTCGCCGCCGTCACCAACTATCCGTTGCTGGCGCTTTCGGGCTCGGTCGGCACTATCGTGGCGGTGCTGGCGCTGCTGCCGCCATGGGTGCTCCTGTACCTGGTCTCGGGCAAGGAGGGCATGAAGGGTGGCTGGCCGCTCGCCGTGGTGGGCTCGCTCGGCTACATCGCCGGTCAGTACCCGGTGGCCCGCTACTGGGGGCCGTACCTGCCCGATGTGGCCGGCGCCATCGTCTGCTTCGTCGCGTTGCTGGTACTGCTCAAGGTCTGGCAGCCGAAGACGACGCTCGGCTATGGAGGCGTGCCGGTCGATGCTGCCACCGCCCGGCAGACGCAGGGCCACGGGCTGCAGTTCGGCGAAGTGCTGCAGGCCTGGCTGCCGTTTGTCGTACTGCTCGTCGTGGTCGCGGCCTGGACCGGCCCGTGGTCGAGCCTGCCGAAGGTCAGCTGGCTCAAGGTGCAGGCCGTCGGCTGCTCGGCGCTTGCCGCCACCTGCACGGCCGCCAAGCCGAGCGTCACCGTGGCCTTCAACTTCGCCCCCTACATCGCGGGCACCGCGATCCTCACGGTCTGGATCATCGTGGTGTTGCTGCTCATCGCGATGGGGCGCCTGAAGGGCGGCCAGATCGGGGAGGTCTTCCGGCGCAGTTTCCACCAGATGTGGGGTGCACTGCTGGTCGGGGTGTTCATCTTCGGGCTCGCCCAGACCTTCAACTACTCAGGCATGGCGGCCTCACTCGCCAAGGGCTTCTCGAGCCTCGGCACCGCCTTCGTCATCGTCTGTCCGATCCTCGGCTTCATCGGGGTCGCGCTCTCGGGCTCGAACACCTCGACGAATACCATGTTCGGCAAGTTCCAGGCGCTGGTCGGCGCGCAGCTCGGCATGCCGCCGCTGCTGCTGCCATCGCTCAGCTCGGTGGGCGCGGAGATCGGCAAGCCGGTGGCGCCGCAGACCGCGAGCGTCGGCGTCTCGACCAGCAAGTTCGTGCGCAAGGAAGGGGATGTCATCCGCCACAACATGGGCTGGACGTTCATCCTGCTCGCCTATCTGATCATCCTCTCGATCGCGTTCTACCTGGTGAACCCGGCGGTGATGTCGGCGATCACCGCAAAGTGAGCCGCCGCCGTCCCCGGGCTCAGAAGGCGTTGATGCCGGTCAGCTCGCGCCCGATCGTGAGCTGGTGGATGGTCTCGGTGCCTTCGTAGGTGATGACGCTCTCGAGGTTGAGCATGTGGCGGATCGGGGCGAACTCGGCGCTGATGCCGGCGCCCCCGAGTATGTCGCGGCAGTCGCGCGCCACGTCAAGCGCCATGCGGCAGTTGTTCCACTTGGCGAGCGACACGTGCGCCGGCGTCATGGTGCCTGAGTCCTTCATGCGCCCGAGCTGCAAAGCCAGGAGCTGCGCGGTGGTGATGCGGCGGGCCATGTCCGCAAGGCGGACCTGAATGGTCTGATTGGCGGCGAGTGGCCGGCCGAAGAGCTCGCGCGTCGCGGTGTAATCGAGCAGCTGCCTGAGACACGCCTGGGCGGCACCGATGACTCCCCAGGCGATGCCGTAGCGCGCCTGGGTGAGGCAGGACAGCGGACCCTTCAGACCCACGACGCCCGGGAGCAGCTGCGAGTCCGGCACGACCACGTTGTCGAAGTAGAGCGCCGCGGTTACCGAGGCGCGCAGCGAGAACTTGTGGTGGATCTCGGGGGCGGAGAATCCTGGCGTGCCCTTCTCGATCAGGAAGCCGCGGATGCCCTCGGGTGTCATGGCCCAGATGACGCCCAGGTCGGCGATCGCACCGTTGGTGATCCACATCTTCGCGCCGTTCACCACCCAGTCGGTGCCGCGCCGCCGCGCATGCGTTTTCATGTTCGCGGGATCCGAGCCGCCTTGCGGCTCGGTGAGACCGAAGCAGCCGATCACCTCGCCGCGCGCCATGCGCGGGAGGTAGCGCTGCTTCTGCTCCTCGGAGCCGTAGGCGAAGATCGGGTACATGCACAGCGACGACTGCACCGACACGAAGCTGCGGATGCCGGAATCCCCGCGCTCGAGCTCCTGGCAGATGAGTCCGTAGCAGATGGCGTTGAGCCCGGCGCAGTCGTAGCCGCTCAAGGAGGAGCCGAGCAGTCCCTGGCTCGCGAGCCGCGGGATCAGCTCCCGCGGAAAGCGATGCTCCTCGAAGCAGCGCTGGATGATCGGCAGCACCTCCTCATCGGTGAGCCGGGCGACCGAGTCCTGCACCAGCCGCTCCTCCGCGGTGAGCGCGGCGCGCACCCCGTAGAGATCGAGCGGATCGAGGGCGGATGCCCTCGCTGCGGGCTTGAGGGATTCGGCGGCTTTGGCCACGGAGGGCACTCCTCGATGCGGGCGCGGGCGCGTATCGTATCCTACCGGCAGGGCCGGTCGCGGGGGGCGTCCTCATGAAGATTCCCGAGATTCTCATGGTCGAGACCATGCACCGGCCGGGCAGTCTCGCCAGGGTGCTGCAGGTGATCGCCGATGCGGGCCTCACGATCGAGCATCTGACGGCGCTGCGGCGCGAGCAGGGCCGGACGCTCTGGGAGATCACCGTCGACATGGACGAGGAGACGGACCGCAGCCTCTACGAGCGCATCGGGCAGCTGCCGATCGCGCGCTTCGTCGGCAAGTCCGACCGGGTGTTCAACCGGCACCGCGGCGGCAAGATCCGCACGGTCGCCAGCGCCCCGATCACCTCGCAACAGATGCTGCGCGACGTCTACACGCCGGGCGTGGCGCGCGTGTCGCTCGCCATTCGCGACAACCCCGAAGCCGCGCACGATTTCACCGCCCTCGATCGCACCGTCGCCATCATCACCAACGGCACCGCGGTGCTCGGGCTCGGCAACGTCGGCCCGCTCGCGGGACTCCCGGTCATGGAGGGCAAGGCGGCGCTCTTTGCCGACCTGGTCGAGCTGAACGGCGTGCCGATCCTGATGACCGAGACTGAGCCCGAGCGGGTGGTGCCGATCATCCTGGGGATCGAGCTGTCGTTCGGGGCCATCCAGCTCGAGGATTTCGCCGCGCCCGAATGCTTCGCGATCGAGCAGGAGCTGCAGCGGCGGCTGGAGAAGCCGGTCCTGCACGACGACCAGCACGGCACCGCGGTGGTGACCCTCGCCGCTCTCCGCAACGCCGCGCGCCACGCCGGCCTCGACCTCACCACGAGCACCGTGGGCCAGATCGGTCTGGGAGCTGCGGGCACCGGGATCGCACGGCTGCTGCGCGCCGTCGGTGTCGGGAGCATCATCGGTACGGACCTCGATGCGCGCGCCGTCGCACGGCTCGAGGCGCTCGGCGGCGAAGGCACGACGCTGGAGGCGGTGATGCGCCGTGCCGATATCGTCATCGCCACGACCGGCGTCAAGGGTCTCATCAAGCCGGAGTCGGTCCGCAAGGGTCAGGTCATTCTGGCGCTGTCGAATCCCGATCCGGAGATCGAGCCGCTCGTGGCACGCGAGCGCGGCGCGGCTTACGCGGCCGACGGCAAGGGCATCAACAACGTGCTCGCCTATCCGGGGCTGTTCAAGGGTGCGCTGCAGGCGCGCGCCAGGCGCTTCTCGGACGCCATGCTGATCGCGGCGGCGGACGCCATCGCCGCGCAGGCGCGCGATGACGAGCTGGTGCCGGACGCGCTCGACCGCGAGCTGCACGCGAAGGTTGCGGAGGCAGTGCGCGCGGCGGCGAGCGCCGCTTGAGACGCGCCGCGCGTCAGTACGGCAGCCCGAAGCGGCGGTAGGCCGCGGCGAGCAGCCACAGCGGACCGATCAGCAGGAACTGCAGGTCCTTGAAGAACGAGGGGCGCTTGCCCTCGACGGCGTGGCCGACGAACTGACCGATCCAGGCCACGACGAATATCACGAGCGAGCTGACCCAAAGGGGCCAGGGCAGCTGCGCCAGGGCCTGCGTGGCGAGCAGCAGTACCAGGAATGCGAGCAGCACCCCGGCAGCAAGCGCCGGGGAGAGCGCGAAGTAGTAGACGAGCGCCGCCGCCGCCGCGAGCGTCGCCCAGTTGAGCCAGGGCGAGGCGGCGGCGAACGCCGCTGGCACCGGCAGCGACCAAAGAAAGCCCATGACCGCGAGCACGATCGGCGGAACGCACAGCCAGTGCAGGAGCTTGTTGGCGGGGTTCTGGTGGCTGGCGCCGTACTCGCCGAGCCACTGCGCTACGGTACGCATGCCGTTATTCTACCGACTGAAATCACAGGAAGTGATTTCAGCGGACCTTACTCCGTTGGCCGCCGGCAAAAAGCGTCGTTTTTGCCGGCTGCGCTCAAGGGAACGTCGTCCGGGCGGCGGCCTCAGGCGGCCATCAGGCCGCGCAGCTTGCCCAAAGCGCTCGACTCGATCTGGCGGATGCGCTCGGCGGACACACCGTACTTGTCCGCGAGCTGGTGCAGCGTCGCCTTGTTGCCCTCGGACATCCAGCGCCGCTCGACGATGTCGCGGCTGCGGGCGTCGAGTCGGGCGAGCGCGCTCTTCAGGCGCGTCGTGCTGTCGTCGGCGCTCTCCGCTTCCTCCACCGCGGCGGCCGGATCGGAATCCGGCGCCGGCAGATAGGCGGCGGGACCGTAGCTCTCCTCCTCGTCCGCCTCGGGCGTCGGGTCGAAGGACAGGTCGCGCGCGGCGAGGCGCTTCTCCATCTCGGTGACCTCGCCCGGGGTCACGCCGAGGTCGCGGGCCACCGCGGCGGTCTCCTCGGCCGACAGCCAGCTGAGATTCTTCTTCAGACGGCGCAGGTTGAAGAACAGCTTGCGCTGCGCCTTGGTGGTGGCGATCTTCACCAGCCGCCAGTTACGCAGTACGTACTCGTGGATCTCGGCGCGGATCCAGTGGACCGCGAAGGACACGAGCCGCACGTTGAGCGCCGGGTCGAAGCGCTTGACGGCCTTCATGAGGCCGACATTGCCTTCCTGGATGAGATCGCCCACCGGCAGCCCGTAGCCGCTATAGCCGCGTGCGATGTGCACGACGAAGCGCAGGTGCGACAGCACGAGCTCGCGGGCGGCGTCGAGATCGCCCTGCGAGCGGAAGCGCTCGGCGAGAGCGCGCTCTTCCTGGCGGGTGAGCACCGGGATGCGGCTGACGCGCTCGAGATAGGCGTCCAGACTCCCGAGTGGGCCGGCGAGTGCCTGATCGCCCATGCGGGCAACCAACGCGGTACCTGCAGTCATCGAATCTCCCCTCGATTGGATAGACATTCTAGCAATCGCCTCGTTGGAGTGCTAAAGGCCCCGGAAGTTCCTCCCGGAGCTCGACAATAAGCCTTTAGGGACAATAGCTTGGGCGCCTCTTCTGGCCTGGGGAATCCCCCATCCGGGAGGGCCGGGGGTTCCTCCTCCGGCCACCCTTCGATTAGAGTCCCGCCGCTCGACGCCCGATAAGAAACCGAAGGGGGCCCCATGATCAGTCTCGCTGCGCTTTGGCTGCCGATCCTCCTTGCCGCCGTCATCGTCTTCGTGGCGAGCTCGGTGATTCACATGGCGCCGCTCTGGCACAAGAGCGACTTTCCGAGGATGCCCAGGGAAGAGGAGGTGCTCAAGGCGCTGCGGCCCTTCGCCATTCCGCCCGGCGACTACTTCCTGCCCCGGCCCGGTGGCAGAGACGAGATGAGGTCCCCGGAGTTCCAGGAGAAGCTCACCCAGGGGCCGGTGGCGATCATGACCGTCATGCCGAACGGCATGTTCCGGATGGGATCAAAGCTCGCTCAGTGGTTCATCTACCTGATCGTGACCAGCATCTTCACGGCCTACGTGACCGGTCACGCCCTCGGACAGGGAGCGCCGTACCTCAGGGTCTTCCAGATCGGCGGCGCCACCGCCTTCATCGGCTACTCGCTCGCACTGTGCCAGCTCTCGATCTGGTACAGCCGCTCCTGGCGACTGACTCTCAAGGCAGCCTTCGATGGGCTGATCTACGCCTCGCTCACCGCTGGAACCTTCGGCTGGCTCTGGCCCCGTTAGAGTGGAGCGCGTCACACACCGCATAGCTTATGACCGCGGCTCGTGTGCGGCACTTCCCGCGCCGGCAACGGCAGCGCTGGCCTGCGCCGAAAGTTAAGAGTGCGTCACGCCCGCATGACATAAGGCCGTGATTTGATAGACTCAAATGAAAGCCTGAGCCGGGAGCGAGGCAACGGGTCGATGAATCAGGGTCGCAGCGCATGGATCACGGGAGTTGTCTGCCTGCTGTTCGCAGGGGCTGCCGCGGCGCAGAGTCAGGGCGGGGCGCTGCGCGTGCACATGCCGTACCCGGCACACTCTTCGGCCAAGGAGCCCGCGCTGCGCTCGAGCGCGGCGCTAGTGCTCGATGCCACCGGCTCCTCCGTCCTGTACGCGAGGCGCTCGGATGTCGCCATGCCGATCGCCTCGATCACCAAGCTCATGACCGCGCTCGTGGTCATGGAAGCCGGCCAGCCGCTCGATGAGACCCTCGAGATCACTACCGAGGACGTCGGGCACGGCAAGGGGACCTTCTCGCGCCTGACGCCCGGGGTCGAGCTCTCGCGCGGCGACCTCATGCATCTGGCGCTCATGGCATCGGAGAACCGCGCAGCGCACGCGCTCGGACGCAATTTCCCGGGCGGCCTCGAGGCATGCGTGGCCGCCATGAATGCCAAGGCGCGCGTGCTCGGCATGACGAGCGCGCGCTTCGTCGAGCCGACCGGACTCTCGGATGAGAATGTCGCGAGCGCCGAGGATCTATCCAAGCTGGTGATGGCGGCGGCGAAGGTGCCGGCCATCCGCGAATACTCCACCGATACGAGCTACGAGGTGCGCGTCGGGCGCCACGTGCTCACCTACCGCAGCACCGATTCGCTCACCTCGAAGCCCGACTGGGACATCGTAGTCCAGAAGACCGGCTACATCGCCGAGGCCGGCCGCTGCCTCGTCATGCAGACCATCATCGAGGCACGCACCGTGGTGATCGTGCTGCTCAACTCCTACGGCAAGCGCAGCCGCGTCGCCGACGCGCGCCGCATCCGCCGCTGGATGGAGAGCGCCGAGCACCTGCACGGCCAGACGGGCGCTGCACCCGAGTCCGCCGCCGCACCCGCGGCCACCTGAATCCGTGGAGCCCACGCCTCCTCAGGCGCGCGGCTCGATGCTGCGCAGATGCCGCGCGGCCGAGATCCACGCCCCGAGCCAGCCGAGCGCCGCACCCGCCGCGAGCAGCGTGCCGATCTCCTCGGCAGACGGACCGCGCAGCTCGAAACGGCTGCCGTAGAGGCGCGCCAGGTTGGCCACCGACTCTCCGAGGAGCGCGATCGCGAGCGCGATGATTCCCCACGCCAGCAGCGCACCGCCCAAGCCGTAGAGCAAGCCCGTGTAGAGAAACGGGCGGCGCACGAAGGAATTCGAGCCGCCGACGAGCTTGATCACCTCGATCTCGGCGCGCCGGCCCGCGATCTCGAGCCGGATGGTGTTGCCGATCACGGCGAGCACCCCGATGGCGAGCAGCGCCGCCGCCATCAGCAGCAGCTGCCGCAGGACCTCCAGAATCGCGTTGAAACGCAGCACCCACTGCGAATCCACCTGGACCAGCTCGACTTCCGGCCAGGCGCTGAAGTAGCCGCGCAGCGCCTCGAGCGCCGCCGGCGAGCTCGCCGTGGCGCGCGGGCGTACGTGCAGCATGTGCGGCAGCGGGTTCTGCTTGAGTGCGGCCAGAGCGTCGCCGAATCCCGAGTAGGTGCGGAAATCCTCGAGGCCCTTGTCCGCCGGTATGAGCGTCACCTCGGCGACGTCGGCGCGCGCGCGCGCCGCAGCCGCGAGCTGCTGCGCCTTGGCGAGCGGCACGTCGGTCTTCAGGTACACGGAGAGGTCGATGGCGTTGCCGAAGTTGCCGGTGGCGGCCTGGGCGTTGCTCACGAACACCTTGAGGCTGACGGGCAGCGCCAGGGCGAGCGCGATCACGAGCAGCGTCAGGAGCGTCGACAGCGGGCTGCGCGCCAGGCGGCCGAGCGATCCGAAGAGCGCCTGCAGGTGGCGGGTGAAGGTGACGCCGAGGCTCATCGGGTCGCCACCACGCTCGGCAGCGAGTCGGGCGCGTCGCCGAGCACGTGACCGCCCTCGAGCGCGATCACCCGCTGGCCGAACTCGCGCACGATGTGCAGGTCGTGGGTCGCGACCACCACCGTGACGCCGACGTCCTGGAAGCGCCGGAAGAGGCGCATCACCTCGAGCGACAGGTCGGGGTCGAGATTCCCGGTCGGCTCATCCGCAATCAGGAGCGGCGGCTTGCTCACTACCGCGCGCGCGATCCCGACGCGCTGCTGCTCGCCCACCGAGAGCTCGAGCGGCAGGGCGCGCTCGCGCCCGAGGAGCCCGACCTGGTCGAGCGCCGCGCGCACCCGCTTGTCGATCTCCTTGAGCGGCGCGCCCGCTACGGCGAGCGGCAGTGCCACGTTGTCGAACACCGGCCGGTCGGCGAGCAGCTTGTGGTCCTGGAACACCACGCCGATGCGGCGGCGGAAGGCGGCGATGTGCCGTGGCTTGAGCGAGCGGGTGTTCTTGCCGTTCACCAGTACCGAGCCGCGCGTCGGCCGCTCGAGCAGCGCGATGAGCTTGAGCACCGTGCTCTTGCCGGCGCCCGAGCGCCCCGTGAGGAAGACCATCTCGCCGTTGTGGACATTGAAGCTGACGTTGCTGAGCGCCTCGCGCCCGTTGGCGTAGCGCTTGGAGACGCGCTCGAAGACGATCATGGGGTGCGCGCCTCGAGCGCTGCTGCCACAGGGCCCTCGACCAGCGCGGCGGCGAAGGCCTCGGCGTCGAATTCCCCGAAGTCCTCGGCACTCTCGCCCACCCCGATGAAGCGGATGGGGATTCCGAGCTGCTCGGCGATGGCGATCACGATGCCGCCCTTGGCGGTGCCGTCGAGCTTGGTGAGGACCAGACCCGTCACGCCGACCGCGGCGTGAAACTGCCGCGCCTGGGCGAGCGCGTTCTGTCCCTGGTTGGCATCGAGCACCAGCAGCACTTCGTGCGGGGCTTCCGGCGCGCTGCGCTGAATGACGCGGCGGACCTTCTTCAGCTCCTCCATGAGGTGCGACTGGCTGTGGAGGCGCCCCGCGGTGTCGGCGATCACGACGTCGCAGCCGCGCGCGCGGGCAGCCTCGAGCGCATCGAACACCACCGCGCCGGGGTCCGCTCCCGGGAGCTGCGCCGCGAACTCGGCTCCCGAGCGCTCGGCCCACACCTTGAGCTGCTCGATGGCGGCCGCACGAAAGGTATCGCCCGCGGCGAGCAGCACGCGCGCGCCCTCATCGGCACAGCGCCGCGCAAGCTTGCCGATGGTGGTTGTCTTGCCCGAGCCGTTGACGCCCACTACCAGAATCACGAAGGGCTTCTTCGTACGATCGATGACGAGCGGTTGTGCGCACGGCGCGAGGATCGCGGCAATCGATTCGCGCAGGGCACGAATCAGCGCCGCGGAGTCGGAGAGCTCGTTGCGTGCCACCCGCGCCCGCAGATCCTCGAGGATGCGCGCCGTCGCCTCGACGCCCACGTCGGCGGTGAGCAGGCGCGCCTCGAGCTCCTCCAGGATCCCGGCATCGATGCGGCGCCCCTTGAGGAGCTCGGCAAGATCGCGCGTCAGCCACGAGTCGCCGCGATTGAGGCGCTGGCGCAGGCGCGCGAGGAACCCGGGGCGCGAGGGCGCAGAGCCGGCGTCTTTGGGGGAGCGTCCGAGCATCCCGCCCATTGTAGCGGGCAAGGTGCAGGGGCGGCCGCGCCTGTCCGGCGCGGCGGGCGCAGCTACTGCACCACGGTCGGATTCGCGATCACCAGGTTCGTGCCCGGGGTGGTGGCCGGGATGCTGAATGCCGGGATCGCCGCGCCGGTGAAGGTGACGGCCTCGAGCTGCATCTCCTGAGTAATCGGGAGGCCGCCTGCCGCTGGGTTGAGGAACGAGCTGTGGGTGCCGGCGGTAAAGTTCACGAACGCATGCAGCGCCGCACCTGATGCACCCGGAGGATGGGACTGGGCGAACCCGCCCGCATCGATCAGCCGTTGGGTCGCATCGTTCGGCACGACCTGGTCGGGGCAGCCCGCCGCCGGGGCCTGCGCACTGCATCCGGCCGGCGGCGGGTTGGTGCCGACCACCTGGATCAGATGGATCGGGTGCTGCGCTGCCGCCAGCGCGATGTAGTTCCACGGATCGGCGGAATCGATTGCCGTCTGAAAGTCGCGAATGAACAGCGCGAACGGCGTGGTGCCCGGCGTCAGTAGCCCGCCGCTCGCCTGTTCGAAGACCGGGATGAACCTCGGACCGAAGGTGGGTGACTCGACGCCGAGGTAGATGAACTTACCGCCCGGATTGGCCAGCGTGGCGCTGAGCACGGCGCTCGGGGGCATCACTGCGAGGAAACCCGCGCCCACGATCCCGCCCATCGAGTGACCCATGTAGTGCACCTGGGTCGGGTCGATATAGGGCGCGCTGCCACTGGGCAGAGTGATCGTGCCCACCGACTCTGCGAGTGTCACCAAGTCTACCGAGGACTCGCGGATGTTGTCGCGCGTGGTGAGCAGATTCTGAGCGATGTAATGCGAGCCGGTGGGATCGATCGCGGCGCCGTTGCTGAGCGTCGTCAGGTCGAACGTGCGCTCGATAGAGTCGGCCGTCGGGAGCCCGAGGTTTGCATAGAGCGGGTTGGTACCGATGGCATACAGGTAAGTGCTCGGGTCGGCCGGATTGAACGGCTTGGTGAGTCCATTCAGCGGCAGATCGATCGCGATGCCGACCATACCCCCGAGAGCGAGGGAATCCGCAATGCCCAGCAGGTTCGTGCGATCCGACGGGAAGCCGTGCTGGAAGATCACGATCGGCCAGCCGGTGCCGGGCTTCGTGGTTCCCGAGCTGGCATTGGGCACTGTCATCAGCACTGGCACCTGCAGCTGCTTCACGGTTGCGACCGGAAACGGGTTGAAGCGCGTGGTGTACGTGCTCACTTTATCCGGGGCGCTGGCCGCGGAGGCCTGCCAGATGCCGTTGTCCGGATCGCTCTTGCTCAGGTAGTACGGCAGGGTGATGACGCCGACGTACACGTCGGCGTGTCCGAGGCCTTGGAACGCGGAAGTGTTCTGCCCGGTGAAGTTCACCTTGATCTGTTGCGGGGTCGCCTGCGCAGCGGCCGCGGCGAGCGTGTCGATGGTCGATTGGGTCGAGAAGCTGAAGGACACCACGACGTTTGCAGGGTTGATCCCGAGCGCCTGCCCAAGCGCGAGGTGGGCGCCGGTCAGTTGGCACACTGCATTCGCCTGCGGGTTGGTGATGGCGGAGCAGGTCGGTCCGCTTGCTGCGAGAGCCTGCTGGAAACCGGCGTAGTCGGCGTCCGGGACTGCCGGGACTCCGCCGACCGTGATGGCTTTGGTCAGCAGCACCATATAGCCCTCACCGTTGCCGCCGTTGGCGGCCGCGCAGGGCGAAGTCGCCGCCGGCGGGGTCGGCAGGCAAGTGCTGGCGGCGAGCGGCCGTAGCGGGCTGATCTCGAGGATGGTCGGGTTCTCGTCTGCCGGGCCCACCACGTAGTCAAAGTTGGCGGCCGTGCACCCGGCGCTGCCCTTCACGCAGCCTGCGAGCGGTACGAAAGTTCCGCCCTGCAAGGGGGACACGGGCGCCTTCGTGAGGTTGTTGGTGCTGATGTGAACGACGACTACGGCGCCCTGGGTCCCGAGAGAGGCCGTATCGATCGGACCATTGAAGGTCTCGCGAATCGGCGCGGTGGTCGAGAAGCCATCGAGACCGTTCAGCGCCGATTGGCCCGGCCACAACTGGTTCGGCGGCTCGATGTTCAGTGTGCCGTCGGTCGAACCGGCGAAATACACATCGAACGGGTAGGGCAGCTGGCCAGTCGATAAGTTGAACAGCGCGGTGGCGGCCCCGGGCTGCGTCGGCGGCGTCGCGCCGCCGGGATTGCCGTTCCCGGCAAAGGTGTCGGTGGGCCCGATGGGGTCGTTGTGGCCCGAGCAGCCGGCCACAAAGGCGAACGTAACCGCGAGAATCCCGGCCGCCGTAAGGTTTCGCATATCCCTAAGACTCCTGACTCTAAAGACCGCGTGACGCGCCGCTCGCGCCTGCAGGGAGCGGCTCACGCCGCGGTCGGTATTCTTCGTATCGCCGCGAGCTACGTTGCTGCTGGCTGCCCCACCGGTCGCGACCCCTCCCGCCGGTGCTGTTGGTGCGCTTCTGGACGAGGCAACCTAGAGTACGCTTAGGGCGAGAAGCGTGGCAAGGTGCGCACCCCCGAGGAAACGCCGTGGCATCGAGCCGGAAGTCCGCCGCCCGCAGCAGCGCCCCTGCGGCGCGCGGCGCGGCGACGCGCGTGCTGCGCATCATCGGCGGCAGCTGGCGCGGGCGCAGGCTGCGCTTCCCGGCGGCCGCGCTGATACGTCCGACCCCGGACCGGGTGCGTGAGACTCTGTTCAACTGGCTGGGCGCGCGCGTGGTGGGCGCCCGCTGCCTCGATCTGTTCGCCGGCAGCGGCGCGCTCGGCCTCGAGGCGCTGTCGCGCGGCGCTGCCCACGTGACCTTCGTCGAGCGCGATGCGGCCGCGGCGCGCGAGCTCTCTGCGCGGCTCGCCGAATGGGGCGCCCGTGACGCGCAGGTGGTGCGCGCCGATGCGCTCAGGTTTCTCGCCGGCGCCGCACGGCCGTTCGACATCGCCTTTCTCGACCCGCCGTTTGCCTCCGGGCTCCTGGCCACGGCTGCGGCCGCGCTCGAGGGCGGCGGCTGGCTGACCCCCGGGGCCCTCGTTTATGTCGAATGTGGCGCGCGCGAGGGTCCGCCGCCACTGCCGCCGCCCTGGCGGGCGCTCAAAGCGAGGCGCGCCGGGGAGGTCGGGTATCATCTCTACGCGCGGGGCCAGGCAGGGGGGGCTTAGGGCCGCATGAAGCTCAACGCCGTCTATCCGGGCACGTTCGATCCGATCACCAACGGGCACCAGGACCTGGTGCGGCGTGCGTCCCGCATGTTCGAGCGGGTGTTCATCGCCATCGCCGCCAACCCCAACAAGACGCCGCTGTTCCCGCTCGCCGAGCGCGTGGATCTGGCGCGGCGCGTGCTGCACGACCTGCCGAACGTGGAGGTGCTCGGGTACTCGAACCTGACGGTGGAGTTTGCGCGCGAGCACGGGGTCAGCGTCATCCTGCGCGGCTTGCGCGCGGTGTCCGATTTCGAGTTCGAGTTCCAGCTCGCCAACATGACACGCCATCTCGACCGCGAGATCGAGACGGTGTTCCTTACCCCGCAGGAGCAGTTCACCTTCATCTCCTCGACGCTGGTGCGCGAGGTGGCCCTGCTCGGCGGTGACGTGCGCGAGTTCGTGCACCCGATCGTGGAAGCCGCGCTCAAGAAGCGCCGGCGCACCTGAGAGCGGCGGGATTCGATCAGCGGCGCGGGCGCGGTGCCCGGCGCCTGGCGCGTGGCGCCGGCCGGACGCGTGCCGAGACTGTGCGGCGCCCCCGGCTGCCGTGGCCGCGCTTGCCGCCCTTGCGCCGGGCGCGCCGGCGCTTCGCGAGGCGCGGCAGGCGCACGCGCTCCGCCGGCGCCGGCAGCTTTCCCGCGCGCGCGAGCTCGAGCGCGCGCCACAGGTACCAGGCGGCGACGCTGCGGTAGGGCTTCCAGCGCTCGCCCCAGGCCGCCAGCGCCTTGGGACGGGGGAGGCTGCGCAGGCCGTAGGCGGCACGAAATCCGGCGCGGACTCCGAAGTCATCGACGGGCAGCACGTCCGGGCGGCCGAGATGGAACATCAGGAGCATCTCCACCGTCCAGCGGCCGACCCCGCGCACCTCGGTGAGGCGCTCGATGATCGCCGCGTCCTCGAGCCCCTCGAGGGTCGGGCGGTCGGGAACCACCGCTGCGAGCGCTTTGGTCGCGAGGTCCTTCAAGGCGGCGACCTTCGCGAAGGAGAAGCCGGCGGCGCGCAGCTGCTCGACCGGGGCGGCGAGCACCTGTGCAGGCGTCGGAAAAGCGCCCTGGCCGCACGAGGCGACGAGCCGCGCGAGGATGGTGTTGGCGGCGTTGCCGTTCAGTTGCTGATGCGCGATCGCCTGCGCCAGTATCTGGAAGGGCTCGCAGCCGGTCTCGGGTGCGTGCCGATAAGGACCGGCGGCGCGGATGACGCCGCCCAGCACCGGGTCGACCTTCTTGAGGTGCCGCAGGATGTGCCGGCTCATGTCCCTCGCTCCTACTTCTGACACGCCGGGCAATAATACGTCGAGCGCTGACCCTGCGTGATCGCGCGCACCCGGGCGCCGCAGCGGCGGCAGGGGCTGCCGGCGCGCTCGTACACGTACAGCCGCTGCCGGAAGTAGCCGGGCGAGCCCTCGGCATTGAGATAATCGCGCAGCGTCGTGCCCCCGGCGCGGATCGCCTGGGCGAGCACGGCGCGCACCGCGCGCACCAGCCGCGCGGCTTCGGCGCGGGTCAGGGAGCGCGCCGCGCGCTGCGGGCGGACACGGGCGCGAAACAGCGCCTCGCTC